>CAWGKF010000019.1:0-92223 GCA_963823085.1 Terriglobia bacterium | reverse complement strand
TCGATCCCGACTAGCTCCACCATATTTTCAACAACTTGCGGAATCCTCTTGGGCTGCTTTTCCTGCCGCAAATCGCCAGGTCCACCATTTGCAGTAGCTGGATCAGAAAAGAATTCAATGACCATCGCTTATCCAACACCTACGAGGCGATGTTGCCTGGCGCTGGCCGCAATCGATGTAATCGTGTCCGGCTGCTTTGGCATTCTCAAATTGCGTGTCCTCGGCCACGGGACGGCTGGATGAACTTGGTTTGAGACAGCGAAGAAGGCTATTTCTTCGCATATACCGGTCCGGCACTCTTCGAGGGCGGATCGGAAATGGCGCGAATGTAAGAGACCAATGCCTGTATGTCGGATTTGCTCAGCGTGTTTCCCCATGCCGGCATCAGTGCTGATTTCTGCAGCGCCGGCCCGCCATTGGTAATGATGGCGGTGAGGTCGGCGTCGCTTATCTTATTCAGCGTATCGCCCTCGGTGAACGGATGCGGCTTCACCTCAAGGTTGTCGTAGTTCGACACGCGTTCGACCGTCGACTCCGGGTTGTGGCACCTCTCGCAGTACTGATCATTGAGATGACGGCCAAGCGCCTGCTGATATCCCAGAGCGATCTCTTCGAGTTGGAGCTCTACTTTCTTGTGCGACTTGTCGATGGTGGAGGCGACGAGCTGGTAGCGGCCGGCCATGCCGCCGAGCGAAACATTCGTTGTCACCTGGCCACTGGAATCGCTGAGGCCGAACGCAGGATCGAATGTGACTCCGGATGCAGATGCGAATTGGACCAGAGCACCTGGAACCGCAGTCCCCTGCGCATCGTTTACCTGAACGACCACGGGCTGGGGCAAAAGGCTTCCAGTTTGCGCGAATTGTTTGCCGCCGCTGGACTCTACGATGGCGGCTCCAAAAGCTGTGGGCTTCGGCGCCCCGGCAGATTCGCTCTTGCGCGAGCAGGAACTTCCCAACATGACAAGCCCGAGAAGGAATGCAATGTAGGCTTTCATCGCTTTGCCACCTCCTCGGGTGCCCCATGTCTCGCCGCTTTTGCGAGATGTGGGGATTTTCCCCCGCTCTTTTGTGACATCAAGAATGCGGTCAGTGCGCGCGCATCCTCGTCGCTCATGGCGCGGTTCGGCTCAACGGTGCCGGGACGCAGAGATTGCGGGTTCTTCATCCACTGGTAGATCCAGGCAGCAGTGAGGCGCGATCCAACCTGAGTCAGCGTAGGACCGATGTAACCCTTGTCGGTCTTGGTATCGACGATGTGGCAACCCTGGCACGAGTACTTGCCGTAGAAGAGCTGTTTGCCAAGTTCGATCTGTCCTTGCGAGTAGCCACTCAATGGCATTGAGTCACGGTCAACCGCCGGGCTCTGATAGACGGTCATGATGTAGTCGGTGAGTTCGTTCACATCACTGTCGCTGAGGTTGAATCGGGGCATACGGCGAATCAGCGACGGACGCAGGGTGCCAGGATTCTTGAAGAACTGCACCAGCCATTCGCGTTGCACCGAGCTGCCTTCCCATGTAAGGTCAGGAGCCATGTCGCCGCCGTGTCCATTGATGCGATGGCAACTGAAGCAGGCCAGATCCGTCATCAGCTTTCCCGCTTTACCGGCGGGTTGATAGTCAGACTCAGGCTTGGCAGGCACGGCAAGCGACGGGGGTAGGGAATACGAGCGATCGTTCAACGACAGCAGCGCTGTGGTCAGCGAATCGATTTGCGCCGAGGTGAAGGTGTACTGCGGCATCTTCAGTCCCGGAGAGAAGGCTCGAGGATTTTTGATCTTGCCTGCAATGTAGTCCGGCAACGTATGCTGCATGCCAGGTAAAAAGATGAGCTGCGTTACTGGCTTGCTGCCGATCCTGCTCAGTTCGGGAGCGAAGTTTTCCGGCTTCTTGACGCCGCCAATTTCATGGCACGAAGCGCAGCCGTAGTCGGAGACCAGGCGCTTGCCGTGCACGACCTGCTCGGGCGTTGCTGCATCCAGATGAACATTGGCAAGCAGATCGGAATCGCTTTTGGCCAGCAGGAATCCCGAGAGCGTCGCGACCTGGCCATCGTTGAAGCGGTAATGCGGCATGGCTGTGGCAGGATCGTAAACGCGCGGATTGCGCAGCCACGCCTGCAGCCACTCAGGCTTGACTTTGTTTCCGACGCGAGTCAACTCGGGTCCGACATTGCCGCCGACCATGTTGCCGGCAGCGTTCTGTACCGCATGACACGAGGCGCAGAAAGATTCTCCGTAGAGACTCGCTCCTGCCGCTGGATCGGAAGATGGCTTGGCAGCCGCGCTCGCAGTGTCGCCCGGCATCGCCGTGCTGTTCGCGATCAGAAACGCCGAGATGTCGCGCGCATCATCATCGCTGAGTTTGAAGTTCGGCATCGTCGACGTCGAGGCGTACGCCTGCGGATCTTTCAGCCAGGCAAAGATCCATTCGCGTGATGTTTTATCGGCAATGTGCGAAAGGGATGGCGGATCATCCGACGGCTTCATCGTGCTGCCATCGGGCAACTTCACCAGGTGGCAGTGCACGCAGCCTTCCCGTGAGAGCAGATTGCGTCCTTGATTCAGTTGCGGAGTGCCGGGCAGCGGTCCGCGATGACATTGTCCGCAGGAAGACTCGATGTACTTTGCGGGAAGGATCGGCTGCTCCCACGCCAGCGTGCTGCTGTGCGCCTCTTCCACGGTTGTTGCCGCACCCTGCCCGCGATGACAGACCGTGCATCCGAACTGATCAAGATTGTGCGGGATCACCGGATGCTTGCGATAAGGCTGCGTGGCGACATCGGTGAGGCTGGCTTCCTTCAGTCCGACGTGGCAACTCGTGCAGCGATCCGTTACGCCCAGATCAGGAAGCCAGATCTGCTGGATCCCTCCCTGAAAGTGCCGCTGCAGCGTGTTCGCCTCGCTGCGGTTTCGAATCATGCTCAGGTAGCCGTGCTGATAGTGGCGCCATTCGCTGAAGAAGTTTTTTGCCGGAGCGATCGCCATGGAGGCCAGAAACACCACGCTGACGACGCCGAAGGCGCGCACGCTGTCTCCGAATAATTTGTGCCAGAGCGACGTAGGTGTTTCGCTCATGACCGCCGCATCCCGATGTTCATAATTGGTTTCATCGCTATCAGCCTTGCCACGGCCATACCCAAGCCCAGCCCGGACCGCGGAAGAAAGTGCCGATGGCGGTAAGTACCACCAGCTCGAATAAGAACCAGGTCATCACCCAATAAGAAAGAGGCCGGCCCGCCAGATAGCGGCGGAAGGCCGAAGGTGATTGTGGAGAACTCTGCGCCGCCACCAGCATGATTCCCGCCATGATCAGCGTAGGCACCAGCGCGGCGTACACCTTGAAAAAGAGCAGAAAAAGCGACAACGCGCTGGCAACAACGTAGAAGATCTGGAGCCGTCTCTGCCGGTCTTTCAGGAATAACCCGTCCGCTTCAATATTGACCTTGAAATACGGGATCACGATGAGCGCCATCACCACGAGTCCCGGCACCAACACTCCAGCGACTACCGGAGGGAAATAGTGCAGCATCTCCTGCAGTCCGAGGAAGTACCAAGGCGCCTTCGCCGGGTTCGGCGTATGCGACGGGTCAGCGAGTCCCTCAAGCGGCGCGTTGAATATCAGCGCAATCCACACTAGCGCAATTGCCAGGGTCATAATCGCGACAGCGGCGCGGAATAGTACTTCGGGAAAAGTCTGAAGCTGGTCCTCGGTCTCCGCTTTGACCTGCGCGGAGGTGCGGCGCGTAATGAAGACGATCCGCCGTGGAGACTTCTTGGCATTCGAGTCGACGCCGGCGACGAAATCTTTCGAGTCTGCCATGGCTATTTCGCCTCCTTCCCAGAACTCGCTCCACCGTTCTTTGCGCGTACCGTTGCCGGCTCGCTGTCGTGGTTGTAAAGTCCACCGTCTTTGCGAATGCGCCAGAAATGAATCGCGACGAAGAACATCGCCGTCAGCGGCAGGATCATGCAGTGCAGCACGTAGAAGCGCAACAGCGCGTTGGCGTTGACTGCGTGTCCGCCGAGGAGCAAGAAGTGAATCTTGTCCCCAATGACAGGAACCGCTGACGCGATGTTCGATCCGACCGTGATCGCCCAATAGGCCAGCTGATCCCAGGGAAGCAGGTAGCCGGTGTAGCTGAGCAGCAACGTAATAAGGAGGAGAACGACGCCGATCACCCAGTTGAACTCGCGTGGCGTTCGGTACGCGCCACGATAAAACACCTTGAACATATGCGCGAATACCAGAAACACCATGGCGTGTGCCGACCAGCGATGCAGGTTCCGCAGAAACATTCCCGACGAAACCACAAATTGCAGGTCTTTCGTGTCGGCATACGCCTGCGGAGCCGAAGGATGGTAATAGAGCATCAGTGGGATGCCGGTCGCGACCAGGATCAGAAATGTCCCCAGCGTCAGCGTACCCAGATACCACGTCGCGCTGAAACTCAACATCCGCGTGCGGACCTTGGTCGAGAAGAGATGCAGAAACACGTTCTGTTGAATGGCCAGTGCGCGCTTCAGCGTGCTCGACCCTGCCCCACTTCGAAAAATGGATCGCCAGACCCGCGTCTGCTGCAGGTCGTCGAAATATCGGTCTACCGTTTTCGCCATATCAGACCCTCACGTAGGAATCCCGCGCCAGCGCCGGAACATCGGTCGAACGATCGACCAGCAGATCGCCATCGTCATTGATCCAAACGCGTTTCCACGGCAGCGGCTTGGGCGCCGGCCCTTCGATCTTCTTTCCATTCGTATCGAACTTGCTGCCGTGGCAGGGACACGCGATGATTCCCAACTCCTGCTTCCACGCCGTCAGGCAGCCCAGGTGTGTGCACACCGCGCTCAGCGAGAAATAACCTTCCTGCGAATGGATGATGTAAATGCCGTTATTCACGTCGAGCGTCACGGAGTCGAGTGGATAGCGATCGGGTTTGCCCGCATTGACCACCGGCGACGGCTCATAGAGCACGTTCGGCTCGAGATACTGATAGGAGAACGCGGCCGTACCAACCGCAGCGATGCTCAACGATCCCAGGCCAAGCTTGGTAAAGAACTGACGCCGGCTGAGATCGCTCCGTAACTCATCTTTTTTCTCTTCGGCCATAGTTGCCTCTTGCTATTTCTGCAATCCCGCGCCGATCGCCGCAATTGAGATCAATCCCGTCGGCTCCGCCGGAAGCAGGTTGTACGATTCCATGGTGATCGTGCCTACCGGACAGCGCATCGCGCACAGTCCGCAGCGAATGCAGCGCGTCTCGTCCTTCAACATCGCGGCACCGGTCACGACTCCGAGCTCGTCGGCTGCGACCTCGTCGAACTCGACTCCGAAGCACTCCTGGTTTTCACGGATGTGATTCACGGTTTCCGGCTCGAACGAAATGCGGTCGAGCGAAACCAGTTCCAGACATTTCTCCGGACAAACATCGACGCATCCGCCGCACAGGATACACATACTGCCGTCTTCCGGAGTGCCTTCAAAAATCGTATTGACCCAGCAGTGCAGGCAGCGCTGCGCCTCGGCCACAGCCGACGCAGCGTCGTAACCAACTTCCACTTCGGTCACGCCGGTGCGGCGCTCGAGAGGCAGCATCGGAACCGGTTGACGGTTGAGGTCGAGGTACGCGAGTGGCATGGAATGCCGTTTGAGTAGTTCGACTTCGATAATCGGTTCCGGATGCTTGCCGCCGCGCAGGTACTCGTCAATTCCCACGGCTGCGCGTTTACCGTCACCAACACTGTCGATAATCAGTCGCGGTCCGAAGACGCAATCTCCGCCGGCAAAAATTCCCGCAGCCGACGTCATCAGCGTCTGTGGATTCGCAGCGATGAGACCGCGTGGAGAGATCTCAACTTTATCTTCCGGCTTCAGGAAATCGAGCCGTGGCGCCTGCCCGATCGCCATGATGATGGTGTCGCACTCGATTTGGGTCTCACTGTTCTCATAGAATGCCGGATTGAAGCGCCGGTTCTGGTCGAACACCCACTTGGTCTTCAGCGTTTCGAGCGCAATAACTTTTCCGTCTTTGCCGACGACGCGCTTCGGCCCGAGGCCGGGATGCATGATGATCCCTTCCTCTTCGGCCTCTACGATCTCTTCCAGAGCGGCAGGCATCTCTTCGCGACGCTCCAGGCAGACCAGGTTCACCTCGCGCGCGCCCATGCGCAGTGCCGATAGCGATATGTCGACCATTTCTTTGGTCGCGACTGCTGAGACGTTTTCCGCGGAAGGCTCAAGATCCTCGACACCGCCTGCGTGCTGCTTGACCACTTCGCGAGCGGCAGAGCGGGCAACGTCCATGGCGACGTTGCCGCCGCCGATCACAATCACTTTCTTCCCAATGGTGAATTTGTATCCAAGATTG
The DNA here is from genome assembly GCA_963823085.1 of Terriglobia bacterium. GTDB lineage: Bacteria > Acidobacteriota > Terriglobia > Terriglobales > Acidobacteriaceae > Sulfotelmatobacter. The sequence continues at coordinate 85,855 of CAWGKF010000019.1, read as the reverse complement.
ACGTTGAGCAGAAAATCGATGCCCTTGTGCACGCCATCGAGATCCACGCCCGGAATGCTCAGATCGCGGCTGCGATGCGCGCCGACAGCAATCAGGACCGCGTCAAATCCTTGCTGCCGAAGCTCAGAAATTGTGAAATCTCTTCCCGCGGCATGATTCAGTTTTAGAGTGATGTCGCCGGTTTCGAGAATCTCGCGGACCTGCGCCTCGACCACGTCACGCGGCAAACGGTATTCCGGAATTCCAAGATACAGCATTCCACCCGCGACCGGCGCAGCTTCAAAGATCGTGACCGCATATCCCATCAATGCCAGATCGTGCGCTGCGGAGAGCCCGACCGGACCTCCTCCCACCACTGCAACTTTGAATGGGAGTCTCTGCTGTCCGCGCCCTTCGTTGACATTGATGGGGTGTTTCGACTCCGGCCCGTGCTGCTCGGTGAGAAATCTCTTGAGAGCGCGAATCGAAATCGGTTTGTCAATCTCGCCGCGGCGGCAGGCGGTTTCGCAGGGATGCGCGCAGACTCGCCCACAGATACTGGCCAGCGGATTGGGATCGCGCGCCAGCCGGTAAGCTTCTTCGAAGCGTCCCTCAGCGATCAGACCTACATAGCGCCCGGCATTGGTGTGAGCCGGACAGGCCATCATGCAGGGAAAGTTTGTGTGCAGCCAATCCCCATCGACCTTCTTATTTTTGAATCGCTTCAGCATGGGCGTCGTTTCGACAGCTTCATCAATGGCAGATCTGCAGCACCTTGAACTATTACGAGAGGGAAGCATCGCCCCAAGCAGGCTGCTCCCCTCTCGCTACGCAACAACAGCCCTTACTTGCTCAGGGTGAAATCCGCTTTGCCGCCGCCCGCAACGGTCACAGGCTTGGACTGATTCTTCGCGCCCTCATGCCAGACCACGAGCGTGTAGCTTCCGTCTGGAACGTCTTTGATCTTGTAGTTGCCGGCGTCATCCGTCTCGGCAAAGTACGGAGTCGGGCTGACAATGAGGTATCCCGCCATATCGGGGTGAACATTGCAGAGCAGCGCCACGACACCCGGCTTGTCAAATGTGAAAGGACGCTTCTCGCCCTTCGGCCAGGTGCCCAGGTTATGTCCAGCTTTCTTGTCATTGCCGATAGCAGTCCAGAAAACGTTGTGGGCAACGTTGTCGCTGTTCAGAAAATCAACGGTCGTGCCCTGTTGCACGACGACAACATGCGGCGAAAACATCAGCCCTTTTTGATCAATCACCGGATGATCCTTGGGTGCAGGAAACGTCTTACCCGCGATCGTGTCGACGTAAACCACTGACTTCCCCTTCATTCCAGTGACCTTGCCCTCGATATCGCCAGCCCAGGCCGCTGCACACAAACCAGCCACCACCAACGCCAGCACGCATACTTTGTATTTCATAATCCCGTTCTCCTTTTCATTTGCAAATCAATAATGTCTCTGTTCACAGCTAGAAAATAATCTTCGCGTCCACATAGATCGTGTTATTCGCGCCGGCACTGCGGCCTGCGCCGTCATAGTTCATCGACGCACCATTGAAACGCGTATACCCGGTGTATTGGGCGCCGAGCAGCAGATTCTGCCAGGGCCAATACGTGATGTTCGCGATGTAGCCGGTGCCTCGCGGATCGCCGTTGAAATTGCCGGTCACCGCGCCAGACGGATAGAGCGCGGCATCGGATGTACCTGTTGTGCTGAACCAGCCGAACGTTCCCGTGTACTTGTTGCCGATGTGATATTCGGCATTGGCTAACACCGTGTTCAGGTGATGGGAGCTCTGGTTTGCGCCGCCGGCGGCAAGCGTCGCCAGCAGATTGGAGTTTTCGCGAATGTAGGTCGCCCGGAATGACAGGATATCCGTGCGGAACATCGTCCGGTCGATTTGCGTGTCGAAAGCAAAATCGGTGTACCCATCTTTCGGGCCGATGATGTCATTCGGCGTCGCCTGCATATGGATCCCGTAGGTGCCAAATTCATACTGCGTTTTCGCCGTAAGCTGTTGCCAGGCCACACGCCAGTAGGGTGCGACTCCGCGAATGGTGGTCAATCCCGGCGTTGCCGTAAACGGCTGGGCGGCGCCCACGTGTTCCGAGCGATAGATGTGCGCGTCGAAATACAAATGGTTGTTCCACATGCCATAGCCGCCAATTCCGGCAACATCCTGCGCTAAGCCGCCGTTGATGATGGGAGACGCATTCGGCGTCGGCGCCCAATCACTGGCAATCCATGGATAACTCCACGCTGGGGTGCTGTTCCACAGATCCTCGACTGTCGGATTGTTGTTGAGATCCAACCCGTACACCAGTTCTTTTCCGCCCAGCTTGGTTGTGTTCGCGTAGCGGATATCGGTGTTGTCCATGCTGAAGTGGTCGGCCTGCGTGTCGTAGGTGACTTGCAGAAAGCTGCCGACGTGACTGGTCCATGCGCCCGAAAGGAACAGCGAAATGTCTTGCGGCATTTCAAAGCTGCCATTCTGCGACGGGGGCAGCGGAGTTGTGGTGCCGCTGGTATTCGGCACCTGCGATTTCGTCGATGTGAACGAGGTGTCAAGCATGACTGAGAGAGGCAATGAAGCCAGCAGATCGAGCGCTGCACGCTTTTTGCCGCCATCCGTCTTTATCACCTTGGTCTCGTCGGCTCGGTCGACGTAACCGGTCAGCTTGAACCGCCGCCCGGCAGGGTTCAGCTCCGGGGGAGTGTAGTGACAACCACTGCACGGCAGACCAGTCTGCCTGGCATAACTGGGAACAGCCTTGGCCTCAGGCGGATTCACTGCACCCACATACAGCAATCCCGTCACGGCAGCTACCACGATCAGAAAAATTGCAACCATCTTCATGACGAATTTCCTTCCTTCTCACGCCTCAAAGCGAAGTAGTCAAGAACTCTGCGCACGACTGCAAGGCTGTAGAATTCGTTATCGCTGGCGCAAAACTGCGAAAGCGTGGCAAACCGCGTGCCAAACCATGAATTCCCTTAGGTTGTTGCCTTCTAGCCTTGTTCCACGATGGGCCTGATGGTAGCGGCGTTGGCGGGGGCAGCGCCGGGTAGGAAATCACACCTCGATGTGATTTAAATCACAAATCCAAACACAGTTGAGACACTGCCGATAACTGAAATTCCAGAGAGATCTTCGCTTCTTATCGACGCGTGGAGCGGGGAGGCGGAATCGCGAATCGGTTGGATGGTCGGCAGCTACGTATTAGCAGTAAAAGGTCTTAGCACAAGACGCGGCCCGCGAGAACGCATCAGGATTTGCGTCCGACTATCGTTCGAGAGATTGTGAACCTTCTGGTCTTCTGCGAAAACAAGTCGATCTGAGCGAGGATTCTTAGACGCTCTGCAACGTTCTTGAATCACTTGTGGATGTAATTTTGATCACAAGGTGGCCAGTCAGCGAGCAACGTACTGAAGGATGATGGTTTCCCGCTCTCAGCGGAGTACTGCGCAAACGAGGAGGGGGCCGAGTCGATCAAATTAGCGGGGAGAGCTGACAGCGTTCGCTATACATTCGCCTTTAATCAGAAAAATCACTGTGCCCAAGCAGCTCCACCATGTAATTTCCGTTTTCTTAGGGCTTCGATTTCGGAGGTGATTTTTTATTGTCCGGCTGTGTCATGTCTAAGCCGAACTCCGGTTTTTCGTAGGTTCCTTCGACATGAACAGGGACAATCTCGCCCTTTTTTTTCTTGCGAAACAAGGGGTCCATGACTTTCAGAATCAGAGACTTCATTCCTGTAGAGGTTTTCGAGATTCGCGTAGCGACGCGCATGTTTCCGTGCAGGTCGATCCTGTGATTGATCACGTTGTACGTTCCGTGCATCTGTGCATCTGCCCCGGGAATGCTGAACGTCAGATTTGAGAATCTCGCTACACCATGCTCAAGTTCAACTTTCCCTTTAAGATTGCTGACTACGTCCTCCGGAGTGTCTTTATTTTTTCCACGGGCGCCGGCGCTCAGCTTGTCCACATCCAGTTGCGTATCGGGATGGGTGAAGTTCCCCGAGTCGATGTCGAAAGCTCCAGTCAGACGAAGCTTGTCGAGGAATCGTTCTTTTCCCGGTGGAACAATCGCATGCGCATCCAGTGACGCAGCTCCGGACATCGGTGCCTGTGGCGCTTTCATAAATAACTTCAGAAGATCCTCGATTCGTCCATCATGGGAAGTCAGGTGGATATTGGCCTCTTTGCCCTTGGATTCTTTCGAGCCGGCAATCGCGCCCTCGGCAAGTACTACAGTTCGTTCGAACCTTGCTTCGACACGGTTGAGAAAGGTGTCTCCCTTGGTTCCGTCGACGTACGCATCGAATTTCGTTCGGAGATGCACGGTGTGGCTACTGGTTCTCACGTTGAAATCAGGAACGTCGGTCGTCCCCGACACATTGATGTGCTTCAACATCCCATCGAACTTGCCTCGTGATGCTAACGTTCCCGCAATGCCGTCGTAGACGCCCAGATCGGCATCCTCGAAGGTGTAATCACCGGAGATTGGAGTTTCGTCAGCATGGCCCTCCATCCAGCGCCCAAACTTTCCCGCCACAGTAATTTCGCCCGGCGGATTCGGATTGTGGAATTTGATGTGGTAACCGATGGAACTCCCCCATTGCACGCCTGTGAGTGAGGCCTGGTGAATGTCGAAGCGCAAGGACGGTTGCTGCGGGTTCTTGGACGCGAATTCAATGCTAGCGCCGTTCGCTATCAGCTCATCGATGACCAGCTTCGAGTGCTGAGTATTGAATGTCGGCTTACTGCCAAACGGGGGGATAAATACCCGAGCGCCATCGGCGATGATTCGCGGAATGTGATTCCTAAGAATCCCGCTGTAACTGCCTTGAATTGTGAGCTTCTCAATCGTGATGAACTGAGCCTGATTCTCTCCATGCCGAAATTCCACGCCGTCGAGGATGCATCCCGGTGAAGGGAAGTAGGTGGGTTTATAACTGCGAACCGTAACCTTGCTGTCGCTGGCTTCCGCAAGATTCTCAATGACGGATTTCTGCGTGAACGGCCAAAATTTCGCGATTAGTACTACGCCCACGATGAAGAGCAAGGCAGCCACGCCAGCTGTGATAAGCAATGCCTTCCGATGTAAGGAGACGAAAGACCAGATATGCGACGAATCTCCGGCATGCGCGACACTGACCGTCGACGACATGAAGCTTGGAGTGCGTGCGTCGGCCAAATGTTGGTACTCCCCAGACAAATTTCTTATGCGGCCCTCCTACTCTGTTTCACCGATTGTTTGTTCAGCGATTGCTAGGGGTCAAACCTAAACACGAGTAAGCTCGCGAACGACGCTCTGAGTGATATGATCCAGAGTGACCTTCTTCAAGCTCGATCTTCGCCAGTACGTCTGTGAGCGGCTTGCTCCCTCCGGTCTCTAGTTCTCTCCTTCATTACGTACAGCGCGACCTGTTCCTCTGAGGCTGACTGGCAGCGAACAAAATGCTGCTCAACCGCGGGACTGCATACGTCTGCTGGCGCCTCGCTCTAATAACGCATAAGACTCTAGGAAGAGACATCGTATGAAGCTCTTAGTGATTGGTTCGGGAATGATGGGATCGGCAGCTGCCTTCGACATGGCCCGCACGCCGCAGGTGGATTCGGTAACCCTGGCAGACACCGACGCAAAGCGCGCACGCGATGTGGCAGCACGCGTCAATCGAATTACTCGTGAAAAGAAAGTTCGGGCGGTAGCACTCGATGCGAGTGACGAGAAAGCAGCCGCCAAACTCATGCATGGACATGATGCGGCTCTTTCCGCCGTGCCTTACTTCCTGAACCTGGGATTGGCGCGTGCGGCCGTGGAGGCCCGCTGCCACTTCGCCGATTTGGGCGGCAATAACACTGTCGTTCGCCAGGAACTTGCGCTCTCGAAGAAGGCCGAGAAGCGCGGCGTTGCTGTGGCGCCGGATTGCGGTCTTTCTCCCGGCATGGCATCGATACTTGGCGGGGAACTGGTTCGCCGCCTCGGCGGACGCGCCGATGCCCTTCGTCTGTATGTTGGCGGACTGCCAGAACGGCCTACGCCACCGTTTCACTATCAGCTCGTTTTTTCGGTGGAAGGGCTGATTAACGAGTATGTGGAACCGGCACGGATCCTGCGAAAAGGGAAGCTCGTCACCATCGATCCTCTCACCGAACCCGAGGATTTCCACATCGCGGGTTTCTCGCCGCTGGTTGCTTTTCACACATCGGGCGGAACTTCCACTTTGCCGGAAACCTTTGAAGGAAGAGTGGGCGAGTGTTTTGAGAAGACGCTGCGCTATCCCGGCCACTATGACCTTCTTTGCGAGCTGAAGGAACTCGGCTTGTTCTCGAGTGAGAAGATGAAGTTCGGCAGCGCCCAGATTGCTCCGCGGGCCATGATGTCCAAGATCTTCGAAGGTAAGTTTGCCTCGAAGGGGCCCGATGTCTGCATCATGCGTCTGGAAGCTCATGAATCCGTCCACCGGGCCGGCACGCGGGGTTTGCTGGGAGGACGTTTGAAGGGTCGGGTCGCTTCCTTCACCATGGTCGATCACTATGATCCCAAGACCGACATGAGCGCCATGATGCGTACCACGGCGTTCCCGGCATCGATCGTGGTCCAGATGCTGGCCTCCGGAGCGATCAGCAAGCGCGGCGGAGTTCTTCAGGAATTGGATGTTCCAGCAGACCTCTTTCTTGATGAAATCGAGAAACGGGGAATCAAGGTCGAGTACGCGATCGAGTAAGAGCCCCTTCTTCAGTCGGCAAAAAGCCGCAGAGCTGCGAACTGCGCAGCGAAGGGTGAGATGTGGAACAAGGGGTCAAGTCGGAGACCCGAATTGTCGGATTCGGAGGCCTTTTTTCGGCCGGAATCAAGAGTTCTAGTACCAAAGTACGTTCCTGCGCTTCGGATCACTGTTAGAATCGGCTCAGATCCAATCAAAAATCACCCGGGCGCAGGTTTTTCATGCACAGACTTTCGCGAGAGAGCGCGAGCCGGCTGGCCGCAGCCGGACTGTGTGCATGCCTTGCTGTTCCGTGCCTTGCACAAGTTTCCGTGCGCTCTGTCAAAGTTGGGGGCAACCGCGATACGGTCGAGATCGAGGTGGAAGCCAGCGATCGCATCGTCCCGCAGTCGCAGGTGCTGACTGGGCCGGATCGCCTGGTGGTCGACTTTCCTAATTCTCTTCCCAGTCGGCAGATACGCAACCAGTCGGTCGATCGCGGCGATGTCAAAGATGTTCGCGTAGGCCTATTTCAGTCCACGCCCCCGGTGACACGGATTGTCCTGGATCTGAAGTCTGCGCGTTCCTACCAGATTTTTCCTTACGGCCGCACGGTGATGATTAAGGTGATGGGGGACGTGGACGCGAACGCCTCTTCCGGCGTTGACAGCGATACGACTGCCAGAGCTGCGCATCCGGCATTAGTCGCGGCGAACTATACGGCCGGAGTGGAACCGGTCAACCCAGAATCTCCGCTGCAGGTGTCGTTTCACGACGGCCTGCTCGGAATTCATGCCAACAAGGTCACGCTCTCGCAAGTCTTGTTTGCCGTGCAGCAAAGTACCAGAGCCGAAATTGCGATTCCCGCCGGGTCTGAGCAGGAGACGGTAGTGGCAGATATCCCGCCGGCACCTGCTCCTGAAGTGCTGGCCCGGCTGCTCAATGGCTCCAGGTTCAATTTCTTGATATTGAGTGCAGCCCAGGATCCGCGCCTGCTTGATCGCGTGATCCTGACCGCGCGTACTGAGGGTGGCTATGTACCCCCGCCGCCTGCACCTATCGCGAATGCGGCTGCCGATGAAGAAGACGCCCCGCGCCCACCGGCGTCCAATGTAGCTGGTGGTCCCGTGCCCCAGGCTGGTCAGCCTGAGGCAGACCAGGAACCCGACGCGCTGAACAAGTAGACATTCCTCTGCGGCGAATCAAAACAATTCTGAGACAGGACTTAGTGCGGCTGGATCAACCGGATCGGCAGCGGAGAACTGCCGAACACCGGGGGGTTGGTAGTGGCACTGCTTCCGCAGCCCGCGACATTTACGACCGTGACGTTAATGCTTCCATTTGTCGGATCCACGGAATTCACGAAGACCTGCAAGAAACCCACGATCGTGACCGGAGCGGTGTTGGTGCTAAATACTGAGTGACGTCCCATCATAGATCGGAAGGGAGACGATCGAGTTGCTGCTCGTGACGGGAGTATCGGTGGCGACCTTGAGCGGATTGGCCGCTCCCGTCAGCACAACGAAGGGATAAGGACTCGTGGTGAGAGTATCCTGACCAGTCAGCGGAAGCGTGGCATTACCTGTCAGGGAACAGGCCAGCCCCATTGCGCTGTCACCCGCAGGTCCACCGGGGTTCTCGCTGAGGTCAACCAAATTGGGATTGCCAAGACCCGATATTTGCTGGCCACACTGATAAACCGTGGTCTGGTCGCATCCGGCGACGGCCGATCCGTAGTCAGTGCCGGGCGCGCATGATGGTACCGCCGAAAAAGCAGACGCAGTTTGTGGCACGGCGCCTGGCACATACTCAAGATTCGGAGGGCTAGGCAGCGTGACTCCCATATAGGATCTGCCCCCCACGACACCCGGTACGTTGGCGTAAGGCGGGTTATCGGGTGGATTGCCAGGAAGGGGACCGCCCCCCAAGCAGGTTGTGCTCGTCGGACCACAATCGGCAAATAAGTTGAACGTTTCACCGATCACCCCAGTGAGACCAGATCCGCCCGTTGAGATTCCAGCATGTTGAATCTGCCCATTCGTTGGAGCGACGATCGGATTGCAGGCAGTACCTGCGCAACCCGATGGATTCCAAGGGTCGAGGTTCGGCACGATCCAGGGTTTTACGCACCGCGGTTCGACCGGAGTGACATAAGCACCGGGTGAAATCCCATTCACATTGGAGGCGGAAGGATTAAAGACCTCCGCTGTGGCTGAGGCGCTGATGTTACTGCCGGCGAGACCCCAAATGCGGGAGAAGAAACTGGGAATGCTAGTTGGGGCGATCTGCACGATCACCAATGGGTTCACGGCGAATGCATCCGACAGGCTCGAACAATCGGCATTCGTGGCGGAGCCGTCCGAGTAATTCACGGACACCGATACAGAGTTTCCACCCACCGAATTTTGCGCGGCGGCTGACAGCGCCGCCTGCGTGGCCCAGCCCGTGGTCGAGCCGCAGATAGCTGCCCAGTAACCCGGGTAGGCTGCAGGACTCGCGGTTCCGGTGATTCCCGAGACGGAAATGACGCGCGCGGCCGCAAGTGCTGCGCTATCCGCGGCACGCTGCGCTTCCTCGCGCGCGAGATAAAGCGTCACCAGATCGATCGACATCGCCGCCATGGCTATGATCGCAACCATAGCTAACGCGACCAGGACCATGGTGACACCACGTTCTGGGCTGCGATCCTGACGGCGAAATTTGTTGGCAACTCTCATCGATCCCGGATCTCAGTTTTCGTTCATCGCAACGGCTTCAGCAGTAATGTTGGGGGGTAGCATCGCGCTGCTGCCCAACAAACTCACAACCTTTCCAAAGCGCCACTGGTAGGAATACTGAATGCTCACGCATGTTCCCACAACTTGCACTGCTCCATTTGCCGCTGCCGGCGTGCAAGTCAGCGCAGGTGGCGTCGTCACCGGAGTCGCTATCGGGAAGTAGTATCCCCGGTTAATCGTCAGGATAATTCCACAGGGAGAACCGGAGGAAGACGAAATGGTTACCTGCCAGGTGAGCGGGTGCCCGGTGACCAACGTTGGGGTTTGCAATCCGAGCCCGCAGTCGTTGATGTTATTCGCCAGCAGGTAATTATCGACTACATAGAAAGCATCGGAGACCGAAATGGGCAGGGCGCTCCTCAAATCGGTTGCCGGATCGGCCGCAGCGGCACGCGCCGCATCGCGAGCAATGTTCGTGAGTTTTTGCTTCAGAGTGAAGGCGCCGCTGAAATCGAAGATGCCGACCACAAACACGACCAGCAAGGGCAGCGTGATCGCGAATTCCGCGAGCTGAGCAGCATTTTCACTCTCCCACGCGAAGCAATTTAGTCGGGCATCTGGCCGGGCAGTCACAGTCCGATCACCTCGTCTCAATCCGAACGCGCGCTGAGGCGGTCAAAAGTATCTGCTGATTGTTGAATGAAGTGAATGGAAGCCAGAACTTGAAGGGATACTGAAAATAAACCGAAATGCCGCACTCGCCTCCGCCCTGGGCGGTGGTCAGAAGCTGTACGGGAAGTTGCACGCAAGCCGCACCAGTCGCCCCACAGCCCGCGCTTTCGACGAAACCGGTGCATTGTTGCGAAGTGGTGAACACTGGAGGCGACGGTGACTGCATTTGCGCCGGATCAAGGTTCGAAGCTTTCAACGCAGTGGTGACCGCAGTGGCGGCCTGTGTGGCTAATAGGGTATTCGTGACGGTCGTTCCGCATGTGGTGCATGGCGGCGCGGCACCTGCGCGTGCTCCTTCCTGCGCGGCCCGCGTGATTGCGCCGTACAGGCTGAAGGCTTGTCCGAACCAGAAAATACCGAGCAGCATCATGAACATCAGCGGGAGAACGGCTGCCGCCTCGGCAATCTCCGCGGCGCGAGTGTCGTTCACGAACAGCCGTACGAATTTCTCTCGGAGATCGATCATTCAGCGAACTCCCCAAGTGTACGCAACAGTGTAGAGGACTACCGTCGATGCGAGTGCGACGCCGTAAGGGACTTTCAAGGCATCCGGATTATCCAGCGAGACGCGTGCCTCCGGCAATCGAAACGTGACCAAAGAAACCAGAATGTGACCGATATTGCGCACCGTTTGCCGCACTCGTTTCTTGTATATCACCAGGACCACCGCCATGATTCCAGCTACAAAGACAGATAGGATCAGAAGGTCGATCAGGAGTCCGGCGCCGGTGAACGCTCCAAGAGCACCGGCCAACTTCCAGTCACCCGCACCCAGGCTACGCACCAGAACGAACGGCAGCAACAACCCGAGCCCAATCATTGCTCCCAGCAGCGATATTTTCAAACCGCCCAAACCTTCAAGAAATGTGTGAACTGCGATTCCTGCGAAGAAAGCCGAAACCGTCAGCCAATTGGGAATTCGCCGGCTGCGTAGGTCCGTCCATCCCGCGATAACCGCAAGCAGCAAGATTCCCGCCAGAATCGGCAGCTTCACGCAGACCTCAAGCCGCCGAGCGATGAGGCGATCTTCTGTGCCACTTCCGCGATACTGATGAAAAAGATCCATTCTCTGTCAGTTCAGATTACACGTTTGAAAGGAGAAGCCGAGCTTCGAGGAAACCGCGTTTGCCCCCGCAAACGCGCCCTCTAGCGCGGATTCTCACATAGCCATTGGGTGAAGTCAATGAATGACGGGGGTGCAAATATCGTTTCCAGTTCACGGAGTGATCCCGAAGTGCCCGCGTTGTTACCAGCGGGCAAGGGATCTGGCGTGCATCGACAATCGGTACCACGAGATCCCTCGCTCCGGCTGAAAGGCGGCTCCGCTCGGGATGACGCCTTCAAAAAACTGTCCTAATCCTACCGATGGGCAAAAAGAAAGCCCGGAACGCGTCCGGGCTCTTGTAAACATCAGGCTTCACTTACCGGTTAAAGGCTGGCGCCATGTTGTGCTCAGCCACAATCTTTTTTGGCGTTGTCAGCCAGCGCCTTTGCCTGCGGCAGAAGCTCCAGACCCTTGACGACCTCAGGATCGGACTCTGCCCGGACTTTCATGCCCTCATCCTGCCCGAAAGCGTCGACAAAAATCTCTGACTTGATATTCGACTTGATCCAGTCGTTATTGTCGAGTAGGTCGGCCTGGGTGTAAGGAATGTTGGCTTCATCGAGCGACTTGCGGAAAGACTGCAACGTTGCGTCGTCAACCTCAAAGCTCTTGGTTGGGTGGTGATCCACAACGTAGCGCTTCGCGAAATTGAAGAACGCATAGTGCTGCAGCAGCGTGTCCTGGAAATGATTCGTCTTTACCGGAGGAATGTTGACGTCGGGAGTAATGCCGCCGCCACCATACACCGTGCGTCCGCTGTCGGTCAGTTTGACTTCACGATTCGCTGTGTTGCTGCTGTCGTTTTCGCTGCGGTTGTAATAGTAGTCGTAAAGCGAGATGTTGCTGTAATCGCGCTGAATCAGCCGGCCACTCGGTGTGTAGTAGTGAGCCGTCGTGAGCGCCAGTCCGGTGTTTTCTGACAGCGGATATACGGTCTGGACCAAGCCCTTGCCGAACGTGACTTCACCGGCAATTAACCCGCGGTCATGATCCTGAATCGCCCCGGAAACAATCTCGGCTGCTGATGCGGTGAGCCGATTTACCAACACGACGATTGGATAATCCTTGCCGCCATTGCCGTGTTGCGCGATGTAGCGCTTCTCCGCCGAGGCGCGCCCGTGATGCGAAACGATGAGCTGTCCCTTCTTCAGGAACTTGTCGGCGACGCCCACACCCTCGCTCAGCAGTCCACCCGGATTGCCCCGAAGATCGAGAATCAATCCCTTGAGATCGCCGAAAGAATCGAGCGCCTCGGAAACTTCGTGTTCCGTGGTCTCGTTGAATCCGTTGACGTGCATATAGCCGATGCCCGGCTTAATCAGGAAGTGAACGTCTACGCTGTAGCGTGGAATTTCATCGCGCACCAGCGTGAACTCCATCGGCTTCTCGACGCCCTCGCGCGAGATGCTGATGTGGACCGTCGTCCCCTTGGGTCCTTTCAGCAAGTCGGCGACATCGCCGGTGCTCATGTTCTCGGTCGACTTGCCATCTACGGCGATAATCACGTCGCCCGGGTGAATGCCAGCTTTGTAAGCGGGCGTCCCGGTGAACGGATAGATCACGATGACTTTGTTATTGCGAGGACCAACGGTCATGCCAACGCCGTAGTACTTGCCGCGCTGGTCTTCGCGCATGAGCGCGTAGGATTTTGGATCGAAGAAATTCGAGTGCGGATCGAGCGCGTGCAGCATGCCCGGAATCGCCCCGTTGTATATAGCCTTGTCGGCGTTTACCGGTTCGGCGTAGTTCTCCTCGACCAGCGCATACACGTCGGTGAATTGCTTAAGGCTGTCCTTGACATCGGAGTCGCCTGCCATGGACGACTGCTGACCGGAACGTTGGGCAAACAATATGCCCAGAAATCCGCATGCAAGGAGGAAAAAAACTACCAGGAAGAGCGACCGGCGAGGACTACGTGCCATTTTTGAGATTTCCTTCGTTGAGGGTGCGTCCACCCAGCTACCGCGCTGAATACAGGCAGTATATCACCTGCTTAGACGAAACCAGCCGGGGAGAGTCACCATTGGTAACCGACAAAATCACCCTTCCTATGAGATGCACCGAACCAGCCTTAAGTTCCTTCCAGGCCAGCGGATTCACCCTGCGTGGCACTGATTTTGCGATCCGGATGGCCGTCTGCTGCGAAGACACCCCACTGCGGTCTCCATGAGCAGCTCTTTCATCTATGCCTCCCGCGGGGCGATCTCTTATCTGACCCCAAAGATTGAGCGGCAAACAGCATAAGCTGGCACGGTGAGTAAAGAAGTTTGTCACATGCCTGTCTCCGCAGCATTGCCGCCTTTCTTTCCCCCAAGTATGATGATCCGCATGAGCTTTTCTGAGACGATCTTCCTGTTCTTGCTGGCCCTGGTCATCTTCGGGCCGAAGAAACTGCCGGAGATCGCCCGCCAAGTCGGCAAGTACATGAATGAATTCCGGCGGGCTTCCAACGAATTCAAGGCCCAAATTGAGCAGGAAATTGCTCACTTGGATGTCGAGGACCACAAGCAGACAATTCTCCCTCCGAGCCCGCCTGTGGCTGGAGCAACCAGCCGCACTGCGGAAGCGTTCGCGACTGAAGTGGCTTATGCGGAGGCGGCCAAGACCACGGAGGCTGCTGTCCCTGCCGCACAGGCAACGCTCGCCGCTGCTTCCGAGGAGGCGGCGAAAACACCAGAGAGTGGGTCGGCTCCGGTTGCGACCGAGGCGGTGCGTCCACCGGATGATGTCCAGCCGACTGAAAATGTGACACCTCCTGCCTCGCAGGAATCGCATGCCTGAGCTCGCTGCCGCGCCCCAGAGCGGCCAAGACGAAAAGGAATCCATGCCAACGATGGGCTTTCTCGATCACCTCGAGGAGCTGCGCAAGAGGATTGTGTACTCGGCTGTTTCCGTTGCGGTAGGCACCGGTCTGTGCTGGGCTTACCGCGAACGCATCTACGGCGTAATGCAAAAGCCGATCATGGAAGCGCTTCACTCGCAGGGTCTGCCGGAAAAGCTGGTGTACCTGAACCCCATCGACCCCTTCAACCTTTACTTGAAAGTTTCCATGCTGGCGGGACTTTTTCTTACCTCGCCATTTGTCCTCTATCAGGTCTGGATGTTCATTGCTCCGGGGCTCTATCGCAACGAAAAAAAGTATGTTCTGCCCTTCATGATCTCGACGATCACGTTGTTTACGCTGGGTGGATATTTTGGATACCGAGTCGCGTATCCGCGGGCCTTGGACTTCTTCGTCGTTCGGTTCAACGGCCAGTTCCAACCCATGATCACCATCAACGAATACACACAGCTCTTCTTGAGCATCGTTGCTGGCCTGGGACTGATTTTTGAAATGCCGATTCTGGTTTTCTTTCTGGCGTTTTTGGGGATCATGACGCCGTCGTTCATGATCAAGAATTTTCGCTATGCGATTCTTGTGATGTTCATTCTGGCGGCAATCGTTACCCCTACACCCGATATTGTGAACATGTGCATTTTCGCCGCGCCGATGATTGCGCTATACGCCCTTAGCATCGGAGTAGCGTGGATTGTTCATCCAACGCAGCGCGCTGCCCGTCGTGAAAAGCAGGCAAAATGAGCCGTGCAAGAACGCTGTCGAAAGTCCTGCTGGCGAGTGCTTTGGCCCTGCTCGCGTGCGATCGTGACAAGGATGCAGCCCAAAGCCAAAGCGCTTCCTCGCCGACTGCGGCTACCCAGCCCTTGATCCAGCCCATCACATTTCCTCCGGAAAATGGTCCGCTGCCCAAGATCGATGGCGATCGCGCCATGCAATATGTGAAAGACATTGTCAAATTTGGTCCGCGTCCGCTGAGCAGCGCCAACCACAAAAAAGTCGAAGAATACATCGACAGTCACCTCAAGGGAGACCAAGTCGAAGACGACTCCTTCACGGCAAAAACTCCGGTGGGCGACTTCCCAGTTCACAACATCGTGGCGAAGTTTCCGGGCACAAAAGACGGCGCCATCATCATCGCCAGTCATTACGATACGAATTATCCGTTGCGCAGCACTTCGTACGTGGGCGCCAATGATGGAGCTTCGACCAGCGGCCTGCTTCTGGAACTCGCGAATCAACTGCGCGGCAAAACCCGTGATGGTTACAGTGTCTGGTTGGTGTGGGACGATGCCGAAGAAGCCATGGTCCCTGACACACAAATGGAGTTTATGGCAGACAGCCTATATGGCATTACCCATCTCGCGGAGAAATGGCAGGCCGATGGGACGCTGAAGAAGGTCAAAGCCTTCATTCTTGCCGACATGATTGGTGATGCCGATCTCGATGTCGATCGCGATCTGAACTCCACGCCCTGGCTGGAGGATGTAGTCGGCGAAGCAGCCAAGCGAGTGGGATATCAGTCTCATTTCTTCGCTCGCACGAACAAAGTTGATGACGATCACTTGCCCTTCATGAAGCGTGGCGTGCCGTCCGTCGACCTCATCGACTTCACCTATGGCTACAACAACGTCTTCTGGCACACTCCGCAGGACACCCTGGACAAGCTGAGCGCGAAGAGCCTCGAAATCTCGGGAGATGTCATTCTCGAGACGGTTCGAATTCTCGACAAGATGGAACCGCTGCCACCGAAATGATTGTTCTGGAGCGGCAGTTCTTTGCGCTTTTTATCAAATTCATTTCTAATGCGTGCAATATGCGAACTGCTAAGGCCCTGTGGTTTGTTTGCATTGCTACCTTTTTTTGTTTTGCCGCCAACCCTGCTGCTGATACCAACGCCGCCAACCAGGTAATTCAGGCTGCCCTGCAACCGTCACCACTCCAGGAAAACCTGCGCCGCTTGACCGATGAGATTGGCGGCCGGGTTTCCGGAACTCGCGCCATGCAGCACGCCGTGCAGTGGGGCGTGCAGGCATTCACGGCCGCCGGTGCTGATACCGTGCACACCGAAAGCTTTGAAATTCCCTATTCGTGGTCGGAAGGCGCGACCGAGATGACTGCGACAACGGCGCATCAGGTCAGTTCTACGAGTGTCGGAGGCGGCACGGTGCTCTCACCCTTCCGCGTGCATGCCGTTTCGATTGCTTGGGCACCGGCCCTCGAACCAGTGAAGCACGTTCCAGTTGGTCGATGTCGGAGAAGGTACCGACGCCGACTTCCACAAAGCAGGGGACATCTCAGGCAAAGTGGCTCTCGTTCACACTACCGTGCTTAAGGACTTGGGCCGACTTGTTTGCCGAGTACGCGAACGCCCCGCCCATTATTGATCGCGCAGTGAAAGCGAAGGTCAAAGCTCTCGCTTTTATGGCGACTCGTGAGCACGACATCCTCTATCGGCACACGAACTCGGGTGCCGGGGAGATCGATCGTCTGCCTATGGTGATCGTGGCTCGAGAAGATGGAGAGCGCATCGCCCGCCTGCTCGCCGCGGGGAATCCGGTGTGGACCGATTTGTCGATTCCCAACCAGATCGGCGGACCAATCAAAAGTGCCAATGTTGTCGCCGAACTTCGCGGTAGCGAGAAGCCCGAAGAATTCGTCATATTGGGAGCACACCTCGACTCATGGGAACTCGGCACTGGAGCTTTGGATAACGGTTGTAACGCTGCGTTGGTGATCGATGCCCTCCGGGCGATCAAAGCTTCCGGCGTTATCCCACGCCGCACGATTCGCTTCATCCTGTTTTCCGGTGAAGAAGAGGGACTGCTCGGCTCCAGAGCCTACGCTCTCAATCACCGTGCAGAACTGGATAAGGCCGCCGGGGTGGTGATCTACGATTCGGGTACGGGAAAGACCACGGGCTTTTCAGTTGGCCGAAAGGATGTAATTCCGATTTCGGAAGCGCTCATCGTCCCGCTCGCGCAGTTCGGTGTGAAAGAGATAAAGCCGGACATGGAGTGGGGAACCGATCACTTCGATTTCATGCTTGAGGGCGTGCCTACGTTTGTCGCGGACCAGGACGAGGCAAACTACCTTGAGAATTACCATGCTATTTCCGACACGTATGACAAAGTGGATTTCCCGCAACTGAAAAAACATGTGGCCGAAGCGGCGACGCTGAGTCTGGAACTGGCAAACCTGCCGGAGAAGATCGGTCCGCGTCTGACCCATGACCAGATCGAGCAAACCATGCGCGACACGAACAGTGTCGAAATGCTGAAAGCTGACGGCATTTGGGACGACTGGGTCAGCGGAAAGCGGGGAAGACAAAAGTGAATTGATGATTGTTGATTTCTGATTGTTGATTGGAAAAGCTCTAACCTGCGTGCGTCGGTCTTTAATCAACCAATCATCAATCAGCGCTCAACAATTCCTCGAAGGCCGCTAGGGATCGCTTGCTCTACTTCTGGATACTGTTCAACGTTTTCGCGCTCGCCTTGCTGGTGGTCGACCTTCGCGTCTTCCACCGGCCCGGTCACGTTGTAGGTTTTCGTGGGGCGCTCGGTTGGAGCGCGATATACGTCGCGATGGCCGCCGCTTTCGCTGCCATCCTCTACTTCTGGCAAGGGCCACAGCCAACGCTGGAATTCGTCACGGGCTACGTTCTCGAATTGTCGCTCAGCGTAGACAATCTTTTTGTTTTCCTGTTGATCTTCAATTATTTCGCGGTGCCTGAGGACCTGCAGCACCGGGTCCTGTTCTGGGGGATTCTAGGCGCACTGCTCCTGCGCGGGATTTTTATCGGCGCCGGGGTGGAGTTGATCGAGCGATTCCATTGGATTCTCTACTTTCTTGGAGCTCTGCTGATCTATAGCGGCATCCGGGTTTGCCTCAGCGGCGAGCAGAAGATCGATCCCACACGCAATCCCATCGTCAAGGCAGTGCGCCGCTGGATTCCCGTAACTTCGGAATACGTCGGCGGCAAATTTTTTGTACGGAGCGCCACGGACGCGCGTCTCTCCGCCACGCCGTTGCTGATCGTACTGCTCGTCATCGAGACGACCGATGTGCTCTTCGCGATCGACTCAATCCCGGCGATCCTGGCTATCACTCTGAAGGCGTTTATTGTTTACACCTCAAACGTCTTCGCAATTCTTGGGCTGCGCTCGATGTATTTTGCGGTATCGGGGCTTGATGAAGATCTTCCGATTTCTACACTACGGTCTGGCGCTAATACTGATTCTGGTCGGAACCAAGATGCTGCTCTCAGATCACGTGCAGGTTCCGATCCACGTGACGCTGGGAGTGGTCGCCACAGTGGTGCTAATCTCGATCGGGTTATCTCTTGCCTTTCCCTCAAAAACAGCCGTCCAGTGATTTTCGGCGGAAGAATGGCGCTCAATTCTGTACGAACGCTACTTTATCCCCGCGCACTATCGAGTGCTTCAAGAATCTCTTGTTATCGTGATCGGGACTGTCTAGCCGGTAATGCGCGCCGCGGCTTTCCTCCCGTGCCAAAGCTGATCGGGCTACCAATTTCGCCGCCAGGTGCAGATTCGCTGCCTCGGTTCCTCTGCGCGTCTTCGGCTGATTCAACTTTGGAGTCATTTCCTCCAGAGCATTCAGTGCCTTTTGCATTCCGCTGCGCATTCGTACAATCCCGACTTCGCTCCACATCAACTCTTGGATCTGCCCAACCAATTCCTCGATGCCCACTTCGACAGGGCCGTTCGAGTAAGCGGCCTTGGGTTCATCGGACGGCCGCGACGAAATGCTTTCTGTATCCCGCATCGTCTTGCCCGCCCGCGCCCCATATACCAGACCCTCGAGGAGGGAATTGCCCGGCATCCGGTTCGCCCCATGCACTCCTGTGCACGCCACCTCGCCGGCCGCATAAAGCCCCGCCACGCTTGCCCGACCATCCAGGTCGGTACGCACTCCACCCACGCTATAATGGGCCGCCGGACGCACAGGAAGTAAATCCTCAGTGATGTCGAGGTTGTACGCCATGCATACCTCGTATGTGCGAGGGAAGTGCTTTCGCACCTTGGAGCCACTTAGGTGAGTGAGATCGAGGTATACAAACGGATCTTTAGCTCGGCTGACTTCCATTTCGTGGACGATGGCCCTTGAAACGAGATCCTGTGGAGCGCGCTCTGCCAAAGGATGATACTTGCCCATGAAGCGATCGAGTTCGACGTTGCGCAGGTACGCACCTTCCTCTCGCAGACTCTCGGCGAGCAGGAGCCGCGGCACCTTCTTCATGTGAAGAGCGGTCGGACAAAACTGAACGAATTCCAAATCACTGAGTTCCGCACCCGCGCGAAATGCCATCGCCACGCCATCGGCGGTGGCGTACTGAGAATTGGTAGTGTTGCGGTAAATCTGGCCGAGTCCTCCGACCGCAAGCAGAAGGGCGGAACAAGCGACCTCATGCGCCATACCCTTCTCGTCAATCAGAGAGATGCCGGTGATCTTCTGACCTTCCGTCCGTAGTTCGCTGGCAAATGTTCGCTGGGCAATTGCGACGTTTTTCAACGACTGAGCCTTGTCGAACAGTATTCGCAATACTTGCTTCGCCGTTGATCCGCCCTGGCAATGCAGAACGCGCACCCGGGTATGCGCGTTTTCAAGTTCAAATGTCAGCTTGGTAGCCGTTTGTTTGACCCATGCAATCAACTCCTCGATGCGCTCGGCGCCTTCCTCGATCAGGATTTTCACCGCCTGCGGATTGCATAGTCCGTCTCCACAATCGAGGGTGTCCTGCAAGTGAAGGCTGACTTCATCCTCGTCATTCAACCATTCCGCCTCGCCCTTGGCGTCTGCTTTCTTGAGATCGGGCAGATTGTTCTTAGAGGCAACCAGCACACGCCCGGCTTCAGCCAGTTCGATGGCTGCGCGAAGCCCAGCAATGCTGGCTCCGACCACCACAAAATCAACTTCCGCCGACAGACCCTTCATAGAACGGGGGAAATACTATCACCGCCGGGAAAGAAGCGTTCCTGGGAATGCATACGCTATTATGGGAGCGCAATGCCGCAAGCGACTATTCACGTCCTTCCACGCCCCTATCAGGCTTGGATTGAAAATGGGCTGCTCACGCGCGCCGGGTCCATCTTGGCCGACCTGCTGCCGCAAGCCAGCCGTATTTTTGTAGTTACCGTCGCGCCTGTCCGCAGGCGCTGGGGCTCAAAGTTTCTGGCGTCCCTCAAAGTCCAGCGGTTTTACGCCCGAAGTGATCGCCATGCCCGACGGCGAGCCCTCGAAGCGTCTGGCCACAGTAGAAGCCATGGCCGAGAAGTTGGCGCGGCTTGGTGCAGATCGCAAGGCGGTGATCGTCGCATTCGGCGGCGGAGTTGTCGGGGACATGGGCGGCCTGCTCGCCTCCCTTTACATGCGCGGGGTTGAGTTGGTACAGGTTCCCACCACGGTTCTCGCGCAGGTCGATGCCTCTGTCGGCGGCAAAACTGGGGTCAATCTGGTCGCCGGCAAGAATCTGATCGGGACTTTTTACCATCCGCGTGTGGTCCTGATCGATCCGAATGTCGTGAAGACGCTGCCTGAACGCGAGTTTCGTGCGGGACTGTACGAAGCGCTGAAATGCGGCATCATCGGGAATGTTGAGCTGTTCATTCGCTTCGAGCAAAACCGGGCCCGGATTCTGAAACGTGATCCGGTGGAACTCGAGTGGCTGATCGCACAATCGGTCAAGCTAAAGGCCGAAGTTGTATCGGCCGACGAACACGAAGGCGGCCTGCGACGCGTCCTGAATCTGGGACACACCATCGGCCACGCGCTGGAATCCGAGACCAAGTACCGCGCGTTGCTTCACGGGGAAGCGGTCGCTTGGGGCATGGTCGCCGCTACAAATATTGCCTTGAGCGTAAATCGTACCGACAGCGTTACTGCCGGACGCATCACGGATTCGATTCTCAGCTTAGGGCGGCTACCTGAAGTGAACGTCAGCGCGCGCAAGATTCTCGCTCGCTTGCAGTCCGACAAGAAAACGCAGAACGGGGTGGTGCACTTCATCCTGCCGCGCGAGATTGGCAAAGTGGAAGTGGCGAGCGACGTTCCCGAGAGTGCCGTTCTCGATTCCGTTGAAGAAATACGCCGTCTGTCTCGCGGCGGTTGGGTTTGGGGCAAATAGAGAGGTTCATATGCAGGAAACAGCAGAACAATACATCGCGCGTATCTTGGGCTACGTCGAGGGCCAAGATGCGATAAAAGTGCAGAAAGACAACCGCCGTAAGGTTGAAGAAGGCGATCTCCGGTTTGACGGCGGCCCAACTGAAATGGCGTCCGCAGCCGGCCAAGTGGTCGATCGCTGAAATTCTCGCGCATCTGGCTGATGCTGAGATTGTGGCCAGCTGGCGCATGCGTTCGGTCATCGGCGAGAACGGCGTCACCATTCAGCCTTTCGATCAGGATGCCTGGGCCTCGGTATTCGAATACCAGGGTCGCGATCCGCGGAGGTCTCTGGAGGTCTTTCGCACATTGCGCGAGAACAATCTTGCGATGCTGAAAGAAATTCCGAAGGAAACATGGGACAACTTCGGCTTGCACCTGGAACGAGGGAAGGAAAGCATGGGCCATTTAGCCCGCATGTTTGCTGGGCATGACACGAACCACGTTCTGCAAGTGGAAGGCATGGTCAAAGAACTGAAGAAGGCGAAATCCAGGTCGAAGTCGAAGAAACAAAGAAGCGTGGCTAGCCAGCAGCCAGGTATCGTGTCAGAGAATAAGAGCCCCGTCATCGGCGCAGCGCCCGAAGGTGCTCGCGATCAGGGTTCTGCCGCGCGCGCTGTGCGCGAGATGTTTACCTCCATCGCGCCCCGCTACGACCTGCTGAACCACGTCCTGTCCCTGAATGTGGATCGTCTCTGGTGGCGTCGTACCGCGCGCACTTTCCGACATATTCTCGTTCGGCCCCAAGCGTGTGTGCTCGATTTATGCTGCGGCACCGGCGATATGACTTTCGCGCTGCGTCGTCAAGCAGGGAAGACTTCGGCACGGATTATCGGCGCTGATTTTGCTCATGCGATGCTTCAACGAGCGACCTTGAAATCAAAGTCCCTAAGCGACTTGGCGCCAAGCTGGGTTGAAGCCGATGCGCTAACTTTGCCGTTTCCGTCCCAGCATTTTGATCTGGTGACTTCTGCGTTCGGTTTTCGAAATCTGGCTGACTATGATCGAGGACTGCGGGAAATTGTTCGTGTTCTGCGTCCCGGAGGGGAGTGCGGCATTCTCGACTTTTCCGAGCCCAAAGGAATGATGGGGATACTCTACCGCGTCTACTTCAAGGAAGTCCTGCCTCGCGTGGGAACGATGATTTCAGGAGTTCGCGGGCCCTACGCATATCTGCCGACATCGGTCCAAAGATTCCCTGAGCCGGAAGAGATGTTGCAAAGGATGAAAACTGCGGGATTCGCAGAAGCTACCTGGACGCCCTACACCTTCGGAATTGCCGGACTCTATCGCGGAAAGAAACCCGCTTAGCGCTACGGTCCTTTTCTGCTATCCGGCATCGCGCAACAGTTTGCTCAGAGCGTCGATGTCCGCTGCGCTGGTGTCTCCTACCACGAAATAGCGCAAACCGTTCTTCGACCATGTCTCAAACGTAAACGACAACATCGAGAGCGGGTCCGACGCCCAGCTTGCGGCGTCGGCTCCGCGATCCTGCACGATGAATACCGAAATCTCATGCTTGCGGATTCGATAAAGCAGTTGCGCTCCAGGCGTCTGCTGCAGGTACGTGACCCTTCCACCCACAAGTGTGAAATCCGAGCCGGCCAGTTCCGGCAGGTTAAAGGTGAAGGGAAGCTTTCCCTCAAACCATGGCTTGACCGTGTGCCGGTCGGTGGAAACCACGTCGACGGGCGTCGCGCTAGCCAGGGTTGCCACATGAAGGTCGGCTAGTTCGCTGTAAACGCGATCGCGCTTGGCCTTTTCGCGGCTGACGAAAAAACTCATCGAGAGCGAAATGATCAAGATCGATCGCAGCGGGAAGCGCCACAACTTGCCATCCCCAGAAATTGGCACGTTTGGGATCGTGTACGTACGCTATCCTCGATTTTCTTTCGAAAGTCCGCACTCGGCTCGTAGTATTTGCCGGCGTCGACCACCGATCGCTTCATCTGGACCCGCTCCAATGCCTCGGCTGCACACGGGGCGCACCCGCGCAGGTGTGTTCCGAGTTCGTTCGCCTGCTGCGCCAGCAATTCGCCGTCGACGTAAGCATCGAGTTTTTCGGAGAACGACTCACATGCCATGCGAACCTCCTTTGAATCTCTGGATCAATTTGCCGCGCAGCGCTTTGCGGGCGCGGTACAGCCGCGACATCACCGTTCCGACCGGAATCGCCAGCACCTGCGCGATTTCTTCGTACGCCATCTCCTCGACCTCGCAGAGTAACAGAATCTCCCGGAAGGGCACGGGCAGTTCCTGCAGTGCCTCGCGGACAACCTGCCGGTCGGCCTTGCCGATGAGGGTCGCTTCGGGCGATGGATCCAAAGATGCTAGGGAATCGACTTCCACATCCTCTTGCCCAGCCAGCTTAAGTCCCGTCCGCGAGGTGAGGAACGTGTTGCGCAAAATACGAAAGATCCACGCCCGAAAGTTCGTGCCTGCCTGGAATCCCGAAAATCCACGCAGCGCCTTCGCGTAAGTTTCCTGCACCAGATCCTCGGCTTCGCTTCGATCTTGCGTGAGCCAGTGCGCGAAGTTGTAGAGCTGGTCGAATAGAGGGAGAGACAGCTCCTCAAACTTTGCGTCGGGCATGCTTTCGGGCACCTTCAGAGAATAACTGCAGCAGGCACTGTTTTATTCCCGCTTTCGCTAAAAATATTTATCACGGTCTAGCGGGAATATTTCTCCCCATCGCTCGTTCTTCCCGATAGCAGGTGACGCTCTTCGGAGGAAAGCATGAAACAAACGGATCGCAGATCATTTCTCAAGATTGCCGGGACTTCACTCGGCGTCGGAGTACTCTACTCGGCCTACCCGGCCGCTCGCGCGGATGGTGAAGCAGGAGGCCTCTTTGCCGCGATGGGCCAGGCGAATGGGGAAAAGGTGACTCCCTTTTCCTTCGTCCAATTAAGTGACGCGCATGTCGGCTTTAATGGCCCGCCCGATCCTCTTGGTACCAAAGCATTCGAAAGCGCTGTAGACCTGATCAACGGCCTCCCGCAGCGGCCGGATCTTGTCCTCTTCACCGGCGATCTCACTCACGATACGGAAGACCGGGACGTTCACGTTCAGCGCATGAAGCAGTTTCAGGAGATCTCAAAGAGGATCAACGTTCCCGTGATTAAATACGTGCCCGGAGAGCACGATGCCGGCCTTGATGGTGGAGCGCTCTACCGTGAGTTCTTCGGAGAGAGCTATTATTCCTTCGACCATCGCGGAGTTCATTTCGTGGCGCTTGACAATGTCTCTCGCGCCAAGCCGGAGGTCGGCACCGAGCAACTCTCCTGGCTCAAGAAGGATCTGGCACGCTTCCCGAAGACCGCGCCCATTGTTGTTTTCACGCACCGCCCGCTCTTCGATCTTCGCCCCGACTGGGAGTGGTTCACCAGTGACGGCGATGATGTCATGAACGTCCTTTCTAATTACGACAATCTCACGGTTCTGTATGGACACATTCACCGGGACGACGAGCATCAAACTGGATCCGTGCGTCACTATGCGGCGCGGTCGTTGATTTTCGCTTTCCCAGATCCAAGCGGTGTGACGGGGCCCCGTAAACCTATCCCGTTCGACAAAGAGCACCCCTTCAAGAACCTTGGCATTCGCAGTGTGACGCTTCAACGGCACGGCGCAGCCGGGATCTACACCCCTATCCATCAACGACATCGAACTCACCGCTCGGGAGTTTCGTGGCATTAACGGAGCCCAGCAGTTGCTCAGAAATCCGAATCTTTAAAAGCTCCGACAAACAAATAGAAAAAGAGGAAATATGGCTCAACTCAATGCGCTCAAATCTTCCCTGATTGCGGTTCTGTGTTTCTGTGCGCTGGCTGCGCTAACGGGCACGACGAATCTTCATGCGGGCGATATCCCGGTCATCGACATCACTGCCAAACGTTTCGCCTTTGCTCCCGACAAGATCACGCTGGCGAAAGGCAAGACTGTCAAGCTGCGCATTCACAGCGAAGACGTTACTCACGGATTTTTCCTTCGTCCTTTGAAGCTCGACGAGGAGATTCCCGCGGGCCAAACCATTGAAGTAACAGTGACACCGCAGGAGACAGGAACCTTCACGACGATCTGCGACCACTTCTGCGGCGCCAACCACGGCAACATGAATATGACGATAGCCGTGGAGTGATGGACGGATCATGAAAGTCTCCAAAACAACGGCCGTGACGCTCCCATCGATTGTTTCCATCGCGGCGTCGCTCTTCCTTGCAGGGTGCCAGGTCCGCACTCCTGGCACTCTCGAGACTCGTCTCATGCAGGGCGCGAAAACGGCGTCTCACCATTGGGGGCCGTTCCGATGCGAACCCGCTGGCTCCCACTCCCGAGAACATTCAACATGGCCAGAAAACCTTTGGGTCCTATTGCATGGTCTGTCATGGACTTGACGGCCAAAACACCGGGGTACCTTTTGCGGACAAGATGTCGCCGCCAGTCCCCTCACTCAAATCTTCCATCGGTACAGTCCTATTCTGATGGACAGTTGCATTGGATCATTCAGAATGGCGTTTCGCCTTCGGGAATGCCCGCTTCGAAGGATGTTTTCCGTGATGAAGAAATCTGGCAGTTGGTGCTTTACATCAGGCATCTGCCGCAGAAGGGAAGCCTCGGTGAGCCGGCAGTGTGGGGTGGGGAAGGTTCCGCGCCAACAAACAAGGTGCGCTAGTTGGTCGAGGGCTTGAAACTGTCGGCAAACGCGTCGGTGATCGTATAGCGCATCACGTGCTCGTACTCCGGACCTAAAAAGCGCCGGAGGCGATCGGTGTTCATGATGTACTCGCCGGTCATGTAGGGCATAGCTTCAGGTGGGATCGCCGAGATCTTCTGCTTCCACAGAAACGAAAGCACCTGCCGCATCGCCCATTTGCCGGGAACACGCACGAGTTTTGCTTGCGCCATTTCGATGCATCGGGCGAAGGTGAGGGGCTCGCCGCGTCCCGCAACATTAAGGATGGTCAACCGCTGCATCTCCGGTTCGCGTTGCAGGATATGGCGGATGAGCCGGGCCATATCGTCGACGTGAATGAACTGGATCTTATTGTCGAGGTATTTTTGTCCGCGCGGCAGCATGCAGGGCAGACGCTTGCCTTCGGCGCGCATCTTTTCGGCCCGTGGGCCTTTGCCATTTGGTGTTCCGCGGAACGCACCCATCAGATAGTTCTCGACGCTCGCGCCGGCGAAAATATGAGGCCGCAAGAATGTAGACGCTGCATCCGCGGAGTGCCGTGCAGCGCTGCTGCACCACTTCATCCGATTCCTTTTTGTGGATTGCATACGGCAGCGTATGTGCCGCCAAGGCAGTATCTTCCGTAGCTGGTGTCGGAAAGTCGGGCCCGTAGGCTGAGACGCTGCTGGGGAAGATGAACTGTTTAATTCCGCCGTCTTCGGCCGTGCGGTTGACCTCGGTGACCGCCTCCATGACGCGCGCCGTCCCCGCCACATTGATCTGCCACATGCGATCAACGTCGAGAACGCCCGTCCGCACCGGATCGATCACGAAGGCCAGATGTACGACAGCAAAGGGATGAATGTCCCGCAGTAGCTCGTAAAGCGTCCGGGTAGACGATTCCTGCCCTAGATCCAAACTCTCAAATTGCAGCTCGGAATCGGTCCGGGGTGGACTGATGTCCACCCCAATAACCGAAAAACTTCCCAGCATCGGCAGCAATCTGGATCCGAGATTTCCCGAAACACCAGTTACGACTACTACCGGCTTGGCCATCAGTCTTTTTGCGGCGGAGCAGCTTGCGCTGGAGGCGGACCCTGCTGCTGGGCGGCCCCGGGCATTCCCGGGCGTGGACGCGGCATCCGCGGCGGGGGCATCGGACCTACTCCGCCAGGCCCAAAATATGCTTCGTTGGTCTCCACTTTGAACGAGTTATTCACCTTCTCCATCTTCTCGCGCATGCGATCGTTCTGCATCTTTCCGTGAATCTCGTTCCTGGCCTGATCGAGCGTCATCTCAGTTTTGCTGTTCATTTTGTAGATGTAGTGACCGCCCGAATCGCTGATGACTTCAGAGACCTGGCCCGGTTTCAAATCGAAAATCGCCGCATGCGCCGGCGGCAAGCCTGTCCGCCGTACGTTCGGCAAATTAACTGTCGGAGATTCGATCTTCATCCCGGCCGCGTCGAATGCCTCTTTCTGTAATTTGGCCATATCCTCGCCGGCAGCAGCCCGGGTGCGCAGGTCACTGGCAAGTTTTGTCATTGCCTGTTCGGCTTCGTCGGATTTTGCCTTATCGGCAGCCTCTTTGGCTTTCTTCTGCTCGTCGGTGAGTTTCTCGTCCTTTTCGTTGTCTTCTTTCGCCTCGGCCTCAACCTGCTTGGTGCGCGGGACGAAGATCCGGTCAACGTTGTATTGCTCAAACATCTCCGGATGCTCTTTGTAATACTGTTCAATCTCTTCCGGCTTGATGTCCTCAGCTTGTTTCTGGATCTTGCGCTGCAGTTCGTTTGTGAGCACTTGCATCTTCACGAACTTCACGGTCTCGTCGTACTGCGGAGTCTTGTCGAGCCCTTCTTTTTTAGCTTCGGTCGACATGGCAATCACGCGGGGCAACACGCCTGCCAGTTGTTTCTTCTGCTGGGCCGTGGGATTCGGGGCCAGCGCACTTACGAGTTTCTCGAACTCAGCCTTGGTAATAATAGTTTTACATTCGCCGGAAGAAGCCTTCGCTCCGCCCGTCTTTGCTCCGGTAGCGGCCGGTTTTGCCGCAGCCGCCTTGGATTGCGCTGGACACACGCCCTCGATAGTTAACACAGCCGCGCTTGCAGGCACTGATGCCGAAGTGTCCGCAGGTGCCATGGGAGCCTGCCCAGGCTGTGGCGGTGGTGGCGCGCTCGGAGCTGCTTGTCCCCAAGCCAGCGTCCCCAACAAAACACACAGCAGCCAACTCTTACGCATAACGCTTATCCTCCAGGATTGGTCCACCAGAAAGGTGAAATTGCCAAGCAGGAAATCCTAGCACATTCAGGATTGATTAATCATTTCCGTTATTGGACGGCGGGGCCGGCTTCGCCAGAAGACATGGTGGAATCGGTCTTTTAATGACTCAATGAGGAAATGCCTCAATGACTCAATCGTTTAAATGACTCAATCGTTTTGAGCTTTCTGCCTCGACCAGCGATAATTCCTGCATGTCGGGCAGCCCGGCCATTTCTCCATCGGACTCAATACGCGCTGAGAAGCGTACGGCTGCTGGAAATTCCGTTCTCGCCGCGATTGTGATCACCAGCCTCAAGATAGTGGTTGGCTTCACGACCGGCAGCTTGGGCATTCTTTCCGAGGCTGCGCATTCGGGGCTCGATTTAATCGCTTCGCTCCTGACCTTCTTTTCCGTTGGAGTTTCCGACAAGCCCGCCGATGCCGATCACCAGTACGGTCACGGTAAGGTTGAAAACTTCTCAGCTTTTGTCGAGACCGGCCTTCTGCTGCTCACGTGCGCGTGGATCATCTATGAAGCTGGCCTGCGCCTTTTCTTTCGCCACATCGAAATTGAACCCTCGCCTGCGGCGTTTGGAGTGATGCTTTTTTCCATGGCTGTGGACTGGTGGCGTTCTCGCGCTCTCGGACGAATCGCGACCAAGTATGATAGTCAGGCGCTCGAAGCTGATGCGCTTCACTTTTCCACGGACATCTGGTCCGCTGGTGTTGTCGTTGTCGGACTGGTGCTGGTTCTTCTTGGCCGCACGTATCGCCTCGACTGGCTCCGCGACGCCGACCCGATCGCCGCCCTTTTCGTCGCGGGAGTTGTAGTTTCGGTCAGCTGGCGCTTAGCTCGCCGAACTGTTGACGCTTTGCTCGATGCGGCTCCCCCCGGCGTTCGATCGCAGATTTACGATGCGGTCTTGCGCGTCCCGGGCGTCCTTGAAGTGGATCGCGTCCGCATTCGTCGCGCCGGGAATCGCTACTTCGCGGATCTCGCTATCGGAGTCGCCCGAACCGTTACTTTTCAGCGCTCGGGTCAACTGGCCACGGCCGTCACTGAGTCCGTGCGCCGCATCTTGCCTGACGCCGACGTGACGGTGCAGCCGTTGCCGCGCGCGCAACGTACCGAAAACATCTTCGATCGGATTCGCGCTGTCGCGACTCGCAACAATCTCAACGTCCACGATATTAGTGTGCAGGATCTTGCCGGGCACCTGCACGTCGAGCAGCACATCGAACTCGACGAGCGCATGACCCTCAAGCAAGCCCACGATCAGGTCACAGAACTGGAAGCCGATATGCGCCGCGATCTGCCGGAGATTGCCGATATCCTGACTCACATCGAAAGCGAACCCGCCACCATTGAAACACCGGAGGAACTTGGCGGCGACGCCGAACTGGAGTATCGACTGCGGACCGTAGCCGCGCAGTTCCCCGAAATCCTCGATGTGCACGAGTTCATATTCAAGCGTGTGCGGGGTCGACTCTACCTTTCCTGCCACTGTACCCTGTCCGACTCACTCACACTCGCGCGTGTCCATGACATCCAGACAGAATTAGAGATTCGTTTCAAACAGGACGCGCCAGAACTTTTCCGCGTCCTGATTCATCCCGAACCCAGCACGGATAACCGGAGATAAAGTGATCTCAGCGAAAGTACTTTGGACTGACAAAGAACGCTACATCGGCGAAGCCACGTCGCGTCATGCGATTGTGATGGACACGGCCACTGAGAAGACTGCCAATACACCGATGGAACTCGTACTGATCGCACTCTGCGGCTGCACGGCATCGGACGTGGTCGGCATTCTGCGCAAGAAGCGCGAGCCGTTCACCCGTCTCGAAGTCAGCGCCGAGGGCGAGCGGGCGCAAGGATATCCCGCCGTTTACACCGAAATCAAACTGATATACCGTGTGGGCGGCAAGGTGTCGCATAAAGCCGTGGAAGATGCCGTTAAGCTCTCAAAAGAGAAATACTGCTCGGTTTCGGCCATGCTGGAGAAGACGGCGAAAATTAAATTTGAGATCGAATATTTGGATTCGTAATCGAAAGGACTAGCGGATCATCGCGGTGTTCGACACGGCGCTATTACGAGGTTTAGGGGATCTCAAAGCCGCGTAGCGACGAACGAATGCAGGCACGGCGAAAGCCGTGGATAAGAATCGTAGACGAGGAAGCCCCGGAGGAGTAAGAGTCCGGGCGATCCACAAACAACGTTGATCAAGAGCTAGTATGGTGCCGCACATGCGAGTCCTTCTCTTCACCCAACCCGGATGTTTCTCCTGCGAACTGATGCGAATCTACCTCGAGGCGCACGAACTCACTTTCGAAGAGCGCGACATCACCACCGACGCCGAAGCACGCCGCACCATGACCGAAACGTATGACAGCAACGAAACCCCAACGCTCGTGATCGACGGCGAACCGATCATCGGATTCGATCCCGCACTTCTTGACCAGTTGCTCGATTCGGCTCCATCATCGGATTCGGTACCCGAAAACTGAATTCTTCAACCTCCAATCACGGCCATCCTCTGCGCGGATATCTCTTCATCGCGTCTGCCGCCTTCCTCTGGGGAGTGTCCGCGGCAATGGGACGCGCCGTCTTCACCGGCAAGCTCCCGCTCGCGGGAGAGGCGCTGCATCCGATTGAACCTCTGATCCTGTCGCAGACTCGAACTTCGTTCTCGCTGCTGGTCTTGCTTCCAGCCCTCGTCTTTGCTCATAAAGACAGGCGCGGATGGCGGCGCATCCAACTGCCCACTCGGGATCTCATCCAGTGCCTTGTGCTGGGCATGCTGGGCGTGGCAGCCTCGAACTACTTCTATTACGTCGCCATTCAGAAGACGAGCGTGGCCATCGCGATCATCCTGCAGTACACGGCGCCGGTGTGGGTCTTGCTCTATGTGGTTTCCCGCGGACAGCAGAAGCTCTCGCCACAGAAAGTCGCCGCAGTCCTGGTCGCTCTTGCTGGAATTGCGCTGACGATTGGGATCGTGGGCGCAAAATCGGGATCCCCACTCCATCTCAATTCCTACGGCCTGATCGCGGCCATGCTGGCTTCGTTTTCCTTCGCCTTTTACAACGTTGGCGGGCACAGCATCCTCGCCCGTTACGACCGCTGGCGCGTCCTGACCTGGACGCTGGCCTCCGCCTCCGTCTTCTGGCTCTTCGTCAATCCACCATGGAAAGTTGCTCACTACACGCCCGCCCAGTGGGCTTTCCTCTTCGTCTTCTCGATGATTTCGGTCCTGGGATCTTTCTCTCTCTACTTCCTCGGATTGCAGTACCTGGAGCCCACGCGCGCCATTATCGCCAGCTGCCTTGAGCCAGTCTTCTCGATCCTCCTCGCAGCCCTGCTGCTAGGTGAAGTCGTAAGGCCAATTCAGACGTTGGGAATTGTCCTGGTGCTGTCAGCGATTGTGATCGTGCAGTTACCGGGAAGGGGAGCAGCAGATCGGGATTCAGTCGTGCTCGACCCGATCGAATAGCAATGATCTAGAACAGTCAGACCTACAATTGGTCGGCAGAAAAGGAGAGGTGTAAGTGAGGTTCTATTAGAAGGAGGAGTGCGAGCGGTGGCTTCTCGATCGAAGAATCGATCAAAACGCCCGACGCCGATTCTGGCGGAGAAGTTGAGCGAATCGAATACCCTAAAGAGCCTCATCGCGTTTTTTACGTGTGCGCATTGGATCGCCTCGATCGCCGACCTACACGCAGCCGACGCTGCTGTGGATCACCAGAATGGGGGCCTTCACATTTCCGGCCATGCGTCTACCGATGAATTGGCATCCGTCTATTACAAGTCTACGCCACAGCATTTGTATGCTGTCGACCTCCGACTGTTACAGGAAGGACCGCTGGTCACATAGTTTCCTTTTGTGTGAGCACGAGCTCTGCCGAGGACCTTGCATCGTTCGCACAGGACGCAATGTAAACGGCTGGTGAGGCTACATCCCGACCCATGCGAATTACGTGAGGCGTCGCCCAATTTCCATTTATGCTCCTGGACCAGCTCGCTGCCCGCAATTGCGCCGGCCGGATCTTTTTTCCATGCCTTCTTCTAGTCACGATCGATATTCGGTATCATTCGATTTTTTCGCAATGAACGCGAGTTTAGAGGAAGTCTCGGGCAAGCATTTGTCGGCGCCGGCCATCGCGGAATCGCGTCGTACGAGAAGATGACCGACCTTTCCTGATCGTGGGCATGTCCCTACTCCAGCCTCCGCCCCGCTGCGTCTCGGCGAACCGCGTCCAGTCATTGAACGCTCCAATCGTATCTCACAAGCGCGTAGTCCAGTTCCGACTATCTCCTACCCACCCAAAAAACATTCCGCACCAACAGCCAGCGTAAGAAGTGAGCCTTTCTAGTGCACACCCAACGGGCCTCAAAGCGATTCCTCCTCTTCCTGCACTCTGCCTTTGAAGTAGTCGTGATCTGCCTTGATGCGGCTGACAACGGCGCGCCGGATTTCTTCGAGATTGTAGCGAGGGAAGATCAGAATCTCGGGCGCGTGCAGATATCTCCAGGACTTTTCCCGCAGCAGCTTCGTCAAACCTTGCGGAGTTGCCACGAAGTAGGACTGCCACCACGCATGCCCCGATTCGGGATCGTAGAGTTCTATGTTGAGCTCGTCCGCAAAAACTTCGGGATCATCCGGCCCGGGAATGGCGTCGGCCTTCTTGAAGAAAAACTTGCGAATACTCAGGTTTCCAAGTTCGGGATCGTAGGGTAACGATGCCGCGACTTGTTCTGCCGACGGAGGCCATGCTCTCGGCGTTGAACGCGGCAGCAACTCTTCAGCATCCGGAGTTGGCAAATTCTCGGGAAGATCACCAGAGCGTTCGCCTAGTCGCGAACTCCATCGTCCGAGCACCAGCAGTCCGCTGCCAACAGCTACGAATAGCAGCAGCTTGAGGGCGTCATTGGAGAGAGCCGGAATTGCGGCGAGCATAGGCGGGATTGTACCCGGTCTTGCCGGAGCGCCGCGGGGTCACACCGTCTCGATCGTCACCTTCTGAAGAACCACGTCTTTGCTGGGACGATCGTTTCGCCCGCGCGGCAATTTCGTAATTTTGTCGATAACATCCTGACCCTCGACCACTTCGCCGAAGATGGTGTGCTTGCCGGTGAGCCAGCTGGTCGGCACGACCGTGATGAAGAACTGCGAGCCGTTTGTGTTCGGACCAGCATTGGCCATCGCAAGTTTGCCGGGCTTGTCGAAGCGGTGTGGCGAACCCTTGGTCTCGTCTTCAAATTGATAACCCGGGCCGCCCATGCCGGTACCTTGCGGATCTCCGCCCTGCACCATGAAATCGGGAATCACGCGGTGGAAAATCGTTCCGTCATAAAGCCGGTCTTTTGATTTTTTGCGCGTGGAAGGATGCGTCCACTCACGCTTGCCCTCGGCGAGCTCGACGAAATTGGCGACGGTCTTCGGCGCATCTTTGTCAAAAAGGCGGCAGACGATGGTTCCTTCCGTGGTTTCAAACGTGGCGTACATTCCAGGCTGACGAGTCATAGGATCCTTTCGAAATGGGTTCGCAAAAAACGTATGACGCTGCCGCAAGAGCGGCTCACCCCCAAGTTGAGGGGCTTCTATGATTACTGTTTTGGTGTTGCTGGTGCTGACCCGGTTGCTGCCGACGGCTTCTTCGCTGTTGTTGCTGCAGGCCTCGCCGTGCCTCCGGTTTTGTGAATCGTGATGTGATTGATCTTGATCGGCCGATAAGGACGGTCATTCGAGTCGCGGCTCATCGCGGCGATTTGCTTTACCAGCGCTACCGACGCCTCGTCGCATTGTCCAAAGATCGTGTAGTTGCCATTGAGCATCGCGCCCTGTTGTCCGGTAAACGCCACTTCCGTGATGAAAAACTGCGACGAGTTGGTGCCGGGGCCGGCGTTCGCGTAGGCCAAACGACCGGCCTTATCGAACTTGAGGTCGGGCGACGTTTCATTCTTGAAGACCTTCACCGGATCGGGCCCTGATCCGGTGCCCGCGGGATCTCCGCCCTGGATCATGAATTCCGGAATCACGCGATGAAAGATGGTTCCGTCATACAGCGGCACGCCGTGTTTCGTGACGCCGCTGGGCATTTTCCAATCCTTCGTGCCCGTCGAGAGGCCGATAAAGTTAGCCACCCCGATCGGGGCCTTGTTGGGGAAGAGTGTGCAGTTCATCTTGCCAGCAGTTGTGTCAATGATTGCAGTGGGCTCCGAGGTGTCCGACGCAGCCGGTTTCGCCACTGTACTCGACTTTGCCGTGCTTGCCTGTGAACCAGATGCTTGAGCCCAAACCGCTGCAGAAATCAGAATCATTCCGAACGTCACAATTGCTTTACGCATAGTTGCTCCTTGAGGCATGCGTGGGATTATTGGATGAGTCGCAACGTTGCATTGTACGCCAGCAAGACTATTTCGAGCCCGCCTGCATCTCGCGACTCACTTGTTCAACCTGGCGAAACACGCGCATCAGGTTTCCACCCAAAATCTTCTTGATGTCATCCGCGCTATAGCCGCGATCGAGAAGCGCTTGCGTGATCTTGGGTAGGTCTGCAGCAGAGTTGATCCCCTGCGGCGTCTGGCCACTGACTCCATCGAAGTCAGAGCCCAGCCCGACGTGATCGATTCCCGCGACTTTCGCGATGTGGTCGATATGGTCGATCAACGATTTGAGTGGAGGACGAGGGATCTTGGCCATCGATTCGCGCTCAATGCGGTCGATCTCGAGGGAGCTTGCCGGTTTCCCCTCGGCCTTCATCTGATCCATATAGCTCTGCTTGGCCGCGGCCACGTCCTTTGCCTGCGCCTCGGCGGCCTTGCGAAAGTTTTCATCGTCGAAACCGTTGAAGAAATTCACCTGCACCACGCCACCATTCTTGGCGACGGCCTGCAGCATTTCGTCGGTCATATTGCGCGGGGCATTAGTAAGAGCGCGTGCGGATGAGTGGGAAGCGATCACCGGAGCCTTCGTCGTTGCGATCGCGTCCCAGAACGTCTTGTCCGCGACGTGCGAGATATCGACCATCATTCCCAGCCGGTTCATCTCCAGCACAACCTGCTTTCCAAAATCGGTGAGCCCGTTGTGATGTTGCACCTTCGGGTCGTCGATGTCGCCGGAGGAATCTGCCCATTCATTGGTGTTCGACCACGACAGCGTCATGTAGCGCACGCCGAGGCGGTAGTAGTCGCGCAGCAGGTGGATATCGTTTTCGATCGAGTGTCCGCCTTCGATACCCATGCACGCGGCGAGTTTGTGCTCGCGATGCGCCCGCTCGATATCTGCCGGAGAAAAGGCCATCATCATACGGTCGGGATGATGCGCCGCCTGCTCGTAGACAGAATCGATGAGGTCCAAGGTACGGCGGGCAAAGTGACCCTGATTTACTTCCGGATCGACCCATATGGAAAAGAATTCCGCCCCAAGGTTCCCACGCCGCGCCTTGTCCAGGCTGATGTGTCCAACGTCATTAGGGTCGGTGGAACCGATGTCGAAGTTTTCATCGAGAAAGCGCTGCGGCGTATCAGCGTGCGTGTCGACCACAATCGCCGAATCTTGAATGGCGCGCGCCTTCGCGCTGACTTGTGTGTCACCTGAAGTAGAAGGGGGCTGGCTCGTTTGAGCCGCAGCCAGCGCGCACGCCAGCACGGCGATAAGAAGGGATCTGATTCTCATAGTTGGAGGCCCGGTATGATTAAGGGCAAGGCTGTGATTGTACAGGCTCTTCATCCATGGAACAAAACAGAAGAACTTAACCACCAAGGACACGAAGTTTCACGAAGGAAGCTCACGGAATTGTTTCGTATGCCTCGGTATGTTTCGTACCAAGGAATTTACGGATTATTTCAACGCAGAACGGCAAGTGCTTGCTGCACGCAGATTGTAAACGGTTGACCGGTTTCAATTACCGTCTTGGGCTGTAATATCGTTTCGAATCGCGCCTTTACTTCCAGATGCAGCTGGAAGTCCCGATTGCCCGCTGGATGGCCCCCGCCGTGGGTATCCGCTTCCAACCTGCGCCGTACAATTTCCTCCGAGCACACGCATTCCAGAATACGCCACGGTTGGTGCAGAGAATTCGCCACGGCGAGAACATTCTCGATCTGATATCGGCGAGAGAACGGGCGCCCGTCGAGAAGAATCACTTTCATTGGATCGCGCGACAGCAGATATCCGGCAGTTTCCAGTACCAGGTGTAAGCAGAAATCATCTTGGCGCGCGGAGTACTCGATGTCTTCAGGCTTGAAGAGAGAGTGCCGAAAGTCGTCCTTGCTTAGAACTCGTCCGTTAATCTGCTGAGCCAGTTCCCGCGCAAGCGTACTCTTGCCCGTGCCGGGCAGCCCAGCCATCAAAACGATCATAAGAGGGAATCGTAAAGGAAGTACGGGGAACCAGGCTACCGGAGAACGCTCATACTACTTGGTGCCGCTGCCCAGAGCAACTTCAGCGGAAGGCGTTGCTGGCTTTTCTTCTTCGGGACGATCGATAGGAATAATCGACTGCGTCTCACGCCAATCGGAGTAGCGTCCGCTGACCATGATATGAAAACACCAGTGGCGGCGCTCCTCTTCCGGTTCCACGAGTCCGACCGACTTCATGTAGAACAGATAGCGCTCCATCCAGTGAATCTGATCTTTGCTCATGCCGCGACGCTGCAGGTCGACTGTTAAACCTGCCAGGTGTGACGATGCGGTCTCTCCTTCGTACGGGGCTGCATTCCGGTTATGCCGACGCAACTTCCTTTGCACCTTCACGGTGCGCACGGCCGAGTTCAGCTGAATCTGCTGGTGGAAGCGATTGTAATAAGCTTGGCTTAGGTCATTTACAAAGTCGAGAGTCCATGGACGGCAGAAGCGTCGCGACGGATCCAGCGACGGTTCAATGCGTAACGACTCATGGGGAATGATGGCCACCAGAGAACCATCCGCCTTCAACGCTTCCAGTTCAGTATCGTCCTGAATCCGTGGAAGATTCATCCGGTCGACCTCGGCATTCTGGAGCAACAGCGACTCGTGCGAGGGCCTGAATAGAGGATTCCAACGCAGCCAATGGAAATGTCTGTGGTGCGATTTCTGCAATACAGCATGCTTTACGGCGAATGCGGATTGCGGCAGCACGCCACAAATCAGCGCTGCAGACATCACTGCTGCGAATTTAAACTTGCTAATGTCTCTCACGAGTAGCGGCTATTCTAAAAGATGCTGTCAAGTGGTCCAACCGTAGATTCCCGGCGGACCGTTACGATCGTACTCAACAGCCCAGTTACCACGCCTGCCAAGGCGAAGTTCTATCAGAACTATCGGCAAGT
The DNA here is from genome assembly GCA_963823085.1 of Terriglobia bacterium. GTDB lineage: Bacteria > Acidobacteriota > Terriglobia > Terriglobales > Acidobacteriaceae > Sulfotelmatobacter. The sequence goes on along the minus strand of CAWGKF010000019.1, from coordinate 48,329 downwards.
GAAGGACCATTTACGATCGGTGCAACGAAATGCACTATATACCAAGCTACCAGCCACTTGGCGGGAATGAGATGACGTTTCCCTTTCGCCGGTTGGAGGCCAAATGACAAAAATCAGCGCCGCAAAAGGTCACCCAATGCCTGTTTCATAACCTGGCCGCCGACTTCGGAAATCGACTTGGTCAGCGGAATGTCCTTGGGACAGACCTCGACGCAGTTCTGCGCATAACCGCATTCCTGTATGCCGCCGTCGCCCATCAAAGCGGCCAGGCGATCGCGCTTTAATTCCTTGCCCGTGGGATGGGTATTGAAAAGGCGCACCTGAGAGATGGTCGCCGCGCCAACGAAGCCCGTGTCCTCGTTGAATTGCGGACACGCCTCCATACAGCAGCAGCACGAGATGCAGCGCGAAAGCGGATACGCCTGTTCCTGCTCTTCCGGCGATATCTTCGGCCCGGAACCAAGGTCATATGTGCCATCGATCGGCACCCACGCCTTCACGGCCTTAAGATTTTCAAAGATTACGCTGCGGTCGGTTGCCAGATCGCGGACGATCGGGAACTTGGAAAACGGTTCCAGCCGGATCGGCTGTTCGAGTTGATCGATCAGCGCCGAGCAAGCCATCCGCGCCTTACCGTTGATCAACATGGCACACGATCCGCAGACCTCTTCGAGACAATTCGAATCGTACGTGATGGGCGTGGTCGCCTTGCCGTCGCGCGTGACCGGATCGGCGGCAATGTCCATGAGCGCCGAAATCACGTTCATGTTCGGACGGTAGGGGATAGAGAACTCCTCCCAGTGCGACTTCGCGGTAGGAGTTGCTTGACGCTTGATCTTTATGATGACAGTTTTATCAGCCATTAGCTCTTAGCCTTTAGTCTTAAATCAATCCCATGTAGGTATATTCAGGATCGACTCGATGGCGCTCATGTATGAACCAACATCAATCCAATATCGCTGCTCCGCACCACCCGACACGCTGACGAGGCATACGCCCACTGCGAAGCGATGCGGCTGCTCATATTTCTGCTCAGGACCTTTTGCCCATTCCAGCAACTCCGGAGGAGGCTGGTTAGGATCCAATGTCGAATACCAAAGTGCCGACAGCGTTCCAACCTTTTCGGGCGGCCCGATTCCGGAGCTGCGTCCGAGGGATTTGTCACCTCGAGCGGCACGCTGGCATGCGTCGACTCGTAGGTGCCCATCCCTAATCCGGCGCAATTTCGGAAGACCGTTATGCCTGCGCGCCGTCTCTACGAACTTCGCAACCATATCAGCCGCAGATTTCTCACTGCCTGATACCGATTGCTGCGTCAGAGCTCCCTGCGAGGCCAGCATAACCGCTAGACTCATCACGACTGATGCGCAAGAAGCTGTCATCCCGTAGATTCAACCTCAGTACTTCCTCGGCCGCGGCGGAATCAGCGCCGCATCCACCGGCTCGAATTCGAACTTCGGCTCGTCCGCGTCCGGCGCGAAATATGCCTTCGTTGTTTTCATCCAGTTCTTGTCGTCACGCTCGGGGAAGTCCGGCTTGTAGTGCGCCCCACGCGATTCGTCGCGCAGTCTCGCGCCCTGCGCAATCACCCGGGCCAACTGCAGCATGTTGAAAAGCTGCCGCGCGAAGACCACAGTCGTGTTCGCCCATAACGTCTTATCGCTCAGGTTAATCTTGCGATAGCGCTCCAGGAACTCGACCAGCTTCGCATCGGTCTGCTGCAGGTTCTTGTTGTAGCGGATGACCGTGCAATCCTTGGTCATCAATTCGCCCAGTTCGCGCCACAACTTCACCGGATTCTCGTTGCCGTCATTCTTCATCAGCAGGGCGTTGTTCTCTTCCTGTTTCTTCTGCTCGGCGGAGAAGTGCCCATTGCTATCAGCGGCTGCCTGCAACCCGCGCGCGTAGTTCACCGCATTCGGGCCGGCGATCCCTCCGCCGTAAATGCATGACATCAGCGAATTCGCACCCAATCGGTTCGCGCCATGGTACTGATACTCGCACTCTCCAGCGGCAAAAATTCCCGGGACGTTGGTCATCTGCTTGTAATCGACCCAGAGCCCGCCCATGGTGTAATGCATGCCGGGGAAAATTTTCATCGGCGTATCGCGCGGATCGTCGCCAACGAACTTCTCATATATTTCGAGAATGCCCTCGAGCTTCTTATCGAGAATCTTGCGATCGATGTGCGTCAGGTCTAGATAGACCATCGGCTTGCCGTCAATGCCAAGGTTGTGCTCGAAGACAACCTTGAAGATGGCACGGGTCGCCACGTCGCGCGGCACCAGATTGCCGTACTTGGGATACCACTCCTCGAGGAAGTACCAGCGCTCGTTCTGCGGAATCGATTTCGGATCGCGCTTGTCGCCCGGAGTCTTCGGTACCCAGACGCGCCCGCCCTCGCCGCGCGCCGACTCCGACATCAACCGCAGCTTGTCCTCACCGGGAATGCAGGTCGGATGCACCTGAATGAATTCGCCGTTGGCGTAGTAGCACCCTTGCTGATAGAGCGCCGATTGTGCCGATCCCGTGCAGACCACGGAATTGGTCGACTTGCCAAAAATCGCGCCGTTGCCGCCCGTCGCAATGATGATCGCATCGGCAGGGAAGGTCCGCACTTCCATCGTGCGCAGGTCCAGCGCGCAAATGCCACGGCAGACCTTCTGCCCATCGAGCACAGCCGACAAGAACTCCCAGTGCTCGTATTTCTTTACCTTGCCTTCGGACTCGTAACGCCGCACCTGCTCATCGAGCGCATAGAGTAGCTGCTGGCCCGTCGTCGCACCGGCGAACGCCGTGCGGTTGTACAAGGTGCCACCAAATCGCCGGAAGTCGAGCAGTCCCTCGGGGGTGCGATTGAACGGCACGCCCATGCGATCGAGCAGATCGATGATCCCGGGCGCCGCGTCGCACATGTCCTTCACCGGCGGTTGATTGGCAAGAAAGTCTCCACCGTAAATGGTGTCGTCGAAATGCTTATAGGTGGAATCGCCTTCGCCCTTCAGATTTTTCGCCGCGTTGATGCCGCCCTGCGCGCACACCGAGTGCGACCGCTTCACCGGTACGATGGAGAACAGGTCACACTGTCCTCCCATCTCGGCAATCTTGATCACCGCTGCCAGTCCCGCTAGTCCGCCGCCTACGACAATAATTCTGGGAGCAGCCATGTTATTGCGCCCCCCTTCCGTCCGTGATCACGTGATGCGAATCGGCCATGTTTCCGTTTGGTGGAGTTTCCTGGAAGCGCGTGCGGAAGGTGTAGAGGCTGACCAGTCCAACCACGGTCAGAAGTGCGAAGAAGGCCAGGCATAATCGCAGAAGCCGCTGTTGCGCTTTGTCGCCGGACACGATGCCCCACTTCGCGCAGAACAGCCAGATCCCATAGGCGAAGTGCCATGATGCGGCGATCAATCCGACGATGTAAAACGCCAGCAGCCACGGATTGTGCACTTCATTCGCGACCTTGCCAAACGAGGACATGGGACTGTCATGCAGATCGACGCCGGTGAAACGCATGGTGTAGGTGTGCCACACGATGTAGAAGAACGCGATGCCGCCCGTCCAGCGCTGCATGGTGTACATCCAGTTGCCGCTCCATGGATACGCCGCCGTATTCGCTTGGCCGCGGTACCAGATGTAGAAGCCATAAAGCGCGTGGAACGCAATTGGAATCCAGATGCCGAACAACTCGAGGAAGAACACCAGAGGAAGGTTCGCCAGAAAGCTGACCTGGCGGGCGTAGGCGGATGGTCCGCTGATCGCCGTCGAGTTCGAGATCAGAATGTGTTCGAACAAGAATGCGCCAACGGGAACGATCCCGGTTAAGGAATGCAGGCGACGCAGAAGAAACGACGTTCCTTCACCAGCCCGCAACGGAGCGACCCCACCATGCGCAACGTACTTACCCACTTCTTTACTTACTCCGGGAGCAGAAGAACTGGCTGACGCCACAGAGGCTCCTTATAAGTTCCGCTATGAGAAAAGAACTTTTCATTATCGTGTGCCGGAATAAGTGAAGTCAAGGAAACCAAGCTTTCACACCGATTCCAGCAATGTACGCAACTCTGCGAATGAATGGACGACCACGTCTGCCCCTACCTGCCGCAACGTCTCGGAATCAAAAGTCGTCGTGATGCCCACGGCAAAGCACCCAGCCGCTTTCGCCGCACGCAAGCCGTTCATCGAGTCTTCGATAACCCAGCAATCCTCCGGCCCCAATCCCAAATCGCACATCGCGATCTGGAACACTTCGGGATCGGGCTTCGGACGGTGTTTTCTGCCGCTGTCGACGATCGCTTCGAAGGGATTGCCAATCCCGAGGATCTTTAGCGCAGCTTCGCGGTTTCTGGCAGTGGCTGACGTGGCTAGGGCAATCCGGTAGCGGGACTTTGCCCACATGACAAATTCGGCAGCGCCCGGAACCGGCTTAATCTCGTGCTCGATCTTTTCGAAGATCTTGTGCTTGCGGTGCAGCACTTCAGCAATCTGGTCGGGGGATAGGCCTTTCTCACCGAGCATTGCCGGAATTACCGCCGCATCGGGACGGCCTTTGTAACCGTCGTAAACCGATTCCGGCAGCACCAGTCCGATTTCTCCGAAAGCCAATTCTTTGGCACGTTTGTGCAGAGGCTCTGAGTCAATCAGAACACCGTCCATGTCGAAGATGAGCGCCTTGGGAGACTGATGTGCTTTGAGCGTCACGTGATTTTAGATGTAATCGTCAGGAAATTGCTTCGCACACCATTCCAGAAACTGTCGGAAGGCTGCACCGCGATGACTGTAATTCGCCTTCTCCTCGGCAGGCAGCTCCGCGAATGTCTTCTGAATCTGCGGAAAGTAGAAGAGCGGATCATATCCGAAGCCGCTCGTCCCACGCGGCGCGTCTAAGATAACGCCTTCTGCAGTTCCTCGAAATGTCGCCAGAGTCTCGCCGTCGCGCGCGGCAGCGAGCACGCACACAAAACGGCCGGTACGCTTTTCAGTGGGGACGCGCCGCAGTTCTCGTAATACCCGCGCATTGTTCGCCTCGTCGTCGGTATTTTCGTCGGCAAGATGAGGCTGGTCTGCTGCATACCTCGCCGAGTGGACCCCCGGAGCGCCGTTTAAAGCATCGATCTCCAGGCCGGAATCGTCCGCCAGCACAATCTCTCCCGGAACATATGCGCTATATTCTTCAGCCTTCTTACGCGCGTTCTCTTCGAAGGTTTGTCCGTCTTCGACAACCAGCGGCACGGAGGCAAAATTCGGAAGACCGGCAATCTCGATCCCATGAGGCGCCGCCGCTCCGGCAAAGTCGCGCAGCTTGCCGGGATTCGAAGTTGCAATCAGAATTCGTTTTGTCATCATTTCGGGAGCGGCGTCATCCTGAGCGCAGCCGCTTTTCAGGCGGAGCGAAGGATCTTGCGCGCATCAAAGTTGAGGCCGCAAAGCTCCACGCGAGATCCCTCGCCCCGCTGGTGAAAGCGCGGGGCTTCGGGATGACGCCGCTCTCACATTGCGTCGAGTCTTCCCAGTCTCACCCTGACTCGCCATAGACTCACGCACAACGCGCTGACCACGGAAATCCATCCTCCCAGCCTTCGATCCCAAGTTCGTACAAATTTGATCTCCACGCGATTCATGCCAGCCTCGACGGGTACGAGCATCTGTCCAGTCTTCGTCAGTGAAGTCGTCTCTACGGCGTGCCCATTCACCTCCGCCTTCCACGCCGGATAGGAAAAAAGCCGTAACGCCAGTTGGTCTGGAGCCGAAAGCTGGGCGGTGAATGTCTTGATCTCTGCGTCCCAACGCTGCACGCGAATCTCGGCGTGGGCCGGGCCTTCTACGGTCACCTTGCGGGCGTCCTTATCGATTGCCGATGGATCCGCACCCAACGGTGTGTATTCGTCCGTTCCCTCGTATCCAGCTCCGATATACATGTTGTCTTGCATCTCGCGCAGGTCGGCGGCAGTATCCCACCAAGGGGCCTGCGCGCGGTGCCAGCCCACCATGATGACTAGCGAGCGACAGCACACACACGGCGGCGCGCATCGGCGAACGCCGCAGACCTGCCGTCACGAAGAGCACAAAGATCATGCTGAGGCAGAGCAGCCATCGCCACGGGAACTGCATGAACTCCATCTTCGGCAGGATCCTCCATAGCAGCGACGAGAAGCGAAACATCAGCAGGCTGCAGGCAATTGCCCAGCCTGCCAATGCGACCCACAGCTCGCGTGTGGTTTCTCGCCACTGCTTGGCAGCGACAGCACTCGCCGCGACGATGATCATTTCCAGAAGTGCGATCCACGAAATGATCTTGTTGAAAGCATCATGATCGGGATCGGTGGTGTGAATAAAGAGAAAGTTATCGTCGGGCCGAGATCCCTGCGAGACGGCATTCGCAATTTCTACCCAGCGTTGTTCGTAGATTGCGGGGAGGAGATAGAAAGCGGCGAGGCACGCGCCCAGCAGAACTGCTCCACCACAAGTCAGCAATAGCGAAGGCGATTTCCGCTTCCACGCGAAGAACACAACTAACAAAGCCATTGAATAATGAATCATCACCGCTGCTGGTGCATTCGTGAGCCATGATGCTGCCAACAGAAATCCGAGTGGCACGATCGCCCGGCGCTCTCCATCGGCAAGTCTCAGTACAAGCAGCAAGAGCAGCGGGACGAGACAACTCGCCAGCAGTTCGGCAAAGGCGCTACGCCAGTAAACAATCACGAGATGGTATGGATTCACCGCGTAGAGGACGGCGGCGAACGTCGCATCGCGCTGGTCGAACCACCGTCGCGCCAAAAGAAACATCGACACGCCTGCCAGCACCAGCACAATCCATATGTAGATCGGCGATGCGATCGTCCACGGAAAAATGGCGCTGATGAACGCGCCCAGCGTCCATGAAGCTGGCGGGTAGAAAACAAATCGTGGCTCCCCATAAGCAAAGTGAGCTAACGCCGCCCACCGCGGATAAAGAATGCCGTGCTTCCACTGCGAAAGCACTTCCAGCCAGGAATACAGGTGAAACTCGACGTCATGCCCCGACGGCGTTCCAAGAAAGAAAAAGGGGATTTCTACTGCAAATACTGCCGCTCCGATCGCCAGCAGTGGCCTCCAAAGCAGCCGTGGAGATGTCTTGGGCAAACGCCGCGAATTCAAAGTCGCGCCAGATTGTTCCAGAGTTTCCTCTTGCTAAAGAGAAATTCAACACCGGCAATTCGGAAAACAGACGCTCCCAATTTAACCCAGATTTAATATTGCTGAAATCATTCCGCAATGCGGTCGCGCTAACGTAGTCGCATTGGGGTGGAACAGACCACGAGGAATCGAGGAATCCGCACCAGAGACGGGGTCGGATTCTTCAATTCTTCGGACAAGCCCCCGAAAAAGCCTCTCGCTCCCAAACGCGCTCTCACGCTGTCGCTGCCCATTGCTTTCCTGCCCAAACAATCGCCACACCAATAACCTGCCACGAGAGGCTTTTTTCTTTTTGTGGGATCGCGGACGGGGTGAGAATGAAGATAGACGTCCCTAGCCCAGAGCTAAGAGCTAAGAGCTGAACACCTGATAGCTAACAAAGCTGAAATTTAGACGGAGGCGGTTGTTTCGGGATTGCGCTGATGCTGCAGTTCGGCGAGGAATTCTTCTTGCTGCAGAGAGGCACCGCGACGCAGCAATTCGAGGAGCGGATCTTCCCATTCCTCTTCAGGTTCAATTTTCTTCTCACCAGACTCGAATTGAGTGAGGTCAGCGACCAACGCTTTTGGAGAGATGCTCAGATCTGGCATAGTTCCCGGGCAACTACGCAGGAAGTTAATAACGTTCTCAACCTGAGCGCGCTGCTCCGCAGTGCGGGATGGGAACTCAACCCCCATTCCGTGACCCGGATGGGCTACCCGCACCATGCCGTCGGTATGGACTTCAAGCTCCGTCGTCTTCAGGCAAAAGTCGATGAGCGCACCTTCAGGAAATGGCGCGTCCGTTTGGACATAACATCCGCCCAGGCTTAAATCAGTGAGCTTGCAATGCGGCACGGATTCGTCTGGAATCGTGCCAACCGCTATTGCCGCCGCCTTCAACCACCCCTTTAACTCCGCTGCCTTGCTCTCGGGCAGATCGACAAAATGCACCCCGGTTTGTCCATTGGGATTTGCCCAGGCGACTTGGCCATGACCTTCGACTTCGACCCCTCCATCGGGCAGCTTAAAGTGGAAGGCGAGCAAACCGGTCGCAACCTGAGGCTCGGCGGTGAGAACGTCCATGCCAGTTTCGGAGAGATCCAGCAAAATGCCATCCATCTTGCGGGTATCCGGAAGCGTAATTTCCACCGGGGCCTGCACTGGAACGCGAAACGCCTTGCGCCGCTCCCGGCTCAGCAACGCTGCCGCGGCTCGCAATCCAGCTTTCGCAGCCTCCTCCGAGATCGGCTTGTACAGTACAAAGTGCGCTCCACCGGTGAGAATCTGGCGGACTTTCGTCGTATCGGCGACCAAGGCAATGCTCAACGGCGCCGAACCGAGCGTTTTCGCCTGGTGCAGAACCTCTTCGGCTGCTTTCGGATCGTCGAAGTCCACCACCAGCGCGTCGAACTTCTGGTGCTGAATGCGCTCCATGGTGGTTTCCGGATCGCTGGATCGGTCCGTAGCAATGCCGAACCCGGACAGAACTCTGCCCAGCACGTCAGCTGCGGAATCGTCGCTCGAGACCAGTAGCGCTTGAAGGTTCATATTCGATGGTTCCTGTCGTCAGGGGACAGGGTTACGGCCAGCGAGGAGCGGAAGGCCGTGATGCCTTGGAACCACTCGCTCCGCTTGCGCCCGCCGATGCCTTTGCGGCCATCGCATCAGCTCCCGCCACGGCTTCGTCGACGTCAGCTAAAACGACGTTATCTTCTTCGTCGCTCTCGGCCAGCAGTGGCGCCACTTCGCGCAGCTTTTCAGCAGCCTGCTGGAGCATCTCGATCTGCTTGCCTAGTTGGGCGTATTTCGCCTGCTTTTGCCGCAGGACCTCATGGATATCTTTCATACAACCCCCTGTTGGCAATTTAAGAAGGGTAGGCGTGGTGGGTCAACGGTAATCCCCATAGGCAGATTACTGGGGTAACGGCGTTCGGGCGCCAGATCGTTTAAGGATCAGCGAATACAAGCCCGGCGCCTTGCTGAGATGGGGAAAGTGGGTGCCTTTTAACTTGTGAGCGATGGCAATTTGCTCGCCGAGCCTATCAGGAAAATGGCTCCGACAACGATGCTATAGGCTGAGGTCGCGAGCGTGAGAGCTTTCAGCGCATTCGGACGGGCCAGGGTTGCTGAAAACAATCCCGCCGCCGACGCGCACATGAGCGTATTCATCGCGATCAACCCGACGATAAAAGCAAGTAAGCCGAGCAGTCCCGCACCCGTTCCGCCGAGATTCGCCGCCATCAGAAACAGCAAGATCTGCGTCGGAGTCTCCGCTCCCAATCCATGGATGACTCCAACCAGGAACGTCGACGTGGTCCCGTATCCGTCTTTGAAGACTTGCGGCGCCTCGACTCGCGTGCCGCCAAACAATCGCGTCAGCCGCCAGTACACCCAGAGCGCAGCATTGACCAGCAAAGTAATTCGGGTTTTCGGCGCGTGGCTGTGGGTCGAGGGACGAAAGAAAGTGCCCAGCACATAAAAGCCAAGCACAAGCAGTGTGATCCCGACCAGCCGCTCTGCCCATCGATCGCTTGCCGGAGGTAGCGCGATACGAAATGCTACAGCGGCGGACCCCAGTAAAGCCACCGTGGTCGCATGCCCCGTGACGTAGAGGAGCCCATAGCGCATAGCATCACGGGGACGGGACTGCACACTGCTGATGTCAGAGATCGCTGCGATGTGGTCATAGTCGAGCCCGTGCCGGAAGCCGAGCACACCCGCCGACACTAGCGCCAGACGCAGATTGACAGGATCAACCATAAAACTGCAGGCCTGAAATAGGGGATGCCGAGATCTAAATTCAGACCGTCCTCAGTCGAGAACTTTTAGGCTAGCACATTTGCTGGCTTAAACCGCCTTTAGGCAGGATCCTTCTTGGAAGGTTGAGCTGGAGCCTGACGTCCGATCACTTCCCGCAACCTGCGCGACAAGATTGATGCCAGTGACCGGTAGAAGCGGGAGCCAAGGTGGGGAAACAATTCGAATAGAGACTGCAGCGTCGGACGGTCAAGGTAGTAGGCTTCGATGGTGTCTCGGGCAACGACGTCAGCCGTAGCCGGGAGTTCATCAAGGAACGAAATCTCTCCGCAGACTTCCCCTGGTCCGATTTCGGCCGGTCGCGTCTGCCCAGCAATTTCTACCGATGCGGTGCCATTCAGCAGCACGAAAACTCCGTGGGTGCGGCGTCCCTGCTGTACCAGGGACTCGCCGCGTTTAAATTGCCGCCGCGTTCCCTTATCCACAACGAGCGCCCAATCGTTGGCCGTGAGATACACCAGGCCATTCTTGGCGGACGCGAGGACAGACAAATCTTGTGTTTGACTTGGCTTCGGCATGGCGCGCTTGCCCGATAACCGGAAGAAATCGTAACGGTTCGAAACAACAGGGCTGCGGAAAGACTAGCAGAAGTTTTGTGGAAGGGAAATCCCAACTCACCCATTTCTGACAAGAGACTCAGAACAATCAATGACGAATGGATTCGTCCGAAAGGGAAAAACAGTCCAGAACCTGATTTGCATCTGGTCAAAACATGGTGCGCCCTGAGAGATTCGAACTCCCGACCTTCTGGTTCGTAGCCACCTTCCCGACTCTTTAGCCCAGCTTAATAATCTTAAATAATGCTTGATTTCCTTAGGCTTACGGCGCTATTCTGAGCCTGCCATGGTTAACAAAAGTTCACCAAAATTACTCAAATTTGCTACCAAGGGTAGCACGGCGGTAGCACGGCGCTTCCACTTCACTAAGAAACGAATTGATGGCTTGTATGCTCCGACGAATGGCCAGCGTGCATACTTCTACGATGACGAAGTGCGCGGCTTGGCTCTCGCTGTGAGTCCATTGGGCAAGAAAACATTCATTTTGTACCGCAAGGTTGCAGGCCGCCCCGAGCGCATTTCCATCGGTGCTTATCCCGACCTCACGATAGAGCAGGCTCGTGGAATTGCGTCACAAATGAACAGTGTTATCGCCCAGGGCGGCAATCCGGCAGCGGAGAAGCGATCGGTACGCGCAGAGATGACACTGCAGGAACTGCTCGATACCTTCCTGACGCTCTACGCGAAGGAACGCACGCGCAGCTGGAAAGATTACCAGCGCATGTTCAATCTGCACCTGCACGGTTGGCGCCTGCGCAAAATTTCATCCATTCACAAAGCCGACGTTGTTGCGCTCCATTCACACATCGGCAGAACGCGGGGTCGGTACACAGCCAATCGCGTAATTGAACTGTTAAGCGCGATGTTCAATCGAGCTCGCAATGATTGGGGATACGAAGGAGAGAACCCCGCGGCAGGCATCCGCTCATTCAAAGAACGTAAGCGGGCAAGGTTTCTCGATGGCAACGAACTGCCGGCATTTTTCAAATCACTCGCCAACGAAGAGAACGGGACAATCCGCGATTACATCCTTGTTAGCTTGCTGACTGGCGGACGCCGTGGAAACGTCGAATCGATGCGCTGGGATGAAATCGACTGGACGAGAAGCGAGTGGAATATCTCAGCAGAGAAAGCGAAATCTGACGAACCTATTACCGTAGTTCTGACGCCCGCAGTTGTGGAAATCCTTGCACGTCGCAAGGCTGAATCCCTGAAGGCCAGCGCCGAAGAGGAAAGCAAGCCTAGCGAATGGGTATTCCCTGGAGTCGGTAAAACGGGTCATCTCGTCGAGCCTAAGACTGCATGGAAGCGGATTCTTGAACGGGCCCGCAACATCGAGCGCGGTGATTGGCTGGACGCGAACAAGGGGAAAACAGAAAAGGACTTCGCGGAATTCAAACCCGTGCCGAGTTTCACAGACCTTCGGCTGCATGATCTTCGCCGCACGCTTGGCTCGTGGCAGGCTGCTACTGGCGCATCTCTGCCAATTATTGGTAAGAGCCTAGGACATTCCAGCATTCAGGCTACCCAGATTTATGCGCGACTTGACCTTGATCCGGTACGCGCATCCGTAAACAAAGCAACAGATGCCATGCTTATTGCGGGCGGTGCGATCGCCTTGCTGGGAGGTGGAAATTGAGCCCGGCCGAGCTTAATCATTGGCAAGAACAGGTCGCATATGCGAAGAAAATTTATGCGAGTATTGTGCAGCCGTCAATGGATGGTTGGCGGGCCGACTTAGCAGCAATCGATCCGAAACTGTGTCCGGGAACGGCCTGCGCCTTCGAAGTCTTTCTAGAAATGAATGAAGCACTAGGCCATGCTGATGCTTTCCAATATGCAGAACTGCGTGAACTAATTAAAGACCTCAATGACCTGACTGGATGGGTGATTCGAAATGATTCCTCCGAAGTTCGTCGAAAGACTCAAGTCTTTCGAGCGTTATTTGAGTCTGGCGTTTCGAACGAGCAATTCGAATCAGAAATACTAGAGATCCGGAAGCTGGGTGCTCCTCACGCAACAACTGCCCTTTCGGCCTTGGATCTCTGGCTCAGAGGTTTTACTGACTGCGAAATCGCGGATAGGTTGTGTGACCGGACAAGGCCGCCGCACAAACGAGGGGAAGAACCAAAGTCGCATAAAAATGAGGCGGACAGGAAAAACAGATGTGCCGAGCGGTTCCGTGGAGAACGCCGCACACTCGAAGTAGTTTTGAAGGGAGTGCTAGCCCGGAGTGGACGGGAACTGCCAGCCCGCTCCCGGTGGAAATAAACCGCAAGTAATATCCTCCACTTTTAACCCCACCCAGAGTTATTTACTTTGCTCTTGTTAACGCAAGTTCACAGGAGCAAACGATGCACACTGCAGTTAGGCCGCAATTACTCACACCTCAGGCAGCCGCTGAATTCCTTGGCATGTCAGCCGGAACGCTCGCCGTCTGGCGTTGCACGAAGCGTTACGATCTGCCCTACATCAAGGTCGGGCACACCATCAAGTACGACCTGGAAGATCTGATCGCATTCCTCGAATCGCGCAAGGTGCACCTGTCTCAGGGGGTGCCATGCCGCTAATCAATGAACTGCGCATTACCGGGCGGATCGCCACTGACCCCAAACAGCAAGGCAAAGGACCGACGAAATTCCGTCTTGCTCATGGCGGAGGCGGTAAACGCAAGGACGGAACGCCGTGGCCGGTGCAGTTCTTTAGCGTTTCGGTTTGGCACAAGAGCTGCCTCGAAGGATTGGCCAAAGGCCGTAACGTTGAAATCTTCGGAAAACTGCGAGATGCGAGCTACACCGCAAAAGACGGGACGGCGCGTTCTGCTGTTGAAATCGTTGCGGAGTCGATTCAGGTTGAACCCAGCGAGCCAGTACCGGCGCCGATAACCCCGAACATTCACGGAGTGGAGATTACCGATGCAGATATCCCGTTCTAGGGCCAAAAACGAAACGGCCCACCGGGAGCGGGCCGAATCGGAACAAGCTTTCAACGCAGACAGCGACAATATAGCACAGGTGATTTCCGAGCAGGTAGTGTTGGGCTGCCTGATTGAAAATCCGGCATTGCTCGGGGACATCTTGACGACTGGCATAGCCGCTGAGCATTTCCTGCTATCTAACCATGCGCGCGCCTTCGAAGCCATCCTAGCTCTGCATCGTAACGGTGCTCCGATTGATTTACTTTCCGTGGCCGACGAGTTGGGCGGCGATCAGAACGCATTCGCACTCGTGGGCCAGTTAGTTTACGGAGTCGTTGTCGAGTCCAGGCACGCGCGCTATCACGCGACAAGGGTCATGAGCAACGCGCGCGCTCGGCAGCTCCTGAGAATCAGCGAGTGGATACCCCAAGGATTGGCCGAACTGCGCGATCCTGACTTACTGATTGCAGAGATCAGGGAGAGGCTGGACCGCGTATGACACCTGAACGCGCAGTTTCGCGCAAGACAGTCGAGCCCCTGCCTGACATCTCTACTCTGATGATCCGAACGGAGGCGGGAAATCCCAGGCCTTTGCTGGCGAATGCCATCACCGCGCTCCGCTACTGCCCGGAGTGGGATGGTGTGCTCGCCTTCAACGAATTTTCGCTGTACACCGTGGTAAAGAAATTGCCGCCATGGTCAAAGGCAAGTGGCGAGAACTGGACCGACTACGACGATTCCAGAACTGCCGAGTGGCTGCAGCATCTCGGCATCCTCGTAAACTCGAAAGTGGCCAGCGAGGCGGTTCAAACCGTCGCGAAAGATAACTGCTTTCATCCCGTCAAGGATTACCTGAACCGGTTGGTGTGGGATGGAAAGCCGCGGATCGATAACTGGACGATCAAGCACCTAGGCTCGGAAGACAGAGCCTTCTCGCGCGCAGTTGGATCTCGTTGGCTCATCTCAGCAGTAGCGAGGATCTTCCAACCCGGATGCCAGGCCGATTACACGTTGTTACTGGAAGGACCGCAAGGAATTCGGAAATCGAGCGCCTTGCGCGTACTTGCGGGCGATGCTTGGTTCGCAGATCACATCTCAGACCTTGGTTCGAAAGACTCACGGATCGAACTTCACGGCAAATGGATTCTCGAGATTGGCGAACTCGATAAGGTTCGCCGCGGAGAGCTCGAACGGGTTAAAGCATTTCTGACATCGCGGACCGATCATTTTCGCGTTCCTTACGGCCGGCGCGCTGAGGACGTTCCGCGCTCCTGTGTATTCGCCGCGTCGACCAACGATCAGACGCCATTGACGGACGAAACAGGCAACCGCCGATTCTGGCCCGTACGTTGCGGCAGTATCGACATCGCAGGCCTCACCCGCGATAGAGATCAGCTCTGGGCTGAAGCTTATGAGCGCTACAAGGCAGGTTCCGCCTGGTGGCTCGACACTCAGGAACTGAACGAATTGGCCCGCACTGAGCAGGATGCGCGCTATGACGAGGGAGTCTGGGATGCCCTGATTCTGGATTGGGTGGATGGTCCCAAGCAGCGCTATGCGACAGACGGCGGCGCGCAGTTGCCAATTGATCCTTTCGACTCTGACGCGGAACGGGTCACCGTCACCGACATCCTAGTGCATGGAATTGGCAAAGACGTTGATCGCTGCACACAGCAAGACAAAAACCAAGTCGCGCGGTGCCTGACCCGCAATGGCTGGAAACGCAAACAGGTGCGCCAGTCAAACCGCCTGAAATGGTTTTACGTTCGAACGTCACCGGTGTCACCAGTGTGTACCCAGTGATGGTAACCAGTGCCATGCCGCTGATTCTTCATGTTTGTAACCACTGTAACCAGTGAATGTACGCACACACAGGGGAACATATGCTCATAGAAAATGTAGAACCCCCCCTTTTGAGTGGTGACACTGGTTACAGGGCCCCTGGGGGTACATATAGGGCGTTGGCCAGAATTTAACGAATTGCGTACTTTTCGAGGATTTGTCCGCCGTTCTCAGTGGTGGCTAAACGCTAGTAAGTCTATCGAAGACATAGACATAGATGCGCCAATTTTGCAGCGCGGGGATTGGTAACGCCTGCGTAGGAAAATTCGGGACGGGACCGACCTAGTGGTTTAAAACCAGAGAGTCGCGCCCATAATATATCGAAGGGCAAAAGAGTTACGTCGCGCCAGGCCATCATGTGCTACCAGTTTGCTACCGAGAGCGGAAATAAAGGCTTCGACATTTTTTCCGCTGGTCGGTCTGATGTGTTCTCGGTAGTGTGAGCAGCAGCAGGAGTAACGCTACATATGGAACACAAGCAGGCTCTGAGTCCGTCAGAATTCGCGCGCGCTGCCAGGCTGAGCATGCAGTACGTTTACGCACTTCTCGCCGCCGGTCGACTTCAGGCGGAAAAGAACGATGGTCGCTGGCAGATCGCCGCAACTGAGTTGGAAAAGCGGCAGCAGCGAGAGGCGGTCACCGCATGAGCAGCGAGAGGCCGGAATTCACGCCATTCACGCCAGAGGAAGCCCAGCAAATACGTCAAGAACTCGCGGAATTGGACGAGGGCCTGGACGACTTGATGTTTGTACTGGTGGACTCGCGTATTCGCATGATGCGGCGACTGGAGAAAGAGCTCGGAGTGCGTGATCCCGACTTGGAGAAGCATGACGAGTTTCCAAACCTAGCGAAGCTCGCACTCTTGCGAACAATCCGAAAAGAGATCACTGAGCGCGCCCCTGCCGCCGCTGCCTTTGTGAAATGGTGGATTGGGGAGAACGGATGAGCACGAGCGCGCAAGTGCAGTCCCAGCCGACACGGCACCGCGGCAAAGCGGACACGGCCCGACGATTCACCGCGTTGCTCGACGAACTCAAGTCGGTGCGCAGAGAGCGCGACGAACTGAAGCAAGCCGGCGCTGATGTGAATGCGGCCGTGAGAAAGCAAGTCGCAGAGGAACGTTTCGTGCGGCAATGCGAAGTCTTCCGCAAGGTGTACACCGACTTCGATCAGGTGCTTTCCGGAAGCCTTGTGCCGGACTTCCTTCTGCCGGAACTTCTGCAGCTCGATAACGCGCCAGACCTGTGCTATCTCGTCGGGAAGAATCCGGGACTCTGTCAGGAGTTTGCAGCGCTGCGCCCGGAGGCAGCGATCAAGAAATTGCGAGCGATCGCGCACTTTGTTGAGCAGAAAACAATTGAACAGCTCGCACAGATCCGGAGGAACAGTTGAGCACAACGCCACACATCACCGAGGAGCAGCGGTTACTGCAGCGGCAAGCGGGAATCCAGTCTTGGGAAGAATTCTCAGGCCGAGCGTTTCAGGACGCCGAGCCCGCACCTGAGAAACCAACGAAGGAACTTGTTTCACTCAGCAGCCTTACACGTGACCAGCGCGCGGACTGGAAAACTTCTGGCGACCTACCGACCAGCAAGCTAACCGCGGAACTTGAGCGCGAACTCAAGCCAGGTGAGCAACTGAGCCAGGAAGAGCGCGAGGCATTTCGCGAAGCTGGCAAGTGGCCACTCAAAACAAACTCAAAGCCTGAAGCACGACCTGAGCCGAAGTCCGAGCAGGATTTGACTTCGGAGGAGCGCGAACACTGGAGACGCACGAGCGAGTGGCCACTTAAGGAAAAGCAGAGCGCTCCCGACTTTCGCGCATCGGATGAGACGCAGCGCTCCGCAGTTGCTGACACCACACCGAGAACTCCCGAAGAGGCGAGGGTGCAGCATGAAAAGAACTTCGCCGACTTTTCGAAGTCAGCTCAAGCTGATCCCGAGTTAAAGGCGGCATTGGATGGCGTGAAGCTCGATCGGGAGCGCGGCGGAGTTGTTGTGCATGCGCTGGCTGACCTTCCAGCCGACCAGCGGCGGGACGTTGCAATGGAACTCGCCAAACGTCCGGAAGTCGCGGGAGCCTTGGCGAAGGCAACTAGCCAACAGGTCCGGGACGGCGTGCTGGCACTGGCTCAGGCCGGATACGCTCGCCGGCAGTATCCCGACGCCGACCAGAAGATCTTCCCGACAATCCAGACCATTCTTGCGGATCAAAAGATTCCTCACGCGGTCAAAGTGATGCTGAACGAAAGCCCCGTTTTGATTGACTTGGTGTACTCGCTCGGCTCGGACCCGGGGGAACTTGCGAAGTTCATCCAAATAGCGAAAACCAATCCCAACGCGGCACTCCGTCACCTTGCCACTACGGAGGCCGCACTCCGCGGACAATCGACCGCGGCAAAAGAGCGCATGGAGTCGCAGCTGACTGAGGCTCGTGCCAGGTACGGGGACGCTGACAAGAAAATATTTCCGGCGCTCAGGTCCATCACCGACGATCAGCGAATTTCGCCCGCCGTGAAGCAGCTAATCAATGATTCGGACGTTCTGGTCGATCTCGTCTACGTGCTCGGGTCGGACGCTCAGGAACTCAGCAAGTTTGTGCAGTTGGCAAAGACCAACCCAGGCGCCGCGATTCGGAAACTCGTCACGACTGAGGCGCTAGTCCGCGATCAACTGGCGGCGAACTCGGGGAAGTCTTCCGGCCGCGGGAATGACGGAAGATTCCAGAAGCAAGCGAGCGCGGAAGCTGAGCCCATGACGCGGGCGCCGCGGCCACCGGTCGAAGTGGGAGGCCGAACTTCGCACCCGGAGAATTCGTCGTCGTCAGCGGTCAAGAGTGGCGATTACCGCGCTGCAAAAGCCGCATTTAATCGCGAGTACCTAAAGTCACATTAAGAAGGGAAGGTTCTATGAGCAGTATCCCGTTGCCAGCTTTAGACATTAAGCCCACTCAACCGAATGATGCGTTGGGGTCGTACACGAAGATGGTTTCTCTCGGCAGTCTGCTACAGCAACAGAAACTGCAAGGGCAGCAGATTCAAGCCGGCGAGCAGGAAAACCAGATGCGCGCCCTGCAGTTGCAGGATCAGCAGACGCTTCGACAATCGGCCAAGGGCCTCGACTGGTCGCAGCCGGATACGTTCCAGAAATGGATTACGAACGCGCAGCAGAACGGCGTTTCACCGCAAACGCTCTCACAGCTTGCCCTGCAGCGCGCGCAGTACAACGAACAGATTGCCAAGACCGACACGGCAACGCTTGCTTCCCAAAAGGAAGTCAACAACCAACTGCAGGGCCATATCGACGCCATCAAGGGCATCACGGACCCGGTAAAACGGGCCCAGGCTGCGCAGACTCAGGGAAATCAGATCGTGCAGAGTGGTATCGCCAGAACTCCGCAAGCGCAGCAGATGGCACAAGCCCTTGCCTCGGGGAAATGGGTTCCGAACGACGATGATCTGACGATGTTTGAAAACGGCCTGACGGATCACAATACCCAGATCGATCAGCGATTGAAGCAGGCCGAGACCGCCAAGAATGCAACCGATGCGGCCTTGAATCAGAACAAAGTCGACATCATCAATTCATGGAAGCAGAACCCGCAGCAAGTCTTATCGCAGGTGGATTCGATCGTGCCGCCGAATGGCCCAAATGCCGCACTGAACGCGCGCACAAAGTCACAAGTCCAGTTTGCGCTCGGGAATGGTGACGTCGACGGAGCGAAAGCGGCAATCAAACAAGCCGCAGAACAAGTTGGGGCGGTAGAAAAAGACGTTCAGGTAGCAAAGGCCACGCAGCCATTAAAGCTTGAGCAGTCTCGAGCGGAAGCTCAGGCCCGCATGGCCTTGGAAGGCATGGCCAAACCGGTTTATGCATTTGATCCACAGACCAACCAAAAGGATCTGATGAGCCAGACCGAAGCGATTGCGCAAGGCCGGAAAGTGATGACACCGGTCACCGGCAAAGAAGTCAGCGAAGACACGCAGCTTATTAACCGCCTTGGAGATGTCCATCAGAAGATTGCGGAGTACGAAAACGCGCTGCAGAAACCGATCAGCGCGAAGGACCAGGGCAACTTGGCTGCCCTGCTCGGCACGGACAAAACGAAAGTAAATTTGCATCCGGGCGGCGAATTGCTTGGCGGTATCGGTATCGACATTCCAATGGATCGGCTGGATGCAGCGCTGAACAAAGAAAACCTGGCTGGGCTGAGTGCCAATGCCCGTGACCAGCTCGTTGCCTACCGGAATGCCAGAGAAGCACTGACTGGATACACGAGAGTGCTTTCGGGCAGCAGCAAATCGAGCGACAAGAATCTGGAATTGCAAGAGCAGACCTTGCCGGACCCCTCGATCACCGATCCTGACTTCTCTACACGCGCGATCGGCGCGTTCAAACAAAACCTTCGGGTCGTGGGTCAAGGACTGCCGAATATCCCCGGAGTAAAGACTCCGCAAGAGTGGGAAAACGAAGTGACGCAGCCCCAGCAGTCGGCGCCGTCGAGAACGACGCCAGGCAATACCACCTCTCTGCTTTCCATCTTGGAGGGACGGTAACCCCGATGCTGACCAAGAAGAAACGGGCCTTCATCGCGAACTATTGTGAAGACCCGAAATGCAATCAGGCCGAAGCAGCGCGAAAGGCAGGCTGCTCGCTGAAGCGCGCCAAGCAGACGGCGTATGAATTCATGCGCGACCCCGAAGTGAAGCGAGAGATTGACCGGCAACTTGCGATCAAGGTGGACCGGGTAGAAGTTCTCGTCAAAACAGAGAAATTGACGGCGGAGCGGGTCATCAACGACCTGGAAGACATTGAGGAAATGTGCAAGGTCGCCGGTCCTGGGGCATGGCAGGCGTCGACGCTCGTGAAGATTGCAGAACTCAAAGGCAAGTACCTCAAGATGTGGACGGATCGACTCGAGCTGGACGTTGATGAAAAGCTGATTGCACGGCTCGAGGCTGGGCGCCGTAATGCAGGACTAAACGTGCCGCAACTGCCGACACCAACGATTGAACCCGCTGCAGAGGAAAAGACCGAAGCCGAGATTATCGATCCGAAAAAGGACACGATTCAATGAAGTCCGATCTCGACTTGCAGCTTGCGGATGACGTCGCGCGATTCTATGCCGATCCGCTCGGCTTCGTGATGTGGGCCTACCCTTGGGGCCAGCCTGGAGTACTAGAGAAGCACGAGGGGCCGGACACGTGGCAACGCGAATTTTTGATCGAGCTCGGGAAGCAGGTTTCACTTCGCAAGTTCGACGGAATGAATCCAGTCGCGCCGATCCGCATGGTCGTGGTGTCGGGGCATGGTGTCGGGAAGTCGGTACTCTGCGCTTGGGTAGCTCACTGGATTATGAGTACTCGACCCCGAGCCCGCGGAACAGCGACGGCGAACACGTTCTCGCAACTTTCGACCAAGACGTGGGCAGCAGTCCAATCCTGGGCAAAATTGCTGATCAATAAACATTGGTTCGTCGTCACCGGCGACAGCATGTACTTCGCGGGCCAAAAAGAGTCCTGGGCTCTTTCGGCGCAGAGCTGCAAAGAAGAGAATTCCGAAAGCTTTGCAGGTCAGCACGCGGCCGACTCGACTTCGTTCTATCTGTTCGATGAATCGAGCGGCATTCCTGAAAAGATCTGGGAAGTTGCCGAAGGCGGACTGACTGACGGCTCGCCGATCTTCATCGCTTGCGGGAACCCGACGAAGAACACCGGCAAGTTTCAGCGCATCACTTTCGGCAATGAGCGCGATCGCTGGACGCGCTTCAGTGTCGATTCGCGGAACTCAAAGTTCACCAACAAACAGCAAATAAAGGAATGGATTGAGCAATACGGCGAGGATTCGGACTTTGTCCGGATTCGCGTTCGTGGCGAATGCCCGCGCGCTGGATCCAGTCAACTGATTCCCAGCGATGCCGTTGAATCTTGCCGCCGATTCAAATCGGCGCACCATCACGAACTACCCAAGATTCTCGCGGTCGACGTGGCGCGCTTCGGTGATGACCGCACAGTCATAGGGCTTCGGCAGGGGCGCCGATTCGAGATCTTCAGGAAGTTCAGCGGACTGGACACGGTACAAACTGCAGAGCAGGTGATTGCTTACATCGAGAAGGAAAAGCCAGACGCGATCGTGGTCGACGGCGACGGCCTGGGCGCCGGCGTTGTCGATCAACTTCGGCATCGTGGCATCGGTGACGAGTTGCACGAATTTCACGGTGGAGCGCGTCCCTTCGACATCCACAAGTATTTCAATCGCCGCGCCGAAATCTGGGGCCTTATGGGTGACTGGCTGGTGGCGGGTGCGCAGATCCCGGACGATCCCGAACTAGCCGCGGACCTGACCGGACCCCAGTACGGCTATTCGAACAAGTCACAGATCCAGCTTGAGCGAAAAGAGGACATGAAAGCCAGAGGCATGGCTTCGCCCGATTGCGCCGACACTTTGGCAATGACGTTCTCGGTCACGGTGCTGGCCAGGATGGTACAGCCGGAAATGCCGTATCAGGTTCGACCTTGGGCATGGGGCAGTTGAGCCTAAGCGCGTTGTCGTCGCTCGAATGCTCGCGGGCAAACGCAAGGAACAGATGCCAGATGAGACTACCAAGAAAGCAAAAACGACTATTCGGGCTGTTTAGTGGCTTGCTACTGCTGTGTGCGATGGCCCACGGACAAGCTCCTGTCCCTATCGCCTCGGTGACAGGGAACATTACCGCCCAAGGCTCGACCTGCACGAAGCTGGTGCTCGATTCAAGCAATTCCACGATTACGAATTGCGTCTCCATGCAGTTGCCCTCGACCGCTACCACCGCCTCAATCGTTCTCAGTGGGACCTTTTCGGCAACAGTGCAGTTCGAGATTTCCGCAGACTACGGAAATACATGGGTCTCGGCTCCGGTCGCATCTTCGACTACTACAGGAACCTTCACTTTTGCAGTGGATGGCCACAACGGAGTACGAGCGAGGGCTTCAGCTTATTCCTCGGGAATAATCGCCACCACAATCAGTCCGAGCAACGGCGGTACAAGTGTGCAGACGGTCTTTGGTGCGGGACCAGCACATTCACTGCCGATTACTGAGGCGAGTGCAGCGCCGAACTTCCTGAACTGCGGAAACGTCAATGGACTTTACAGCATTGTTTCCAACGTAAACTGCGTCGGCTGCCGTCGATCCTTCCTGCTCACTCCCGGCGCAGGTGCTAACCGCAGCTATGACCGCGCAGAGCACAGCGACCCCGACAAGCATCACCAACATGACGTGGACGTTGGTCGCCAGCACACTCTACTGGCTGGATTGCGATATTCCGGTGACCTTTACCGCATCGGCGACCATTTCCTTTGTGCTCAGTGGTTCCGGAAGTCCCAGCACGGTCATGATGGAAGATTCGGGAAACATCGGCGCGGCCGGAGCGTTTCAAAACAACAGCTTTACGGCTCTTGCATCGACGTGGGCAGGAACCCAAACCGCGACTTCAGGGGCACCTGGGGCTGTGACGACGATTATCCATGTCTCCGCGACGATTGGCTCCGGCGCGAGCGGAGCGGGAGCGATGAGTCTGCAGACTATTGCTAATGGTACTAACACGATTCAGATACGAGCAGCCGCAAGTTGCCGACTGACGAGGATGGATTGAGACTGATCCCCCACTTCTATTGATCCCCCAATCGCTCGACTGTTTTTCTCGGTTAGTGGCTGTTTTGACTCTTATATTTTTTTCTTCTGGTGAACCCGAGTGATTTCAAAATGTGGTGGCTCACCTGTGGGATCAAGGGTAACGATGTACTTGTCGAAAAACCCGTTTCTTCCAAGCAGGGCCGCAATGGGAAGACTAGAAGCGAAATATGCTTCGATCTTGAAATTGTCAGAACCGATCGAGAGGCGGATTTCGTGGCCGTAGGTCGTCATTTGCACGCCGCCGACGACGCCCCCACTGACCTTTGCCGTTCCTGTTGTCACGTCCTTTATGCCAATCGCTTGCGCTATGTCGGCATGGAAAAGACAGTCAAATGAACCGGAATCGACAATGGCTTCAAAGGGAGATGTAAGCAACGCTCCTCGCCCAACCTGAATGGGGAGCACTGGAAGCCAATCAAACGCTCCGCTCGGCAAGGGTGTTTTCTTGTAGGGGTATTTCAATTAGTCGGCGACAAGCAGCGCGACATCCATGCGTCAGGCGTTCTTGTCAGGATATAGTTTTCCTCGCCCGACTTTTTCGCGGTGGCATCGGCTTCCACGAACGTCTTGCCAATCGCGACGATTCTTGATTCATCTGCGGATAAGGCGAGCCACGAGTTCATCGGCGCTGAGCGCAGAAGCTCTAAACGGCGATCCTGGGCTTTGGCTGGTGCTGGCATTTCAATAAGAGTAGATGCCATAGATTGTCCAATGTTGCAGCAGGTTAGAAAAAATTACCAAAGTACTGGGGGACAGCCCTTATATCGCAAACCCCCAGTAATTTCAACATGTTTTGTATATTTATGCTGCAAGTTGCTTAGATTCAAGTACCTGAACGAGTCCCCCCCCAACTCCCAAATGTGATCGGCGATACCAGCTTCCATCGCGGGTGTGATCGCGGAGCGTTTTGAATGTTACCCGGCAGGTTTAGCTGCGCGCGTTAGCGGATGTGCGCACCTAGATCGGCCTGCAGGTGCTGGTAAGGATCTCCGTGTCCGCGCCCCAGCAAGTTTGGATGGTTTTCCTCAAGCCATCCATAAAAGACCAACACGTGGTCTCGCGTGCGCTCATTCGCGGGTCTCTGCAACCAGAACTCGATCAGCCTTCTTTGACGTTCAGATGGTTTTTTCTTCTGTGCCATGCCTGACGCCTTTCCGCTCCATCGCGCTTACAATCCTACACCGGAAAGAGCGGCCTTTCGCGCACGGCATCGGGCTGAGGCTTCACGGACCCTCAGCAGATGCCGGGCACATCTGGCTTTCCCCGGCACGCTCGGAGCAGCACACTCCGAACATGGCGCGGAGACGTATTTAGGCGACAGGACCAGTGCCGCAGTCGGAAATAGCGGCATCTGGGTCCGTGCCGGATGCGAACGGGGATGGCGAGTCATTGCTTCTTTCAATCGGACTTGGGAAACCTTCGTGTACAACTCCGTCGTAGAAATGTCGGCATGTCCGAGAATAGTCTGGATTACTCGCAGATCGGCGCCGTGATCGAGGAGATGCGTTGCGGCGCTGTGGCGAAGCATATGAGGATGGACGTGCCCTAGCTTCGCACGTGCAGCGCGGTTAGCGATGATCTTCCAGAGTCTCTGTCGGGTGATCTGGGCAGCCCCGTGGCCGACGAAAAGATAGGGCGAGTATCTCGCACCCGCCAGTTTCGGCCGTGCGTTGATCAAGTAATCCTGAAGCGCGCGGATCGCGGGCATTCCTAGCGGTGCAATGCGCGTCTTATCGCCCTTGCCTGTGACCCTCAAGCAGCGTAACGCGGAATCAAGATCTTCTAGTCTCGCAGTGATCAATTCAGTCACACGAAGGCCGCCAGCATAGAGCACTTCACAGATTGCGACATCGCGCTTTTCTAGGAATGGCTGGATCGCGACATACCATGCGTTCGGTTTCTCTGGCTTTGGATCAGTGGGAGGCGCCGCTTCAAGCAGTCGCGCGACTTCCGTCTCTGCGATCGGTTTTGCCACGCGCTTCCAGCGCTGGACGGATTCGATGCGGAGCATGGGATCTTTGCTGATTCGCCCATCTCGCAGTAGATGTTTGTAGAACTCGCGCAGCACAGTCATTCGATGGTTGATCGTGGAAGGCGCGACCTTAGAACGCCACGGCGCCGAAAAGTAATTTCGTAAGTCTTGAAAGTCAGCGCGAAGAGGAGTTCTTTCTCGCTCTGTCAGCCAAGTGCAGAAGTGCTTTAGAGCTTGCGCGTAAGAGCTCAAGGTTAGATCGGAGACGCCAACCTCGACTCTCTTGTAATTCAAAAATTCATGGACTAGGCCGGTTGGGTCAGGTGTCGCAACTTGCCGGTACTGGCCGGCAGAATCAAGCTCGTAGTCGAGAAAGCTGCTCATAGTCACGACTCCCAAAACTCAGCTTGCCTCTGGCTGCCTTTGAGGTACTGAGCGACAGCCAAGGCAAGCTGCATCTGATCGGTCGTTAGGTCGGAAAACTCACAGAAGAATCCGAGAACGTGCATTGCGTCATGCACAAACTCGGAATCATCTGGAATGTCTTTCAAAAGCGAAAAAGCGATATTCTCAAGATCAGCCATCGTTACCCCGCAATGGTGATGGTGGTCAGGGCTGGGCGGGTGCTTCGAACACTCGCTCAGCCCGTTTGTACGATGGGGGAGGGAAGAACCCTTAACGAGCAAGCAGACTATGCGAAGCGGCTTCGCATGTCAACTCTGTTATTCTTCGCCGCCAATGGCGAAGAAGAAAAGCGCACTGTCGCGACACCTGGCTAAGCTGGGAAAAAAAGGCGGCAAAGCGCGCCTCGAGACCATGACCGAGGACGAGCGCAAGGAATCAGCCCGCAAGGCAGCTCTCGCCAGATGGGCCAAGAAGACCGACTCAAAGTAGCAAATCGGTAGCAAATCAACTTTCAGCCTAAAACACTTTCGGCCCCGACCTTCGTCGGAGCCGCGTGTTTACTGCTTAGAGGTGGTGCGCCCTGAGAGATTCGAACTCCCGACCTTCTGGTTCGTAGCCAGACGCTCTATCCAGCTGAGCTAAGGGCGCAGATCTGACAGGAAAGGATGAAACCGTTTCTGATTATAGCAAGAGTCTCGCACCACGGAATGCAGTTCAGCAGGTCAGTGGGCTACCAAAGATTGTTGCTGGTGCTCGATTTGTTTCTCTTCCAACGGCAAAACCTGATCCCTCGAAACTTGCTCTCCAAAAGATACACAGGCGTGGGCAGGAGCAGTTTTCTGCAGCGCCACGGTTTTCGCCACGTGTTTTTTCAACAATGCTTGTGGCCCTATTGTTGCCTCCTTCCCGCGAAGTAATTCTTTCCCCGTGAAGAGAAAATCCTACAGGTCTCTTGGTTTGTCAGATGTTTGTTTTCAGTGCTTTACGAACGGCATGGGGCTTGCTTTATGTAAGGACAGACGAAGTGGCGCGCAACGGGGTGCTTCAGAGAATAACTTCGGCCAGAGGTTTTCTGTGAGCACCCCTTGCTTTTCTCGCGCTTGGTCAGCCTTCCCCCACCCTCGTTACATCAGCTCTGGCCAACTAGCTCAGTAGACTCCTCTACGCGAGGGCCATCGGCTCCTTGATGTCGACTCCTGCGTTGCGCAAGAGCTTGGCAACGGCATCCTGCTTCATCCGGGATGCGTCGAACTCCACTCGCACCGTTTTTTCTTTCTGATCAAAACGTACTGAGCGAATTCCATACACTTCGCGCATGCTATCGATTGCCCGCAACTCGTTCTCTCCCGGCAACGAACAGTAGTTGAAAACCACGTCAAGGTAGGTCATTCGATTAAGCCCTTTTTCTGAACTGAATTCGGATTCCGGACCGAAGCGCCGGGTGAATCCAATATACCTGACCGCTTTCTGTCACCCGAGGTGCTCAAGCGACTTCTTAGCTACGCGCTGCATGTTTCTGTAGCCGCCTATGCTCATGGAACTCTGGATCCGCCGTCCTAGGGATTAATCCCCATCTGCTTCATTTTTGATTGAAGCGTGCTCCTTTTTAATCCCAGACGTACCGCAGCTCCCTGCGGGCCACTGATGCGCCCTTTCGATTTCCGCAGTGCTTCCACGATGTGCTCGCGCTGAACACTCGCAAGGGTTTCGCTTATCGGAACCGTTTTTGGTCCATCCACATGGACGGCATATTCCTGCAGCATCCCGAGCGGGGCAGCCAGAACTGAACCGCTCGTCAAAATCACGGAGCGCTCGACGAAATTTTCCAGCTCTCGTATGTTTCCCGCCCAAACCCACGCCTGCAGCGTATCCATCGTGCTCCTTGGAATGCTGTTGATTGTCTTGCCCATTCGTCTGGCACATTTCTGCACGAAATGCTCCACCAGGGCCGGAATGTCATCCACTCGCTCGCGCAGAGGAGGTAGCGAAATAGGGAAGACCGAAATCCGGTAATACAGGTCACTGCGAAAATGATTGTTTCGTACTTCACTCGGCAGGTCCCGATTGGTCGCTGCGATCAGACGGAAATCCACCTTGAGCGTACGGGTTCCTCCCAACCTCTCGAACTCCTGTTCCTGAAGTACTCGAAGAAGCTTCGGTTGCAGAGAGGGCAGGATTTCGCCAATCTCATCGAGAAACAGGGTTCCTCCATCCGCCAGTTCGATTCGCCCTATTTTCTTGGTGAAAGCCCCGGTGAACGCGCCCCGTTCTGCTCCAAACAGCTCGCTTTCCAGAAGCCCCGAGGGAATAGCCGCGCAATTCACTTTGATGAACGACCTGCCGGCCCGTTTGCTGTTCTCGTGGATCGCTCGGGCAATCACTTCCTTGCCGGTGCCCGTTTCTCCGAGCAGCAGTACATTCGAGTCAGTCGGCGCGACCGCAGCCACATCTTCCATTACATGTTTAAGACCGCTGGTAGAACCAATGATTTCCCTTGCACCGAGCTGGCTATCGATTTCCTGCTCCAGGTATAGCTTTTCTTCGGTGAGTCGCTCTTCTGCTTTTTGCAGTTCTGCTTCAATCAGTTTGCGTTCCGTGATGTCATAATGACAGCCGATAGAGCGCACCGGATTTCCCGCATCGTCTTTCGAAACCCGCCATTTGCTGGTGACCCACCGCACTGTGCCGTCGGGCCCGAGTGTGCGCCACTCTCCCGCACCATCGCCACATCTGCGCGACTCCGCGAGGAGATCGGAAACGTACGCGCGGTCCTCGGGATGGATCAGCTGCAGATATTCTTCATCAGTCCGTGGGAATTGGCCGGGCCGCAGACCGTAGATCCCGGCAAGTGTTGACGACCAGTTCGCTTCTCCCGTGACCATGTTGCGGTCAAAGGATCCAATCTGGGCGACCTCTTGCGCCAGACGCAGTCTCTCTTCACTTCCCCGCAGTGCTTCTTCTGCCCGTAGCCGCTCGGTAATGTCATTGAACGTGCCGATCCACTCGCGGATCGTCCCGTCCTTGTGATGCAGGGAGACTCCGTTGACCGCGATCCAGTGATATTGTCCATCGCGACAACGCACCCGGTATTGCCTCTTGAAAGTTCCGCCCCTCTGAGTGAACTCAAGCCATGACAACGCGATTGCATCGCGATCTTCGGGGTGAATACACTCCGTCCAATGAACCCCCGCCTGCTCGATTGTTTGGCCGGTCAACTCCCGCCATTGCGGTACATCCATGCCATCTTCGAGTTTTTCCCCATTCCAGACAATGTCCGAAGTAGCTTCGACCAGACATCGATACCGCTCTTCGCTAAGTCGCAATGCCTCTTCGGCGCGAACTCGCGCACTAATATCTTCAGTAAAGATGACGATCCCCGCGATGGACCCCTTGGATTCATACCAGGGCCGCACCTTCCAACGAAGCCACTGAACCCTGCCGTCTGCACGCTGGAATTTATCTCGATCCTCGTACAAGACTTCACCCAATAGTCCGCGACGATGGACCTCTTTCCATCGGTCTGGAATTTCAGGAAATATTTCGTAATGAGAAAGGCCACGGAGATCGCGATCACCAAGTCCGAAGTCTCTGCGCCAGCCACTGCTGGCATGTACATACCGCATTTTTCGATCGAAGATTGCTAGTGCGGCGGGTGCATCTTCAATGAATAAACCGAGAGGGCTCTCTACTAATGACATCGATTACTCCGGAACTGAAATCATTCCTCCTGGGCCCGCCTTCGCTCCTCTTCCAGCAAAAGATAAGTGGCAGAGGTCGTACGAACTAGATTACGGTACACAGTCTTAGCCGCTGTGATCCTAGTCACATCGGTAAGTTGCCATTTCGCAAGATATGCTGAAATTAGAACGTTTGTGGATCGGCAGACTTTCCACTGCGCCGCAGGGGCGCGACTTTTGAGTCCAGATTACATCTAAAATACGCAAGCTGAGAAACCTGGTCGATGGACGAATCTAGACAGAATTCTTCGGATACAACTTCGAATCTCGCTCGCGATCCCGTCTGCGGGATGAACGTCAATCCTGCTACCGCGAAATATGTCCATCAGCATGCCGGCGAGGATTACTACTTTTGCTGCGGTCGTTGCCTTGAAAAATTCAAGTCCAATCCGCAGGAATACTCTGAACAAACCAGCAACCAGCGGATTGGTTACGCTCGGCGTGCCTTCGACCCCGAAGCTGGCGCCCAGAGCCGATCTCGCACGCGATCCGGTCTGCGGCGATGAACGTCAATCCTGCTACCGCCAAATTCGTCTCAGAGCGAGAAGGGAAGAAGCACTACTTCTGCGGACGTGGCTGTCAGGAGAAATTTGACGCCGACCCTGCGAAGTACCTCGGCCAACCAGCGAGCCTGGCGATGCTCGATAGTTCGGCCTCAGAGAAAACTGCGGAGGCCACTGAGGTCCGAAGCCGGAAGCCCGAAGCCGGAAGCCCGGTTTATTACGTCTGCCCCATGTGCCCCGAAGTTCGGGAGACGAAGCCCGTCCCGTGCCCTTCGTGCGGCATGGCTCTAGAGCCGGAAAATCCTCTCCCCGCAATCCGCACCGAATACACCTGCCCGATGCATCCGGAAATCGTGCGCTCCGAGCCCGGATCCTGCCCAATCTGCGGCATGGCGCTCGAGCCTCGCACTGTCACCGCGACGCAGGAAGACAATCCAGAACTCCGCGACATGACTCGGCGGTTCTGGATCGGCGTCGCGCTTACGGCTCCTCTGCTCGCCATCGCCATGGGCAGCATGATCTGGCCGCACGCAATCATGCAGATCCAGGCATCACGCTTGCCTTGGTTCGAGTTTGTTCTGGCTACCCCTGTGGTCCTTTGGTGCGGCTTTCCGTTCTTTCAACGCTTCTGGACGTCGCTCGTTAACCGCAGCCCGAACATGTTCACGCTGATCGGACTGGGCACGGGAGTCGCCTATGTCTACAGCGTCGTTGCTACGCTCGCACCTGCAGATTTTTCCCAAACTCGCTGCGTCGCATGGGCGGATACCCCGACGTCTACTTCGAAGCCTCCGCCGCGATCACAACGCTCGTACTGCTCGGCCAAGTCATGGAATTGCGCGCTCGCAGCCGGACCAGCGCCGCCATTCGCGCACTGCTCGACCTGAGTCCAAAGACCGCCCGTTTCCTCACGCTAGGCCCCGCTGGCGAGGTTCATAGAAAAAGACATTCCGCTCGATCAAGTGAAGCCCGGAGACAAACTCCGCGTCCGCCCGGGAGAAAAAGTTCCAGTCGATGGCATCGTCCTCGAAGGCCGCAGTTCCATCGACGAATCGATGATCACCGGAGAATCCATTCCGGTCGAAAAAGAACCCAACAGCAAAGTTATCGGAGCGACGATCAACTCCACGGGATCGTTCATCATGCAGGCCGAGCGTGTCGGGTCTGAAACTTTGCTCGCGCGCATCGTCCAACTCGTGGGGCAAGCTCAGCGCAGCCGCGCTCCCATCCAGCGCCTCGCCGACCGCGTCGCTGCCTGGTTCGTACCCAGTGTCGTGGCCGTTGCGGTGATCGCGTTCGTCGCGTGGTTCTTCTTCGGCCCGCAGCCGCGTCTCGCGAATGCATTGGTCAACGCAGTCGCTGTCCTGATCATTGCTTGTCCTTGTGCTCTGGGGCTCGCCACTCCGATGGCAATCATGGTCGGCACCGGCCGCGGCGCTCACGCCGGCGTCCTCATTAAGAATGCCGAGGCTCTCGAGACCCTCGAGAAAGTCGACACGCTCGTCGTCGACAAGACCGGCACGCTAACGGAAGGCAAACCGCGAGTGGTCAGTATGTCCTCGGAGATCGCGCACGAATCCAGAGCTTCTCCGTCATCGCCGCAAGTCTCGAGCAAGCCAGTGAGCACCCTCTGGCGAAGGCCATCATCGAAGAAGCGATCAAGCAGAACTTAAAGCTTTCGCAGCCGCGAAACTTTCAATCCATTGCCGGAAGAGGAATTGTTGGCGTTGTTGACTCACAGAATGTTGCGGTCGGTAATCCGCAGCTGATGGTGCAAGTGGGCGCGTTGCAAAAGCCAGCGATCGCATCCTCGCAACCAGCGGATGGCGCGATCTTGTGCGTGGCAATCGATGGCAAATATGCCGGCAACTTCGGAGTTGCGGATCAGCCGAAACAATCCACGCCGGCCGCGCTGCGCGATCTCAAAGCGGCGGGCGTCCACATCGTTATGCTCACCGGCGATAACGAAGATGTTGCTCAGTCGATTGCTGACAAACTTGGTATCGACGAATTCGAAGCCGGAGTTCTCCCAGAGAGGAAATCCGAAGTCATCAAAAAACTGCAAGAGCAGGGAAGAGTCGTCGCCATGGCCGGGGACGGCATTAACGACGCTCCCGCGCTCGCGCAAGCGAATGTCGGCATTGCCATGGGCACTGGCACCGACGTCGCCATGGAATCAGGCGGCATCACGCTCGTCAAAGGAGACCTCACCGGAATCCTTCGAGCCCGCCGCCTCAGCCAGGCCACGATGCGCAACATCCGCCAGAATCTTTTCTTCGCATTCGTCTACAACGCGCTCGGAGTGCCCATCGCGGCCGGCATTCTCTACCCATTCTTCGGGATTCTCCTGAGCCCAATCCTCGCCGCCGCCGCCATGAGCTTCAGTTCTGTCTCCGTGATCGCCAACGCACTCCGTCTGCGGCACGCCAAGCTATAGCCGACCTGGTTGCCGCCTTACAATGGGCACACGGATGTTCTCCTTGCCTCGCAAAATGAAGCGAGCATGCAGGAAGGCAAATCGAATCACTTGGAGGGACCGATGACGCAACCACCCGCTGCTGCCATCTCTGACGCCGCGGAATGCTGGCCTGCAATTCACCTCGCGGATTGGAAGGACACCTACGCCACGCTCCACATGTGGACGCAGATCGTGGGAAAGATCCGCATGGAACTGACGCCGCTGGTCAACCATTGGTGGAACGTACCGTTCTATCTCAGTTCGCGCGGGCTGAATACGTCGATGATTCCTTATGGCGACCGCCATTTCGAAATGGAATTCGACTTCGTCGATCACAAGCTCGTGATTCGCACGTCGGATCCCAAGACCGCGTCGGTCGCACTCGCGCCCCGTTCGACCGCCGATTTCTATAAAGAAGTGATGTCCGCGCTGCGCTCGCTGGGCATCGAGGTACACATCTGGAAGATGCCAGTCGAAGTCGCGAATCCCATCCCGTTCGATCAGGATACGATTCACGCCGCCTACGACGCCGCGCAGGCGCAACGCCTGTGGCGAATCCTGCTGTCGATCGATGCCGTGTTCAAAGTGTTTCGGTCGCGCTTCGTCGGAAAATCCAGTCCAGTACATTTTTTCTGGGGCAGCTTCGATCTGGCGATCACGCGATTTTCCGGACGCCGTGCTCCCGCGCGCAACGATCCTGATCCTGTGATGCGCAAGATCATGCAGGAAG
This sequence comes from Terriglobia bacterium, assembly GCA_963823085.1. Taxonomy (GTDB): domain Bacteria; phylum Acidobacteriota; class Terriglobia; order Terriglobales; family Acidobacteriaceae; genus Sulfotelmatobacter. Next base: position 15,559 of record CAWGKF010000019.1, on the reverse strand, counting down.
CGTACTCGCACGAAGTCATCAGCGCCGGATGGTGGCCGGGCGGCGGCGACATCAAAGAAGCCGCCTTCTATTGCTATGCCGCGCCCACGCCTGCCGGATTCGCGGAGCAACCGGTGCGCCCGCGCGAGGCGTTCTATCACTCCGGACTCGGCGAGTTCGTCCTGATGTACGACGATGTGCGCCTGGCGAAATCGCCAACCACCGCCCTGCTGGATTTTCTCCAGAGCACCTACGAAGCCGGTGCGACGACCGGTAAGTGGGACCGTGCCAGCCTTGAGGCCGCGTAAGCCGATTCCGCCCTTTTGATCGAAAAACGGCACGCGCTGGTATGTGCGGTCCGGGTACAGGTTTTCATTTTTCGGATCACTTGGGCCAAAATCTTGTTTTCAAAGCACTTACGCTCCGGAGTCTCGCTCAAATCCTCGCAAAATCTTGACCTGAAAGAACTTACGCGCAAAATCTTGCGGATAAAGGACTTAGGGCTGCCATTCTGGCCGGCAATCTGTACTGTTCCGCTGGACTCGCTGAGAGATGTTCTGCGCACATCCACAAGTGTGATCCGTCTGTAACGAGGGTCAAGGTTGGATGTCACAAAGAAGAAGATTCTTCTGTGGAAATCCCGCGCTGGTCCGGGAAAGCGCTCAACCCAAGGGATACGACTCAGGCATTCGGGATAGGTTCGGGCAAACCGTGCGTCTCCGGTTCCTGAATCTTCCAACCTCGAATCAAGAGCCAGAGCATCAGGAATATTTCTCCGAAAAAGGTGATGAAGAGGTATCCCAAGTGGGCGTTCGGATAGAAGTATGGCTGCAAGCTATCCACCACCCAGCCTAATCCATCGATGACGAGCACGGCACCCAGTAGCCTGGGGATATAGCCAGACCGGTACATTAAAAAGCCGAGCAAAACGAGATGAATTCCAAAAAGCACAAGGCCTAAGGACCAGTCGTCTCGAAAAGTGTCGAGCAGGACCTTGATCTGAGCATGGAGTGGATCAGCCCCAAATGCAGTCAGGTAATCGGGCGCGGTGACGAGGCGAAAAAACGGTTACCAGTTTCAGCAGGCCGAAAAAAGCGATCGCGGTATACATCAGCCGGAACCAGGCCGTAACCAGCGACAGCGCCCGGTTCACCGGCACGAGCAGGACATAGAGGGCCCAGGCGATCACAATGTCTTCAATGAATTCGATCAGGTAACACAGTATGGCGACAGCAAAGAGTTCTCGGTGGGCGGCAAGGTTCAGAACGGTTTGCTCGATGTTTCCCGCAATGACCAGCTTGGGGTAGATGGAAAACTCAGCATATGTGACGGGACCGAGCAGATAGGCGAAGCCGGCGATAAGCGCCGCCTGACGCAAGGTCAATCCCTCACCGCGATTTGCCTGGCTGATGGCGGGACGGGTTGAGTTCATGGGCGTGCCCGAGATTGTATCCGCGCGGGCGCCGAACGTCCAAGGGTGGTAGTTCCCACCCTTTCGCAAAAAGGTATGAAAAGGTATGAAACGATTGGGCATTCCACCGTTCGCATCCCGGGCCACGGGAGTGTATATACATATTAGTATCTACCTGATCCTGATCTGGAATTTACTTGGGACGCGCGGAAGAACAGGGCCAACCAGAAGAAGCATCGCGTCAGCTTCGAGACGGCCATGCTCATATTCGACGATCCGTTGCACATCTCGGTTCCGGATCGCGAGCTCGAAGGGGAGACGCGCTGGCAAACGATAGGGATGGTGGGCGGGGCCCACATACTGCTGGTGGCTCATACGGTGGATGAGGAAGCGGAAGTAATTCGAATTATCTCGGCGCGCAAGGCGACGCGCCGGGAACGGAGTATCTATGAGCAAGGTATCTAGAGCTGGAGCAAAACGGGCGGGCAGGGATCTGACCTCCAAGCAAAGGAGGGAACTGGCGACGTTATTCACTGTGGCGGACGCGGCAATCGACACCACCGACATTCCGGAACTGCCACTTGCCGCCTGGAAAGAGGCGGTGCGGGGACGGTTCTACCGTCCGGTGAAGCAGGCGGTGTCGATGCGCCTTGATGCCGATGTCATCGCTTGGCTCAAGAAACATGGCAAGGGATACCAGACCCGCGCCAACCGCATCCTGCGGGAGCGCATGCTGCAGGAAATGCGGCGCGGGTAGGATGTCGGGGTCCGTGGTTCCCGTCCTTTCGCAGAGCGCGAAAGGACGGGGCAACCGGAGCGTCCTTACGCTGCTACGACAACTTCGTGACTCTGCAGGGTCGAACTGACCACATTATAGGTGTGGACCTGCGGTGTTCCCTCGATGAATCGGGCCAGCGTCTTCAACACCTGCGGATAGGCGTTCGTGTTGTAGTTGTCTGCATCGTTCTTGTTGTCCCACAGACTAATCGCGGTCACATCCACTCCGCCGGGAACGGCGAAAGTAATTTCGTCCCTAAAGCCATTCTGCTTGCGAAGCAAAGGCAGGACGTCATTTTCAAAGGTCCGCGTGTAGTCGGATAACATATTCGATTTCAGATGGAACGAGATATTACGTGCAAACATAGGCAACCTCCTAGGTTGAAGTTGCTAAGAAAGACTGCTTCAGATGGGCTGACTTAGTTCAGAGAACCTGAAATGAGGGGAAGGTGTTAACCACCTCAGTTACAACCCTAGTCTTATGTGGCGTGAGAGTCAAACGGACGGTTAGCACCCACCCGCGAAAATGTAGGGTCGGACGCGGCTTGCCGTGAGCGCGGGCGATCTGATCGCGTGCCTCAAGAAACGTGGCAAGGGATACCAGACCCGCGCCAACCGCATCCTGCGGGAGCGTATGCTGCAGGAGATGCGGCGCGGGTGAGGTGTTGAGGTCCGTGGTTCCCACCCTCGCAAGAAGAGCGAAAGCATGGGGTACCAGCCGACGTCTATTTCAGTATTGACCACAGAATCCCAAGCACGATCGGCAGAAGGACAAAAATTATCCAGAGGTGTGTGACGATGCGCCCAGCGACATGTTGGGCGTCTGCCGAAATCTCGGTGCGTGGGTCGAATGGATTGTCTTGCAGCTCGGCTCGTTTCCCAGCGAGGCGTTGTTGCAGGTCCAGACGGCGAGCTTCTTCTGCTTCTATTTTTCCTCTAAGAATCTGCGCGCACTGCTCTCTTTCGATACAGTTCGGATCATCGGCCCATTTCTGCAGTTCTTGGATCGACGAGTAGGGAATCGCCCCCCTGTTGCCGTAGCACGCGTGGTAGAGGGGACTTTTCTCCTTCGTTCCGAAGATCGCCATGAATGAGCTCCTTAACGGACGAAACGGATGATCTTACTGCAACCCTATCCGCAAGTCACGACGGGGCTGGCCCAGCTTTGAGCCTGAGGATTCCATATAACAATAACGGGGGGCTGGCCCAGGTTTGACTCTGCGGACTCTATATAACAAAAGCGGCTGCCCCTGCTTTCGTGACTTTCGAAAGCTGGGTACCACGACCGCCGATGCGACGTTCATTCGTCACAGCCAAGACTCGGACACCTGTGCTACACCAGACCCGTGCCCAATCGTTTGCATCGTTACTATGGCGCAGGGTACTCGCACTTCATCACCACCAGTTGCTATCAGCGCCTGCCGCTGTTAGGCACCGCACAAAGTCGCGACCTCCTCGTACACGTTTCTGGAGCAGGTGCGGCGGCATTACCGATTCGTGCTGGTGGGATACGTGGTGATGCCCGAGCACGTGCATCTGCTGATCAGCGAGCCAGAGCGGGGCAATCCGTCCGTGGTGATGCAGGCGATCAAGCAGGGATTCGCACGGCGGTTGCTGGGCCGTTTGCGCGAGGGGGAACATCCTGATTGGCTTTCGCTTTGGAGCGGGCCGGTGGAGGCAGGCCACGTCTGGCAGGCGCGGTTCTACGATTTCGTGGTGTTCTCAGATAAAAAACGGGTGGAGAAATTACGCTACATGCATGGGAATCCGATCAAGCGCGGATTGGTGCTGGCACCGGAGGATTGGGTGTGGAGCAGCTATCGACATTACGCATATGACGAGACTGGGCCAGTCTTGGTGAACGAGCCTCAGAGAGCAGAGTTGAGTGTGAGAAAAATCTCCTGATTTCGGCTGCGGTGGTGCCAAGCCTTCGAACACCGCGAAGGCTGGGGCAGCCGGTTTCGTGGTGACTCACGGGGGAAGACTCAGGCAATTGCTGTCGAGCCTTGCCCGACTGGACGGCCGAGGGCGGCCGTCCCCACATGATTCTGTTTCGTGTCAGGCGTCTCCTTTACCGTCCGCAACCGGCCGTGATATTCTCTAAACGTCACAAAGACAATCGATTAAAGACAGGAGTGCACTAGTTTAGTGTTAGCCAGAGAGCAAAAGAAATCCCTCATTGACCAGTACGGGACCCACGCGAGCGATACGGGAAGCCCAGAAGTCCAGATCGCTTTGCTTAGCGAACGGATTGGCCAGTTGACGGAGCACTTCAAGACGCACCAGAAAGACCACGGCTCACGCCGCGGGCTTCTCATGCTGGTCAGCAAGCGGCGTAGCTTGCTCGACTACCTCAAGAAATACGACACCGAGCGCTACAAGGCCGTGATCGGCAAGCTCGGCATCCGCAAGTAAACGTAAGAGGATTTCAAAGTTTCAACGTTTCAAGGGTTCAAAGCAAAAACCTTGAAACATTGAAACCTGCGAAGCCTTGAAACTTGCCTTTTCATGAGCAGCCGTCTCTGGTGAGACGGACAGCATCGAGGAACTCTCCACACGTGCGTTCTCAAAGCGCAACAGACCCCTTCATTCGTAATGAAGGTGAACTGTCCCTTCTCGACATCGGGAAAATTCCCCACTCTAACTCCGCACAAAGCGCGTCGTTAGAATGGGGCACCCAGTGCGCGAGATCGGTACCCACATCTCTTGCCTCAACCTTCACTGCGCGCAGCTCTCCAAAGGACATTCAATGAAACCAGAACCAACGACAGTTACCGCCCATCTTGCGGGCGGCAAGAGCATCTCGTTTGAAACCGGAAAATTAGCCAAGCAGGCTCACGGAGCGGTGGTTGTACGACTCGGAGAAAACGTCGTACTGGCCACTGCGACGGCCAATCCCGACCCTCGCGAAGGAATTGATTTCTTCCCCCTCACCGTGGATTACCGCGAATACACCTATGCCGGCGGACGTTTCCCCGGCGGCTTCATCAAGCGCGAAGGCCGCATGAGCGAGAAAGAAGTGCTTACCAGCCGGCAGATCGACCGGCCGATCCGTCCGATGTTTGCGGAAGGATTCAAGTGCGAGACGCAGGTGATTGCGTTTGTGCTGTCAGCCGACAGCGAGAACGATCCCGACGTCAGTGGAATTAATGGAGCGTCGGCGGCGCTGCATGTGTCGGATATTCCATTCCTCGGCCCGATTGGCGCCGTGCGCGTGGGACTGGTCAACGGACAGTTCATCGTCAACCCGACCTATAACGAGATGCGCGAGAGCCTGGTGAACATCATGGTGGTCGGCACGGCCGACGGCATCGTGATGATTGAATCGGGCGCGAAGGAAGTGAAAGAAGAGACCGTCGTCGATGCGATCGAGTTCGGGCACACCGAAATCAAGAAGATCGTCACGGCGATCAACGAACTGCGCGACAAGGCCGGCAAGCCCAAGCGCAAGGTCGAGCCTCCGCAGTTCGATGACGCGTATTACAACCATCTGAGGGGCAAGGTGGGCGCCGAGCTGTCTGACGCGCTCGATACCAAGAAACACCCAAAGGCTGAGAGCTACACGCTGGTCAAAGAAATCAAGAAGAAGCTGGCGGAGGCCCTGCCGGAGGATGACGAAGACGCGAAGAAGAAACTCGATCATTATTACGAGACGCTGCGCGAGCGGATTTTCCGCGAGCAGGTGATCCAGCAGAAGAGGCGTCCGGATGGACGCGCGTTCGACGAGATCCGCGAAATCTGGATCGAAGCGGGAGTCCTGCCACGCACCCATGGTAGCGCGATCTTCACCCGTGGCGAAACCCAGGCGCTGGTCACGACCACGCTGGGCACCAGCGACGACATGCAGCGCCTCGAAGGCTTCGAAGGCGAAGCCAAAAAGCGCTTCATGCTTCACTATAATTTCCCGCCATTCTCCGTTGGAGAGGTTGCATTTTTACGCGGGGCGGGACGGCGCGAGATTGGGCACGGAGCGCTAGCGGAGCGAGCGATTTCGGGGGTGCTTCCGACCGAAGAGAAGTGGCCGTATGCGATGCGCGTCGTTTCCGACATTCTGGAATCGAACGGGTCGTCGTCGATGGCGACCGTCTGCGGAGCTTCACTGTCGCTGATGGATGCAGGCGTTCCATTGAAGGCTCCCGTAGCCGGAGTGGCAATGGGATTGGTGAAGGAAGGCGATGAATACGCCATCCTGACGGACATCGCGGGCGCGGAAGATCATTACGGCGACATGGACTTCAAAGTTGCCGGAACGCGGGAAGGTATCACCGCGCTGCAGATGGATATCAAGGTGGCCGGCATCACCGCAAGCATCATGCGCGAGGCGATGGCACAGGCACAGCGCGGACGGATGCACATCCTCGGCAAGATGGAGGAGGTCATCTCGGAAGGGCGCGCGAAGATTTCCGATTTCGCACCGCGCTTCTACACCGTGCAGATTCCGACCGACAAGATCCGCGATCTGATTGGGCCGGGCGGAAAGATGATCCGGTCGATCGTGGAACAGACCGGAGTGAAGATCGATGTGGAAGACTCCGGGCTGGTGAAGGTAGCGTCGAGCGATCAGGCATCGGCGCAGAAGGCGCTGCAGATTATCGGCGACATCACGGCGACCGCCGAGGTAGGGAAGACTTATCTCGGGAAAGTCACGCGGCTGGCAGATTTCGGCGCGTTCGTCGAGATCATTCCGGGCACCGAAGGTCTGCTGCACATCAGCGAAGTGGCGGAGCATCGTATTGCCGATGTCCGCGACGAGCTGAAAGAAGGCGATCAGGTGCTGGTAAAGGTGCTGGCAGTAGAAGGCAACCGCATCCGGCTGTCGCGCAAGGCGATTCTGAAAGAACAGCGCGCGAAGATGGCGTCGCAGCAAGGCGGCGCGCCGGAAGCCGGGGGCATCGCTCCGGTAAGTGAGAGCGAGTCGGCTCCGACGGGCACGCTGGTTATCGAAGGTGGCGGCGATTTTCCGGATGAGCCGGAGAGTGAGCCGAACTTCAATCGTGAAGGCGGTCCGCACCCAGCTGGTGGTGGAGATCGGCCACACGGTGGGGATCGCGGCGGAGATCGGGGTGGCGGACGCGGAGGACGTCCAGGCGGCGGAGGCGGACGTGGACGCGGCCGGGGCGGTCGTGGTGGGGGCGGCGGTGGGCCGGCACGGTGGTGGTGGCCACGGCGGGGGGCGGCACTAGGGCTTAGAACCGTTTGCCACGGATTCGCGCGGATGTTCGCGGATCCAAGAAACTTCTCACAAACCAAGAAACTTCTCACAAACATTGAGCTGCAGCTTCGGCTGCGGCTCTTTCTTTTAGACCAATAATCGCGCGCGTACCGAGAATAGTTTTCTTTCGGATGAGCAGGAAATGCTCGTTGATCTTGGCACAAAGGTTTTAGGCAGGGGCCTCACGGTACAACGTTTCAGGTATGCCGGGGAGAATCTTCCCCGAGGTCGAGAACAGGGTTTCGTTATAGCTGAGTCGTAAGTCACGTGCCTTCAACGCAGAGTCCTTTCTGGGAGTTTTGCTACTGAATTGTTGGCATGGGCCGTGCAAGATGTCGCGGAAGAGCCGCAGGGCTCCTGGAGGATTTGTGAAGAAGATACAGACGCTTTCGTTTCTCGCCACCCTGGCGATCGCTATTGGAATGATCTCCTGGGGTAGCGCGCTCCAAGCACAAAACACAACACCATCAACGACGCCGGATAGTCAGGCACAACAGCCTTCATCGTCGCCGGATAGCACGCCTACGCAGCAGACGCCGCAAACGTCACCGACCCCGGCGCCGTCGACACCGGATAGCACTTCGTCAGCGCAGTCGCCGTCGTCACAGAGCCCGGATGCGAATTCACCGTCTTCGCAGACTCCGGATACTACGACTCCAAGCAACCGCATGCCGCAATCGGGATCGCAAGACGCAAGCCCGTCTGGATCATCTTCTGCGACAGGGTCCGCATCGAGTGCGGCGGGCGCTGGCGAAAGTCAGACTTTCTCAGGCACGGTTACGAAACAGGGTGACAAGTATGTGCTGAAGGATGATGCGGGCCATACATACGACATCGACCATCAGGATGAAGTGAAGAAGTTCGAAGGCAAGAGAGTTCGGGTGCAGGGCACACTTGATCCGGCAACCAACAAGATCATGGTGAAGTAGTAATTTCGGCGAGCGAAGCAAAGAAAGAAGAGCACAGGGGGTCGACCGCTCCGACGGCCTCTGTGCTTTCTTCTTTTTAGAGCAGATCTTCTTGAGATCCCCACGCTCGGCCGGGACGGGACATCAGTGAACGCGGTTTTGCTGCTGCTCCGTCTCGAACAGTCCACGGATCCAGATCAAAATCCCCACTTCTGCCAAATTCGGGCAGGCAGCACCGTTGAAAAATGAACGACGTTCGGAGTGGCAAAGGCGTCGCCGGCCTGTGCGTTATTAGAGACGCGTGGAATGTTGGCCACTAAGGCCATGACGACGAACTGCAATCCGATTAGCGCACCAGCAGACGATCCGACGATGACGTAAAAATTTGCCCAACTGGAGAGTGCGGTCATGGGGTTATCCCGAGGTGATCTATGCCCACTGCCGAACATCTTGACGAAGCCGGGCGATGTCTGGGCCGGCGCGCTACCAAAGAAGCGGCTATACTCGCGGCTGAACTGGGAAGCGCTGAGATAGCCGACGCGCTGGCTGGCCGCCCCTGCGTCCATCATCGTGGACAGCATCAGACGCCTCGCTTCCTGGAGGCGAAGAGTCTTTTGATACTGCAATGGGCTCATGGAGGTGACTGCCTTGAAGTGCTCGTGGAAAGATGAGGCGCTCATGTGCACCAACTCGGCCAGTTCTTCGACCTTGATCGGTTGAGAGTAGTTGGTGCGCAGCCACGAAATGGCGTTAGCAATGCGCTGCACGCTGGACTCGGCAAATCCCATTTGGGCCACGCGCACACCGATGGGGCTGCGGAGCAGACGGATCAGAATCTCATCCATGACGAGTGGAGCGAGGAGGTCGGCATCGCCGGGATGCGCCAGGCACTCCATCAGCCTGGTTGCCGCGTTGACGACGATGTCCTCGAGGGCGGTGACGTAGACTCCGCTCCGCTCCTGATCGCAAGGCACACCGTGCGGAAAAACTTTCAAAACCAGTTCGGCGATCTTATGCGGCTCGAGGTCGAGCTTGAGGGCGAGGTATGGCTCGGACTGGCTGGCCTGCGTGACTTGGCCAGCAACCGGTAGAGCCACCGAAAACACGATCATGCGCGTGGAGTCGTATTCGTAGAGATCCTGCCCCACGATCATTGTCTTTGCGCCTTGTGCGGCGATACACAATGAGGGCAAGCGAACTGTATGCACGCACTCCTTGTTGACGCGCGAGAGACGGATAGCGTGCGCTCCAGGGATGCGCAACTCAAAACTTCCATCGTGAGGAGCGTACGCGGTGATCAAGCGGCCCAATTTCGCAAGGTCTGGTTGGCTGGGCCCGCCAACTCTGGGACGCAGTGGGAAGGGAGCGAGTTTTCCATTCGGTTTCATACCTTCGAGAGTACTTTGCTTATCAGAACTATTGCTTCGTTTTGGAATCGAGGAGAGTTCCGAGCGACACGACCAAAGCTGCGCCTGTCGCCACCCACACGACAGCAGCCCACGAAATGTTCCAGCGTCCGCCAGACCCTGAGAAAATCTTCGCAAGACTGAAAGCGGCAAGGAAGAAGGCGTAACTAGACAGTCCGATGGTTCCCCAGAGCCTCCATCCCCTGAGTATGTGTCTTCGTCGCATTGCATGATTTGCCTCTCAATTTGCACTTTACGTCTTCAAATTCGTCTGCACGTAGGCCGGTTTCATCGGAAGACGGCGCATGATCTTTCCCGTAGCATCGTACAGGGCCGCTGCGATGGCTGGAGCGGCGAGTGCGTTCGCTGCCTCCGAACCTCCGCCGTACGCGCCGACTTTCGGATTATGGAGCAGCACGACCTTGATCTCAGGGATATCGGACATGGTCGGGATCGGGTAAGAATTCCAGTCCTCGGTGGTGATGCCGCTCTCGTCGAATGTCACCTCTTCAAATAGCGCATGGCTGATGCCCATGACTGCGCCGCCTTCGACATTGCGCTTCAACTGCATCGGATTGACGACGATGCCGGGATCGACCGCAATCGTGTACTTCTCGACCGCGATCTTGCCGGTGCTGGGAGTGACGGCGATCTGGCAAACGCACGCCCAGTAGCTTCCACTTCGCAACATTAACGAGACTCCACGACCCCGCACGGGCGAAGATCCGGTCGATGTAGCATCGGGGCGAGGTGAGGGACGCGTGTCCCAGCCGGAAGCATCACGGACTGATTTGAGCACACTGATGACGCGGTCCTCGGTTGCATGGTCGATGCGGAACTGGATGGGGTCGGCGCCGGCGAGCGCGGCAGCTTCGTTGATCGCGAGTTCACGCGGATAGTTCTGCTGGAACTGTCCCGGCGTGCGCATGCTGTGGTCGCGCAGACCGACGGCGAGCGGAGAAGCCTTCTGTCCCACCTGGAATGTGCCATGACCGCGTTCCATCACGTTCGGAACAGGAGCGTAAATCCACGGGTCCTCAAGGCCATTGACGGTGGAAGTTACGCCACCGGAATGAACATCGGGCGCGGACATGGTGGGCAGCCCTGCGAGAATCGCACCGACGGGCCGGTCATCCTGCATGGCGGGCATGTAGTGATCGATTTGATATGCGGCGATTTTTCCTTTTTCGTCGATCGCAATCTGCACGTCGGAGAAAGCAGCCGCAGCCTGCGTGGACCACTGCATGTCGTCGGCGCGCATCCACTGGACGCGCACCGGCTTGCCGACGGCCTGAGAAAGGAGCACCGCTTCGTCTTCGGCGCCTGAGTTTCCTCCGTTCGACCGGCCGTAGTGGCCGGGACCGGGATAGGAATGCACAATCACGTGATCGGGCGTGGTGCCGAGCATGGTTGCAATTTCGCCACGCAACGCCTGCGGATTCTGGTTGTGGACATAGATGTGCACCGTGCCATCAGACTTGACGTCCGCAACGGCCATGGTGGGGCCGATGGGCGCGTGCTTCATGTACGACAACTGGTAGGTCGCCGAATGCTTCTTGTGAGCCGATGCGAACACGGGATCCGTGTCACCTTTGTTGGTTTTAGCCTTCTCGACGGGCGCGGACGTCCAATCAGCATCTGCGCGAAGGTGCTGGTAGAGCTTTGCGTTGCCGGGGAGGCCCTTCCAGTCCGACCACTTCGTTGCGCTGGCGAGCTGCTTCGGCGGCCTGAATCGCCTCCCATTCGGTGGGCGCGACGACTGCAACCAGATTACTTTTCACGATGATTTGCGAGTTCGGGAACTTCGACTTGTCGAGTTGACCGGCAGAGACGAGGGTTGATCCGAGCGTCTTCGGATGCACCACGCGGGCGTGCATCATGCCCGGCAGGCGGACATCGGTCGCCCAGGTTTCTTTCGCCTGCACTTTCGAAGTGATGATGGAATTCTTGAACGATTTGCCGATGACCGTGTATTCGCTGACCGGCTTCATCGGCGGATTGCCCTCGATGGTTAATCCCAAGATGCCGGTGATGTCTCCCGTGACGGGGATCGTGAGTTTTAACTGCTGGTCCTTGACGAGGTCTCCATACGAGACACTCTTGCCGCCTCCGGAGACAATGCCGTCCTTGACCGAAAGCTTGTCTTTCGGTACTCCGAGTTTTTCTGAGGCCAGATCGAGCATCGCCTGATAGGTGTAGGCGGCCGCCTTGCGGATGTTCGGCGTTCCGTGTCCGAGGAAATCGAAGGCGCCACTGCCGTCAGGAGTGCGATCGGTATCTCCCGCGATGACGGTGGTGATCGCGTCGAAAGGAACGCTCAACTCCTCGGCCACAATTTGCCGATACGCGGTAAAGGTTGATCCCTGTCCGAAGTCGCTTTTGCCGGTGCGAATCAGGACTGTGTTGTCCGGATGGATCTCGATCCATGAACTGCGGAGCGTGGGATCGAGAGAGTTCTTGAATAGTAGCGGGCTTTGCGGTGTCGCCTTTCAGGAGTTCGGATCCGGCGAAACTGAATCCAACGACGAGAATTCCGCCCGCTTTGATGAATCCGCGGCGCGAGAGTGTCGGTCCGAGAATGCTTGCTGGCATGTCGCGCTTGATTTGTTCATCCATGATCGCCATCGTTTAGCTCCTCTTCGCCATGATCGTGGCGGCATGTTGAACGGCTTCAATGATCGCGACGTAGGTTCCGCAGCGGCAGAGATTGGGCGACGGACCGGAGTTGGTGAAGGCGTCCTTGATCTGCGCAAGGCTGGGATTGGGATTGCTTTCGAGGAGTTCGGTGGCCTTGATCATCATGCCGTTCTGGCAAAATCCGCACTGTGGAGTTTGCTCTTCGATCCAGGCTTGCTGGACGGGATGAAGCGTATTTTTCGCCTGCTCCGCCGACAGGCCCTTTTGCTTGGCCCAGCGCGCGGGCAGACCTTCGAGCGTGGTGATCTCTTCATTGGCGACGCTGGCGACCGGCGTTACGCAGGAGCGCGCTTCTTTGCCGTCGACCAGGACGGCACAAGCGCCGCATTGGGCGAGTCCGCAGCCGAACTGCGGACCGATCAGTTGGAGATCGTTACGCAAGACGTAAAGCAGCGGAGTATCGTCCGGCGCCTGCACCTCGCGCCGGACTCCGTTCACATTCAGTGTGACCATACAGAACTCCCTCCCACCGCGGTTAGCGAAAGCGGACGTCTCTTGTTGAAAACCCCTATGTCGCGTGGGACCCAGTAGCACTAGCTTAAACGTTCGGTTGGGCTTGTATCCAACATCTTAACGCGCCGATCGTGAAGATGTACGATCAACTCACCTGGGCCAAGATGGCGACGTCGAGCTTGGAATAGTACTTCTTCACGTCGCCCGCGCCGTACTTCCCGCGGAATTTCTCGACCACGGATGTCACTTCTTTGGGATGATTGATGGGCGCGGCGCGAAATTCGCCCACCGCGCCGCCGGCATTGATCCGAATGACCGGGTTCTTGAGTACGTTCTTGTACCACTCCGTATCGGACCCATGCACCGGCAAAAGGTAAAGCTTGTCGCCGTCCAGCGCGAACCAGACCGGGTTGGAAATCGCACGTCCGGATTTTCTGCCGGTCACAGTGATCGTAATTTCGCTGGAGCGGGAAAGCTTGTCTTGTAAGGAATTTTTCTGTTCTGGCATGTGCACTCCTCCTCATGACGAGTAGCAGGACTGCGAAGGACGCTTCGGCTTTCAGTTTCCAGAGAGTACTTCTTTTGCAACCACCATGGCGCTCATTGCATTCGGCCAGCCTGAATAAAAGGCCAGATGGGTGATGAGCTCAATCAGCTCTTCTTTCTTGACTCCGTTCTCGACGGCGAAAGGCAGATGAAACCTCAGCTGATCCGGACGATTCATCGCGACCAATGCGGCTACCGTGACGAGGCTGCGGTCACGCTTGGAGAGCTGCGGGCGCTCCCAGACTTCGCCAAAAAGGACGCGGTCGGTTAGATCGGCCAACGTGGGCGCGATGTCGCCGATCATCTTCTGAGCTGCTGATGGTTCCTTATTCATGTTGCTTAGTCCCCCCCTTAGCGGCCGACGAGTTTCTGCAATTCTTCTGGGTAGCGAGCCCCTTGGACCGTGATTTTTGCAGCGGCCGCATCGATTTGACGGAGATCGTCCGGAGTAAGTTGGACGTCAACAGCTCCGATGTTTTCTTCCAGGCGGTGCAGCTTGGTGGTGCCAGGGATGGGAACGATCCAAGGCTTTTGCGCCAGCAGCCAAGCCAGCGCGATCTGCGCCGGAGTCACGTTCTTCCGCGCGGCGATGGACTCCACCAGGTCGACCACAGCCTGATTGGCTTTTCGGTTCTCCGGCGAGAAGCGAGGAACGATGTTACGGAAATCGCTCTTGTCGAACTTTGTGTCTTCGCTGATCTTGCCGGTGAGGAAGCCTTTACCGAGAGGACTGAATGGAACGAATCCGATGCCGAGTTCCTCAAGCGTGGGGATTACCTCGACTTCAGGTTCCCTCCACCACAGTGAGTATTCGCTCTGCAGCGCGGTGACGGGCTGAACCGCGTGTGCGCGACGGATCGTCTTCGCTCCTGCTTCCGACAGACCGAAGTGCTTTACCTTGCCTTGCTGAATCAGGTCCTTCACCGCACCAGCCGTCTCTTCGATCGGTACGTTCGCATCGACGCGGTGCTGATAAAAGAGATCGATGACATCGGTCTTCAGACGCTTGAGTGAAGCTTCGGCGACTTGCTTGATGTGTTCTGGACTACTATCGAGCCCGGCCTGTTTCCCGGTGGTCGGATCAAGTTTGAACCCGAACTTGGTGGCGATCACCACCTGGTTGCGGAATGGCGCGAGCGCTTCGCCGACGAGTTCTTCGTTGGTGAAGGGACCGTAGACCTCAGCAGTGTCGAAGAATGTAACTCCACGCTCCACGGCAGCGCGAATGACTGAGATTCCTTGCTGCTTGTCTACCGCGGGGCCCAGACCGAAACTCATTCCCATGCAGCCCAATCCAAGGGCCGATACTTCCAAGTTGCTCTTTCCAAGTCTGCGTTTTTGCATGATTGCTCCTATATAGCGAATTCGGTCTGCATTGACCGAAAGCTAAGAATAGCTTGTCGGAGCTTTTGCCTCTTGCCTATTTCGCTGAAGTTCTTGCCAGATCCTCCGAAGGAGATCATCCGCAAAAGTAAAATCCCCACTTCCGCCAACAACCGGGCAGAAATGGGGCACCCGCACTGGGGTTGCTTACTTGATTCGTTCGGCGATGGTGATGATCCAGCCTTCTGGGTCTTCGAAGGCAAATTCACGCATACCATAGAACTGGTCTTTGACGGGCATGACGATCTTCGCTCCGGCTTTCTGAACGGCTGCCATGACTTCCTGGATGCCTTCGACCTCGATGAACTGAGTCAGGCTGCCTCCGATCGGGCGTGCGCCGAGTGGGGGATAGTCTGCCGCCACAGCTTTCTGATCGTTGAAGAAGATTTCGACGCTGCCGTTGCTGACCGATACGAAGACGTAAGGCGGTTCGTCCGGAACCTTGATAGCTGGTTCAAGGCCAAGGACCGTCTGATAGAAGGCCATGCTGGCGGCGACGTCACGGACGATGAGATTGGGCGTGAGCTTCTGAACTTTCATGGAGTGCCTCCTCTTGCGTGGTATTGGGTGGGCGCGGCCCGACTTCTTCGGGAGGCGCGACGCACACCGAGGTTGTGTGTTCGCAACGCCTCCATCCACGATCCTTGCGAGTGGAACGCAGGTAGGGCCGCCTCATTTTCCGTGGCGCTGGGACTGGAGCGCGCGGGGCCCGCGAGGTACGGGAAAAAGGATAGCACGCGAGTCAAATTCGTTAGTACGGTGAGCGAAACAATCCCCACCCCTGCAG
>CAWGKF010000018.1:0-23569 GCA_963823085.1 Terriglobia bacterium | reverse complement strand
CTTCCTTGTGACATCTGACCTTGCGCCCGCCTTCGCATTCGCGCGATCATCACCTGGCGGATGAAGTCCGCCGGAGTAGGTATTCGTTTCCATCAAGGAGAATGCGCCTGAAGCCATGCTAAGTTCTTTGAAACCAAGATTTTGCCCCAACTGATTGAGCCTCATAGATAACTTCTCGATTTTCCTCTAATCCCATGATTCCAATAGGTCACCTTGGGGGGGGGGTAGGTAG
Organism: Terriglobia bacterium; assembly: GCA_963823085.1. Classification (GTDB taxonomy): domain Bacteria; phylum Acidobacteriota; class Terriglobia; order Terriglobales; family Acidobacteriaceae; genus Sulfotelmatobacter. Next base: position 23,337 of record CAWGKF010000018.1, on the reverse strand, counting down.
TAATCAAACAGTACATACCCTTCCAACTCGGGAAAATTCTCGGGCTTGGCAAGAACTCAAATGCTATCCAGATCGCGGATCTTCTTTCTCGGCGTCCTTCGCGTCCTCTGCGGTGAATCGTCTTGGTCGCCAGACTCCGCTCCACCTCTGGTGTACGATTTAGGCGCAATCCATCTAAATCAATGAAACTCTCGGAAATCGCTTCGGCTCTCGATTTGCGCCTCGAAAACGGATCTCCCGACACGGAAATCACCGGCCTCAACGGCATCGAACAGGCCGGTCCCGGAGAACTGACGTTCATCTCCAACCCCAAATATGCCGCGGCGGCGCGCAGCACGCGGGCTGCGGCCGTGATCGTTGGCGAGGACTTCCCTGCCATTCCCACTGCGATGCTCCGCGCCAAGGACGCGTATCTGAGCTTTGCGCGTGCGCTCGAACTGTTCCATCAGCCGCGAAAATATTCAGCCGGAATTCATCCGACGGCGGTCGTGCATGTTGGCGTCCGCATCGGTCCCGGAGCGCACATCGGTCCGTACGTCGTTGTCGACGAAGACGTCGAAATCGGCGCCAATGCCGTGCTGCTCGCGCATGTGGTGATTTATCGCGGAGCGAAGATTGGTAACAACTTTTTCGCGCATTCGCATGCCGTGGTCCGCGAAAACTGCCGCATCGGCAACAATGTGCTTCTGCAAAACGGAGTCGTCATCGGCAGCGACGGCTTCGGATTCGCCCGGACCGCCGAAGGACACTGGCACAAAATTCCGCAGCCGGCTCCCGTTGTGATCGAAGACGATGTCGAGGTGCAGGCGAATTCCTGCATCGATCGCGCGAGCGTGGGCGAGACGCACATCGGACGCGGCGTGAAGATCGACAATCTTGTCCAGGTGGGACACGGCTCGCGCGTGGGCGAAGATGCGTTGCTCTGCTCCCAAGTCGGCATCGGCGGATCCACGGAAATCGGCAAGCGCGTGATCCTCACCGGACAGGTCGGCGTCGTCGGTCACTGCAAGGTCGGCGACAACGCCATCGTCACGCCGCAAAGTGGTGTGGCCAACGATATCGCGGCAGGAGCGCTCGTCAGCGGAGCTCCTGCAGTCGATCACAGGTTGTGGCTGAAATATTCCGCGATTCTTCCGCGCCTGCCGGAACTGGTGCGAGCGCTGCGAAAGTCCAAAGCCTGAACCGCAGAGTACGCCGAGATCGCAGAGATCACGAACTAGTACTTGCTCGGTGTTCCTCGGCGTTCTCGGCGGTGAATGGTTTGGGTTCCGGTACTCTTCCGGCAATCCGCTGTCGATCACGGCGCGAACCTTTTCCATCAGGCATTCGCGGCTGCCGAAATCTTTCGCTTCGATCGGCGGATGGAAGATTACCTTCACTGGACCCGGCTTGATGGCAAAGCGAGCCTTCGGCATAGCGTAATGCGTCCCGACAATCGTGACGGGAACCACGGGAACTCCGCACTCAACGGCCATATAAAACGGTCCCTTTTTGAAGGGCAGAAGTTTGCCATCGAACGAGCGCTTCCCTTCGACATAGATAAGCATGTTGACACCTTGTTCGATGACCGCTTTCGCTTCGCGGACAGCTTCGATTCCGGCATCGCGATTGCCGCGATCGACCGGGACGAGAGATCCGATGCGCATGGCCTTCCCGAGGATAGGAACCCTGAACAGTTCTTTCTTCACCATGACCGAAGTGCGGCGCGGAATGAGCGGAACCTGAATCGGCGGATCGATATTCGACACGTGATTGGTCATGAAGATGTAGCTGCGGGAGTGATCGAACTGGTCGAGTCCGACGGACTCGATGCGGACGCCGGTCAGCCATACGCCCGCTGCCGCTCCCCACATGAAGAGGCGGTAGAGCACGCGAACGTCGCCCATGATGAAAGTCGCGGGGAATCCGATCAGCGCAGCCACGGGAGCGGCGAGCGCCCAGAACGTCAGCATGACAATAGTGCGGATCATTTTCCAGTTATCCCAGACGCTGTGACCCCGTAAGTCTCCGCTTCTCCCTTGAGCCACGCAGCACGGTGCGCGCGCTGCTCAGGCGTGACTTCATCCAAATCTTTGACTACGTACGTTGTTTCCTGGCGGCTGGCGACTTTCCATCGCAGCTCGCGTTCGGGACCGCGCCCCGTTTTCACTTTGATCGAGACCGCATCTCCCGGCTTAAGGCGCGATAATTGCTGCTCTGATTCTTCTCCGGCCGGTTTGCCTAGCAGTTCCGTGACCGTATCTCCAACCTTCAGGCCGGCGCGTTCGGCGTCGCTGCCCGGAGTCACGGCGACGACTGACATCGGTCCGTCAAAGTTACGCGACGCAATGAATCCCGCATCCGGAACCACGATGGTGAGTTGCTCCACCCGCAATCCGACGTAGCGCAAGAAGTCGTCCCAAGGCAGTTCGTCGGTGCCCGCCACATATTTTGCAAAGAAGGGTCTCAGATCGCAATGACAAACAGCTTCGCCAGCCTCGCGGACGCCGTTGGAGTCGTCGAAAAAGCGTCCTTTCTTGGCGTAGTTCGCGTTCATCCACTGCATCGCTTCGCGCAGGGAGGCCTGATCGTGGCTGGCCTCGCGAATGGCGAGATCGAGCATGATGCCGAGCAGTTCTCCCTTGTTGTAATAGGAGATGCTGCGCTCGGGACGGCGATAGTAATTAAATCCTTCGAGCCATGCGTCGAGGCTGGAGTCCTCGGCGGATTGCGTTAAGTGCGCGGGACGCTGTTCGAGTTCGCTGATCTGCTCGCCAATATTCACGAGGTATTGCTTTTCATCCATTAGGCCGCCGCGCAGCTGGATGATTTCTTCCGCAGTGCTGGTCACGCCTTCGCTGAACCAGAGCGCGCGCGTGAAGTTTTCTTTGGTGTAGTCGATGGGTTCGAGGGTTTGCGGACGGATGCGCTTGACGTTCCAGAGATGAAAGAACTCGTGCGCGGTAACGGCGTTGAACGGATACAGCGTTTGCCGGATCGTCTCGGCGTTAATCTCAATTGCAGTCGAGTAGGCGTGTTCCATGCCGCCGCCGGCTGGTCCACGCGGGAAGTGATAGAAGAACGTGTATGTGTCGAAGGGACGATCGTTCATCCAGGAAATTGCGGCAGCAACGATCTTGTGAAGCAAAGCGAGGATTTTGTCGGGATCGTAGTCGGCGGGATCGGCGTCAATGATGACGCGAAAGTGAGCGCCTTCTTCGTTGAAGTTGAGTTCGTGGAAAAGTCCGATTTCGACGGGAGAGTCGGCAAGGCGGTCGTAATTCTCGGCGTGGAACTTGAAATCCGGCGGCGGCAAGGCCGTCGCGATATGCCATTCGCTGGGCAGTCCGCTAAAGAACAAAGTTACGGGCGAATTTCGACTGTCGACGGGATACATGAGGATCTGCGCGAGATTAAAGAAGGCGTGATGGGTGTTGAGTTGCGCTCCGAACGGGCCGAAGGAATCGACATACATCTGGTATTCGACGGTAGCGCCGTTTGCCGCACCCGCGATACGCCAGCAACTGTCATTCACCGCCCGAAGCGGGAGCGGCTTCCCGGAGGAATCTTTGGCACGAATCCAGTTGATGAATTGAGCGAAGTCGCGAACCTGGTAGAGGGCGTTCCAGACAGGCATTTGCAATTCGCGCTCGGCGGGGCCTGGAGGAAGCGTGATCTGGACTTCGACCAGATGCTGTTCAGGAGAAGTCAAGGTGACGGTGTATGCGATCGGCTGCGCGAGTTGAGATGACGCGGCAGTTGATAATAGGCAGATCGCGAAAATGGCGGCGAACGCCAAACGCCAACTGCAGCGCCTAAAGGCGGAGTTATTGTGGATTGGTGCCGGCACGCCTGAAGGCGTGCCCCGATACGGACCGCGGATGGAGCAATCCGTGCTGCCAGAGTTTTTTCGTGCGCGATGATTCCCGAAACAAAACGAGTTGATTTCTACGCTGCCAGTTATCTGAAGTACGCCATGATCCGAATACCGATAGCCATTCCGCTTCATTTGATCGGTTGAGAGGATCATTTGTCTTCCGCCAATTCGCGCAGGCGGGCGGGAAGTTTTTCGTAGATGCCGCCGAAGCCCCCGTTGGAAAGGATGGCGACGACATCTCCACTGCGAAGTTCAGGCGCAATCGTCTGGACTATGGCATCGGCGTCGGCGAGAAGGCGCGCTCGGACGGCCATTTTGCTGGATTTCTGCGGCCAAGGCCGGCAATTCCAGACGCTCATTTTCCGGGACGGCCTCGGAGCGGAACACATTGGCAACGATGACTTCGTCGGCTTGCGCCAGGCTTCGCGCAAGATCGTTTTGCAGCACTCGCCGGCGCAGTGTATTCGAGCGCGGCTCAAGAATGGCCCAGAGGCGCGATCCGGGATAACGCGCGCGCAGAGCCTTCAGCGTCCCGGCGATGGCAGTCGGGTGATGCGCAAAGTCGTCGATAATCGTGATGCCGTTGACTTGCGCTTTGACTTCGAGTCGGCGCTTCACGCTCTTGAAAGTTTTGAGTGCGGCCGCGATTGCTTCTTTGGAGATCCCGCAATGTGAGGCAAGAGCAGCAGCAGCTGTAGCATTCCAGACGTTGTATTCACCGGCGAGCGCGAATTCGAAGTCGGCGAACTTCTCTCCGTTATGGAGTACGGTCCAGGTGGTGCGTCCCGGATCGAGCCGGAGATTGGTCACCTTCCAGTTCGCGCGCGGGCCGGCGCCGTAGCGCTCGACGGGACAGAATGCTTTTGCGAGGCAGCGTTCCAAACTGGCGCTCTCCGTGATATCGCCGACGGCACCATCGAAGGCGACGATGCGTCCGCGACGCGGAATCAGATTCACCAGGCGCTTAAACGCCGTCTCGACAGCGTCGAGATCTTTGTAGATGTCGGCGTGATCGAATTCGACGGAAGTCAGAATGATGGCGTCGGGAAAATAATGGAGGAACTTTGGTCCCTTGTCGAAGAAGGCGGTGTCGTATTCGTCCCCTTCGAGGATGAAGTGCTTGCCATTGCCCAGATGAAAGCTGGAACCGAAATTCTCGGCGATGCCTCCGATCAGGAAGGAAGGATCGAGGCCAGCGGAATGGAAAATCCAGGAAAGCATGGAAGTCGTGGTGGTCTTGCCGTGGGTTCCGGCAACGACCAGTACTTCCTTGCCGCGGAGGAATTCGTCGTGGAGCAATTGCGGAAGCGAGCAGAACAGGATGCGCTGATCGAGAACATGCTCGAGTTCGACATTGCCGCGGGACATCGCGTTGCCAACTACAACGAGGTCGGGTGTGGGATCAAGGTTCTTCGCGGCGAAGGGTTGGGCAACGGGAATGTCGAGTTCGCGCAGGAAGTCGGACATCGGCGGATACGCGGCGGCATCGGATCCGGTGACGTAGAAGCCGCGCTGCTTCAGCATACCCGCAAGGGATGCCATGGCCGTGCCGCAGATGCCGATCAGGTGAATGTGTTTCGCTTTTGTCATGCCTTCTTGATACGACCACCGGGGCTTTAAGCCCCGAATTTATTTGACATCTAACGCGGCGCTAAAGCGCTACTCTTCCACGGTACTGCATGCACTCGTGCTGTCGAGTCAAACGACCATCGGAGCTAAAGCGTCGATTTTATTTGACGTCTGACGCGGCGCTAAAACGCTGCTCTTCCACCACCCCGACGCGGTCCTGAAGCGCCGCTCTTCCACGACTCTGACGCGACCGTGGAGGGCCGCTCTTCCACGGTAGTTGCACGCGCCTGTGCCTTCAGGAACGTCCTCCAGGCTCGGCCGATGGCTCTCGGCAAAATCGACTTCCGAACAAATCGGCTCTTACACGGTTATTGCGGACTCCAGAATTCGCAGGGACACTTGGCCACCTTTCACGGACAGTTTTGTCCTCACACCGAATGGGAGTGTGATGTTTCCTGAGCTGACGTGTCCCGATCGCATGCCGAACGCGACGGGCACTCCTAAATCGCCAACGATTCTTGTAATCACTTCTTGCAGCGTGTAGTCCTGATTTGCGCTCTGGTAGCAGTCGAGCATCTCGCCGAAGATGATGCCGCGAACTTGATCGAGATGGCCGCCCAGTTTCAACTGCATCAGCATGCGATCGATCTGATACGGCTTGGCCGCAACGTCCTCGAGAAACAGAAGCGTGTTCGCCGTCTTGATCTCATAAGGAGTTCCGAGCGAGGAGACCAGGATCGAAAGACACCCGCCATAGAGAATACCTTCGGTGTCGCCGTCGATCAGTCCGGTCACTTCCGGGTTCAGAGGAACATCCCACGCCGCGGACTGCGATAGAGCTGACTGCCATGACAAGAGATTCACTCCGTCCGCATGAGTCCAGTCCTTGGCCGCCATTGGACCGTGGAAGGTGGCCAGTCCGGCATCGGTAAAGTATGTCAGCAGGCAGGTGAGGTCGCTGTAGCCTATGAAAATCTTGGGATGCGCCTTGATCTTGCTGAGATCAATTTTATCGAGCAGGTAGTTGGCACCATAGCCGCCGCGAGCACAAAGGATGGCGCGCACGTCATCGCGTTCCAACATTTCTTCCAGCTCGCGGACGCGGCGATCGACCGATCCGGCGAAGTAGAGATCGCGGTCGAGAATCGAATCGAGATAGAAAGGCTTGTATCCAGCGCGCCGAAGGGCTTCGCATCCGGCTGCGAGATCGGCCTGCCTGATATTGCTGGCAGGCGCGACGATGGCGATGGTATCGCCCGGCCGGAGGGCGCGAGGCTTAACGAGTTGGAGGTCAGAAGTTGGCACGAGAATGACGCGAGCATTCAACTCAGAAAGAACTCTCCACGGCACAACAATTTTGCCGGACCTCGCAAAAAAACATTGTCGCCGACACGGCGCACGGTCTGAACGCCTCCGGCGGTATGGACTTTGACCGGCGAGGATGCGCGTCCGATGCTCATGGCGGCAGCCGCAGCCGCGCAGGAACCTGTGCCGGACGAGCTGGTTTCGCCGACGCCGCGCTCGAAGAAACGAACGCGGATGTCGAACTTGCTGTCGACCACTACGAATTCGACGTTCACACCTTCGGGAAACTGTGGCATGCCCTGAATTTCGGCGGCTTGTGCCTGCCAGTTGCGAGTGAACTCGTCCATGAAGACAACGTAATGCGGGTTGCCCATGGAGACCGGAATTCCACGAACTTCGCCTCCTGCCACTGGCAAACCGAGTTGCGGATCGATTGTTGGCTTGCCCATTTCCGCTTCGAATTCGTACTCCGAGTCGCGGCGCGCAGTGAGAGCGCAGATCTTGGTTCCCGCTCCGGTGAGAATGGAAATCTTTTCCTTCTCCTTGGTGGCGCAAATATAGGCGGCGACACAACGAGTGCCGTTGCCTGAGATTTCGGCGTGGGAGCCATCGGCATTGATCAGGCGAATTTCGACGTCAGCTGAAAAATGAGGCGCCATCCATTCGACGCCATCGGCGCCGACGCCGTTGTGACGATCGCAGATGCGGCGACTGAAGGCTTCAATATCAGGCGGAGCCAACGAAGAATCGATCAGCAGGAAATCGTTGCCGCAGGCGCTGGCCTTGACGAAAGGGATGGTGCGAACGGTGGGCTTCACTCCCGCTCCACGCGTCCAAGCGAGACGGCGCTGCTGAGCACGGTGGACGTCTTTAATTGCCGGAACAATTCACGTTGCTCACCGGAACAGCCTTCGACGTCGAACTGCAGCCGGATGTGGTTCGTGGTCTCACCGGTGAGGACGTTTTGCATCAAGCGATGATGGCTCTCGAGAATGCGATTGACCTCACGGCTGATCTCGTCAAGGTTGGTTCCGGTCACCTCATAGCTCGACATCAGAAGCTTGATGTTAAGAGTCTCTTCGAGGTAACCAAGAAGAAAGAGGGATCCTAGAACCAGCACGGTGGCAAAAGCTGCGGTCATGTAAAGACCGCCTCCGGCGGCCATGCCGACCGAGGCGACGACAAAGATGGTGGCAGCCGTGGTGAGGCCGGTGGTCAGTCCGCGAGTATGAATGATGGAGCCGGCGCCAATGAAGCCGATTCCCGGGATGATCTGCGCGGCGATGCGAGTGTAGTCGGAGGGTTCGGCAGCGAGTCCGCGGGAGAGCAGCGTAAACAGCGCGGCTCCGAAGCAGATGAACATATTCGTGCGCAGGCCGGCGGGGCGGTGTTTGAATTCGCGCTCGAGACCGATCGCGCCTCCAAGGACTGCCGCAAGCAGGAGCCGCGTCAGTGAAGTGGCGACGATGCCGCTAGCTAACTCGTTGTGGATGTGGTCGAGAAAATGTTGCCAGTTCATGCGAGCTTTCGGATTGCGAGAACCATCTTTCGGATGGCCGGATTTTATCACCGCAACCGTGTCCGGTTGCGTTAACCGGGATGATTACCGGATGCGACGATTACCGCACGCGGTAGAGCACGGCGGGCGCTTGTCCGGTGACGTGAATCTCGACGAGTTCGCGCAGGTGAAGCTGGTGAACTGCTTGCCAGACGGGGTCGCCTTCAAAGGCGAGGACATAGTCGGCATATTGCTGCGGGTGGGCGAGTGCCCGCTCCCAGAGGCCATCAGTATCGGAGGGCTGCTTCCAGACGCGGTGGTTCCCCTCGTTAATCGTATGGCTCAGCGGAATGCCGGCGCGTTCAACGGCTCCGACGTGGTCGCCGAGATACATCAGCAGCGTAGCGTTCTCGGGCAAGCGCTGCAGCCAGGTGGCGAGTTCACGTTCGAGTTGAGTACGCGTACGCATGTTGACCTCGGCTTCCTCGAGACAGATCGGTCCGACGCGCCAGATAGAGGCGTAACTCGCCACCACGAGCGCCAAAAGCGCAAGGGCACTGGCGGAGCGCAGACGAAGTTCCCATGAGGAATGAAGGATGGCGTACAGCAGCACTGCCAAGCCGAAGGAAAACGCGGGGAGTAGTTGGAGTCCGTAGCGAACATTGTAGTGAGTGAAGGGCCACCATTGCGGGATGAAGATCGGTACTCCACCATACGCGATGGACAGGGCGTAAAACGGAAGCGGGATCAGGAGCAAAAGGAGAGCGGCAAGTGTTGATCCGCATTGTCTGCGTGCCCCAGAGATATATAGCGGCGACGAGCGCGACGATCAGTAAGAGAACCCACGCACGTTGCAGCCATGCGTTCTCGGCAACATTGTCTTGTGCGGCCTTCGAGAAATACAGAGCCGCGACGACTGGACTGCCCGAGCCGGGATGTCCGGGATTGCCGCCGGTCTGGGTTCTTTTTTCGATGGCTTTGGCGGAGTAAGGGCCGTTCTCAAATTCGAGGGGATTGCGGTAGACGATCCCGTTATAAGCGAGCCAGAGTGCTGGACCCAAGGCGCCGAGCAAAACGAACTTCACGAGCACCGGGGCTAAAGCGCCTTGAATGTTTGAGTGGCTGACGCGGCCCTGAAGGGCCGCTCTTCCACGGTGCTGCAATGGGGTCTCGAGGGTGTCGGGGGCGTGCCCCGACCTTCCCCGGTGCTGCAATGGGCGGTCGGACGGGTCGCGGCGATCACGGCCCGCTACTCTGTCAGTTGCGAAGAGATTGCGGCGAAGCAACGAGCGTTCGCCTCGCAAAGAATCGAGCAGAACGATCGCGATCATTGCGGCGGCGAGAAACCATCCGTCGTAGCGCGTCAGGCAGGCGCCGACGAGACATAGGCCGCACTTGGTTAGGGAGCGGGGATTTCCGCGGGTCGCTTCGAGGAAGTAGAGCACGGCCCAAATGAAGAAAGCCAGGTAGACCGACTCTCCCATGGCGGTCGACTGCATATAGATCAGATTCGGATTGGCGGCATAAACGGCCGCCGCAAACCAGGCCGCGAGATGTGCCGTGATGTCGGGAGACGGCCCGCGGGACAAGGCGTCGCGCGTGAGGCGGAAGATTCCTGCGACGCCGAAGACATAGGCTCCCATCGACGGAATCGATCCGCCTGCGCCGGTGCGCCACATCTTCATCGAAATGATGAAAGGAATCATCAGCAGATGGGGCAGCGGAAGCCATACCGTCCCCAGTTGTAACAAGCCGGGCGTCTTGGAATCGAAGACGCGGCGGGCGATGTTGATGTGGGCGATGGCGTCTCCGTAGAGCAACACCTCGCCTCGTTGGAAGTAGAACAGAAACGAGAAAACAGAGATCGAGGTGGCAAGCCATGTGAGCAGGCTGATTTCGGAATCCCAACGATTAGCGATCGTTTCTAACTTTTTTGACTTCGTCATGGGAATCGCTTGTTTCGGTAATCCCACCCATCGAACATCGCGAAGGGTGGGGCAGCCTCTTCGGTTGAGATGCAAAGCTTGAGATCCAAAATTGAAGATTACTCGAGATGGGTCAGTTGCCGGAAGATCTGGAAACGCTCGTCAATCTCCTCGCGCGTGAGGGATCGCAGCCGGTCCGGGCCGAAGCGCTCGACAGCGAACGATCCCATAACGCCGCCGTAGAAGAGAGCGCGCTTCAGGACTTCACGATTCAGCTCCTTTTGCGAAGCGAGATATCCCATAAATCCGCCAGCGAAAGAATCGCCAGCGCCGGTAGGATCTTTGACTTCGTCGATGGGAAGCGTTGGGGCGCGGAAGGGATGCCGGCCGAGGCCGAAGGCACCTTCGCGGAAGAAAATGGTGGCGCCGTATTCTCCATGTTTGATGACCAATGCCTGCGGGCCCATTGCCAGGACCTTCTGAGCCGCGCGTGGCAAGTTCGTTTCGTGGGCAAGCATCTTGGCTTCGGTGTCGTTGATCAGGAGGACGTCGACCAGCTTGAGTGTTTCGGCAAGCTCTTTCGGTGTGCCCTTGATCCAGTAGTTCATGGTGTCGCAGCCAGTGAGGCGCACGTGGTTCATCTGTTGCCGGACATGAGCCTGCAAGGTAGGTTGAATATTGGCGAGAAAGAGGAAATCGGAGTCCTCGTATTCTTTCGGAATGCGCGGCTGGAACGACTCGAAAACGTTGAGGTGAGTGAAATCTGTTTTCGCCTCGTTCAGGTTGTCGGTGTAAGTGCCTCCCCAGCGGAAGGTCTTCCCTTTCGCGCGCTCAATGCCGCTGATGTCGATGCCGTGAGACTGGAAGACTTTTTCCTGCTCCGGGCCGAAATCTTCGCCGACGACGGCAACGATGCGGACCTGGGTAAAATAACTCGCGGCCAGCGAGAAATATGTGGCCGCGCCGGCCAGAACGTTCTTTACGCTGCCTGAGGGCGAGGTGACATCGTCGAATGCTACGGAACCGACTACGAGTATGCTCATGAGTTTCCTTCTGGGACCAGGGGTCAGGGATCAGGGTTCAGGGACCAGTGGTCAGTGGTCAGTAATAACCGAGCACCCTAATTTCAATTGCCCTTCTTTATGTATTTCCCGATGATTAGGCTTAATTTCTTCTTCGTGGCTGCCGGGATCATTTTGCGGTCGGTAAGGATTGCGTGGGCGAGCGCCGATCCGCACTTGCAGGAACGATCTTTCGGCATGGAGGCGATCGTCTGCCGTACAACTTTGGCGGCGTTCTCGGCATTCTTCACCAGGACCGCAACGATCTGATCCACCGTGACGGAGTCGTGATGCGGATGCCAACAGTCGTAATCGGTGACCATGGCGACAGTCACGTAACATAGTTCTGCTTCGCGGGCGAGCTTCGCTTCTTGCAGGTTGGTCATGCCGATGACGTCCATGCCAAAGCTGCGGTAGACGTCCGACTCGGCTTTGGTAGAAAACTGCGGGCCTTCCATGCAACAGTAGGTGCCACCGTGCTTGCCAACCACGCCCACATGCTTGCAGGCTTGCTCAACGACACTGGCGAGCTCGCCGCAGATGGGATCGGCGAAACTGATGTGGGCGACGATTCCGTTGCCGAAAAAAGTGTCGATGCGGTGACGGGTGCGGTCGAAGAACTGGTTGGGGATGACGAAATCGAGAGGCTTGTGCTCCTCTTTAAGCGATCCGACGGCGGAGACGGAGACGATGCGCTCGACGCCGAGTTGTTTGAATGCGTGAATATTGGCACGGAAATTGAGTTCGCTGGGCATCAGGACATGTCCGCGACCGTGACGGGCGAGGAAAGCGACCTTGCGGCCTTCGAGCGTGCCGCAGACATAGGCGTCGGATGGAGCGCCGAAGGGCGTCCGAAGTCTTACCTCTTTAACCTTGGTGAGGCCAGGCATGGAATAGAGCCCGCTGCCGCCGATGATTCCGATCTCTGCTTGAGGCAAACGTCCTCCAGTTTCGTTAGAAAGGCTTGGGCAAACTGGTGATTATACAGGAGTGAAATTACGGCTTCCCTGACGATCGATCGCGGGATTATGCCGCGGGCACGCTCGCTTCGCGAGCGGGGCGGACACTTCGGCTTCGCAGAGGGCAACCTGCCGCCGCTACTACACAGACATTCGCTGGCTTACAATTTTCTAGATGCGAGTTCTGATTGCGGCTTCGTTGTTGATATTTATTCCCGGGCTTGCGGCGCAACAGAAGTCCGCGAGCACCGCAGGGCAGAAGTCCGTGACGGTGCCAGCCACGATCGACCACAATCGCGTGGTCATTCCCGCGGACCTTCGGCTTCCCGACGGATCGACACAGACCATTCGCGCTTGGGTTGATAACGGGAATCCTGATCTGTATTTGTCGCGGCGAGTGGCCACGTCGCTTGGCCTAGCCGTGACTTGCGGCGATAAGGAGTGTTCGGCTCCTGCTCCAAGCGAGGTCACAATCGGAGGCATGAACATTCCGCTGGCAGATGTGAAAGAAGCGAGGATCCCGCTGCGACCCGTGAAAGCTGCGGCGGTTCTGGCTCTGGGAATGAATGCGGAGATGAATCTGCCATCGAGCATTCTGCGGCACTACGACGTGCTGGTCGATTTTCCGGAGCAGAAATTCTCGATTGGACTTCCGGGGGCGATTCACTTTCGCGGACCTTCGAGCAAGGTAGTAATCAACGCGGGGAATGGGTTGATCCAGGTGCCCAGCCAGATCGAAAAGAAGAAATACAATCTCGCACTCGATCTGGGCGCGAGCATCAGCTTTTTGTCGGACGCCTTATTCGCCAAATTGCAAGCGGCTCATCCGGACTGGCCGCAGATGACCGGCGCGGTAGGATCGGCCAACATGTGGGGCGCGGACGAGGAGACGAAGTGGAAGGTGATGCGTGTCGATCGGGTGCAATATGGGCCGTTGTATCTGACGAACATTCCGTTCGTATCGCTGTCGAAGCCGGTCATGGAATTCTTCGAAAAACGGGCTGGCATTGCCACGGCGGGATGGATCGGCTCGGAAGTCCTGCTCAACTATCGCGTCGGCCTCGATTATGCGCACTCCACCGTGTACCTCGATATTGGACGCATGTTCAACTTTCCCGATTTCGATGTGGTGGGGCTGGTTCTGCGTCCGGAAGATGATAGGAGATATACGATCTTGGGTGTTGCGGAGTTCGGCGGAAACCCATCCGTGGATGGAGTGCAACCAGGTGATCATCTGGAGGCAGTGAATGACATCCCGGTGCACGGGATGACCATGGGACAGGTTTGGGCGATGCTCGGTGGGACACCCGGACAGGAAAAGAAATTGACGGTGGAGCGCGGTGGGAAGACCTTCAACGTAGCGGGCAACATCGAGCATTTCCTGGGAGAAGCGCCGGAGGACGACCAAGGCAGCAAGAACAAGAAGAGGAGATGAAAATCGAGCAGGCGGCCGTTACGCTGCAATGTATACAGCAACTCCGTGCTGCTTGGGAGCGTTCCTGCCTTATGATTAAACGCAGAGATCTTTGAGGAACTGATGGCTACACTGATCGACGCCATAAGCATAAAGCGCAAAATGTTCTTTGAGTTCGAAAACACTCCGTTCCACTGCCTGGAAGCGGAGGTGTCCACCCCTACCGCCAGGGGCGCACAGACTCTGGTCCGCCTGAAGATGCGGAATCTCATCACCCGTGCGGTCTTCGATAAGACGTTCAAAGCCAGCGACAAGTTTAAGGAACCGGACCTGGAGATGGTACCGGCATCGTTCCTGTACAGCGACGGAGATGGCTTCTACTTCATGGACCAGGAAAGCTTCGAGACCCTGACCCTCTCGGAGGAGATGATCGGAGATGCTCGGGACTTCCTTGCCGAAGGACTTATCATCCAAATTCATAAATACAACGGGAACGCCATCGGCTTGCAGATGCCAACTCACGTGGAACTGGTTGTCACACAGACGGAGCCCGGCGCCCGCAGCGACTCGAGCGGCGGCAACGTGACCAAGCCCGCGCGGTTAGAGACCGGCATCGAAATTCGCGTTCCCCTTTTTATTAAAGAGGGTGAAAGAGTCAAAGTATCGACCGAGTCCCGCGAGTTCGCGGGCCGTGCTTGAATCGGCTTCCAACGTTGGCGCTCGCCACCAACGTGCCGATAGGACCCTTACCACGATTCCAGATAAAACCGTGGCGCTCGCAGGCCCGAATCGCCGGCTTTTGTCATGGACTGTTTGAGCAATTCCGTGACTTCCCGATCGAGTGCGTGCAATTCTTCCGTACCCAGGCTGGTGAAGCGGAACGGCTGCAGATATCCCGTGCCACCACGCATGGGAAACATCATTTCGGCCGTGGCGCGGAGGGGGCCTGACGTCAGATAGATCGTAATATTCACCCAGGCTCGCTCTTCCAGGTAGGCTGCAAGATCCAAAAGACCTCCCGTGATGGAAAGCTGCTCGAGCTTGCAGGAAAGCTGCCGACCGTTTTCTAGGCGAATCACAGCCGAGATCATCCCGCGCAAACTCACGCGAGGAGCGCGTCTTGGAGGCCGGCGTTGAAAGAAATAACTCACTTGCATATCCCGCTAGGCTTCGTTTCGGCTACACCAAATATCTAATGCGAAAGACGATTACCGTGTAATTCCTCCTGTACGGCCCCTGCAAGGAGGCGGTCCGTTCGGCGCATTGCTGTCCAGTCATATTCGTATGCTGTCCCGCAAGCGAGGCAGATCTGGTAATGAAGCCCGTTGTCGTCAATACGCGGCCATGAGAAGCGGTGTGTGCAACCTTGCCGGAGAAGGAACTTCAAGAGATTCACGGATTCACCTGATTTCGGTTCTTCCATTGGTCAAACCAACGGGAGAAGAAAGTCTTGTGTGGTTCGCTCAGCAACCCTTGCAGGGTCGACAAGAGAATGTTCGGTGGTTGCGACTTCGATAAGAACGAGTCCACCGCCCGCAGCTTGTTCTTGGGCAGAGGTCCATAGGCCGACAGAAGCATGATGGGGACCTGCGATTTGATGCGCTTCATCCTCGCGGCAACCACGTCCCCGTTCATTCCGGGCATCTGGTAGTCCAGGACGACCGCGTCCACGTTGCGCGAGAGAAACAGCTTCAGCCCTTCATCGCCACCGCTGGCTTCCAGAACCTCGTAGCCGTTCTCTTCGAGGAACCTCTTGCGCCCGATCAGGCCGTTCCAGTGGTCGTCAATGCAGAGGATGGTTGCTTTTCGACGAGACATGGCCTCTCCGGTTCCAATCGGCCAGAGGTAATCTGTTCAGCGGCGTCGCTTCCAGGCAGGAAACTACGAATGCTGACTACGAGGTGGTGGGCAAGGTGATTCTGGGGCCGGCGCCGAATAATTTCAAATTACGAATGTTCATTCGAGCGACAGTTACCCCGCTCAGTAGTTCACGACGAGGCCGGGAAGGCGCTCCATGGCGCTCTAAGAAGAGCAGCGAAGGATTGGAGTTTTTCCGTCAATTTTCAGGATTACAATCCTGAGGCCCGCCCAGTCTGCGGGCCGAAGGCCCTATGCAATTCTTCCGCGGCACAGACGTCACTACTTTTGTTCCGCCTTCAGCTTAGCGATCTTCTCCTGTGCTGCCTTGCCCAGTGCCGCCTTGAACTCAGCGTTGTTTGCGTCTCCCGGCAACGATTCCAGGCATTTCTCCTCCGCCGCCAGCGCGAGATTCTTCTCTCCGGCGGCAAGGTACCCATCGCTTAAACTGTCCTGCGTATTCGCCGAGGCCGGATACGCCTCTGTGTTGAGCTTGAAAAGTTCGATGGCATCTTTCGTGTCGCCAGCTTGCAGGCGCACGTAACCCAATAAGTTCACCGGAAACTCAGGAAAAATGAGCGCCGCAGGATCTCGCTTCCTCGCGTCGTGGAAGAACTGCGCGGCCTTCTCTACTCCGCCGGACTCATTTGCCAGAGTCCAAAACTCGGAAGCCGTCGTCTTTCGCGGCACGACTGGAGCTTTCAAGTCCACCGGCGATGTCACCAGTGTGTCAACCAGAAAGGCCACGATCTGTTGCACTAACTCCGGATGCGGACCGAAAATCTCTGTCCCATGCCGCCCGTCTTTGAATCCGGAAAACTTCGTGCGCGGATTGCCCGAAACGTCCGCGAACCATCGCATGATGTCGATTGTTTCGGCGTTGTACTCATCGTCAGCCGCGGCCGCCGTGAAGATCGGCAACGCCGGGTGTTGGACAACGTAGTTGATTCCCGCCAGATCTGTCGTGCCCGCCAGCAATACCATCGCCTTCACATCGGGATGACTCTCGGCCAGCTTGACTCCATTGCCGACACCGCAGCTTCCGCCGCCGAAAGCAATTCGACTCTTATCGACGCCTGGCTGCGAAACCAGAAATTGATAGGCTGCCTCAAAGTCGCCGGGCCATTTCTCATTCAATTGCTGCCTGACCTCAGGCGTTCCTCCCTCAAAGCGAGGGCCTCCGCTCTCTCCAAATCCGCGGTTATCGATGGTGAGCGTGTTGATTCCCGACCGGCTCAGTCCCAACGCGACGGGCTCCCACGATTTCCGCGCGGTATTGCACATGTGCAGGAGCAAGACTCCGGGAGCTTGCTTCGATGCGGCGACGTTCGATGCAGCGAAGAAAGTCGCGCGCAATTTAATTCCGTCGGGAGCCGCGATATCGACGTCTTTCGGAGCGGGAGTCTGGGCAGACGCCAGACTCGTTAGTAACAATAAAACTGAGAAGAGGATCGACTGACGCATGGTTGCACCTCTGGATCAACTGAACACCTGCTGGCTGCCACAATTCAATCCAAGAATAATCCAAGGCAGGCCTGGATTTGAGTGAAATCGGGGATGTTACGCCAATTGGCGTTCCATCTGGGCAACGGATGTTTACCGAGCGTAGAATCCAGACGACCTCGCGGTTCAGAGCATTGAATTAGGGTGCCTTATGAAAGCCACGTCCCTTCTACTCCTGGCACTGTGTCTCTTTTCCAGTAATGCTCGTTCGCAAAGCCTCTTCGACGGTACTTGGATTATTGATACCGGCAAGAACGAAAACCTCGCGTCCGAAAAACCGAGGGTACTTTCTGTTTCGGATGGAGTGTTTCGCGAAGGTGATAGGCAAATCACGGCCGATGGCTCTGATCAAAAGGTTCCTGCCACCGGGTATTGGGATACAGTCAGCGTTCGCATCGTGGACGATCGCACCGTCGAGATAATTTCCAAAAAGGCTGGAAAAGCGACGTACACCGAAACGGACACCGTTTCGGCCGACGGCAGCACCTTGACGAAGGTAATGAAAGACACAACTGAGGCTGAGGCGGTTACTTTTGATAGCGATTTTAGACGTATCGCTCCCGCCCCTGCGGGTGCCCACGCTGTCTCAGGATCGTGGCAGGTCTTCAAGCAGAGCCGATCGGAGAACAGTACGATCATAAAATACAAATGCACATCGCAGGGATTCAGTGCCGAGACACCTTTGGGAGAAAAGCTCGAAGCCAAGTTTGACGGTAAGCTATATGAAATGGAAGACGACCCTGGTCATACGATGGTGTCGGTGAAATTGATAAACCCCCACACTGTCGAGCAGACCAATGTGCGTGATGGCAAGATTGTTTTTATCGTGACGCTAGAGGTCACGTCCGACGGTAAGGCCATTCACGCAACGTCGAAAAGCAAGGAAGGCGGAAGCGTGAAAACTTGGACACTGCACAAGCAGTCTAAGTAGTTCATCACGCAGCTTGGAGAACCTATGAACCTTGAACGTTCCGTCTCACTTGTAGATCAAGTACTTCTCTCTGATCTTCCCGAACTTCTCCAACGCTTCCATCCAATCCTGCTGGATGCGGCGTGGATCTTCGCCCGCGCTCAGCGCGTCATAGACACTCCGGTTGACGAGCAAGCCTTGCATCTTCTCCATCTTGAAGTCTGACGGATAGAGTTTATGCAGCGCCGAGGCTAGTTCGATTCCTAACTCTGGCGCATCGAAGCCATTCCGATCCGTCAGAACGATGTTGACTCCCTGGCATTCCTGCCCATTATAGTTGCTTGATGTCGGAGTGAACGTCCCCGGCACGAAGCGTACCCCAGCGATGCCGCGAGTATTCAAGTAGGCCGCCAGTTCCCTGCTCTTCATCCATGGCGCGCCGACCAGTTCAAACGGAGTATCGGTACCGCGTCCCACAGAAACATTGGTGCCTTCAATCAACGCCACTCCCGGATACAGCGCCGCCTCGGTCACACTGCGCAGGTTCGGCGACGGATTCACCCATTCCAGCCCGGTCGAATCGAACCAGTCTCCGCGCTCCCAGCCTTCCATCGCGATCACCGTGAGCTTCGCATTGATGTTGCGCTCGGCGTTGAACATCTTCGCCAGTTCGCCCATGGTCATCCCATGGCGCACCGGGACGGTCCAGTAATTCGTGAAACTCTCTTTACCCTCATCTGTGCCCGGACCCTGCACGAACGATCCGGTAATCGGGTCCGGACGGTCGAGCACAATCATTTCGATTCCGGCTTTGGCTGCCGCTTCCAGAAAATATCCCAAGGTCGTTTCGTATGTGTAGAAACGCACACCCGCATCCTGGATATCAAAAACGATCGCGTCGAGGGTGCGCAGTACCTCCTGCGGTGGACGCCGCGCAGCATCGCTCCCTCCATACACGCTGTATACGGGAACACCCGTCGCCGCATCTTTCGAATTGTTAATGTCGGTGGTGTCGAGCGTGCCCGTCACGCCATGCTCCGGACTGAAGATCGCATCCAGCGAAACTCCCGGAGCTTGCGCCAGCACATCGATCGTTCTCTTTCCCGAGGCGTCGAGGCCGGTCTGGTTTGTCACCAGTCCGATGTGCTTCTTGCCCTCGACCGCCTTCAGTCCTTCGAAATTGCGTTCCTCGAGTACGTCGATTCCAGTCTTCACAGTGCCGTTCCGCGCATTCATCCGCCGCGCTGCGCTGTAGGCCTCGTTGTAGCCGGTAAGGCTCTTCCAGCGGAGAGCTTCTTTTTCGTCCGGCGTCAACGACAACGCCGCAGCCACTTCGGTCGCGACCTTCACGCGCAACCCGATCGCATTGCCCTTCCCCCGCGGATGCACCGCATTCGTCAGGAGAATGATGTAAGTCTTGCGTCGTCGGATCGATCCAGATCGATGTTCCCGTAAATCCCGTGTGCCCGTAAGATCCTATGGGCAGCAGATCGCCGCGATTCGACGAGAATGGAGAGTCGATGTCCCATCCGAAGCCGCGCAGCACTGATGCCGAGGGCGGCGTCTCCGGCTGCGTCATTTTCGCCACCGTCATGGCTGACAAAATTCCATCCCCGCCGTCGAGCAGCGCCTCCGCAAACTTCGCTAGATCGTCCGCCGTTGAAAACAGACCAGCATGTCCCGCCACTCCACCCATCCGTCGCGCCCGCGGATCGTGCACCACACCGCGCAGCATGTGCTCGTGCTCGTCGTACTCGGTCGGCGCAATCTTCGCGCGCCATGCGGCCGGAGGATTAAAACGTGTATGCGTCATCTTCAGCGGGCCGAAGATGTGTCGCTGAACATATTCGTCTAGCGTTTCGCCCGACACTTTTTCGACAACCTCCGCCAGCACGATAAAATTTGTATCGCTGTAGACGAATCCTGATCCTGGCGCCTGCGCCGGAGTTTCCGCATCCGCCAGCCGGTAGGCCGACTCCTTCGAGTCAAACGCGGGAGTGAGATCGATATCCGGCGCCAAACCCGAGTAATGCGTCAGCAACTGCCGGATTGTGATGTCCTCTTTTCCGTTCTGCGCGAAATCAGGCAAGTACTTGGCCACCGGATCGTTCAGCCGAATCTTGCCTTGTTCGACCAGTTGCATGACCGCAGTCGTCGTGGCGATCACCTTCGTGAGCGAAGCCATATCGAATATGGTGTCGACCGTCATCGGCTCGCGTTTCGGTTCCAGTGCACGATATCCGTACGCCTTGCGATAGATCACCTTGCCGTTGTGACCAACCAGCAGCACCGCGCCCGGAATATTTCCCTCCGCAATCGACTGATTGATAATCGCGTCGACAGATCCGAGTTGTACATCAGCTTTTGGAGTTGACGTCTTCGGTTCGGGAACAGCTCCCGTCATCGTCTGAACCAGAGCCAAACTGAATGTGAGAAGGATCAGAGCAGTGGACCTGCAGCGGAGCAAAGAGAATTCCATAGGCGAATTTGAGACAGAATGAAGGATATAGAGACTCTACACGTCGCCGAACCACCGACTCAAGGAGCCAGGGCACCGTGTAAGCATCCTCCGTGTCCGTAGCAAGTTAAAATGTCCGCTTTTCTTAGCACACGATATGTCCGGTTCTAAAGTTAACCAGCAGCAGTCGGGGCTGTGGGAAAGTGGGAATCCCGCGGGGTTTGCGGGATTTCCAAGCGAGGAGGGAAAGTCGGCTTTATGACTTTTCCGCCTCGCGTCTTTTCCACAGCCCGTTGCGCCGGCATTTCCGTCGTCGCCAGTGCCGTGCCCTGCGCCGTGTACCGTCCCAGACAATGTGGTCCGTGCGTGAGGCTCAGGGTTCCATCTAAATGCTGATACACCACCGCCTGGCAGCCCGCCAAGGACGCTCTCCAGCGTACCCGCTCAATCTGCAAACTGAGATTCTGAAAGCTCACCGTGTTGTCGCGATTCACCGTGCGCTCGAACTGCAGCGAGAAGATCAAGTTCAGATCCCGTCTTCGGCAAGGCAAAAATGCGCTTCCCCGCTGTGCCGCTGCCCTCTGAAATCGCTGGTTAAACTCGGCGATGTAGTGCTCCCGCAGAAATTCATTGGCGGCTTCCAGACTCGCGATCTTGTGCAATCTTAGTTCCTGCGGCAAGCGCCCCTGCCAAGTGCCGAAGTTGCGCTCGCTGCGTCCCCGCGCTTGCGGCGAGTAGGCCGGAATCATCTGCACCCCCAACTCGCGCAACCCCCGTCCCACCTGGGTCAGACGATGCGCATCCACCTTGCCGCCCACCTTCGGCGTCAGCCAGAAATGGCTGCCGCGATCGCTGTACAGCGCACAGAACACGCCCTTGCGCTCGATCCCTTCCCGCAGCCCCGCCATCACTGTCGCCGTCGATTCCTCTTCCACCAGTTGCGCGTAGTAAATCTCGCTGGTGGCATCGTCCAGAATCACGATCAGGTCGTACCAGCGTTCGTCCTGAAACCACTGGTGCCGGCTCCCCTCGATGTGCAACAGCATCCCCGGCAGGGGCCGACGCTCGCGCCGTTTGCGATGCGCTCCACGCTTTCGCCCCCGCGCAACCAGACCTGCTCCCTGCAGCGCCTGCTTCACCCAGGTGTAACTCAGCTCAATCCCGTGCTCGGCCTGCAACTTCTCGTGAAAGTGCTGCACGTTCAGATCGAAATACTTTTCCCGGTACAAAGCGAACACCCTCTCCACCGTCGCCACCGGCACCCGCCGTCTCGACGGCTTCCCCCGCCGCCGGTCGAACAACCCGTTGTACCCCTCTTCGACGTAGCGCTCCCGCCAACGCCGCATGTGCCGGTCGCTGATCCCAAGGATCTCCGCCGCCTGCCACCAGGTGATCTTCTTTGCCATCGCTTGCAACATCACATCCTGTACTTTCATCGCCCGCTCCATCGCGGCCTTCGGGTAACAATCCATGCTTCGCATGGTCTCCTACCCTCACCGCCCGCAAAGCGGACATATCACCTGCTATCTCAACCGGACATATCATGTGCTACCGACACGGGTAAGCATCCTCCGTGTTGAACCACATTAAAAGTGTCCCCTGTGAGACCACAATAGAAGTGTCCCCTTTTAGAGTTTCTTCGCGAGGAGGAACCAAGATTGGGGAGGACAGGATTGAGCAGGCAAGAGCTGAGTCGAGTGGAAGTGATGGGGCGGGTGAAGGCGCGCAGTTTGCGGTTGCGCGAAGCGGCGGCGCTGCTGGAGTTGAGTTACCGGCAGACGAAACGGGTGTGGGCGCGATATCGGGCGGGAGGAGCCAAGGCGCTGCAGCACGGGAACTGCGGGCGGGTGTCGAACCGGGCCTACACGGCGAAGTTCCGGGCGGCAGTGCTGAACCATGTGCAAGCCCGCTATGCGGATTTCGGTGCGACGCTGGCAGCGGAGCATCTGGCGAGCGATGACGGACTGGCAGTACAGGCCGAGACGCTGCGGCGGTGGATGAAAGAGGCCGGGCTGTGGCAAAGACAGCGGCGGCGAAAACCATACCGGCAGCGACGAGAAGCGAAGGCACACTTCGGCGAGTTGGTGCAGTTGGACGGCAGTTTTCATGAGTGGCTGGAGGAACGCGGGCCGCGCGGCTGTCTGATGCACATGGTCGATGACGCGACGACCCAGGCGCTGGGGAGGTTTTCGGAAGAGGAAACGATCTGGGCGGCGGCGGGAGTGTTGCGGCGCTGGATCGAGCGCTACGGCGTGCCGCAGGCCTTGTACACGGACTGGAAGAACGTCTATGTGCGGCCTCCGAATGCCGAAGAGCGGGAGCGTGGAGAACCGGCGGTGACGCAGTTTGGATGCATGTGCGCGAAGCTGGGCATCCGCATCATCGCCGCCAGTTCGCCACAAGCGAAAGGGCGCGTGGAACGGGCGCACGGCACGCATCAGGATCGACTGGTGAAGAAGCTGCGGCTGGCCGGGATCGGGAACTACGAGCAGGCCAACGCGTATCTGGAGCAGCACTATCTCGCCGAACACAATCGGCGTTACGCGCACCCCGCCGTGGCTCCGGCCGATTATCATCGCCGCCGTCCGACGGCGCGGCAACTGGATGAAGTGTTCTGGCTGGAGCAAGAGCGCGTGGTGAGCGAGGACTGGGTGGTGCGCTACCACAACCGGCTGCTGCAACTGGAACGGCAAAGCCAACACTGGGCGCCGGCCAGGAGCCGCGTGTTGGTGCGGGAGAACGAAGCAGGAGAAGTCGCGATTCACTATCGCAATCAGCGCGTGGGCTTCCGCGAGTTGAAAGCTTCTATAGCGCTGGGCGAGAGAAGGGGCGCTGCCCCTTCCCCCGCGCCCCCTTCCCCGATATCACGCCGCAGTCTTCCTCCAGCGGCGAATCATCCTTGGCGACAAGGCTTTCAACAGAGGAACATAATCAATTTTTCCGGGGCAACATGAAACCACAACCAGCGGGACATTTCTATTGTGGAGAACACGGGGACATTTCTATTGTGGTATGACACGGG
>CAWGKF010000017.1:0-77452 GCA_963823085.1 Terriglobia bacterium | reverse complement strand
GGAGAGAGTGGGATTCGAACCCACGTTAGAGTTTCCCCTAAACACGCTTTCCAAGCGTGCGCCTTCAGCCACTCGGCCATCTCTCCAGCGTAATGCTTTAGGAAGGAACGACTCCCAGGAATCCAGAAGCGTCACAGAAGCTGACTCCCAGCACGTTCGTTCTTTTCAATTCTATGGGTGAACTCGCGGAAACCGCAACTTCAAAGGACAGGATTGCAACCACTACGAAGATTTATCGGGTGAACCCGGGAGAACGGCGTTAGGCGAGCCGTTCACTGGTGCGCCGCTCGCAGAGGCTCCTGCTGCGGCTGCATTCGCCGCGCCATTCACCGGCGCCGGAAGCGGCGGGACCTTTGTATTGTCGACCACATGATGGTTCAGGCAGTACAACGCCAATTCCAGCCGATCGGCAACCCCGAGTTTGTCATACACCTTGCGCAGGTAGTTCTTCACAACCTGCTCTGTTGTACCGACGCGCAATGCAATCTCTTTGTTCTTCATGCCCTGCGTCACGCAGGAAACGATCAGTGTCTCTTTCGGAGTGAGTTGAACCTTGGATCTGGCACCAGACGCTCGATTGTTCTGATTGCGGTAGGCCTCCATCACCCAACGAACGGCGTGCTGATCGAGCCATGTCTCGCCCGCGACAACCTTCCGCAGGCAGTCGACCATCAACTCTGGTTCCACTTCTCGCGAAATGATTCCGTGAGCGCCGCGCCGGAAGAGTTCCAGCGTCAACTCCTCATCTGGTCCAGGAGTGACCACTACGATCCGCAGCTTCGGACTCTGCCGCATCAACTCAGAGACCGCATCGACCGGGTTTGGAGCCAGCGCCGATTCAAAGATCAAAATGTCAGCAGAAAATTTCGCGACCGAGGATTGCATTTGCGCCAGCGTTTCCGCCTGTCCCACAACGCGAATGTCGTCTTCGAGCGCGAAGATCTTCCGCAAGCCGGCGCGGAAGATGGCCTGCGTATCGGCCACGATCACGCGGACGAACTGGCCCTGGCCGCCGTCCTCGCCTGCTCCGAAATTTTCTTCCATGCCAACCGGAATGGTAGCCATTCAGTCCTTGCCTATGCTCGCTCGAAATGGTATTCGTCGATCACTACGCCGACGCCGAGGCGTCCGCGATCTTCGAAGCTGCGCACTACGCGTCCCCGGCAATCGACCTGTACGTCCTGCCGCGCGCCAACAGCTTCGGCCGGCAGCATGATGGTGAAGTCCACAATTGACCCAACAGGTACGTTGCGGTCCATCGCAAAGAGCACGCCGTTTGCGGAGATGTTTTCGGTCTCCGCCGAATACGCCGTCCCTTCGGATTTCACCGAGGCTGAAAGATGCAGCGGGAATCTGGGCGCGCTTTGGAGATCTTCGAACTGGCTTGAATTCATCTGCGCCTCGGTCATCGGTGCTGTGCCTTCCGCTGCCACGCTCTCAGAGCCTTTCTTCCGGTACTTGCCTCAGTTCCGGACTCTCAACTCAAGGGCAGCGTACACCCCTGAATCGGCGAAACAAAGTTACCGAAGTCATGGAACAAGTGAGGTTAACTTCTTTTCTTTGAATGGATTAGGGGAGATTTGCAAGAGCACAAACGAACCAGAAATCACCCGTGGGAAGCCGAAAATTTCAGGCAAAAGAGGGAGAATTTCGGGTGATTCTCGGAACTAGGTTCCGCTGTGGATGGGGAATCGCGACTGGGTGTCAATGCCGAGTGCCGGATCGCAGGCTATTAAAACCTGGTGACTTCCGTGAAGTTGAAATCCCGGACTTTCATCGCCGGGACAACCATGTCGAGCGATTCTTCTCCACAGGAGCGGCCGGGCGTACTCATTGCCTCCACGTTCGACAGCATGTGGATCAAACTCTCGTTGAAGCGAAAATTGCGGACTCCGCCCTGCAGGCGCCCATTCTCAACCAAGAAGGTGCCGTCGCGGGTCATGCCCGTCAGCATCTTTTCAAACGGCTCTACTTCGCGGATGTACCACAGCCGCGTGACCAGCACGCCTCGTTCTGTCGAAGCGATCATTTGCTCTACTGTTTGCGGATCGTTCGCCGGCGCGAAGACGATGTTGAGCGGCATCTCTCCGATCTCGTTCGGAAGTGGAAATCCGTGCCCTGTCGCTTCAATCGGCCCAACGCTGTCGCGATGCTCGGAGTGTCTCATCCTGGCTGCCGTAGCCCGCGCGTACACCACTCTCTTTACAACGCCGTTTTCTACCAGCGGAACTCTCTGCCGCAGCACGCCTTCTCCGTCGAATGGAGACCCGGACTGCATCGGATGCGCTACGTCATCGATGATCGTGACATTCTCGCCAAAGAGTTTCGTTCCGATTCGTCCGGTGAGAAATGATCGCTGGTCGAGAATCGACATCCCGGAGTAATCCCAGAACATGAATCCGACGATATCTAGCACGGCCGCAGGCTCAAGAATGACCGTGTATTTCCCTGCTGGAACTTCTTTCGGATGAGCCGAGTCGACCGCCTTTCGAGCCGCAACTTCGGCGAGCCGCAGGGGATCGACGTTGGCTACATTCGGAGCATTCGCTTTCTGCCATCCGGAGGAATCGTCTGCCAGCATCGTGACTGACACTTCCGCCAAGGTTTGCTTGTGCCACTTGCTTAGCCCATGCGAATTGAAGATTCCGTCGAACGATTCGCTGCTAGAAAAAACGCCAGCGGTCGTCAGCTTGTGCCGATCGGCAACGCTAACAATCTGCTTGACGCCCTCAGCTCGCAGCTCCGGCGTAATGCCGGCAGTCTGCTCAAAATGCCGCGAAGGAATCTCTCGTCTGAAAGCGGAGTCTCCGGTCCAGCCCGCGTCCCGGGCATCAGGCATGGGCAACAGGTCCGCGTCCGGGTGCTGCACCTTGGCCAGCGACTCAGAACTCCGCACCACCTGGCGCAAACTTTCGTCGTCAAACTTGTTCGTGGACGCTCGTGCTGTCCTGCCACCAAACGCGGTCCGAACAGAGACAACATGGTTCTCTTCCGCCACATTCTGATGAATGGTGTTATTGGCAAAACGAGTCAGCGCGAATTTTCCGCCAGAAAAGAGAACCTCTACCTCATCCGCAGCCGAAAGCTTGCGGATGCGATCGAAAATGTCGCCAGCTTGTTCTTCTGTGAGCATCGTCACGAATTCTTAAATGCACTTCCTACTTTGATACTCCGAAACCGCGCAGGCGCCGCCCCATGTCCTGTTCCCATCACTTGCTGCGGCTGGCCTTTTCCGCAATTCGGAGTGCCCCAGAGCGTCCACTCGTCGCGCGAGCAGATGGCATCGAGTGAATTCCAGAACTCTGTCGTTATACCGGAGTACGACGGATTCTTCACCATTCGCACTCGCTTCCCGTTCTTGATCTCCCAACCGATCTCGCATCCGAACTGGAAGTTGTATCGTTTGTCATCAATCGACCACGACCGGTTGGTCTGCATCAGAATCGCGTGCTCGGTTGAAGCGACCAGTTGTTCGAGCGTCAGCGGTTTCTCAGCTGGCAAGATGCTGATATTTGTCATGCGGATCATCGGCAGTCGATTCCATCCCTCCGCCCGCAAAGTTCCGCCCGATCGCGTTTCGCCGATGGTATGCGCTGTCTCACGCGAACTCAGATATCCGGTGAACAATCCATTGGTGATGATCGGAGTACACTGTGCCGCAACCCCCTCGTCATCAAATCCGAATGTGCCCAGTCCCGGTCCGTGCTCCTGCCGCGCATCGGCGACCACATTCACTAACTCGCTCCCGTAACGCAATTTGCGTAGCTTGTCGAGGGTTAGAAAAGAGGTACCAGCGAAGTTGGCTTCCATCCCCAGCACTCGATCCAGCTCAATCGGGTGCCCCACCGACTCGTGAATCTGCAACCCCAACTGTGAGCTATCGAGAATAAGATCGAAGGTTCCTTCGGGACACTGATCCGCCTTGTGCAGCGCGACAGCTTCTTCTGCGATTCGGCGGGCGTTCTCGACAAGTTTCAGTTCTTCGACCAGCTCGTATCCCTTGTTCTGCCATTGTCCGCCAAACGAATTTGGATACGACCGCTTCTGAATCTCATTTCCGGCAAATGCGTACGCCGCATATCCGGCGCCCGTCGACAACTTTGTCTGATGAATGTCAGCGCCCTCTGACGACACGAACCATTGTTCGTCGCGGTTGAAATTCAGATTTGCTTCCGCCAGTGTGATTCCAGGCGCCGAACGCAGCTCAGCATCAATTTTCAGCAGCAGGCCGATATTCTGTTCGACCGAAGTTGTAAACGGATCGATCTGGTAGGGTGTGCTCCACTCAGTGACAGCCGGTTTCTCCGGCGCCAACCGCACATCTTCTCGCTTCACTCGCGCCGACGCTCGCGCAATCTCGACTGCTCTCGCTGCGGTCGCCTCCACGGCTCCGCGGCCCAACTCCGCCGAGGCAGCGAAACCCCAGGCCCCGTCGGCGATCACGCGAACACTCATTCCCACCGATTCAGAGTCCGACGCGCTCCCAACTTTGCCGTTCTTTGTGGTGAGTGCTCGGCCCCGTTGCGCCACAATTCGCACGTCCGCGTAGCTCGCTCCACGGAGCGCAGCAATGTTCAGTCCCCAATTTGCGACATGCTTCATGCCAAGAATTTCAATCTAACACAGAGCTTTCGGGAGATGCGAAGGTCGCCTGCAGAATCGAGAGCTTCAAGCGAGCAGCGGTGTTGCTCCACACACCGACCTGTGATGGTAAGCACTGTTTGCCACATTCGTCCGCCGTTCAATAGAGCAGAGTGAAACTTACAACAGCGGACCGCCCCCGCTATGCCCGTCACAAGGAGACCTTATGAGTCTTGTCAAATCCGAAGAACGAAAGAATGCCCGCGCGACAAGTAGAGCCAATGACCGCAAAAAAATCGGTGAACCGCGACCGACTGCCGTTGACAGTCGGGCCAGTAAGAAAGCAGATCTAGCCGGACCAGGCATCGGCAACTATGCAGAACTTGAGAAGGTTCTGCCCCAGGATTACGCGTCTCTGTTGACTCGCAAAGAAACGCAGAAAGCCATTTTCCATCTCCGGCGTTACATCGAAGACAATCTATGCAAGGAACTTGGTCTGCAGATGGTCCAAGTACCGCTGATCGTTGACGCCGAGAGTGGCGTGAACGATATGCTCGATCGCGATGGCTCGCGGACTCCCATCCAGTTTCACATTTCGAACGATCGCGGCAAGAACCCAATCGATGCGCAGGTAGTTCAGGCGGCGACCAAGTGGAAAAGAGTTGCCCTGAAGCAGTTCGAGTGCCGTCCTGGAGAGGGCATCTGCACCGACATGCGCGCTGTCCGCAAAGACTACTTCCTCGATCACGATCATTCCGCCTATGTCGATCAATGGGATTGGGAACGAGTGATCACCGCGGAGCAGAGAAACGTCGAATTCCTGAAAGGAATCGTCCGCAAAATCTGGAAGGTGCTGGTCGGTGCGGAAAAGTTCGCGCAGGAGATGTTCCCGGTACTGCGCAATTCGCGTTATCCGAGCCTGCCGGAAGAACTTACATTCCTGCAAGCCGAGGAACTGCTGGCGATGTATCCCGATCTCCCGCGCAAGCGCCGCGAGACAGCAATTCTGCAGAAACATCCAGCAGTCTTTATTATCGGCATCGGCTGGCCGCTCAAAGATGGATATCCTCATGAGATGCGAGCCGCTGACTATGACGACTGGGTTACCGATACCAGCAAGGAGACTAACAAAGAGACGCACGGACTTAACGGCGACATCCTGGTTTGGAACCACGTCACACAGCGCCGGCATGAACTCACTTCGATGGGTATTCGCGTCAACGCCCAAACACTTCGGGAGCAACTCGAGATGTCGAACCTGCTCGACAATTTGAAATTCCCTTATCACCAGGGAATCATCAAGAACGAACTTCCGCTCTCGATCGGCGGAGGCATCGGCCAATCCCGCGCCCTGATGCTGCTTCTTCGTAAGGCGCATCTAGGCGAGGTCAGCGTCACCGTGTGGCCGAAAATCCTGAAGGAGATGTGCGCGAAAAAAAATATCTTCGTGCTGGAATAATCGCGGCCGATTTGAACGACTGGTGCCCCATTTCTTGCGCTTCGGTTGCGCCAGAGGTGGGGGTTCTACGGGGTCGCGCGCGACTCCGCTAGTGCGTGCTTCACTGCCAATAGTTCCTTTAGCACGCCGCGCAACTTGGTTGACTCCAGCGCATTCGCGCCATCCGACTTCGCTTCCTTCGGATTGTCGTGCACTTCCATGAATATGCCATCGACTCCCGCGGCGACGGCCGCCCGCGCCAGCAACGGAATGAACTCCGGTTGCCCTCCGCTCACCGCCGGACCATTCTCGTCCGACTGCGACGAGGGCAATTGAACAGAATGCGTCGCATCGAACACCACAGGCGCAAATCTCCGCATAATGGCTAGAGACCGCATATCGACTACCAGATTGTTGTATCCGAAACTCGCTCCACGTTCCGTCAGAAAGACTTGCGAATTCCCTGCCTGACGGCACTTCTCCACGGCATGCCGCATATCCCACGGCGCAACAAACTGACCTTTCTTGATGTTGACCGCGCGTCCGCTCAGCGCAGCAGCCACAACCAGATCCGTTTGCCGACTGAGAAACGCCGGAATCTGCAAAACATCCGCTACTTCTGCCACTTTGGATACGTCCGCTGTTTCGTGCACATCGGTCAACACGGGCAGGCTGAGTTGATCCTTAATCTTCTTCAAAATTCGCAGACCCTCTTTTAACCCCGGCCCTCGAAAGCTGCGGATCGATGTGCGGTTCGCTTTGTCGTAACTCGCTTTGAAGATGAGTGGGAAACCAAGCGAACGCGCCACTCCCTTAATGATCTCCGCCATCCGGATCGCGTGTTCTTCACTCTCAATGACACAGGGGCCGGCGATGAGAAATAGATCGCCCGACCCGATGTGGATATCGCCGATTTGGAAGGAAGTAATCAGTGGGTTATCCCAGACCTAAACATGAAGAATCTACCGCCGAGCACGCTGAGTCCGCAAAGAAAAACCTACCAGGAGAAGTCTTTGGTGCTTTGCGATTCTCGGCGGCGAATGCTTCTTGAACTACCGCCCCGCAACGCGCTCTGGCCGATGGAACATCTCGACCTCGGCAATCTCTTTTTCCGCGCGCCGCTTTTGACCGTACTCATACGAAGCTCCGATAAACGTCTTGAACAATGGATGCGGTTCAAGCGGCTTCGACTTGAACTCAGGATGGAACTGGCAGCCGATGAAGTGCGGATGATCCGGCAGTTCGACCATCTCCACATAAGTCCCATCCGGCGTCGATCCCGAGATCTTCAGACCGGCAGCCGTCATCGGCTCTTCGTACTCACGGTTGAACTCATATCTGTGCCGGTGGCGCTCGCTGATCTCGAGCATCCCATAGATCCTGTGCGCCAGCGTGTTCGGTTCGATCTTGCAGGTCCATGCTCCCAAACGCATTGTGCCGCCCAACTCTTCTACGCCGCGCAGTTCACGTAACTTGTAAATGACGCGATGCGGCGTCGCCGGATCGAATTCACTCGAATTGGCATCTGCCAATCCGACCACATTTCGCGCGAACTCAATACATGCAGTCTGCATACCCAGACAAATGCCAAAATACGGAACCTTCCTCTCGCGAGCGTAACGGATCGCAATCAGCATCCCCTCTATGCCGCGCTTCCCAAATCCTCCGGGAACCAGTATTCCGTCATAGCCCTCGAGCTGAGACTCGACACTCTTTTCGTCCGCCCCTTCGAGACCTTCCGCCTCAATCCAATTCAACTGTAGTTTCAGATTATGCGCCAGCGCGCCATGCACCAACGCCTCTTTCAGCGACTTGTACGAATCCTCATACTCCACATACTTGCCCACGATCCCAATCGTGACCGTGTCCTTGGGGTTGTAGACGCGATGGACAATGTCTTCCCACTTCGACAAGTCGCGGTCCTTCGCCTCGATATGCAGACACTTGAGCACAAGCGTGTCCACATTCTCGTTGGCGAAAACCAGCGGGACTTCATAAACCGACGCCACATCTTTGGCCGTAATCACCGCTTCTTCGGGCACGTTGCAGAAGAGTGCGATCTTCGACTTCATCTCCTTCGCCAGGAACCGGTCCGTGCGGCAAAGCAAAATATCCGGTTGAATTCCAATGCTCAGCAACTCCTTCACCGAGTGCTGGGTCGGCTTGGTCTTCAACTCTTGTGCCGCCGCAATGAACGGCACCAGTGTTACGTGCACAAATAACGTATGCTCGCGGCCCAGTTCCTGCCGCATCTGTCGGATCGCTTCCATGAACGGCAGCGACTCGATATCACCGACCGTGCCGCCGATCTCCACGATCGCCACGTCCACGTCCTGCGCGACCTTCTTCATCGCTGCCTTGATTTCGTTGGTGACGTGCGGAATCACCTGCACCGTCTTGCCGAGATAATCCCCGCGCCGTTCCTTGGCGATGATTTGCTCGTAGAGGCGCCCAGTCGTCCAGTTGTTATCGCGAGAAAGTTTGGCGTGTGTGAAGCGCTCGTAGTGACCCAGGTCAAGGTCCGTTTCCGCGCCGTCGTCGGTAACGAAAACCTCTCCGTGCTGAAATGGCGACATCGTCCCCGGATCCACGTTCAGGTACGGATCGAACTTCATCAGATTGACTTTGATTCCGCGGCTCTCCAGCAGGCATCCGATCGAAGCCGCGGCTAGTCCCTTGCCGAGTGAAGACACAACTCCGCCCGTCACAAAGATGTACTTCGCTGGCATCTCTTCCTCGCTTTAAATTGTGTTTGAAAAATTGTGCAGGTGGGGTGCACGATCAATTATGGCAGAAACGCCTGTGGAAAGAAACGGCAGAAATTCGGGTCTTTAATTTTTCCTCCATTAGCCCTCGTAAACGTTGAGGGTCAACGCGTTTTTCGACCCACAAACGCTCGACGCGTTGACTATCTACCCATAGTCGGCGAGAATAAATGAGGTCATCCGCAGCAGAAGAGTAGTGTCCCCACAAGTGGGCCTGTGGCGCAGCTGGGAGCGCGCTTCCATGGCATGGAAGAGGTCGTCGGTTCGATCCCGACCAGGTCCACCAGACTCACTTGAAACCTGCCAAGTGAGAATTCTGGAAAAATCTACGAGCGCCCTCGAACCGCCTCCTATTACCGCCAGCGATGGTCCGAACAAGAGCAAACAGATTTTGCTCAGATATGCAGCTTACGCCGGGCTGACGTCCTTCTTCTTATCGCTGACTGCCTACAACCTGGTTGATTTGGATATCTGGCATGAAATGGCGCTCATCCGCGAGAGTTTCCGCGCAGGCCATCTGTTGACGCGTGACATTTTCGCTTATACCCCGACCATTTATCCCTCCATCCATCACGAGTGGGGCGCTGGCTTGGTCGCCTACGGGTTGACGCGCTGGTGCGGGGGCGATGCGATCCTAGCTCTGAAATTTCTCATCGTCTTCTTGATTGGTCTGTTATCGCTGCGGTGTGCGAGTTCGATGGGGGCGGATCCTCAAGTGTGGGCTGCCCTATGCCCCATCGCAATCTATCTGAGCCAGTTTGGGTTTGCGTCCACCATTCGAGCACAGGCATATACGTTCCTTTTCGCCGCATGCTGCTTTTTGGTTTTTGAGCAGGATCGCCGCGGCAATCGCCATTGGTGGATCGCGTGGCTCTGCATCTTTCCTCTGTGGGTGAATCTTCATGGGGGCTTCGTCGTCGGCATCGGACTGTTAGCACTTTACGCGCTCGAACGGGCACTCGGCCGCCACCCCGTCCGGCATCTGCTCTTCCTGCTTGCGGGCACTCTCATCGAAGTGTTCATTAATCCATTTGGACCAGCCTACGTCCGCTTTATCGTAACCGCCCTCATGATGACGCGCCCTCACATCCGCGAGTGGCAACCCGTTTGGGCTTATGGCCTCCCGTGGACGATCATCTTTTTCTTGGCAGTTGCCATCGCGGCTTACGCTGTCGCCACTGTAGGAATTCGCCGTGCCCCTGGATTACTGATACTCATCGCCACGGCTATCGAAGCCACGTTGCACTGCAAACTCTTGCCTCTGTTCGCGACTGCTTGGATAAGCCACATTCCTGCCCACCTTCAACAGACTCCGGCCGGTCGCTGGATCACCGGTTTCTCCCAACGCCGCTTCGCCTTTGTGCTCTCAGTTTGGCTGCTGGTCGCAGGCATCTCTCTGGCGGACGCCGTTCGTTGGCAATTCTGGCGGATGCGAGTTCCGCAGATCGATACTACTTACGCCTACCCGGTGGGGGCGGTTCAATACTTACGGGAGCAACAATTCGTCGGCAACCTGATGGTACCCTTTGACAAAGGCGCTTACGTCTCATGGAAATTATTTCCAGCGGTAAGAGTTTCTCTAGACAGCCGCTACGAAGTCGCGTATTCCGATGACTTGGTGGATCGCATTTTTCGCTTTTACGCTGATGAGCCAGGCTGGCAAGAAACGCTACGAGCGTATCCAACCGATCTAGTCCTGATCCCGCGAATCACGTCAGTGTCGGGAGTGATTCAGCAAAGCGGCTGGCAGAAAGTCTATGAGGATCGGGAATTTGAACTCTATTCCCGTCCCGGCTTGACTTTACCGTTCTGCGATCGGAGCTCGCAGTCCTTTACCGGTGTCTTTCCGTAGCCACGCCAGCCGCTCTGAACCAGATCTCTCCAACGCTACTGATATGTCAGCGTCAAGTTGTCCAGATACACCTTGTACGCGTCCTGATTCGGATTGCCATCCATCTGAAAATTGACCGTCAGCCCGTACCAACCCGGGCTCGATCCATTTTCAAAAGTCCAGTTCAGGTTCGCAGTCTGCCCATTCAGAGTGATCGACTGATACGTCTCGTGGTTGTCCGATGTCCGCTGGACTTTAATCGTGAGGTGGTTCCATTGGCCGCTCTTCGGGTAACACGGCACACCCGTCGGTATCCAATGTCCCTTGGAATTGTCCCAGACATCCCACTGATTCCCCCCGGCAATACGACATTCGTGGCCAAAAATGAATCCCATATTCCCGAAGAACTCATTAATATCGAACTCCAGAGCTTGCGAGAGCCACAGATTGTCTCCGTAGAAATACACGTCATAGGTAAAGTTGTGGAAGTTGGGTAACTGAGACTGGTTTTGGTCGAACATCCCTTGCGACGACAAGGGACCGATCAGGTGGTTATTCCAAAGAGCGTCGGAATAGGGAGCGGTTCCTCCCACCCAGAATACTGTGGAGCTGCCGCTGAGCGACGGGGAGGAGTTGTTTTGCGTCATCGAAAACTCGATTCCGTCACATGGGGAGGGCGAGCAATCGACAAAGTTCGGGGGTCCTTGCCCGTACTGCCCCCACCCACCGGCCTTCTGCAGGTTGGAGAGTGAGGTTCCTCCACTCTGACTGCTAGTCGGCGCCGGACTAGGTGCGGGAGCTGGTGCTGGGGCGGGCGCAGGTGCCGGCGGTTGCGCAATCGCGATTTGCAGGGATTGTTGTTTGGAATCTCCCTTGGCGTCTGAAACGGATACGCCAAAATTGAAATTCCCTGCCGCGGTCGGCGTTCCAGAGACCGCTCCGGTGGAGTTATTCAGGCTCACTCCTTGAGGCATCTGCCCTGATGTTACGGCGTAGTTGTAAGGAGAGGCTCCTCCGCTAGCGGTAACACTGCCGTTGTAAGCTGCGCCTTGCGTCCCTGCCGGAAGTGTCGCCGAGACCGTCAGGCTCGGCGTCGGAGCCGGAGTTGATACGGGAGTTGTCGGGCTTACGGTAGCGGGTTTGGACCCTCCGCCACACGCGCTGAGTGCTGTAATCCCGGCCAGGCTGGCCACGAACGCTGCTCTGCGGAGAGCTAGGGTTCGATTCGCGCCTTGTACAGGCGCTGAACTAGGAAAGAACTGAGACATCGTTAACCTCGATTGTGGGATTTTTCGTGGCTCTTGAGCGGAAGAGTCCAGTGGCGTGTCTAGTTGGGAGATCCCGTAGACGGCCATGGCCAGAGGAGGTGCTGAGGCTTACCACACCCCGATTTTGCGGACGTTCTCAGTGGCGCTTGCTATCCGTATCACTTCCGCGGACGCAGCTCCAGACTAGCGGATAAGGAACTACAAGGTTCTACTCTGGAAGGTTACAGTTAGAACAGTATAGCTTTTTAGCATCCAGCATTCAACGGGTCGGAGGTCTTAAATCCAGTCTAAAGCGCGGTTGCCCGGACCTGAGGAAATTCCTGCTTTCTGGTCCATCACCGTGCCCTTTTAATGCCAGAGCTTCATATAACCGGAAATAGGGGAAAAATCTGAGGAGTCTTAGAAAGAGTCGCGTGGAACAGGCTTGATGGATGACTTTGTTCGCTTCGCCGCGAACCAAAGGTAAACCGGGATGCCCAGCAGAATCACAGCCACGCCTGCAATCGAGTCCCTTAAGTTGCTGACGAAAGTGTAGTAAAGAAGAACCGCCGCGGTCGCGATGAAGAGTGCAGGAACAACTGGATACCCCAAGGTACGGTACGGCCTGGTCACATCCGGCTCACGACGGCGGAAGACGAAGATCGTGCTCGCTGCCACCATGTAAAACAGCCACTCCGCAAATATGGCCAGAGAAAATAACTCTCGAAACGCTCCGCCCAGCACGATCAGCAGAATCGCAACCGCAGCCTGGATCACCAGCGCTAACGACGGCGTATGAAAGACCGGATGCACCTCCGCCAGTGCCTTGAATAAATATCCATCGCGCGCTACCGCAAACGGCACGCGCCCGCCGCTCATTACCGTACCGTTCAGGGTGGCCATCATCGAAAAGATCATCCCGATCGATACCAGAGAGATTCCCAGACGCCCCAAGGCTGCTTCACTCGCGGCTGCTGCCGGGACTGCCGCTTGCGCAATCGCTGTCGCCGGAAGCGCCCTCTGAATTCCGGCGTTCATTCCGATATAAAGGACCGCCACCAGCCCAACTCCGGCGATCAGCGCAATGGGGATTGTCCTTTCCGGACGCTGAATCTCCTCACTGACCATGTTCAGATCGTTCCATCCGTCGTAGGCCCACAAGGCTGCCACCAGGGCAGCCATAAATCCGGCCATACCACCCTTCGCTCCGGCAAAGCTTGTACCGAAGTTACTCCATGAACCCGAAGGAGCCGTGAATGCCACAAATGCAATCGTGAGAATCATTGCCACTTTGAGCACGGTGAACGCGAATTGAAAGTTCCCAGCCTTCCGCACTCCTACATAATTCAGCGCCGTGATCAGCACAGTGGCTGCGACTGCCACCAGATGTCCGTAATTAACGGCGAGCACGCGGTCGGAAGTCACGTGCCACGCAAACAAAGTTCGCGGTAAGAAGCTGAAGGTCGAGAACGTACCGAGCACCCGCACCAGCGCCGCGGTCACACTAGCGATGGAAGCCGGTTTGGCGATGAGAAACCAGGTCCATCCATACAAGAAGCCCGGCAGCGGACCGTAAGCATCCCGCACGTAGACATACTCTCCACCGGCAAACGGACGAACCGCGCCCAGTTCCGCGTAAGTCAGAGCTCCGAAGAAAGACAATAATCCACCGACAATCCATGCCAGATAAACCAGGCCAGCCGAACCTACCGCCTGCATCATCTCCGCGGGCACCAGGAA
The DNA here is from genome assembly GCA_963823085.1 of Terriglobia bacterium. Lineage (GTDB taxonomy): Bacteria > Acidobacteriota > Terriglobia > Terriglobales > Acidobacteriaceae > Sulfotelmatobacter. The sequence continues at coordinate 63,850 of CAWGKF010000017.1, read as the reverse complement.
GATGCCGCTGCCAATGATGGTCCCCGCCACAATCGAAGTGGCATGCCAGACGTTGAGCCCACGTACCAGTTCGGGCCGGCCAGTTTTCATTCGAAGTTCAGTTTCCTTGAGGTGTGGATGATTGCGACATTTCGTATGCCCGATGTTTGGTGAATCTATGACACCTTTCGCTTCTCCGCTCCCGGACTTTGGACAGACGTTTATCGACCAGCACGGATACAAAAGCCCGTGAGTACCAGGATTCGCATCGCCGGATTATAGACTCCTGGGCCCGGTCCAGATGCTACGCTGATTTAGTGAAATCCCTCGATCGCCAACTCATCGGGCTACCCACCTCTCTCGTGGTTCTCTTCCTATTCTGCTTTTGTATCGCGCTCTATTCCCGCTCTCGGCTTCGCCGCCTCGCCGTGTACGTGGCCGTCCGCGCGAAACCGCTTGTTCAATGGCGCGCCCGTTCTTTTCCAGGTCAAGGCGCCGCAACAAAACTCGCCTCGCTCGACGCAACCTGGCTCGGTCATCAACTTACCTTCAGCTACGACGCTTCCACCAAAATGTGGTTCGCTCTGGCTGGAGTCCCTTTCAAAACCACTCCCGGCAAGTACACGCTCTCACTTAAGGGAATTCAGGCCATGACCAAATCGTCTCTCACTTTCGCGCGCACGTTCATCGTTTCTGCCGCGAATTATCCCAAGACTTACGTTCATCTCGAAGTCGAAAAGAAATTTACCGAGCCAAGCGCTGAGCAGCTCCAGCAGATCGAAGAAGCGAAGAAAGTAAAGGCCGACTACCTCGAACGTGTCACTCCGCTCCGCCAATGGGAGGGTAATTTTGCAGCGCCTGTCGATGCACCCACCTCCGACGTCTACGGATCCGCAGCGCATTTTCAACGGCGTAGCCCAGCGCGAGCACCAGGGCCTCGACTATCGTGTACGCACGGGAACTCCCGTCGCGGCCATGAATGACGGCACAGTGCTGCTCGCGCGCTTCCTCTATTTCGAAGGAAACTGCGTCGTCATCGACCACGGGCAGGGATTCCTGACCCTTTACTTCCACCTCTCGGAATTCAAAGTGAAGGAAGGAGACATGGTGAAGAGAGGTCAGGAAATCGGGTTAAGTGGCGGCACCGGCCGTGCAACAGGTCCACATCTACATGTTGCGATCCGCTGGCAAGGAACCTACCTGGATCCTGCCCGGCTGTTGCAGTTGCCTTTGCCTTGATTACGGGAGACGCGGGATGTTGGGTCCGATCCATTCGCGCTCGAAGCTCGTGACTCGTCGCTCTCACTCACTACGCGGCTCCGCCCGACATTTTCCCTCTCCCGCGCACAGCTTGATTCAACTCGTCTTTGATCCCCAGATTCCGGATCAGCCGATGCAGGTAATTTGGATGCACTCCCAAAATCTGCGCTGCTTCAACGTAATTCCCGCCGGTCTGCGCAACTGCATCCAGAATCAGATGTTTCTTCAACTGTTTAACGCTCGATTGATATTTGCCCTCCGGCATCTCCTCTGGCGCATTCTGCTCCAGCAACGATTCCGGCAAATCCTCCAGCAGCACCATGTCTGAGGAACCCATTACTAGCGCTCGTTCAATCGCATTCTCGAGCTCCCGAATATTTCCCGGCCACTCGTAATTCACCAAAGCTGCCATGGCTTCACGCGAGATCGGCTTCGCCTTCACCTTGCACTTCTTCGCATGCTTCTGCACAAAATGTCGCGTCAGCATGGGAATATCTTCCCGCCTCTCGCGTAATGGAGGCATGGTGAGCCTCACGACGGCTAACCTGTAATACAGGTCCTGCCGAAATGCCGCCCTGCTTTACCGCCTCGTCCAAGTCGCGGTTCGTCGCCGCTATGAGTCGAATATCAACTTTGATGGGATGGGTACCCCCAACGCGATCGAACTCACGCTCCTGCAGCACTCGCAACAATTTCACCTGCAGAGCGGGCGCCAGCTCGCCGATCTCGTCTAGGAAAACAACTCCGCCATCCGCTACCTCCAGGCGTCCTTTTTTCTGCGTTGCGGCTCCAGTAAACGCCCCGCGTTCGTGACCGAACAAGTCGCTTTCCAATAAAGTCTCTGGAATCGCCGCGCAATTGATCGCCACGAATGGCTTACTCGCCCGCGGACTGTTGCGGTGCAGTGCCTTCGCCGCTAATTCTTTCCCCGTCCCGCTCTCGCCCTCGATGAGCACAGTTGATTCTGTCGGAGCCACCCTCGCCAGGAATTGGAATATTTCCTTCATCTTGCCGCACTCACCTACGAGGCTCTGATCCTGCCGGACCTCCATCGTCAGCCGCTGGTTCTCTTGCTCCAGCCATTGCTGGCGGCGCGCGTTATCCAGTGCAACGGCCGAAATTCCGGCCACCGCAGCCATGAACTGCAGATGATCTTCGCTGAACCGGTTCGCCGTATTGTTGCTGTCGAGGTAAATGCAACCGATCATGCGCTGGAAAACACTGAGCGGCACACACAATAGAGAACGCACTTCGGCCGCGACCAGGCTCTCCACATCGCGCAACGCGCCACTCCCCCGGACGTCCACACCGAGAATCGCAACATTTTCTTTCAGCACTTGCCGCGCAATCGTTCGGCTCACGCGGATCAGTTGCGGCTGCCCCGCATTCCGTGTCCTTGCATACAAACAACTGAACTCCTGCCCCGAGCCTTCCGAAAGCAGTATTGCCCCACGGCCCGCCGGGACAACCTCGAAAATCAGGTCCAGCAGTTGCGCCTGCAGTTCCTCCAAATCCCGGATCGCATGCACGATCCGGCTGATCTTCAGCAATGCGCTTAGATTGCGTGCGATCTGCGACGACGGCGGAAGTTCCCGCAGAAGCCGGTCTGGCTGCAGATACACCACTTCCTTCGGATGAATGATTCTAGTTTCGGCAGTCGGCTGGCTCTCTTCAAACTCCACACGGCTGGCCGGTGTCACCCGGTCGTCTTCTTCCACCAGGAAGAGAAACACAGAGTCGCCTGTCGCGATCTCGTCCCCGTGCCGGAGCCAATGGTCCTTAATTGCTACGCCGTTGACCAGAGTCCCGTTCCGGCTCTCCAGATCCTTGATCTGGAAACGGGTATCTTCACGCCGAAGAACGCAATGTTTCCGCGAAACCGACGGATCGATGACCGGCACCGCGCTCGTCGGATCCCGGCCGATTGTGGCCTCTCCGTCCGGCAAAGGGATAACGGAGTCTTTGGAGGGTCCCGCTATCACCAGTAGTCTAGGCCGCAATCAAAGTCTCCGAGATTCGTGCACAATTTCTTACCACAGCGCGGCCCTAAATGCATGCCCCGAATCAATGTTTTCCAATATCCGAACGGTTAGTTCGACCTATCCTAAGAGATAGTGATTCTCAGACTTCCGTTTGACCCCTCAGTGCGAGCGAAAAGCGCAGGCCATCCTAACCGCTTGTTGCCATGGGACTTGAGCCGCTCGCATATGAACGTAATGCGCTCGACCACACTGGCACCTTGATTGCTCGTTAATACTGTGCGCATGCTCGGCAAAAGCGACGGGGGAAGCGCTTTCGATCAGTTCTAGCCGAGATCGCCGGTCAGGAGCTCGGGGGACCCCCTCATCGGGCTTCTGACCCTTTTTCTTCCGAACACGAAAGAGTGTTCTTCGCCTCTTTTTCTCAACAGTATTGTTGACAGTCGTGATGTTAGCCTGCGGCAGCCTCAATCGTCATCGACTGCCCTGAGTCGGGCGAGACGGCCACACCATCTCGATAACTTACCGTACGCCCTGAGATCGCCGGCACTCGGTCGCCCGGGACCAGAATTCCCACCAGATTCAATGGATCCGCCGCGGATAACGTCATCGTCTCCCCGCTCAGCGGCAAACTCCGCATCGCCCTTACCGATTCAACGGCCACCGGCAAGGCGAACTGTTCTCCGAGGAATCCATCCACAAACCTTCCTCCCCGTATCTCTCCCCGATCTTCCAAGCGCCGGAATGCCATCAACAACTCGCGCCAGGGTGGCAAGTTCGATTCGCGCGCTAATAAATCGCGAATCACGATTCCATATCGCCGCAAAAGCATCCAGCACGCTGCCTCCACCGCTCGCGGACGCTCCGCCGCTGCCTCGCCATGCAGTAGGGCCCAGCGCCCGGTGCTATGGCGCGGGCGCGTACTGCGTCCGCTGCCCTGCCCTGCTCGGCGCTTCGGATCAATCAGGGAGCGCAGATTATCGAATCCATCCGCCGTCACCAAGCCGGCGGCGACCAACTCCCATAGCGCGGTCTCAATCTCGGCCTTCAATTTGCCGGTTCCGCGCACGATATCGGCAAAGAACGAAGCACCTCGTTGCTTCAGAAACTCGAGCACGAGCTGGGCGCCATGACCAAGCCCGCTCCCCGGTTTCCCGGCTTCTGCTTGCCTTTGGGAGAAGTGAGGATTTTCTCTTAACCCCAGCCAATCAGCTTCCTCTCGCACGAAGAACGTGATCGGAGCCACGCTCGTGGGAATCACGCGCCTCTGACGCGCGAGAGCTTGGCCCGTCCGACCCTTTCGCCCCGCCCGTATCCAGCGTCGCTGGATGCGGCGACAATCTTCCCCAACCGACTGCTCCGGTTAGGCAAAGTTGGTCCAGCCACTTCGGATCGTAATCCGTAATCCGCCGCGCCAGGACCTGCCGCTCCCATGCATTCGCCGGAACCTCGAATCCCTGCAACTGCTGCAAGACCTCGAGCGTGCCACGCTCACCCCTGGCCTGCGATCCGGGAGCCAAATGCTGCCAACGCAGCAACCAACGCAAAAACTGAGCTGCTGTGACCGGCTCAATCTGCTTGCGGAGCATCCCAACCGTCAACCGATGAATGCGCGCTAGAAGCCTACGGTCGCACCATTCGATCTCATGTTGTTGAGCAGAATGTGCAGGGACAGCCGATCCTGGCTGTCCGGTTGAGCGAAGCTCGGCAGGATGTGGCGCGGGCGCTCCCGCCCGTGTGACCGTAAAGCTCCCACGAAGTACAGTTCCAGAAGCTTCCATCCGGAGCAGACCCTTCTCGATATCGGAAGCGAGAAGCCCGAGTGCATCGCCAAGCTGCGAAGCCGTCGTCGGGCCGACGGCCGACATCCATCCCATCACCAGCGTGAGTAAAGCTTCGTCGTGCGAAACGTCTTCCTTTTCAACCTCGGCCAGATTCTGCTCAAATCTTGCCGAGGGGAATAGAGCCTGGAACGAGCGAGCCCGCTCCGCCGCCACCCAGTAGCGCCGCCCATCAACCGAAGCAACACCAGCCCGGCCCTCGTTCACGAGCCTCTCGAAATACAGCCCCCACGAGGCCTTGTCCATGTTGGGATAGCCGCCCTCGGCTGTTGGGCCGAGCAAAACTCGACTTCTGACTGCCGAATCGGAAATACCGCCTGCTTCACGGGAGGGTTCACCTTCGCTGAAGCGGACAGCCGAGGGCGGCTGTCCCCACATAAAATCCAATTCCTCCGGTAGCGCCACCAGCGTATGCAGCACATCATGCAACTCGTCCGCATCCCGCACGTCGGGCCATGCCTCGCTCCGTACCTGCGCAATCGCCCCCGGATCGAGCCCACCCACTTCCTGCAACACCGATTCGGGCAGCACGCGCCGCATCTCCACTGCGCGCGCCCGCCTCTCCTCCAAAGGTGCGTCATCCAGATACGCGTACGGATTCGCATTCAGAATCTCGTGAGAAAATTGCGATGGCACCGGAGTATCTATAGCCAGCACGCGAATCTGTCCTGACGCCATCCCCCGCAGCACCGACTTCAATCCCTCGACATCCATCGCCTCGGTGAGCACATCTTTCATCACCTCGCGCACCAGCGGATGGTCCGGGATCTTTCGCTCTCCCTCAATGTTCTCGAAACAAGCGGCTGCGTCCGGAAACACTGACGCCAGTAGATCGTCAGATCGCATCCGCTGAATTTGCGCCGGAACCTTCTTGCCGTTCTGGAATCGCAAGAGCGCCAGCGCCCGGTTCGCGTCCCAACGCCAGCGTGTGCCAAAGATCGGAGAGTCCAGTGCCGCCTGCTCCAAAATCGGCTGCACTGTCTCGGCATTCAGGAAATGAAAGACATCACCCAGCGGGAAGCTGTGCTGCTCAGCCAGTGCGATGTTCAATCCGTTATCCGTCGCCGCCGCCTGCAACTCAAAATTGAACCCAACACAAAACCGCTTCCGCAGCGACAATCCCCACGCCTTGTTGATCCGCCCACCAAACGGGGCATGGATCACCAACTGCATCCCGCCACCCTCATCAAAAAACCGTTCGGCGATCACCGTGGTCTGAGTTGGCACCGCGCCCAGCACTGCGCGTCCTTGCAGGATGTACTCAATCGCCTGCTCCGCCCCGGAGTCATCCAACCCACATTCTTCCTTCAGCCACGAGACCGCCCCGGCGACCTCTGGCTGCGTCGCCGAAAATCCCACCGGAGAAGTTCGCGGCAGCATCTCGCTAAGCTTTTGCCGCAACTCGCCCACATGTTCCGATAACTCCTGGGTCCGCGCCGGAGCTTCCCCGCGCCAGAATGGCACACTCGGCGGCGCGCCATGTGCGTCGTGTACCAGCATCCGCCCGTTATTCGTCTCGATGCGATGAATGATCCACGATGAGTTCCCCAGCAGCATGATGTCGCCGCGATTGCTCTCCACCGCAAAATCTTCGTCGACTGTTCCCACCATCGCGCCATCCGGCTCGGCTACTACCGTATAAAGCGAATTGTCAGGGATCGCTCCACCACTTGTGATCGCTGCCAGCCGCGCTCCGCGCCGCGCCCGCAATTTTCCATTCACGCGATCGCGATGGATGTAAGCTCCATACCGTCCACGCCGCGCCGCGATTCCCTCCGAAAGCATCTCGATGATGGAGTCAAATGTTTCGCGCTTCAGATTCCGATATGGATAAGCGCGCCGCACCAGGGCGAACATTTCATCCTCGCCCCACTCTTCCGCCGCGCACGCCGCCACAATCTGCTGGGCCAAAACGTCCAGCGGCGATTCCGGAATCATCAGTCGGTCCAGATCGCCGAGCTTGATCGCCCGCACCAGTGCGGCCAACTCCATCAAATCGTCGCGCGTGGTCGCAAAGAATCTTCCTTTCGGCACTGCCCCGCGCCAGTGTCCCGATCGCCCGACTCGCTGCAGAGCCACTGCAATTGCACGCGGAGAATTGATTTGCACCGCCAGATCCACAAAACCGACATCAATTCCCAACTCCAGCGAGGCCGTCGCCACTAGTACGCGTACCTGGCCCTCTTTCAATTTCTGCTCGGCCGCGAGCCGCAGCTTCCGCGACAGGCTGCCATGATGCGCCGCGACATTCTCTTCGCCGATCCGCTCGCCCAACTGATGCGCAATTCGCTCCGCCATCCGCCGCGTGTTCACAAACACCAGCGTCGAGCGGTGCTGATTGACCAGCTCGACCAGGCGGTCGTAGATGGTGTCCCACATCTCGTTCGAGGCCACGGGACCCAGCGGCATTGGTGGAACCTCCACGGCCAGGTCCAACTTCCTCTTGTGCCCGACATCCACCACTATGGGATCTGCCTGCCCACTTCCCGTCAAGAAATGCGCCACTTCCTCGATCGGCTTCTGCGTCGCCGACAATCCAATCCGCACAGGACGGCGATGCGTTAGCGCTTCCAGCCTCTCCAGCGACAGAGCCAGATGCGCCCCGCGCTTATCGTCCGCGACAGCGTGAATCTCATCGACAATCACGGTCTCAACGTCCCTCAAGATCGCGCGACTCTTATCCGACGTCAGCAGAATGTAAAGCGACTCAGGGGTTGTCACGAGAATGTGCGGAGGCCGCTTCAACATCGCGCGCCGCTCCGGCTGCAACGTGTCGCCCGTTCGCACCGCGGTGCGAATCTGCGGCATCAGAAGCCCACGCTCGCCGGCTAATGCAAGGATCTCCCCCAGAGGAATTTCCAGGTTTTTTTGGATGTCGTTCCCCAGCGCCTTCAATGGGGACACATAGAGCACTTCAGTCCGATCACTCAGATCACCAGCCAGCGCCTTGCGCACGAGCCGGTCGATGCAGGCGAGGAATGCCGCTAAAGTTTTGCCCGATCCAGTCGGGGCCGAAATCAGCGTCGTCCGACCGGCAAGAATATGTGGCCATCCCTGCTCCTGGGGTTCAGTCGGTGTCCCGAACTTCTGGACGAACCACTCCGCCACCAGGGGATGGGCCCACGCCAAAGATGGAGGAAGAGACTGCATCAAGTTATTCTAGTCCGAGATCGTGGTTTCGCCAAGCATTCGCCTTTGTGCAAACAGAAATTGGCGCTCATCGAAATCGCGGCTCATCCACCCACGAATCAGGTGTACACTTCCGCTTCATTTCCACTCTCCGGGAGAAGACTGTGACCTCGCTACGCCTGCTGTTTTTCCTGTTTCTCTTCACTCTTATGGCTGACGGCCAATACGCTCCTGAGGCTAACTCAACATCCTCCGCCGCGCCGTTGCTCGGCTACACCACGAACACGACTACTATCGAGCAATCTCTCGAGAACAAATTCCAGGGCGCGATCGTCACCGCAAATATCCGTGAGAACATGCGCCGTCTGTCAGCCAGGCCGCACAATGTTGGATCTCCTTACGACAAAGACAATGCGGAATGGATCCTCGCGCAATTCAAGCAGTGGGGATTCGATGCGCACATCGAGACCTTCGACGTTCTCTTCCCCACTCCTAAAGAGCGGATCGTCGAGCTGGTCGCCCCCACAAAATTCCGCGCCAAACTGCAGGAACCGGCGCTTCCCATCGATCCAACTTCAAACCAAACCTCCGAACAGCTCCCCACCTACAATGCTTATTCGGTTGATGGAGATGTGACCGCCCGCTTGTTTACGTGAACTATGGCACCCGGGAAGACTACGAAGAGCTCGACCGCATGGGCGTTTCCGTCAAAGGCGCGATCGTCATCACGCGTTACGGATCAGGCTGGCGCGGCATCAAGCCCAAGGTCGCGGCCGAACACGGTGCGATCGGATGCATCATCTACTCCGATCCCAAAGGCGACGGGTACTTCGAGGGCGATGACTATCCCGCCGGAGGTTGGCGTCCCAGGGACGGCGTGCAGCGTGGCAGCGTCATGGACACCGACTACCCCGGCGATCCGCTGACTCCCGGAATCGGCGCCGTCCCTGGCGCGAAGCGTCTCGATATCAAAGACGCCAAGACGATCACCAAAATCCCTGTTCTGCCGATCTCCTACGGCGATGCGCAACCTTTGCTCGCCGCTCTCCAGGGTCAAGTCGTACCGGAAGCCTGGAGAGGCGCGTTGCCCATCACTTACCACGTCGGTCCAGGGCCCGCGCGCGTGCATTTGAAGATCGTCTCCGATTGGTCCCTCAAGACTCTCTATGACATCATCGCCAAGCTCAAGGGCTCTGCGCCGGATCAGTGGGTGATTCGCGGGAATCATCACGACGCATGGGTCAACGGAGCAGAAGACCCGATCTCCGGAATGGCGCCGGAGTTGGAAGAAGCGCGCGCTCTTGGCGAACTGCACAAGCTGGGATGGACGCCCAAACGCACCATCATTTATTGCGCCTGGGACGGTGAAGAACCCGGCCTGCTCGGTTCCGTGGAATGGGTTGAAACTCACGTGGACGAGTTGAAGAAGCATGCTGCTACCTACATCAACTCCGACAGCAACGAGCGAGGCTTCCTCGATGTCGGAGGTACGCAGGACCTGCAAGCCGTCGTCGCCGCAGTGGCGCACGACGTTCTCGACCCTGAGAAGCACATCTCCGTCTGGGAGCGCGCCCATTTGCGCGCCATCATGCACGCCAAGGACGCCGAAGAGCGCGGCAAGCTTCGCAAGCACAACGATCTCGTGGTCACCGAACTGGGTGATGGATCGGACTACACTGCATTTCAGGATTTCGCCGGTATCTCTTCGCTCAATGTGGGCTTCGGCTGAGAGGACGAGGGTGATCAATACCACTCCATCTACGATGATTTCTACTGGTACACCCACTTCGCCGATACGGACTTCTCATACGAGCGGGCTCTCGCCCAGACTGCCGGATCAATCGTGCTCCGCATCGCCGACTCTGATCTGCTTCCTTTCGATTACTCGCCGCAAGCCGATGCCATCGCTCAGTATGCGTCCGATCTCGAAAAACTCCTGAAAGACAAGCAGGAGGAGATCACCGAGCGCAATCAGGAAATTCAGGAAGGTGCTTTCACCACCACCGCAGATCCGCATAAAACCTTCGTGCCGCCTCGCATCGAAGCCCTTCCACCCTTCATGAACTTTGCTCCGATGAAGAATTCGATTGAGTCGCTGAAAAAAAGTGCGGAGCGCTATTGCAAAGCACTTACAAAATTCCAGTCTGCGGCGGACGGTTCAATCTCGCGGTCTTCGCTCGACACCATCAACGCCGACCTGCTCGGCATCGCCCGTCTTTTTCTCAATGAAAAGGGGCTGCCCGAGCGTCCCTGGTTCAAGAATCAGGTTTACGCGCCCGGCGCCTATACCGGATATGGCGCCAAGCCTATGGCCGCCGTGCGCGAATACATGGACCAGAGAAGTGGAAAGAGGCGGACGCCCAGATCCTAATGGTCGCTCGGGTGATCGATAACATCTCCGCCGGGATCAACAAAGCCGCGGAGGATCTGGAAGGCGCAGTACTCGCAAAAAACTAGAGTTCGGCAGGACAGTCGTAGCAGGACGCGTGGCAGGACCAGTATCTGTGCCAGGCTCTCGTGCGCGCGCCCAAAATGCTAAAATCCCGCCGATGGCCAAACTTTCTCCGCAAGCGCGCGCCCGCAAGATCAAGCTTCTTCTCTTCGACGTCGACGGGGTTCTGACCGACGGCAAACTCTTCTTTCTTCCCGATCGCAACAAGATGCAAGGCACGTCCGATTTGAGCGCACAGGGCTCGATCGAATTCAAAGGATTTCATGCCCATGATGGCGTAGCGATCTCCGTGGCCCGAATCGGCGCTCTGCGCACCGGACTCATCACCAGGCGCTTCTCTGAAACTGTCGCCCTTCGCGCCCGCGATCTGAAACTTGAATTTGTCAGCCAAGGCATCCGGGACAAAGGTACTGCCTTCAAAGAGATCGTAAGAGAAGCCGGCCTCGCACTCGACGAAGCTGCATTTGCCGGCGACGACATCGTCGATCTCCCGGCCATGCGCCTGGCCGGTCTCGCCGTCGCCGTCCGTAACGCCCGCGACGAGGTCAAAAAGGAAGCCCACTACACCACTCCGCACGTAGGAGGTGAAGGCGCCCTCCGCGACGCCGTCGAGTTCATCCTCAAAGCTCAGGGAAAATGGAAGAAAGTGCTGGACGCTTACCTCGCCAACCACGGTCCAACAGTCCAGTAAGTTCAATGAAAACTGCAGAGGACGCAAAGGACGCCGAGAAATCAATTTCTTGACTCAATTGCAGGGCCCCACATTGAAACAGCGTTTCCACCCCTGATGCTGGCGGCGAATGTACCCGCAAAGATCCTCCGCGTACTCGACGTGGTTAATTTTGTTTTGGTTTGGTTCTAGCTGAAAGCTGATAGCCGACAGCTCGAAAAAAACCCACCGGAAGCTTGCTTGGGGCGTGCTCGGGTCAGCATCCGGCGGGTCTACCGTTTCTCCTTACTCACCCTGTTGTTTTCAGGAGTTGTTAAAAAAATTAAACACCGCCAACGGCAGAAGTTACGTCTATTTTTGTAAAGCTTTGTAAAGTCCGGAACCCGCAATTGCTCGGCTGGAGATAACTCTCACGTTACTTCAGCTCAGAGAACCGAGACTCTAATCCGGCAACGCCGCAGTCTTAGTCGCCATCAGTTCGGTAAACCGCTTGTCCTTGCGCAAAGTCGCGAAGTCCGTGTCTTTGTAGACGTTCTTCATGTCCTTATAGCCTTCTTCCATCGCCTTGCGCAGATACTCGAGCGACCGGTCAGAAAATCCCATTTTCGCGTACAGCTTGGCAACCGTGTAGTCGTAGCGCGCACGATCTTCCGGACTGGGCAACTGCGCCTGCACCCCCCCGCGCGAGGTTCGCTCAAACACATCCGGATCAATCTCCACCGCTCTCTCATAGGCCTGCACCGCGGGCTCGAACTGTTTCTCCGAGAACAGCGCTGCACCCAGGTTGCTGTAGAACGAAGCGGCGTTCCCGTCGATCGCGATCGCCCTGCGGTACTCCTTCACCGCGGTTCCATACTTTCTGCGCTCGTAATGCACCACGCCCAGATTGTTATATGCGTCAGCGAATTTACGATCGGCCTTGATCGATTGCTCAAACGTCTTCTTCGCCTCGCTATAGCGTTGCATCATCAACTCGGTGATCCCGATCTTGTTGAGAATTCGCGCCGATTTCGGCTCCTTGCCCAGCGCTGCGCGATAGTAGTCCATCGCATCCAGATAAAGCTTCTCCACGCGCAACAGGTCAGCCTTGTCCTCTAAGTCAGCGACGGTTGCGTCGGCCTTCGGAGGATCCACCGATCGGATGAGTGGTGGCGCAATCTGTACCTGTTCTGAATGCGAAACTTGAGCCACAGATGTGAGAGAAAACGCAAGAACAACAGTGAGGAGAGAAACGAAAACCAGCGAACGCTTGCGGTCGAGAACCACGGGGCACCCCCCAGCTTCTTACGGGTATTTTGGCACAGTTTGGGTCGCCTGGCTAAGATTTTCGTCTATCGACTGAGGACTATACGAACCCGAGAGTCGAGTTCCGAAGGTCCCGTTAATGAGGCGCAGGCTGCCCACTGTCTGCTGGTTTAGACACCGGAGCCGCGTTTTTGTCATCTTTAAAGATCCCGGCGATTTTGCCAAAGAACCCCTTCTTTTTCTTTACGTCCTGGGGATTGTTCGGGTCGGCATTAGCAACCGCCGGGGCTGGAGTCTGCGGCAGGACGGGCTTGTCGCCGCCTCCAAAGATCTTGGAAAGAAACCCTTTAACCCCTTGCTGCGATTCGCAGGTATCGTGCGGCTCGGTCCCGGCTACGAACGCGGTCGTATAGTCATCTGTGCACTTCGGCGTAGCCAGAAGGTTCGTAGATTTATCGAGTTGCACGTCAACCACTCCCGCAGGCTGCGTGAATGGACGCATATCCGCATACTGTGGCAGCCCCGACGCTTTCTTCATGAACTCCGTCCAGATCGGCGCGGCCGTCATCGCCCCGCTCAGCCGCAGGTCGCTGTAGTCGTCAAATCCCACCCACACCACACACAACAGATTCGACGTATACCCGGCGAACCATCCATCGTGCGAACTGCCGGTCTTTCCTGCCGCCGGAGGCGTAAACCCACGCAGACGCACCGCCGTGTATCCCAGGCCGTTGTTGATCACGCCTTCCATCATGTTTGTCATGACGTAGGCGACCCGCGGATCCATCACCTGACGCTGATCCGTGCTGTAATTCGAAATCACGTCCCCCTTGGCGTTCCGGACCGACCGCAGCAGGATTGGTGACAACCGGACACCATTATTCGCGAATACCGTGTACGCTCCGGTCATATCCACCGGAGATGCATCGTACGAACCCAGAGCCATTGCCGGAGTCGCCTTCACCGAAACAATTCCGGCCGACTTCGCCAGATCCGCGACTTTGTCGTAACCCACTTCCTCGGCGACCTTCACTGTCGCGTTGTTCAGGGACATCGCCAGCGCGTACCGCAGGGTCACGTCCCCGTGATACTCCTCTTTGTAATTGCGCGGCTCGTAAATGGAATCCCCATATGCAAATGTCGAAGGTTGATCGGTCACTGTCGACGCCGGAGTAATCACCGTCGGCGATCCATCCAGCGCCGTATTCATGGCCGCCGCATACACAAAGGGTTTGAAGATCGATCCTGTCGGACGCTTCGCCACCGCGTGATTCAACTGGCTCCATCCGTAATCACGGCCACCTACCAGTGCCAGCACCGCACCCGTATGCGGATCGATGACCACAAGCGCAACCTGCGCCTGCGGACCGGGCTGTACCGTGGTCTCAAATTTCTTCCCGACCTTCACTTTCTTCGTGCGTAGTTTCTTGACCTGCTCATCGACCAGCTTGATCCCCATCTCCACCGACTGCGCCGCCGCCTTCTGCAAATCCGGATCGAGGGTCGAATAAATCCGGTATGACGAATCGTTCAGCTCAGTCTCGCTGAATTTGTTGATGAGTTGGTCCCTCACCATGTCGACAAAATATGGAGCATCACTGGCCTCCACGTTCGGAGGCGCTAACTTTAGGGGCGTGGCTTTCGCCTTTTCCGCCTGTTCTTTAGTGATCGCATGCGACTCGACCATCGAATCGAGCACCAGGTTCCGGCGTTCCAGTGCGCGCTCTGGATGCCGGTATGGCGAGAGACGGCTCGGCCCCTGAATGATACCCGCGAGCAACGCAGCTTCCGGCAGGCTGATATCGTTCAAATCCTTATTGAAATATGCCCGCGAAGCCTCGGCGAATCCACTAATGGCAAACGACCCTCTCTGCCCTAGGTTCACCCAGTTTGCATAGAATTCGAAAATCTGTTGCTTGGTGAATTTCTGCTCAAGCTCCTCGGCAATCAGCATCTCCGTCAACTTGCGTTTGATCGACTTCTCTGGACTCAGGAAGAATCCCCTAGCCAACTGCTGGGTCAGTGTGGAACCGCCCTGTGCACGCTTCTGACGGATCACATCCTCCCAGACGGCTTCAACAGTTCGAACGAAATTGATGCCGCTGTGCTCGAAAAAGCGGCGGTCTTCAATGGCCAGCGTCGCCTGCACCATCACGGGAGGAATATCGCTGTACTTTACAAGTTGCCGCTTCGATCGCTGCTCCGCGTTGAACAGCGCCGTTACCAGTTCCGGCTCGAGTTCGTATGCAGAAAGATCGGTCCCGCGGCTCGTAATTTGGCTCACCTGTCCGTCTTCGATGCTGATGCGAGCCGGCTCCGGCGCATGGTACGACTCCGAGCCTGGAGTTATCTCAATTCCTCCCTTCACCAGGTGGAATGTGCCTAGTTTTGAGTCGCCCTCTTTGTCGGAGTATCCTGCCTGCCGGAGTTCGGTCGCGATCTCTTTCGCCTCGATCTTTTCCCCGTCCCGCACGACGCGCGGCAAGGCATATATTTTCGCCGCATTGGCGAAGACTGGCGTTTTGAACCGCTTCTCGATGATCCGGTCGTACTTGATATAAAAGTACGAAAAAACGATCGTGAACGACACGGCCAGGATGAGAAAGGCTACCAGCGCTGCCCGAAGCACGGGGTCGCGCGGCAGACCGCGCACCTTCGCACCCTCGGCACTTCTCTTCGGAATTCTGATCTTGATTGCCAAGTTCGACTCTACGCCCGGATTCTATTCAGACGATGGCGCCAGCTAAAAGGTTTGATCTACTCTCGCGGTGTCACCTTTCACTCCCGTCATTCCGACAGCAAGCGGCAGTGAGCGAAGAGAAATCTGCTTTCCGATCCCTCTATTGTACCGCCCATTCATCAAACAAAAAGAGACCCGCAGGGCACGCGGGCCTCTAACTCATCAATAAGTCGTTCAGTTTACGGCGCGTCTGCCACCGCCCAGAATCCCGGAGTTGCAATCGTCAACGTTCCCGCTGGCTGCGTCAGCACGCCTCCCGATCCCACGGAAAGAGGAGCGATCTGTGTCGTGATTTGATTCGTGCTCGTATCCAGATAGCTGCCGTAAACGAACAAGAGGGCTCCACTCTGGTCCAATTGCCCCCACGAGCCGGTCCCCACACCGGTGAATGGTGATCCACTGTCTGCTACGAGTGTTCCTGCTCCATTGATCGTGTAGCCCTCGACCGGATTGAACGCGGTTTCAGTATCATTGAATCCGAACGAGTAAACCTGCGCTCCGCCCGAGTTCTGCTGCACCGCGATGCTGAACGGCGCGTAGACCGTCGACTGCTTGACGACTTGTGTGAGCGCTCCAGTAGTTCCGATGCTGAATACATACAAGTTGTCGTCGTCGACTCCGGCAGACGCCACGGTTTTTCCGGTGGTGCCGATCATGAACTTCCCACTCGGTTCGCCCTTGATCTGCCACATCGGGAAACCAAACGGGCTACCCGCTACGGCTGTCAACGAACCGGTGCTTCCGATCTGGTAAGCCGCCACCTGTGACCCAGTATGGTTACTGCTGTTGCCATCCACCACGTACAGATACTTTCCCAATCCATCCGTGCCCAGGTTCATCGGCGTGAATCCCAATGGCAAAGTAAGAGGCGAGCCAGTAGCCGGCGTCAGAACCCCGCCACTCGCAACTTGGTAAACATAGATCTGCGACGTGATCGCATCCGAAATGAATAAGAACGTCCCTGTAGGGTCCGTAATAATGTTGTCCTGCCCAACGGTTCCAATGAAGCCATTCAGAGCGGTCACCGTATAGGGACTGCCGCTGATCGTGGTCAGGCTTCCGCTTGAACCGATCGTCCACCCAAACAGCTGTTGAGTTCCTGCGAACCCTGAATACAGATACTTGCCCTGAGCAACCACCATGCCCACCCCACCCTGGTTCAATGGAATGTCGGGGGCCGTGTAGCTGGTGATCGGCGCAAAGGAATTCGTGGACGTAATCAGCGCGTACCCGTCGATCGTTCCAGTGGTGGCGCCGGTTGCCCCCTGATCGACCGCGTAGACAAAAGCTGACGCAGAACTCGTGCCGCCACTCTGCGAGAGGCCACCGCCGCCACCCGATCCGCACGTCGTGTTGCCAAACCCAGTCTTACACACGTAGTGCCCACAGCCGGCCAGCCACATCGTGGCCAGCAGCAATAGCGCAGCCGAAAGAATCCGATGCTTCATAGTCATGAACCGCCTCCACCTCAAATCACGCTTTTCTTGCCAGCTGCGGCGATTTATGCCGCACCATGCCCCGCATGTCCAGTAAACTTTCCTGGGCCAGACTCCTGCCCGATTCTCGATGGTAGGGCCGTACGTAACCGATCGACAACGTTACGAATGTCACTGTCCGTGACGAACGAATTTGCGGCTGCCTCTGACACCTCAGAGACCGTAGCCGCTCTTACGTCTGTTCTGGCAATCCAAGAATGCATTCCAGAAACCTGAGGTGCAGTCCAAAAATTGAAGACCCGCGACATGCGCGGGTCTTAAGATTCATCGACTACAACAGGTTTACGGCTCGTCTGTTACGACCATGTTGACTCCGGCGAGTCCTGTGTCGGGGAGCGTAGTACTGAGGGTGCCATCACTCGCAACTTGAAGCGCGAGTATGCCCGCCGACTTGACTGTGGTGGATTCTCCCTCAATGAAAAGGTATTTGCCGTTCTGGTCGATTGCCCCACGAGTGGCCAAGAAACCAGCGTTCGTAAGTGGATTCGATAGCATCCCGGTTGCACTGCTCAGTGAATAGAGGACAATCGGCTGCCGTTGGCTGGTCGCCGCTTGGTCATTCGTGCTGAACGCATAAAGGAACTGCCCATTCGGACTCACAACCAGCCACGACGGGGCTTCCGCATTCACAGTGGGGGCAAGTTGACTCAGCGAGCCGGGGGCCGTTGTCGACGAAATCGTAAATTCGTAGATATTGTTATCAAGAGCCGTCCCTTGAGCTCCGTTCTGCTGGGTTATCCCAAACATGTACTTCCCGGAGGGCTCTCCCACCAAGAACAACATTGCGCTGGAGATTTCCGAATTCGTCACCGTGCCCCCAACCGGCGCCAGTGCTCCGGTCGTCGAACTGTACGAAAACGCTGTGATCGCCGTTCCGTCCGGGACGTAGAGATATTTTCCCGCCCCGTCGGTCGCCAGACAAACCGGCTGCAAGCCTGATCCTGCGAAGGGTACTCCACCATTCGATACGGTCAGTGAGCCGTCGTTCTGGTTGATGTTCAACACATAAATTCCGGCCGCATCCCCAACAAACAGATACTTCCCCGCCGGATCGGCCGCAATTGGAGACGCTACATAGGGCGGCAAGTTCAATTTCAGAGGAGTGTTCGGAAGAACGGTGAGCGCGCCGGTGGTCGCGTCAATGGAATAGCCGTAAAGATTCCCATCCGACACTGGCATATACATGTACTTCTTGTTCACAATCACCAGCCCACCATCAATGTCTTTGGTCGGAAATACCGGCGGGGGCACGAAGTTCGGAACCGGTGCGAAAGTGAGCGAGTTGTTCACATCCAACCCTACGGCCGCGAATTGGCCGGCTGGGTCATCCACGGTATAAACAAATGCGGTCTGGGTGGCACCGTTACCTCCGCCCGGTGGGTTACCGCTGGTTGAGTTTGAGCACGTCGTGTCGCCAAACCCAGCCTTGCACACATAATGTCCACAGCCCGCTAGCCACATCGTTGCCCCAAGCAACGCAAAAACCAATAGCGCCCGAACTTTCGCCGTCATGAACTGCCTCCACTTCGGAATGGTTGTTCCGATTCAAACAGACACTTCTGTCCGTCATTTCCCAACTGCGATAGGCAAACTGGAATCTGAGTGTTTGGGGAAAGTCTGGATCGGCGCTGCGCAGCTGCGCGAAAACACGCTTTCCCATGGCGATGCTAGGCGGCTCGTAATCTCGTGACAAGGTTACGAACGTCATTGGCGGTCTCCAAAGTGTTGGCCTTTCGTCCTGGGCGCCGCGCCCCAGACGCGAATCTGAAATGCCTACCCGCTTGTGGCGCTGAAATGGAAAATCACTGACAAGCCCGGGAATACGACTCTCGCCCGATACTTCGCCACCAGGAAAACTTTGGGATTCTCCAATGTTCCCGAGCGCTCCACCCGAATCTGATCCGGCCCAAGGTGAATGTCGTGGCCGGCTGCCCGCCGAATTATGGCATCGCGTAGGTCGTCATCGGACGACTGCGCGAGCAGCCCAATTCGTGATCCGGCCATCGCCGCGATATCTTTCAAATCGTCTCTGAATTCGTAATTGGCAAACTCACAGGCCGCAAGCTGCCATCCGGTGCTCATCACCAATGCGAAGAGCAGAACGCCGCAAATAAGTCTGATTTTGCCCACGACAAATTCCTAGTTGAGCACTAAGTTTGCTGGGCTGAGTCTTGCAAGCTGGGTGCGGGCGTACTACATGCCGCGATTTCCGCTGGATGGCGTGAAATGCAATGCGAAGGAATATCCCGGCAGACTTACAGGCACGTTGTAGTCCGCCGCTACGTATACCGCGGGCGCCCCCGGCGTTCCGATGCGCTGGATGGTGACCTGCTCCGGAGTCAGCGTGAGCTGGTGCTCCTGTGCCTTCTTGATGACTGAATCGATCAGTTCCTGATCGGTTTCATGCGGGTTCGCGCCGCCCACCATAGCGATGTTGCGCAGATCGTCCTGGAAGGAATAGTTCGTCAACTCCGGCGGAATGATCTGAAAACCCGCATAGACCAAACCGATGATAACCAAGAATCCGACGATCGCTTTTACTGTTCCCATGTCCCACAATTCTGCTCAGCAGGACGCGGAAATCTCCTCACGCCCGGCCAAGCACTCCCTGTAAATGTTCGACTATCGCGGAGATCGTAACATCGTGTACCTCGCGAGTCTCGCGAAAAACAACTTCCACAGTACCTTCGGTAACTTTCTTTCCCACCGTGATTCTAAAGGGGATACCAACGAGATCTGCATCCTTGAACTTCACTCCCGGCCGCTCGTCCCGGTCATCGAGCACGACGTCGAATCCTGCCGCTTCCAGCCGCCTGGCGATGTCCTCGGACGCGCTCTTCACCGCTTCATCTTTCACGTTGACCGGCGCCACAACCACCTCAAACGGAGCAATTGCCGACGGCAGCCAGAACCCATTCTCGTCGTTCCCCTGCTCGACCGCGGCCGTCAGGATGCGCTCGATCCCGATCCCGTAACAGCCCATGATCGGCATCACTTCTTTGCCGTTCTTATCGAGCACACGCAATCCCATCGACTCCGAATAGCGATATCCGAGCTTAAAGATGTGCCCAATCTCGACCGCGGTATCGATGCGTAGCGTCTTCCCGCAATTCGGGCAAGGCTCTCCAGCTGTGACGCTTCTCAGATCCGCATACACCGTCGGATGAAAATTCTTTCCCGGCGTCAGATTCTTCATGTGATAGTTCTCTTTATTCGCGCCCGCAATCAGATTCGTCCGTCCTTCAAGTGCCTTGTCGACAATCAGAATAGGCTTGCCGTCTGGGTTTTTCAGATCCCGCGCCCAGTCAATTCCGAGAGGCCCAAGATATCCAGCCGGAGAATTGAACAGCGCCTTAATCTCGCCTTCTTCCATCGGCCGCGTCGCGACTGCAACCGTCGCGTTGAACTTCGCTTCGTTCAGCTGATGATCACCCCGCATCAAGGCCACAATTGCGCGCGATTTCTTCTTCCCTTTTTCGTCGACCTCGTCCGCCATATAAGCTAGCGTCTTGATTTTGTTCTTGGGAGAAACGCCCAAGAACTTCGCCACTTCCTCAATCGTCTTCTGCCCCGGCGTGTGCACCTCGAGCGGTTTCCCATCGCCTTCCGCCGCAAGGTCGTCCACGGGCCAGAGCTCCGAGGTTGCCTTCTCCATGTTCGCCGCGTACTTGCAGCCGTCGCAGCTCACAATCTGGTCTTCGCCGGCCGACGTTCGCACCATGAATTCGTGCGACTCCTTCCCGCCCATCGCTCCCGAATCCGCTTCGACCACCATGTACTTCAACCCACAGCGATCGAAAATCCGGCAGTACGCCTCGTAATGCTTCTTGTAGGAAACATCCAGCCCGGCCGCATCGATGTCGAACGAGTATGAATCCTTCATCATGAACTGCCGTACACGCAGCAGCCCCGACCTCGGACGCGGTTCATCACGAAACTTCGGCGCAATCTGATACCAGATCTGCGGCAGCTGCTTGTAACTTCGCAATTCCTTCAGCGCAATCGAGGTCATGACCTCTTCTTCGGTCATGCCCAGGCACATGTCCGCGCCCTTGCGGTCTTTGAGTCGGAACAGGTTCTCGCCCATCAACTCCCATCGGCCCGAGGCCTCCCAAATCTCCCGGGGATGCAGCGCCGGTAAATAAAACTCCTGCCCAATCCGGTCCATCTCCTCGCGGACGATCGCGGTAATCTTGTTGAACGACCGCGTCCCTAAGAAAAGATAGGAATAGATCCCGGCGGCCAGCTGACGGATGTATCCCGCCCGCACCAGGAATTTATGCGACGCCACTTCGGCATCTGACGGCGCCTCGCGCAATGTAGGAATAAACAGTTCTGACCAACGATGCATAGTTTTGTGAGTACCGAGTAGCGAGTACCGAGAGACAGGCACAAGCCCGATTCAAAGTGGAATCTATTATTTTACAAGCATTCCCAGGAAGACGCCCGTGCAGCTCGGGGACGTTTGAGGGAATCCTCCGTCGTGCCTTTATCTTGGGCGAACCGGTGCTTGAGAAAACAAAGGGTTGCGAGTACCACCGATCAGGGCTCTTCTCGGTACTCGGTACTCGGTACTCGGTACTCGGTACTCGGTATTCGGTATTCGGTACTCGGTATTCGGTATTCGGTATTCGGTACTAAGCACTCAACTGCTTCAAGATTTCTTTCCCTAGCTTCTGCGCTTCCCCAAAAAACTTCTGATACTCGACAAACAGCCGGTTCAACTCCAGCGATTTATCCGCCGTCAGCTTTTTGCGCAGAATCATATCCCGCACATGCACAGGATTCGGCAAAATCGCCTCTTCATTCAGTTCTTCCAACGCGGTATTTGGATCGTAGTGATACATGGAAACCTCATTCAGAGATGGAGCGATCGGGCGATTGAGTGATCAGAAGTGGGTCTTCAATCGCGCAATGTCCGATCACCCAATCACTCAATCTTAGACCAGTTCCGTGGTCCACAGATCGTGCAGATGCACAATCCCTTCCAACCGCATGAAGCCGTCCACCACCGCCAACGACGTGATCTTCTTATCTTCCATCAACGCCAACGCGGTCGCCGCAAACTCATGCTTCCCAATCGTCTTCGGCGACCTCGTCATTGCCTCGCCTGCGGTCAAATCCATCACATCCTTTCCGCGCTTCTCCAACAACCGTCGCAAATCTCCATCGCTGATGATTCCCACTAACCGACCTTCTTCCACCACCGCCGTCACGCCCAACTTCTTCCGCGACATCTCGTAAATCACATCCGGCATACGCGTCGCAGGCGCAACGCAAGGCAATGCGTCTCCTGTATGCATCAGGGATTCCACCCGCGCCAGCCGCTTTCCCAACTTTCCGCCCGGATGCAGGTTCGCAAAGTCCTCCTCCTTGAACCCGCGCCGCTCGCTCAAAGTCACGGCCAGCGCATCTCCCAACGCGAGCATCGTCGTCGTTGAAGCCGTTGGCGCCAGCCCCAAAGCACAAGCCTCCTGCGCCACAGAACAATTCAGAGCAACATCCGCCGCCGAAGCTAAAGTCGAAATCGAACTGGCTGCCCCACCCTTCGCGCCTTTTGAAGGGACGTGCCCTGAGTCAACCGAAGGGTGGGAACTCCTCTCTAGATCTTCCCACATGCCATCTCCGGTCATCGTAATCAGCGGCACCTGCAACCTCTTTATCGTCGCCAGCAGCGCCAGAATCTCTTCCGTCTCCCCGCTCGCCGACAGCGCCAGCACCACATCCCCACGCACCACCATCCCCAAGTCCCCGTGCAACGCCTCCACCGGATGCAGATATAGCGCCGGAGTCCCGGTCGAGCTCAACGTCGCCGCAATCTTCCGCGCGATGAGCCCACTCTTCCCCATTCCCGTAACAACGACCCGACCCGCGCAGCAGAACATGAGATCAACGGCCCGCTGAAATGCCGCCGCCATCGGACCGCCAATCCGGTCAGCCAGCGCGCTCAACGCCGCAGCTTCAATTCGCACTACGTTTTCGCCAATATTCTTCATTTCAAGCCGGGTTCCTCTTTGAACCCCTGGGTGCTCTGATGAGAGTCCTTTTAAACAGGGAATGGTAACAAACCCCGCCTGTCCGCGCTCCAAAGTAACCTACCTTGCTCCGTCCTCATCCGCTACGCTCATCCGAAAAGCCATGAGCCATTCGTACGCCTATCTATCGCAAGGCCAGCTCCATCTCAAACTTGGCGACGAGCCCGTCCGTCCCATCGACAGCAAGTTCGGCGAGTCCGTGCGCGAGCGCGCGGCCCAGATTCACAACCGGAACTCCTGGAAGACTCAGGGAACCGGCGCGAAATTCATGTCTGGAGGTCTGCTCTGGGGACGCCAACCCGGCGATCCAACCGACATACGTGTCGACATCACCGGCATTTCCTCCGGATGCAAGCCGGGCGAACTTTACTACAGCCTCTCCACCGATGACATCGGTGGGGTCTTTCTGCTCCGCGAACGCGCCACTGACGAACTCCGGTTACTGCACACGGCCGACTTCCGTGTCCGCCGTCTCACGGCCGGTCCTGAGCAAGACTCCATCGCCTGTGTCGTTCACCGCAAGGGCGGTGGATCCTGCATCGCCGTCATGCGCTCCGACGGCACCGAGATGCGCGATGTCACGCAGGGCGACACCATCGACGACGCCCCACACTGGGTTCCTGGTCGCGCCCGCGAACTCGTTTTCCAATCGTCCGCCATCGGACGCAACCGCGCCGGATTCGCCGTCACGCAGGCCCCGTTCGCGATTCACCAACTCAACCTCGAAGCGAGCACCGTAACCACACTCGCCGAGGATCCCAAGTTCGATCTGCTCACGCCACAGATCAGTACCGATGGATCTCTCTATTACATCCGCCGCCCGTATCGCGACCCCAATCAGCCGCCCAGCCCCTGGCGCGCCGCGCTCGATTTAGTTCTGCTTCCCTTCCGTCTTCTCTATGCGATTTTTCAGTTCCTGAATTTCTTCACTGTTCGCTACACGGGCAATACGCTGACGACCACCGGCAACGCCCGCCAAAAACATGCCGACCTGCGCAAGATGATGGTCTGGGGAAACATGCTCGATGCCGACAAAGCTGCCGACCGCGCGGATGATGGCACTCCAGCGCTCGTCCCGAAATCATGGGAACTCATCCGCCGCCGCAAAGATTCGAACGCCGAAGAAGTGGTAGCCAAAGGTGTCCTTTGCTACGACCTCTATCAGGACGGCTCCGTGCTCTATTCGAACGGCGGGGGAATCTACCGCGTCGATCTAAAGGGATCGACGGAACGATTAGCGAAAGACGCTCCTATCGAACAGGTTGTAGCCGTCGAAGAATGAGACTGGTGTACCGGGTCGAGGCCTTTAAAAATGGTCCCCGTCCACTCGCGATGCAAGCTCCGAACGCTGCTTCTGCCCCAAAATCGCCAATCCCCGCGCCTGAATCAGACGATCCCATGGGCCCGCCTGCCAGTTATCCCTTAGCTTCTCCGGATGCTTCCATGGCGGCAACGTGATCATTAAATTCCGCGCCGTCGCATGCACGTAAGGCTCGTACATTGATCGCAGCTTCGCCAACTTCTCGTGCGCATATTCATCACTCCGAAGCTTCAACCCCGCTTCCTTAAGGGTTGAGCGCAACCCTTCGTATTCTGCATCGGTCATCCGCTCCGGCGTTGCAGCATCGTACCGTGCATTCACCACCTGCGCCAAATCCACGGCCGCATGCCGCGCCATTGCAAACGTCAACTTCGCCTGCCCCGGCTGTACTCCATCAATCCCCGCTAATACCAGCGACGAAACGTCCAACATCGTCGTCAGAGCACCTAGCCACGATTGATTGCTGTGCTGGGACCGGAAAAACGTCAGCACGGGATACGAAATCTGCGCCTCGAGCAACTCCGCCGCCCATCGCTCCCAATCGCGCAGCACCTCATCGAGTACCGACTGGCTCACGCCCGCATCTTCCGTCCGTCCGGCCAGCCGCACCAGCAACTCCGCTGCCGACGGAGGTGAACCCGCCCGCGCATCCAGCATCGAGATCTGAACCTCTCGGCGTGAAAACGCTGAGTACACTACGGGGATATACCCGATCACTACGCCAAGAAATGCAAATCCCATCCCGGCTTCAAATACCGAAAGGGCGCGCGCCGCCGGTGATGTAGGAACGATGTCGCCGTATCCCAGCGTGAAAAAAGTCTCGCCGCTGTGATAAAGGATTTTGCCGAACGTCAGCTTCTCACCGCTCAGTTGCTCATGTCCGCCAATGCCGTACTGAATCAGCCCAAATCCAAAGATAAGTCCCGCCGCCCAGAACCCAAGCAACAAAATCAGCGAGAGCGGCCCGAAGTAGCCCAGAAAATTCTGTTGTCGCGAAGGCTTCTTGATCCGTCGAGCGATCCCTCGCCATGGAATCCATGTCCGCCGATAGAAATAGGCGGTCAACTTGAAATTCCGCAGCACCCGCCGCGGCAGCACTACAGTCTCAAACGCGTCGAGCAACACCATCCAGATGATCGCGATTCCGAAGGCAACAGCGACAATGTGGGCGTGCGAATTCATGATCGAGGATGATCGGAACGTCTGCATCTAGATGCGTCGGGAAGCTTAGCAGATTCGCCGGGATGGGGTAACGTACCTTGGTTCGCGTGGAGCGGACATTCTTGTCCGGCGTTCCTGTGAATGTATGAAGCGGACACAGGCCCACTGCATTTGGGGCTGGTGTTCCCCCCGGACGCCCCTATCCCGCCGTGCCCGATGAGCGAGGATTTTAGCTTTAGTTAAGGTCTGACGCCTATGCCGTCCCCTACTGCGGATTGCTTGGCGGCGACGACGGGGCGCTCTGCGTTGTGGATCCTGCCGGAGGCTTGGTCGCATCCGTTGCCGGTTTCTTGGTGGTCTTTTTCTTTGCGGGCTTCTTCGGGGGCTCAGTATCATCCACCACGACTTTCTTCGGGGGCGCCGCCTCCGCTGCTGCCTGCGCCGTCTTCAGGGCCGCACTCAACCGGGTGATCTCCGCCTCTTTCGCAGCCGAAAGATTCTCGATTCGTTCCGCCAGCTGCCTGCGTGATGCCTCAAAAGAGTTCAGATCATTCGAGAGCGCCTGCAGGTCATCCTTCGATCCAAACGCACCGGCGCCCTCCACCACGCCGCCGAGCACGTCATACAGCGCGTCGAGATTGCGGTAGAGCTTGAACGTGGTCGGCAAATCCTCCGGTGCGTTGCGCAGCTGGCCGATGATCTCCGGCAGCGCTCCCTGCAGATTTCGCTGGACCGAATCAACATTCCCCAGTGCCTGCCGCTTATACGATCCGTCCGCCTTCCACTTTTCGATCCGCAGCTTTACCAGATCGGCCTGCGTATTCTTGGAGGTCGCATCGAGCTGTGAAAGCAAGCCGTTCAGCTGAGTCACCGAAGCATAGGAGACAGGTTGTCCTTGACCACTATTGGCGAGAACGGCGGACGGTGCAGGGCCCGCTTGCCCCAGTGCCGCCCCGATGAAACCGAGAAACAAACCGGGAGAGATCAGAAGATTCCGTGTCATTGGTTGGACGTTCGTGTTTGCGCTCATCAGAATACTACAAGCCCCACCTTACAGTGGATCAGGTCTATTTCTTACCTGACGAACGTAGTGTGGCCGGGGCCATTATGTCGGCGGGTCCCAGCCAAACGTGACATTCGACTCACCTCAACATCAGGGCGATAATTAAGAGTAATGCTATCCATCCGCAGCATTGCCGCCCTGGCACTCATTCTCTTGCTTGTGATCCCTGCGCTGGCGCAGGACACCCCCCGCCGTCTAATCCTCAAAGACGGTTCATACCAGCTCGTCACAAAATATGAGGTCAAGGGAGATCGAGTCCGCTATTACAGCTCCGAGCGCGAAGAATGGGAAGAACTCCCCAACTCGCTGGTCGACTGGCCGGCTACCGAAAAGTTCGAAAAAGATCGCGCTGCCGCGGCCTCCACTCCTGAAGCGGTTCAAATCGACAAAGAAATTGAGCACGAGCGCGAGCTCGAACAGACCGAATTACCGCAGGTTGCCCCGGGACTTCGTCTTCCCATCGACTCCGGCATATTTCTTCTGGACAATTATCAGGGACAACCGCAGATTGTTGAGATCAACCAGACCGCCGGGGACGTCAACCGCAATACAAAATCGAACATTTTCCGCGGTGCCCTGAACCCCGTTTCACCTAGCAAGCAGACCATCGAACTCGACGGCGCGCACGCTCCGGTCCAGTCTCACGTCGCAGTTCCAACGTTCTACATCAAGATCGACGAGACTGCTGATCAAGCTCCTGATAAGCCGGCACCGGCCGATACCTCGCGTCCCGCCCAACCGGAGCAACGGCAACAAGCCATCGTTCCCTTCGACCGCTTTCGCATCCTTGCGCGTCGAAGTCAAAGGCAACAAGCGCATCGTGGGAGATATCAAGCGGCAGGTAACGGGCAAGATCACGCGCGAGCAGCACCAAATCAAAAGCACGATCACGGATATTCGCGGCGGCTGGCTCAAGCTCTCTCCCAGCGAGAATCTTGAGCCGGGTGAATACGCGCTCGTGGAGGTGACTGAGAAAGAGGCGATGAACCTGTACATATGGGATTTTGGCGTCAACCCCAAGGCTGCGGCAAATCCCAATCCTTGGAAGCCGGACGTAAAAGCGGGGCCTGCTTCCTCCTATTTCGAAGCCGGATAGCAAATGAGGTTTGCGTCACATGGAGCTCGGACCTCAGACGTTGGACCTTGAGTTCGTGATTCGCGGATGAGATGCAAATGCGCTAAACGGGCCTGAAAACTGACATTTGACTGGCGGAAGTCTGGACGAATTGAGAGAGACAGTTCTACTCTTTCAACATTCCCCGCTGCGCAATACCGATGTTATCCCGGGTGGAGTTCTTCACCATGTACATCATTCCGTCGGCCTGGCGGATTACGTCATGCGCTGAGCGCGCATCGTGCGGATAGGTTGCCACTCCAATTGACGCCCGCACGTTGAGATTCAGGCCTTCTTCGCGGCAGAAAGCACTCGCCCGCAAACCGTCGCGCAAGCGTTTCGCTACCACCAGCGCCTGATCTTTCCCGGTCTGTGGCAGCAGCACGACGAATTCATCGCCACCATAGCGGAATGCAAAATCAATCAACCGCAACTGCGCTTTGATCAGATATCCGATCTCAGCCAGCAGCTTGCTCCCAATCAGATGTCCGTGCGTGTCGTTCACGGATTTGAAATGGTCCAGATCGATAAACAAAATGCTGAACTCGTATCCAAATCGCGAAGACCGGTAAACCTCGGTCTCGAGTGTCTTATACAGATGACGCGCATTATAGAGGCCGGTGCAGTCATCCGTGATCGTCAGTTCCTGGATCTTTTCGACCCACTTCGCATTCTCGATCGCGATCGCCCCGTAGTCGCACAATGATTGGAGAAAGAAGAGTTCCGCCTCCTTAAAGCGCTCCATGTCTACGTTCACCAACTGAATCACGCCCAGCACGCGCAGCTTCGAGCGCAACGGCACGCATATCACGGACCGCGTCTCCCACTTGGTGGCATCATCCACGCGGCTCGCGAAGTAGGGATCGCTTCTCACATCAGGCACAACCCGCGCTTCACCGTGCTTCGCTACCCATCCAGCGATGCCTTCGCCAACTTTCAAACGGACATTCTTGAGCGCCTCGGCCTTATCACCCACCGCGATGGCAAAATACAACTCGTCGTGGCCTTCATCCACCATTAACAACGACCAAGTGTCAGGACGGAAATATTCCGCCATCTTCTCCATAATCGTCTGCAGAATGGAATCGAGGTCCAGCGATGACGTGAGCGCCTTGGCCACGTCGTGGAAAATCGTCAGCTCCTGGCTCTGCCGAGTCAATTGAGTGCCGGCCTCAGGCATGGATATCCCGTCATTCCTCACAGATAAGGGTGGCGTTGAAAAATTATACGGGTCACTTTCGTCCATGGGCAACGAACGTTGGTAACCCGTACCCTTAACGCCAACCACCTCAAGGAGTTCCCGTGTAGTCCTCGGTTAGGAACGATTCTCAGCCCTCGGTGGGGCCAAGGTTTTATAATCGCCCGCAATGAAGATTCTGATAATCGCGCTAGTGCTCGCTCCAGTTCTGGCCCAAACACCAGATCCACATTCCGTTCCCGCGGTTGACGCCGGCATAGGTCCCTGCACCGCAGACTTCACCATCACCGACAGCGATAACAAACCGGTGTACGCCGCCAAAGTCAAAGTCCACATCGCCTATGGATTCGGCGGGTTCCATAAGCTTGACTTGGAAGTCGGCACAAACGTAGACGGCAAAGCTCGCTTTACCGGACTGCCGGACCGCATCAAGAAAGGACTCTTCTTCGAAGCTTTCGAGAGTGACCGCACCGGCGAGGCTTTCGACGATACATCGAAGACCTGCAACGCCCAATTTCCCATCACTCTGCGGAAGCCGGTCACTCCTCCTCAATAGCTTAGCGTGCTTAAGGCGGGGACGAAGCGCGGAATTGACAGGAACGAGGATCCTCGCGGCATTTGGTAGCAGCGCCACGCTTGGCTTTGTGGAACGAATACTCCTGTGCGCTGCTCCCGGTTTCTCCTTGCCCGGCGGATGAACGCCGGAACAGTTACCCTGCCCCTGACCTCTTGTCCCGTAGCGAACTCACTCCCGTTGTCCTATCATGGTCTCGATACCACTCCTGCAGGTTTCATTCCGTGGGCGAGTTCGGGAAAAAATTTCGCAAGGCGCGCGAATCGAAAGAGCTCTCGCTAGAGGCTGTTTCCAATGTCACCAAGATCGGCGCGCGCATGCTGCGAGCCATCGAGGACGAAGACTTCGACCGGCTGCCCGGCGGCATCTTTAATAAAGGATTCATTCGCGCCTACGCTAAACATCTCGGTCTGGACCCCGAAACTGCCATTACTGAGTACTTGGACTGTCTCCGCAACGCGCAGGCCGACTCCCACGAAGGCTTGGATTCCAACGCCCGCACGGATCCTCGCCCCAAAGGCGCACTGGTTACAAAACCTGCGGCCAAAATGCAAGCCTCAGTCGAGGTGGAAGAGGAACTGCCCAATCTTCAGTTGCCTCGTGCCGAAGACGTTCGTCCTGCGCGCAAGGAGTATCTAGGCCGACCGTCGTCCGGAATTCCATGGACGCTGATATACCTGGTCGCAATCGCAATCATCGCAGCTGCGATTCTCTGGATACGACACTCGCGCGCTATCCATGACGCTGCTGGCAAGCCTGCTGCGCCTGCGTCTGCACTTGCAAACTCGAGTCCGGTTCCGACTTCCTCCGCTCCGGCATCGTCCAGCGCGCAACCCCGTTCGGCTGCAGCGGCACCGCACGTGCCGGCCTCCACGCATACAATCGCGCCCGGCGTTTCCAAGCCCGCTGGGAACCAAATCAACAACACGAGCCAGGTCCAAGATCAGGATCAAATCAAGGCGGAAAAGAAAGAAGGCATCACCACGCGCTCGTACGGCGCTCCAACGGCGAAGGCTGCTGAATCGTCAGCAGAGAATCTGACGCTCACTATTCGCGCTTCCGAGAATTCATGGATCTCCGTCACATCAGACGGCCAACTCGCGACGCAGGAAATCCTGATCGCGCCGGCTCATCCGAAGTTCCACGCCGCTCGCGAACTGGTGGTTCGCGTCGGAAACGCCGCCGGCGTCAGCTTCGTCTGGAATGGCGAGGAACTCCCACCCCAGGGCGCCGAATCGGAAGCGAAGACGCTCGTCTTCGACGCACAAGGAATGCGAACTCCACCTGCCGATCAAGCAACTCACTAAGTCCGCGCGTGGCCAGAGTCCCGACCGCAATGCAACCGCCGTCCTAGATAATTTACCTGTCCGCCGCGGCGTCAATAATGAACACTCTACTCACGCCGGATGCGCAGCATGCTGCCCCGCTGGAACTTCTTTATCTAACTCCCGCAAAATCCCCGCCAACGCCGCCAGCAAAGCATCGCTACCCTTATCCAGCCCGAGGTCGGCCTTATCGAGGAACCCAAATGCTCCATCTTTCCTGAGGCGCGCGGCATTTTTGTGCGAGAGTGCTGTGAAAGCTACTACTGCAATTCCCGATGTTACCGGATCCTTTTTCAGCGCTTTGAGTACATCCGGGCCGGTCATCTTGGGAAGGAGCATATCCAGCAGGATGAGATCGGGCTGCTCCTTATGGGCAAATTCGATCGCCTGCATTCCGTCCGCAGCCGTACTCACCACGTAGCCCGCCCGCGCCAGGGCCCGTTCGGTCGCCATGCGCAAGAACTTGCTGTCCTCTACCAGCAGGATTTTTGTCATCCCTCCACATCTTTCCGGCCTGAAATCTGGGACGTAAAACCGCGCCAGTGCTGCGGCAGGTTCAGGGTATTTATCGGCAGAACTACTCAGGAAGATCAGCACGAAGATAAGATCTCTCTCAGAAACACTGCGGAAAATTGGTAAATCGTGTAGCCCCGAACAGCACGAGACAACCCTAGTTCCGGACCAGTAACTTCAGCGCCGCCAGAAATCCACTCAGATTAAGCAGCCCGCGCTGCCGTACTGTCGTCTAAAATCATGGAAGGCCAGTCAATTGAGTCAGCGAAGGGAATTCATGTCCGACGACTCGATAATTATTTCTCCCGGTCCGAAGTTTAAGACAGCCATGCTGCTGGCCATCGTCGCCGACGCATTGCAGCTCGTGATATTTCCCGCCTTCGTGGAAGGGGCACTTTCTCCTGCTGATGACCTGCTCGATCTTGGCGTGGCGGCCATGATGGTACGACTGCTCGGATGGCACTGGGAATTCTTGCCGTCGTTTTTCGCCAAGCTCGTCCCCGGTATGGACCTCGTCCCGTTTTGGACGCTCGCCGTGGCTAACGTCTGGCGCAAGACTAAAGCCAACGCCACCTCGTCGCCGGGGACGTACATGAAACTGAAAAAAGATTTCTTCCTCAGGAAAACAAATGAAGTGGCTAGTAACCAAGTGGCTCAGAAAGATCAATCGTCTAACCTGATTACTAACTACCGATCACCAGCACTGCCCACCGCTCTTTACGCCGAGTTCAGCCGTTGGGTTTCCGGCATGCCCGCGTCCCAATCCGTCATCGAGATGACCGCCGCGTCGTTCCCTGCCTGTCCGTAGAAATATTTCGCTTCCGGTTTGTCGGCAAATCCGTGCATTACCGACGGGGCGCGGGGATACGGCGAATGGTGTAAGAGTCGGTGGAGAGAGGTGATGTTCAGCGCGGCAGGAGATTTGACTTCAACCTCCCTACTTGGGCAAGGGATTGTTCATGCAGGCATCGGCGTCCTTCGTCCCGGCTCCGCGCATCAGCAGGAATGACCTATTTACCGGACTCCCTGAACTCTTCATCCATCCACTTTTTGAATGCATCGAGATTCTGCGGACGCCCAAGGAATCCCTTCACCAGTTCCGTCCCCGGCTCCGACCCGCCCGGCTCAAGTACCGTCCTTCGATATCGCATGGCGGCCTCTCCGCCGAGCAGATTCGACTTATCAAACTGGCTGAAGAAATCCAGGGCGATCACCTTGTCGAGCACATACGTGTAGTAGTTCGACGTGTATCCCATTAAATGACCGAAGCTGGCATACATGCGATTCCCTTCGACAAACGGATACGGATAAAACCTCGTGTAGTCCTCGTGCAGAAGTGCGTCCAAATCGATCGCGTCCGGCGCTCGGTCGTGCACGTCAAGGGAGTAAGTCGAATAGAAAAGTTGTCCCTGCGTCCATCCTGCGCGTCCAAACGCGCTCGCCCGATTCATGCGATCGATTAAATCGAGGGGAAGCACCTCACCCGTCTGATAGTGTTTCGCAAATGAGCGCAAAATCGTGGGATCGCGGAAGAACTCCTCCAGCATCTGCGAGGGAGCCTCTACAAAATCCTGTTCCGTCGAGAATCCCGTGATGCCTGCCCATTGCTGTTGGCCGCCAAGGATGTTGTGCATCAAGTGCCCGAATTCGTGGAAGAATGTCACAACATCGTCATATTGCATCAGTCCCGGATCGCCCGGCTTTCCCCCGGCGAAGTTGCAGATTAGCGTTCCCTCGGGCAATTGCTTGCCCTTGATGCCGGGCACGACCGGCGACGAGCTGAACCACTTGTCCTTGCCCTCACGCGGATGCATATCGAGATAAATGCGGCCAATTAGGTGCTCGCCATCAAACACATTCCACGCAGAAACCGATGGATCCCAAACGGGTGCATCGGTCGCTGCTTTGAATGACACGTGAAACAGCTTGGCCGCCGTATCGAGAATGCCCTGCTGTACGCGGTCGTAGGTAAAATATGGCCGTACCGACTGGGAATCGAAGTTGAAATTTGCCCGCGCGTACTGATCCTCCCAGTAGAAACGCCCGTACGCCGGGATCGCCTCCATCTCCGGTCTCCTCTGCTTCGCGAACGCCAACAGCATCGCATATTCGCGGCGCGACGCTGGCCGCGACGCCACATCCACTTCATTCAAAAACGCCTTCATGTTGGCCGCTGTGCCGATCATCTGGTCGGCCGTCGCTAGATCTGCAAACGTTGGGAACCCTAGCGTCTTCGCTAACTCGTAACGCGTCTTCAGCACGTCCAGCAGAATCTCTTTATTCGCCGGATACGACCGCGTCTGGTATGCCAGATACATATTCTTGCGCACATCGTCGCTTGTCGCGTATGTGATGATCGGCATGAAGTCTGTCTCATCCGTGCTGAGCGTTATGAGCCCATCTGCTCCTGCCGGATGCGCTGCAATGTAATCGTCCGGTAGCCCCGCCAGTTCGCCCTTGTCCTTCACCGTGATGTGATTTGGATGCTCCTGAACATTGCGCCCGAACTTCAACGCCTGTTCGGTGATGTGGTCCTGCATCTTCTTAATTTCGGCACGTGTCGCGTCGTCTTTATCCACGCCCGCCAAGCGATATTCCAACAGCGTACGCTCCATGTAATGACGTGTGGCCGCATCCGCGCCCGATACGTCCATCGTCTTCAAGGCGTGATATACCTGCTGGTTCAGGCTCAGTACCGTCGCAGCTTCCTGCACCTTCTGCGCGAGCGCCTGCCCTGCGTCACGCACCTCCTTCTGCGTTGCCACGGCAAACATGAGATACGCTTCCGAGCCTGCCACACCCAATTCGTTCTGCGCGTTGTCATACGGACGCAACGTGTTCTCCAGCGTTCGCGTTCCCTTCACCGCAAGCAATTCGTCCACATCTTTCTGCTCACGTCCCAGATGTTCGCCAACCCACTTCTCCGCTCCGGCGCGATCGAGTTTCCCAACCCATATATGAAGAGGATCGTTCTGCGCATAGGCCGCCTGTGATGCCGCGAATAAAACACCGGCGACAAGAACGAGCGCGAAGGGCCGCGCTGTGCCGTTCTGCGGTCGAAGATGCGAAGAAACGTGCGAACAAGCTGACCATGACATGGGAAGCTCCTATATAGAAGGACGACGACGTCTTACGCAGGGGAAGTGTCGTGGCAGGACGCGACGTGCCGCCGAAACGAAAGCAGTCTAGCACAGCCGACTTACGGGATGTCGGGCAAGAATCCATGAGACGCTTCGAGCTTTACGCTGGGACCTCAGCACAATGTTCGGCAGCAGGTAGTGAACAATGCTGGCCTGTGATTATTCGCCTGCCGAGCTGCCACGCTATATAGCGAGGCAAAATCGATTGTCGTCATTCTCATTCAGGGGATTCAATTCTCTAGAACTGGCCGGGTAAAAGCCTAGGTCTAATCTGTAACATCTGCTTGCGAATCTTTAAGAATTGAATCCCGGATTTTCTAAACCTTGGTTTCAAGCGGCAACCTCTTATGCGTGAGAGCATCCAAGAGTGCGGCAGAACTGCAGCACCCTCCCTCCAGCCTCACTGAGCGGAGAGGGGTTGGAGGGAAGGGTCGCCGCGGTGTCTGCCCCGTTTTTCTTCCACGCTTCGGCTAACATAGCGAGGCGATCACGCATCACAATTATTGTCCGATTCGGTAAACTAGAGAGATGAAGCTCTCCCTCCGTACTCTGCTCTACCTCACCCTGCTCGTCTGCGGACTGGGTCCATTCGCCTTGACGCAGGAAGGGCCGCTGGACACCGCTTCTCCGAAAGACACCACACCTGACGAGATCATCAAGCGCTTCGCCGCCAAAGAAACGGAATTCGCGAAGGCTCGTGACCAATATACCTATCGTCAAGATGTGAAGGTACAAACGGTCGATGGCGATACCGTAGACGGCGAGTACCGGGAAGTGTTCGATGTGATGTTCAATGACAAGGGGCAACGGATTGAGAACGTCGTCTTCGCTCCCCAGTCCAGCCTCTCGAGAATCTTCATGTCGCAGGAGGATCTCTCCGACATACGTCACCGCCTTCCCTTTGTGCTGACCGAGGAGCAATTACCCGAATACAACATCCTTTATGTGGGGCAGCAGCAGGAAGATGAGCTGCATTGCTATGTGTTCGATATTGCGCCGAAGAAAATTGAGGAGAAAAAACGCTATTTTCAGGGCCGAGTCTGGGTCGACAATCACGACTTTCAGATTGTGAAAACATACGGCAAGACCGTGCCCGATCTCTGCAATGGACACCCGTGCTCTGCAAAAAAACACGGCGACCAGGAAAATCTCTTCCCGAAGTTCACCACCTGGCGTCAGCAGATCGATGGACAGTACTGGTTCCCCGTTTACACGAAGGCCGATGACGAACTGCATTTCAAGATGGAAGATGTGCACATCCGCGAAATCGTGAAGTACGAGGACTACAAACGGTTCGGGTCGAACGTGAAGATCTTGTACGAAGGGAAAGAAGTTCAGAGGGCTCCCGACCAGAAAGCGCCGGACCAACAGAAGCCGGACGAAAAGAAACCTCAGTAAGGCAGGTTTCAAAGTTTCATAGTTTCAATGTTTCAAGGTAAGAGCGCATGCTTCCGGCGGAGTGCCTCGATCAGGCGGTTTAGGAGACCTAGGACTTGGTAGATCTCCTAGGCCAGCGTCCGCTGCTGGTTCGGATTGAGATACGTCAGGTCGAGCGCGATATCCAGTTGCGATCCAGTTCGAGCAATGAACCCCTCGCCTGCCCAAGAAAGTGAACGAATTCGCCCGGAGTGAGCCTTCCTTGCCCTTCGGCGATACTGGATGGTACCGACACTGCGGCGCGTCTAACCTGCGATGTCAATCCGAATATTTCTGTTTCGGAGAATGCTCGCTAACGCTGTACACGTGAATTGCCGGCGTCTTAGCCCTTTGCCAAACGAGGAGTTCACGATAAGAGCGAGCCACTAGCGAGTCTAGGTGGGTAAGAAAGCACTCTCAACCAATTTCGTCCTGCGGAGAGCGCCGCAGTTCCACTTTGAAACCTTGAACCCCTGAAACTTTGAAACCTTAATAGAAGAGGTATTTTCGCCACTTGTCATCGGACCGGCCCATCAGTCGCATGATGTGCCGACTGGTGTGCAGGTTGAAGGCACGCGGCTCACGCATCAGCTTCATGGCCGCCTCGGCAGGGGACTGATTCCCCTTGCGGCGGTTGCATGGATGGCAGCAGGCGACAAGGTTCTCCCAGGTAGAAGAGCCGCCCCGAGAACGCGGGATCACGTGGTCGAGGGTGAGTTCGCTCGAGGGTAGTACGGTGGCGCAATACTGGCAGGTATTACGGTCACGTAGCAGGATGTTCTTTCGCGACAGGGCGCGGCTCTGGTGGGGGATCCGGCGATACTCCAGCAACCGAATGACCGAGGGCAGCCGCATCGCCACGCGCGCCGAATGCAGAAAATGGCCGTTTTCCTCTTCGGTCATAGCAACACCCTTCAGCACAAGGACGAGAGCGCGCCGTGCCGCACAGACATTGATTGGCTCATAGGAGGCATTCAGGACGAGGACGGGCGCCAGCAGCGCATGGCCGTCCCCAGACCGATGCGGCCCCGCCGGAACAAGCATGCCGGCGCCGTGCCGAGATCCTGGTTCGTGTTCCATCCGTAAGGACATAAGTCTCAAATTCAAAGTATTCAGGACTTCAAGACCCCAAAGTGTTGTGGTTCCAAAGCTTCAGTCTTTTGCAGATCGTCTTTGAAACCCTGAACCTCTGAAAGCTTAAACCCTTGCCCCTTAGATGCGAGTTTTAGAGTCCTCGCCACGGTAGCTACCCATACCTTGGCCACGCCGGCGCGGCGCAACACCCGAGCGCATTCCGACGCCGTCGTTCCGGTCGTATAGACATCATCCACGAGGAGCACTTCGTGGCCAGTGACTTCCGGGGCACGGGCGACCGAAAAGGCCCCACGCAGATTCTCCCTACGTTGATGGCTGGTGAGTCCGATCTGCGAGTGGGTCTCGCGAGTGCGAACCAGAATATCAGGCGCGAGTTGTAACCGATCGCGGCACGCAGACACCCTGATCGCTGCACTTGCAACCATCTCCGCCTGATTGAATCCGCGCTGCCGACGCTTTCCGCGATAAAGTGGCACGGGTATAACCAAGACCTTTTCCGGTCCGAAAGATGGTTCAAATTGCGCGATGGCTTCGGCCAGCATTCGTCCAAGCACATCCGCAGCCGGCCGCACGCCGTGAAATTTGAGGAGGTGAACCAACTCGCGAAGCCCGCCGTCGTAACTGCCATAGGCAACTGCGCGTTCAAAGGGACGATCGATCCGGCGGCAAACCGGGCAGCGGCAGATTCCTTCATCGTCGCAGATCGCATAGGACGAGAGCACACGCTCGCCGCAAATAGAGCAGATGTTCCCCTGGATGGGTTCTATAGCGGCGAGGCAATCGGGGCAGACAGGCAACCGGGAGATGTTCAACAAGGGCAACCCGCAGATGCGGCAATCGGAAGGAAATAAAACTGAGAAGAGACTTTCTGCCGCGCGATAGATCCAGCGCGAATTTTGTGGCCTTACTTGGCCCGAAGCAATACTAGGCCCAGCTTCTGCGATTGTGGCCTGAGTGGCCCGGATTCGGTCCTCACTACTGCTGAAGACAGCCTCCTTCAGGGCTCCGCGGACACCTAGCACCCGCGGCCGCTATGCCAGCAGTATAAGCGGCTTACGTACCACTAGGCAACGTTTCGATTGGCCGTGTGAGTGTGCTTTCCCGGAACCAGCCGAGGCAGGTCCGACAGGCGCTCGCGCACTTGCGTAAAAATCAGGCGGTAATCGCGCCGGAAACACTCCCCGCAACGTACGGGCTGCAATAGTACAAGAGGGAGTAGGAATCGCTCCATGAAGTTACGACGGCGCGAACGAAACCCGACTTCGCTGCCGCAATCATGGCAAATATAGGGCCGATTGAAGCCAGAATCGGAGGGGATACTCATCTCACTACACCTCAAGAATGCCGAAATCCGAAGGGGCAAATGACCAGTTGATCCCATTTTACACGCATTGTGCGGCGTGAAACGCACGCGTCGGTACATGGTATGAGTCGGCAATGGCATATACTAAATTCGGCTTACAGGACGCCACCCGTCCGCGGACAGGACCGAGTCCACCTGAGATGCTGAAAAATCAAGAGTTTAACGAATCTCCTTTCGCCCGCTGCTGCGGACCCCGGGCATGACCTAGAAGGAGGTCCGTTATGCCAAGGCAGTTTTTCGATCGTCACTTTCCTGTCCATCCCAACCTCGAACAACTCCGCCATCAGGCCAAAGACTTACTGCGTGACATTCGGAGCGATGATGCGGATGCGGTCGCCGGGTTGCGCAAACATCACACGAGAGCGATTGATCCGGATCAGGCCAAGCTAGCCGACGCCCAACTGGTGCTGGCCCGTATCTATGGACTGCCTAGCTGGGCACGTTTAGTTACAGCCTGCCGCATGACTGACGCGATCTGGCGAGGAGATGTCGAGGCCGTACGAAGTCTTGTGGTGAAGGACCCCAGGCTGCTCCATGAAGCCGCGCGCGGATTGCCCGACAGCAATTGGGGGCCGCCGATGTCGTACGCGGCAAACATTGGTCAGGATGCGATCATCCAGATGCTGCGCGATATGGGCGCCACGGACGTCCAACATGCCTTCGACCGCGCATGTCTGCAGGGGAAGATCGAGACCGCCCGGCGTCTATATCAAATGGGCGCACGACCCGTCCCAGGATGTGTGATGGGGCCGTGTGAGACTCTTAATAACGCCGGACTTTCGTTGCTCCTGGAACTCGGCGCTGAACTGGCCGACGAACAAAGGAATCGGCTCGCTCCTGTCGCGTTGCTTCTGCAAACCTACTCGCGGTATCCGCAGGGCAAGCATCGTTGTCTTGAGTTGGTGGCTGAACGCGGGATCACACTCCCTGACACGCCGGTGATGGCGGTTCACCGGGGACGCATTGATTTGCTCGAAGCGCAATTACGCCGGGATCCACGTATGCCCAGCCGCACTTTCTCGATCGAGAAGATCTACCCCTGGGAACTGGGCTGCGGTCCGGACTTTTCTTTTGGGCTGCACGGCACACCATTGGCGGGCGCGACCCTGTTGCATATTTGCGTTGAATTCGATGAGATCGAGATTGCACGCTGGCTGATCGAGCACGGAGCTGACGTGAACGCTCGCGCCGAGATCGATGCGGAGGGGTTCGGCGGGCATACACCGCTGTTCGGGTGTGTGGTGAACGACTCCTATCTATGCGGACGGCAGCGCGATGCCGCGTTCACGCGCCTGCTGCTCGATAGGGGCGCCGTCCCGAATGCACGCGCGTCATTGCGCAAACAACTGCATTTCGTCCCCGATGAAACGATGCACGAGTACCGTGATGTTACGCCGATTGCGTGGGGCGAACAGTTCCACGGCCAGCGCTGGCACGACTGGGTCAGCAAGCCGGCGATGCAGATGATTGCCGAGCACGGCGGCCATACGTAAGAAAGACGAAATCCGCATCCTGTTACAAAAACCTCGACAGGGCGGGCGCCCAGGTACCTCATCTGTAGAAAGTCGTCCAGCGGAGCCGCCGCACTTGTAATACGGTCGGTGCGCATGCTAAGGTGCGCCGTTCACTGTTTAGAATGTGCGTGTTTGAGGCAACGCAGAAGAAATCGCTCCCATCCCATGCCCTAAAAGGATTCCGCCCATGAGCAGCCAAGTGACCGAGCTTCCTCCGAAGAAGAAACATACGCCATACGTGCCCGAAACCATGGAAATGAAGGAATTCACTCTGCGCGCCCTGTTGATCGGGCTGGTGATGACCGCGATTCTCGGTTCGGCCAATGCTTACCTGGGGTTGAAAGCCGGAATGACGATCGCGGCCACCTACCCCGCGGCGGTGATCGGTATGGCGCTCCTCAGGCTGATGAAGGGGTCGCTGCTGGAGGAAAACATCGCGCGAACGGTGGGCTCGATCGGCGAATCGGTGGCGGCGGGTGCAATCTTTACGATCCCGGCATTTGTGATGGCCGACTTGTGGCCGGCTCTGCGGCCGGATATCACTAGCCCGGAATATTGGAAGTCCGTTGCGCTGATGATGATCGGCGGCACGCTGGGCATTCTGTTTGTGACGCTGCTGCGGCGGGTGATGGTCGAGGATCCGGACCTGCCGTATCCGGAGTCGGTGGCCGCCTCGGAGATTCATAAGGCGGGCCAACAGGGATCAACGGCGGCGAAGATTCTCTTCGCGAACATGGGATTCGGAAGCTTCATGTATTTGCTAGGTGCGATTAATGTGTTCAATCCCAACAACACGTTCCCAGTCACCATCGGCAATCTGGGCAAGAAGTTGCTGCTGAGAACGAGCACGAATCCGAGCGTGGCCACGACTGTCACAGGAGGCACGTCGATTTTCACTGCCCCCGACGTCAGTCCCGCTTACCTTGGCGTAGGCTACATCATTGGACCGAGGCTGGCTGCCCTGAACTTCGCCGGCGGTGTGCTGGCATGGGGACTACTGGTTCCGCTTCTAACCTTCACAATAGGTCCTTACATTCAGGCGCAACAAGCGCAGGCGGGTGGGGAGCCGATCTCGTGGACTCTTCTGGCAGGCGCGATCTATTTCTCGATCGTCCGCCCGATCGCGGTTGGCGGCATGCTGGTGGGGGCTTCGTACACGCTCTTCAAAATGCGCAAGCAGCTGGCGCTGGGGATGGGGCGAGCCGTCTCCGATCTGAAGAAATCAGCAGCCGCGCATGCCGCGACCAACCGCACGGAGCGCGATCTGCCGGCAAAGGCGATTTTTGCGGGCGTGGGTGTAGTCTTCATCGCAATGATTCTGCTCTACCACTACTTCATAGCGGGAGCGGGAACGCTGACCGGTGCGCAGGTGCTCTCGGGATCGCTGGTGGCAGCTGGCGTCATGATTATTGTGGGATTTTTCTTCGCCGCGGTTTCCGGCAATCTGGTCGGAATGATCGGCTCGTCCAACAATCCCGTGTCCGGCCTTACGTTGTGCACGCTGGTAATTGCCGCTCTGCTTATGGTGGCCATGGGCGTGAAGGGTACAGGTGGCGTAGCGGCAGTGCTAGGCGTGGCGGCTGTGGTGTGCGTTTCCTCCGCCGTGGCCGGCGAAATGTTGCAGGACTTGAAAGTAGGTTACATCCTCGGTGGCACGCCAGCGAAGATGCAAATTGGAGATTTGTTCGGCATCGTGGTCGCGTCACTGGTCTTGTTCTTCCCCATCGCGATTCTGGCTAAGGCTTATCACTTCGGCAGTTCGGCGCTTCCCGCGCCGCAGGCGGGACTAATGGCGATGCTTTCGAAGGGCATTGTTGGCGGCGATATGGCTTGGCCGCTGGTAATCGTGGGCATTCTGCTGGGCCTCGGAATGATTATGATCGAGGTCAAGAGCGTAATGCTGTTCGCCGTCGGCATGTACCTGCCGCTGGGGACGACCTTCGCGATATTTGTTGGAGGCGTGATTCGCTGGATCACTGACAAGTTGCGGGACCGCCGCGGCTTCAACGATGCGCAGAAAGCGCGCGTCGATAACGCAGGGGTTCTGACCGCATCTGGCATGATAGCGGGCGAAGCTCTTTGCGGTCTGGTAATCGCCGGATTGGTGGGATCGAACCACGACGTCACACTCTTCAAGTGGACGCCACCGTTCCTGCTGGCGATGGGCGCGCTGGCGGTACTCGCGATCGTTATGATCCGCGTGCCGCTGGCAAATTGCGGACGTCCGGAAGATCCCGCGCCTCCAACGGCGATCATGTGACGGTGATTGCGCGGCGTGAGCGACGCGGGAGTCGCCCACCGTCATCCCGAACGCAGTGAGGGATCTTAATCTCGATCGCAGGAATCTTCTCGTGTTCCTGCGATGACATTCTCCCATGTCGATATCTGAGAACATCGCGAAGCTGCACGAGCGAATTGCTGAAGCGGCTAAGCGTGCGTCGCGTCGTCCGGAGGAGATTGTGCTGATGGCGGTAACGAAGACTCATCCGCCGGAGCGACTTCGGGAGGCCTACGAGGCCGGCCTCCGCCTATTCGGCGAAAATCGTGTACAGGAATTTGCCGGGAAGGCTGGCGGGCTCGCCGATCTGACCGCAGCCGACTGGCACATGATCGGTCATTTGCAGACCAATAAGGCTGTGAAAGCGGCTGAACTCTTCAGCGCGGTCGACTCGGTGGATTCTGTGAAGCTTGCCGAAAAATTGAACGCTGCCGCCCATGGTAGGGGGAAGAAGTTGCCGGTTCTGATCGAAGTGAACGTCGGCGAGGAAGAAGCTAAGAGCGGCGCAGCTCCGAATTCGCAAGAGCTACGAGCATTGCTACTGTCTGCTCCTCGGTTCGAAGCGCTCACTTTTCGCGGGCTGATGACCGTACCTCCGTTCACCGACGATCCCGAAGGCGCGCGTCCTTACTTCCGCAAGTTGCGCGAACTGCGCGATACCGTTGCCGCGCGTAAGCTACCCGCCATCAGCATGGGCGTGCTTTCTATGGGCATGTCGCACGATTTCGAAGTGGCCATCGAAGAGGGATCTACTTGCGTGCGGGTGGGAACGGCAATCTTTGGGGAAAGAGAACCAAAGTAAACCACGGAGCCACAGAGACACGGAGGAGTAACCAGCTGACAAGTCTCCGTGCCTCCGTGGTAACAATTCGCATGATCCCTATTCACGAATCGCTGTCTGGCATCACCTTCGCGGTTAAGGTCCGTCCCCGCGCGAAGAAAAATGCCATCACCGGCGAACTCGGTGACGCCCTCAAGCTCTCATTAACCGCCCCTCCCATCGAAGGCCGTGCCAACGAGGCCTGCATCGAGTTCTTCGCAAAACTTTTGAAGGTCCCGCGATCTTCCGTTACCATTGCGTCCGGCCAGACCAGCCGTAATAAAGTCATTCGCGTGGCCGGAGTAACGAGCGAGTACGTGCGCGGACAACTGCCGGGCTGATCGCAAACTAGTTGGTCTTGCCGACGGCCGCGGACGGGGCACCATATAGACACAGGAGCCAATTTGACCTTCTCGGAACGTTTTCACGAGATTCGGACTGGATTCGAGCGGCCTTTCTGGGTAGCAAACATCAGCGAACTCTTCGAGCGGCTGTCGTACTACGCCGTTTTTGCCGTGCTGGCTCGCTATCTGCACGAGAGCCTGCATTTCGACGTAGAACGCGCGAGCAGCCTCACGGGAATGTTCGGCGGATGGGTTTGGTTCCTC
The DNA here is from genome assembly GCA_963823085.1 of Terriglobia bacterium. Lineage (GTDB taxonomy): Bacteria > Acidobacteriota > Terriglobia > Terriglobales > Acidobacteriaceae > Sulfotelmatobacter. The sequence continues at coordinate 20,521 of CAWGKF010000017.1, read as the reverse complement.
GCGGTTATCGGCGGAGCGATTGCCGACCGGCTCGGCTTTCGCCGCGCGCTTTCACTGGCTTACTTGTTTTTGAGCATCGCATATTTCACCTTGGGATCAATCGGGGCTGACTGGTTCGCTCCGATCCGCAACGCCGTCCCGCTCGTCCCATTAGTCGCGTTCATCCTTATGCTGCCGGCTCTCGGAGTTGCGTTGGTGAAACCGAGTGTCGTGGGCACAACGGCCCGCGCGTCCAAAGAAAACGTTCGCTCGGTCGGATATTCGATTTATTACACGCTCGTCAATGTCGGCAGCACCGCCGGCCCGTATCTGGCTTCGTGGGTTCATCAGCACCGAAGCATGGAGAGTGTTTTTCGCATGGCAGCCATCAGCGTATTCGCCATGCTATTCGTCGTTCTCCTTTTCTTCAAAGAGCCGCGCCGCGCGGACGACGCAGCCGCCGCTAGTCTTGGCCAGGTCGGAAAGAATTTCCTCACCGTACTTTCTAATCCCCGATTCATGCTGTTTTTGCTGATCTTCACGGGATACTGGGTCGTCTTCTGGCAGGAGTTCATCGCCCTGCCGCTCTATATCTCCACTTACATCAACCCAAAAGCTGACACAGAACTGATTCTCGTAACAGATCCTCTGGTCGTCATTTGTTTTACGATGCTGATAGGTTTCCTGACCAAGCGCATGCACGCCTTTCACGCCATCGTCATGGGAACACTCGTCTCTAGCCTTGCCTGGATTCTTCTCATTGTGCATCCCTCAGTCTGGATGGCGGTGGCTACGCTGGTCGTAGTCGCGATCGGCGAGATCATCCAGGCGCCACGCTATTACGATTACATCTCCCGGCTGGCGCCAGCCGACCAACAAGGCACGTACATGGGATTCGCCTTTCTCCCACTTGGCATCGGATCATTCGTCGCCGGCAAGTTCAGTGGATGGCTCATGCACCATTACGGCGAGCAACTGCACCGGCCAGAAATGGTGTGGTGGTGGGTAATCAGCGTAGGAATCGCGACGACGCTTCTGCTTTGGGTCTATGACAAGCTGGTACGCGCCGAAGAAGGGTGACGTAACTTTGATTGTGTAAAAAGCAAGAGGGTGTAAGTTGGCTTTGCCTGGCAAGCAGAAGCCGTTCCGAAAAGGAGACCTACACCCATGGCGAAGATAATCCCGATCGACGAGCATTTCCAACATTTTCTGGCCGAGATGAAAGAGAGCTTCTGGGGCGATCTGTATGGGCAGACGCGGCAAGCGTGGCAGCGGTTTTTCGAACTGGAATCGGAGCGGCAACGCGACCGCTTCTCCGGCTGGGCACCTTACGAGCGGCGACGCGGGAGGCGGCGGGACTACCGCAACGGCTACTACGAGCGGGATTTCGTGACCCGCTTCGGAACCATTCGCTTGCGCATTGCGCGCACCCGCGAGAAGAGCTTTCTGCCGCTGGGGCTGCGGCGCTTTCAGCGGCGGGCCGAAGAGGTTTCGCTGCTGATTCGGGAAGCATTTCTGCGCGGGATCTCGACCCGGCAGGTGGGACGGGTTGTAGCCACCATCACGGGAGAAACCGTGAGCGCGCAGACGGTGTCGAAGCTGACCCGTGATCTGGACGAGGCGGTACGGCAGTTTCATCAGGCGAAGTTGAGTGACGATTATGTCTATCTGTTTCTCGATGGGGTGAGCTTGCGGGTGCGGCGGCCGACCGGACGCAAACAGGTGCAGATGCTGGTTGCGTACGGCATCCGGCAGGACGGGAGTCGGCACTTGCTGGGCTTTCTGCGCAGCCAGGGCGAGGGTCAGGCGGACTGGGAAGCCTTGCTCCAGGATCTGTACCGGCGCGGGCTGGAAGGCCGAGGGCTGCAGTTGATTCTGACCGATGGCTGTGCCGGGCTGGCGGCGGCGATTCGCACCGTCTATCCGCGGGTGCGGCATCAGCGCTGCTGGGTGCACAAGATGCGGAACATTTTAGAGAAAGCACGGAAGCGGGATTACGACGAAGTGAAAGCCGGAGCCCAGGCCATCTACCTGGCCGAGAGCCGGGCGCAGGCGGAAGGCGCATTCCGCCGGTTCCGCGCCCGCTGGCAACGCATCTATCCTGGCGTGGTCAAGTGCTTGGGCCGAGACTTGCCCGAGCTGCTGTCGTTCTTTGCCTTCCCTCGGCACCTGTGGCGCAAACTGCGCACCACCAACGTGATCGAGCGCTGTTTCGTCGAGGTGCGGCGCCGCACCAGACCGATGGTGTGCTTCGTAAATGTGCAAAGCGTGGACCGCATCATCTACTCCATCTTCCAGAGATTTAACCTGGAATGGAGAACTCGCACCCTCAACCTATTTACACAAGCAGCTTGACGTCACCCCGAAGAAGTAGACGCTGTCCGTAGCAAGTTAAAATGTCCGCTTTTCTTAGCACACGATATGTCCGGTTCTAAAGTTAACCAGCAGCAGTCGGGGCTGTGGGAAAGTGGGAATCCCGCGGGGTTTGCGGGATTTCCAAGCGAGGAGGGAAAGTCGGCTTTATGACTTTTCCGCCTCGCGTCTTTTCCACAGCCCGTTGCGCCGGCATTTCCGTCGTCGCCAGTGCCGTGCCCTGCGCCGTGTACCGTCCCAGACAATGTGGTCCGTGCGTGAGGCTCAGGGTTCCATCTAAATGCTGATACACCACCGCCTGGCAGCCCGCCAAGGACGCTCTCCAGCGTACCCGCTCAATCTGCAAACTGAGATTCTGAAAGCTCACCGTGTTGTCGCGATTCACCGTGCGCTCGAACTGCAGCGAGAAGATCAAGTTCAGATCCCGTCTTCGGCAAGGCAAAAATGCGCTTCCCCGCTGTACCGCTGCCCTCTGAAATCGCTGGTTAAACTCGGCGATGTAGTGCTCCCGCAGAAATTCATTGGCGGCTTCCAGACTCGCGATCTTGTGCAATCTTAGTTCCTGCGGCAAGCGCCCCTGCCAAGTGCCGAAGTTGCGCTCGCTGCGTCCCCGCGCTTGCGGCGAGTAGGCCGGAATCATCTGCACCCCCAACTCGCGCAACCCCCGTCCCACCTGGGTCAGACGATGCGCATCCACCTTGCCGCCCACCTTCGGCGTCAGCCAGAAATGGCTGCCGCGATCGCTGTACAGCGCACAGAACACGCCCTTGCGCTCGATCACTTCCCGCAGCCCCGCCATCACTGTCGCCGTCGATTCCTCTTCCACCAGTTGCGCGTAGTAAATCTCGCTGGTGGCATCGTCCAGAATCACGATCAGGTCGTACCAGCGTTCGTCCTGAAACCACTGGTGCCGGCTCCCCTCGATGTGCAACAGCATCCCCGGCAGGGGCCGACGCTCGCGCCGTTTGCGATGCGCTCCACGCTTTCGCCCCCGCGCAACCAGACCTGCTCCCTGCAGCGCCTGCTTCACCCAGGTGTAACTCAGCTCAATCCCGTGCTCGGCCTGCAACTTCTCGTGAAAGTGCTGCACGTTCAGATCGAAATACTTTTCCCGGTACAAAGCGAACACCCTCTCCACCGTCGCCACCGGCACCCGCCGTCTCGACGGCTTCCCCCGCCGCCGGTCGAACAACCCGTTGTACCCCTCTTCGACGTAGCGCTCCCGCCAACGCCGCATGTGCCGGTCGCTGATCCCAAGGATCTCCGCCGCCTGCCACCAGGTGATCTTCTTTGCCATCGCTTGCAACATCACATCCTGTACTTTCATCGCCCGCTCCATCGCGGCCTTCGGGTAACAATCCATGCTTCGCATGGTCTCCTACCCTCACCGCCCGCAAAGCGGACATATCACCTGCTATCTCAACCGGACATATCATGTGCTACCGACACCCGAAGAAGTAGACGCTTGACTTCACCTCAGCCGAGGAGCATGATTCGCCCCCAGTTAGCGAATCGCAAGGAGGCTCTATGCCACATTACCTGCAGCAAGTTGCGTATTCTCAGGAAGGATGGGAGGCCCTGGTTGCGAATCCGCAGAATCGCATTGAAGCTGTCCGGCCCGCGATCGAAAAACTCGGAGGAAGAATTGAGTCCGCATGGTTCTCTTTCGGAGACTACGACGTCGTAGTGATTACTGATCTGCCCGACAACGTGAGCGCAGCTGCGATCGCTATGGCGTTCGCAGCGGGAGGGGCTTGCAAGTCGGTGCAGACAACGCCGCTGATTTCTCCCGAAGAAGCCACACAGGCGCTACGCAAGGCGAAGGAGTGCGGATATCACCCGGCTACGGTCGCGACGCGGGCCGCGTAAAACTGGGCCAGAAGTCGATATGATTTGGAGGCGGCCGCAAAAGCCGCCTTTCTTCTCTCAACTGAATGCCTCAACCGTATGCGATGCTGTCTTCGAAAACGACTCCAGCACTAGTGGCAGCGAAGATCCGCCGCGCGCTGAAAAACGGCGGCTCAGGCGAGCACGCCGCCGGGGTTCAGTGGTTCTTCAAAGATGAAATCAAATCGCACGGATGGTATACGGCGGCCCTGCGCCGCGCGGCACGGCTTTGCCGGAAAGAGATTCTAAGCGAGTATGAATTCAACTTCCTCGTGAAGGTGGCGGATCAGTTGTTCACGGGTTCGGTATTAGAAGAGAAAGTTGCGGCAGTTTTTCTTTTGGAAAACCTGACTGACCAGTGTGGCGACCGGGACTTCAGCCTCTTTGAATCATGGCTCCGTCGCATCAGCAGTTGGGCTGATCATGACGGACTGGTGCACTATCTGATCGCGCCGATGGTCGCGGCGAAGCCAGCTCGCAGTAAGAACGTGTTCACTTGGGCAAAGTCATCGGATCGCTGGCACCGGCGTGCGGCTTGTGTCGCTCTCGTCCGTGGAGCGCGGGTGAAAATGTTCTTCCCGCAAATCATCAAACTGTCCAACTCTCTTCTAACGGACCAAGATGACATGGTGCAGAAAGGCCTCGGATGGCTTCTGCGGGAGACGGCCAAGTTCGACCCCATGCGGACTGTTCCTTACTTGATGAGCATCCGCGAGCGTGCGCCCAGACTAGTGTTGCGCACGGCGTGTGAGACCTTACCAGTCGCTGTCAGGAAGAAAATCCTGTCTCAGAAGTAGCTGAGCCAAGCGTCGTTGCGTCTCTGGCGTACGAAATACGGCTAGCGACGACATCCGTGCATTCTAGCAAAGCAGGTTAGGCATTGGCCCAAACTCCGTACTCTTGTTTACAATAGAAGTTTGTCTATGAACCTTCCTGCGATCCAGTCCACCTTGCGCGAACGCAATATCGACGGCTGGCTGTTCTACGATCACCATCATCGCGATCCCATTGCTTACCGCGTGCTGGGCTTGCCGGAAAACATGATGGTGACGCGGCGCTGGTTTTATCTAATCCCGGCTGAGGGCGATCCGGTGAAGTTGGTACACAAGATCGAGGCCGGACATCTCGATTCCCTTCCCGGCAAAAAGTATCAATATTCCGGGTGGCAGGAACTATTCGAGCAGTTAAAATCGATGCTGGCCAAGCATCTCGACTTGGCTATGCAGTACTCGCCGAATAACAGCGTCTTTACCATTTCTCTGGTCGATGCCGGAACGGTCGACCTGCTGCGTGGACTTGGAAAGAACATTGTCAGTTCGGCCGATCTGGTGGCGCAATTCGAATCGACCTGGACCGAAGAGCAGATTCAGTCGCATTTCGCCGCGCGCGACAGCGTTGACTCGATTGTGTCGGCCGCGTTTCAGGAGATTGGGCGGCGCGTGCGCAATGGTGGCATAAAAGAACATGAGATCCAGCAGTGGTTCATGGAAGCCTTCGCTCGAGAAGGTCTGCTGACGGACGATCCACCCATCGTTGCCGCGAATGCCAACGCCGGCAATCCGCACTACGAACCGCACGCCAGCCACCCCGTGCCGATCCGCGAAGGCGATCTGGTTTTGCTCGACGTGTGGGGCAAGAAGAATACTCCGGATGCGGTGTACTACGACATTACATGGATGGGATTTGTCGGCCCCGGCCCCTCCGATCGCATCCGCGAAGTGTTCGAGATTGTGCGCGATGCGCGTGACGCCGGTGTTCAAACGGTTACTGACGCAATCAACTCCGGTCGCCACATCGCCGGATGGGAGGTCGATCGCGCCACGCGTGGCTACATCCAGAAGGCCGGTTACGGCAATTATTTTATTCACCGCACGGGACATTCCATTGGCACAGACGTCCATTCCAATGGTGCCAACATGGACGATCTTGAGATTCACGACGAGCGGCAAATCCTTCCCAACTCCTGCTTCTCGATCGAACCAGGTATTTATCTGCCTGAGTTCGGTGTGCGCAGCGAAGTGAACGTATTGGTGCGCCCCAAGGCGGCGGAAGTGACGGGAAAAATTCAACGCGAGATTGTGACGATATAAATGGCAAATTCGACCACAGAAAAAGCAAAAGTGAACGAGTCGACACCGCTGACTTTGATGAGCGTGCTCGCGCCGGCAGTCGGCTGGCTGATCCCAGGCGCGGGACACATGATTCAAAAGCGATGGATACGGGGCTTGCTACTTTTCATCTCGATCGCCTCGTTGTTCCTGCTGGGACTCGCCATGCAGGGGCGGATCTACAAAGCGAATGGCGGCGACATTCTCGACATCCTTGGCTTTGTCGGGGATATAGGCGCCGGCGCCTTCTACATCATCACGCTGGCTCAGGATTGGGGACAGGGCGCAATCGCTTTTGCGACTGCCGATTATGGAACGAAGTTCATGATCGTCGCCGGGCTGCTGAACTTTATTGCAATGGCTGACGCATATCATATTGCGATTGGAAAGAAGCAATGAAACAGCTTCTAGCTCTCAGCCGTCAGCTTTCAGGCACACCAATTTTCTGCGGATGGAAATAGTGACGATTACTCTGAATCATTTCAGCGCAGCGTTAATATTCTCGCTTTTCGCCTCGATTGTTTTCGGCATCACGCATCGCGAGACAACGCGCGATATGGTGCGCTACGGGCTCTATTGCTTTGCGATGTTCCTCGGCGGCGTGTTCGTGGCCGGTTGGGCCATGTGGCTGCTGAGAAGATAGCTGCAATACCCGGCCCTCAGACCTCGGACCTTAGGCAATTCTTCGCATTTCCTGAATTCCTACATTAATCAGAGCTGCCTTGATGACGAGATCTAACTAAGGTCTGAGGGCCAAGGCCCGAGGTCTGTTTTTCACCCTTCCCACACGAAGGCGTCAAACACCCGCTTTGAATCGAAACTAAGGCGCCGGTAAAGCGCCACAGCGCGCGCATTGGCCTCAGTCACAGTCAACGACAGTATCGAGAAGTTCCTTTTGCGCAGATTCGTCTGGCTGGCAGCGATTAACGTTTCGCCTATACCGCGTCCGCGATACTCCGGAAGCACGCACACCTGCGTGACGTGCCCTACGTCGTGCCGCACGCGCGAACATAAGATGATCCCGATCAGGCTCTTTGATTTGCGGTCCAGCGCAACAAACGACGAATCCGCATCAAAGACACCACAGCCTGGGAATCGCACGATATTGTTCAGGAAGCGCAGCGAGCCGCTGAGGGTGTGGTATTGGTCATTAATCTGGGCATCGACATGGCCGCGATACGCGGCGGTGATGACAGCGGCAGAAGGTTGATAGTCCGATTCAGCCCAGGGTCGGATCTCAATTTCGGGCGGTACCGGCGCTCTTCCCCGCTCATTTTTCGCGAGTGCCAGCACCATGAATAGCCGCGGATGCCGCTGGAATCCCGTTTCCAGGAACGGGCGCGACACGGCATTTGCGTCATGCGCGAGTAATTGCGCCTCGACTCGGTGAATTCCGGGCGACTGCTGCAGAGTCTCGATGACATGTGTCAGCAGATTCAGCTCAACCTTGCGGGCGTCGGGCAAGCGAGTTCCGTTGGTCACGTAAAGATCGCCGATGACTCCCTTACTGCCCTCGTAGACAAAGAAGGAGTATCCGAAGACCCGACCACGATCGACTGCGGCATAACCGGGCAGAATCTTGGCGTCGACATAGCGAAGAATCATCTCCGCCGAACTGGAGTAGTCCCAAGAGAGCAGGCGCGACCAGATCTGCGTCTCGTCATCCAGCAAGGGACGCAAGTCCAGAGAAGAAAAATGCCTGAGGTCGAGGATCTCCAAAAGGGCTCCTGCATCGGCATGCGCTGGCAACAGCGGCAAACACCGTAGTGAAAATCGAGTGTAGTTGGTTTCGCCGAATAGAGGCAAACGACGGGAACAAGCGGCGGCAATAGTGGCTACCGCGAACTCCATTCGGGTGGCGAAGGCTCAATCTGGCGAATTTCCTCGAGAAAACGCTCTACCTTGCTGTGAAGGTTGTTCACGAACAAGTCGTAGTCGACTTCAACGATAGCGTGGAGAGACGCTATCCGCGCCGCGATGGATTCGCGAATGTCCAGGGTCGCTAGCAGCTTGCGCGAATTACCCTCCAGTTGCAGGATCATCATCTCGCCCACGCTCTTCAGGGCCGCCTCCGGTCTTAGGCCCTGCTGCATCCCTTGAAGTTCGTGGGAGAATAAAGCGAACGACTCCGGATCGAAACACAGCCGGCTAGAAGAATAGGTAAAACCGCCTGTCGAGTGCCGCAACCGGCACTCGACTTCAAAGCAATACTCTGGATGGGCAACGTCCCCGTATGCCTGCACCTGAACACAGGTGATCCGCAGGTCGAGGTTTGGCGCGTAATAGACGAGTTGAGGACGCAGAGCAGCCGACATTGTGGGTCCAAGTTAGCATGCGGCGGCTAGAGTGCGTGGTCCAGCAAACAAAGTGCTGAAAATTCTGGACCCTCTTGCTTCAGCTCACATGCAATAGTGACGGTGCACACAGTAAATGCATTTACAACCCGTGGCCAGCCGCACTCTAACGCCGCACATTACCTATAACCATCTAGAACCAGACGACTTACGAACAATCTCCCGCCGAGAGATCTCGTGCTCCACCTCACGCCGAACTGTGATCGTCATCACACCCTTCTTATCGCTCCCACACGCATAATCACATCCTCCGCAGTTGAACACTCGGAGTGATTGTTACTCCTAGCTGGGGGCTCTCGTGGCAAAAGGACGTGTTTCGATCGTCGTCGAGCGCTGCAAAGCCTGTGGCTTTTGCGTGGAGTTTTGTCCCACGCATGTGCTGGCGCTCTCTTCCGCCTTCAATTCCAAGGGCTATCATCCGCCCCATGTCGTGCATCCGGAAAAATGCAGCGGCTGCGACCTGTGCGGTATGTACTGCCCTGATTTCGCTATTTATGGCTCGAAGGCCGCGGGACTAAAGAATGTGGAGGCCGCAAAAGGCGAAAAGGCGGCCGGAGGTACAAAATGAAAGCCGATCCTCATGGCGTTCTGACCGGCACTCACTTCATCGACGGCGATCATGCCTGCTGTGAAGGCGCGCTGGCCGCGGGAGCGCGATTCGCGGCGGGATATCCAATTACTCCATCGACGGAAGTAGTCGAGCGCTTCGCCGCTCGCGTGCCCACCGTCGGAGGCTGCTTCATACAGATGGAAGACGAATTGGCCGCTTCGATCGCGCTGCAAGGCGGGGTCTGGGGCGGAGCCAAGGCTTTCACTGTCACATCCGGCCCAGGCTTCTCGCTCATGATGGAGCACATCGGCTATGCGGCCATGACCGAGACGCCGTGCGTGTTCGTCGATGTGCAGCGCGGCGGCCCTTCGACTGGCTTGCCGACTCTTCCCGCTCAGGCCGACATGATGCAAGCGCGTTGGGGATCGCACGGCGATTACGAGATCATTGCGTTGTGCCCGAACTCTCCGCAGGAATGCTTCGATCTGACAATCAAGGCCTTCAACATGGCGGAAGAATTCCGCGTGCCGGTAATGTTCATGATGGACGAGGTCGTCGGGCATATGACGGAGAAGGTCATAATCCCTCCGGCAGACCAGATCGAAGTTGTGCCGCGCAAACATACTCATAAATCCATTGAAGAATATCTTCCTTACGCAACGAATGGCGATATGGTTCCCGAGATGGCGCACGCCGGCGAAGGCTACAAGTTCCATGTCACGGGCCTTACGCACGATGAACGTGGCTATCCGAGTATGACTCCGCAGACCCAAGACAAATTGGTAAGGCGCCTGCAGAACAAGATTCGCAATGCCGCTGATCGGATCTGCCTGTTTGAAGAAGATAGGCTCGACGATGCCGATGTGGTGGTCGTCTCCTACGGGATCACTTCTCGCGTGGCGCAACGCGCGATTGACTTGGCACACGAGCGCGGTCTGAAGGTCGGCAAACTGCGACTCATTACCGCATGGCCCTTCCCCGATAGAAAGATTGCCGACCTTGCCGCGCGCGTGAAAGCTTTTGTGGTGCCTGAACTCAATCTTGGACAGATGGTTCGCGAGGTAGAGCGCGCTGCGGGCGGTAAGGCCAAAACCCTCGCCGTACCGCATGCTGGCGGTGGGGTGCATAATCCTGACGAAATTTTGAAAGCCATCGTGGAGGCAAGCCGATGCTGAATATTCTCGACGACACCGTGAGCCCGGTAGAACAGTTTCTACGCACGGACCGCATGCCACACATCTGGTGCCCCGGATGCGGCATCGGTACCACGGTCAATTCCTTCGCGCGCGCACTGATCGATTCAAAGATCGATCTGGAGTCCCTCGCGCTAGTATCGGGTATTGGCTGCACCGGCCGTGTCGCCGGCTACGTGAAACTTGATTCGTTTCACACGACCCATGGTCGTGCCATTCCGTTTGCCACCGGACTGAAGCTGGCGAATCCGCGGCTGAACGTGGTGGTCTACTCTGGCGATGGTGATCTCTCTGCGATTGGCGGCAATCACCTCATCCACGCAGCACGCCGCAACATCGATCTGAAGGTCATCTGCGTGAACAACCTGATCTATGCCATGACGGGCGGCCAGACTGCGCCGACCACACCCGGGCACGCAACGACTTCGACCAACCCCTACGGAACGTTCGAGCCGGCATTCAACCTGCCACATCTGGTCGAAGCAGCAGGCGCGGTATACGTTGCGCGCTGGACAACCTTCCACGTTCGGCAGTTGGCGCGTTCGATCAGCGAGGCCTTCCAGAAGAAGGGATTCTCGTTCATCGAAGTCATTTCGCCTTGTCCGACGCTTTATCAGCGCCGCAACAAGATGGGCGATGGCCTCGACACAATGAAGTATTACAAGGAAAAGAGCAAGGTGAAGAACGGCGCGCCCACCAGCGAAGTGGGGCTCACGCTGAACGGCGAGATCGTTGTCGGAAAGTTCGTCGATCGCGACCGGCCTGATTATCAATCTATGATGCGCGCGCAGTATGTCGAATCCCTCGGCGAACGTTACATTGATGAGCCGGAAACGGAGTGCGTATGCGGGTAACTGAAATTCGAATCGCAGGCTTCGGCGGTCAGGGAGTCATTCTCTCGGCGGTAGTGTTGGGCAAGGCCGCATCGATTTACGAGAATGGCTTCGCTACCATGACTCAAAACTTTGGCCCGGAAGCGCGCGGCGGCGCGTGCAGCGCGCAATTGGTCGTGTCCGACTCGCCGGTGCTCTACCCGTACACCACGCTCCCCGACATTATGGTGCTTATGTCGCAAGAAGCCTATAACCGCTTCGCACCGGAATTGAAACCACAGGGCATTCTGATCGTGGAAGAGGACCTGGTGCGAGTTTCCAATCTCAATCACGACAAGCAGGTTTACGCGATCCCCGCGACGCGAATCGCCGAAGAACTCGGCAAGCGCATGGTGCTGAACTCCGTAATGGTCGGATTCTTCACCGCGGTGACCAAATTGTTGACCGCCGATGCGGTGCGCAAAGCGGTCGCTGACTCGGTACCGTCAAGCTTCCGAGAGCTGAATCTGAAAGCTTTCGATAAAGGATTCGAATACGGGTTGACCGCGAAAGCCGGCGCTCCGCCTGAACTGGAAGAAGTCGGATACGCACAAGAGTAGAGGGTGAGTGATTAGCCGGCGCGCTTGGTGACACAGAGCACAGCATGGGACCCCATCTCATGGCTTCGCGCCGGCAGCCGAAACCCAGTAATAATCTAGTTTCTGCGGGGCATAATGCCCGAGAAGCGAAACGTGCCGCCCGGCCGTCTCTTTCGGGACATTGTCCATCCATGTCGTCGGAACAACGAGTAAATGTTCTTCGGCCGGAACGCCTCCGGTTTCATAACGCGCAACGACCTGATTCCGATAGAACGCCAGGCCATACTCCACTTCGCGGGATGCTCCGAAGACCGCAATCGGCAATTTATGCGTTTCGACACTTGCTAACTCAACCGCCAGTGGACGCGTCGATAGCTTTTGATCGATCGCACCGGTCCCAAGCTTAAGCACGGCCGCGACAACGAGCACAACTGGAATTAGCGTCACGAAGCGCAGCATACGGAGACGCATCCGGCTAACCAGGGTCAACGTAATCGCCACACACACAATGAAAGCGATCATCAGGGCAAACAGCAGGGGACGTCCCGCAGGCAGCCGATGTTGGCTGACAATGAAACCAACCAGCACGGCAGGAACAATCGGAGCGCAGGCGACAAGTGCATGCAGCGCAGCCACTGGCTTGGGGAACGCATCGTTTAGCTCGAATCGATTCCGCAAATAGTCCGCCAATAGGATGGCTCCGGCCGGAACCGCCGGAAGAATGTAGCCGGGCAGCTTTGACTGCGAGATCGAAAACAACAGGACCGGGACGGCCAGCCAGCAACATGCAAAAATGCGGAACTGCAATTGGAGGTCGGGCTCCGGTCGGGGCGCCTTGCTTTCGTTCCACCAAGTTTGAAGGGACTCTGCAAGCACAGCGCAGACAAACACTACCCACGGCAGCAACGCGAGAACGGTCACCGGCACGTAATACCAGAACGGCTCCGGGTGGTGATAAATGTTACTTGAGAACCGCGCGAGATTATGTTCCAGAATGAACTCGTGAAAGAACTGCGGGTTGGCCACCTGCACTGCGACATACCAGGGCATTGCGACCGCACAGAACAACAGAATCCCTGGTAGCCATAGTGTTTTCAGAACCAAGCCCCATTCCTTTACGGCGCCGGTAAATACGAGAATGACTAGCGCAGCAAGGAAGGGCGCGATAGGCCCCTTGGCGAGCATGCCCAGCGCCGCACAAAGATAAGACGCCGCCAGATAAATCCGTCTCCCGCTTTCGCGCCAAGCCCACCATGCCAGCAGCCCAATCCCGAAGGCGGAAGTCAGGGCCATATCCATCGATGCGGCCCGGGCGTAGCCGATAATTCCAGCACACGATGCGGTGATCAGTGCGGCATCGATTTCCACTCCGCGCCGGAACTTACGGAAGAAAAAATAGACAGCGACAACGAGAAGCGTGGCATCAACCGCAGACGGAATACGGGAATCCGTGTCGCTTACACCGAATACGGAGTACGCCAGCATGGCCTGCCAGTAATACAGCGGAGGCTTTTCCAGCCAGGCGTGACCACCGAGCACCGGCGTAATCCAGTCTTGCCGTTCCAGCATTTCGCGCGCCACCTGAGCGTAGCGTGGCTCGTCGGCGCCGATCAAACCGAATTGGCCGATCCCGTAGAAAAAAAGAAATGCGCAGAAGCCGGCAAGCAACAAAACATCTGTGCGGGTACGAGCGGTCATGGGGAACGGGACAGCTTATTGTACGGAAGGTCCGCGGCGCACCTGTAGAATTACGCCACGTACGGCCTCGGCAAGTGGGCCATCGACAGAGCAACCGCTAGCGCACTCGTGACCTCCGCCACCGAAGGTCTCAGCTACGTGTGCCACATCAATCTTGCCCTTACTGCGCAGACTTACCCGGTATCGGCCATCCGGCAACTCCCGGAAGAACGCAGCCACCTCGACACCACCGATCGAGAGAACATAATTTACCAGCCCTTCGCAGTCCTCGTCGATCGCGTTGCAGCGTTCCATCTGTCTGCGAGTCGCCCAGCAGTAGCCAATGTGTCCTTCGATATTCAAATTGCGAAGAGCTTCTCCTAGCAGACGTATCTTCGCCACCGAATGCGCGAAATAAATTCCACGGGCACAATGCGCCGGATCGGCACCGGCCAGCACGAGTTCGCGTGCGAGGGCGAAAGTGTTCTCGTTCGTTCCTTGGAACATGAAAGAACCCGTATCGGTCATCAACGCCGTGTAAAGGCAAGTCGCAATCTCTGGAGAAAACTTGACTCCCGCTTCCCGTGCCAGCCGAAATACCATCTCGGCCGTAGCCACGGCGTGCGGATCGATCCAATTCACATGCGCGAAAGGCCGGCCGCTCACATGGTGATCGATGCTAATGAGGAAATGATTTTCCAATCCTTCCAGCCGCGTGCGATGGATGCTGTCGCATTCCAGGATGATCGCGGCCTCGTAACTTCCGATAACGCGGTCCGCTTGAACCACTTGATCGGCGAAAGGAAGCGAGCGATAGATTCGTGGCACCCCATCATGCAGAACGACGTCGGCCTGCTTGCCCATCGCCCGCAAAACCTGGCAAAAGGCGAGCGCAGAACCTACGGCGTCGCCATCAGGGCGGGCATGCGACGTCAACACGAACCGATCGTGCTGTCCGATCTGCCGCAGTACGTCTTCGAGCATGTCGCTAGGCCTTCTCTCCACTTGCGTCCTTGCGGGCTTTGTTTCTCTTTTTCGCCCGCCCTAATAATTCTTCCACACGGGCTTTATCCTGCTCGGCGCGATCGAGCCGGAAGTACAATTCGGGTGCACGCCGGATGCGCAACCGTTCAACCAATTCGTGCCGGATATATTCCCGTGCCGCTTCCAAACCCTCGATGCTTTGGTCGGCCTCCGCATCATCGCCTTCCACGTTGACCCAGACCTCCGCGGACCGTCCATCGTCGGCGAGGTGCACTGCAGTCACGCTGACCAGTCCAATTCGCGGATCCGCCAGCTCGCCTTCGACCAGAGTTTCGATCTCCTCGCGCAGGGCCTCCCCGACCCGACCTCGATGGTATTTGAGCCCGCGCTTCTCCACACTGCACCTCAGGTAAAACGGTTGAGAATATCAGAAAAACGCTTTCACGTGTTGCGCCGCCATGCGCCATGACTGCGCCATTGTCCCTCTATTTTGCAGAACTGCGGTAAGTACGGAGGTAACAGTAATTTAGCGGTGTTGCGGAAACCATCACAGACTGTATGGGTTTAGGAAAAGTCGAGGGATGGCTCGGATTTCAGTAGTACTCGACGAAGGAATCGGCGATCTCGGCACCGTGGTTGTTGGCAATGCGGGCGGCCGCGCGTTCCACGTTTTTCATCAATCCGTCGAGATAATCGCGAGAATTTGAGATGCTGATTACTCCGACTGTTGCGCGATTCCAAAGTTCTGCGCCATCAAGCTCAGCGACAGCCACGTTAAAGCTAGTTCGCAAGCGGTCCTTCAGACTGCGCACCACCTGACGACGATCCTTGATCGACTGAGCCGCTTCGATATGGAGTTCGAGGGTGAGAAAAGCGATCATGCGGGGATCAGGGGTTCAGGGACCAGGAGTCAGAAGGCTTATTTCTGGTCTCTGGTCCCTAACCCCTGCCTTACGCAATCACTTCTGCGGCAACGCGCGTCGTGGTGAACGCCTCGATCACGTCGTGCGCTTTGATATCGCCGTAGTTGGCGATTGAGATGCCGCATTCCATACCGTTGGTGACTTCCTTCGCATCGTCCTTGAAGCGCCGCAACGATCCGATCTTCCCCTTGAAGACCACAACGTTGTCGCGCAGCAGGCGAACTTCGGCATCGCGCTTGATCAAGCCGTCCGTCACGCGGCAACCGGCCACGGTTCCGACCTTTGGAATGCGGAAGGTTTCGAGCACCTCAGCGCGTCCCTGATACGTTTCCTTGATTGTGGGTTCGAGCAAGCCGGTCATCGCACGCTTAATCTCGTCCTGCAACTCGTAAATGATCGAGTGCAGCCGGATATCGACTTCTTCCTGCTCGGCCAATTCCTGCGCCTTGCGCTCTGGCCGCACGTTGAAGCCGATGATGATCGCGTTTGAGGCCGACGCCAGCAGCACGTCGGTTTCGGTGATCGCGCCCACGCCGGACCGCAACAGCTTCAAACGAACCTTGTCGTTGGAAAGCTTCGACAACAAGTCGCTCAAGACTTCCACCGATCCGCCGACGTCGCCCTTCAGAATGATGTTCAGTTCCTTGGTGCCAGCGGTCTTGATCTGCTCCGCGAGTCCTTCGAGCGAAACACGCGAACTCTTCGCCAGAGCCGCTTCACGCGCCTTCAGTTCGCGGTACTCAGAGATCCCGCGCGCTTTATCGCGATCGGCTACGACGACGAATTGATCACCTGCTTGCGGCAGGCCTTCCAGTCCCAGGATCTCGACCGGGGTCGAAGGCGGAGCAGATTCAAGCACCGCCCCACGGTCGTCGAACATAGCGCGGACCTTTCCAAACACGTTGCCCACAACGAAATTGTCGCCAGCATTGAGCGTGCCGTTTTGTACGAGGACAGTAGCCACGGGTCCTCGGCCACGATCGAGCTTCGCTTCCAGCACAACCCCAGTCGCAGCGCGCTCCGGAGTCGCTTTCAGCTCTGCCAGATCCGCGACCAGGCAAATCATTTCCATCAGCAGGTTGAGATTGGTTTTCTTCTTCGCCGAAACGTCGACGAAAACAGTTTTTCCGCCCCACTCTTCCGGAACCAGCCCGCGATCGGCTAATTGCTTCTTGACGCGATCGGGTAGGGCTTCCGGCTTATCGATTTTGTTGACCGCGACGATAATCGGCACTTCGGCCGCGTGCGCATGGTCGATGGCTTCGAGCGTTTGCGGCATCACCCCGTCGTCCGCCGCAACAACCAGCACGACGATGTCGGTTGCCTTTGCACCGCGCGAACGCATGCGAGTGAACGCTTCGTGACCGGGCGTATCGAGGAATACGATCTCGCGTCCGAAGGCCGGAGATTCCTTGTCGGTGATGCGTACCTTGTACGCACCGATATGCTGTGTAATACCTCCGGCTTCGCCTTCGGCAACATTGGTGAGACGAATCGAATCGAGCAGCGTAGTTTTGCCGTGATCGACGTGGCCCATGATCGTGACCACGGGCGGGCGCGGCGTGACTTCGACCGCAGAATCCTCTCCGCTGCCTGCGGCTGCGTCGATGTCTTTCGAGGCCTGCTCTTCGAAAGTGATCACGTTCGTGTCAGCTCCGAAGAAACGTGCCATTTCGCTGGCCAGTTCCGCGTCGAGCGTCTGATTAATCGTGGCAAATACTCCACGAGCCAGCAAACGCGAAATCAGATCTTTCGCGCGAATGTCGAGTTTCTCGGCGAGATCTTTTACGCTGATGCCTTCGGTGATAGTGATATTGCGCGTAATCGGCATCGGCTCGTTCGACACCACCATGCGCGGAGGTGGCGTGTAGCCCTTCATTGGGCCTTCTTTTACACCGCGCGGAACATAGCGCTGTCCCGGCCTGCGCGCAGGCGCACCTGGACGTGCGCCAGGACGAACCGGTCCCGGAGGCGGCCCACCAGGGCCTACACCGAGGGGGCGCGGACCTGTGGAAGCCGAGCGCGTCGGATGCATGGGTCTGCGCTCGCCCGGACGTAGCGGCGGACGTGCCCCACCCACTCCGGGCGCTCCTTGCGGACGCGGGCGCTGGAAAATCGGTTGACCTGGTACCGGACGGCCGGGTGCAGGACGCATTCCCGGTGCTCCCGCCTGAGCTATGGGCGCGGGCGGAGCCGGACGCGGCGGCGGTGCTTTGTAAACAGGCCGTGGTCCAGTCTGCGGAACAATCATGCGCGGAGCAGGGGGTTGGGGGGCCGGCGGCCGCGGAACGGCTGCCACGGGACGAGCCGCACTCGTCGGAGATGCTGCGGGCGGCGCGGAAGCAGTCATCGAGGGCACAGACGGAGCAGGCGGCGCTACTACCGCGACCGGAGATGGCGCGGGAGCCATAGGACGGACAGAAGGCGCTGCCGCGGCGGGAACAAGCGGAGCAACCGGTGGAGCGGGCGGCGCAGCGGGTTTCTCGGCCGCAGGCGCAACAATCGCGGGGCGCGTGACAGGCGCAGGCGGAACTGGCGCAGCAACCGAAGGAGACGCAGTTGGTGGAGCAGACTCCGGTGGCTTAGCCGTCGTAGGCACGACGTTCGGCCTCGGCACAGCCGGACGCTGCGGGAGCGGTGGTGCCGCCGCGGCTTCTTTCTTCTGCGTTATCGCCTTCAGCACATCGCCCGGACGGGAGATATGCGACAAGTCAATCTTAGTCTTGATTTCTTCTTCGCCGCGCAATGCGCGCGCGGAACGTGCAGACGGGGAATGCACGTCAGACGAGCCGCGGATGTGGGCCCGCACTTTTTCTGCTTCATGCTCTTCCAATGAACTGGAATGGGTCTTCTTCTCCGTCACCCCGACGATCGGTAGAGCGTCGAGAATGGCTTTGCTTTTAACTTCCAGCTCCCTGGCGAGATCGTTGATTCGAACCTTACTCATCCGGCCTTTCTTTTCCCCGCGTTGTGCTAGGTCTTCATTGCAGCCTCACGGAGTCAGCTTCTTGGACTCGCACGCAAACAAACTTGTTCGTGCGTGCCATGTTTATTCGGTTGTTTCGTGAACAGAGCCCTGTTTGTTTCCCTGTTCGGGTTCTGTTGCGATAGCTTCTTCGGTTGTCGCTTCCGGCGCCGCCTCTTCCGCGGAAGCCCCGATTGTTTCGCTGCCTTCGGCAAGAACCTCTTCCGACGCGGCTTCTCCCTCGGCGCCTTCAACGGGGACAGCCTCAACGCCCTGTTCCAGACTCGCAAAATAATTATTCACCGCGAGACTGATTTTTTCCACCGTCTTCGGCCCGATGCCTTCAATGGCCTCCAGCTGTTCCGGGGTCATATCGGCAAGGGCTTCTACGGTCGTTACGCCCGCAGCAGTCAGCTTCTCGAGTACGCCTTCGCCTAGGCCCGGAACGTTTTCTAGCGGAGTGGTCGCTTGCGGAGCCATGGCCGCCATCTGCTGCTCGACTTCCTGGCGTTTTTCTTCTTCACTCTTGATGTCGATCTTCCAGCCCAGAAGCTTCGCTGCGAGACGAACGTTCTGCCCCTTCTTGCCGATGGCCAGGGAGAGTTGGCTGTCGTCGACGACAACTTCAAGATGCTTCTCGCCACTGTCGACGATGGTGACGCGGCTCACCTTCGCAGGCTGTAACGCCTTCTCGGCGAACGTGACAGCATCTTCGTGGTATTCAATGATGTCGATCTTTTCCCCGCGCAACTCGCGGATGATCGATTGCACGCGCATGCCCTTCATGCCAACACAGGCACCGACTGCGTCCACATCTTTGTCTTTCGACATCACGGCGATCTTGGTGCGCTCACCGGCCTCGCGCGCGATGGCGCGGATCACAACTGTGCCGTCGTAGATCTCCGGAACTTCCGTCTGGAATAGGTGCTGCACCAACTCCGGCGCCGCTCGCGAAACCACAACGCCAGGTCCCTTTGAAGCTCTCTCCACTCGAGCAATCACCACGCGAACGCGCTCACCGACGGCGAACGACTCCAGCCGCGACTGCTCTTTGCGGGGCATGCGCGCTTCGGCCTTACCGATGTCGAAAATCACATCTGGCCCCTCCACGCGCTTCACCGTTGCGTTGACGATCTCCCCGACGCGACCGATGTATTCGTTGTAGACGGTATCGCGTTCCGCTTCGCGCACCTTCTGAAAGATCACCTGCTTTGCGAGTTGCGCCGCAATGCGTCCGAGGATTCCATCGATGGGCTTGGGTATGAGCAACTCCCCACCCGCTACCAGAGTGGGATCAACGCGCTGGGCGTCCTCCACCGTGATCTGCAGGTTCGGATCTTCCACCTGCTCCGGAGTTTCCACAACGCTCTTCACCGCATAGGCGCTAATCTTGCCGCTGTCTTTGTCTAACTTTGCCCGGAAGTTCTCCTGGGATTTGTAGTGCTTACGCGTAGCCATAACAATGGCGTCTTCCACCGCGCTGACTACAATCTGCGGATCAATGCCTTTTTCCCGGCTCACGCCTTCGATGATGTTGTAAAGCTCGCTAGCCATAAGAATCAGTTCTCAGTTGCCAGCACTCATTAACGGCTTCCGCTGTTCGGCATCCGGCTTCCGGAAAAACGTTTGTTTGCCTCGGCTTTCCAGAAGCCCACAGCCGGAAGCTCGCCTTCAGATTTCCGGGACCAGATTCGCCTTATCCACGTTGGCCAATTCGATCTCAATTTTCTGCCCGGCCGCGTCGCCCATCTTCTTGCGCGACTTATGGCTGGCCACGCTCAGATCCAAGGTCAAGCGTCCGTCCCGAAAACTTTCCAGCCGCCCTTCAAAATGCCGGTTATTATTCACCGGCTGCCGTGTCGTCAGCTTCACCCGGCTTCCCGTGAAGCGGGCAAAATCCGCCGCCTTCACCAGCTTTCGATCCAGCCCCGGAGATGAAACCTCCAGCGTGTACGATCCCGGCATCACATCCTCCACATCGAGGATCGTGCCGAATTCGCGGCTGAAGTTCGCACAATCTTCATGCGTCACTCCTGCCAGCGGATCGGTTCCTGCCGCGGGCCTGTCCAGAAACACCCGCAGCATCCGTGCCTTGCCTCCACCGAGGAACTCGATGT
>CAWGKF010000016.1:0-312312 GCA_963823085.1 Terriglobia bacterium | reverse complement strand
CCGGTACGACGTATACCGATAGCACCGTCGTTGCGGGGGTCACGTACTACTACGCAGCCACTGCGGTGAACTCCAGTGGGCAGGAAAGCTCCTACTCGTCGCCAATAGAAGTCGCGATTCCCTAGACCGCCGGGAGAGGGCTACATATGAGAAATATGCGCCAGGCAGTGGAGCCCTCCAACCTGCGAAGTCAGAATACGGAGCCCGTGGCATTGGTGAAATCAGCATTGTCGGATGCATCGCTGCGCTGACGATGGCAACTTACGCAACTGGAGTGCGAGCCCGCGAACTGCCTGTACGGATTGAAAAGCTGATGGTTGAGTTAGCAAGCACCGTCCGCTAGCGGACCTTTTGCCGATCAATTCGTCTAGTGGGAACTGATGTGACTGTGGCCGAATCAGCAGTGCAACTCTCGGGAAAAGAAATCGGCCAGCAGCGTCGTCGATGACGTTCACTTGGCGTATAGAATCCCGGCTTGGGCCGGCTGAGTGGCACGTCTAGCTGGAAGACACCAGCCTTGCGATCGCGCGCATTCATTTCGGCCAGTTGACAAGCGAACTTTGGAACACCTCTGCCTTCCCCCGAAAGAAGCCACATTGGTCAGCAGGTGAATACTGTTCTTGGTTGATATGCTCCGGTCGATTTCTCAAACTCCGCGAACGGGATCGTAGATCTCATAGAGAGGAGCAGGTGCTGTCCGGAAGAAAAGACGTGCGTGACCTTGGGAATGATTTCCTGGCGTCGCGAACGAGCGGCTGGGAGCGGAGCCTTTCTTCGCGGGTTGCAGCTTAGTTGCGAGGACAATCGAACTGATCTTAATGGGCTGCGCCTTGAGATCCGGAACCTCCAGGTCGGTCTCGAAGGACCCATTCGCCCAGTTTCAGTTTTCTCGACTACAAATTTCAGGTGATAATTTCCCGGCGGAAGGCTCAGCCCGTTGTCATATTGCACATTCTTTTTCGCACTTCCGACGAAGTATCTATCGCGAGTTTGACTGTATCGCGAATGCTGGTTAATGGATGATGTTCGCCGTCGAGTAGACGCCAATAACGTCCAGAGTTGCCTTATCACGGTCGCTGCTGCGCGTGAAAGGGATTTGAGAGCCCGGCACGACCAGCGAGATGGGGATGAAATACTTGTTTCCATCGAGACGAAAATAGGCAGCACCTAGATACAAGGGCAGATCCGTGACAGGGAGCTCAGAAGCAAGTTGCTGCTGCAGTTGCAGTTCCTTATCTTTCTTGGTGGAGTGCCGATAATCCGCGGGGGCGTAGTAACCGCGCCGGTAGTCGATTTTCGCGCCGGGAATATTGATCTTCATAGTGATGCGCCGGTACTTCCCATCCGTCGCCGGATTTGTGCTGTGATATTCCAGAAGGTAGTACGTCGAGTATCCTGCTGGACTCCTTTGTAGACCTGGCTGAAGTCATTGGAATCGAGGTACGCTCGCCCACCGGTGTGGCTGGCCAGAGTTACCAGCGTTTCCTGGGTTGTGAAGTTGGAGTCGAGAGCATTGATCATGGACTGCCCCCAATAGGCAGAAGTCCCGCGCAGGCTGGCGTTCTGAGCCTCTCCACCAGCCACGATCGCCTGCAGACCCCGCAGATCCATGGTGTAGATGGCCATATTCGAGCGTACAGCGGCGTTGGTCGCCGCTCTTATTCCGATTGATTTTCAATGCCCATCCGGTCATGCCGTTGGAGAAATAAATCAGCGACTTCTTTTGCTGAAATGGAGAGCTTCTCTGCCACGGAACGCAGAGCTTCCAGGCGGCGGTCGGACTGAAGATGTTGTATCCGTATCATCCGCGGTGAACGGCTGGCCTATTTGGCGTCCCTCGTCGTGCCAGTCGTGCCTTCTTCGAAGCCCTGGCCGCTTCCCTCGCCGAAGGCCTGCAGCTGTTTCTTCAGTAGCTTGTGATCAGAGGTGAAATCTTGATTGACCAGAAGCGAACTTCCAAAGAAACAATGATACAGATCTGCCGGAGCCATCTGCGTGTCGACGTAATGCTCGGCTGAGGCATCGGCGCGATCGATTTCGTCAGGCTCCATGGACGAAAGATCGAAGAAGAGAATGATGAGACGGCGGTCCTTGAACTGATTGGGGGAGTTGATTGAATCCGTGCCGGTGCTTGCCGCGCTGCTCGGCGCAGGTGCCGAATCGGGCAAAAGTTTCGCTTGAGACACATCTTGGGTTGCCACTGCATCCATCTTCTCGATATCGAAAGAGACAATCTTCTGGATCTTGTTATCTTCAAGAATCGTGAAGTCCTGCTGCTTCAGGTTCGGGATAAGATTGCCGCTGTTGTCTTTTACGGTGGCGTTTACCAGCACCAGTTCGCTTTCCACCCGAAAGGTGTAGTCACTCTTCTGTTGCGAAGACAAAGGGGGTCCGCACAGTGCCAGCCCCAGCAATGCTGCCAAGCTTTTCTTGAACCGTCGTTTCAAGTTCGAGGTCATGGTTCTTATCGTCAGAAGCGAAATCGGGCGGTCATCGTGATTTGCCGCATGGAGCCGACGGCTGTCACCCGGCCGAACGTCGGTGAATTTACAACCGTGTCGATCGCGGAGTAATTCGCGTGGTTAAAGATGTTAGTCGCCTGAGCACGGAACTCGAGAATGCGAGATTCTTTGATCGGAACCACCTTGGTGAAGGCCATGTCAAACGCTATCGTCCGCCCGATAATGCTGTTGCGGCGGGCATCGCCGTATTGTCCGGTCGCCGGTGCAACAAATGCCGCCGTGTTGAACCATTGCGCGATGGATGGACCCAGATACTGACCGACTCTCCAGGAACCAGGTTGGGCCGCAGAGTGCCATTTGTTCCGCGCTCGATCTCGGAGGAGTCTCCCAGAAAGCGCGGCGTGAAGGGCAAACCCGAGGTGATGGTCCAGTCTCCACTCCATTGCCAATCACCAAGGATCGCACGCAGTGGAGTATTTCCGGTGAGCCAGCGCTTGTCGTGTCCAAAAGGAAGTTCGAACAGGTAATCCGCGGTGAACCGATGAGTCTGATTGAAACTCGAGAGTCCGCGTTCTGCGGCGAGATCGAGCGCATTTTGTGCCACGCTCGCCGACCCGCTGCTCGATGCGCCGCCACTTCCACCGGCAGAGGAGGTACCGCCAGCTCCCAGGCCAGCGCGACTTACAGTCGATGTAGCTCCAGCCCCAACGGAGGAGGCGTTATCGAGTGACTTTGAGAAAGTATAAATTCCACCGATTGCAAACCCACTCGCTAATCGCTTTCGCAAACGTATCGATCCCGCATTCGCTTCTGAGTCACCCACCGAATTTTCGTAGGTGAAGGCCTCGACATTTGGAATCAAAATCCCGGTTGCCGTCCGGTTCGGAGCTTCCAGAACGTCGAGAGCCGATCCCTTGGTTCCGGTGTAGTCGATATTCATCAACAGCGTCGGACGAATCTGCTGCTGGATATCAAGGTTTCGAATCTGGACATATCCCAGACGGTAGCTCGGGTTCACCGCATAATTGTTGGTAATGCCGCCCGCAGAGGATGCCGGGAATCCATTCTCCAGCGTGAGATCCCCAACTGACTTTTGGATGTTAGTTGCGGCCGTGGAGAATGGAGGCTGAAAGGCCAACTGCTGCGCAATCGTCTGATATGCCCCGGTGTTGTAGTTGATTCCATATCCGCCGCGTACGATCGTCTTCGAAAACGGCTTCCAGGCGAATCCCATGCGCGGCGCGAAATTGTTGCGATCCGGCCGCACCAGGGTCGGCGGAATCCCGCCGCTATAGGGCCCAGCCTGTCCCGGCAGAACCAAGGCGACTGCGGGCATACCCAGCGCAGGATTCAATACTCCCGGCGACAGATCAAGGTTCGCAATCCGATTGTTCTCCTCCGTGAGCGGTGACACGTATTCGTACCTCACGCCGATATTCAGCGTGAGATTGCTGCGCATCTTCCATTCATCCTGCGCATAAAGATCCCAGTAGTTGCCATGGAAATGGTAGTTGTCTTCGCCGTATTCCACCGAGGTCTGTTGCGGCAAGCCGAACGCCGGTCGACCTTGCAACTGCCCTTCATAAAGAAAATCCGCAAAGTCGTAGCCGGTATTGGTCCCCGAAAAAATGAACGAACCGCGCGCGTTGCTGCTGGCTTCGGTGTTGAGTTGCACGCGCCGGAAATCTCCACCCCATCGCCAACTGTGCTTGCCGTGCGTCAAGACTACATTGTCGGAGAATGTATAAGTCTGGTTGCGCAGCAGTTGCGGGTTCACATCCTGCAGGCTCGCGAAGTTGCTGAAAGACAAATTGGGCAAGCCCCAATCAAACGGATTGGTCGAGATTCCAGTGATTCCCACCGAGCCCGCAACGTTATCGTTAAAGGCATAGAGGTTTTGAGTCCGGGTCCGGCTGCGGTTGAAATCGAATCGAACGCTGTTCGTGAGCTTCCCGAGGGTCCGAACGTATCCGACCGGCACGTCAAAGCTGCGAACGGCTGTATTGCCGCCAACGCTGGGAAAGGGATTTGTAACTGTGGAACTCGATCCATGATAGTGAAAACCAAAGGTCAGATTGTTGCGTGGGCCACGGCGTCCGGCGCGCCGCCCGCCCACAGGCGCGGCCCCCAGGGTGTGATTAACCCGCACGTTCAGGTCGTCGCTGTTGTTGTTCGCCGAAGTGACGAAGTGAAAATTTTGAAAGCTTCCGGGAAGATTCGGCTCGGGAATGTACTGCAGCAGATTTTTTGCGATTGGGTTGATCTGCGGGAGGGTTGCGTTCGGGAAGGGCATTTTGGTTGCCGGATCAACGATTTCCACTGGCATGCCCTTCTCTGGTCCGGACGTATAAATGGTCTGCGAGAAATTTCCCTGACGCTCGAGCACATTCGGCACGGTGGAGAACTGGTCGAAGGGATTCTCCCCATGTTTGCCGTTGTAATTCGCAAAGAAGAATGTCTTCGTACCACCGTGATAGATCTTGGGAATGTTGAGTGGCCCGCCCACAGAACCACCGAAACTGTTCTGCACGTACGCGGGGTTCGAGGGCGGTTCACCGACCAGAGCATAAGGGCTGGCATTCAGCGCGGAATCGCCGATTCCATAGTAGATCGAACCGTGTGGATGATTGATGTCGAAGCGGCGGCCGCCGAACGCCATACCTCGACCGGGACCTCCGCCTCCGAATCCGCCTCCTCCCGCGCCACCCGGGCCACCGAAACCTCCGGGGCCGCCGAATCCACCGCCTTGCAGGCGTGCGTCATTGATACGTTGCTGAAGTTCGTCTCCGCTCATGCCATTGAACGAATTCGATGAATTGCCGGAAACTGCGACCGACTCCGTTGCACTGTTCGGATCAATTCCAGGAACCGGCATGCCAGAGGGGACAACATCCGGAAGCGCGTTGCCGACATCCTGAGCAGCCATGCTCTGTAGCACGGAAAGGTTCTGGAATCCACGCTGAGGCAGACCTTGACCGGCTGCTCTTTTCGGTTGAGGAGCTACGTCGCGCGTGCGTGATAGGAGGCTCAACTCAAAGTTCGCACGGCACACTCGTGTGGGCAGCGTCGATCGCAACTTGCTGCGTGCCGATTGCGAACGCGACCATCTGCACATGCACAGTATAGGAACCGTATGAAGGGACGGTTACGGAAAAGCTCCCATCGACGTCGGTCCAGGTGGAGATTGTCTTGGCAGACGATCCAGCCGAAATGGTAACGGCTGCTCCCGGAATCGGCATGTTGCCGGACTTCACAATCCCGTGAATCGTTCCCGTCTCTTCGGTGGCCTGAGGATGCATTATGTCAGGCTCACTCGGCTGCGTCTGGCAACGTGCTTGACCAAAACCGGGAAACAGCGCCAGGCCGGTCAGTACGCACTGCAAAAGCAGCTTATCTGTTGCCTTCATCGATGCATTTCCAGGATGAGCGCCCCGCCGCGCATTGAAGGATGATAGCCCGATGGGCACAAAGCAATCGTAGAATTTTGTCTATTCGTGTCAATCCAAAGTTGCTCGAATGTCCGTCGAGTGAACGCAGACCTCGTCCATCAACCGGAGACATCGAGTAAAGATTCGTAAAACCCCATCGCTTTCACAACTTCAGCCTCATAATCTGGTTCATACAAGGAACTGAACGGAATGTTGAGATAAGGAGATACCATGCTTAAACGTTGTTTGTTCGTAGTTGTTCTGTCGGCCCTGGTGGCTGCAGCTTCAATCTCAGTTTTCGCGCAAGACACGCAAAATAATGATCAGCAATCTGCACAGCCGGAGCACGGGCCGGGACGTCATCACATGGATCCGGCGAAGCGCACGGAGATGCTGACCAAGCACCTCAACCTCACCTCAGACCAGCAGACAAAAGTGCTGGACATCTTGAAGTCGGAGCAATCGCAGATGGAAAGCCTGCGATCGGATTCTTCGACCTCTCAGGACGATCGCCGATCCAAGATGATGGATATCCGCAAAGGATCGAACGATCAAATCCGTGGGCTTCTGGATTCGAACCAGCAAAAGAAATGGGATGAAATGCAAAGCCGCCACGAGCAATGGCAGGGACACCGTCCGGATGGACAAGCTCCCGCCGCAGCGCCGGATTCCTCCGAGCAGAAGTAAGACGACAGCTTGAGCAGCTGTTGAGGGCCCGCGTCGGGGATATCGCTAATTTCGCGTGGTGCGCGTGACCGTTTCTACAGGCCGCGCACCAAAACGAGATCATTCGCGGGCTCGACACAAGAATTTGAATAGAGGAAGTTCAGCGAACGAGAAAACGGGATGAAACTTAGCAAACTGTTCCCAAAGGACCTGCTACTGCCATCGGTGCTGATCGGGTCCATGCTGTTCTTTGCCGCTCAAACGCTTTGGGCACAAGAAACAAAAGAGAAGGTCACAGTCGATGATGTCGAGCGCGCCTTCATGGTTCGCTTGCCCAAAGGATACGACTCCCGGCAGCACTATCCAGTGGTGATCCTGCTGCATGGCATGAATCAGGATCCCGACGACATCGAGCGCCTTAGCCGCTTTGACGAACTTGCGGACAAGGACGGAATCATTGCGGTCTATCCTTTCGCCATGCACGGCAGGTGGAATGTCGGAGTTCAACCGCAGGAGCGACAATCAATGCCCATGTCTCCGGGTAGACATCGGCGTTACGGCGGTTATCCTGGTGGAGGCGGCGGATACCCCGGAGGAGGTGGAGGTTATCCCGGTGGCGGAGGACAGCAGACTCCAAATCGCCCGTCTAGCGATGAGAAGAGGTCGGCCCCGGTCGATGACATTGGATTCTTCAATCAGATGTTGGATCACTTGGCGTCGAACTTTTCGGTAGATACCTCCCGAATCTATGCTGTTGGCCTATCCGAAGGTGGATTCATGAGCCTGCGCCTGGGGTGCGCCCTGGGCGACAGAATTGCGGCCATCGCAGCGGTGGGCGCAGCCATGCCAAAAACAATGATTTGTCTGCCTTCGCGTCCAGTTCCGTTGCTGATGATCGATGGCACGTCCGACCCCGTGGTTCCCTATGGTGGCGGCACCGAGCACAACCTGAGCTTGTCGACCCTCTCCGTGGAAAACAGCGCGAAAGCCTGGGCAAAGATTGATCGGTGTTCGGATAAGCCCGAGCGCAGCAAATTATCCCCTCATGAGAAAGGTGGCATGGAGACGAAGGTCGATACCTACACGGGATGCCAGCAGAACGCGCAGGTAGTGCTTTATAGCGTCAAAGGAGCGGGCAATACCTGGCCTGGGGGTGAGCAGTATGAAGCAGAGAATACGATCGGCAAGACGAGCCACGACATCGATGCGAACGAGGTAATTTGGAGTTTCTTCGTCGCGCGAAGGCTTCCCGCACAAAGCAACGAACAAAAGTAGAGTCAAGGAATCGGGATTTAAACGAGACGATGTTCCCGAGAGACGGTTTGTGATCCGGTTCAGGGACGGCGAGACGATGGCTGTGCCGTTTCGTCTCTTTTTCGTCGGGGATTAGCGTCGGCGCGGGAGTCTCTTTGCCGAAGCCTCCGATCCAGGTGGTTCACGGAACGGTTCCACAGAAATGCGCTCGTAACGCACTTCCAGCACGGTCAAGTATTCTGTACCGCCCGGCAATTGAAGGACAACGCGGTCACCCGCTGCCGACTTCATCAACGCGCGCCCCAGAGGTGACACCCAACTGACGTGGTTGCGGTTGAGATCGACCTCGTCGGTGCCCACGATGCTCACCACTCGCGATACTCCCGCGGCATTGGCATAGCGCACGGTCGCTCCGAAGAATGCCCTCGTCGCCGCTTGCCTCGCTCTGGGAGCTTCCGGGTCCACCACTTCCGCGGCTTCGATTCGCTTGGTGAGAAAGCGAATACGCCCATCGATCTGCCGCAGGCGCCGCTTGCCGTACTGATAGTCGGCGTTTTCACTGCGATCGCCGTTGCTGGCAGCCCACGCCACCACCTCCGTCACGGCCGGGCGTTCCCTGGTGAGCAGAAAGCGGTGCTCGTCTTTGAGGCGCTCGAGCCCGCTCGGCGTAATGTAGTTCTTCACTGGCATCGCGGGCTCGTCCGCTTGCGGTTTTCTCGTAAACCCCTTTCGCATCTCGTAGTCTTTCCAGCGCGAATCCGGTGGGGGGCGGGTGGCTCCGGCTTTTGATCTCGTTAGCAGCGCTAACACAAATGGGTGCCCCATCCTTCGCGCACTTTGCGAAGGGTGGGAGTCCGAAATGCTGACATTAAGACTTCACAGAATCTTACCCTGGCATTGGCAGAAATTGGGTGCACTCGTAAATGTTACGGGTTAAGCCAGCACCCGTGCCTTGCATAGCACGCCTGGGCCATTCCTTGAACCGTGCGTTGATGTATCATCGGCTGTCCGAAAACTCCCTGATAAGGACAGTCTAGGTCGCTTCGAGGGGGAGCAACCTACTCCGATTAAAGGAGCAGAAATGCTACGTTGGCGCCCCTACGTCCTTGCCTTTTCGCCGTTGGTGTCGTTTCAACCGCAAACAATTTCCCAGTCCCGGCCGACAGCCCATCCGAGTGCCGCTACCTCTTCGGATACCAAACCGAAGCAGGGTAAGCCCAATTGCACAAACAACGGAGTGTACGTAAATAGCAGGACAAACCGGTCCTAGGTCTGAAAACTGTTCAGCCGGTCCAAGGGGGCAACCGCACAGTGTCGAGATGGAAGCTAGCTTCGGCCAGAGTAGACGCGGCACATACTCACATCACGGGGGGGGCAAGTAGTTCTGAAGGCTGTGCAGGCCCTGTCGTGGATACAACTTTGCGGCTTCGTTTTTCGGCTCTAACAGCTCAAACTTTGATAACTTTACGACTTTTGGGGTTGGTGGTAAGACTTTCTTTGACGGGAGGATACATGAAGAACGTTGCCTGTGTCGCCATGATCATGGCGTGTTCACTCGCTGTATTCGCTAAGGACAAGACGACGTTCCAAATCGAAGTGCTTGGAACCGATGCTTGGCAGAGAGATGTTGCCATTCACCACGCGGCCACGAACGGTACTTCGAATACTAACTGTGACACTAACGGCAGCGTTAATACCACCACCGTCGGCGATTACTCAAACGGCAGTGTCAATGCAACGACGAACTGCACAACGACTACGGCGCCCGGAACTCCCGCTTATGTGACGCATAGGAGCATTCAGCAGGAGTCGGTCCATGCGGTTTTCCCTAGCGCTCAACACGTAATGCTTTGGTGTCAGGCAGGGTTCCGCAAGTGCGCTAACTTGGCACCGGGCACCTACACAGTTGAGCCCGACGGCGATAAAGCCGTGCGAATCTATGTGTACAGTATCGTTTCTCACAAGTTGATGGGCAAAATGAAGTACCGAGTGATCGGCAGTTGGTAGATGTCTTGCGAATGGGAGAGTAAGGGACCGGCTGCGCTGAATTGATCGACTTTCGCGCTAGCAGCGGCATTTCCTGGCGCGAACACGGGCACACAGATGCTCAGTACAGGAGATCGTGTATGCGTTTTATGCGCCCATTCTTGCTCGCGATAGCGACCCTCGCGCTAGCTGAGGCATTCGCGTTTGGACAAGCTGGTGATGAAGCAAAGAAGATCTATAGCGCTTCTCAGGATTCCGTATTCCTCGTCTACCTCAACGACAGCAGCGGTACCCCCAGCGCACTAGGGAGCGCGTTCTTAGTCGCCCCTCGACTTCTGGTTACGAATGCCCACGTTGCTGATGCTGGAAGCCCCGTACTCGCTGTTGGCCCCGTCCGCATTCCGCTTAAGATCCTTCGCACGGACGAAAAACATGATTTAGCACTACTCTCAGTAGACGTTGACCTGACTTCAAGACCTCTGCCACTCGCCTCAGCAGCGGTATCGCCCGGCGAACAAGTTTTCGCGATAGGAAACCCAGAGGGATTGGAGAAAACGATTAGTCAGGGCATTGTTTCTGGTTTGCGAAAGCGCGGTGACCGGGATCTGCTGCAGGTCACAAGTCCTATTTCTCATGGGTCGTCAGGGGGGCCGATCCTCAACGCAAAAGGCGAGGTGGTAGGAGTAGCGGTTGGAACCCTGGAGGACGGTCAAAACCTTAATTTCGCGGTCCCGGTAGCGTACGTCCGAGCAATTCTCGAGCAAAAAGCCGATGCCGCTACCGCATCGAATGTGGATGGAAGCTTAAGCGACGCGAAGGATATATTCAGTAAGAGGGCACAGGCCGAATACTCTGATGATCCTTCATCTGAATACCAACAGCAAACGCGAAAACTCCGTGAATTGATGGAAACAATTGTGGCGTCCACCAGCAGGGAAGACGCCCTAACGGAAATGGCTTGCCTGGGCACTAAGGCCGTTGACCTAAGCGACAGCGGAATCAAAGCTGCAAGGAAGCTCGTAAGCGAAAAGCCATCATCTGAACATCGCGCCTTGTTGTCCTATGTACTCTATGACCGCGCCAGCGATGAAAGCTTCAAATCCCAATTCGCGCAACAAAACAGTGAAATCCAATTACAAGCGAACACGGCGCACGACAAATATTTGTCGGAGGCAAGTCGTGAGGCAGCCGATTCCGCCAGAACGGCAAAGGGAGAGGGACTCCTGATTGCTAATTTTGTACTCGGTAATGCTAAGAGAGACCACCAGGACTATTCGGAGGCCATTTCCCTGCATTCTCTCGTAGCAAGTGGGAGTCCAAGATTGTGTGGCAACGATCTTGCCAAGCAGGCGATCAGCAATCTGATCTATGAAAGCGACAGCGCAAAACGACCTGATGATGCTGAGAAATGGTTCAGGCGCTACGCGAGCCTCTATGAGCCAGCGGCGTATGAATGGGATTCCGAAGGTGACCGAAGGGCCTCCGCTAACGACTACGCAAGTGCCGCCGGGGCTTATGAGAAGGCTGCGGCAGGCAGCAGTTATTATGGGTACGATTATTGCTTTGCAGCAAGAGCAAATTTTCTCCGACCGAGTACGAATGAAGACGGCGTCCTAGCCGACGGAAGAAAGTGCGTGGAAGCCTCAGTTCAGACCACGAAAGAAAACGAGAAATACTTCAAGCCCACAATGCCATTTGTTTACAGAATAATGGCAGGGGTACTTGAGGGAAGAGGGGTTTACCAGCCGGCATTGGAATACATTAAAGAGTCGATTGCCGCCGACCCAGAAGACCCATTCGCCTTGGACACCGAAGCGAAAATATTTGCAGACCTTGAACGAAACTCCGAATGCATCGCAGCAGCTCAAGCAGCAGTAAGAGTATCTGATGGGAAATATCCTTGGATGAACTTCCATCTGGGATACTGCTACTTTGCAACAGGGGATTTCAGCCGCGCCGCATCCGCATTCCGCCTTGCTGCTGAGGGCGATAAGAACGACGCGGTCTCGGCATTCAACCTCGGGCTGAGTCTGTCACGGCAGGGATTTGAGGCCGATGCGAATCATTGGTTCCGCGAAGCGTTAGGCAGAAAGCCAGACGATGAACTCCGCGCCAAAATCCTGAGTGCGTTGAGGTAGCTAGGCGGGAATCAGGCGGGAAAACGCGAGCGACCATGCGCCAACATGGATCATGCTGGATCTCTAGACCAAGAGTCGAGATTCCAGCCAGGGGTTTTTGGTCTGACCCTTCCAGCAGCCCCAGGAACGAGCGTCGTGAAGAGCGTTTCTCGATACCTATCCGATTGTCATGTTGTAAAGTGCTGATCCATCTCTCCACACAATGGGGTCTGCCGCTCCGGCGTATCTTAGTGATATGGAGCCCAGAGGGAAAGCCGGGGACAGACGGGACGTACCCCGAGTATTTTCCTAGAAAGTAAAGGAAAACAAGTGCAACGTCCCGTCTGCCCCGGTCTTTATAAGGACGGGGTATCTGGTCTCTTGAGCTTTACTTCTTGGGCCGCGACTCCGGCGGCACAAGACCTGCGAGGCGGTAGTACACAACGAGCTGGCCGTCAGTGGGTTTTGTTTGGGGACAGACGGGACGTACCCCGAGTATTTTCCTAGAAAGTAAAGGAAAACAAGTGCAACGTCCCGTCTGCCCCGTTCTTTGTAAGGGCGGGCTACCTGGTCTCTTGAGCTTTACTTCTTGGGCCGCGACTCCGGCGGCACAAGACCTGCGAGGCGGTAGTACACAACGAGCTGGCCGTAGTGTTCACCGCTATGTTCGATGAGGCCGTATGCTATGTCGAGAACGCGCGCTTTCTGGTCAGGGAAATAAACCACCTCCGTCGTCAGGCCTTTTTCACCTTTCGACTGGATGGCGGCGGCCCCGTCGGCAACGGCTTTTTTTACGAATGCGACGATGTCGGCCTTGGACTTGTATTGCTCGCGCTTCGGATCTTCTGCAGCGGGAGGCTTCTGTCCCGTCACAGGATTCGTGAAGTAGTAGGTTGAGCCCGCCGCGTGCAGCAACTGCTCGGCGAAGCTCCGCTCCGCAGGTGTCGGCTTGAAGTCATATTTGTCCTCAGGAAAATCCTCGGCCATGGCGATGAGTTTGCGGCCAACCTCGTTCCAGGAATCCAGCACGACCTTCAGTTCGGGGTCGGCAGGCTTGACGGCTGCATCTTTCTTCATCGCGTCCTGGGCATGGGCGGGAGATGCGAATGCCAGCAGGACGATAGCGAGAAACGGTATTCTTTTCATTTCTTTCTCCATGATTGAGTTTCGCGAATCAAAACTGCAGCTTCTTATTTCGCCTGCGCTAGCTTCGTAACAACTGCGGCAACTTTATCGAGTGTCTCGATCCAGCCCTCCATTTGACCGCTATTTCTTGCGCTCTCCATGGGTTCATTTCCAATGTAGGTGAGTTTCGTCTGGCCGTTCCCGAGATCCTCAAATATGGTCACGTCGTACGCACCGTCGATCGCCTCATCTTCTATCCCTAATTCCGCAGGCTCAATCTTGTTTCCCTTCGAGTCCGAAAAGTACATGGAGGAAACGATCTTCTCGTGCAGAACAATCTCGTGGTATTCAACCGCATTCCAGCCCTCCTGCCCATCCGGCGTTCTCATGCAGAGGAGAGATTTTCCTCCCACGCGAAAATCCATCTTACAAACCGGCGCAGTAAAGCCCTTCGGTCCCCACCACTGCATCACGTATTTCGGGTCTGTCCACGCCTTCCACACCAACTCGCGCGGGGCATCAAAAATTCTTGTGACGACCATCCGCTCTGTCTCGTTCACCATGCTTTTTGTCATCTCTGACCTCCTCCTTCTTCATTTGATTTAGAACTGCATCCAGTTTGTCGAAACTCTCTTCCCAGAATCGGCGATAGCTGATCGCCCAGTCGCTGACTGTTTTGATCGCCGCTGGCCTAAGCGTGCACACACTCTCTCGTCCACGCTTCGTCTTGATTACAATCCGCGCCCGCACCAGGTAGGCAATATGTTTTGAAATCATCTGCTGTGAGAGTGCAAACGGCTCCGTCAATCCATGCACAGAGGCAGGCCCATGGGAGAGTCGTTCGATCATTGCCCGGCGGGTTGGATCAGACAATGCCGCAAATGTTGTACCCAATCTATCCACAACCATATGGTAGTGGATTCCCAGTCAATGTCAAGTATGAATTTTGCGATTGCTGATCTCTGTTCCCTGATCCCCAATGTGCCAGCGTTGGCCGGCAATTTTCTGTCCGGGCTACACTGGAAGAGGCAGCGTGCCGCGACCTGCTCCTTCAAAATGATCTCCTTCTCAAACATCAATAAGCAGTATGGCAAGCAGTTGCTCTTCGTGGATGCTTCGTTTCAGTTGAATCCCGGCGAAAAAGTCGGACTGGTCGGTCCCAATGGGGCGGGCAAGACAACGCTCTTCCGGATGGTGGTCGGCGAGGAAACTCCCGACGAGGGCGCGGTCTCAGTCCCCAAGAAGTTGACGATCGGCTACTTTCGCCAGGACGTCGAGGAAATGCAAGGCCGTTCGGTTCTGGATGAAGCGATCGCAGGCAGCGGACGCGTCGGCGATCTGCACCACGAGCTCGAAGCCTTGCAGCGGGAAATGTCCGACCCTGATAAGGCTGATGACATGGACCGCATCCTTGATCGCTTCGGTCACGTTCAGGAGGAGTACGAGCATTTAGGCGGTTACGCGCTCGAATCGCAAGCCCGTGAAGTGCTCCACGGTTTGGGATTCAAAGACGATCAGATTGACGGCGACGTGGGCGCTCTTTCGGGCGGATGGAAGATGCGGGTTGCGCTGGCGCGCGTCCTGCTCGGAATGCCGGATGTTTTGCTGATGGACGAACCGACGAACCACCTCGACATCGAATCCATCATCTGGCTGGAGCAGTTTCTCAAATCATTTCCTGGGGCTTTGCTCATGACTTCGCACGACCGCGAGTTCATGAATCGTCTGGTCTCAAAGATTGCAGAAATTGATGGCGGCGAAATCATTACCTACTCGGGTGACTACGACTTCTACGAGCGCGAGCGGGCAGTGCGAGAGAGCAATCAGCAGGCAGCATTCGCCCGGCAGCAGTCCATGCTTGCCAAGGAGCAGCGCTTCATTGATCGTTTCAGGACGCACGCCGCCAAAGCGGCCCAGGTGCAGAGCCGGATTAAGGCCTTGGATAAGATCGAGAAGATCGAACTGCCAAAGAAACGCGTGGTGGTGAAGTTTCAGTTTCGCGTTCCACCGCGATCCGGCGAACAGGTGGCCGTCCTTGAGAATCTGCACAAGAGTTACGGCCCGCGCGTGATTTACGAAGGGTTCAATCTCACCATCCGCCGCGGAGAACGCTGGGCCGTCATGGGAAGAAACGGTGCGGGCAAGACCACGCTGCTCAAGATGATTGCCGGGGCCAGTTCTCCAGATGCCGGAAGCGTGCGGCTCGGCGCCAGCCTGTATATGGGCTACTTCGCGCAACAATCGCTGGACGTGCTCAATTCCGATCTCACCGTCATCGAACAGTTGCAACAAGATTTCCCCCACGACAATCTCGGGGCACTGCGAAACCTGGCGGGAGCATTCCAGTTCTCCGGCGACGATGTGGATAAGAAGATCCGCGCACTCTCCGGCGGAGAAAAATCGCGGCTGGCCATAGCACGCATGCTCTACAACCCGCCGAACTTCCTGGTGCTCGACGAACCGACGAATCACCTGGATCTTGCGACCAAGGAAATGCTGGTGCACGCCCTGAAGGGGTTTGAAGGCACCATGATCTTCGTATCGCATGACCGCATGTTCCTTCGCGGTCTCGGCTCACGTGTGTTGGAACTGGGCGGCGAGAGCGGCACGGACCGCCATCCCACTGTTTATCCTGGGTCGTACGTTGAGTACGTGCAGAAGCTTGGACATGAGGCGCCTGGGATCTACTCATAGGCCAGGGCTTTTACGCAACGACTCGTAGCCTTCGTCGCGGCTGTAGCTCATGTGGAAGAGAAAGTGAACCATGAATCCAACACAATTCTCCCGCAGACATGGAACTTTCCTCTGTATCCCGACTCCGATTGAGATAGCGACCCAATTCCCCAGCGTGCGGGTCCCACGAACCGGAGGTGGAAAGCTCGAATTCAGACCGGATTCGCGAAGCGTTGCTGCAGTGGTCGTTCCAATTCTACCGGCCTCGCACTGCCCGGGTCATCGTTCTGCACCAGATTGATCCTGGCACTCACCGGATAACAGCGCATCAGTTGCGCTTCGTAGGTTTCAAAATGTTGGATGGGGTGATCGCATCCTTTATTCCGGGATCGAACCACAGGTCGTAGCTATCCGGATCAAGGATGACTGGCATCCTATCGTGAACAGTCGATGTTACGGCGTTCGGAGTCGTCGTCAGGATCGAGCAGGTCTCTATCACACTAAAGACCCCCGATTAGGGAAACGGCGACGTTGCAACTCAATGCGAGGGTGCCGTGGCGGCGCAGGAGAGTTCCTTGCGCTCCGTATCGGCTTGCCTTGCTTCCCTACTGGTTTCGAGAGTGACGTCTCGCGCGCCGAAGCCGACGCCGATTTTCTTCAGGAACGCGTGAGGCGGTGTGCCTCCAGCAAAGATCCAGACAAAATCGTTGGGCATGTCCTGCTGAGTGCCGGCAACGTCGAGAGCGACCGACTCCGGCTTGAACTCTACTGGATTAGAATTGAACAGCACCCGCACCTTTCCCGACTTGGCATAATCTTCGATGCGCTTGGCGTTACGTTCCTTGATGCGGCTGAAGCGCTCGCTGCGGTATGAGAGTGTCACCTGGTTGCCTGACTGGTTGGCGAGCCCCATGGCCGCTTCGACTGCGCTGTCGCCTCCGCCGATGACGAGAATCTTCTTGTTGATGTAGTGATCCGCCTCGATCAGGCGGTACATGACCTTGGGCAAGTTCTTCGCCTTTAACACCGAGCTTGCGCGGTTCGCCCGCTTTTCCGAGTGCCAGGACCACGGCGCGGGCCCGATATTGGTTTGTGCCGGTTACGACGGTGAAGATGCCGTCTTCGCCCTTCTTCACGTCCTCAACCTTTTCTCCAGTTGACACGTTGAAGTCTGCCCGGTTCAGAATCATGTCCCAGAAAGCGAGCAGGTTTTCTTTGGAGAGTTGCATCTTCTTAAACTTACCGTACATAGGGAACTCGACCGGACTCGTCATTACCAATTTTTGTCGCGGATACTTTGCGACTGTACCTCCGATCTCGTCGCGCTCGATGGTGATGTAGTTTAGTTTCTGCTCGATGGCGCGCAGGGAAGCGCTGATGCCCGCGGGGCCGGCGCCGATTACGAGCAGATCAAACACTCCAGGGATAGCTTGAGATGGGCCGTTGATCTTGAGGCGGGATGCAATTATGTCCACGCAGTCACGTCCTTGGTTCACAGCATTCTTGATCAGCGCGAGGCCGCCGAGTTCTCCGACGATGAACAGGTTTGGTATCGTGGTTTCGTATTCGGGCGTCAGGTAAGGTACGTCGGCCGCCATGCTTGGGCTTGCCATCACCATGGTGATGGCACCTACGGGACACGCATCGGCGCATAGTCCGTGGCCGATACATTTGTGCCCGTTGACGATGACGGCCTTGCCGCCGATCATGGCTAGTACATCGCCCTCGGGACAGACGCTGGTGCAGGTAGCGCAACCGATGCAGTAGTTCGTGTCGATATGTGGATGCTGCGC
Source organism: Terriglobia bacterium (assembly GCA_963823085.1). Classification (GTDB taxonomy): domain Bacteria; phylum Acidobacteriota; class Terriglobia; order Terriglobales; family Acidobacteriaceae; genus Sulfotelmatobacter. Next base: position 294,808 of record CAWGKF010000016.1, on the reverse strand, counting down.
CTTCGGTCCCTCGGAAAATAGCTTGCCTTTTTCCGCGGCTTCGCGCGCCTTGGCTTCCCGCTTCTTCAGGCTCTTGAGATAAATCATCAAAAAGAAGAAGCAGAAGAAGCCGCCGATCCCGTACGTGATGAGAGTATCCATAGGATTAGAAGTATCCCAGAAAGAATTGCAATCCGATGTGGATCAGGGCCAGCACGGCGAAGGCGTAGCTGAACGGCTTGTGCACGACGTGCCAGAGATGAAAAACCTTCTGCGAACGCGAGAGGAAGAGCAGGCGCTTCGAGAGCGCAGCTTCTTCGGATGCAGCCTGGATGGCTTTTTCGAGTTCACGATTTTGCGTGGGCAGAAATCCTGCCAGGGTTTTTAGGGACTGGCCGAAGGTCAGCGAGTGGCGCCGTAAGCGGGCGATGCCGAACATGCGGACCACGTCGAGGATCATCATGTAGCCCAACGCGATTACGATGGGCAGCCGATTGGCGCGCTGGGCGTCGGGCATGCGAAGCAGCGCCCGCAAATCTGCCTCGGGCAGAAGATGCTGCGCGGCGAGTTGCTGCGAGAGGTTCTCCTGCAGCTCCTGTAATTCCTTCATCGACAATTCCGCGGTGGTGACTTTGCGCGGGATCTGCGCGTAGAGATAGCGTCCGACGACGCCGCTGGCCGAGACGGCGAACATGATCCAGAAGGCCATTCCGGCGATGCCCTTGAACTTCAAAGTCGAGTGGAAGGCGACGATGAAGGGCGCCGTGAGGCCCATCAGAACGTGAATATCAAGCCAGTGGCGCGTGCTTCCGATTTGTCCCAACCACGCCCAGTGCTTGCGCAAGGGATAGAGGAAAATTCCCGCGAATAGCGCGACGCCGACGAAGCCGAGATAAAGGCCGATCGGGCCGCTTGGCCGGAGCATGTGGTGCTTCGGAGAAAAGGGCCGGTCGACAGCCGAAAGCTTGTAATAATCGAAGCCGTAAAAAAAGATCGCGAGGTTGCTGACGATGGCGACCACGTAGAGGGCGCGCATGCGAAGGCGATGTCCTCGTTCGGTATCTCCGGCGGGCCGCGTGCGGTCAACGATCGCGGTAGTTGCGGTTGCATTAGCGCTCATTTTGTGGCCACCTGCTCCTCGGTGCTGACTGAGAATTTCTTGTACTGCGTGAACTGATGCAAGTTACGCCAGTGCTGCCTCGGCGTTTCGACTTCCACGCGCGCCTGAGTCGGGAACCAGTAGGTTTGCTTGACGTCTTTGAACGTGATGGGTGCGAATTCGATCTCGGAACTGAGTGTTTTCAGGCCAACATCTTCCAGGGAGTCGGCGATTCCTGCCTCGATCCTGGCGATTGATCCGGTGTCGGGCTCGATCCAAGCCGTGCCCGTCAGCTCCAGCGGATACTCGCGGCCGCGCAGCGCCAGGGCCGCCGGAGTCTTCATTCCGGGAATGTGCTGGAAGGTGACCTTGTCCAAGATCCGTCCGGAGACTTCTTCCTCTCCGGCCAGCGTGAACTTGAAGGCCTCCGCATAGTAAGGATGGAACACGAGGAAGAGCGTGGCGAAGCCGTTGCTCAGGAGCATCGACGTATTCTTGCGATCCTTCCTGGCTTCGTGAACCGGAATGCGCGACTCTGAGATAGTGAGCTCGCCGCCATCGTTGTTGAGGATGACGAGATAGTCAAAGGTGGAATCTTCTTTCAGTTGAACCTTGTCATCCTTGCCCAACTTTTCTTGCCGGACGAGTTCGGTGCACTTCACATCGGAAAACTGATCGAGGAATTGTGCCGTCTGGTGCGAAGTGCGCTGGAGCAGTTGGGCGAGTTTCTGCGCGTCGGGCGAAGCCGGAGCCGTGTCGGCGAGGCAGAGGCCTGTGAGGACGGCAGCAAGGACAGCGCCGCGCACGCAATGAGCGGCAAGTTTGGTGGTAGGTCTCATTCGTGCTTTCTCCGGTTATCGAAGCGATAGCCGATCGAGAACATGAACTGGTCGTAGCTCATGTCGCCGCGGTTGGTGGTGAAGTTGCCTTGCAGGTAGTAGTGCGGTCCGAGAGTTGTCTCGACCGTTCCGGTCACGAAACGGCCGCGCGTGTTAGTCGTCAGAGTGGAGGAGAAGTTCTGCTGCCCCAGCAGCAGCTCAAGCCGCAGCCGGTCGCTCATTTGCCGCGACAGCGAGAAGGATTCGTAAGATCCGCTGCCGAACGAACTGTCGAACTTGGCGTAGTGGGCATCGGCACGCAGTTTGACGAAGGGAATCCGGCCGAAAGTGACGCCGTACATTTGATTCAAAGAGCTCTTGGCATCGCCGGTGCCGCTGGCACGACCGAGGTTGGTGGAGAGCCAGATCTGGTTCCATACTTCGACCCGCCCGCCCGCACTGAATCCCTGGAACAGATATCTGTCGAGCAGTGTCGTGCCCACCAGGTTGGGATCGAAGGTTGGAACATCGCGGAAGTAGTTGTAATTGGCATCGAATTCCACGCGCGGGTGCGGATTGAAACGCACCGTAGTGAAGTTGCGTCCCAAGCCAGGCCCGGGCGCGGCGGCGACAGAGTTCCCACTCGGGCTATCCAGTTGTGCGGATTCGTAAAAGGCAATCGTCCTTTTGTATGAGAGGGAGTCTTCAAGGAACACAAACGGGCGGTCAATGGCCCAGTTCACCATGCTCACGCCGGCGCCGCTGGTGGCGGAGTAGTGAAAGCCGTTGTACTCGCCGCCTTCGAAATTGATGAAAGCGCCGCTGATCGCGCGGTTGGGGCTGTAATCCCACGAAGAGGGATCCGGAGTGGATCCGCCGAAGACTCCCAAAACGCTGCCTTTCGACAGACGTTTGCCGAAATATCCGCCATCGATTGTGTCGAGGCTTGGCGCCCAGGGCAGATACAGGCGTCCAAAGCTGGCGACAATCGTGGAGTTCGGATTGTCGTAAGTCATATTGATGTGATACGTGCGGTTGATCAGGTTCTGCAGGGTTTGCTGGCTGGCTGCCGATTCTTTGGTCAGACGTCCGCGCCAGTAGCCGCTCAGGTTCCAGTAGGTGCCGCCGATGCGGGTGATGTCTCCACGAAAGACCATGCCGACATCGGAACTGGTGACGTTACTGGTGCCGTGGCTGATGGTTTCGATGGTGTCGAAGCCGATGCGTCCGCGGGCGCGGTTGACTGACGGCAGCGGCGGACGCGGCACTTCTTCGCGTGCTTCTTCGTCGAGCGTGTCACCTTCCGTAAATGAGATCACCGCTGGATATTGGCGCGTGGCACTCAGGGCCCGCTGCTGCACGAGGGCTTCGGCGTCTCCGGTGGAGAGGTACGCGAGGTCGCCGACTTTTACCGGGCGCTTGGGATCGTGAATGTCGGTGACGGCGGATGTCTCAGCGACGCCGCTGACTTCGAGTTCGGCGATCACTCGCGGGTCGGCTGCGTTCGCGCTGTCTCCTTGCTTTGCCGGAAGGTTCGAGTCTTCGATTTCCAGCTTCATGCCTTCTTTTAGGCCTTGTGCGCGTCCGCCTTCGAGGTAAGCGACACCTTCCGCCACATATTTCACTTTGAACACTGTTCGCAGGCTGGGGTCATCGCTACGCGCAATCAGAGTGGAGGTCGCTTCGTGGGTAGCGGCCGCTGCGGCAGCGGTTGTGTCCGCTGCGGGTTCGGGTGCTTTTTCCGTTGCGGGAGTAGGCAGCGCAGGCATCGGTGCGGCTGCGACGGGTGCGTTGGTTCCTGCAACCGGCGGAGTGGCGTCGACGGTTTTCTCCTCCGGCTTCAGCGATGGCGGAATAGGAACTGGCGCAGGAGCATTTGCAGGCTGCTGCGCCGGCGCAGTCATAGTTGGAGGCGCTTTCGCGCTGGCGATCTGATTCTGATCGAACGAGACCTGACCCGCCGAGCCTTCCTGAGAAACGGAAGCGGGTGGGCTCGGCGGGACAGGTCGTGGCTGCGCAGGAGGAAGCGCAGACTCAGAAGAATTGTCGGCGGGCGGCTCGAATCCGGGGCCGCTGGTCGTGGGTGGAGGTGCAGGCAATGACTCGCCTCCTCCGCCAGATTGCTCGTCGAGCACAGGAGCATTGTCGTGACGCCGCCGGAAAACAGAAATCAGATTGCCCGAAGTGGCGGCCACCGGCGCACCGTGTGAGACTCGATGCTTCTCGGCGGCTTCCACCGTCAGAATGATTTTGTTCCCTTCGGCCGTGACCACGTAGGGATGAACCTGGTCGAGATCGAGAACGACGCGAGTGATGAACGGAGTCGTGCTGTGTTGCGCGGCGCGCACCTGGCGCACTCCATTCATGTGCACTGAAATATTCTTCGCGTCACGGTTGCAGACTGTGTCTGGAAAGTCGAGGAGGATGCGGTTCGGGTTCGCGGTCATTTCAACCGTGGGTTTTACTGGAGCGCTGAGCGCGATCTCGACACGCAGATTGGTTCCTTCTCGCGCGGTCGAGACCTGCTGCACCGTTACCGTGGCAGGGGTCTGAGCCGTGGCGCAAGACAACAAGAGCATCGTGATAGCAAGATGTTTCTCGACTGCCGTCATTTGTGGCTAACACTCGCTGGCGCTCCACCTGCCGCCTGAAGTCTGGCATCGCTGCCATCTGCCTCTGTTTGAGCAATTGCGATGCCGAATCTCTATCCGCCACCCTGACCGTTCTGGTGGCATTGGTAACAGTTGATGCTGTTGTAGACGTATCCGGGAACTTGATCATGATGGAAATTGTTCGGGTTGTTCCCGCCATGGCAGCCGGTGCACTGGAAGACCGAGTAGTTGTTCGAGTTGATGTGGCACGTTGCGCAAACATTGTTGGCGTTTCCGTGACTCGTTGGGAACTGCGTGTACTGGGTATGATTGAAGGTCGCGCCGGTCCAGGCGGTTGTGTTGTGGCAGTTCTGGCACGTGGTCGGGAAGAACTGCGGCTGCGCCTGGTGTCCGGGATTCGTCGTCTGGTTGTAGTCGTTCGTATGGCAGCCATAACACGTAGTGGGCAGCGTCGTGTAGTTGTTGTTCACGTGACAATCGGCGCACTGTCGCGGCGGCACCGTATGCGAACCAGTGAGGGGGAAGGCTGTGTTGTTGTGATTAAACGTGGAATCCGTCCACACGTTCGTGTCGTGGCAGAGCTCGCAGGTGGTTGGGAAGCCCGCTGACTGATGTGGGGGATTGTTGGTGCCGGCGTAATCCTTCTGGTGGCACGAGTAGCACAGTGTGCTGTTCAGCGAATAGTTGTTGTTGGTGTGGCAATCGGTGCAAAGCCGAGGGGGGACCGTGTGCGAGCCCGTCAACTGGAAGCCGGTGCTGGTGTGATTGAACGTGCCATCGGTCCACTGAATGGTGTCATGGCAGGTCTCGCATGTCGTCGGGAATCCGGCGGCGAGGTGATTCACCGGCGACAGGGCATTCGTGTAGTCCTTGGAGTGGCAGCTCACACATGCTGTGGTCGTCAAGTTGTAGTTGTTGTTGACGTGGCAGTCGGTGCACTGACGCGGTGGAACGGTGTGCGACCCGGTCAAAGTGAATCCGGTACTGTTGTGGTTGAAAGTCGCATTGAGCCACGAAGTCGTGTTGTGGCATTGATCGCAGCCTTGCGGGAAGTTCGAGCTTACGTGATTCGGATTCGTCGTCCCCTGATAGTCCTTCAGATGGCAGCTCACACAGGCCGTACTCGTCAGGTTGTAATTATTATTGATGTGGCAGTCGCTACACTGGCGCGGGGGCACGGTGTGCAGCCCGGTCAAAGGGAAGTTGGTCATGTTGTGGTTGAACGACGCGTTCGACCATGAAGTGGTGTTGTGGCACTGGGCGCAAGTCTGCGGGAAATTCGCTGCCGGATGGTTCGGATTCGTCGTTCCTTGATAGTCCTTTAAGTGGCAGCTCACGCACGCCGTGCTTGTCAGGTTGAAATTGTTGTTGATGTGGCAATCGCTGCATTGCCGTGGTGGAACTGCATGGCCGCCTGTGAGGGGAAATCCAACCGAGCTGTGATCGAAGTTGGCGTTAAACCAGGTATCGGTCCCGTGGCAAGTTGTGCAAGTTGTAGAGAACCCACCGGAAGCGTGATTCGGATTGTTGGCCGATTTGAAATCCGCTGAGTGACAGGAGTAGCACTCCGTCGACATCGTCTGGAACTGGCTACTCGCTGCACCCTTGTGGCAGGCATCGCAATCTACGGCTGCATGCGCGCCGGTGAGGGGGAAGCGGTTGTTATGCTGCTGTACCTGCTGAATGGAAACTTGCCATCCGCGCACCGTGTGACACTGTTCGCAATTCGCTCCAAGTTGCCGCTTGTGGATGTCGGCGTGGCAGTCCTGGCAGCGCTGTCCCACACTCGTGAATGCCGGCTTTACGTGACACTGTGTGCATGAAACAGCCGTGTGCATGCCGCGTAATGGATATTTCGTACGGTTGTGATCGAATTCAGGTACGGCCCGGATCGGCTTCCACGCGCTAGCCGTGTGGCAGTTCTGACAGGGGACATTCAGATCTCCGTGCGGACTGTGCGTGCCCAATGTGTTCTGCGCCAAAGCGCTTACGCACACGGCGGCAAACGTGAGGAGACCGAGCGAGATTATCTTGCATACACCCCGAGCCCCCATGGACTTGCCCCTTGCAGACGTTCTTTACAAAAAAACTAGAAAGCAGAAAACGGTAAGAAGAGTAATTCCAGTTTTTGCAATTTGCAGTCCAAAAAGAATATCGATCCTGGTGCTCGGCCAAAAGTTACGACAGTGCCTATTGACGCGGTCTTTTGGACCATACACCCTGGACCCAGTTGCACTATTACTCAAAGTCAAATGTAACTTCTGCCATCTTCTCGCATTTTTTTCGCGCTGACCGGTGTTCAGAAAATTGAACGTGTGTACAAAAAAGTAATTGCATGCGCCAATGAAAAGCAGGCTAAAACCATAAGCTATACATTCGACATCGATGTGCTGCTCGAATAGAAGGTTGTACAACTTGGGTTCCTGGAAGTGAATTATGTGGAGCTGTGTGGTGAAACTCAGCTAAGGTACGAAGGCAGACGATCAGGATGACTTCTTTTTTGCTCCTGATACGGGATTCGTTGGTCCGTGGCACACGGCGCAGTCCTTGGGCGTAGGTTTGTAGAAAAGGACTGTCTTGGCTGCGACGACCTTGGTCAGCTTATGACAAGCGGCACACCGCACGTTTTGGTGAGCGCCCCGTAGCGGGAAAGTCGTCCGCTTTTCATGGTCAAACAGTGACGGCTTCCATTTCGTGCTGTTGTGGCATTCTGCGCAGCGCGTGATATTTGCCGTCGCAAACTGCTTCCCGTGGATGTCCTCGTGGCAGTCCTCGCACGCGGTGGGCGCTGCTTTGAAGTCCACGTTGATCAGTTTGGTTTCCAGATTCGGCGGTTTGTGGCAGTCTTTGCAGGCTGTGGCTCGATGCGCGCCGAGCAGAGCAAATGGGGTCTTCGAGTGATCGAAGCCCGAGAGCTCTTGCCACGACTTGGTGCTGTGACACGCTTCGCATCCGGCCACAGAGCTATCCGCACGCACCTGCAGCATGCGCTCCTTGAACTGGCCTTTATGCGGATCTGCATGACAACTAGTGCAGTTCAGATTCTTCCAATGGTAGATCACGGCCTTCGGCTGTAGTGCCTCCGATTCCTTGTGGCAATCCGCACAAGGCACTGCCACATGGCCGCCCGTAAGAACGAAATGGGTCTCTTTATGTTTGGCCAGGGTGAAGGTGGAGGGCTTGTAGCCTTCCAAGTTGTGGCAGCGATCGCAGGCATTGAAATATGGAGCAGCCGCGAACTGATTCGAATGCCGGTCGCTGTGACAATCGGTGCAGTGCTCGAACTTCACCTTAAACAGAGTGTCTTTGCCCTTGGGGACGTGACACTTCGCGCACTCCAGGCGGGCATGGCCGCCCTGCAGCGGATAAGCCGATGCAGCGTGCTCCTTCACCGTGAACAGCGAAGGCTTCCATCCCTGTACGTTGTGGCAAGTGGCGCACTCGCCACCATCGGCACGTTTGGCGAACTGCCCGTTGTGCGCGTCTTTGTGGCAATCCATGCATCTCTGGAACAGGAGAGGCTTCTTGAAATCACCACCGGCATGGCACTGAGCGCAGTCGACGCTAACGTGCTTGCCCAGCAATGGAAACTTCGTCTTGGAGTGATCGAAGTGCTCATTGACTCCTTGGAGCGACACTTTCTTCCATCCACTCGTGCCGTGGCACGTCTGGCAGCCCTGCGGAAAACTGCCGCGATGCGGATCTTTGTGGCAGTCCGAACATTGATTGAAGGGAATTCCGACGTACTGTGGCTTGCCGTCGGCACCGTTCGTGTGGCACTTCGCGCACTGCACCTGCGCATGCAGTCCTGTCAGCGGATAGCGCGTCTTGGAGTGATCGAATTGCGCGACGCTGATCTGCTTCCAGTCGACGAAGTTGTGACAGGACTCGCACTTCGGTCCCAGGCGTCCTTTGTGCTGATCTTCGTGGCAGGTGGCGCAGGCAGTCGAGATCCCGAGATAGGTGCGGCTCAGATTCTTTTCTTTGATTGTTGTCCGCTCTTGCGGAGAGATGTGCGATGGATTGTGACACTTGGTGCACTCGACCCCTGCATGCTTGCCTTCGAGGATGTATCCGACCTCTTTGTGGTTGAAGGTCTTCGTGTCCCATTTCACGAGCGGGAAGTCTTCACCATTGTGTTCAGAGTGACATCGCGCGCATTCCTGGCTCGAGCCTGCGGGGATGTTGTAAGTAGCGTGCAATCCCCGGTGGGCCGACAAGCGTCCAGCGATTTCGGTGTGGCAATCGAGGCACTTCAGCGCGGCTTGTCCGCCGAACTTATGGCAAGTGGCGCAATTGGTCGATCCGTTGAGGGATTGGTGGGCGCGCGAGAGTGGCCCCGGGGAAATCTGTGCTGAAGCCGTGGGATGGCAAACCGCGAGCACGCACAACAGAAGGAATACCTGCAGGAAAAGATGCGCCAGGCTTCCGATGTGGAGGCCCAGCTCTGGAACTATTCGATCAGCGGTCTCTTGCCTCTTGCGGCGCACGAAGTCCCTCGTGAGTCTGGCAGCACTCCCCACTTCTGTGTCTATGGGTTGCAGTCTAGCGGCCAACAGCCAAGCCCACTAGTCACCAAAGGTGCACTCACTTTTAAAGGGATGTACGCTGTGAGTCCGCGTCCACCGACATTGGCTAAGGAGGTATCCAGCAAGAATAAGGGCGTCAGGGTCCGTGCGGTGAGTCTTGCCGTACGGGTTCCGAATGTCAAGACTTCTGAACGTCCGCTGAAAGTTTTCGATACACCCTAGTTGTAAGCGGCCTCCATGCCAGCCTTGCAGACGGCCGATACGTGATCTCGATCACATACGCAGTTGCATTCTTTCAAGCACCCTTCAGCGTGGGGGAATGACTGGTCGATGGCGTTCTGTATGTTTGTCGGTGGTTGAGGGGGCAGGGCCGTGTTCAGAAAAGTGTTTCCTTCGCAGTCTTTCTTGGGGTCTGATCTCGACTCATTCCGTCGCCAGGAATCCATCTTCATCATTCTCAACCTCTTTATCCTTCTGGGGCTTTTTCTTCTTCATCTACACTTCGCTGCTTTTTGGGGACCGCCTGCGCCCGTGCTCGTCGCGGGCGTCGGATTGGGCGTCTTCCTTAAAGCAGCGGAATGGCTGTGGTTGCGCCGACTTTCACAGCCGCTGAAGCCAGCCGGGCTGGCTCTTCTTACGTGGTCCTCGATCGCGCTGAATATTGCGCTTACGTCAATGCTGGCCGTTCTCACAGACAGAGAGGACACACCATATTTTGTCCTGATGGTTGTAGCCGTGTTGGAAGCTGCATTCCGTTTCGACCTGTTCGCCATCGTCGGAGTAGTTGGCGTGGTCGACATATCACTGTTCTTGCAAGTTTGGTGGTTTTACAAAAAGCATCCTCCTCTCGACGTCGGCGAATATTACGAAGCCGGCATCACCTCACTGCTGTTCGCGATCGTCGGAGTGCTGGTGTGGCTTCTGCTGGCCGACTTGCGGCGTAAGGAGACTCGTCTGGCAAACAACGTGCTTGAACTGGAGAGCGCGCGCGAGCAGCTACTGCGCGAGGAGAAGCTGGCCGCCGTGGGACGCTTATCGAGCGCAATTGCACACGAAATCCGCAACCCCGTCGCGATGATCGCCAGCTCCATCGCTACCGCGAAGGAGCTCACAGGCGCAGAACGCGAAGAAATGTTTGCGATCGCGTCCGAGGAAGCGAACCGGCTGATCCGGCTGACGACCGATTTTCTCGACTATGCCAGCATCCGCCCACCACAGTTGGCGCGTACCTCCGTCGCCGATATGGTTAGCTATGTCGCGGACGCATCCCGCGCTCATGCCAGCAAAAAGGGCGTTTCTTTTGAAGTCGACGTACCCCCTGGAATTGCAGTTCGTGCCGACGAAAGCCAGCTCCAGCAGGCGCTGATGAACTTGCTGCTGAACGCGGTGGATGCATCCCCCGCAGAGGGTAGAGTCACTCTCCGCGTTCACGATGGCGACCAGCGAATTCACATCGACGTGGAGAATGCCGGCGCTCCTATTGCCGAGCCCGCACTCAGCCGCATCTTTGAACCATTCTTCACCACGAAGCCACACGGAACCGGACTTGGTCTTGCGATTGCCCGCAATATCTCGCGGGCGCAGGGCGGCGATCTTGTTCTCGCGGTCAACGGGCCAGACCTGATTTGTTTTTCTCTGGTTCTGCCCTCCGCAGCCGAGAACGAAGGAAGGTAAGAAAGTTCACAATGGGACGAATTCTTGTAGTCGATGACGAACCGAATATGCGCCGCATCCTGGCAACGAATCTCCGCCAGGATCATCACCAGATCCTGGAGGCGGGAGGAGTTCAGGAGGCTCAACGTAGCTTGGCCGCCAACGACTTCGACGTTGTCATCACTGACCAGAAAATGCCTGACGGGGACGGCCTGACTGTTCTTGCCTCCGCCCACGAAAACGATCCCACACTGCCAGTGATCCTCCTCACCGCTGTGGCCACCATTGAACTCGCGGTCGAAAGCATGCGCAGCGGTGCCTTTGACTTCCTGACCAAGCCGTTTCAGCCCGAGGTTGTCCGCGCCATGGTGCGCCGTGCCTGCGAGCGCACACGCCTTCTCCGGGAAAACATTCTGCTGAAGGACGCGGTCGTCCGGCTCGAAGGAACCTCAGAAATCTATGGCGACAGCCCTGCGATGCACGAGGTTCGTGAACGCATCTCTCGCGTTGCACCGACCCACGCCACGGTTTTGATCACCGGCGAAACCGGCACGGGAAAAGAGGTCGTTGCCCGCGCCATTCACCGCAATAGTCCGCGAGCAGCGAAGCCGTTTGTTGCCGTCAACTGTGCAGCGTTTACAGAAACTCTGCTGGAGAGCGAACTCTTCGGCCACGAGAAAGGGGCATTCACCGGAGCCGATCGCCAGCGCCAGGGTCTGTTCGAAGCGGCCCATGAGGGCACGCTATTCCTCGATGAAGCGGGAGAAATGTCTCTGGCCGCGCAAGCCAAACTCTTGCGCGTTCTGACCGATGGCCAAGTGTTGCGAGTCGGGTCGACCCGTCCGCGCCGCGTCGACGTGAGGGTGCTGGTGGCGACGCACCGCAATCTTGAACAGCGTGTGAAAGAGGGGCTGTTTCGCGAGGATCTATTTTACCGGCTCGCGGTTGTTCCTATCCATCTGCCACCGCTACGCGACCGGCGCGACGACATTGCCGGCTTGAGCGATGTGTTCTGCCATCGGGTTGCCACCGAACTCAAAATGCCGCGCCGAAGGCTGACTGCCGAGGCGCTGCAAAAGTTGCAGCAGTACCATTTTCCGGGAAATCTTCGCGAATTGATCAACCTGATCGAGCGTGCCTACATCCTCACCAGCAACCAGGAGATCGGCGCCGATGATTTGCCGCTCGCCCAAAGAGCGGGGCCGGCTAAGGGAAATGGCAGCGCGCACGCTGAGGGACTGTCTATCCAATTGGCCGACTCATTCGATCTCACCGATGTCCTTGAGAGTGCGGAGAAGGAACTGATCCTTCGAACCTTGAGTTCCACGCGTGGGGCCCAAGCCGAAGCGGCCCGCCGCATGGGGCTTTCCCGCAGCGCCTTGGCGTACAAGCTGACCAAGTACGGAATTCGTCCGGCAGATTAATGTACGCGGAGTCTCGGAAAATCTGAGAAGGCAATGATGAGGGGCGCTGCACTCACGTCGCACGGCAGGAGGGCTACGCTCAGGCGCGACAGATTGCAGTCGTGCTCCAAATCGGAGTCGAGGCCGTACGTCTGCGCTGGGGCTCGAACTCGCGCTCTAAACGCTGGAGCAATCCTGCCGCACTGTCGTGCAGGGATGCGAATCGCTCCGGGTTTGTGACCCGCGAATAAGCTTTCCGTTCGAGGGCGAGTACACGGAACTGAAAAAGCGCAGGGCGCAGATCCAGCCGGCCTACTAAGGCCAGTCGCGACTCTGTGACCTGACGTGGGAGATTCTCGGGCTTAATATCCGAACTTCGCGGTGTACTTCTCAAGTTCGCGCCTGTTCCGTTTGACCCCACGCGAAGGCGTTCCTACGCCGCGTCTTCACTTCGAGTTCGACATCCCATTGGATCATTGGGTCTACGGAGTTCGCCTGTTCGTAGTAGGACCGCACACACTCTTCACATGCGACCGTACCGCCGAACTCGAACATCTCAGACTTGTCCAGCCGTTTCTTACATTCGCAGCAGAGCCAGGTCAGGCCGTTGGGTTCTGCAATCATCCGGCAATTCTCCGCTAGCCGGCTCCATCGCGCAAGCCGAGAATGGACCTAAAGGCCGGCGGAACAGGCGACGGAAATCCCAAAGCCCTTTGTCGGCATCGGAAGTGCAGCGGTCAGGGAAACCGTTGGGCCACTCCTCAATCACCATGACCTCCGGCTAGTTTTACTTTCCTGCACCACGGATGGTGCGTTTTCCTCCACAATGCACAGGTTGCGGTGCAATTTCCTAAGTTTTTCCACAAGCAAATCTTAGCGGCAGTGCGGAATTTCCTTGACTGTGACGCGGTTGGTGCTAATTTCCAATCATGGTCGATTAGCAACAAGGAGGTTTTGTGCCGCTTCAGAATGATGACAAGGATGCCGCCACTAATTCCCGGCTGGACATGATCGTCAAGCTGCTGTGCCCGCTGCGGAGGTCGCTCAATGACGCAAGATGAAGTCTTCGCGAACATTGTCGAAACGAACCAGATCATGGTTTCGCTTCTCGCCCGGCTCGTCTGGACGCCTGAGAAATTGGTCGAGATTGTGACGGCGAAAAAGAAAAACCCTGATGCGTACATTCAAGCCTACAACGCATGCGATGGCACTAAGAACGGAACTCAACTGGCGGCGGTTGCGGGAGTCACACAGCAGTCTATGTCAGCCGCGCTGCAAGGTTGGTTCGATGACGGTGTCGTTATCAATGTTGGCACGGCCAAATTCCCACTCTATAAGAAGATGATGACGCTGCCTGTTCCACCAAAACGAAAAGTCAAAACGAAGACGGAAGATCAACCTGGATTGGCGATACCAGAACCTCAGGAGACCAATGTCACCAATGGGCAATGACGACGTACTACAACGGATAGACACGAAGCTCGATCAAATGCTGAAGCTCGCGGCGATGCAGGTGACTGCGAACGTGAAGCAGACACAGGCAATCCAGATGCTCAACACAGCTGGCTTCGACCGGAAATTCATAGCCGAGCTGTTGGGCACGACACCGAACACCGTAAGTGTCACACTGGCAAAAGCCAAGGCGAGGCAGAGGCCGCGTGAAATCCCGACGGTTGACCCAGCATCACTGGTGCCAACTCCTGAAGAGTAAAACATGGCAGGCGTAGATAAAATCCGGGAGGCTCTGCAAGATAAATTGCAGGTCAAGCGAGCACAGCTTTACAACATCGCGAAAGACATTGCGGATCAGCTCTCCATTTCAACTGGAGACGCGATCCTCGTCTTGGCCGTGAAGAATCACATCAATCTTCACAAGCATGGAAGCGTGCTACCGCCCGGAAAGCTGGAGCAGATTCGCGGGATGATTCCCTACGTTCAAACGACCGTGGCAGCCGCCGCTCAACCAGCCGCCAAGGCAAAGACAGGAACCAAGAAACCCAAGAAGCCTTTCCGCGTGAAGCTGGATAATCCCGAAGCAGACCCAATCCTCAATAAAGGGACGCGGGATGAAATTGAGGCAATGGTTCCCGTCTATCAGACGTTGTCCCTGCTTGAGAACTCCATTCGTCAATTCCTGACTCGTGTCTTGAAAGCGAAGCACGGGAATGACTGGTGGGAAAAGATCGCGCCGAATGGTTTGCAGAAACATCTAACGATCCGGCTGGCAGATGATGAAGTTAACGCTTGGCATCAACGCCGGAGCACGAACCCGATTGATTATCTGGACTTGAACCAGCTTCCAGCTCTCGTGAGAGCAGCGCAAACGGATTTTGTAGATGCTTTCTTCCCAACCGCTGAATGGTTTCAACACTTCATCACCGAGGTCTACCGCTCACGCTGCGTCGTGTGCCATATGAACCCACTGAATGACACCAACACGCAAGACGTTGCTGTCCGTTTCAATCAATGGGAACAGTTGATCAAGGCGAAGATTGCCGAAGTCACTCGCCTCGAAAACCCACAAGCTGTCATTGCGGTTGAAGTCACTCCCGCTGCTCCAGCGCAGTAAAGTTTTCCGCCGAATTTAGAGGCAGGCTTTTCGCCGTCCGTCGCCGTCCGATTGTGAGGGAGTCTGCGCCCTAGGCCCGTATATCGACGTCCGTCTATATACCCCTAAGCCCTTGGAAAATATGATGGCGGAGAGGGAGGGATTCTCTAACTGCCATTTCTAGCAAGTGCCGATGAATCCTACAGTTAACGATTCTAGCCTGTGTTTATGCGGGTGTCGAGCACATTCGTAACTTAGGTTGCCGTTTCCATAGTTTCCCTTATTGCCTCTGATTCTACGAAAACCGTATCACTGGTATCAGTGCGAAAAGTCCCGGAACCTGCTCAGTGAACACCACTGCCAGAAAACGTGAGATGATTGCACTGTCGGCCCCTCCCTATCGGATTCCACAGTCATAGACGATTGTTATAAGATAAACGGTCATTTACGGGCACATGACGAGCACCGCGAGTTCTCCATCACCGCTACCCAGCTACGGGAACCCTCCTGTCATAGAGGTCTCGTTCGGGGTGATATTTCAGAAGCTCGCCGGAATACAAAGCAGGCACTTCGGTCAGTTCTGGTCCGAGCAAATACGAGACTACCCAAAGACTGCCGACGCAAGCCCACTCCTCGACGCCAGCGACGTTGAGTCGCAACGGCTCGTTGTCCTCGATCTGCCGCCACTTCGTCGCATGATGTCATTTTCGGAAAACGATCAGTACGTTGCACAGCTACAAGACACGCGGTTACACGTCAACTGGCGAAGAACGAAGCCAGAAGATCAGTACCCGCGTTATCAAGAAGTGCTGAGCAGGTTTGAGCATCTCTGGTCTGCGTTTTCGGCGTTCGTGGCGAGAGAGAATGTTGGGCCGCTGTCAATTCTCCGTTATGAACTGAGCTACTTCAACCACATCGAAATGGGGAAGGATGTAGCACGGTCAATCGAAGAGAACATCAAGTTTTTTCAATTTTCGCCGCTTAGAGATAGCTACCCTTCTACACCGGACTCAGTCAATGCCGCATGGCGTTTCGGAATGCCCGGTCAGAAGGGAACGGCGACAGCTTCGTTGAGTAACGCCATCGACAAAAAGAGCGGCAACAACCTTCTGGTTCTCATTTTTACATGCACGGGGCCACACTCGGACAAGTACTCTCTAAGGGAATGGTTCGACGCGGCACATGAGTGGATTGTCAGAAGTTTCACGGACCTGACTACGCCGGAGGCGCATCAAAAGTGGGGCAGGGAGAAATAGACGCTATGGCTACCGAAGCAAGACGCGCCAAGAAGGAACGAGCAGCAGACGACCCATTCTTCGGGTTCTTGCTTTCTGAGAATACCGAGTTGCTCGAAGCTGTGGGTTTGAAACCTAGGAGCGGAGCCTTCGATCTTGTTGAAGGACAGGCATCGACGAGAGTCGATTTCCGGCAAATTAACAATGCGATTACCTACCTTGCAACTCCGGTGGTGTACCATCCCCAGCCAACCACCGAGTTCACGATGCTCGAACAGATAACTAATTTGGAGGGTGGCGCGACGGCTGGTGCTGCCGACTTGCGTCGCAAGATTGCTGCTTTTTCTAAACTCGGAGCGAACTGGGACGACGAAGGGGCGCAGCCTATTTCGGAGGAAACGATTCGACGTTCTTTGCAAGTAGTTGAGCACATCGCTGTCGTGCTTGAGCGTAAGAACACTGCGTCGTTTCCGTTGGTCTTGCCTTTCCCTGACGGCTCCGTCTTCTTCAAATGGGTTCACGGACGGAAGGAATTAAATATCACCGTAGTTGGAAACAACGTCGCTGCCCAACACTGGCAGCCTCTCGATGCATACCATTCTCTCGGACTGTGGCCCATTTCTGTTGACGACACTTCGGAGCATGTTGAGTGGGTACTAGCCTAGCGGCACTTGGAACAGTTCTCACAGATGGCGAAGTTGTGTTGAGGGGACTGAACCCGAAACTTGCCGACGACAAAGGATTGCCCACGGAGCGGTGCTTTAAGCTCGTTGCCAACGATCCAATCGACGACGGCCCGTCTTTCGGAATTGCGAAAATGCCTCAAGGACAGGAAGCGGCTGCTCCCCTTGGTGTGCGCCAAGGAATTACGCCTGAAGACTTGCTCACGGTGCTACCGAACAGAGATTGGGGAGTTGCTCGCTTGAGGGTTTCTGAAGCCTTAGAGCACACACGGGCGGGAGTGGGCTTCGTACACAAGATTGCAGAGGACTGGGGTGAGCATCAGCAAGCTCATTGCATGATAACGGGACATCAGCCTTTGCCAACCGAAGAGCGAAATAATCTTCGGCGACATCTCACAAACCTCGCTCTGAAGGACGTGCCCATACCCGCAACACTAGCGCAGAAATGAAGCTCCGCGCTTTGCCGTCGTTCACTCCCGGCGGCAACCGTTCGTCATGTCTGGAAGAGGTCCGTTCTTAGCGACCACCCGGACACCTGCAACTTTTGCGACCAAGTTTCATACGCAGTTTTCCTGACGACAACTAAATGCTCGCCAGTCGTGATCTCCATATCTAATGGTGTGCTCCCAACAAAACTGCCGTCAATCTCTACATGAGCACCCTCAGGCTCAGACCAGATCGCAAGCCCAGAGGAAGACTTCTCGCTGCGAAACAAGTCAAAACTCACCATGATGTGCGATTCAGAAGGCGCTCTAACTAGCCTTACGGGTCCCGGCCATATGCCTCCATCTTTGAGCCTCGAACGGTATTCTAGAAGTGCCGCCTTCAGTTTTTCCTGCGTTAACCCGGCGGGATCGCCTATTCCCTTCCAAAAGGTTAGGTCGTCATTTCCAAAAAGGAAGAACTCAAACACGTGGAACTCCGTGCTGGAATCGCCGGAAAAGCAAGAGAATGAATCGCCAGTCTTCCAGACTCCTACCCCATCGTCAGTTGCTATTCCGCGACCATAGGATAGGTAGAGTTTGTCTAGCCTCTGGAATACTTCTTGAAAACATTCTGACCCTTGCTCTGCCGCATCGAGATCGCGGAGGCCGCGTCTGACCAAAGAGCCAGATCGTCGAGCAATCGAATGGGCTGTGGTCGGAACGAGATAGTTGTCTTCGCGTGATTTCCCGTTGTTCTCCATGTTCTCGCTCAATCGCGCAATCTGTGTCTCTCACCGGACCGGACCGCCCGCGTCAGCGGCTATGGGCCACTTTTTCTTCACTAGGTCCTCAGCGTCAGCGATCTGTGTAGCACTCATTTGGGCAAAGACGAGCTTGGCTTTGGCTCGACTTGTTGCCGCTTTTTCGAGATAGTGGTTTCTTGTTCCTCTCCAAGCTACCGCTTGGGCCGCTTGGGCCGCTGCGTCATAATCGTCTGCGCACAGCATGAAACAAGCGTAGGCGTTCACGAGGTGCCGTTTGGAGCGTCGTTTCTCGTTAGAATTGCCCACTTCTCCACTATAAATTTGCCCGAGATCGTGAAGGAGTCCAGCGCGTTGGCGGCTGTCGTCGTCTTGCGCACACAGGTCAAGCGCACTTTTGAGGCAACGCTCTTCCGCATCAACATCTTGCGGCAGCCCATGTCCGTGGCGGTACATGTACGCAAGCCATGCCTCGGAGTCGGCCCGGCGCGGGGTCGGGCCATCCTCGGTCGCTCTTGTAGCCCAGCGTGCTGCTTCATGGCTGTTCTCTTGGACTCCCCAACCCTCTTGGTACAAACATGAGCAGGTCGTTTGTGCTTCTCTGTCACCGCGTTCAGCCTTATCACGGACTTGGGTGAACCAACGTTCAGCCTCCAGAGAATCTTGGTCCACACCACTGCCCAATTGATACTTCATACACAGGGTATAGAGGGCAGTCATGTGGCCGAGTTCCGCGGCTTTGCGATAGTGTTCCATCGCCTTCTCAGGATTTGGCGGTGCTCCAAATTCACACTCCCATCCCATTATGAACTCGGCCCTTGCCTGTTGGCGCTCAACCGCATTAAGGTCGCGGATGCCACGAAGAAGTAAAGCGTCAGATCGCTTAGAAAGGCTAGCGTCTGAGGTGGGAACTAGATAATGTTCTGCCATGGATGCGCCCTTTTTCTCCATGTTTTCACGCAGTCGCTTAACTGGAAACGCTAATGGGTCCGCTGACGAGCAGTTACGATTTGCCTGTCTACCTGTTCTGCCATCTCTGCCAGCAGGTCGCGGCCTAGCTTTTCATATTCTTCGGCCTTCGTCTTCAGTTTCACTAATTCGGAGCCACCTAGCTGCTTAAGGTCGGCCTCAATTTCTGTAAGCCTCCTCCTGACTTGGGTAATCTTTCTGATGACCCGCACCAACTCGGCACCAACACCATCACCCCGTACCGCCTCAGGGCAGCTCTCGTATTCTTCAAGGATTCGCTTTAAGCGATCGACATCACCCATCTCATAGGCTCTGTTGGCTTCTGCCATCAACCGCTGCCTTAGTCTCCTATCCTCAGCGTCGAAGCTGAGGTCTGGGTGTACCGTCTTGGCTACTCGTCTATAGAGATTCTTCAGTTCCTGAGAAGGCAGGGCTCGGATTGGTTCAGAAGCATCGGCTTCAACTGTTGCACGTGACTCATTTGCCTGTGCGCGAGCCTGTTTGGCAACGCTTTCGGCCTGCTGGTCACCTTCGCTGCGTTGTGAAACTCGCTCTGCGATTTGAGCGTTGATTTCGTCAAGTTCAGCGTAGCGAGTGCCCACGATTCTTAGGTAACGTCGCTCAAAAGCTGCCAGTTCTGCTCGGAGGGTAGCGATATACAACTCACGATCGGCCAACTCCGATTCAAGGCTGGCAAGTTCCTGACGCTTCCGGCCAAGCTCCTCATCTTCCGGTTTTGTGTAGGTGGGAGTGGTGCTCATGGTTGGAGATGGTACACCGGAATTGTACCCGGTAGCGGCCTACTTGACGCTTCTTTCCTACTAGAATCATGCGCCACAGATCAACAGGAAGCCGCCTAGGAGGCCGCAGGACCCTTTTGCAGCAGCACCAAGCCCTCTACCCTCACTTTCAAGCCGGAGCCGCTCTAATCGCACGCAATGCGTGTGTGTATCAAATTGCTGCATGTGTGCCACGAAAATGCCGACTTTTTGTCCTCTCGAATCATGGGTCTGCATCGTGCTACCTGTGCTGACACCCATCCGTAAAGTTACCCATCCCCTTCATTGCGCAGCACTTACGTGCCTTGGAGGCGATGGGGCACTGGTTGGCCGAAGGCTTGGTTTCTGCGCCTGCGTGCGTGGATTCTTTGAGTCAAAGTGGTGTCAACAGCCGCTAGAACGGCTTCCCGTCGGTCCCGGCACGCCAAGCCCGGTCAAACGAGGCGGGAGGCTTCCACCAGCCCTTCGGCATTCGCTTGGCTCTGGGTCTCGGCTTGTCCGCGCGCTGCCAGCCCCAGACCCGCCCCAGTCGCAACCAGAGTGCGCGGATCACTGGACGATCCTCAGCGTGTCGAGTCTTCGTCCGCCGACGTACACTATGTCGTCCTTCAATCCTGCGTGTTCGAGTGCGCTGGTCAGGCACTTGATTACGGCATCCTCGATTTCGGCATACGTTGCGTTCTCTGGCAGCGTGCAGACTTGCGCCAGCGCAATCGCTTGCCGCTCGTTCTCGGTGTACGAGAAGAATTGCATCTCTGTACGAGTGAGGACGCGAGATGTTTGCCGATACACGAGGTCAGTCATCAGTTCCTCATTTCGACGTTTGGGAGTCATTTGGCCTCCCGATTCAGAATCTTGTTCACGGCCCATGCCGTCCATCGTTCGGCGCTCCTTGGATTCACGCCTTCAGCGTTCAACGTAGCAGCAATCGCGTCATAACTCCTCTGCTCCACGTCGCGCATCTGTCGCATCCGGGCGAGAGCCGTCTTCTCTCCGGGCCTTTCGGGATGTGCGCCATACGGATAGATTCCGTTGACGTGGCGTCCCTGCTTTGCGGCGCGCAGCTTGCCTAGTTTCATTCGCGCGACGAGCTTGCGTTTCTCGTTGCGCACGATCTGCATCTTGATTCCCAGAATCATGTCCTTGTCGGCGTTCTGAAACTCGTCCAAGGACGTGTCCGACGTGAGCAGTCCATCCACGACCGACCAGACCGCCACGGCAGCGCCTGCGATGCTCAGGAAGTCCTCAAAGATCGCAGATTTGCCACGCCCGATGCGGTCCAGTTGGTGAACGATCACCGCGTCTAGGTCCTTGGCGCTCACGCGCTCCATAAGCGCCGCCATCCCCGGTCGCTGGTGCCACGGTAGCTCACCAGTGACCCCGTCTGTGAACCAATCGAGCATCTCAAACCCGCGAACTGCAGCCCACGCGCTGATCTGCGCGCGCTGCTCGTCTATGCTCGTACCATCGTTGAATTGCGTCCGACCGCTCACGCGGAGATAGCCAATCGCACGTTTCATGCTTCCTCCACATCAGGCAGAAGCCCGCAGACATCCGCGTACTCGTATGCCGACGAGTGATAATCGCGCGGGTTAAGTGAGCCATCTTCGACAGCCTCGGACAGGTCTTCGTCCCACCACTCAACAATCGTGGAATCGTCGAGCCTGTTGCGTAGCTCTACGTGCGCTCTGTCGCGTTCAAACCACGTCAGCAACTCCGTGTCGTCTATGCGTAGCTCTGTCATTTCGTTTCCTCCTTTCCATTGCACGCGCGCTCGAATCGCGCACGATTGAAACGTGGGTTAGTCGTAGCCAAGGCGTCGGTGAACCGCGCCACGATGGCAGAGAAGCGTACAACGTCACTGTCGGCTGGTTGATCGAACGAGGGTAGCTGCTTTATTGTTTCTGCGATTAGGACGAAATCCTTACGTGTCATGATTGCTCCTTATGGCGGCCATGCACGTCGTATAGTGCATGACACACATGTACAATGTGTGTGCAATAAGGCAACCAACCTACGAGATCGTTGCTGTCGGAGCAGGCTTGCAATGAAGTGAACGAGTTGCGGAAATCCTTGGGAGGTTTGTTCCACTTTCGAGGGTGCCGTGAAATGTCATGAGTGACAGGAATGTGCATGGAAAGTGACAACACACGTCATACGTGTGTGTATGCACACATAGCAGTCGTGCACTCGGAGGGTTCGAGCTAAGTCCTTTGGAAATTCAAACTCTCGATTTCCTGTTGCAAGCAAAGAAGGTTGCAGGACGAGTTTTGCCAAGTCCTTTCCCTGCAAAGGGATTTCGTTCCACCGGGCATGGTAGGGCATGACCTAAGGAGGAAGTGCGGCGTCGGTACCACGGATTTTCTCAGCAGCGCGTATGATGTCTACGCGAACACACATCGGTCAGTTGACATCTGTACCGTAGCGCGCTAGGCTCCCGGCATGGCTAAAATCGGCATGACGCCCGGTGGACAGTTCGGGACGATGTTCGCAAAGGCAATCGAGGCCAAGGGCATTAGCTTAGCCTCTGTCGCGCAAAAAGTGGGGCGGAGCTACGAGCAGATGCGGAAGGTCTTCCTCGGTACGTCCACGCCGTCGTCCGCACTCGTGACGAAAGTGTCCAAGATTATCGGCTTGAACGCGGAGGAGGCGCAACGAGCTGCCACCAAAGACCGAATGCAACGCAGGTTCGGCAAGCAGGGCCTCAAGGCCCTTGGCCGCGATCCCCGCTTGGCAGAGCTTGATGCTGTGGCAGCGTTGCTTGGCGATCAGGAGCTTCAGACCGTCATCACCGTGGCTAGAGGCTTAGTGAAGGCGCGGAAGTAAGGCTGACGTTTTTGGAGTTCATCGTTCGCTATCTCTAGTTCTTAGCGGTGTTCTCTCTTCTTGGCTGTTCGCAATCAAACAGGACGTAATGCCCGTGAGCATCGACTTCTCTTGCGTGACCTTCCACATTCTTCGGATTGAGTGCGTAGAGTCGCATGGTCCACTTCAACCACGCTTGAGAGCCGACCTCCGCTTTATGGACCAGCTTGTAACCGCCGTCCGTGATGAACACCTTCTTCCGTGCCCGCAGCTGTTGGATCACGAATCTGTTGGCTTGGTTCATCGATAGAGCAGTCCATGACTCGTTTGTTTCGCCGCTCCTCCGGGCACGTCTCACCGTGCGGCCAATATATAGTTGCGCCTGACGCATACTTTTTCCCTCTCTCCAACGTTTCTGAAGGCAGAGGTAGACTGAATCCTTGGTGCCTGAGTGCCACTTCGCTAGTGCATCAAAGAACCTATTAGCATTGCCATTCGAGTTGTACAGGACGACCGAGGGATCGTCCACAGGAGCGGACAGTATGGCAGAGTGACGATCATTCTTATGGCGCACTTTCCAATGAGGTTCGGAGAGTTCCACATACAAAAGAGAAAACAGGCCGGGGGAACGAGCAAAGCTCTTGCGGTTGGTTTTATCGTCCGGCACCGTCACAAGCTGCATGAAAGTGAACATCTTGACGCGCGAGGGGTCTTCTTCCTGAGGTGTGGGACGTGCTGCCGCTCGTTTGCGATACGCAATGGAGTATGCCGATACTGCCTCATCGATTTCTCTTCTCCTGTGTCCTCCGACCAATACACGCACCTCACGGAACACCAGCTTAACGGAGCGGTAACCTTCGGCAAATCCATCGCCACTGAGAGGCTCGGGGATGGCTACAGGTGCAGTTCCATCACCATTTCTAACCGGGGACTCGGGCGCTCTCTGACTCAGAAAAGGACCATTCCAGAGGACGGACGCAGGACGAGTCCACAGACGTTCTCGAACAGCGTCGAAGATGCGACGCTCTAGACTTTTCTGAGTCCTAAAGAGCCTCCACACACGACGGTGACGGTAGTCCGCTTTCCACCTCTCCTTGGGAGTGACCAGCCAAGGCAGACGATGGCTAATCAACATCTGCTGGCTTGCAAGAAATGTGCTGTACTCAGCGTATTCTTGCGTCAGCCACGCATCACAATCCCAGCCATCCCAGAAGCTCCCCTGACCCGTCATCATTGGACGCAAGCCGGGATTGTCCAGCGACAGGAGCCAGTGATTGATCTCGTCCAGAACAAATGGCGTGTTTGGATCGTGCCCCCGCTCCCGTGCAACCCGGTGATCGACAAAAGACGTACACGTGCAAAAAGGTCCAAGGCTGTGGACGACGGCGGACTGACGTTTCAGCAGATAAGGGTGGGAGAAGTCCTTGAACTTGACTATGGCGTCGGTAGGCACATCGCGGAACGCTCGGTTGAGTCCTGTCCTCAGTTTAGTTTGGTCTTTCGATTCACCCGGTTCCTTCTTCTCTGGTCTCCCTAATTCCTTCGGCCAAGTCAGAACAGGAAGAGAGTTGAACTCGTCCCAAGGAGTGCTATATTTTTCCGGCAACCGGAACAACGTGTTCAGAGTGTTCTTGTAGTCCTCCGCTGACGCTGCGGTGAGTCCCAGACTTTTGCAGTACTCCACATAAAGCTCATACGCCCCTAATCGGGACTTCGCGTTGTTCTGGATCGTCGATGCTTGAGCCAACGAAACCGCCTCCCCAAGATCAAGTGTCGTGGGTTGACGAACTGGGCATCCTATCAACAATGCTGTAGCACCCAAAGACACGTTCGTGTGTGGACCTATGCCCAGCGTTGCGTTCTGCCTCAGTTCCGCCACGGGGTCATGTAGTACCTAAAGCCCACTTCTTCACTGTGGTCTATCTTATTGAACACAAGTCCTTTATGCGCGTTCTTGGTCCGGCGATCCTATAGTGAAGGAAGATTCAACAAGTACATCTCTTCCTAACTACCATCCCGAAAAGGAACTCACAGCAAATGTCAACCGAACACTCGCAAGAACATCAGACCTTCGTCCAAGAAGAAAGCCGTCGCGTAAAGATTGAGTCCGCGATCTCTCGCACGCTGGATACCAGCAAGCTCAAACATCAAGACGACAGGGCGACGGCAGTGCGTGCCATCATCTCCAAACTCGAAGCCAGCGGAGCATCATTCAAAATCTCCGACCGTAACTGGTTGGTTGCAACGCGCGGCTCGCAAACCCTGAATCTCCAAAACGAGGTCGATCACATCCTGACGACGGACGACCGCATCGGTGATCCTGCCAGCGTGCAGGCTGCGGTCTCAGCCGGAGACCTGACGGTGGAATGTCGCAGCGACCTGACCACCCCCGCACAAAAGTGCGCGTTTATAAACAAGCACGGCTACCCTGCGTGGGAAAAATTGCCGACACATCGCAGTGGGCCGACTAACATGGACCCGGCGACGATGACGAAAGCCGACTACAACAAGATGAGCGTGAAGCAGAAGATCGCTTTTCAAAAGACCATCGACGAGCCGACGCTCGGTGCAATCCTGAGCCGTCGGTAGCGCCGCCCACCTTGATCCTCGCGCTTGAGCAGTTCGCGCGAACACGGCGACGGGCTTCTCCTTCCCGGCGCTGATCCCTGAAAGCCTCTCACAAGGCTTCAGGTGCGTGCGGCCTGCGTGCGTTGCGCAGGCCGCTCGCTGATCTCTCCCACTCCAAAACTCAAACAGCTAACCAAAGGAAACACCTATGAAGAACGTACCTCAATTCAACAAAAAGGAAAGCCCGTGGCGCTTTCTGAAGCTCGCGCTGAGCCTGCGCGCACCTGAGCCTGCCTTCCGGCATGTTCTGGTCACGCTGGCCGACCACGCGAACCGTGACGGGGTCTGTTACCCGTCCTACGACCTGCTGCTGGCCGAGACGGCCTACACCAGCAAACAAACGATCACAGGCGCTCTCAAGTACTGGAAGAGCGCCGGGGTCCTGAAGTGGAAGAAAGGCTGGGGTAACTCCCACAAGCGCAAGTCGAACGAGTACCAGTTCAATGAGGCTGCGATGGAAGCCCTGATCGCTCAACAGAAGGCCGACCGAGGAAATCTCACTGAGGACTCGGATGAAATCTCAGTGGGACCCGATGAAATCTCACCGGGGCCTGATGAAATCTCAGTGGGAGGGGTTATGAAAGCTCAGCCAGTAGTCGCTAAGGTCTCAGCACTAGAAGGTCCCAGTAACAAAATGTCTCAGATACCCAAGGAGGGCGGTGCCCTTCTCTCATATATGGAAACAGGGGCAGGATCACGGACTGCGAAGCAGGCACATGTAAAGGAAGGCTCACTACATGAGATTTCATCGGAAAGCTCACCAACTGAGAGTTCATCGCCCACGCCGACGCTTATCGAGTTGCACAGCAAATTGACCCCGGAGAACAAGAATCTCTGGTACAGGCGCACGGACGGCGACCCCGGCCCGGAAGGCAGGCGTGTGGCACTGGAAATTCTGGCAAAACAAGGAGCAGCGTAAATGGAACCGAGTTATCAGCAGCAGATTCACGAGCGAAACCAGTCCTCTGCCGAAGTGGACGCACTCAGGTTGCTGTGGAGCGGCACCATGAAACAGTTCACCCCAGAGGACCGACAATTTAAGACGTGGCTTCGGCTCATTGGCTACGTCGAGACGACGCGGAACATCAACGACGTTCATCGCCAATTCATCCGGCGGGAGGGCATGATGCTTCCCGGCGAACTGATCCGTTACATGGATCGCCTCGTCGCCCGAACGCTGCTGTCGCAGCAACAGGTTGCAACTTCCCGATCAGCATCTCCAGCCGCCTAACCAACTCAAGGGAGTCGTTCACCCGGCTCCCTTCAACTACACAACGGAGATTTCAATATGGAAGAACAGAAAGCATTAGCACCCGAAGAAGCACCGAAGGCCAAGCGGGCTTACAAGCAACGACTCTCGAAGACTGACGCAGAGAAGGCGATCAGACAACTCGAAGTCACCCACCGCTATGTGAAGAAGGACATCCTCGATGCCCTCAAGTCCAAAGAGTGCAGCCCCGGCACTAACTCGCGCCTCGCATATCTGAAGGCACTTCAGCAACTGGAAATCGACTACGTGGAGCAGATCACGAAAATGGGAGTGCTCCCGAAGAATGTCGCCAGCCAGACTAGGACCGAGTACATATTTAAAGCCCACGTCGGCAAGGGCGGATCGGTTCAGACCACCCTCGTGAACAAACAACAGCTTCACAACATCGAACGCGCCGAAGACAAAGAATACAAAAAGGGCATGGCCGACTCACCGGAGGATGAAGCAATCCGTGCCCAGTTCGAGACCCAGTACGGCGACGGCGCAGTGGAGGAGGAGAAGGAATAGATAGCCCGCGAAGAAGTCGGAAGGTCCTACACGTAGCACAGCGGTCAGGTTCCCCGCCTGACCCGATCTTATGTCATCAAATTTATCTCTCGCTGACCAGATCGCAATGACTGGTCACGCTCTTACAGCCAAGGAACTGTCCAACATCTTGGCCGTCTCACATGTAACGATTTTCAAACAGGCGAAGGCAGGGCGTATTCCTTCGTTCCACATCGGTACATGCGTACGATTCGATCCAAAGAGGATTGCCGATTGGCTGAGAAAGATGTAGGTCTTGCCGCCCGCGATTGTCTCGTTACAGATTCACCAACCCGCAAATTCCTTATGGTCCAGAAACGTGACTCCATCTGCCATCGCAGCCTGATGAGCAGGACCGTTGGCACTTTCTTCTTCGGACATATTTGCTAGATGCTTAGCTGGCCAATCGCTTGCAAACTGCTCGGAAGGGTTCTGGGTCGTCCATCCGAAATAAATAAACCGACGATTAAACGTCTCATAGCCACGATGCGGCCTATGGCGATTACCCATACCGAATACCTCATCGATGCGTTTGTCGATTGCTGTATGGAGCTTGTCGGAGTGCATTTTCAACTCGACAAGATACTGAGGGTCTGGATAGCGTCCTCCGTGAAAGACATAGTTCCTCGCCTTATTCCAAATCTTGCCGTTAAATTCCTGATCTGTTGTGTCCGGGTGGGCGGATTGAAAAATCTGCCGTGCTGCTGCTTTGCTGGAGCTTCTGTGGACGACCGGGCGGTCACAGTGTTGCAATTCCTCTTGACACTTTGGGCAGCGACTCGGGACATCCGTGTCGCCTGCGAGTGCCTCGAACGCAAGCCAGTTGAAGACGAACTGTTCGAGAGCCAACTGCCTATCAAGAGCGTATCGATGCCAGCAAAGTGGCAGTCTTAAATCTTCTCCGGCAGCGAGAATTGTCTTCATTTCCTCGATCTCAACAGTTTGCAATGGAGCGAGCGATGGAACGTGCCTATGGCCGATGTAGAGTGCTCGTCTCTTGGTGCTCCCAGTCTCGGCCCTCAATACGAGTTCACAGTCCCGAAGAAGCAGAGGGGTGCGCAATTCGTGAAATCGCGATCGCCAGCGAGGACGAACGTCAGATCATCACCGAATTCTGGAACGCGATTAGACCAACAGACATCTTAGTGGGCCACAACATTCTTGCCTTTGATCTTGCATTCCTCCGGCAGCGAAGCTGGATTCTCGGTATCCGGCCTACTCGGCAGATCGACACGCGCAAATACTACACGACCGAGGTAGCCGACACCTTGGAACTCTGGACGAACTGGGGCAACAAGAAGGGCGCATCCCTCGACGCGATTGGTATTGCTCTCGGCTTCGGCGGGAAGACCGGCGATGGTTCGAACGTGGACCGCTGGTGGACAGATCGGAATTTCGACGCAATCAGGTCCTATTGCCGGTATGACGTTCGGCTTGCATACCAGGTCTACCGCCGACTCACCTACCAGGAGCCGAAGCCAATTTCAGATTCGGGTCCGCTGGAGCTATCAGTCTTCACGCGAGGGGAAGCAGATTCGGGCGTGACTTGCGAAGGTGGAAAGGTGGAGATGACATGCCGCAGCTAAGGGCCAAAGCAACGATTTCGGTGAATGCGGATGGGGTCATGCATTTCGATTCTGATGCCACTAAGGAATTCCGGCACCGGGGAATTGAATTCGTCGCGTTCAGTGACAAGCGCAATGGGCGCACAGCAGTCAGACCCCTCATCGTTTCCGAGAAAAAGGAACTCGAAATCACGAAAGCGGACTTCTTCGCCGAGATACGTGGCTCTGACAGCGAGACCCCGCGTGAGTACCTCCGCTTCGTAGGCATCAAGATGCGGAAAGGAAAGAAGTATCAAGCGTCTCTCAATGACCAGGGCAACGGAATCATCGTGAGCGTTTTGTAAGAGCAAGAAACAATGCCCCGCGCTGTAACGCGGGGCCAACCGTAACCCCGGCTGCTGGAGCCAAGGAAACAGCTTCAGATTGATTCTCGACGAAATCGAGATCAATGGCAATAGCAGCCCTAACCAAAGCCTCAGGAGGGCTGCCATGAATTCACAGACGTTCAATATTGCCTGTCCGAAATGTGGGAAAGAATTCCCACTCACTGAAACTCTCGCCAAGCCGATTCTCGCTGCCGAACGCGTCAAGGCCCAGCAGGAGGCCGAAACCCTTGTTCAACAAAAGTTGGCGGCAGAGCGCGATGCTCTGACGAAAGCCGCCTACAAGAATGCCGCTGACGTATACGCGGAAAAGCTGGTTGCGGTCGAGCAAGAACTGGCCGACAAAGACGCGAAGCTCGCCGAGGCGGACCAGGCCGAACTCGTGCTCCGTCGCGAGCGGCGGCAGCTTGAAGAAGAAAAACGCAAGCTCGAACTGCAAGTCGAGCGGCGTTTGCAAGAGGAGATGGTGAAGGTCCGGGAAGCCACTCAGAAGGAAGAAGAGGAAGTTTATCGGCTCAAGCTCGCCGAGAAGGACAAACTTCTCCTCGATATGAAGAAGCAGGTCGAAGAACTGCGTCGGAAAAGTGACCAGGGCTCGCAACAGATTCAGGGAGAGGTTCAGGAACTTGAGTTGGAAGCTGTGCTCAAGTCGGCATTCCCCGGCGATCTCATCGAGGAAGTCGCTAAAGGGCGTGCGGGCGGCGATGTCGTCCAGCACGTTATTGGGCCAAACGGCTTTGATTGTGGGGTGATCCTGTGGGAGTCCAAACGCACGAGGGCTTGGGGCGGTGATTGGCTCGCAAAGAATCGGGCCGATCAGCGCATGGTTGGTGCCCATGTCGGAGTCATCATTTCCACCACACTGCCAAAGGGGGTCGATGGATTCGACCGTGTTGACAACGTTTGGGTCGGATCAATGCGTCACGCGGTTCCCTTAGCCAGGGCACTTCGCCAGGGAATTATCGAGGCGGCAATGGCGAAGGTTTCCGTGCAGGGTCGCGAGGGCAAGTTGGAAACGATGTTCTCGTATTTGACGAGTCCTCATTTTCGCGCACGGGTCTCAGCCATTGTTGAGGCGTGCGTTGGTATGCAGGAAGACCTCGATGCTGAGAAACGTGCCCTGATAAAGCAGTGGAGCAAGCGGCAGCGCCGGATCGAGTTGCTGATTACGGGTGCGGCGTCGATGTATGGGGACCTGCAAACGATCATCGGAAGCTCAATGCCGGAGGTCCAGGGTCTTACTCTTCCTCTGCTCGGTTCCGGTCCGGGATCGCCGTCAGTTGGGCAATCCGACCCGGACGACGCTGCGGGCGCTGCGTAGGGGGTGAATATATGCAAATGACCAGGGGACCTTGATGCGATTGGAAGAGAGCGGTTGTAAATACGAAAGGGGAAGGCAAATGAGCCGACAAAACATAGTACGCGAGCGGGCTTGGCATCCGGAATATGGATGTCGTCCTAGGGCACCGTGAAGCCGTTGCAAGATGCGTGACGCCAGCTATTAACACAGAAAGGGGGACCTATATGAGCGCCTTTGAGAATCACTACACGGTTCAAGAAGTGGCGGAAAAATGGCACCTAAGCGAGAAAGCGGTGCGCAATCTCTTTCGTGAAGAACCCGGAGTTATCAAGATCGAAGCTGAGGAGGCCCGATTCAAGCGTGGCTATTGCACGCTTCGGCTTCCAGAAAGTGTCGTGCAGCGGGTGCATTCGAGGCTGGGAAGGCGGGAACGTTAAGCAAGCAACACCGACTGGTCCGAGCATAAGAACGCTAGGTGCTACGAAGAAAGTCTGTATGTTGTTGATACGAAATCAAATCCAGGCCGGGCACTTCTAGCTAAATTTTGAAGCTGCTAGGTAGAATGTAAGTGAGGAAAGAGAAATCGGGCGCAACGCCCGTCCCACCTAAGAAAGCTCTTCCTCGGCGTGTTACGAAATTGAAATCGCTCGTGCATGGCGCGTACTACCGATGCACCCCTTCCCGAGCTTTGACTCTGGGCTGAGAGCGGAACATCCCCAGCAAAACGGAGAAGCAGAGAAAACTGGGCCAGTCGTAGTGTTCGGTCCGCAGACCTAAACACCGGCTTGCCCGACGGAAAGGGAAACTAATGGACACACTATGCGAAATATTGAAAGGCCTTGATCCGGGGGTGCCGCTCCAAACTATTGAGGTATACACCAGGCACAGCAAAGACTGCCCTAAGTGTGACGAGGGGAAGGACTGGAAGAAATGCAATTGTCGAAAATACCTTTACATCTCACAGCGTCGGAAAAAGCCGCTTCGGCCCAGCGCGAATACCCGGAGTTGGGAGACTGCCGAGACCCTGAAGCGCGACATTCAAGACTGGCTCGATCCCGACAAGTCTGAGCTACGTAGACTGAAAGAAGGAACGCAGTCCCGGCAAACAACCGTTAACGATGCCATTGACTTGTATTTGGCAGATGCCGCAAAGAGCGGCCTAAAGCCGGAGACGTTGCGGAAACTGCGGAGAATCTTTGGCAAGCAATTCCGATCATGGGCCGGAGTGAACGGGTTAATTCATCTCAACGATTGCACGACACCGCTGCTTACGCGTTGGCGGAACGCATGGACCCTTGGACCACTGGCAACCCAGAAAACTCAGGAGCAGGTCCGGAGCTTCTTTGGTTTTTGCATACGCCAGGAGTGGTTGACGGTCAACCCAGCGTCTCAACTTACCAAGATCAAAGTGCCCCGGAAGCTCGTTACATACTTCACGGACGATGAATTCAAGGAGATTATCGACGCAACGTACAAACTCGCCGCTACCTTGCGCAAGGGACATGTCGCGATGGCCGCCCGCTTGCGCACACTAATTCTGCTGATGCGCTGGAGCGGTTTGCGTATCAGTGATGCGGTCACCTTGGAACGGTGTCGCTTACATGGTGACAATCTGTTACTCGATCAGAGAAAGACGGACACGCCCGTATTCGCGCCTTTGCCGCCCGATGTAGCACAAGCCTTACGCGACATCCCTGATGGCGCGAAACCTAGTGCCCGGTTTTTCTTTTGGGGAGGAGGAGAAGAGCCGGAAGGGGCCATAAAATACTGGAGGCGACAGCTTCAACGAGTGTTCAAGCTGGCCGACATACGAAACCAGGATGGCACACAGAAGAGATGTCATCCGCATATGTTCCGCCACACCTCTGCGGTGCGCAACTTGGAAGCTGGTATGCTCCTAGAGGAAGTTTCCATGTTGCTGGGCCATTCGAGCGTCAAAATTACCGAGAAGTACTATGCGCCATGGGTTAGCGGTCGCCAAAAACGGTTGGAAAGCAGCGTAAGGCTTGCTTGGTTCAAGCAAGGAGTCCTCGACCAGGGTGGGAATGAAGGTTCCCCGGCCCCAGCAACGCTCGGTGTAGTCTAGTGCGCGTTCTGCCACTTGTATATCTGATTTAGCACCGTGTCTTAAACGCTGGGCCAATGTCATTTGAGCTTGCACAATTTCTGCACAGTTCATTTGTTGACTTCGTATGTCGTTAGCAATACAAGCAGAATCGTCATACGATGGGTTGGAGTCGAACCCAGCCCTCGTTTTGAAAACATGTAAGTTATTGATTCTGTGTTCTGCCTAAATGGACAGAAGTGCCGAAATGCCCGGTTCTTTGCACAATTTTGGTACAGTCGGTTCAATCTAGCACGCTCAGTTACGAGCGAAAGTCGCCGATCCTGACCACGGTCATTTGCCTCGAAACCATCCAGACCGTTTTCCCGCTCCGACAGTACGCCCGGTCGCGCCTCTGGCCAATTCGCGCCCCTTATTATAGGTATTCAATAGCGCGAGGATTTCCGCGCTGATTGCGGGCCTGTTGGACCTGCGCTCTGCGTTGGGCCGGGTTGCCGGAGAGCGTGCCCTTTTGGCTACTGGCACGGTTAAGAAACCTGTTTCCGCGCAAACTTAGGCCGTCCAGATAGCTTCCACCTTTTGCCGCACTGCCGCATCCCGCTGAGGACGCAGATAGCGCATCGTGCTGGCAAGGTCAGTGTGTCCCATCCACGATTGCACTGTCCGAACATCCACACCAGCCCACAGCGCACGGGTCGCGAATGTAGCCCGGAATCTATGGAGCCAGACTTCAGACCCAGGAATTTCGGCACGACGTGCAATCGCCTTCGCCATATCGAGGAAGTCGAATTTCGGCTGACCGTTCTTGGTCGGAAATAGCAGACCGCCCCTACCACGATCAACAAGCATCTTTTTGAGCTTCGCCATGAGCGCAGCCGGAACCGGGATGGTGCGCTCTTTATACATTTTGGGCGTCCAGCCGTGGGTGGGGTTCTGGCGCACGGAGACTGTGTTGGCCGGGAAGTCCAAGCAGCGGTCCGTGGCGTAGATGACTTCCTGCTCACGCATTCCGGTCATCAGGAAGAACTCGAAAATCAGAAGCTCATCGGCATCGCATTCACCGAAGAATTTGTCGAGCATCTCCTGCTCGTAGATTTCCGGCATTTCCTCAACGAACTTAGGCCAGTCCTGCGACCGGATTTTGAGCGTCTTGCTCGTGATGTCGTAGTGCTTCAGGAACGTCATCACGTTCTCGAACTTGTTATAGGTCGAGCGGTCGGCTTGGTGTTTTTGCTCACGCAGGAAGACCGGGAAGTCCAGCAGGTCGCCACGGTTGATCTGGTTCAGCGGCTTGTTGCCGACGCATTCGTAGAAGTAGCGCAGTGAAACTTTGTACGCCCGGAAGGTCTTTGGCTTGCGTCCGGCTTCAATCTCGGCGAGGTACTCGTCCATGGCAGCGTCGAGCATCTTGACCTTGCTGGCGCTCTCGGTCCGAGGCTTGGCGGTCGGACGCCATCCCTTGTGCAGGTCGAGTTCGCGCTGGATTCGCTCCGAGGTCGCCGCCGCAAGGCTGCTGACCTTGAGCGTCTCCCATGTCGATCCGTATCGCAGGACCCAAGTTGTGGTGGATGGATAATCCCGACCCCGCTTGACCTTCACGTAGCGGCGGCTGCCGCTCTCACGGGTGTACAGGCTGACTTTGATGTGGCGCATCGGTAAAAGCCTCTCTTCTGGCTAATACCGATGGGCGAAGGAAAATCGACAAGAAATGTAGCCAAAAACGTAGCCGACTATTTCTTGGCTCTATTCCCTTTAGAATCAAACTGGCGGAGAGGGAGGGATTCGAACCCTCGGTACAGGTGTTAGCCCGTACAACGGTTTAGCAAACCGCCGCATTCGGCCACTCTGCCACCTCTCCGGAGGAAGCGACGATGTGAAACAACTCTGGCCTACGCTCTGTAAGTCTATCACTTACGTATAAGCTGAGCCACCCGCCGGGACGCTCCCAGGCGAGCGCGCCCCGACCCGGGAATGCGATCAGGGATAAGCCCCGCACTCTTAAGGTAGGCGCGGTATGTTCCGCAAGATGAATTCTTACTACAGTGAGGTAACTGTTGTGCATTGATCCCGCGGTTGTCCGGTTCTTCCCGCTCGTTGTGACCCAACCGTATTAATGTCGCCGAGGTGTGTCTACGTGAACCGATTCGCTGCTGCCCCGGACCATAGCGGAATCCACCGCAACTTATCGCTGCTGATCGTTGCATTTGCCGCAATCGTGTCCTGTGCATGCGGCACTAGCGGCACCAAAAGTACAGCTGTGACGGATCCGCCGCCGTCTCAGCCGTCGCCTCAGCCGACCTACCCGTCCACTCCACCGGTTGCCATCACTTGGACCCCTACCAGTAGTCCATATCCCGCTCCTCCCGCCTGCAGCCCACCCACTTCGAGTTGTGCTCCGCCCGATGCCAGCGGTTCCAATGATTTCCCGCTATCGATTTCGAGTCCAACGGATGGCGCAACAGTTACTTCGCCCGCGAACATAGTCGCGACGGCATCACCGAAAAATCCCATCTTCTTTATGCGTGTTTACGTTGATCAACTGGCGGTCTATTTCACGTTCACGAACTCGATCAATACGCAGCTGTTCATTGCTCCAGGGCAGCACACGCTGGAGATAATGGCCGAGGACAAGCAGGGATACATATCCGCGACGATTCTCAAGATCACTGTAACTTCACAAACTCAGACCACGATCGGTTCGATTCAAGACATGCCAGGCTGGCAATCCTGTGGTGCATTGTTTCCATCCGGATCCGGACGCGCGGGGCAGATTTGTGCCGCAGGATACGGCACCCCGCAGTCTACGATGACTGAAAATGTGTCCAGTCCCGCGATGGACGGGAAGTCTGCCCAGTTCAGTATGGGCGGCCCGTGGGCCAGCTGCACGAGTCCTCCTGCGTACTGCAACATGTTGTACTTCAACCCTGTGGCTGGTGGGGACAACGTGAGTCACTTCACTTACGATCTGTACTTTTATGTCGATAAGCCCACCGCCCCGCAAGCTCTGGAATTCGACATCAACCAAACGTTCGGAGGCAATCGTTGGGTCTGGGGATCGGAATGTAATTTCAACGGTTCCAAGAAATGGGACATTTGGGACGACGTCAACGGCTGGACTCCTACGATTTTCGACTGCAAGCCTTTCCCGGCTAACACCTGGATTCATCTTGTTTGGAACGTAGAAAGAGTCGGAAACCAGGTGCACTACATAAGCCTTACAGTGGGCGATCAAACCTACAACGTCGACACATATTTCAGTAATCAGCCTGATTGGACTTTAGAGGAGATCGACGTCGCATTCCAGATGGATGGAAATTATGAGGAGGAGCCATACAACGTCTGGCTGGACAAGGTGAACTTGACGGCCAACTGAGTCACTCGGGCCCTCAAGGAGTGATTTAGAGACATCAGCATTCGACCGCATTTCTGACCGCTCGCAGATGTTGGTCCTTACAAAATTACGCGAAGGCATCGAGGGGAAATGCGAAGGATCGCAGGCAATTGCAAGGCCCGAAATCCCGGCTGTATTGTCGGCTGCACGGTATTGGCGGTGATTCTGGGTGCGCTCGCAGGGTGTCAAGGATTACCCAAGAATGTAGCTGATTGTCCGGTCACTCCAACGGCCCCGGCCAATTTGTCGATCGTGCCGCCGGCAACTGAGCCACCGCCGCCCGCTCTTTGCGGTTTCCCATTGTCAATTAGCAGTCCGGCCAACGGAGCAAGCGTGAATTCTCCTGTGCCCATTCTTGCGGCTGCAACGCCTCCCGATCCGATTTATACGGTGCGTCTCTATGTCGACGGCTTCGCCGTTCTCTACACGCCGAACGCAACGATCAACCAGTTAATCTGGATGCCGAATGGGCAACACACGGTTGAGATCGTGGCAGAGGATACGGCCGGGTATGTCGCGACAACATCGATGCAGGTGAATGTAATCGGCCAAGAACCGGGAGCCTTGAACCTGCAGGACCATCCTGAATGGGTGTCGTGTTCGGCGCTAATTGCGGGCTCAACGTGCGCCGCTGGTTTGGGAGTGGCGGCGTCAAGCCTAGCGCTCCACCAATCCACTCCTTCCCTGGATGGCTCCGCGGCCAAATTTAGCTTGGGCGGAAATCATCCTTACTCAAACGAGCTGTACTGGACGCCCATCGGGGGCGGGAATAGCGTGAGCCACTTTACGTACGACCTCTATTTCTACGTGGATAATGGGGACGCCCCGCAATCACTGGAGTTCGACGTCAATCAGGCTTTCGGAGGATCTCGTTGGACTTGGGGAACGCAGTGCGATTTCAATCAGACTCATGAGTGGAATGTTTGGGATCCTCTCCACGAAATCTGGGTGCCCGTACCGATTCCCTGCAATCATTTCCCTTCGGACACATGGATTCACCTCGTCTGGAAACTGGAGCGCGTTGGGAATCAAGTGCACTACATCAGTCTCAGCGTTGCCGACAACGAATATCCGGTGGATGTCTATTACACGGCACAGCCAAACTGGTACCAGGAAGAAATCGACATTGCATTCCAGATGGACGGCAACTACAAGCAAGAGCCCTATGATGTCTGGCTCGACGAAGTGAACCTGCTGGCGAATTGAGGGAATCAACTCTATCTTTTCTACAGTAATCGACCTCGGGCTCCTACATAACTTCTTTGATATCGTCTGCGAGTGCGGAGTACTACGCTTACTCGTAGGAGGGAGTCATGCCGGAAAAACAGACTTTGGAACGTGCTCGCGAGGACGCGCGTGAAGGAAAAGCTCCCAGTACACAGGCTGGAGAATTCGTACGCGAGGAGATGGATCACATACGGGAAGGCAAGCACGGCGCCGCTTCCACAAAGCAGGCGATCGCGATCGGGCTCTCAAAGGCGCGGCGCGCTGGAGTGAAGCTACCTGCGCCCGGAGGAAATCAATCTCAAGCCACAAAACAGAAGGCCCGGGGGGATTCGCAGCGCGGGCAGAGCAAGGCTCACGGCAAAGTGTCTGGTAAGCGCTCGCGCGCGACCACACAAGCACTGAAGAAAGAAGGACGTTCCGCGGCGTCGAAATCAGAGCTTTCAAAACAGGCGCGTTCCGCAGCGCGAAAACGGGGGCCTGCATCCAGGCACGCTGCAGCGGTTAAAGCTAGTCGTACGCGAAAAGCCGCATAACCATGCGCCGTTGAGATTGGAATTATGATTCGTAAACTCAAAACCGGGCAATATCGTCTCTACTCGCGTAAGAAGAACGTGAAGACGGGGAAGCGAAGAAACCTCGGGACCTTTGCGACGAGACGAGCGGCGGAAGCGCACGAACGCGCGGTACAGTTTTTCAAACACCACTAAGACCTGCGCGGGCTGGCACGTAACGTGTAAGAACTATGTTGCGAGAAATAATGAAAGAGAATCAAGATAGCTGCCGGACGCTGGTGCGCAGCTTCTCGAATTCGTATGTTCCTAGTCCGCGTTTTGCGGCTAGCTTCAGATACGGAAGCGCGTCAACTTCGATGTCCCAGTAGGCTTTCGCTGCATACGCATCGATTGCGACCGGATCCGTCGATGCGAGCAAGGTTTTTTTGAGCAAAACGTCTTCCAGATTGCCTCCCGTCGGACCATTTCGCAGCAGAATCCTGTAGCAATCGATGATAGTCAGCGTCGGACGCACAAAGTCTGCGAGGTCCACCAGGCTCTCGTGGATTTTCTGATGCAGTTGATTGCGCTGACCGCCCAGCATCCCATACCAGTTCTTCATGCCCAGCGTCGTGCCGGTAAGAGCATGATGCTTTGCGATGGGTACGTTGATAATTTTGTCGGCATTCAGGAAGGGCTCGAAGACAGGCCATGCGTGCAGTACTTCTCCCTGCAGGTCAACTTCTTTGAAGTTCGAAGGATCAGGCAGAATCACTTCGGCGCCGGCCTGCTTTGCGGCTTCGGCGATGCCAGACCTTTGGAAGCAGCGCCGCGGTTCGTTGCAGCTCACATCAGTCACGATCACTCGCTTTGCCCCTGCGCCCAGGCACTGACGAACGACTTCGGCGACTACGTCAGGGTTTGTATTCGCCGCTTGTTCCGGAGTGCGGTCCCAACCGATGTTCGGCTTCACCAGTACGACGTCTCCCCGTGAAACGAAGCGCTGCATTCCTCCGAGATCCCGAATCGCCTCTTTTACCAGCGCAGCAGGATCATTGCCCTGCAGAATCGCGATCTGCGGATAGTTCAGATCAGCCGGAACCGTATGCCCGCGCTTGGCGGCGCTCGCCACGGCTGCTTCAGGGCGGAAACTGTGCTTACTGAGCCAAAGTCCAAGCCCGGTTGCGCCCGCACCGGCGCCTGCGACCCGTAACAGTCTGATCAGGGCGTCCCGACGGCTCAACTCACTGACGTTGTTTTCCATAACGACTCCCGATATGACAAATGCTCGATTGAATCCGTCACTGTTAACTCTTCTTTCGGTTAAGCAAGATTTGGTTCGTGCGAGAGCGGCTTTCACCAACGCTGGTAACGTAGACCGCAGGACGGTCCTGCAGCTGGACACGCATGTTCGCAAGCGCCACATCCTACGCAGTGCGATGGATCCAGATAAGGCTGCTTCACTTGCTTCACATTTCCGGCAAGGTCCGTCACTTCCGCGGGACGCAAATAAATGGCCTTTGGAGAAGTTGGGCACCATTCCTCGCAAACGATGCAATCGGTGGCCATGGCCCAGGGCAGGCATCGGCCGCGATCATAGAACGCCGTTCCTAAACGGACCGGTGTTGTAGAGCCGCTAACGTCAACCGACCATCCTTTTTCTTTCGGAGTGATTTTCCAGATCGCTCCCGTCGGACAAACTTCCGAACAAAGCACGCAGCTCGTCTCGCAATACCCGATGCGAGGAACCATGACCGGCGTCCAGAGTCCCTCAATTCCAGCTTGGGAAAGCGCGGGCTGCAATGCATTGTTCGGACAGACCTTCATGCACTCGCCGCAGCGAATACATCGGGAGAGAAAGAACTCTTCATCCAGCGCCCCGGGCGGTCGGAGCAAACGTTCATGCCGCTCAATCGCAAATCCCGGAGTGCTGCGCATCAGCGGAACCAGCGCTGTTCCGGCTGCCAGCCCCGTCAGAACTTTCCGTCGTTGCAGGTTTGTTCCAACCGTCTTTTGCGCGGGAAAGAACTTGAACCGCAAACCGTGCTCAGGACACTCGCTGACGCAGTTGAGACAAAGATGACATTCCGGCTGATGCCACGGAACACCGCCGAGCGGATCATCGCCTCCCTGACAGCGAAGCAGACACCGGTTGCAGTCGTTGCAGTGCTCGGGATTCTTGACCAGCCCCAGCACCGACCAGCGAGAAACAATCCCCAGCAGTGCGCCGAGGGGGCAGATTGCCCGACACCAGAAGCGTGTCACGCGGAAGTTAATCGCAAGAATCAGCACAAAGATGAGGCCCAGCCAGACTCCTTGGTGAAAATGAGGTTGTTTGAAGTTGAGGAGTACTAGCCCCAGCACAAAGTGCAGAGCCATCCCGATCGTGCTGACGATGCCAAGCCGGCTTTGTTCCAGCCAATGCAGTCCTGCCTGCAAACCATAGTTCGTTGTGGGTAAGACCGACAGTCCCATCGAGCGGACCAGGAAGGAGAAAGGATCGAGCCACCCTACAAGTCCAGTGCCCAGCAATGCGCAGACTAAAGTTGCAATCAAAATGTAGTACTTCGTGGTCTGCCAGCGTTTGTAGCGGTTGGATTCAAGCAGTTGCTTTCCGCGTTTCCGATCTGACCTGAGGCTTCCGAAAAAGTGATGAATGGAACCTAACGGGCACATCCAACCGCAGAAGAAACGGCCCAGGAACATGGTGGGAATCAGAATGACCAGACTCCACAGGAGACCGCGATACAGACCATGGCCCGTTAGAGCGTTCGACAGACTCACTAGCGGATCCAATTGGAAGAAGAGCCCAACGGGGTATGGTAGCCGGATGTCGCTACCTGAAGTCGCAATCGTGCCGCGGAATTCCGTCCGAATCAAAAGAAACAAGAAGAGAAGGAAAAACAGGATCTGAGATATGAGACGAAGCCGTGTGGGTCGGATCCAGCGCACAAATATCCTCGGTCCCGCCATGTGGAGCGGGAGAAAGCAGCCCTCGACACGGATATCCTCCTCGCAAAATAGCGGTGCCGAGTTGCGGTTTCATGTTCTGTCCTGGAGGATCGGTTTTCCGTGATCGCGATCACGGCTACCTGTGTCTCTCATCGTTCTTATTGAAAACAAAAGACTTATTTATGGCTCAATTTTGATTCGGCCTCGGGCATCTCGAAATCTTCATCATGCAACTAACAAATTAGTTGACCTTTTTGTGGGTCATACGTCTCTAATAAGGCGGGGAGAATTGGGTGGCACGCAATAAATCAGCAACCTTGACGGAAGCCGAGTTGCGCATCATGAACGTGCTCTGGGAGAAGGGTTCCGGCACCGTGCATGAGGTTCTCCAAGGTCTTCCCGGTGATCCGCCTCTGGCCTACAACTCGGTGCTGACGATCATTCGTATCCTCGAGGCCAAGGGATATGTGAGGCACGTGAAAGACAAACGGGCTCATGTTTATACGCCGAAAATCGATCGGAAAGACGCCACCCGTTTCGAGGTCAGTCATTTGGTCAGCCGATTTTTCGGCAATTCCCACGAGAAGCTTGTTTTGAACATTCTGGAAGAGCAAAGCATCGACGCCGAGGAACTGGCACGGCTTCGGCAACTGCTGGAAGGGACCAAATGATCGCGATCGTCTCTCCAGCACTACATACCGCCAGTCATCTTCTGACGGTCCGCGCGATTCAGTCTCTGGTCGAGGGATCGCTTATCGGGCTTTTCGCTATTGCAGTACTTCGCCTAGGTCGACAAAATCCGGGGACACGATTTGCGGTGTGGTTTTCTTCTTTGGTGGCTATCGCCGCAGTCCCGGTCGTAAGCGGTGACTGGCTGTGGCACACAGCTTATCCATCGCAGACTCATGCAATTGTCACATTGCCCGATTCCTGGGCCTTATACGTTTTCGCGATCTGGGCGGTAGTATCAGCATGGTTTCTGCTGGGAGTGGCGAGAGGCGTCTGGTATTTGCGAACTCTCCGCAAAGGTTGCGTTGACCTCGACCCGGCAAGCCTGGACCCCATTCTTCAGGATACGATTCGCCATCAGCAACAAATAAGAAATGTCGCAGTCTGCACGTCGTCTACGGTCCGAATCCCAACGGCAATTGGTTTGGTCAACCCTGCAATTGTGATTCCTGATTGGGTGATGCAAGAGCTCTCTACCGATGAGCTGAATCAAATTCTCCTGCACGAGTTCGCGCATCTGCGCCGCTGGGACGACTGGACGAATCTAGCCGTTCAATTTGTAAAAGCGATCTTCTTTTTTCATCCCGTAGTGTGGTGGATTGAGCGTGAAACTGCATTGGAAAGAGAGATGGCCTGCGACGATGCTGTCCTCGCGCAAACAGAGAACGCGCGCAGCTACGCAGAGTGCCTAACGCATCTGGCAGAGAAGAGTCTGCTGCAACGCACGGTGGCGTTGGCGCATGCGGCTCTTGGCAGGGTCCGTCAAACCACCCTTCGGGTAACCCGGATTCTCGACTCGAATCGTCCGCAACCTCAAACGGGAGCCTTGAAGCCGATGGTTTCGTTGATTGCGGTACTCGCCGTCGGGTGCGGTCTCTGGAGTGCGCGAACATCGAGCCTCATCGCTTTTGAGGGCAGCACAACTGATCAAAGTATCGGAGCCATGGCGACGAATTCGCCATCTTTTGCTACGAACGGAATGAATGCGAACGTTATCCCGGCGATGGCACGATCGTCACAGGTTGTCGGGATAACCCAAACAAAACTGAAGACCGGAAGCTTCGCCCCCAAGAGTTCCGTAAGACCGGCGGGGCACGCTTCATCTGTCGTACCGCGGCAGCACAATTTTGTGCAATTGACCAGTGTGAGGATCCTGCCCGTACCTATCACGGAAGCGGTTTTCGTGTTGATCCCGAATCCGACTCTGGACTCGGAAGCTGGGCAGCTCTATCAGATTCAGATGTGGCACGTCGTAGTTCTGCGAACCGTTGTAAATCCCGCCACGACTCAGATTTCCCACAAGGAGATTTAGACGAAGTGGAAGCAAGAAAGGTCGAAGGTTTACCCAATAGAACTAAGAAATTAGTTGATCAATAAATTCGGAGGAATGTAGCAAATGAATGCAGAAACGTGGTTTAACGAAAACAGAAAGAAATGGATGCGGCGTCTGGCATTACCGGTGCTGGTCGTAGCATTCGCCGTATCCGCAGCAACTTATGGATGGGTGAGGCCGACGGCCGCCAAGGCCGCAGCGATAGCGCCTTCCGCCGCACCTTTGGACACAAACAGCGTGAGTGCGTTGCTCTCGCTTGATAAGGCTATGGAGACATTGGCTGCCCGGGTTACTCCCGCCGTGGTCAATGTCACAGTTACTTCTCGCGCCAAGCCGGACTCTGCAAACAATCAGATCCCGGACGACATGCAACAGTTCTTCGGCGGGAATGGTCCGTTCGGACAATTCGGTCCGCATATGCGCCAGCAACAGCAACCCCAGATCGAGCATGGCATGGGAAGCGGCGTAATTATTTCGCCGGACGGATACATTGTCACGAACAATCACGTGGTCGAAGGAGCCGTCGATATTCGAGTGACCACCAGCAACCGTCGCGTCCTGAAAGCAAAACTGATCGGAACCGATCCTCTGACTGATCTTGCGGTACTTAAGGTGAATGCTCCCGACTTGACCAGCGCGCCTTGGGGCGATTCGACTGAAGTTCGCCCTGGCGAGACGGTTCTCGCATTCGGCAATCCGTATGGTTTTCAATTTACGGTTACCCGTGGAATCGTGAGCGCCATCCACCGTGCAAATCCCGACGCGTCAAATCGTGCTAAGCCGGGAGAATTCATCCAGACGGATGCGGCTATCAATCCGGGTAATTCCGGCGGACCACTTGTCGATGCCCGCGGTGAAGTCGTCGGAATCAATACCTTCCTCGTCTCACCGTCCGGTACCTTCTCGGGCATGGGCTTCGCAATTCCTGCCCAGATCGTGCAGCCGACCGTCGAAGAACTGATCAAGAACGGCAAGGTAACGCACGGCCACATCGGGATTGGCATCTCGGATGTCACTCCTGAGAATGCGAAGTTCTTTGGGGACTCCTTAGCGGCAGGTGGAGTTGTAACGCAGGTTGAGCCAGACTCCCCGGGCGCAAAAGCTGGTCTACAGATCGGAGACGTGATCACCGCAGTCAACGGCCATAAAGTGGCTGATGCCGGAGAACTACAGGTCATGATCGCTCAGACGCAGCCCGGCAGCAAAGTTGATCTCGACGTTCTGCGCAATGGCAAGACCATGAACGTCCCGGTTACGCTTGAGGCGCTGGGCAATCACAACAATGAAAGTGGTTCTTCCGCCGAGAGCAATGGCAAGATGCGGTGGGGTCTTGGTCTTGGAAGTCTCACGCCCGACGTGCGGGACCAACTTCAAGTTCCGCACGATGTTCACGGAGTACTAGTTGAGCAGGTCCAACCTGGCAGCTCGGCAGATAATGCCGGATTGCAACAGGGGGACCTCATCCTCGAAGTCAATCGCCACAAGGTCCAAACTCCGAGCGATGTGCAACAGGCCCTCTCAAGTATTCCGAAGGGGCAGGATGCCCTGGTTCTGGTCTGGTCCAATGGGGGCAATACATTCCGTGTATTGCACTCTCCTGAGGGTTCCTAAACGATTCCGCCGCACTCTTGCGAACTAAAAGTAAGGGTGCGGCGCTTGCTATATCTCTTGGGACTTAAATAGTCTTCTACCCTTTCAGGAAAATCGCGAGCAAGAAAAAATCCCGGCCTCGGCCGGGATTTTCTCTAACTACCGATTAGGACGCGCGACGCTGCTGATCGAGGTTTTCGTTCTCCTCGTCGGAACCTTGGCCGCCCTTTTTCTGTCCGGATTGGTTCTGTCCCGATTGGTTCTGCCCAGACTGGTTCTGCCCGGTTTGGCCGCTCTGCTGGCCGGTTTGCCCGTGTTGCCCGGATTGGCCGCCCTGCTGAGTACCTTGCTGGCCTGTTTGTCCGCCTTGCTTCCGTTCCATATCGTCTGCCATGTAGACTCCTCTATTGAGTGCACGACGGGCCACTCGGTTAAGTAACTGCACTACTTAGTTGCTCAGTTCCGGGACGAGGTTGGGGTCAATAAAGGCTCAAAGCAGAGCCGTCGCTTGCGTGGACACTCAGCAACACCATCTACGGAATTTCGGAGATCTCTGGCGAACCGGGATTCTGAGGCTCCACAGATTTCAGCCGTTGCAATTCCGTGAGTGTTTTCTCCCAAGCTTGAGAGTTCTTCTTCGTCGCTATCGGTGCTTTGGGATCTCGGTAGAAACCCAGGATGTTCTCCTTCAGTTCCGGCGTGACTTGCTGAAAGTCATGCTTGGCAAGCTGGTCCAGTAGGCGAGCATAAGCTTTGTCGGTGAGAGCGTATTCGCCCGCATACGTCATCTTCCCGGTATCGAAATCTGTGTTGGGC
This sequence comes from Terriglobia bacterium, assembly GCA_963823085.1. Taxonomy (GTDB): domain Bacteria; phylum Acidobacteriota; class Terriglobia; order Terriglobales; family Acidobacteriaceae; genus Sulfotelmatobacter. The sequence continues at coordinate 250,245 of CAWGKF010000016.1, read as the reverse complement.
AGCTGAAGGTCCTTGGCCCGAACCTCTTTCAACAGCCCGCGATAGTTATCAAGTGTGTGATCTACGCTGGCAACATACAGATCTTCTGTCTTGCGAGTGGGGATTTTGAAATCGAGTGCTTTGAACGGACCGACCTTCGGCACAAATCTCAACCAGAATGCCAGCACACGAGCACCGAATCCGGGTTTGCGATATCCCTTTGCCCCATTCCCGTTGGTAATTCGCGCGCGAAAGATAGTATCGGAATTTTCTTGAGTTAAAGTTCGGAGTTTCAGCCACGAGCTCTTTCTTCCGCGCTAATAATGCAACTCTCGTCATCTCGGGGATGATGTTACTGATGGCACGTCGAAAGGTGCCGATTGCCAAATCCTCGTTCGAAATCACCTCACTCAGAGGCATGCCGTAAGTATCTTGAAAGGCTCGTTCGAGAACCGGCTTGGAAACTTCGAATCCAATGAAATCGTGATAACGGTCGGAAGTGTAGCGGTTCTTGGCGACCTGCGTCATGTCAAAGCCGAACTCGGTTCGGATGTGCGCCTTCGGATTGTCTTCATAGGTTACCTGCGACCCGTATTTCTCCCGAAGATTGGGAAAAACCATTGCTACAGACTGGTTGATTGCGGGATGCCCTATGTTGTCCGCGGAGTAATGCGAGAGGGCGCCGAGCGCAAAAGCATACTCGTCTAAATTGCTCGCCTCATTGATCAGGTTGACGATGAAGTCTCCACTGCGCACGTAGTGCGTGAGATCGCTGAAATATTTGTTGCCGAAGGGGTAGTAACCCATGTCTTGAACCAGGGATCCGCCATAAGCGAAAGCATGGGCCTTACGCAGGTCGTCCGCACTTGCATCGGGAAATCGTTTCACCAGCAACGGCTGAATGTCGTCCTTCCACAGGAGGTCGACGACCTCTTCATGTGTCAGTACGGAATACCCGGAGCAAGTCGTCTGCAAGGAAAACCAGAAGCCGGTGATGATCATCAAGTGGAGGAGCCAGCGAAAGTGGGTCATATGTGGGTGCCTGCGTCGCGACAAGCAAACATCTGGTCTGACGTCATTCAACCTCCGCATCTGATCTTGAGAACCCTTCCGGGGCTTCTTTTAGTTGCGAAGATCACTCGGAGGTTGTCCAAGACGAGCAAGTACTGTTCTGGCGCTGCATTTGGACCAAGGATAGCCTGCATCGCGTACAGATACATTTTGAGCAGGCTACTAGATTTTCGTTACTGACACACGGACGGACAGAGCCTAGGCTGAAATCGTTCCGCGTCTTGGGAACGCTGCGGGCACCGCGGCATATTGCTGAGAAGGAGACGACATGAGTATCTGGACAGTGTTGTTTATCATTCTGCTGATCGCATGGCTGTGTGGCTTCACGGTGTTCCACGTGGCGGGCGGACTCATCCACCTGCTGCTGGTTTTTGCGGTCATCTCTCTGATCCTGCACTTTGTATTGGGGCGAAGGGCAGTCTGAGCCCACCCCTCTTCTGTTCTTTGAGTTTGCGGGGAGAACCGTCCCGTTTGAGCGAATTTCCGTGGGGCCAGCCAAATGGCTGGCCCAATTCGCATTCTGGCTATCTGCCTTGCGTGCTTCGCGGCTAACCCAATCCCACCCGTCCGTCGCTACAGGAAATACCTTAGGGAATTAACGCCACGACGATGATCCAATGACGCAGTGGTGTCCGGTAACGCTGTGGAGATAGCGTCTCGGCGCCCCTGATTTGAGCTATTCATTCCGAGTACAAATAGTCGCTGCGTTCCAGAGCGAGAGCGTCTACGGCATCATGCCGCAGTCTGCCAGCTCGCTTGCCGGCTTTCGGTGAAATGAGATGAAGAGAACTGCGCTGAACGAATTACCACCTGATGAGGCCGCAACCGTAGCCTCGTTGCCGAAGCAAAACGGCAAGTCCAAGAACCACCAGGAAGCCCTCGATCTGACGGTGATTCTGACTAGCCTTCAGACCATGCGGGACGGGGATTTCACCGTCCGCCTTCCGGGCACATGGGTCGGCCTGGCGGGGAAGATTGCTGACACCTTCAATGAGATTGTTGCCGCCAACCAGCATATGGCGCAGGAGCTCAGGCGCGTTGGCCAAGTCGTCGGCAAACAGGGAAAAACGCGTGAGCGAACCCGATTCCATGAGTCCCGAGGGGCCTGGGGCGAGATGGAAGTATCCGTTAACACGCTGGTAGAAGATCTCCTTCGTCCCACCGCTGAAGTGACCCGCGCTATTGCCGCAGTCGCTCAAGGAGACCTGACTCAGACCGTGCGACTTGATGTGGACGGTCGACCGCTGGAGGGAGAATTCCTCCGATCCGCCAATCTCGTAAACACGATGATCCAGCAACTCGGCGTATTTACGGCGGAAGTGACCCGCGTGGCCCGCGAAGTGGGCACGGAAGGCAAACTGGGCGGGCAGGCACAAGTTCCCGACGTGGCTGGTACCTGGAAAGACCTCACAGACAATGTGAACCTGATGGCCAGCAACTTAACCGGCCAAGTACGTAACATCGCTGAAGTAGCGACGGCGGTGGCTAGCGGCGATTTGTCGCGCAAAATTACAGTTGATGTTCGCGGTGAAATTCTACAGTTAAAAGAAGCCATCAACACGATGGTGGATCAGCTGCGATCGTTCGCGTCGGAAGTGACGCGCGTGGCTCGCGAAGTCGGTACGGACGGCAAACTCGGCGGACAGGCAGTTGTGCCTGGTGTGGCCGGTACATGGAAAGACTTGACCGACTCTGTAAACGCGATGGCTGGCAACCTTACCGCTCAGGTGAGAAACATCGCTGAGGTGACGACGGCGGTTGCCCGTGGCGATCTGTCCCGCAAGATCACGGTCGATGTGAAGGGCGAAATTCTTGAACTCAAAGACACCATCAACACGATGGTGGACCAACTCAACGCTTTCGCAGGCGAAGTCACGCGTGTTGCCCGCGAAGTGGGAACCGAAGGAAAGCTTGGCGGTCAGGCGCAGGTGTTCGGTGTCGGCGGTACGTGGAAGGATCTCACCGATAACGTAAACTTCATGGCCAGCAACCTGACTGGTCAAGTGCGAAACATCGCCGAAGTCGCCACGGCCATTGCTAGCGGCGACTTGTCGCGCAAAATCACGGTGGACGTTCGTGGCGAAATCCTTCAGCTGAAAGAGACGCTGAACACGATGGTCGACCAGTTGAATCGGTTCGCGGGCGAAGTCACGCGCGTTGCCCGCGAGGTGGGTACGGAAGGGCGTCTCGGTGGACAGGCAAACGTCCCTGGCGTGGCTGGTACGTGGAAGGACTTGACGGACTCTGTGAATTCCATGGCCGGCAACCTCACTGGTCAGGTCCGAAATATCGCGGAAGTGACGACCGCCGTCGCTCGCGGCGATTTGTCGCGCAAGATCACGGTCGACGTTAAAGGCGAAATTCTTGAATTGAAGAACACCATCAATACGATGGTGGACCAACTGAATGCGTTCGCCGGCGAAGTCACGCGCGTCGCCCGCGAAGTGGGCACTGAAGGCAAGCTGGGCGGTCAGGCGCAGGTACCCGGTGTTGCCGGCACATGGAAAGATCTCACCGATAACGTGAATTTCATGGCCAGCAACCTGACTGGCCAAGTCCGAAACATTGCCGAGGTGGCGACGGCTGTGGCGCGCGGCGACTTGTCGCGAAAGATCACCGTCGATGTGAAGGGCGAAATTCTTGAACTCAAAGACACCATCAACACGATGGTGGATCAGCTTCGTTCGTTCGCTTCAGAAGTGACCCGCGTCGCCCGCGAGGTCGGAACGGACGGCAAACTCGGCGGCCAGGCCGTCGTTCCCGGAGTCGCCGGTACATGGAAAGATCTCACCGACTCCGTCAACTCGATGGCCAGTAACCTGACTGGCCAAGTACGAAACATCGCCGAAGTTTCGACTGCCATTGCCAGCGGCGACTTATCTAAGAAAATTACCGTTAACGTCAGCGGTGAAATCCTGCTGCTGAAAGAAACCATCAACACGATGGTGGATCAGTTAAACGCTTTCGCTGCCGAAGTTACGCGTGTGGCGCGCGAAGTCGGATCGGAAGGAAAACTCGGTGGCCAGGCCCAGGTCCCCGGAGTCGCCGGTACCTGGAAGGATCTTACGGACTCGGTCAATTCAATGGCCGGCAACCTGACCGGTCAAGTCCGAAACATCGCGGAAGTGACGACTGCCGTTGCCCGCGGGGATTTGTCGCGTAAAATCACGGTCGATGTGAAAGGCGAAATTCTTGAATTGAAGAACACCATCAACACGATGGTGGATCAATTGAATGCGTTTGCCGGCGAAGTCACGCGCGTCGCGCGCGAGGTCGGAACCGACGGAAAGCTTGGCGGTCAGGCTCAAGTGCCGGGCGTCGCAGGTACCTGGAAGGATCTCACGGACAACGTGAACTTCATGGCCAGCAACCTGACTGGCCAGGTGCGAAACATCGCTGAAGTCGCCACCGCGATTGCAACCGGTGACTTGTCGAAGAAGATCACGGTAGATGTCCGCGGCGAAATCTTGCAGCTAAAAGAAACGTTGAACACGATGGTCGAGCAGTTGCGATCTTTCGCCGCAGAAGTGACCCGCGTCGCTCGTGAAGTCGGTTCCGAAGGCCGGCTTGGGTGGGCAGGCAAACGTTCCTGGCGTCGCCGGCACCTGGAAAGATCTCACCGACTCGGTCAACGCCATGGCCGGCAACCTTACGGCACAAGTTCGAAACATTGCGGAAGTGACAACGGCCGTGGCCCGCGGGGACTTGTCTCGAAAGATCACGGTCGACGTGAAGGGCGAAATTCTCGAGTTCAAGAACACCATCAACACGATGGTGGACCAACTTAATGCGTTCGCTGCTGAAGTGACGCGTGTCGCCCGCGAGGTTGGCACGGACGGTAAGCTCGGCGGCCAGGCACAAGTTCCTGGTGTTGCCGGTACCTGGAAAGATCTAACGGACAACGTAAACGTCATGGCCGTGAACCTCACTGAGCAGGTCCGCGGAATCGTGAAGGTCGTTACCGCTGTGGCGAACGGAGACCTCACCCAGAAGCTGACTGTGAACGCCAAGGGTGAGGTCGCAGCCTTGGCCGAAACGATCAACAACATGACTGGCACGCTCGCCACTTTCGCGGATCAGGTTACGACGGTTGCCCGTGAAGTGGGTGTCGAAGGGCGTCTCGGTGGACAGGCGAACGTCCCTGGCGCTGCCGGCACGTGGAAAGATCTCACCGGAAACGTCAACTTGCTTGCCGATAACCTTACGAACCAGGTCCGCGCGATCGCAGAGGTAGCAACCGCTGTGACGAAAGGCGACCTCACTCGATCCATTCAGGTGGAAGCCAGCGGCGAAGTCGCAGAGTTGAAAGACAACATCAATACGATGATTGACAACCTGCGCCTCACGACCGACCGCAACACTGAGCAAGACTGGCTCAAGACGAACTTGGCCCGATTCACCGGCATGCTTCAAGGACAACGCGATCTCGCTACCGTCGGTCGCATGTTGCTCTCGGAGCTCGCTCCACTGGTGAATGCGCAACAAGGCGTTATCTATCAGATGGAGACCGAGGAATCTGCGGGCATGGTTCTGTTATCGGCGTTTGCTGATGATGGCGAAACCGGGCATCTGCGGAGGCTGAGAATCGGAGAAGGGTTGATTGGCCAGGTAGCGTCAGAAAAGCGCCGCATGTTGATCGCGGACCTTCCCGACAAAACAGTGCCAATCCGCTCCGGCCTTTTTGAATCGGTTCCGCGAAATGTCATTGTCCTGCCGGTGTTGTTTGAAGACCGCGTCAAGGCGGTGATCGAACTCGCAACCCTGAGCACTTTCACCGCTTCGCATCTTGCGTTCCTGGAGCAATTAACGGCCAGCATTGGAATCGTGCTGAACAGTATTGAAGCCACGATGCAGACGGAAGGACTACTCAAGCAGTCGCAACAGTTGGCTGCCGAGCTGCAGACCCAACAGAAAGAGCTACAACAAACCAACGAGCAGCTGGCGCAAAAAGCGCAACAGCTGGCCGAACAAAACGTCGAAGTCGAACGCAAGAACCAGGAAATCGAGCAGGCTCGCCGCGCTCTGGAAGAGAAGGCAAAAGAGCTTGCCCTTACCTCGAAGTACAAGTCCGAGTTCCTTGCGAATATGTCTCACGAGTTGCGAACGCCTCTGAACTCAATTCTGGTTCTAGGTCAGCAACTCAGCGAGAACCCCGACCACAATCTGACGCCGAAGCAGGTCGAGTTCGCGCGTACGATCCATGGGGCAGGAACCGATTTGCTGAATCTTATCAGCGACATTCTCGACCTTTCGAAAATCGAATCGGGAACGGTTTCGGTTGAGGCCGAGGAAGTCTTCTTCACCAATCTGCTTGAAATGGTGGCTCGTCCGTTCCGCCACGAGGCGGAAAACCGGAAACTTACCTTCGAGGTACATTCGGATCCTCACCTGACGCGAAGCCTGGTGACCGACTCCAAGCGTTTACAGCAGGTCCTGAAAAACCTGTTGTCGAATGCTTTCAAATTCACCGAGCATGGATCCGTGCGCTTGGCGGTCTCGGTCGCTAAGAAGGGTTGGAGTGAAGACCATCCAATTCTCGGCGGCGCAGCATCCGTAGTAGCATTCGAAGTTACAGACTCCGGTATCGGAATCGCACCCGATAAACAGAGGATTATCTTCGAGGCGTTCCAACAGGCAGATGCCAGCACCAGCCGTAAGTACGGCGGCACAGGATTGGGTTTGGCCATCAGCCGCGAACTAGCCAGCTTGCTGGGAGGCGAAATTCAGCTGAAGAGTATTCCAGGCCAGGGCAGTACATTCACTCTGTTCCTGCCACTGACGTATGTGGGGCCATCTGCTTCGAAGCTTGGTCCCGCGGAATGGAGGGTTTCGTCAGCTCCGCTGAAACTCTCCAACATCGTGGTATCGGAGCATCCGGTCGAGCAGATCGCGGATGATCGCGAGAACCTGCAGCCAGATGACGCTGTGCTTCTGATTGTTGAGGACGATCCGCACTATGCTCGCGTGCTATGCGATCTGGCTCGGGATAAAGGGTTCAAGGTGTTGGTAGCTTTGCGCGGTTCTGAAGCGCTGGCGCTGGCCCGTGAGTTCCATCCAACGGCGGTCTCGCTCGACGTGTTCCTGCCGGACATGTTGGGCTGGACGGTCCTGAACCATCTGAAACAAGATCCGGCCACGCGCCACATCCCTGTACAGATGTTGACTCTGGATGAGGATCGGCAGCACGGTCTGGCTCGCGGAGCTTTCGCCTTTGTCACTAAGCCCACCAGCCCCAACGAACTCGAATCGGCGTTGGTGCGAATCAAGCAGTATGCGACGCCCCGTCGCAAACGTTTGTTGATCATCGAAGATAACCCGGCCGAACAGCTTAGCATTCGGGAACTGCTGGGCCACGATGATATCGACGTGATTGTAGCTTCAACCGGGGCGGAAGCCTTGCGCATGGTATCCGAAGAATCGTTCGACTGCGTCGTGCTCGATTTAAGGTTGCCCGATATGACGGGCTTTGACATCCTGGAGCGCCTCAGGGACATTCCCGGCGTCAAAGACATGCCAGTCGTGGTTTTCACAGGGAAAGAACTTTCGCCCGAAGAAGACGCGCGGCTGCATACGCTTGCACGCAGCGTGGTGGTGAAGGGCGTCGAGTCGCCAGAGCGGTTGCTCGACGAAACTGCGCTTTTCTTACATCGGGTCGTGGCTGATCTTCCGCAAGAAAAGCAAAAAATGCTCGATCGACTGCATCGATCAGATGAAGCACTCATTGCTAAGAAAGTGCTCGTCGTCGATGATGACATGCGCAACATCTTTGCTCTCAGCAGCGTGCTGGAACGGCGAGGCATGGTTGTGCTTACGGCGGGTACCGGACGCGAGGCGATCTCGATGCTGGAGACAACTCCGGACGTTGCGATTGTCCTGATGGACATCATGATGCCAGAGATGGACGGCTACGCCACCATGCAGGTCATCCGCCAGAATTCGTCATTCCGCAGGCTGCCAATCATTGCCTTGACGGCGAAGGCCATGAAGGGCGACCGGGAGAAATGTCTCGAAGCCGGCGCATCTGAGTATCTGGCTAAACCGGTCAACACCGAGCAATTACTGTCGGCTTTGCGCATGTGGCTGCATCGATGAGCATTGGTTCGAGCTCGCAAGTGGGAACACACGGGGCGGCGGAGCCAGCCGCAAAAATGATCACTGTCCAAGACGCGGTGAACATCTTGATGGTGGACGATCAGCCGGGCAAGTTGCTGACCTATGAAGCCATCTTGTCAGATTTGGGCGAGAACCTGATTAAGGCAAACTCTGCCAAAGAAGCGCTGGAGAAGTTGCTCAAGACGGATGTTGCGGTCGTCCTAATGGACGTCAGCATGCCCGAGATTGACGGCTTCGAACTTGCCGAGATCATCCGTCAGCATCCGCGTTTTCAGAAAACGGCGATCATTTTCATCTCGGCTGTCCACCTGACAGACCTTGATCGTCTCAAAGGCTACCAGCACGGGGCGGTTGATTACTTGTCAGTCCCGATCGTCCCCGAAGTTCTGCGCGCTAAGGTGAAGGTATTTGCCGAGTTGCATCGGAAGAACCAGCAATTGGAACGTCTGAATGCGGAACTCGAGAAGAGAGTTGCCGAGCGAACCGAAGAACTGGAGCATAAAGCGCTTGCTCTGGAGAAACTTAATACCGAACTGGCTCAGAAACATCAGGAGTTGGACGCCATCGTGCGAACCGCGCCTGACATTATTTTCAGCAGAAATGCCAATGGGACCAGAGACTACATCAGCGCACGCTTTTACGAATACACGGGTGCATCTCCGGACTCAGCAATCGGATTCGGTTGGCTGGATTACGTGCATCCCGACGATAAGGAGCAAAGCGTTTCCCGCTGGATGCAATGCGTGCAGTCTGGTGAAAGTTACGAGTGTGACTATCGTTTGCGAGGTGCAGATTCACAGTATCGCTGGTTCCGGGCGCGCGCGGTGCCCGTCCGGGATACTGACGGCAACATTCTGAGATGGTACGGTACATGCTCCGACATCCACGATAGCAAGGTGCTCGAACAGTCGATTCGAGAAAATGCGAGCGAACTGGAAAAAATGGTTGAGAACCGAACCGCAGCGCTTAGGCGGCTGTCGAACCGTGTGATGACACTGCAGGATGAAGAGCGTCGCCGCATCGCGCGAGAAATTCATGACGGATTGGGGCAAGAGTTAGCCGCAGCGAAAATGATCCTGGATGGAATCCTATCGAGAGACTCGTCCCCGCCCATGAAGCAGGCGTCTTTCGAGGCCAGCCAGCTTGTGGATCGCGCGATCCAGCAAGTTCGAACCATCTCGCATTTGCTCCATCCTCCTTTGCTAGACGAAGTCGGTTTGGTCTCCGCTCTTCGATGGTTTCTCGAAGGCTTATCTGACCGTAGCGGGATCAAGGTCAGTCTTGAGGTCGAGGCTCCGGAGGTACCGCGCATGCGATCTGAACTGGAAACTGCAATTTTTCGAATCGTGCAGGAAGCTCTGACGAACATGTTTCGTCACTCCGGAGCAAGGAACGGCGTCGTCAGCCTGACTACAAAGGATGGAAGCATCTTTGTCACAATCCGCGATGATGGAAAGGGTATTGACGAACAGGTAATTCAATTCCGGCCCGAGAGCGTTGGAGTTGGCATCGGGGGAATGCGCCAACGCGTGACTGAACTGGGAGGGAGTCTGCGGCTCGCCAATGCGAATCCCGGGACCATTGTCGAAGTTGTTATTCCAACCCTTCGCCACGAACAGGTCGGTATTTCAGTTCCGGCCTGAGCCTACGCAGCGACATCAGTCAGGCTGCTCTCCGAGGTCGCATATCTCTTTCCTCTGCTTTAATCTCCACTTGCTCGTGCTTGATATCGAGGCGTAAGCGGTTGTAAATACTCATGTATTGATTCGCGACCCAAACCAGCGAAAAAAAGGCCACAAGATAACCGCGCCAGTCGGGAAAAAGCAATTTGTAACGGGTGATGATCAAAATTGCGGCGGTCACATAGTGGCTGAAGCAGTATTCGCACGTAAACAAGTAAAAAAACTTCCGTCGGATCAGCCGGCGTGCTTGAACGCTTTCTTGCTGACAATATTGACGAGGCTCACGGAACACCTCTTCATGGGTAATGGTCCACGCGATGCAGGCGACTGGGATCGCCAGCAAAAGAAGCCACGCGACTTGCAGTCCTAGTGCCATATATCTGAACTCTGATTCGTCGACATTCGTGATTCCTCAGTCGAAGATTTCTTGGGCCGTGAAACGCTAGGTCTCAGCATCGGCTGATCGGCTCATCGTGGTGATTTGTCATGCGATTTCTTACTTGCTTGAACTAGCGCTTCGACCTACACGCGGAAATCTGTCGAGCTACGAGTTCTAGCGGATAAAAATGACGCGCTCAATTCCTTTATTGTCGTGGGATGCGGGTGAGCATGTCCTAAGCCGAGTGACTGCACACGGCGGCCCTCGTTGGGCCTTTGCAGTTTGACCAGCCTGGAAGCCGCCCTTGCTCACCCCTCAAGAATCAAACCAGAGGTGCGCAAGGACGACCATAAGCCTTCGCCCTACCGGGTGGCTCCTCGGGCAAAATGCGTGACGAGTGAAACGAGAAACAGAATCAAAAAGATCACGAATAGAATCTTGGCGATGCCGGCAGCCGCGACTGCAACTCCGGTAAAGCCCAACACGCCGGCGATCAGAGCTACTACCAGGAAGACCAAAGCCCAATAAAGCATTTTGTTCATCTCCTTAGGACGCTAGGCCCGCGATGGAGGATAGAGCTTCCCTCGGTGGATCGGTATCCTTGCGAACCTCTATTCAGCGGATGGAAATCCTGTAACTATCGCCTCTTAACTTGGTTTTTATCAGGAAGGAGCAGGTGCCGGTCCGTCCCAGAGGACCGGCACCCGCTTGGGGGGCGTTGTGTCGAGTAGAGATTGCAGAGTAGTCTGCACCGCCGCCGGACCTCAATAGGGTGAAAGCTGTAGCTACGCCCTAAGCAGCACGATCTCAGGACGGTACTCTTCTTATCGGGGAACTTCTTGGCCCGCTTACTGCTTCTGCTGGATAGAACCTTGCATTCCTAACAGATAGCTTTATGTCGCAGTGGAAAAGCAGGTGCTCGTCAGGAGCACAGAAGAGGACTAACAATGAAAAGACTTTGTTCCACGTGGCTGAGATGTCTCCTCGTGCTGGGCATTTGCTCCCTATTCATCGGCTCGAGCTGGGCGGCCGATGACGACAAGAACCAATCCGATATCGATAAGCGCATCGACAATTCCGCCAAGGTTTTGAACGAGATCATGGGGGTGCCGGACAAGGCTATTCCTGACAAAGTGATGAAAAGCGCGAAGTGCATCGCCGTCATCCCTTCGATGGTGAAGATTGCAGTAGGTTTCGGAGGCAGTCACGGTAAGGGCATTGCAACCTGTCGGACCGCTTCCGGTGCGTGGAGTGCTCCCGCCCCGGTCACCATTACGGGTGGCAGTTGGGGACTGCAACTGGGCGGCCAAGCCGTTGATTTGATCATGGTAGTGATGAATCAGGCCGGCATGGATCATCTTCTTTCCAGCAAATTCAAACTTGGCGCAGACGCTTCAGCCGCCGCTGGGCCTGTGGGTCGCGACACCGGTGCTGACACTGACATCAAGATGCGCTCCGAAGTTCTCACTTACTCTCGCGCTCGCGGTCTTTTTGCCGGTGTCGATCTAAATGGCGCGGCTTTGACTCAGGACAAGGATGAAACCCGCTTGCTTTATGGCAAGTTCATTCCTTTTGCTGACATCTTGGGCGGCAAGGTTGAGCCACCAGCGGCGAGCCGGACCTTCCTTTCTGCCGTGCGGAAGTATTCCGAGCAAGCCAAACAGTCGAGCAATACGAAGCCGGCCAGCGAAAGCACATTGGCAGCGAATTGAAGTTCGAGGATTTTGTACTAGAAACAAATCCTGAGTTCAGTGAGGTGATATGTACACGATTCTTGTGGTGATCCTGGTTTTGTTACTCCTTGGAGCGTTGCCGACGTGGCCTTACAGCCGATCTTGGGGCTATTACCCCAGCGGAGGGCTGGGACTCGTTGTCATCATCGTAATTGTCCTGCTTCTTGCCGGACGCTTGTGAATAAGCATCAATTCTTCGACTGCTGCGGAGGTGGATTTCATGATTCGATGTAACGGATCCAACTCCGCTTGATTTCTTACCCAGATTTGATGCGCTGATGTGGGCTAATTGGATTCGGATCGCGGATCACAATGCGACCCGAGCCAAGCAACGGTCGGTCTGGAAGCAGGGCTAAACAAGGCAGGCTTCCAGGCCCAATCCAAATTTTGTTGGTTGTATGTTTGCGAGGAGCAGTCTATGTCGAGTCATCAGCATTCTGCCTACAATGGAGAGTCGCTATTTCATCTTCCCGCGAGAAGTGTTTCGGGCGGCCGCTATTCACCGGAAGTCAAGAATTTGAACGCGGGGCGGAGAGCGGTTGGCCCCATTTCGCGCTCTCCGGAGCAAATCTGGGGACAATACAACAATTATCGCGCCAACGGTGTCGCGGTCTCCGCAATTGTTCACCTGGCACTGATTGGATTGCTGGTGAGCGGAGTACTCGTCAGCCATCAGATCACTCAGCGTCAGACGCGCGAGACGGTTACTCTGATCGCTCCCTCGTTGGATACGTATGCTTTGCCTGTGGCGAAAAAAGTGATTAGCGGCGGTGGAGGCGGTGGCGAGCATGATGTTCTACCTGCTCCAAAGGGCCATCCGCCGAAGGTCGCTCTCCAGCAGATAACGCCGCCAGCGATTGTCTTGCACAATGACCACCCCAAACTAACGGCTGAGCCGACGGTTGTAGCTCCGCCGCAAGTTCACCTGGCGGACAACCACATCCCCACGATGGGCATGGCAAATGCGCCGGTAATGCCGGCTGCTCCTCCCTCGAACGGGACCGGATCTGGAGGGGGAATTGGTTCGGGTTCGGGAGGCGGACTGGGAGTGGGTCATGGGCCCGGGATCGGCTCAGGCATCGGCGGAGGGGTCGGCGGCGGAGTGTATAAGGTCGGCGGTGGGATTTCAGCACCGACGGCAATCTCATCTCCCGATCCGGACTATACCGAGGAAGCGCGCAGAGCCAAGAAGCAAGGAACGTGTATCTTGTGGCTAATCGTCGATTCGACGGGTCATCCACGTGACGTCCGCGTCATTCGTGGCCTTGGGTTCGGACTTGATGCTAAGGCACTGGACGCCGTTAAACAGTGGAAGTTCCAACCGGCTCTGAAAGATGGGCGACCCGTAGACGTACAGATTAGTGTGGAAGTGGAGTTCCACCTATATTGAAACCGAGTTGTCAATCGGTTTGGCTCCCTACAAACGCAAAAAAACTTTCTCGAAATTCAGGTCCGCATCTTGCGGACCTTTTTTTGTCCTGTTTGTGCGGGTTTCCACTATGTCTTACAGAGTCTCCTAGGGTTCTTTACAGATGTGACCCGATAGAACGGAGACGCTGATTTCCCTACTCTGACAACAGTTCGCGGGCGTCTGTAAGCGAACCAACTTTCAGGTCAATGTAAGGAGGCCAAACGTGGCGACTTGTGCAATCCCAGCGACAGAGGCGAGTGTGATCCCCGGAGCGGGCGTCAAAGGCCGCGATGATTCTCAGATCAACCTGGTTAAGCGCGCGCAGGCAGGAGATGAGCAAGCATTTGCAACTCTATTTCAGCAGCACAAGAACCGCGTCTACTCTGTCTGCCTCTTGATGACCAAGGATGTCGCCGAGGCAGAAGACCTGACACAGGAAGCCTTTCTTCAGGTATTCCGCACGGTCAGCTCCTTCCGTGGCGACGCAGCATTCTCCACTTGGCTCTATCGAGTTGCTGTTAATACAGTCCTGATGAAGCTTCGCCGGCGCAAATCGCCTCCGACTGTTTCTTTGGATGAACCAGTCCACTCGGAATCTCCATCTTTGCACCGCGATTTCGGAAAGAACGACCCCGAGTTGTCGGGCGTCGTCGATCGTATTGCCCTGCGCCGCGCGCTGCAAGAACTCCCCGAAGGATGCCGCAAGATTTTTGCCTTGCATGAGGTCGAGGGCTACCAGCACCACGAGATCGCCCAGCTGCTCGATTGCTCGATTGGAAATTCCAAATCGCAGCTGCACAAAGCCAAGCTAAAAATGCGGACGTTGCTTTTTCCGAAGACAAAGATCCGCCGGCGCAGCTCGAAAAATAATGGAAGCATCCGTGAATCAGAACTTCTGCCCATGAATAGTATTCCAGCAAAACAAGTGCGATAGGCCCGGGTTGTTAAGAGAAAGAATCAGGGGAACACATGCTCGGTGCCATCGTTATCGCGGGATCGAAATTCAAAGAGTCCACCAGCGACTATGGAGTGGCTGCCTACTCCGTACCTGCGAGTTCGAACCTATTTTCTGAGGGCTTTGCCTCGGTCCCTGTCCTCGGCTGTTCCACCGTCGCCAGGATGGTGGAGTCGATCAGAGGCGCCGGAGTCGACGACGTATCAGTTTTTGGAGAAAAAAAGCATGCACTCCGCCATGCAAGAGATGTCGAAGCGGAGTGGCGCGACGCAGCCCGACAGTTCGCCGCCTACCGGGAAAGAGGGTTTGAGGCGGTTTTGATTAGTCGGACGGGAGCGTATATCGAGTGTGAATTCGCGACCCTCCTCGAGCGGCATCGCGAGCACGGCGAGCCGGTTACCAGGCTTTTTGATCAGGAAGGGCCGCTGGATTTGTGGATTGTTGATCCGAATCGCCTGGATGAAGGAGACGGACTGCTGACCGGCTTGCAAAGTGCAGAGAGTGCGGATTGTGCGGTGGGGGGATATGTGAACCGGTTACAGAGCGTTCACGATTTGCGTCGGCTCGCAACTGACATCCTGACCCTGCGTTGCCGAACTCGGCCGGCGGGTGTCGAGGTCCGGCCAAGTTTGTGGATTGCTGACGGAGCGCAAGTAGCACGCAACGCGCGGCTGGTGGCCCCAGCCTACATTGGGCGGGGCGTCAAAATCGCCGACGATTGCCTGATAACCCGCTGCAGCAATGTAGAGGCTAACTCTTACGTAGATTTTGGAACGGCCGTGGAAGATAGCTCGATTCTGCCGGAGACCTACGTCGGAATTGGTCTTGACCTCTCGCATTCTTTGGTCGACGGCAGTGAAATATTTAATTTGCATCACGATGTCCGGCTGCGTATTAGCGACCCGGTGGTATTGCGAAGGCATACAACTCGGGCGCATAGCACGCAGTCAGCTTATGAGACG
Source organism: Terriglobia bacterium (assembly GCA_963823085.1). Taxonomy (GTDB): domain Bacteria; phylum Acidobacteriota; class Terriglobia; order Terriglobales; family Acidobacteriaceae; genus Sulfotelmatobacter. The sequence goes on along the minus strand of CAWGKF010000016.1, from coordinate 234,960 downwards.
AAAAATGTGGTTCTTTCAACCACCGAAAGGTAGTAGCCGGAATGGGGTTGTTCTCGATTTTTGGCAAGTCAAATACGAGAGGGGTTAGGAACATGTTGAATAGTGGGCCGGTAGTCATAATGCAATTGCCAGAAGAATTGAACGTGAAGGAAGTCGACAAGTTTATGCAAGAGATGGGCCCATTGCTGGAGTCCAATCGCCCACGAATTGTTCTGGAATGTTCCCAAGTGCGTTCGATGGAAAGCGCCGGTGTCGAGATGCTATTGCGCTGCCTCGAGGAAGTTCTCAAAAGAGATGGCGACCTCAAACTCGCTGCGCTTTCGCCCGAAGCGGAAGTGATTCTTGAGTTGATGCGAGTGGCACGCGTATTTGAAGCCTTCCCAACTTCCGACGAAGCTGTGCGAAGTTTCAATGCAATTCCCGCAGACGCCATCCCTCAAGAAGCGTCTTGGTACTCAACCCTGTTTGGTGAGTTGGGAGCTCTGAAGCAGGCCAGCTAGACAAGCCAGCTCGACAAGAGAACGGAGAGAAAATGCGAACGCTCTATCCGGGGGTACTTGGTATTGCGTGCTGTGCATTTGTTCTGAATAGCTCGGCTCAATCACTCGGTCAGGGGCCTAGTACAGAGCAGCAGTCAACAGCTTCCACCGTTGAGGTCAGCCGGCAAGCCGCCAAAGAGGACGCGTTGGCTTCGGCTGAGTTACCCGACAGTCCGAGCACGACCCTGAGCCAGCAGCAGGCCTCTGCACAATCGCAAACCGTCCCTCCCCCGCCATCTGACGCACGGGCGCAGGGGCAAGAGCAGCAACGGCCTGTGGGTACGGCCGCCGCTGAAGCTCCAAAGGTGAGTGGCATCACTGCGGCCCAACCGGCCGGAGTCGCGATCGCTCCGGCGAAACAGCGAAGAATGCGCACGATCGTACTTAAGGTGGGTGCGATTGTTGGAGCTGGCGCTGCGCTCGGAGCGGTGATCGCATTGACAGAAGCTACGCCGAGTAAGCCGCCCGGCGCTCACTAATTCGATTTCATCTGTTTTGATCGCATCGTGCAGGTGAAGCTCTATGCCCTCCAGCAATGCAAAAATTGTAAGTTTTTCGGGCATCGATGGCGCAGGTAAGAGTACGCAAATTGAAACTCTGCGTATTTACCTCCAAGAGCTCGGGTTGAGTTCCCAACTGTATACATTTTGGGATGACGTCGTTGTTCTTTCGAGATTTCGAGAGCGCGTGAGCTTGTCAGTTTTCAAAGGCGATCGAGGGGTGGGCAGTCCAGATCGACCGATCGTTCGTCGCGACAAAAATGTCAGTTCCTGGTACGTAACAGCATTCCGCCTCTTCCTTTACATGTTGGACGCCTGCCATCTTTGCATGATGGTGACAGCCCCTGGGAGCGAAGCGGATGTGGTGATCTTCGATCGGTATATCTATGATGAACTCGCCAACCTCCAGCTCAGGAGCCGGCTGGCGCGTTTCTACATCCGCCTTCTTCTGAAATTCACCCCCGATCCTGAGATTGCGTTCTTACTCGATGCCGAGCCGGAGGCGGCATATGTGCGCAAGCCGGAATATCCGCTGGAGTTCGTTCGGGAGAACAGGGAGAACTACTTGCGGTTGGCGCGTTTGGTGGGTATGACGGTAGTTCCGGCGCTTCCCATCGAAGAGGCGAAGGCAAACATGCTCGCTTCGGTTTCAAAGCTGCTCTCTGGCAGTTCGAAGCAGTTGCACGCGGAAGGGAACCATTCAGGCGCGGAAGATCCAATAAAAAGCACAATAGTTTGAGGTCTAACGGCGCGTTCTGGCTACAACATCTTCCCCCTAAAGCACATCGAATCTGCTGCTCCGCGAGCAGGAGGCCAATGAAGATCTGCCTGGTAACAACGTTCCCGCCGAGCACGGGGGGACTAAGCGAATACGGATTTCATATCGCGCGGGAATTGCAGCGCAATCCTTTCCTCGACCTCACGGTGTTAGCCGACGAACTGCCGCAACATCAAGTCGAGCCTGATGGGTTCAAGGTAATGCGATGCTGGTCATTCGACGATCCGATGACAGTCTTTCGCCTCCAGAAAACAATCCGCCATCTGAAGCCAGACGTGGTATGGTTCAACCTTCTTTTCAGTACTTTCGGGCGCAATCCCGTGGTGGCCTTTAGTGGGCTGATGTCACCTCTGCTCGCGCGTCTCGGCGGGCGTTACACGCATGTCACACTGCATCATCTGATGGACACGGTCGAGCTGAAAGATGTGGGAGTTCGTCACGAGAATCTCTATCGCGTTGCCGGAGCAATCGCCACGCGGATGATTCTGCTCTCTAACTCGGTCTCCGTCCTAATGCCGGGTTACCGCAAAATTCTCAATGATAAGTACGGCAGGGATAACGTCCATCTGCGGGCCCACGGCCTATTGGCTCGGCGGCCGGAATTCCCCGATTTCTCACGGCGCGGTAATCCAGAACATCGCATTCTGGCATTTGGTAAATGGGGAACCTACAAACGGCTTGAGTTAATGATCGAAGCGTTCGCTATTCTCTCCGAGAAAATGCCCAATGCAAGGCTCGTTGTCGCGGGGGGAGATCACCCGCAAGCAGCTGGCTACATTGAGGCGATGAAGCGGCAGCATGCCGGGAATGCTCGCATCGAATTTCGGGGATATGTTCCGGAGGGCGAACTGGCCGAGTTATTCCAGAGTTCCACGGTTGCGGTGATGCCGTATTCTTCCTCTACCGGTTGCAGTGGCGTTGCGCACCTGGCATGTGCTTTCGGTGTGCCGATCGTGAGTGCTGATTTAACAGACTTCCGTCAAATGGCCCAGAGTGAGGAACTCGCGATCGAGTTTTGTCCTCCCGGGAGCGGGGAGGGCCTCGCTGATTGTCTGGGCCGATTACTGAATGACTCGGAGAAGCAGATCTCCATGGCGACGCAGAATTTCTCCGCTGCGCTGCGTATGACAATGCCCAACGTAGTGCAGAAATATCTTCGCCACTTCGAATTACAGCAGCGAGTCCAGACACTGCGCTACATTTCCCGTTTCCGCAGGCTTCCTCGATGGATGCCTTCGAAATCCCTCTTGCTGCGTCTAATGACGCGCAACGCGCTAAGTTGGGCGCGTCGTTCTGCTGTGCTGCATACCACCTGGAGCGACATCTCGCCCGAAATGCTATTGAACCGTAACGGTAATGGCCACGGAAAGTCGTTGCGCCCCGGCGTTCCCGTCGATGGCGACCAAGTACCTGTTCGCGGGCACACTGCTGGTGGAAATGGCACGGCTTTCACCACTCCACGTGATGCCGGTAATCACAATGGCCACGAGCATGGCTCACTTAGACCGGAGGGCTCGACGGCGGTCGAGTTTGACAGTGAAGAGGCTAAGCCCACTGAACCCAAACAGCCAATTCGCGAAAACGAAAATCCCACATTGATGGTAGTTCGAGGTGCTGCTCCCCGCGATGTAGCCGGAAGCAACGGTGCTGGGAGCGAATGAACACCTCGAGCCGGTCGGCAATCTAAAGCACGGCAGCGCCGAGCGAGTCTGCTCTCGGCGCGCCCTTCACCGTCAAGAATCGTGAGCTCCCGGATGCTTGGTCTTTGGACCAACTACGCGCCCGGTACGCGTCAGCTTCCCCCAAACAGGCTACGAACGGAGTTTGTAACTACGCGGAACTTCCTTGAGGTCGTTGAAGGTCTACTGAGACCTGACCGTCAAGTTGCGAGCCAGGTAGCGCGAACCGTCAAAGTAGGTCAAGACTGTGACAACAGAGCCTGGATGCAAATTCTCATCGGGAGTGACGGACGGACTGAGATAGACCTCGTACGTCTGGTTGTCGGTGGAGGACTTCAAAACAACCAGCCCCGTACTTAGATCCAAGTGAACCACCTCGCCGGCGAACGTGTATTCCGTTCCGGGCAAGGCAAGAATAGAGACCTGGCTGGCTGTGCTGTGCCCGTTTCCGTCCGGGGCAAATCGTATCGTCACAAGAGTTCCAGGCACGAGTGTGCTGATCGGTAAGGTGCGGTCGCCCTGCTTAATTTGGGTAGCTGAGGTCAGCTTAACCTGCACTGGAGTCGGCGAGATGGAGTCTCGTAAGAGAAGTTCGTTGCGATTGGCGCGGTATTTCAGGATTACTCCCTGGCTCTCTCCGGTAGCGCGCGGTGCCGTCAACCGAATGGCGCGGGCGAACACTTTGTCGCCATCCAGTATCGTATCCAGATAAATCCGCTCACCCTGCTGTAACTCAGCGACGGTCGCCTCTTTGCCTGCCCGGTAAACAACCGTACGGGGGTCAAAAAAGATCATCATCTGTCCGCCGCCGAATACGTGCACGACCACGCGATCGCGCACACGGTCCAGTCTTTCCACCATTCCCCCGATAAGCGTTGCATTTGCACGGGGCACGGGCGGCAGGTCCGGCAAGAGGCTGCTCGGATCAACGGAGATGGAATCATCGGTGGATTCGGGCGTAACACTCGGTTTCACAGGTTCGATATTTGCGCTTGCGTCGGTGCCGTCTTTCTTCGGAGAAACGATCGACGACGTCGACGGCTCCGACGAGGCCTGCGCATACGCCAGGCTCGTCAGCACAATGAGACCAACAACGACTTTCCGGCAGAACTTCATATAGTTGGTGAGCACGAGCTTCACGAAGCACTTAGATGCCACTCTGACGGAGAAGGTAGGCGGTAATTCGCCCAAAGGGATGATGGCCTCTATCAGATAGCAAACAAAAGGCCCGTGATTGCATCCAAATGTAGTCTCGGATCAGTAGAATCTTTGCGCCAATAGAGGAAAAGCATGGTTCTGAAGCGTTGCTTGGTGGTGGCTCTGGCGGTTGCTACGGCAGGATTGGAAATGCCTCAGTCCCATGCTGCCGACATCAAAATCAATATTCCTCGTCGGAGTAAGCTCACTCCCGTACAACGTCTGAATCGTGAGGGCGTTGAAGCGGTGAACAAGCACAAATATTCCAAAGCTGAGCAGCTCTTCTACAAAGCTTATCTTTACGATCCGGATGATGCCTTTACGCTAAACAATCTGGGGTACATTTCCGAGCTGCAGGGACAGTTGGATCGGGCAGAACACTTTTATGAGCTCGCGACCGAGCAGTCGAGCGACGCCGTTATCGATATGGCCAGCGCAAAGCAAATTAGGGGACGATCGATGAAGGATGCGGTAGCCGTGATGAACGAACCGCTCCAGGTCAACCATGCCAATGTTGAAGCAGTGCGACTGCTCAGCCAGCGGCGCGCTCCTGAAGCCGACATGCTCCTCGAAAAGGTGCTGAATGCTGATCCCAATAACATCTACACATTGAACAATCTAGGTGTGGCGAAAGAGATGGAAGGGGAAGAGCAAGAAGCTCTTCGATATTTCGATAAGGCCGCTGCAGGCCAGTCTGACGCGACCGCCGTGGTCACCACAAGTAAAACGTGGAGGGGACGGCAGGTTGCTACGATGGCTCAGGACAATGCGAAGGCTTTGAGAGACCATCTCGCGCAGCAGAACGATGTTCGAGAGCAAGTTGCCGAGTTAAATTTGCGGGGGGTCTCCGCGATAAACCGGAATGACCTCCGCACAGCGGATGCCGACTTTCGTAAAGCTTATGGTCTCGATCCTGATAACGCATTTACACTCAACAATATTGGATATGTGGCCGAACTTGAAGGAGATCAGGAAACCGCCCAATTCTTCTATGACCGTGCCCGCCAGTCACCGCAGTCATCAACCATGGTCGGTGTCGCAAGCCGTCAGACTGCAGAAGGGCAGAAGCTCTTCGCAGTTGCCACGGATAACGATGGGCTAGTTGCGGCCAGAGTTTCGCAAGAGCGAGATGCCCTGCGCCGGGAAAATCAGGGACCAGTGCTCCTGCGACGCCGGGATAATAGCGTCGTGGATGAATCCGTCCAGCCAGCACCGCCCTCATCAAGCCCGCAACGTTGATTGATCTATGAATTGCTTTCCATGAAGCGGCCGATATCGGATTCTGGATCGTAAAAGAGATGGCGCAGAAGGTTGGTCAGGTAGCGCGAAAGCGTATTCACGTTGGTTCGATACCAGCAACAGCGCGTCATTGCTGGAGATAGCCCGCAGATGAATTGGAATCGATCGAGATCAGCCGGCGGTTCCGAAAGCATGGCAGCAGCCATCCGGTGATTGCCGTCAAGAATGGTAAGCGGGCTTTGCGCATCGACCCCGATCAGCAGGACCGTGGGACTTACGCTACCTTCCTGTACCGAAGTAGTCATCCGGTGAAGTTTGCGGAAGAACTCGTGCTCTGGAGACTTCTGCCATTCCACCCGCAAGCAGTCCACCATATCAGTGAGATAAAAACTCCCCTCGGCAACTCGCCGCCACTGTGCCCGCGGAAAAAAACGAATCCGTTCCAGGTCATTACGGGTAAGCTCGACTTTGAACCACTGTGTATCGTCCGGCAATTCACGCCACATGGCACCTCGTCGCAGAAAAAGCAACGCACGTCTTAGTGCGTTTTCACGATCGCTGTCGAGGTCAGGTTGGGTTACAAGGTATTCGAACTCCTGGCGATATTCTTCGAACTCCGGATGATGGAACTCGCTGCGCAGAAACTCGGCAATGACTTGCTTCTCGCTCATAGGGCGCGCAATCGATAGCGTCGAATATGCGAAGCGATCCTCCGGAGGCGATATCTCGCGACGCAACAAAGGCAGGGCTACCACCGTAAAGAGGATGACCATCAGCCAAAGTTGAACGTAGATGACCTGAGCGAGGGTGTGGTGAAACACGCAAATGCCGAGAGCCAGAGCTCCGCTGAAGGCCAGCTGAACCCAACTCGTATTGGCGATCTTGCGAGACATCTCGTAGGTGATCATCACTGAGCTGAGCGAGTAGATGCCGGTGGTCACGGCGTAAAGGATGAGCAGCGCGGCTAGTCCTCCATAATTACCCAATTCGAAGTGTGAACCGAATAAGGTTCTCCAGAGGAAGCTCGGGATCGCCCACAACCCCAGAATCAGCACCGACAAGATCAGAAAAACCAAGAACAGAGACAGGAAGAGTACAGGCCTGGCTTCCCGATCGCTTTGGCGAGTCGCTGCCGATACCGGGAACATGGTGTTCACGACGGACCATGCGCACATATTGACCAGACGCCCTACCAGCGACACAGCAGCATAGATACCAGCCTGGTCCGAGGCAAAGAAATGCTTGACCAGCACGATATCGAAGTTGTTGATCACAACTTGTCCGGAGAAGAAGACGATTGCTTGCAGCCCTTCCCCAAATGAAATGGGAATACGTCGAGATCTCAGTAACTCCCCTCCGGGACTAGGCTTTGCTAGAAAGTACGACGCGATCACAGCAATGACGCTGGCGAGAACTGCGCCCTTTACGCCCAGCCCCATGCGAATCAGCAGGTAGGCTCCTCCCAGCCGGACTAATCCCTCCAACATGAAGTTGACCGACAAGGCCCTGAACGCGTGGATTCCCTGGATATAGCCGCGCCGAACTCCGAGAGGTATATAAAACGCCGTTCCCAATGCGAGCAGTGAAATCAGAACCTGATCTGGAAGGTTCAGGTAGTTTTGGATCACTCGATTGAAGAGGAACAGCAACAGCCCAAGACCAACTCCCGCCATCCATGCACGAAAATGCAGGGAGGCAAAGATCGCTGCCTTCTCTTCGGCGGTGTCATGACTTGCAACGTACTTGGCACACACTACCTGGAAAGAGAGCGTGATCGCCGAGGTCAGCATCAACAGCGTGTAAACAGCCGTAGCGTGGGCGAATCCAGTGGGACCGAGGAGTCGTGCAGTGGCAACGTTGTAGACCAGATTGGTGACGCCAACCAATCCTGACCCGGCCAACAAAGCGAGGCTGCCACCCAACAACTTTTGGCGCAGAGCTTTGGCCTTGGTTTGAGTCGCACCTAAGGGGGTCGCAACAGAATCAAGTACGCGGGTTTTTCCTATCAAGCTCATGCAAGCAGGCAACTATCCAGAAAACACAGGTCCCTAGAACAGAGTGATATGTACGACTGGAAGCACCGTGCTCCTACTGGATCCGGGAAAGTCATAGAAGCTCTGCTGCTCCACCCCAAGCGAGAATCGCAACGGGAAAGAGACCGAGGTTTCGCCGATCTGATCCCGAACACTGCCCCGCAGCGGACGCACATACGACACCAGAAACTGACTTTCCACGTTGTCGTAGGCATGGAAACCTGAACCGCGAGAAACGACCACCGACCCCTGCACGCTCCAGCGTGGTGTCGCACGGAAATCAAATCGACCACCAGGCAAGAGCGCTTGAGCCAGTACGTAGCGGGTTTCTTGTACTCGCCATGACCGAAGGTCCTCGGCGAGCAGCGCAGCAGTTAGGCGACTTCCAAATCTGTGCTGCACTCCAGCGTATGTCGAGGTATTGAAATACTCCTCGACCACCGGATGAAACAGTAGATCTCGCACGGAGTATCCGGCGATGAGAGACGTGCTGCCCCATGGCCGCCCAACTGTGAACTCTATATTCGCGAAAGCGTCGCGCGAGTTAAGATTCTGCGCGACATATGGACCAGCTTCTCGGGTCGCGCTCCCCGAGATTGAGACCCAGTTGAAGAAAGAATTTGTATACAGGTACAAAAATTGCTTGAACAAGTTCTGGCTCATGAAGGTCGGCGAGACCGTGTCTCGACGAACTGTGAACTGCAAGCCGCCGTCGAACGTGATCGAATTTGCTCCAAAATGGAGAATTGGATTGATTCCGCCGTTAAAAATTGTGTCGTACGTATTTCGATCCTGGACGACGCCAATACTCGGAAACAGGAATCTGCCCACCGTCAGGCTTTGGCCAACAAACCCGGAAATCACCGGGAAATGGCCTAACTGCACTCGATATCCGGCTTCGACTAGGTCTTGGAATGAATGACGGGGCGGCGGAAGAAGCGCCGGATTCCCCGTCACTCCGAGGATCCTCGCATCAAGTTGGTAGACGTTGATATCTTCCAGCGCAGGACCAAATGCTCCTTGCGGTAAAATGCTGACTTTCTGGTTCAGTTGCCGGCCTTCCTGCTCAGCTTCGGTGTACTGCGACGTCTCTGCAATTCCGTGATCCTCGTCACCAGCGACGGTGCTTGCCTGCGCAAATGACGCCAGGGAATGCAACGGATCCTGTTTCTGCCGGTAAAGGTTCGCCGCAGCCATCATGTAATCGTAATCGCCACGGTAATCGTCGGCCGATCCGAGGCTGGCCAACGCAGCGCTGGCTTTCTGAGTATTCCCTTCGGCCAGGTAGGTATTGGTCAGACCGACGGCGACCACACGATTATTCGCGCCGGACAATTGAGCCTTATTGAAATACGTTTCTGCAAGATCGAAATCGTGCATCCCCAGAAATAAATTGGCTGCCTCGGCGAAGTCCTCTCCCGTCACTGGTGAGTCGGGAAACATTCGTGCCTCTGCGAATCCCAGAGCGATCTGGCGCCGAGCTTCATCCGGATGATTTTGGCGCAAGAATATCTGCGCGATTGCGAGGCGTATGCCGATTCGATTTCCGCCCGGAACGTCAAGAGCCCTCGAAAAACGCTGCATCGCCCCATCTCGGTCCCCTAGCGTCAGCAAGGCATCGCCAGTTGCGGTTAGGATTTCCACTCGATCTCCGCCGTATTGCTCGGCAGATTGAATGTCCCGCATTGCATCTTCGCGCTTTCCCTGGCGGGCATCGATCTGCGCCATGAGTGCATAGATGGAAGGGTCTGAGGGCGACAGCGCCAGCGCAGCTTTGAGCGCGGCCGTAGCTTCGGCATACTGCCGCATCCGATAGAGGACGTCGGCGTATGCAAGTTCCGTTGTCAGGTCCTTGGGATCCTCCGCGAGCGCCGTGCGATATTCGTTGGCTGCATGAGGAAAGTCAGATCCTTGCCGGTATGCCTCAGCTCTTGCCAGATGCCACGAGTGAGACTTTCCCAGGATCTTCTCCGCTGCTTCTAATTGTCTAAGTGCTGGCTTGGGACGATGCAACTGCAAGTCCGAATACGCCAGTCCCAAATGTGCCTCGCCGTATCCAGGTTGCAACTGCAAAGCAGTTTGGAAATCTTTTGACGCCCTGGCCCCTTGCTTCAGATCGTTCAGGACGAAGCCGCGATTTACATAGCCAGTCGCCATCTTTGGATCGAGCTCCAGCGCCTTGGTGAAGTTCTCCAGAGCAGCTTCGCGATCACCGTTATGCACGTAGACATTGCCGGCAATCAGGGGAAGGTCTTTATCCTTCGGAAGGATTGATTCGTACTTCTTTACAAGCGCGAGCGCCTCATCGTACCGGCCCAGGTAATAGAGATCGTAGGCTAGATACACCACGCCCTCGCGATCGTTCGGCAGCTTCGCAATCACGTTGTATCCCAGCTTGGCAGACTCGGCGTAATTACCTTTGAAGGTCAGGTAACGCTCGCGTTCCCGCTGAACCTGCGGACTCGCGTTCATTTTGTCGTTGGCGCGCCCCAGCCAACGCTGGGCCAAGTCGATGTTGTGCGACTCCAACGCCGCATTCGCGCCACCAGCGATGATCAGCGCATTGCTGGGCATTCGCTGGTAAGCGTTCTCGTAGTTTATTTGCGCGTCATGAAAGTTTCGCTCCGCGGTATCTAAATCTCCCAAAGCAAGATACGGGCCGAAATCTTTCGGATGCGCTGCGGCTGCACGGGCAAAGTAGACCTCCGCGAGCTTTGCGTCTCCTGCATCGCGGGCCAGATAGCCTAGAGAGGAAAGCGCCTGGCGATTATTCTTGTCGAGATCGAGTACCTTAGTGAACGTGTCGCGTGCGGCATCTTTTTGTCCCAACTTCCATTGCAACATGCCGAAATTCATCAGCGAATTGACATTTCTCGGAGCCAGCGACAGTGCTTCTTGAAGGTCGTGATTTGCAGCATCCAGATTGCCCGAGGCCGATTCCACTGCGGCGCGAAGCCGCAGCATCTCCGGACGTTGTGTATCCGGTACCTGAACCTGTTGAATGGCAGTCGATGCGGCTTGCAGTTCCTGCTTGCTCCCCGGCATCGTCATCCTGGCGCACGTAGACTTCGTACAGGTTCAGATGAAGCTCGATCGGGAAAAGAGGACCTTCTTGCGGACGCGCAGGCAAGTTACCCAGTGCTGCCTTGTACTCTTGTTGTGCCTCCGGGAGCCGATCTTCGGATTCTGCGATTCCAGCGAGAATCGTATGCAAACGATAGTTGTTGGCATCGATCTGTCGGGCGGCATCGAGGAATGGCTGAGCTTCATCCGGCCGGCTAACATTTACCCATGCTTGGGCTGCGCTGAGGTCTAAACCGATATTTCCTTTTGCTGACTTCGCAATCCGTGAGTAAAGATCTGCGGCCTCCTGTTGTTTTCCTGCTAATTGATAGGTGTACGCCATTTCTGCTTCCACGTCGGAGGTCCGGTTTGGAATTGCCTGCAGTGTTGCGATTGCATCGTCGTACTTGCCTTCATCACGGTATTGTCCAGCTACCGCTCGCAGGACCTCCGGATCATGCGGTCCGCGGCTTTTCGCTTTATTCAAGTAACTCGCAGATTCAGCCGGCTGACCCAGGCGGTCGTAAGCGTGAGCAATCAGCAAATCTCCGTGCGCTGATGGCTGTATCGCATCCGCCCGCTGCAAAAACGACAGTGCAGCGTTGGGATCGGTGCTGAGCATCAGTTCGCCAGCCAATTGCAAACTATTGGCGTCTTTCGGGTTTGCCTCCACCACTCTCTTCAGAAGCTGTTCCGCTTCCTGATCGCGTCCCATCTTCGCGTAAGTTTGCGCAAGTCCGGCCAACCCGCGTACCGCACCAGGCTTTAGTTTCAGACCGCGGTTATAGGAATCGATCGAAAGCTGATATTTTTGGTCGAGTCGCGCGGTATACCCCAAGAGGAACCACAGCTCAGCGTCCTGCGGAGCAGAATTTGCCGCCTGCTGCGCAAAGGCAACTGCGGCTGTATAGTCGTTACGCTTTAATGCCTCGTCCGCCGCACGAGCTTGACGGGCCACCTGGATACCCGCACCCCAACTGAAATCCGTACCGTTTTGTCCGGATTCTGGTTTGCTATTGGTTTGCTTGTTCGAGGGAGAGCTGCCGCCGACGTCAAATGTCTGGCTCTGACCCATGACCCGGCCCGGCAGGCCCAAACCTATGACAAGGCAAAAGCTAGTGAGCGGAAACCAACTTTTCACGAAGTCACCACATTCAAAAGATTAGGAGGACCCCAAGGGAGCCTCCTGCACAGGATGTCCTGCGGCCTTTCTCAGATGCTGTGCAGACAGTTAGGTTTGCTTTTCTCAAAGGGAGACATGGCGCTCCGTGGATTTCAGGCAAACCCTGACGGCACCTTTTGAATCAAAATCGGGCTGCTACAAGTAGGAGTGTGCACCGAATGACCTCGAAAGGGAGCTATTCTCGTCCGATACCGCTGTTGGCCATCGTTCTGGTGGCCCTGGCCGTGCATGGACCGCTGCTGCTCATGCAACTTCCGGCTGGATCGTTCGACGCGAACTTCCATATTTTCCTTGCCTCGCACTATGCACATCACTGGTTTAACCCCTGGAATGAAAAGTGGTTTGCCGGCTTTTCCCAGACCACGTATCCGCCACTGACGCATCAATGGATTGCCCTTGTTTCAACCGTGGCTGGCCTGAAGATGGCCTATATGCTGGTGCAGTTGGTAGCTGTCCTGCTGCTCGCAGTTGGAATTTATCGGTTCGCCAAGATTTGGGTGGACGAACGAGCGGCCTCCTACGCCGCTCTGGGTTGTATCTTCCTTGGGTCTCTCGCTTTTCTCGTATATCAGGCCGGTCAGCTGGCCACAGTTACCTCCGCGGCGTTGTACCTGAATGCGCTGCCCTATTTTTATGATTGGGCGACCGAGGGGTCGGGGCGATCGTTAATCAAAGGATTGGCAGTCAGCCTCGCAGCGGCTGCGGCGCACCACGTTACCCTTATTTTCGGAACGGTCTTATTCGCCGGGCCTGTCCTCTGGCTCGCCTGTCTCGACGCCCGGGACGGTCGGGTGAGGGGCTCTCTGGGAGCAGTCCTGGGCCGCGCATTTCTGTTTGCGATTCTGGTCGGGGTCGGAGTTGGCATCGTCCTGCTCCCCTACTGGCTTACGTTGTTACAGCACCCGATTCATCAGATGCCAATCCCGCACGACAGCCGTTCGAACTTCCTGCGGAATTCGATTACGGCGGTTAATTATTTCGTGATTCCCTTCGGCGCCCTGATCCTTGCTCTACCTTTTATCCTTTATCGGGGCGCTTCAGTGCGGAGACTGCGCCCCTTGCTGATAGGTTTCTGGGTGACGCTGATTTTTGGTCTGGGCGGGACCACTCCGCTCCCTCGCTGGATCCTTGGCCGGGCGTTCGAAATTTTGACGTTCGAGCGCTTCACATTTTGGGCAACACTCTTGGCCATGCCAATCGTAGGCCTACTCGCCATCGAATTCATGGATCGGTTCCGTGCGAGAGGTGCTGCGATTCTATCCATCGCCGCGGTGGCAACTATCGGCGCTGCTCTCGCGTGGCTTACCGCGAACCCATACCGTCCCGCGGGATCGACAAACGTGACTCCAGTCATCGCCTTTCTGAACCGCGATGGCCACGACTCGTACCGATATTTGACCCTCGGCTTCGGCAGTGAACTCGCAAAGGTTTCAACCTACACCGATGCCAGCAGCGTAGACGGCGATTACAATTCCGCGCGATTGCTTCCGGAGATGACTCACTACGGCTCTGCGCAGCTGACAAATTCTAAGTTCTACGGTTCAGCGGGCATGGCTTCCTTACGGGCGATGCTTGAACATGCGAATCGCTACGGTCTGAAATACATTTTTGTTCACGATCCTTATTACGAGCCGCTGCTTACCTTCGCCGGTTGGCGAAAGACGGAAACGTTCGATAATGGCGAAATTACCGCCTGGTCGAAAGACGACGTGCCGCCGGCTCACCGTATACAGTCCGATGCAATCCCCCCGGCCTGGATGGGGCTGCTCTGGGGCACGCTCCCCATCGGTGTGAGCATCGTCGCTATGTTTCTGGTTTTGTTCCTCCCCGCCAGAGAGTACGTGCGAAGAGTCGTCGAACCTGCGCCCTCCCTGGAAGAACGCGAACAACATTACGTGGCCTGAGGACGAAAAATGAAACGTGCGCTGCCTATCGTCATCGTCATCGTTGTCCTTACAGTGATATTGATGCTGTTGGGGTTGACCAGTGTCAATCACTCCGCCGGTACCGTCGGAATTGCGGCCGGTAGTGCTTTGCCTGGGTTCACTCCCAACGCCTCGACACCACAGCAAGCTATAGATAATTTTCTGCTGGATGTGCAAAGGCGCAACTGGGATCGTGCATTTGCAGTAATCCAGCGCACCAGCGACACCTTGAATGAACAAGCTTTCATTCAGCAGTGGACCGGTTCCGACGGTGGGCTGCGGTCCTTTTCCAGTCTCGAAGGGTTTGAAGCCCGCCCCCTGCATGCCACCGATTCCGATGCACAGATGCGCGTGCGCCTGCACTGGACCACTCCGGTCGGTCCCGTTCAGGACGTTCGCGATTTTCACCTCGCGCATTCCGGCGACACTTGGAAGGTGGTTTGGGACGAGAATCCTCCACCGAACGTTCCCGCTCAAATCGTGCCGGTGAATTATCTCCGCTGGGACCTGGTCTCTGGTAACTCAAGCGACGAATGGGGATCGCGCAATGTTGATGCGCCTCATGTGCGAATCGTCTCCATGAATGCGATTGATTCTGCCGAGGGTGCGGTCGTCATGGGCGAAGTCGTAAATGAGGACACGATCCCTGCGTTCGTGAATGTGAACGCTACATTGGTCGACGGGTCCGGTGGAACCATAGACGACGAAAACAGCTTCGACAAAATCCTTCACGTGCTGCTTCCAAAGCAGGTAACTCCTTATCGTATCGACTTTCCTCACGTGAGCCTGAGCAAAGTCAAAAACGTTCGCATGGACGTAAAAGCGACGCTTGTGCCGGCATCGTCTGATCCCGTCATCGGCGTCATGAACCAGAAAGTCGAAACGGATGCTCAAGGGCATCCCGTACTGCATGGAGAGTTGATGAATCAAAGCGGCGAGACCGTCAATATCCCGCATGTAATCGCCAGCTTTTACGACAACAGCGGAAAAGTCGTTTGGGTATCAGATGGCTACGTAGAGAAGGCATTGCTCCCGCAGTCAACAGAAGGGTTCGTGCTCGAAATTCCACAATCCGTGGCAGGAAAGGTCCAAAACTTTCATGTCGTCGTCAATCAATACAGTCTGCAGAAGTCATAAGCCGCATATTGGCAGAATGGGGATCGCGGTTGGCTTTTTGCTGACGACGTTCGCGTTTGCGCAGAACTTGAATCTTCGTCCGCCCACCGGAGCGGTCGCGGGCAATGCCGCGTCGATTGGTGTTGACGGCAGTGGTTCGGCGACGCTGTACCTGGTGGGACCGTCGGGTTCGGTTAAGCGCGACATACAGTTGGGGAATGAAATCAGCCTTTCAGCGAAAGATCTGCAGGCAGCAGGCCGCTATGTCGCGGTAGTTTGCTCCGGCGATTGCAGCAGCGCGGGCTTCTTCGTCGCACCATCCAAACCAGTAACTCTCACATTCCTCGTTCATCCGTCGCGTGCCCCTGTGGCTGCGAACGACGCAATCAGTGGTGTCGCAATGACCTTCGACGAATTTCACAATCTCGTCCTGAAGCCTGCCTCCGTCCGGTTCGAATTGAGCGCAAAGGGCGCGCCTCTTATCTCGCGGGCCTCAGAGACGCACGACGGCATTGCCTGGTTTCGCAGCAGCTCCGGAAGATCCGCAGGTCCGCTGCAAATCACGGCCTCCCTGGCCGATGACGTGAGCACGCGAAGAGTCGTTCAAGAAGTGGCTTCCGACCCGTGCAATTTGCGTATCAAAGGCGAGAGGACGCCTAAGGGCATCGTTGTCGAAACTGATCCGGTGCGCGACTGCTCAGGGAATCCGGTCCCCGATGGAACCGTAGTCACCTTTACTGCGAAAGGTAGAGGTGAAACAAGTTCAGTCGACGCCCCGGTCAAACAAGACGTTGCCCGCGCAACCATTTTGGCGAATGGCCCCGTCTCGATCTCGGCTGCATCCGGCGTCGCTATGGGAAATGAACTGCGCCTCGGCGGGAAGGAATAGATCTCATGCGAATGGTGGGCACAAGAAGTTTCGCTTTGAAGCGCTGGTCTCAGTTTCTTTGCTGCGCCGTTGTGCCGTTTGTCATAGCTTTATTCGTTTTGCCTCGAGCATTCGCTGCCGACTCGTCACCGCAAGTGACTCTCAATGTTGCGAAAGTAGCTCCACGGGAAGTCGAGACGCTTACGCAGCGCAGCATTGTTCGGGACTATAAGTTCGCGTGGGCAAATCTTGAGCTTGCGCTCGAGTCAAATTCCACGGGACCGTTGAATGGATTGTTTGTCGGTCCGGCGAACACCTCGTTGAACGAGACGGTCGGGAGCCAGAAACGATATGGAGTTACCTCCCGATATCTCAATCAAAGCCACAAGCTCGATGCCATCTTCTACGCGCCAGAGGGGGACGTCATGGAGCTGCATGATACAGCGGAATATGATTTCCAGATTCTCGATGGCAGCAAAACCATTCACAGCGAGCATGCCACGGTGCATTACATCGTCTTGATGACGCCCGGAGCAGACCGTTGGGTGGTCCGACAGCTTCAGTCGGTGCCGCAATTCTGAGGCAAACTGCCAACACCAACCACCCCGCCAACATTGGCATCCAATCTTTTCGTCGAGCTGTGCGTCCACAAATGGAGAAGTTCTTGTCAAAGAGGCTGCTAGGTGTTGCGCTCGTGTGTTTCATGGTGAGTACCGGATGTACCACGCCCGGAATACAACACGCCCTCCGGCAGAATCCCCAAGCACCTAATTCCTGGCCAAAACTCCTCGCGGTCTACATGCCTTGGTTCGGCGATCACGTTCACATCGACGTCGGCTATGCCAGTTACGATCCCTCCGTGTTGCACCACCAGATCCAACAGGCGAAGCACATGGGCATCTCCGCCTTTGTCGTGGATTGGTACGGTGAAAGCAGTCCGTTTTCTGATCACAATTTTGCGCTTTTGCAGGAAGCTGCAGATGACAGCCATTTCCAAGTCGCTCTTTTGTACAACGAACCCGCAGACGATGAGACGCAATCGACCGACGGCGCGATTGCCGCATTCGACAAAGCTTACAAATCCTATATCGGGCCATCAGCTCCGCACCGCGATGCCTATCTGACCTACAACGGTCATCCGATGATTTTCATCTTCCCCAAGCAGGGACACGTTAACTGGAACAGCGTTGCCGAGCACTGCCAATCATGGGAATCATCGCCGATTCTCTTGTACAAGGACGAGCCACCGGCGCAGTACGCTTCCGATTTCCAGGGAATGTACGCATGGGTCCAACCAGGGAAACAAGGATGGACGCCGGACGGTAGCAACTGGGGTGAGCAATATCTGGATAATTTTTATCGAACCATGCGAAACCGATATCCGGACAAGGTTATAGTCGGCGCAGCATGGCCGGGCTTCAATGATTCAGCAGCGAAATGGGGACTGAATCGCCACATGGACAGCCGTTGCGGGCAGACCTTCGAAGACACGCTGCACCTATACACGCGCTATTTCGACGCGGCGCATCCCCTTCCATTCGTGATGATCGAGACCTGGAACGACTACGAGGAAGGCACAGCCGTCGAGCGGTTGAACTTTGCCAAGTGCAGCGAAGGCGCGCATGGGACCTCAGCCTCGAAGTAACGCTGCACCAACCAGTATCGATGGTTGCTGCATCCAAGCCTCGGCCGTTTACCTTAACTTATGGAGCTCTCACTCGATGGCGCCCTTCGCCAAGCCGCAAACGAATTTCCAGTTTCTTTCTGAACTCTTACTGAATACTCCAGGCTCCTCCCAAAAAGTTTTGGATCCCAAGCTCGGTCCTCCGACGGATATGTCCAATGTGCTCTCTGCGACGAATTTTGAAGCACTCAAAACATTGGCTGCGACGAATCATGTCATCGTGCGCGCGTTTATGCGGCTTCAGCCAATTCTTCAGGAGGGTGGGAAATACGACCTCGTTAAGCTTGTCACTGCTTCTCTGGAGGCGGAGCGCTCGCGAATTAAACACGCACTCATTTTTCTCGCGCGCATCTGTTCGGCTCTCGAGCAGAACGGCTGCGCCGTCACAGTAATCAAGTCGCTGGATCACTGGCCGGACCTGGGAAGCGATCTTGATCTCTACACCGATGCGGACGCTGCGAAGGTTGTGCAGGTGATGAGTTCGCAGTTTGCGGCGAAACTTGCGGAGCGTAGTTGGGGCGACCGCCTTGCGAATAAATGGAACTTCGTTGTTCCCGGATTACCGGAAATGATCGAAGTCCACATTGGTCGTCTGGGTCAAACTGGCGAGCAGACCGCGTTCACGCGATCCCTGTTGCATCGAATCCGGGTGATTATCATCGACGGCCAGACCTTTCGGGTGCTTGCTCCTGAGGATCGCATCATCATCAGCACTCTCCAGAGAATGTATCGCCATTTCTACATCCGCCTCTGTGACGTTGTGGACAATGCGCAGCTGCTGGATTCCCACGAGGTCAACTTTGACAACCTTCATAACATGGGTTACCTGACTGGGCTGTGGGAAGGAATTGCGACATATCTTGTGATCATTTCTGAATACGTTGAAAAGTATAGAGGATATGGTGTTCCACTACCCTCATTGGTCACCGAATCGGCCAAGTTTGGCGCTCAACCCGTATGCTTCCGCAAAGATTTCTTAAGAGTCCCCATTCTGCCCCACTCTCTGAACTTATATGCGGGCGAGCTAAAGACACTGTTACTCAGGGGACAGCTTCGGAACACGTTTCGTTTGAGTCTTTTGCCAGGGTTGGCAACTGCCGCTGCCCTCGAAATGAAAATTACCGGCAGCGATAAAGGAATCTGGTGACCTTGCCCAGAGTATCGCCCCGGATTCTACGGGTTTCATGGGATTGCCGTTGGTTTGACCGATGACTAGTCTTTAATCTGCTGCAAAGTCGAACTGTAGGATTCCGTCGAAGCTGTTTTCCCACGAAAGCCGTTCCCGGAATTCGTAAGGATTTTCTGTAGACGGGGGCTTTCGGAATGATTCGTATCTTGCTAGTGGATGACAACCCAGCGGTCCGTCGGTACCTGCGTGCCATCCTGGAACAGCAAGAGTCTTGGCGGGTATCGAGTGAGGCGCGTACCGGGGCCGAGGCCCTGCACAATGTGCTTGAATCTCAGCCAGACCTGATCGTTCTGGACTATCGCATGCCCGATTTGAACGGCGTGGAAGTCGCTAAGCAGATTTCGAAGATGTACCCGAAGATTCCCATTCTCATGGTTACGCTGCACCTCTCGCGACAGCTATCCGATGCGGCACGGGAGGCGGGCGTTCGCGGAGCATGTGCGAAGCAGGACATTGGGTCCGTGGTCGAGGCTGTGGATCTACTTTTGCACGAGAAAACGTATTTCCCGGCAAGCCGAGCTGCACACAGTATTTAGATGATTTTCCGGAAGAGCTGTTCGGGGCAAAAATAGGGCGAAATACAGGAATCCCTGTATTGGACCTCGGCTTACTGAAAGTTAGCCTCTGCTCTGAGTTACGACGCTTTCCTAGCCAGTCTCGTAGCGCAGTAAAATTTGCGGTTATTGGTCAGGCTGTCACATCCATCTTAGGGGTTAAAATGTGGCGAATCGTCTGGTCGGTCTCCTCCAAGGAACTGAAACGGAATGACAATTCGCATACTTGTGGTCGATGATCATCCTATCGTGCGACAAGGATTGAAGACTCTTCTAGAAGGGCATTCGGATTGGCAGGTCGTTGGCGAAGCTTCTGATGGCGCGGAAGCAATCGAAAAGGCCAAGGACCTGACTCCTGATGTCATGGTGTTGGACGTGACCATGCCCAGAATGAACGGCTTGGAAGCGTGCCGCCTATTGCGACGTCTATCTCCTGAGCTTGAGATTTTATTTGTGACCCAACATGACTCGCCGCAGATGATGCGCGAGGCTCTGGAGGCGGGAGCTCGGGGCTATGTTGTGAAATCCAATGCTGCCCGCGACTTGCTTGCGGCCGTGGAAGCAGTAAGCCAACATCGTGTGTTCACGGCTTTAAACGAGCGCAGCTTTCCGCAGTTGACCTAGGTGAAGTTGGGCTCTAATCTCCGCTCTGAAGGGGTGGTCTATGAAACTGAGAATCCTGTTAGCAGACGATCACGAAATTGTTCGCCGCGGTTTGAGAGCTCTCTTGGAGAAGCATGAAGGATGGGAAGTCTGCGGAGAGGCCAGCGACGGCCGCGAAGCCGTGGAGAAAGCTCTGCAACTAAATCCCGACGTCGTTATTGTCGATATCGGCATGCCCAACCTGAATGGCTTGGATACTACACGCCAGTTGCTCCAGCATGATCCACACTTCAAAGTTATCGTGCTGACCATTACCGACTCTGATCAGGTGATCCGTGAGGCGCTCGATGCCGGCGCTCGTGGCTTTGTGCTGAAATCCGACGCAGCGCGCGATCTCGTATCTGCGGTCGAGGCGTTACAGAATAAGCGAATGTTCTTCACGCCGCGGGTCAACGACTTGGTTCTCGCGGGTTTCCTGGAAAAAGGTCAGACCGTATCGCGCAATGAGGCCCCCAAGCTTCCGACGCTAACGGCTCGCGAGCGAGAGATTACTCAGTTGTTGGCAGAAGGTAACAGCTCGAAAGAGGTGGCATCCCTGCTCAACCTGAGTACCAAGACGGTGGAAACACATCGCAGCAATATCATGCGGAAACTCAGTTTCCATTCCATACGTGATCTTGTTGTTTATGCGATTAAGAACAACTTGATTCAGATTGAGCTTCCGCCGCCGCCGAAAACCCCTGCGGGTCCGACGGCGGCGTAAGCCGCCCACGGATCTTTTCTACCTCATCGCTTCTCCTGGATAGTACCCGTTGCGCGTGCGCACCGTGAGGTGGCTGTGTGCCGGTCCCCGCGCCTCGACCTGAATCCTCTGATAGCCGTTTCCTATGCTGGGACCAGGATTATAAGTCAGCGTGTATTGGCCCCGGATGTCACGTGCTATGTCCCGGGTTATTCCGTCCACCTCGTCCAGAGTCTTCGGAAAGAATGCGACGCCTCCGGTTGCAGACGCGAGACTTTCTAGTGCCTGCCGAGCCGAACGACTCATCCCTTGGTCCGTTATCCCAATCGCATAAAGTGTTGCCCCTTTGCTCGACTGGAGCTTATGCATAGCGTCTTGCAGAGTCTCTCGGCTCATATTGTCTTGCCCGTCGGTAATCACGAGCAGGACCTTCTTGTCGAGGCTGGGATTATTCCTTAAGTGAACGTCCGACGCGACTACGGCGTCGTAGAGAGCGGTACTTCCGCGGCTGGAGACTTGGTGCAGGGCGGTCTGCAGCAGGTTGACATCCGAGGTGAAGTCTTGGTCGAGGTACGGTGTCTGGCTGAAGTTCACGACGAACACCTGATCCTGCGGGTTGCTGGCACGCACCAGATTTACCAGAGCCTGATTCACTGCTCCACGTTTGTCCCGCATGGAGCCCGAGTTGTCTACAACTATCCCGAGCGCGACCGGTACATCCTCGCGCCTGAAAGATGTAATTGTCTCAGCCTGGCCATTCTGGTAGACGGTAAAGGCGCTTCGGTCCAGCGAAGTGATCGGCCGACCAGTGTCATCCACAACGGTCGCGTGCAGCACAACCTCCTGCACCTGCTTCTTGAATACGAATCTGCCCTGATCTTCCGAACTCTCTGGAGCGATCGACTGACCCGACTGCCCTCCAGACTGCTGCGCAGGTTGCTCCGGAGCTTGCACCGAAGGGGGTGGCGTGGAGGTGCGAGGAGGTAGCCCCATGGGATCATCGGGGTCTTGCGCATTCGCCGCTCCACAGTAGATAGCAGCCGTACCTAATAACAAAACAATCCTGGCGAGCAAGCGGAGAGACTGACCCTTGCCAAGAATCATGAACGAACCTCCTGTGCGACTTTCAGATGCGAAAATCCGTCTTTGTGTTTAGGAGCGGTTTTGGGTTTCCGGTAACGGATTACCCTATTACCCCCGCAATGAGACGAATTCCCAACGGACGCCTACGGCGAACCCTGTAGAAACATCGTTTCGGTTACTCCCAAGGGCGAGTTCGCAATTGAAAAACTTACACGCGCCCACCACTTTCAACCTTTCGATGCAACTGTGAATCCAATGAGATGCGGGTTTGGCAGCGTGTGTGCTAAACCTCGTGTGTAGTTTGTCGGGAGACCAACAATCGGGAAATCCAAGATGACCCTTGTGTTCTTAGGGGGCATCATCCGCCGGAGGTAAGAATGCTTCGGATTCTTATTGCAGACGACCATGAAGTAGCGCGTAGCGGGATTCGGTCCTTGCTTGAGAGCCATGCTGGGTGGGAAGTATGTGCGGAAGCAAAGGACGGTCGTGAAGCCGTCGAACTCGCCGCCAGCACCAAGCCAGACGTGGTCTTGTTGGATATAGGGATGCCCAATCTCAACGGTTTGGAAGCCGCCCGGCAGATTTCGGCCATGGTGCCCGGGATAGGAATCCTTATCTTGACCATGCACGATTCCGACAATATGGTCCGGGAGGTTCTGCGCGCCGGAGCGCGAGGATTCTTGCTCAAGTCCGATGCGGGGCGCGATCTTGTTGCGGCGGTTGAGGCGATACAGCGTCAGCGCACGTTCTTCACCACGCGCGTGAGCCAAATGGTGTTGAATGGTTTTCTCGATCGCGACCGCAGGGGTCAGGTGGGCGAGATGGAAGAGGAGGATAGCGATAAGGGAGACCTGCTCACCTCTCGAGAACGAGAAGTCATCCAGTTGCTGGCGGAGGGCAGGACCAGCAAGGAAGTCGCGGTCATGCTCAACCTGAGCGTAAAAACTGCAGAAACCCATCGGACCAACCTGATGCGTAAGCTGGATCTACACTCGGTGGCTGATTTAACGCGGTACGCAGTTCGGAACCGTATTGTTCAGGTGTTTTAGCTCATCTGATCGGCATGTATTTCGAGTCTCGCCCGCGTACCGGGAACACTCTATAGACTCCGTCCCCGGACGGGCATAAAAGAGAAACAATTCGCAACTCTGATTCAGCGCCTGCTCGACGGTGCCTGAATCCGTAGCATCGCGCGCCGTACGAAAGCATCTTCGTCTGTCGAAAAGTTGACTTTATGAATCGAACGACGACTATGCTTGCGACGCTCCTACTTGCGGCAACGCCGTGGGCGCTTGCGCAGCAGTCTCAGCCTAATTCCCAGGTTCCTGAGGATGCTTTCACGACGCGCCAGTTAATCGCATGGTCAGGATTGCAGAAGCCGCAGCCTACCCCTCAGCCTCTCCCGCCTAGGGATACACCAGTTCCCCAGCCGGATCAGCCTACAGATCAGCAGGCGAATCCTCCAGCAGATCCGCATAGTGAACAGACGCCGACCCAGTCCTTTACCGGAAAGATTGTGAAAAATGGCGACCGTTATTGTTTGAGGTCCGGATCTAAGACCTACCAGCTCTCTGCCCAGGATGGGTTGCAGAAGTACGAGAATCAGCCCGTGCGCGTGGTAGGAAGCCTGGACTCCAGTACCGACACCATACGGATCATGAAAATCGACCTGCTTTCTTGAGTTTGGGAGAAATTACACGATTCACCTTAGTGCCGAAAGATGGGGACGCTAGTACCGTAGAAAAACTTAACCCTTTTTAGCCCGTCGAAGGAACAGGTTTCCTTTCCCACGCAAGCCGGGCCGGAGTGAATCATGATCACCAATGGAACAGCGGCCTACGGAATGTACTCCCGGCATGTAGCCCTGCCTGACGTTGTTGGTGCTCTCAACAAGGCCGGTTTTACGAACCAGGATATTTGCATGGTCCTTTCGCCTGCTCATCCGGACGCCGCAGCCATTCACGATGCCAATGTGTTTTCGGCACAGGGAAATGACACCACGGTGACGGCTCGTATGATCGGGTGGTTTTCAAGGTTCGGCGCTGTAATTATTCCGACCGTCGGACTCTTCGTCCGTTCCCAAGCGTACTTGCAGGCTCTGCTCAACGAGCAGAACGTTCCTTCGCTGTCGCAAGGATGTCGAACTCTGATCGGTTTGGGCTTTTCTCCGGCTGATGCCAAGCGCCTTGGGAGCCGCCTGTCCGATGTGGGAGCGCTCATCTATGTAAGCTGTAAGGAAAGCGAGAAGGCGATTGGAGCGATCGAATTGCTGCGCAGAACTGGCGCGCACGAAGCAGCAAGCCTGGAATCCGTGCGAGCCACGGCGTCAGCGGCTGCTGCTTGATTCCGCCATCCCCTGGTTTTCCAAGTCTCTTGTCCAGACTTCCATGCACAAGAAAAGTTTGCCGGGCTAAGCTGCGGACGGGGCTGCCTGTCTCGTTATCTGCCGCAGAAGCGACCTATTTTGAAGTGGTAAGGGACTCGCACCGGAAATGGCAACCAACTGCCTCGGAGAGTCATGCATCCATCGTGGAGGCGCTCTCCAAAAGGCGGTCCCTATGAGACATCATCGGTTCTGGATTGAGATAGTACTTCTCGGAAGCGTCGTTGCTCTCGCTCTTGCTTTGTTAATCGCCACTGTCGGAGCTGCTGCTGGAGCTTCTGCAGATGAACACGATGCAGCACAATCGAGTCCGTTAAGCCCACCACAAAATTCTTCAGCGTTCGAAGGAATGGTGACCTGCTCGAGGTGCGGAGCAAAACATTCTGCCACTATAGAGCGATCAGCCTCTGATTGTGTGCGTATTTGCGTTCACGGAGGCGCCGATTTTGCCCTCGTGAGTCCGGACGCGACCTACCTGCTCAACGGTGATCGAGAAGACCTGAAGAAACTGGCCGGCCAACGCGTACGTGTAGTCGGCACCAGAGAAGGTCAAACCATCAAAGTGGTGTCCGTCGCATCGATCTAGCTCAATTATTTCGCCACAGCAGACACAGCTTATTTTCTTTCGCACTTGAAGGAGTTTGAGTGCCCAACGCTTCACCGAAAAAAAGGGTGGATATTGCTTCCTGCCGCGTGCTTTCGATTCTGCAGCTATGCCCCTATTGCCGTTTCGATCACGGCATTTGGCTACATCATATTCCGCCCTCCGCACTGGAATTTCAGTTTTTCTCTAGTTCCAGCTCGTAACCCCTTTCCCAAATTAGGGTCTCCCCCGGATACTTTTGCGCACGCTAACCACCTATTAATGAAATCACTCAGAGGTTGACCTGCTACGAGATTGCAGGCAGGCAAACTTACTGAAGGCCCTGAACCCGAGGTAGAGAAAATGTCGATAACGAAAATTACGTTGTTCTCAGTGATTCTGTGTTGTGCAAGTTGGGTGGTGGCGCAGAGTTCGGCGTCGCCTGGCGGAACAGCGCCCGCCGGCGGTTCCGGTCAGAGCTCCGCCCCCGGTTCGACCACCGCTCCCGGAGGAACAGCAACTCCGCCTGGCAGCACCGCAACGCCCCCGGGCAGCACGGCAACTCCTCCCGGCAGCACTGCGACACCTCCAGCCGGAACTGCGACTCCGGCGCCGGGCAGTACGCCCGAAACCACTCCGCAGAATCCCGGTTCGACTACGCCCAATGGCACAACACCCAACTCCGGAACGAACCCCGGGAGCACAACTCCTGGCAATCCCGGAGCCACGACACCGGGCAACCCTGGATCGAGCACACCGTCCAGTCCGGGAAGTACGACAACGCCCCCTCCCGGCGGCAGCACTTCTCCACAGTAATTTTGAAGAGAGCGATGAGGTGACGAGAGCGGGCCCTTCTGAGGGCCCGCTTTTTGCGTCAGTGGGAGTGCGCACGCAGAATTCTCCATGTGGAAAGAGAGATGATCGCGTTTACTTTCCAATTCCACGAGGGTTCGAAAGACTCTGTCCGCAGCCTGAAGGCGACCAATCCAAAAAAGCGGCTTCTATCCGAAGGAGGTTGGCATCTGAGATTCATGCGTTCTGAAGACGATTTCTCCCCAGCATATTCATTCCGCACTCCCGCAGATCCTTTTCCAACTCCCATTCAGGAGCCATCGGATCCGCCAGAAAATCCCGACGTTCCTGTGAGAGAGCCCGACCCTGAAGATCCGGGCGAGATCTGAAGGTTGCTCGAAGGCGCTACAGTGAACCGCCGATTGTCTGGGTCCCCAATTGCACTCGATACTCAAAACGGAGCGCGGGTGTGAGGTCGCTGGCCCATTCGCATCTCTTTTGTAAATTTACTGACACATTGGAGGATGAATGGCACATTACGGCATTTTGAGGAATACCGCCGTGTCCGACGCTGCAGAAGATATTCGCGGCGCAAGTCTCTATGGAACCGACGACGAGAAGCTTGGAAAGATCGACGATGTGATCTTCGACCATTCCACGGGAGACATTCGCTACCTCGTGGTTGATACTGGCGGATGGCTCAGCAGCAAGAAGTTCATCGTACCCGCCGGGAACGTGCGCGCCTCCGCGAAGCACGAAGACGACTTCCAGGTCGGCCTCACCAAGAAACAAGTAGAGACTTTTCCGCCCTATAGTGAATCCGACTTGGGGTCTGAGAGCAAGTGGTCTGGTTACGAGGAGAAATACCGCGCCAAGTGGGTGGCGGATCCGGTTATGCATCGTGCCGAAACGGATCGCAATATCACTCCCACAACGTATCAGCAGACGGGAAACTACGACTCCGAACGGGCAGCGTCGATTGCGCACGGAGAATCTCCAACGCCACGAAGAATGCCGGTAGCCTCGACTACAAGCTCGCGCGCCGATCTCAATGCGGCTTCGTCCATAACAGAACGAGCAGTGCCAGCTGGAACCGACTCTGTCGTGATCGATAACACGGCGGTCGGGATCGGTGGACGGTGGGATACTTTCCAGAGTCGTTTGCGCGAGCGCCGCAAAGAAGCGGTGGCAGCTTGCAGCACCTGCAGCGGAGAGTCAGCCGTAGAGCGGGGTTCCGAGAGCGTCGACACGCTGCGAAAAGCCGTATAAAAATCTTCGTCAGGACGCCCAAGTTCGCCTAGACAGTCCGGGGTCGAAACGACTCCGGACCTTCTTTTGTCGTACCCCAACCCGCTCAAATCGGCATCTGACCTTCACTATGATCGTGGGCAACCGGAATGCGGGGAAGAGGATTGCGAGCGTCGCGATCGCCCTGATCATCATCATGTTCGTAATCACACTGCTGATCGGTGCGCGCAAAAAAACTCAGCCGTCTCAGCGGCAGCCTCTGCTGCATCCGTCGATCCTGCTCTTTCGCTGAATGGCTTCGCGCTGCCCTATACAAACCCACGTTCAAGAGGGCGAAGACGCTTACCGACTTGAGCTGGGACTCACTTTCCACAGTTGTGCGAGCGCCTTGGCGGCATCTGACAAAGCCCGCTTCTCGGCATTCGCTTTCGATTCACAGGCAGCCGTGCCCGCACGCTGCACGATAGGCGTTCGATAGCGCGAAGCCTTGCCATTGAGGCTCACTTGGTAAATGTCGCGGACTGCATTCTCAAAAGTCCGCTTCAGGTTCATGGTCACAGGGAGAGGTGCGCCAGGATTCTTGGTCGTCATTAGCGGGGAACTC
The DNA here is from genome assembly GCA_963823085.1 of Terriglobia bacterium. Classification (GTDB taxonomy): domain Bacteria; phylum Acidobacteriota; class Terriglobia; order Terriglobales; family Acidobacteriaceae; genus Sulfotelmatobacter. The sequence continues at coordinate 207,375 of CAWGKF010000016.1, read as the reverse complement.
AACTTTCCTCGGTTTCCAGCACTTTATGACGCTCATCGTCCTGCAACAATACAGCGTTGCACCCAACTTGCTCTGCCGCATTTACCTAAGAAACCGATAAATATGAGCATCCGCCCGGGTTCAACTGTAGAGGTGAGTCAGGCGGCGTTCGCTCCCACTGCTATGCAGCTTCTCAACGCGCGCAGGGCGTACAGAGCATCATCCAAGATCAAATCTTCTTCAATATGGTCCGCAGTAACCATGAAGAGCTCCTTGATCCGAGCCAGGATTGCCTTTTCCGCTTCTGCAATTTTCTCGGGGACGCGGTCGCGGTCCGTTTCAAACAATGCGGCTTGATACAGGTCGTGCCATGCATATTCAGACGTGTGAGTGTGACGAGGGGGCATCGTTTGCATGGGATGAGGTCCTCTCAGGTATGTGACCCTTTGTGCAGGGATTGGGTAGGAATTTAACCTTAGGAAAAACCCGTTTCTATCAGGTGTTCCTGGTATTTTCCTCAGAGTATATGGGACTGAGGATGCCCAAAAATTGTGGAAGGGGTTTTAGCCCTTCCACTGGTGGACTAGGCAGCGCGTCTCGATTTGCCGCTGTTCGACTTCGACTGGCTTGTTTCGGCTTCCTTTTCTCCTTCGCCTTCTTCTGCTTGAGAGCTGATGGTTTCTGCCAACTGGGTCAGCTTTTCATCCGTTTGTTTTTCTTCTTCGAGCGTCTGTTCCAGCAAGCTCACATGCTCGTCTTCGCCCATCAGTTCCGCCAAAGCACGGACTGTACCGTAGCCAGCGATCTCGTAATGCTCAACTCGCTGAGCAGCACCTATGATGGCGGCATCCATCACCGCGTCTTCATAGTCCTCCTTCATGGTTTCGGCCCCTTCTTTCACAAGGCCTTCCATGCCTAAGCACTTCTTGCCGGTTGGCTTCTCATCCAGCATCTCGAAAATCTGTTCCAACCGCGAAACGTGCTCTGAAGTCTGCCGCAGGTGCTCTTCAAAACCCTGACGCAACTCAGCATTAGACGAAGCTTTAGCCATTTTCGGCAGAGCTTTTACGAGTTGGGTCTCGGCGTTGTACAGATCCTTCAATTCATCGATATAAAGCTGGCGCATTGACTCGTTCTGCATCGTGTCCTCCTCCTAAGATTTCCAGCGACCGGAGCGGAACGGCGTTCACTGGCCCTATACCCGGAAAGTATTTTCCATACCGGTAGCAGACAATACCCCAGACTATGTATGGAGCGTTGTCCCCAAAATTTAGTGGGATGGCGGTTGCTGCAGGGTCAGTTCAGAATGGCCCTCGTGCGCTTGGGAATGATGAAAATCCAAGCCAAAGTGTGGTTCAGAGTGAGCCCCCGTAATCTTGAAGGGCACTTCCGTCCCGGCCCCATCCTTATGAAAGAAGGGGTCCACCGGCTTCAAAAGGATTGATTTCCATCCTTTCGTCATTTGCGAAAGTTTGGCCTTCATTTTCACGATCCCGTGAAAATCAAAGACCCGGCCATCGAGACCGTACTGCCCGGTCAGATTGGCTTGCGTCCCTGGAATTTCGAAATTCAAGGACGAGAACGAGAGAATTCCATCCGCCAGCCTGAACGTTCCTTGCAAATCAGAAGTGATCGGTACCTCGGGAGTTTTGCCGACGAGTTTTGGCTGCCCTCTGCTCCGCAGACTCAGGTCGTTGATACGAGTCTGCACTTTCTCGTTCTCGAAACTTCCATCTGAAACCTGAAATTCCCCGGCGAGTCTCATACGGTTTGCGACATCGGCTTGTCCCGGTGGCAGGCTGAATCGGCAATTCATATCAATCTGCCCCGTCATCACCGGGGGCTCTGTCTTGACCCCAACGGCCAGCAGGTCTTCGATGTTGGCTTGATTCAGCGAGACATTCAGCTCAATATCATGTCCATGCACCGACTTCATCCGAACAACTTTGCCCTTTGCGATGATCAACGAATGTTGCAGCTTAGCTCGCACTGACTCCAGGTAGGTGTCTCCGTCCGTTCCGTCCACAATAGCCTTGAATTCAGTATGCAGGGGAACTCTATGTCCGCTCACGGTGAGTCGAAAGTTCGGCGTATTGGTTTCCCCTTCGACGGCAATGCGGTCAAGTTTTCCTGAATAATGACCCTCGGAATTTAAAATCCCGCCCAGTCCGCGGATCGTCCCCAGATCAGCGTCTGTAAACCTGTAGTCGCCCGATACCGCAGTGTCCCGGGGGCTCCGCTCGTTGAACGGCCCGAACATTCCACTGGAATGAATATTGCCGACAGGCCGAGGATTAATCAGCTTCGCGTCAAAACGGAGCGGCCTTCCGTGGCCAGTGCTTGTCAATTGCATCTCACTGATGTCGAATTCCAAGGGCGGCTTATTGGGGTTTGGCGTGTCGATGACGATCTTTGCATCGGAAAAAACGAACTTGTTGACGTCGACACTGATCTTTCCCCGGTGGCGGATGTTTGCCATTTGCTGACGTTCTTTCTTCGCCGGGACATTCATGGTGAAACCCCCGACGAAGACGGTGTCCACACGCATGGGTTGCATGAACAGACTGCGCACTCCTGTCTGAAAATGGAACTCCGCGATGTCAATTAGTGGTTGGACGCCCGGTTCCCAGGGATTCGGATCGCTGGTCCCGAAGATTTTCAGGCCTTTTCCCTGAAGGTGGATCCCATCGGCAATCCAAACGTGCAGTTCTGCCAACTCAACTCGGCTCTTGAACCGGAGGGAAAGGCTTTCAATCACGCGCTTTCGCAGGATGGGCTCCGCTCGCGACATCATCAGCCGGATACCGATCCCCAAAACTAGGAAGACTATAACGAGAAATCCTGCCAACCAACTCCATCGTGAGCGCCGACGCCTCTGCAAGGCTGCAGGTCCCATATCGGCAGTCGGCGCGTTGGATCCGGTACGCAAACCTCAGCACTAACGGGATACGGTCCGAAAAGAAATAAGGTTTTCCCTTGAGAATTGCCCCGGATTTCAGAAGCCGTATTTGGCGACGATTTTCCTTTGCCTCTTGTCGATGACTGCGATTGCTGCGCGCTCCCTCCGAACCGTTAAGGAGAGCGGGACGCCCGTGCTTTCGTCGCGAATGCTAAGAGGGACATCATCCCCCGAATCAGAAACGATCACATACATGATCGAGTCCGCCAGGATCGTGGGATAAACCAGCACTCCAGCAGGTATCGCCGACTTCGAACTGAACATGGCAGGGATGCCTACTCGGTTCACTACGTAGGAGTAAAGATCGCTGGATGATTTCAGGTCTTCCGCCAGTTCGACCGGGTACGAACTCCAGAAGATTCTTCCTCTTCCATGCGGAATTTCCTTCAGCGTAGTTCCATCGTCAAAACGGAGAGAATCCAGCCAGTTCTGCTGCTGTTGGCCAAAATTAACCCAGAGTGAGTGATCAGGCAGCTGCAGTTCAGTGGTGTGATACGTCAGAGGCTCAACATGAGCGTGTGCTCCGAGCCCAGCCGTTCGATCCACAATCTGCCAGTGTTCGTCGCGATTTACTGGCCCAGTAATGAGCAGATTTCCTCCTGCCTCAACGTACTTCAGCAGGGCACTCCATGCTGGCGCACCTAATGCTTGCGGCGAAGGCAGAATCGCCAGCTTTGGTGAACCCAGCTTGTCGATCTGATTTTCAGCAACTAGATAAGCGGGAGTGCGAACGGAGTAACACAGCGCACGAACTGCGCGCCGTTGCGCCTCCAGTTGGAAGTCAGCCAGCACCGAATATTGCGCCGCTTGCGAAGTGACGATTGCCACGTCCGGCAATTGCGGATCGTGCAGATGCTCTCCGAGCTCCGGCGCAAATCGCGCGAAATCGCGCAGCAATGTTGCCTCAGGCTTTTCTGTGAAATCCGTCCGGATCGCCCCGATCGGAGTCTCATTGCTCTCCGTCATGTCGGAATTCGTATTCCATAGCCACTCGATGGCTCCGGCTCCCTGAATGAACGAAGTTGCGATCTTCCTCTCCAGTAGCGCGGCCTCATTTTCGGGCGTTCGTCGCGCAATCTCATCAACGTTCAATTCGCGTTGTAGACCGGTTTCCTGGATCAACATGGCCTCGCCGGGTTGCTTGGCTGCCAGTGAGTCCCAAAGAATGTAATCGTTTTGCCACCAGGAATGGTTCGTCGTGAAATCGACGGATCCTCCCCAGAATGCGGGCGACAGCCGATCCTGAATCCCTCCCTCATCCTGGCCGACCGTAACCAACTGCTGCGAACCCGTGGCGCGAATCACGTCCTTCATGCCGGCAGCCCACTTCGCGAACAATTCCTGCGCGAAGAGGAAGTAGTCATGAATTCGTAGAGAATTCATGCCAACGTACATGCCTCGCGGTGTGAACTCGTCTTCGCTGGGCAGAGAGATCGTTCCCGCAATCGACTCCGGAGGCACATTCCACAGCGCCGCCAGCTTGGCGCGATCCGGATACCGGGCATTCAGCCATCCATTCCAGGCCGTCAGTTCAATCGAGTCTCCGTTCGGACGCATTGTCCAAAGATGCTGCGAAAAGCTTGGCTCATTGATCAGATCCCACGCAAGAAACGGCACATCATGAAAGCGTGAGACCACCTCCGAGATCAACGTTTGCTGTCTGTGCACTGCCGCGGGATCAAGAAACGCATTCGCTCCGCCCAGCACATCGGGCAAGAACGCAAAAAAGTTAAACTGCACCGGCAGGCCATACTTGCGCGCCGTCATCAGGTAAGCTTCCAGCGTTCGTAGCGTGCGCTCATAGGGTCGCCCGTTCTCGTCACAAAACTTGTCCCAGCCCGTCCACCAGCCGGTGCGAATCATGTTCAGGCCGGCATTGTGAATTTGCCCCAGGTCTTTGTCCCACACATAAACATTTGGATGTTCGAAATACAAGCGCTGTACCTCGCTGGACATGTAGGTCGTGCCGACCACAGCGAGAGGATGTCCATCGAGTTCGAAATAATCCCGATTCACGGTTAGGCGCGGACCGGAACGAAGATAGGCCTCATCCCGAATCCAAAATGCCGAATGATAGATCGCTCGTACCGAATTTCCATCCAGCAACTGCGCTTCAACGATGTAGAGTCCCTTTCCGCTCGGAGCCGGCAAGACAATCGGCTCGCTTGAACTCAATGAACTCGTGACGCTCGATCTTTTCGTGGGCTCGGATTCCGGGAAAGTGTTGATTCTGACGGAGAGATTGGACCTCACCGCAGTATTGGAATGCTGCACAATCTCGACTTCAACCGGCTCCCCCGGAAGATACAGCGGCATCACGGGCCGAACCGTAAATTCCTCCGCACCCATCAGCGCTCGCTCCAACAGACATCGCACCAGTGCTGTGTTTTCGAAAAACTCCGGCGAAAGGTCGGCATCTACAAAGATCCAACGACCGCCGTCGAATCCATTTTGATAGTGATCGACTTGGATGATCGGTGCCGAAAGTTTGCGTCCATCTTTTGTTCCCCAGGCCAAAGCATCGAGATGTGCATCAATCGAACCCGCCGACCCACCTCGTTTATAGAGATCCACCGCGCTTAGCCGGATCACGGGGCTGAAGGCCCGCTTCCACGGAAAAGATGCTAACTGCAACGGGATTTCTGGATTCGTCTCAAATCGCAGTCCCTCTGATCCGGGCGTCTCCTGATATTGATCGATCATCAACGGCCGGATGAATCGCACGCTGTAATCGCGCAGGCGCCAGCTTCCCCCTTCTCGAAATGCGGCCCGACTGAACGGCCTACCGCCAAGAACCAGCAGATTCCCCCCGCGATCGAGGAAACTTTTGATGGCTTGCCATTCATTTTCCGGAAACGCCGAACCGTAAGGCAGGACGAGCTGGCGGGTCGAAGGCGAACCGAGCGCTTCCGGCAGTTGATCCGCCCCCACCAGCTTGGACCCATGGAATAAAGTCTCAAGCTGCTGTGGCGACGGCGCAACTGAATCGGAGGCGGGGAATCCCGGCTCACTGAAAACCACAGTGCCGCTCATATCCTGGGCTGAAAGCAATGCATTAGGTGCAACCAAGAAGGTCGCCAAAATCGTGAGCGTCAAAACTTTATCCATAGAATCGCCTGACCGAAACAGATTTGCAGGAAACGTCGCAGTGTCAAGTAATGATCATGGTTTGTCAAGCTAGACAAACGATTTTGTACGCGATTCTGGCCACTTTCGGCACGAAGAAAATCCGCCAAACCGCAGCCCAGCGATGTATGATGGCGGCGTTCACACATTCCTAACCCTCGGAGGGCGGACCGAGAACTCATGGCAATCGCGAGTCCTAATACTGCTACCTCAACTGTGACCACCGGCAACGGGCAAAGCTACAGCGTTCCCTTGGCAACGGTCACCACGCTCTTTTTTATGTGGGGCTTTCTCACCTGTTTGAACGATATTCTTGTTCCCCACCTCAAGTCGATATTCGATCTGAATTACACAGAGGTGATGTTGATCCAATTTGCTTTTTTTGGGGCCTACTTCATCTTTTCGATACCTTCCGCTAAGGTGATTGATGCGATTGGTTATCAGCGTTCCATGGTCGTCGGCTTACTCACTATGGGATTGGGAGCGTTCTTGTTTGTGCCGGCCGCGACTGCCGCTTCCTATCCTTTATTCTTAGGCGCTCTGATTGTGCTGGCCGCCGGCATCACCTGTCTCCAGGTGGCCGCCAATCCCTACGTAGCCGTTTTGGGAAAGCCGGAAACCGCCTCCAGTCGCCTCAATCTGACTCAGGCTTTTAATTCTCTCGGAACTTTCCTCGCGCCTTTTTTTGGAGGCCTTTTCATCCTGACGGCTGCTCCGAACATGACGCAAATCCGCGCTCTTGCACCCGACGCTTTGCAAGCTTTCCGCGTGCATGAGGCCGCGACGGTAAAAACGCCATATATCGGCCTGGGTCTCGCGCTCGTGCTCCTGGCTATCGCGATTGGCAGCTTCAAACTTCCGAAAATCGAACATGCTCAGCACAAAGTCGGCGAGAAGGTGAACGATTCCATCTGGAAGCACCCAAATCTGATCTTTGGCGCTATTGGGATTTTTGTCTATGTCGGCGCCGAGGTTTCGATCGGCAGTTTTCTGGTGAATTACTTCAGCCAGCCGGAGATCGGGGGCTTGACCGAGAAAGTCGCCGCCAGCTTTGTGGCCTTCTACTGGGGCGGCGCTATGGTTGGCCGGTTCATCGGATCAGCTCTGCTGCAAAAAATGAAGACGGGCGGCCTTCTCGGCGTTTGCGCGGTCTGCGCTGCCGCACTCGTCACCCTCTCCATGCTGACGACGGGACACTTTGCGATGTACAGCATCATCCTCGTCGGCTTCTTCAATTCCATCATGTTCCCCAGCATCTTCACATTGGGGATCGCGGAGCTCGGACCTCTGACTGGAGATGGCTCCGGCATCATGATTATGGCTATCGTGGGCGGCGCATTGATACCCGTAGCCCAGGGTTGGATTGCCGATCATATCGGTATCCATCATGCGTTTTTTCTACCGGTCATCTGTTACTTGTACATTCTGTTCTTTGCTCTGAGCGGATCGAAGCCAAATAGTGAACGATACGCCAAGGCGTGAGGTTTGTTTTGGTAGGTTGATGTAGTGTGCGAGGACTATAATTAAATCGATTTAAAACGAACATGGTGCAAGTCAAGAAGCTAGGCCAAAAGCCGGCGGTTGTTACTCTCAAAGCGGTTGCTCAGCATTTAGGGCTTACCCCTGGCACAGTTTCAGCAGTCCTTAACGATTCGCCCTCCGCCCGCTCCATCCCACAACAGACGAAGAATCGTATCCGGGCAGCCGCTAAGGAGCTGAATTATCGGCCCAACTTTTTTGCGCGTACGCTCCGTAATAAGCGCACCTATACCATCGGCGTGATCGCCGAAGAGATTGGCGACTCCTACAGTTCACCGATCATCAGCGGTATTGAGCAGTTTCTGCGCCAGCGCGACTACTTCTTTTTGACTGTCGTTCATCGCCATGATGTCGCTCTCCTGAGCCGGTATTCGCAGATGCTCTCTGAACGTGGAGTAGAGGGAATCATCACCGTTGATACCACTGTTCAAGAGGCTCCCTCGCTACCGACCGTAGCCATTGCGGGGCATAAGAAGATCAAAGGTATTACCAATGTTGTTCTCGATCACAACAAGGCAGCAGTCCTGGCGCTCAGCCATCTCAAAGAGCTACATCACGAGCGAATCGCCTTTATGAAGGGTAATCCCATCAGTTCGGATTCAAATGACCGATGGGAAGCCATCTGCCGGGTAGCTGCTGAGATTGGCATTACGATCGATCCGGAACTGACCATACAGATCGATGCCGACGACCCGACTCCGCGCTTGGGATACCCGATCGCAAAGCAGTTGCTCGGCCGTCAGAAGCCTTTTACGGCGCTCTTCGCCTACAACGACATCTCTGCAATCGGGGCCATCCGCGCGATTCAGGAACAAGGGCTCCGCGTACCGCAGGATATTTCCGTCATGGGTTTCGACGACATCCCTGGCGCGAATTTTTATTCTCCCAGCCTGACCACCGTCCGCCAGCCGCTGAGTCGCATGGGCGAGGTTGCAGCCCAGACTCTTCTGGACAGAATCGAAGGTAAGAAAGAGTATCTTCCCGAGATCGCGATTGAACCCGAACTCGTTGTGCGCGAATCTACGGCAAAGGCGCCCGGCTCCTGTTAGCATCCACTAGCCGCCTGTTCCCTCTTGAGCAGGTTAGCCTCTACGATCCATGCCCGCCACCGATGCATCATTGCCGTATAACTCTGCTCGTCCCCTCACGTACGTGGGATATATCTGTTTTCTTCCGATTGGGATCGCAACGGTTCTTCTCGGTCCGATATTGCCAACCTTATCTGCTCGATGGTCGCTCAACTACGCGCAAGCAGGAGCACTCTTCAACGCTCAGTATTTTGCAGCGACTTGTGCAGTTGCCTGTTCCGGAGCATTAGCCGCGCGATGGGGATTCCGGTTTCCGATAAAAATCGGCCTCCTTTTAATGACCGTTGGTCTTTCCTTCCTGCTCTCAGGTTCCAAACTCGTAGGCATTCTGTGCATCGTGTGTTATGGAGGCGGACTTGGACTCGCCGTTCCCGCCGCAAATCTTCTCGTAGCAGCTGCGAACCCTGAACGTCGCAGCGCTGCCTTGAACCTCCTCAACTTCTTCTGGAGCATGGGGGCTGTGTCTTGCCCATTCCTGGTCGCAGCGGCAGCCAAGAGTAACCACCTGCCCGCGTTTCTGATTTCCGTGGCTGGATTCTCGCTTGCAACTGCAATCGGCATCGCGCTGATGCCCACCCGCGTGATCGAGCCCGCAACCATCCGTGATGCAAAACCAATGCTGCCTCTGATTCGAAGCAAAATCGGGGCATTCTCGATCCTAGCGCTGCTCTTCCTTCTATACGTCGGTGTCGAAAACTCGTTCGGGCAATGGATGGCCTCCTACGCGAAAAGCCTCGGCACCCTGCCACTGGCTATGTCTTTGGCTACTCCCTCTTTTTTCTATGCGTCCTTGATGTTGGGCAGATGGCTCGCGCCGCTCATCCTGCGGGTTATCGAAGATACGAAACTAGTTCAGGCAGGCTCTCTTCTCGCCTGTGCCGGCATGGTGGGGTTGATCTTTTCGCATGATCTGATCGGTATCGCCGCGAGCGCGTGTGCTGCCGGACTCGGACTGTCCAGCGTATATCCGATTACGATTTCGTTCTTATCCAGGCAGTTCGAGTCTGGAAGCATCGGGTCGCTGATGTTCACCCTCTCGAATATCGGAGGTGGGCTACTTCCCTGGATCGTGGGTCTTTCTTCCAATCGCTTCGGAACTCTTAAAGCAGGGCTGCTCGTTCCTCTGCTGGGATGCGCCGCCATGTAGGCACTATTTCTGTCAGGCTCGCTGCGACACAGCGCTCCTCCACCGCCTCAGCGCGAATCCTTCGGCCATCTAAGCTCGAACAACCTCGTTCGCACCAATTTCGCTGCCAGACGCGTGATCCTCACAACCCGGTAGAGTGGAAATAGAGATTCTGGCAGGCGGATCGCGTCCCACTCCCCTGGTCCCGCAGTAAAAAGTAGTCGGCTTAGAAACCGTATCTGGTCCTGACGTCTCTCCCGCAGACGTAGCGTCAGCCGAAAATATGCGAACGACTCGACATCGAATGCGGTATTGCCCGCGATATAAGATTCGATCTCCATGGCCAGTAGTGTTGCTTGCTGATCTTCTGGGACATTGATCTCGGCCTCAGAAGAAATCGGCGCCCCCAGCATTCGATGCGCGAGGAGAAACGTTACTCGCACAATTCGTTGGATCCCAAGCTGCTTCGCATGAGAACCAATCTGATCCCAATTGAGCGTTCGTTCTTCCATGAGGAGCGCTAAGTCGCAGAGCCAGATCAGACGTCCCCATACGTGCTTCGCTGCATGTAACGAGAGGACGATGAACAGGTCTTCCGCCGACGGCGTCTTCATTGGATGCCCAGCTACCGGTATAACAACTCCCCGCTGGAACATTCCCTCCATGTCAAAATCTACGGCGTAGAACCGTGGCTGGATCGCCCACTGCACCTCCAGAAGATTTCGCCCAGCAGTTCCGTCAAATGAATATTCGTATCCCGATCTCACATACGATCTTTCCTTCGCTTCCGACCAACGCAGATGCGGCGTGAAACCGAGTTTCTCCAGCGCTGCTCGAGTTCGTGGTAGATCTTCCGCACGAACGAACAAATCAATGTCGCCCGACTGCCGCAGTGCGATATCGCCGTAAACCAACTCCGCGAGCGCTAGCCCTTTATAAGGCATTACTTCGAGCTCAATTGCCGACAACGCATTGACGATCCGTATCAGCTCCCGCGAAAGGATGAGTGCCTTGTGGACGTTGGTCTGGTACTTCTGTGCTAACGCGTTGAGATGCTCGGGGGGGATGGTATTTTTGAAATCTGAGAGCGCCCGAAAAAGCAGAGGGTGCACGCCATGTCGGTCTGCCAAGTCAACAACGACGTCCCACCGCAGAGGCGCCTGCAGCAACGCCCGTATGCGGTCGCTCTTTTCTTGGTGATTCGGTGCAAGACAGGCGGCCAGCAACAACGACCACTCGGGATCCGTTGCCACGGGAATTCCAGACATTTGGTTTGGCTGATTGCCGAACGTCGAAAGTAACAGATTACGCCAAGGCGGCGGCAGACGCGCTCGGCGAGGTCGATAGCGGGCCGATCTGAACCAGATTCGCAACGGTGCGTTTCTTCGCGAGCATATTGGCCGAGGGCACACCCGTTCTTACAAAGGATTTCTCGCAATCCTGCGACGAGGGCCCGCGCATATTTCCCTCCATGAACGCCAGCCCCGGGCATCGCGTGCAACTGCCGACGTGCGTGCAGGACGTGCAGGTCGTCAGATCCTTTAGACGGATTGAACGCACCTCGTTCATCTTCTCCGAATGCCGCCAGATATCGAGAAATTTCTGTTTCCGCACATTTCCCGTCGGAAGTGGAAACTGCACGCAGGGAAAGACGTCTCCATAGGGCGAAACGTAACACGCAGTGTGACCTGCGCTGCAGGGCAGAGCAGCCAGCGAATCTTCATCTCCCGGCGCGGGAATTGCGCAAAATTCATCCACGTCACCGACCAAGCCTTGATCCCGGAACACTCCTCGCAGAGTTGCCTGATCGGCTCCCAGGCTCAGCACCGAGCGGTTCCCGTCCATCATCGGAGTGATGGTTGGGTCCAGCGTGCTCTCCACTCCCAGTTCTTCCGCAAGGGCCCGCACTCCCTGATAGTCCCCTGCATTTTGAACCATCAGCACATTCGCAAAAATGACTCGCAGTCCTTGGGATTTCAAAAATCGAGCCGCAGTGATCGAGCGCTGTAAAGAGCCCGGTACCAGAGTGATGCCGTCGTGCACTTCGGGCCGATGCGAATAAATGCTGATCTGGATCGACTCGACTCCAATCTCCCTAAGCTTCGCCGCCTCCCGTTCGCGGATCATGATCGCGTTCGTCTTCAGCTTCACGCAGAATTGTCGCTGAAAGCGCGCGTACTCGAGAATTTCAAAGAGGTCTTTGCGCAGGAAAATCTCACCGCCGCTCAGCGAAAGCACAAAAACCCCGGCCTCTGCCATTTCGTCGAGCAGGTGTTTGATCTCTGCCGTTGTCATCTCGCCATGGTCGTCGTGGTCGAGATAACAATGAACGCAGCGCTCGTTGCAACGATAGGTCAGATCGAGTTGCACGCTGAGTGGGACATTCTTGGCCAGCGCTTTCTCGGTCAATTCCTGGAGCAGTCCGCTCATCGCTTTTCTCCGGCGGCAGGATTCTGTATCGCGATCGGTGTCTCCGAAATCTGGAGTATTTCGTGGCTCGCCAGTTCTCGTGCCATCGTTTCAGCGTCGGCCAGGGCTTCCGTCGGCTCGACATCAAATTCGGTGCAGATCTTCTTGTCGACAATCTCATCCAGCGGCGTTGCGCCGTCCGCCGATTGCCAAAGAATGGTCGCGGTTTTGTTCAGGGTAAACAAAGTCGAATCTCGCCCCGACATGATCATCATCTCGCCGTCAAGGCTTCTTGCCGCGGCTCGCGGATTCCGCGCCATATAAAGCTTGCTCATCCTATGAGCTCCCAAACTCTTTCATCCGGTACAAATGTGAGCCGCGCCACCGGCACTCGCTTCACAAACTCGAACGCGGAGTGAAACACAGCCTGCACCAATGCCTCGTCCTTGGCAAAAAACAAAAGGTTGGAAAGCAGGGCTCGTGCCGCTTCTCCCGGACCAACCGGATCAATCCGGTTTTCCTTCCCTTTGGCCAGCAGATAAAGCGTCGAAATCGGCGCTGAGACATTCTCTCCGAGCTTTGCCAGTTCCCCCGTAAAGGGAGTGCCGAACGCGACATATCCGCCGTCTCGCCGCCGCACATAGGAAATCTCGTCCGTCAGCAGCGTGGCATCCCGTGGAGCCAATCGCGAGATTGTGGTCTTCCCGGCTTCGGAGACGCCGGCGAAAAGAAAAGCTTTCCCATTCCGGATTGCACTGGCTGAGTGCAGCAGAAATCCGCCCTGCCGCGCTAGCACAAGTGTGTGGACGATTCGCAGCACTGCATCGATCGAATACGGATTCACCGTCTGCCGGATCCAGCCACGTCGGGCTGCCGGCTCCCACTCCGCCTGAAAATCTCCGCGACGCAATGACCAGCGCCCCGAACGGTAGTTGACTTCTACATCCGCATCCGGGTCGGCTGCCTTCGGTTGTGCGATTTCTACCTCGAAGTCAATCTCTACGTTTGTGGTGTCGCTTACGAAGCCCGCATAGCGATCCTGCAGAACCCCGAGAAATCCCGGATCGCTGGTATGGACGCGCACCGGCATGCCGCCAATTTCAATGACAACGCTGAGACACTCGATTTCGGTGGTGAACTGTGGCAAAGGGGAGCCTGAATTTTACAATGTTCGAATTTCTTACGTTTGCAGCAGTTCACGTGCTCCCACAAGCACACGAGCTGCTAACTCCGAACGTTGAACCACGCCTGCGACAACCCGTTCGTGGACCCGCAAACTCGTCCGCGGCTGGAAATGTTTTCCATTTCGGATGATGGATACCACCCTGCCAAGAACTTCATCCCCACCCACCGGCGAGTCCGGTGCCGCCATCGAGTCTCCGCGTGTCAGAACGTCAGACCTGTCGCTTCTTACAATCCGGTGCGCAAAGAGCCGTCGTTCCCGGCGAAAAAGAATGATCTCGCCTTCCGCCATCTGAGGGAACTCAACCTGCTCCACCAGGAGCGTGTCTCCCGGCCATATGCTGGGCAACATGCTCCATCCCCTGACTTGCAGACGGAGTGTTCCCGAAGACCGCAACACCTCCGCGGCGAGTTCGCACTTCACCGCATGAGATTCGCTTATAACGGATTCAATAGACATCATGAATTCTTTGGCCCTTGATTGCACGCCGATGACAAACCTGCGATTTTCCCGCACGAAAGCGCCGTCGTCACAAATACCTGCTCATACCGAAACGACGGCTTCTCATAAGGCTTCTTATTCGTTGCCGGAGTGCGCGATTCATCAGATTGCATATGATTCATAGCCATGAAGAAATCCCCACTCGTTAATTTAGATTTGCCTGCGATGCTTGTATCGCGCAGATGCCCGTGCCACCGGAAGTAGTACAAGCCTGGTTGGTCAAGTTGAAGAAGTATACTTGAGAAGCTCCGGCAGCAGTGCTCATGCCGTCGACAATGATGCCACCGGTTCCTCCCGTAACGGTCAAACTGGCTGACGGCCACGGTCCCGCATTAATCCAGATCGCGGCATTGTCCGTGGTCCGGCCACCAATTGTCGGATTCCATGTGACCGTAGAGCCCGAAAGACCCGCCTGGATCGTTACTTCTACATTCTGTCCGTCAAAAATTCGAGATTGGAGCCCATAAAAGTGGTTGGCAACCCAGCCACTCAGCGCGGTAATCGTTGTGGCTCCCTGGTTGACCCACGTTACCCCTCCGGCACCGCCGTCGAGCGTCTCCTTCCCGACAATCCCTGGCCATAACGGCGGCGTTGATCCCGTGGTACCGCTGGTCACGGCCACACTAATATACGCAGTATTATCTGCACTCCTGAGCACCAGAATTTCCTCACCTGCGTTGTAGTGCGTCTTCGGCTGCCACGGCAGATCAACAAAATTCATCAGGCAGCCTTTGCCTCCACACGCGCGGCCGTGGTTCTGCACGCTGAAAAACAGCAACTCAGTTTTGTTTGGGCTGGCATTTGGGTTCGGAAAGTCGGTGACAGGAGAACATGCAAGTGACCAGCCAAGTGAAACCAAAAGTGCGCCCGGGACGGGTGCGCTCATCACTCCGGCGTTGATCGGTACCCGATACATCGTCGGATTCGCTCCGGTATTGCCGCAAACATAGAGGTTTCCCGTAGCATTCGGCGAGTTGTAATACGCACTGTCGAACGCGCCAATGTACATTGGGTTCGGACTTGCGGCGCTGTTGCCCGCCGTGACCTTTGCCCCGCTATCTCCGGACGCGAAGGCCCTGCTTAGAGCATAAACGGCCGAACAAGCGACCCCGCCCGTACAACTCGTAGTGCCATCGCTCGATGCAAATACAAAAACCAGACCGCCCGTCACATCCAGAAGCGGACCCTCCACGAGACCCACGGAGAAATCCAATCGCGCGGATGCAGTGACTACCCCGCCCGTGGATGCAACTCGGTAGAGAAATCCCCCTCCCGCTCCTACATCACCGACAAACACGTTCTGGGACGTGCGGTCATAAACCGGATTGGAAAGAGCGTTCCCCGTCGCGTTTACTTTCACCGGAAAACCACCGCTGCTGACTTCCGTGGGCGTGCCTTTAAATGCTCCGGTAATCTTATGCAGCCATCCGCCCGCCCCTCCAACCCACGCTATGTCGCTGGTGTAGTCGTAGTAAGGAGAGGACGTTCTGTCATCCAAATTACCCCCGGTGCCGGTATGCAGAAACACCTCAGTCATGCAAGGGGCGACGCAAGTCGGATATTGTGCTGCGGTGACAGAACTCGGTACTCCGGGCGAACCGATAGTTTCCGTCGTCGACGCTTGCCACTTCAAAAGGACGAGGCCTGCGTTCCCCGTCGGACTACCCGAAGTCTGCACGAAGGCGATCTGTGTTCCATCAAGCGAAATCACTGGAGAGGTCAGAATCAGCCCACCCGTGTTATACGCCCAATAAATGGCAGGCACGGGGCCGGTGCATCCGCTGTAGATATTGTCATAGCCGACGATACTGGCCTGAGTCCCGCTGCCCAGCAATCCCGTACTGTAGACGACATAGTCCGGTTGCGACGCGCTGGCACAGTTTGCCGCGGTCAAACTGAAGGAGTATTTGGCGGGATAGTTCGCGCCACCCGGAGTACCCGCGCTGCCCATATTCTCTTCCCACAGTCCGCCTGGGGACGC
The DNA here is from genome assembly GCA_963823085.1 of Terriglobia bacterium. GTDB lineage: Bacteria > Acidobacteriota > Terriglobia > Terriglobales > Acidobacteriaceae > Sulfotelmatobacter. The sequence goes on along the minus strand of CAWGKF010000016.1, from coordinate 191,484 downwards.
GCTCGCTGCCCTGCCCGTAGACCCCGAAGTGCTTTGGAAACGCTCCGTCGGAAACTCCCGGGGTATTTCCCGACGATATCGCTGTTGCCAGTAGCGCGGATCCTGTGCAACCTCGCGTTCCTGCTCCGCCGAAGCCGGCTTGCTATAGATAACGTGGGAATGGCTCCAATCAGTCGGCAGCCCTTGAGGCTCGGGCTTGGCTGCTTGGCCAGTCAGTACCCATCCCAGGACCATCAATCCAGACAAGCTCACACCTAACCGGAAGAACCGTGCGGCAGAACCATTCATTGTCCCGACTCCATCGGTCGCGCAAGTTGCGAAGTTAAGGCTGGTGCACTAATACTAGCTTCGATCCGTCCGTCGCTAATGCAGGCGTCTGAAGAAAAATCGGAACATCCGACGGCCCCGACGATTCCCAAACCGCATACTGGAACCCGTGAAAGCGGACGTATGCTTTTCATCGGTTGGCTGGTTTGGCCAGAATTCTACTCTTTCTCCTTCAACCCAAGCAAACAGGTTTTTGCGATCCGTCTCGCCGCTTTCTCAAGTAAACGAAAATGGCTGAGAGCCCTTACAATAGTTGGAACCCTCCCAATGTGACATGATCAGAGGATGGCCGCGGACGGTCGTACCATCTGACCGCCGAAACTGCAAAATTGATTGGAAGGATACGAGATAGCGGCAGATATGGATCAAGCAGTGCGCACCACTGAAGACAAGAACGTTCTTACACTGGAAGAAATCGAGCACCTGGCCGCCGACGGCGGGCAATCCGCGGATACGCTGATGAACGTCGTCGCCCTCATTGCAAAGCGGTTCCGCACTGACGTCTGCTCAGCCTATTTGCTGGAGCCCGATCGGGCCAATCTGGTGTTGGCTGCGACAGTCGGGCTCCGCCGGGAATGCATTGGCAATCTCCGCATGGCGGTCCACGAAGGTCTCACGGGCCTCGTAGCCGAACAGGTTCAGCCTGTCTCGGTAAGCCAGGTGAAAAACCATCCCCGTTTCAAGTATTTTCGCGACTCCGGCGAAGACGCTTACCAGTCTTTCCTGGGTGTTCCGCTGATTGATCGTGGCATTCTGCAAGGGGTCCTCGTCGTCCAGACCATTGAAGCGCGTGTCTTCAGTGCAGACGAAATTCGTATGCTGACAGAGGCGGCCACGCAAGTCGCCCCTGTCGTCAGCGAAGCTCGCACCCTCGATCGCTTCATCGCCCCTCTACAGGAGCGTCTCTGGGCTCTCGCCCGCAATCTCTGGTGGAGCTGGGATCACAACTCCGGGAGCCTCTTCCTCGATCTCGATCCGACTCGCTGGAATGAAGTCAACCACAATCCGATTGCGTTGCTGAACGGGATGCCTTTATCCAAGCTTGAGACTCGCGCCACCGAGCTCATGCTTCACAGCCGCGTAAATTACGCCTACCGGCGCATGCTCGAATATCTTGAAGCCGATCGGACTTGGGGAACACGCCATGCCGGAGTTCTTCGGCCTCATCCCGTCGCCTACTTCTCTGCGGAATTCGGAGTCCACGAATCTTTACCCATTTATTCCGGTGGCCTGGGCGTTCTCGCCGGCGACCACATCAAAAGTGCCTCCGATTTGGACATCCCCCTCGTCGGCGTAGGCCTGTTCTACCCTCAGGGTTACTTCCGCCAGCATCTTGATCTCAATGGATGGCAGCGGGAAGAGTACCTCGATACCGACGTGAACCAGTTGCCCATGGAGTCGGCAATCGGGAAAGATGGGCGCCCCGTTGTTGTCGCAATCGATACGCGCAGCGGTCGCATTCAAGCGAAAGTCTGGCGAGTGAAAGTCGGACGCCGCGATTTGCTGTTGCTCGATTCCGACGTCGAAGGCAATGCTCCCGAGGACCGCGAACTCACCTCCCGCCTCTATGGCGGCGACCTTCGCATTCGCATTCGCCAGGAATTACTGCTCGGTGTTGGCGGCTTGCGCGCCCTCAAGGCCCTCGGCATCACTCCCGGAGTCTTTCATTTGAATGAGGGCCATAGCGCCTTCGCGGTACTGGAAGCGATTCGCATGCGCATGGAAGATGAAGGCATCGGCTTCGACGCAGCCGTTCCTCGTATATCGCGAGAAGTGGTTTTCACGACTCATACCCCTGTACCGGCAGGCCACGACCGTTTCGATGCCAGGCTCGTAGAAGAGCACATCGGCCCACTTCGCGAAGCCTTGGGTCTGTCGCAAGACAGCCTGCTCGGTCTCGGCCGCGAAAATCCCACCAACGCTGACGAACTCTTCTGTATGACCGTACTGGCTCTCCGCCTGTCTCGCCGCGCGAACGCTGTCTCTGCGCTGCACGGCGAGGTCTCGCGCGCCATGTGGACTGGCCTCTATAAAGGCAAGCCGGAAGACGAGATTCCCATCGGGCACGTCACAAACGGAGTGCACGTTCCATCTTGGCTCGCTCCACAGATGTTCCGGCTGTATGACCGGCATCTCGGCACAGACTGGCATCAGCGCGGCAGCGAAGCCAAAATCTGGTTGGGCATCGAGAGCGTCGACGATGGCGAACTCTGGGAAACTCACCTCAACCTCAAATCGCAACTTATCGATTTCGTGCGCCGGCGTGCCGTCGCTCAGGCCGAGCGCCGAGGCGAGTCCCCAGAAGTTTTGGACCATCTGGAAGGTGTTCTTAGCCCCGATGCCCTGACCATCGGCTTTGCCCGGCGCTTCGCGACTTACAAGCGCGCCAATCTGATTCTGACCGACATCGAGCGCCTTGCTTCCATGGTCAATGATCCCAACCGGCCGGTGCAATTCGTCTTTGCCGGCAAGGCCCATCCACTCGATGAACCCGGCAAACGCGTTCTACAGCAGATCGCTGAACTGATGCGAGAGCCCAAGTTCCGCAACAAGTTCGTTTTCGTGGAAGACTACGACATCAATGTCGGCCGGCACTTCGTCCAGGGCGTCGACGTCTGGCTCAACAACCCGCGCCGTCCACTGGAAGCCTCCGGCACCAGCGGACAAAAAGTCGTTTTGAATGGCGGCCTCAATCTGTCGATTCTCGATGGCTGGTGGGCGGAAGCTTACGATGGCATTAACGGCTTCGCTATTGGGACGGGCAAGACTCATTCCAACATCAACGTTCACGACACTCGCGACGGAGAGGATCTGATGCGCACGCTGCGCGAAGAAGTGATCCCGCTCTATTACCAGCGCGATCGCGACGGATTGCCTCGCGGCTGGATCAAGCGCATGAAGCGCACCATCCGCACCTTAGGCTGGCGCTTCAATGCCGACCGTATGGTGATGGACTACACGCTGAAGTGTTACGTCCCGGCGGCCGGGGGAACCTCCAGCGACCTCCGAACGTTTTCCTAGGAATGCCTGACTAGCATGCTCCGCTCGGGCGGTTCGCTGTCCCGGATTCCTGCGTCGGAAGGGCCTGTGTAGCAGGTACGTTGAAAGGTGCTGTGCCTGCCAGGTTAGCTGCGCATTCTTGAATTGCCTGTGCATCGGCTTGCAGGGGAGATGGCAGACTCGGAATAGATAGATCAGGATTTTTGAAGTTGAAGGCGCTGGTGAGGTCTCCGACGGTGGCCCGGCGCCAAGCACTCAAATTCGGTACTTCCGCCCCGAACCGAGCCTCCAAAAAACGTAATACCGAAGTGTGATCGAAGAGGTCCGAGGACACGAGTCCCCCGCGACTGAACGGTGAAATGATCAACATCGGAACGCGAAAGCCCAACCCAATCGGTCCGCTGATCGCTGGACTGCCAACCACGGTCGGATCCGGAACCGCTGGTGCGGTTACATATTCGCCAGGCGTGCCGGGAGGCGCAATGGTCGGCGGCACATGGTCAAAGAACCCGCCATTCTCATCGAAATTCACAAACAAAACTGTCTTCGCCCAGAGTACAGGGTTCGCGCTCAGAGCAGCGACGACGAGCGAAAGAATGCTCTCTCCAAAAACTGAAGGAGCAGGCGGATGGTCCGAAGTCACAACTGAGCCGATGAGCCAGGATACTTGCGGCAAATTGCCAAGTGTCACATCAGACAGGAAGTCCGTCGGGAACTGTGGTCCAAATGCATTCTGATGCAGCACCGATGCAGGATCCTGGAAATTCTTGAAATACGAGAGCACGTTGTCCGACAAAATCCCACCAAGAATATTCTCGTCCGGAGAGGAATAAACCTTCCAGGAAATTCCCCGAGCCTGCAGCTGTTCGGGCATCGTCGTATACGTCAGACGGCCGTACATTGCCGAGCGATTGGTGACAATCGTCTGTAATATCGGTCCACCATTCTTCCCATCAGGATCGAGCGAGGCCGCCATCGTGTACAGACGATTCGGATCGGTCGGCCCAATGACGGAACAAAAATAGTTGTCGCATATCGTGAATGCGTCCGCCAGCGCGTAGTAGTAGGGAAGATCCGAGCGGGTGTAATAGCCCATACTCAGCACTGCATCGTTGGTATCAATCGGCAAACGAGAATTCACGAAGCCGTCCATCTTGCCGTTATCCCAGCTTTGGTGTTGTGGCACCCAGTCATGGCTGATGTCGTGGGTGCACGCTGCATTTACTTTTGAGGTGTCCAGATGAAATGGGAGAAGTTGCCCGACCGGTGAGATCGTGGTATTCGCGGAGTCGGGTTGCTGGAACGCGGCACTCTGATCGGAGAATCCGCGCACTCCCCGATAGCTTCCAAAATAGTGATCGAAAGACCGATTTTCCTGTGTGAGGATCACCACATGTTCAATGTCCGTTAACTTGGCGCACCCGGACCCAAGGAATGGAACTACATTTGAAACGCCACAACTCTGCAGACCCAGACAGGACAGTTCTGCCACTGCCGCAGCACCTCCGAGTTTGAGTAGCGCCCGGCGCGTGAGATTCTGCATATGCCAAGGCTTGGATGCAATCGCTCGAGCAAAGGTTAGGACCAAGAACAAGCCCGATGATGGCCAAGATTTCGGGCTCGCTGAAGGAATCTGGCGGAGAGTGAGGGATTCGAACCCCCGATACGGTTTCCCGTATGCCGGTTTTCAAGACCGGTGCCATCAACCACTCGGCCAACTCTCCGGGCTACATCGGAGCCACACTAGGTTTGCAGTTCGGGCGAACCGCACGAAAAAAATGTTCCTGCCTGTGCTCTAGTTTACATGAGCCGTTTCGCCTGTGCCCTCTGCGCTGAATCGCAGCTTGGAGAGCGAGAAACGCACGGTGACCGTGTCACTGCGGCAGTAGCCCGAACGCCTTCGAATGAAACTCCATTACTTCGGCGAAATGCGAGAGGAAATACGTAATGCTGTGATCGCCGGGATAAAGATGATATTCGTGCTTAATGTGTTCCTGCAGTAGTTCCTTATGTAGCGCCTCGGCTCCCTCTTCGAATCCGTAGTTGTCATCTTGTCCGCAGTTGAAGTAAATCGCCATCCTGCGCAGCGCTTCGGCATTCTTCTTCGCCAGAAGCAGCGGATTATTTTCGTTCCAATGTCGCACGTTAATCGGCCTGCCAAACACCAGCCCCAAAACGCTCATGAGCGGTGCTCCCGACTGCGACGCCGCATCGATTTGCTGCGGTGATTCCGTCATCAGGGCGGCGCTCTGCGCACTCACTGCCGAGAACAATTCCGGACGTGCAAACGCAAACCGTAGCGCACCATACCCCCCCATCGAGATTCCGCTGATTGCCCGATTGCCGCGTCCGCCAGCAATACGGTACTTGCTCTCAATGTGCGGCATGAATTCTTGCAGGAAGAAGTCGCTGTACCGAACCGATCCATCCGCGGAATTGATATAGAAGCTTCTTCGGCCCTCAGGCGCGACGATCAGAAAATCCCCCATCTTGTGCTGCTTCCGCAAATCGTCGACCAGAGTCCAGCCACCACTATTGAATAGCGTCTGCTCGTTGTCCCCCAAACCATGCAGGAAATACAAAACCGGATACCTTCGCACCGGATGTTCCTTCGCGCCATCATCGTAACCCGACGGAATGTAGACGCAATAACGAACCGGTCGCTTCAGGATCTTGCTTTGCAGAGCGCTGCAATCAATGCGGCTTTGCCCAGTCGCGGGGATCGCGGCCAGGATTAGAAGGGGAACAAAGCGGACCCAATGATTGAAACTCATGCCGTCAATCTATTCGTAGCGCAACGCCTGTACAGGATCGAGCCTGGCGGCGCGTCCTGCCGGATAAAGTCCGGAAACCAGGCTGACCAAAAATGCAAAGCCGATCGCAAACGCGACTAGCCACCACGGCACCGCCCAGAAATGCTCCGGAGGTATGGATTGGCTCTTGAGGTAGATATTCGTCCCGAAGTTGATGACTTGACCGATCGCCCATCCGAGGATGACCCCGATCACTCCGCCGAAAATTCCCATCGCTCCCGCCTCGGCAAAAAACAACTTTCTTACGTCCGCATCGCTGGCGCCAATCGCCTTCATGATGCCGATTTCCCGACGTCGTTCCAGGATCGCCATCACCAGCGTATTTACAATTCCAATCGACGCGACCGCCAAAGCAAGACTGCCGAAAATCCCCAAAAACGCATACAAGACTTTGAACACTTGCTGCAGGCTGCGGCTCGCATCCAGGATCGAGAAGGTAGTAAATCCCATCTTCTTGACCGCATCTTCGACGCTCTGTATCTGTGACGGATTCTTCACCCGGACGCTGATGGACGAGTAGGCCGGTTGGTCGCTCGCGGCTCGGGAAATTTCCCGCAGATCGGTCGGTTGCATTACATGCAGACTCTCCGCGAGTTTGAGGGGCAAGAAAACCCTCGCCCGGGTCGGTCCCCGCATGCTCTCCGGATCGAGATCGGAGACCCCGACAATCTTCAGTTTCTGTTCGCGCGATACGACCGAATAGGATGCTCCCGCAAAATCATCCCCGGTTGCCGTCCCACTTGTCGCAGGCGCTTCTGACGGAGTGACCTCCCGCTGCGCATAGCGCATCACGAGCTCCTTTCCGAGAAGTGGCTGCGCCAGCTCCGACACGCTGGGTTCTGGTGCTCCGAGCGGAGGCGTCTTCCCCAACAATTCTTCCGCAAATGACTTCTGCAGGATCACTTCCGGAGCCGTCTCCGACGAGAAGAATGAGCCTTGCATGTTTTCGAACGCGTCATTGCTTTTCGCCGACTGGGGCAGGGCCGAGACGATCGTCAGATGCGGATTGTCTTCAAAACGAAGTTCAGTGGAGAAACGTATGTCGGGATATGCCTCGCTCACGTTCGGCAGATGCTCTATCTCGATTCGCGCAGCCTCATCCAGGATGCGGCTTTGCCCCGGGATCGGTCCGTTTCGTTCCTCTGCGCGTCCCATTCCCCGCATCTCGCGTCGCGATGAAACGTAAATCGTGTCGAACAATCCGGACTTCGCCAACCGCCGTGTGAACAGCTGTTGCAGTCCAGTTCCCAGCGATAGCATCGCCACCAGCGACGCTACCCCGACTGAGATGCCGATCGTAGTCAGAGAATTGCGCAGGAACGATTCGCGCAGGTTCCGCAGTGCGAGCTCCGTAAGGTCCGGCAGTTTCATCGCCGAGCCTCCACTGCCGCCGGGTTATTCGGCCGGTCGTCCACCAGCTTCCCATCGGCAAGAAAAATCATTCTCTGTGCATATCGTTCAGCCAACGCTCGCTCATGCGTGACCATCACCACGGTCATACCCAGTGCCTGGTTGAACTCTCGCAGCATGTCCATAATTTCTGTGCCCGTGTGACTGTCCAGATTTCCCGTAGGTTCGTCCGCCAGCAAAAGTTTTGGACGGTTGATCAACGCCCGCGCCAGCGCGGCCCGTTGCTGTTCTCCGCCCGAAAGCTCACTGGGCCGGTGATTCACTCGCGCCCGCAATCCCACCCGCTCCAGGGCCTCGCGAGCAATGGATTCGCGCCGACTGCGGTCAACTTCCGCAAACCGCAGCGGCAATTCAACATTCTCGATCAGCGTCATGCTCGGGATTAGATTGAACGACTGAAACACCATCCCCACAACATGTAGCCTATATTTGGCTAGTTCTTCACGCGATAGTTTGGCCAAGTCCCGGTTCTGCACGACCACGCTACCCGACGTTGGACGGTCCAGTCCTGCAATCAGATTTAACATCGACGACTTCCCGGAACCTGAGCTGCCGAGTAGCGCGACAAACTCTCCCGCATTGACCTGAAGCGATACGCCGTCCACGGCCCGGATGACCGTCTCTCCCATGCGGTAATGACGGCAAACATTTTCGCTGTGGATCGCTACCGTCGTGGAGGAAGTTGAAACCGTGGGAGCACTCGTCATGACCTTAACGAATCGCTCCTCGCAGCACGCTGAGCGCGTCTCCGGATTTCACATCGCCATTCTTGGCGTCGGCTCCATTTCCGTTCGCCACCAAGGCATCGCCTTCCCCCGGCGCCAGAAACAGGTTTTCTTCCACGCCGTGCTGACGCGTGTACAGATCGTAGTAGCGCCCGCGCGCCGCATAGAGCTGCGCATGAGTTCCTCGCTCCACAATTTGCCCCTGTTCCATCACCATGATCTGATCGGCACGTCGAATCGTCGATAGTCGATGCGCGATGACAAAAGTCGTTCGTCCCTGCATCAGGTAGGAAAGTCCCTGCTGTATGAGTTGTTCCGATTCGGAGTCCAGGCTGGAAGTTGCCTCATCGAGAATCAGAATCCGCGGTTCAGCCAGAATGGCCCGGGCAATCGAAATTCGCTGACGTTGCCCTCCGGAAAGCTTCACTCCGCGTTCGCCCACGATCGTGTCGTATTTTTCGGCAAACGATTCCGCGAACTCATCGACACGCGCAATTCGGCACGCTCGCATGATCTGTTCCTCGGTCGCGTCGGGCCGCGAGAACGCGACATTCTCGCGAATCGTTCCATCAAACAAGAACGATTCTTGCAGCACCACGCCCAATCGCGTGCGGAAAGAATCCAGACGCACCGTGCTCAGATCCACGTCATCGACTCGCACTGTTCCTTTCGATGGCACATAAAAAGCTGAAATCAGTCCAATCGTCGTGGACTTCCCCGATCCCGAGGACCCCACCAGCGCCGTCACCGTCCCCGGTTGCGAGCGAAACGATATGTTATGCAGAACTTCATGCGTGCCGTCGTAACTGAAGCTCACATCGTCAAATTCAACCAGCCCCACAATGTCTTCCAGTTCCACCGTACGATTCGGATCCTGGTCTTCCGGACGCTCGCTCATAATCTCCTGCGTCCGTTCCAATCCGGCCAGGGCCTCCGTTAACTGTGTTCCGATCGTCACGACCTGCATGATCGGCGCAATCAAAAACACAAGCAGGAAGTTGTAAGAAAAATAACTTCCGGGGGTCAGAGTGTGCGCAACCATTTGGCGGCCGCCAACGTACATCGTCGCCGCGCCTACTACACCGAGAAGCACGCTGGCAGAAAGACTCATCAGCGAGGTCGCGGTCAGTGTCCGCATCACGTTCTCGAGCAAGCGCCGCACTCCACCCGCGAAAATCTTCTCTTCACGCTCTTCCGCGTGGTACCCCTTGATTACGCGCACACCGCCCAACGATTCTGTTAGCCGCCCGGTGACCTCCGCATTGATCTTTCCGCGCTCGCGGAAAATCGGACGGATCGTCGCAAATGCCCTATTCAGCGCGAAAGCGAAGCAACCCAGCGATCCCACAGCAATCAAAGTCAGCGGCGCGCTGATCCGGATCAACAGAACTAACGCGATTCCTGCCGCTACGAGCCCTCCGGTGAACTCGACCAGCCCAGTTCCCAGTAGATTGCGCACGCCTTCCACGTCGGTCATGATTCGTGAAACCAGTGCGCCCGTTTTGTTCGCATCGTAATAAGCCACGGGAAGCCGTGAGATGTGCGCTTGCACCTGCTCCCGCAAATCGGCAATCAGCCGCTGTGCCGCTTTCGAGAGCAGTTGGGTCAGCGAAAAAGATGTAATACCTTGGATGACCGTCGCTGCCAACACCGCAATCACCAATGGGCGTAACAGCCCGGTCTGATGCCTGCCTACAACGTTGTCGATCAGGAATTTCGAAGAGTACGGCAGAACGAAGGCCGCCAGTTTGTTGATCACCATCAGCACGAAACCAATGGCGAGCAGTCCGCGGCGCGGACGCATTAACTTCCATACCTCCGGCAAGACCGCCTTCAGTCTGTCCATCTTCGGAGGCTTCGCAGCTTCTTTACCTAGGGAACTCAATCCTCCTGTTTGACTCCGTGAAAGCCCGGATTCGGCTTCATTATTACTGCATTGTCACACATCCGGGCCGCCGCCGTTGGCGAGCCCATCCTTGTGACACGGCCCCACTCCACGTTGTATGCTCGGGACGTGTCCCGCCCGTCTTCCCCGGACCGGTCGCCCACTATTGGCCTTGTTTTAGGCCTGCTGATCACCCTGTCGGCCGTATTGGCCTATTCCGCCTATATCACCTGGCAGATCACCGGCCTACGCAAACTGCAGACCAACCTAGTCGATCGCAACCGCAAAGACTCCCTTCAGCTCCTGCGCATTCAAAACGATCTCAACCTTCTCGCCGTAGCCATGCGGGATATGGTCAGCAGCGATGAGCCCTATCCCCTCACAGCCTGGTCGGCCCAGTTCCAGCGCATCCGGACCGATCTCGACGACGCCATGCGCCTCGAAGCCGGATTCGCCGCTGCCAGCCGTACTCCCGAACAGAGCGCATTTCTCGCCAGTTCGGTCACCCAGTTCTGGGACGCCGTCGATCGCGTCTTCGCCCTCGCCCGCGATGGGAAAGAAAAAGAAGCTCGCAGCCAGATTCAACTCTCGCTCCAGGAACGCCAAGCCGCGCTCAGTACCGCCGTCGCCCGCTTCCTTGTACAGAACAGTGAAAACGAAGAACAAGCCGGACAGCGCATCGTCCAGATCTACGATCGCGTCCAGCGCCAGGTCTACTTCTTCCTCGCCGCTACCTTGCTTGCCATCCTGCTCAACGGTCTTTCTCTGATTCGCTGGAACCGCCGCCTTTTCGCCCGTTTGGCTGAAATTTCCGAGCGCCGCAGTGAACTCGCACAGAAGCTCATTTCCACTCAGGAATCGACGCTGCGCTACATCTCCCGCGAACTGCATGACGAATTCGGCCAGATCCTTACGGCAGTCGGATCCATGCTCCGCCGTGCCGGCTCCCATGCCCCAGAAGGCTCCTCTCTGCGCGCCGACTTGCAGGAGGTTCTCGTGACCGTTCAGTCCACGCTCGAAAGCGTCCGCAGCCTGTCACAAGCATTGCATCCAGTTATGCTCGATGAGGCCGGATTGGAAAGCACTATGGACTGGTACATTCCCACCGTGGAAAGGCAAACCGGAATTGCCATATCCTATGAGAAGCAGGGGGAGCCTTTTGCTGTGGATGGCGGCGCGGGCGTGCATATTTACCGTATCCTGCAGGAGGCGCTGAACAACGCCGCGCGTCACTCGGGAGCGAAGCAGGCTTGGGTGCGGCTTCGATTCCTGCCACACACGCTGGAACTGGAAGTACAAGATCGGGGCGCAGGTTTTCCGGAGCGGCCAAGCCGTCGCGGCATCGGCCTTGTCGCGATGCGCGAACGCTCCGAGTTGATGAATGGCCAGCTTTCGATTACGCGCCCGCCAGAAGGCGGAACATTAGTCCGGCTCACCGTTCCAAGAGAGAAAGCAGAGTCTAATGCAAAAGAAGATCACAGTGTTGCTCGTGGATGATCACAGCCTGGTGCGTCGTGGTTTCCGCCGCATGCTGGAAGACGAAGCCGACATGGAAGTCGTCGGCGAAGCCGGGGACGGCGAAGAATCTGTCAAACTCGCTCAACAGCTTCACCCCCAGGTCGTGGTGATGGACTGTGCTCTCCCCGGTATGAATGGTTTGCAGGCGACGCGTCAGATTATCGAAGACTCGCCTGACACTGCCGTTCTCATGCTAAGCATGCACAGCGAGAGCACCTGGGTCCGTCAGGCCATCGACGCCGGCGCCAAAGGATACGTGCTCAAGAATGCTCTTGATCTCGAACTCAGCGCCGCTATCCGCAAAGTCGCTGCCGGAGAAACCGTCTTCGACCCCAAAGTTGAGCAGAAAACAGTCTTGCGTGGCGAGCGCAGCTCCGCTCTCACTCCGCGCGAACTTGAAGTCCTGCAGATGATCGTCGACGGAAAGTCGAACAAAGAAATCGCGACTGCACTCGATCTCAGCGCCAACACAGTCGCCGTTCACCGCGCCAATATCATGAATACCCTCGGCATTCATAAAACTGCCGAACTTGTCGTGTACGCCATTCGCGCCGGACTGGTGAACATTCCGTGAATCGTCGGTCTTTTCTGGGGGGAATGGCGGGTCTTGCCTCTTGGTCTCAGCTCTCGCGAGTGCGTGCGTTTGCAACGCAGAACGCGGCTTCCAGTTCGCTCGGCTTTCGTTTCACCGACGTGACCTCCGAAGCCGGTATTCATTTTCAGCACAATAGCGGAGCCTTCGGCGGAAAGTTCCTGCCCGAAACTCTCGGCTCCGGATGTGCCTTCCTCGACTACGACCGCGATGGATGGCAAGACATCCTTCTGATCAATGGCTCCGACTGGCCCGGACACAAGAAATCGCGCACTACTCTCCGCCTTTACCATAACAACGGCAACGGCACCTTTACCGACGTCACATCTCATGCCGGGCTCGATGTCGAAATGTACGGCATGGGAGTAGCCGTCGGCGATTACAACAACGACGGATTTCCGGACATTCTTGTAACCTGTGTCGGACAGAATCATCTCTTCCGCAACACGGGGAAAGGCACATTCGTCGACGTCACCAACGCCGCCGGTCTTGGCAAACGGGAAGGTTTCAGCACGTCAGCCCTCTGGTTCGACTACGATCGCGATGGTCTGCTCGATCTCTTCGTTTGCAATTATGTGAAGTGGTCTCTCGAGACTGACATCTTCTGCAGTCTTGATGGCAAGCACAAATCCTATTGCACCCCGGAAGCTTACCGCGGAGCGACTTGCTGGCTGTTTCATAACCGCGGCAATGGCACCTTTGAAGACGTCACTGCCAGTAGCGGAATCTTCGACAGTAGTTCGAAATCTCTCGGTGTGGCTTTGCTCGACGAAAACCGCGACGGCTGGCCCGATCTCGTCGTCGCCAATGACACGCAGCCCAACAAGCTGTATCGCAACCAGCACAATGGCACCTTCAAAGACGCCGCCGTGGAAGCCGGCATCGCGTTCAGCACGGAAGGAAAGGCTCGCGCAGGCATGGGCGTCGACGTCGCAGATTTCGACAACTCCGGCACTTCGGGTGTCGCTATCACAAATTTCGATAACGAGATGATCGGACTCTATCGCCTCAGCGGAAAGAGTTTTGAGGACATAGCTCCGCAAGCCGGTGTCGGCATCGCGTCAAGAAACAGCCTCGGATTCGGCTGCTCGTTCCTCGACGTAAATCTCGATGGCTGGCTCGACTTCGCCGTCGCCAACGGACACATCGACGAGACCGTCCGCAACATCCGCGGCAACGTAGGCTATGCACAACCACCACAGCTTTTTCTGAATAATGGAAAAGCCAATTTTCGCGACGTCGCCGCCCAAGTTGGCGGAAGCTTCGATCAACCAAAGGTGGGACGCGGCCTGGCCTACGGCGATTTCGATCGCGATGGCGATCTCGACCTGCTGATCACTACCAACAACGGCCCGGCCTACCTTTACCGCAATGATCAGCAGTCTGGAAATCACAGCATCCGCTTTCACCTTGTCGGAACCAAGTCCAACCGCGATGCAATCGGAGCTGCTGTTCATGTTTATACCGGAGGACTTGCCCAATCGCGGATGGTCAAGGGCGGCTCCAGTTATTTATCGCAATCGGAACTGCCCGTCACTTTTGGATTGGAGAAGCACGATCGCATAGATCGCATCGTCATCGACTGGCCGAGCGGAGAGACCGAGGAATACAAGAATCTTGCAGCAGGCCGCGCTTACAGCTGTGTGGAAGGTAAGGGAATTACGCCTCAAAACGGCTACTGACCGGAAATAGCCGCGTGCGCCGCCAGGCTACCCGACGCTACAACATCGATCTCCACCGAATCGTTAACCCGCAAAAACAAAGTACTGGGATTCTTCATCCCCCACTTCTGATAGGGAACGGTGAAGTGCACAGTCGCGGTCCATCGATCCGCGCCCATGTCGACTTCTGCGGGCACGGTGATCTCATGGTCCACTCCGTGGACGTTAAACATCCCATGAACCGTCACTGCTGATTTGCCTGAATTTGCCACCGGTCCCTCAATGCGATCGGGCCGAAATGAAATTTCCGGATAACGGTCGCTCTCGAGCACTTCTTTGTTCATCTTGTGGTCGCGCATTCCGCTGCCGCTATCGCCACTCTTTGCGTCGACGACAATTTCTCCCGACACTTTGCCTGCCGGTTCGATGAGCAAATCTCCGTGCTTCAGCTTGAACGTCCCGCGCACCGTGTGCAGCACATCGCCCAGCGTGAATGTCACTGAAGTCTGCGCCGGATCCAGCTGAAACTCCCGTTCCTGTGCCGCGCTGGGAAGCACGATCGCCAGCAGCACGGCCGCCGTGCACAGGAATCGCGAAATAAATTGTTCTTGATTGCGTCGACTTGTGCCCATCTTAGACGGTGAGCAACCCCCAACCCAGACTCAGACCATCCACCGCCAGGTGCAGCGGAGAAAGCACGCCAACATGCAACTGCAGTAGCCCCTCAAAAATCGACGGACGCTTTTGGAATACCTGCAGCGTGCGCCGTTGCAGCCTCGGTCGTCCATCCAGCAATAGCATCAATCGCGCCATCAGCCGGGGCCGCAATGCTAATCGCTGATGCTCCCGCTCGTATCGTGCCAGGTCTCCACTCTCCAGACACTCCGCCAGTACCATCGCCTGACTGAACGCCAGGCACAAACCTTCTCCCGTGATCGCGTCCACGGTACCAGAGGCGTCCCCGATCAACGCCACATTTCTGCGGCTTACCTTTCGCAGCCTGCAAGTAGCGGAAAGCGCGCCCTTTTCGGAAGAAGCAAATTCGGCTCCGCTCAACCGTGCTTGCAACTCAGGAAACAACGTCAGCCCCTCGTCTAATCGCAATTTAGGATTGCGTGATATCAACGCCACGCACACCTGATCTTTCGCTACCGGAGTAACATAAATCTCTCCGTGCCGCCCCCAGTGCAATTCCATGTGGTCGCTCCAGGGTGCCACTCGATAGTGCCGCCGGAATGCGTAACGGCAATCTCTCTCGCGAAACTCATCCAGATTTGTCCAGCGCCGTACCCGCGAATTCCCGCCATCCGCGCCAATGATCCACCGCGCCTTGATGGTGTGATCTCCAATCCTCACGCCCTCTTCGGAAATACCCGTCACCGGCGTCTGCCACAACAGATCGATCCCCAAACTCGCTGCCCGTTCCGCCATCAGCGGATGCAGAACACTTCGTCGCACCCCCCTGCCCAACGCTCCGTGCGGAAATGCAGCCTTCACCGCAAACCCTGCGCTCGCAAAACAAATTCCTCGAAACGGGAACGAATGATGCTCTTCCACAGACACGCCAAGTTCCTCAAGCGCCGCCAGACCGTCCGGCATCAGCCCTTCCCCGCACGGCTTGTCGATCGGCATTCCGGCGCCATCAGCCACCATCACGCGAAATCCACGCTGCCGTGCTGCGATCGCCGCCGCTAGGCCTGCAGGTCCTCCGCCAATTACAAATACATCGGTCGAGGTCACCAAAACTAAATCCTCACCACTTCAGAAGTACGAGCTCCGAACAAAATCCCGGCCCCATCGCCGCCAGCACGCCCATCGTGCCCGGTTCCGGACGCCGGTTCCTCATCACATCTTCCAGAACGACTAGCACGGACGCCGACGATAGATTTCCCACGCGTTTCAAGCAATCCCACGACGCATCCAGCTGTCCGTTGTGCAGATCGAGTGCATCCGCGGTCGCCTCGAGCACCTTCGGACCGCCCGTGTGTAGCACCCAGCTTCCAATGTCGGCACGAGTGCATCCGTTGTCCGCAAGAAACGCGTCCATGTCTTTGCCGAGATTCTCGCGGATCAGGACTGGCACCTCCGGCGACAAGATAATCCGGAAGCCCTTCTCGCTGACCTTCCATCCCATCATCTGCTCAGTATTGGGATAGAAGACGGAACGTGTTGCCACAATCTCCGGGCCCTCAGACGGCACATCGTCTCCCGTCACGATCACAGCCGCAGATCCATCCGCGAACAGCCCCGAAGAAATAAGATTCGCAACCGAAAGATCTTCGCGCTGGATCGTCAGTGAGCAAAGCTCTACAGAAACCAGCGCCGCCGATTGCTTCGGATAAGCCCGCACGTAATCCGCAGCCCGGGCGATCCCCGCTGCTCCTGCGACACATCCCAGGCCGAAGATCGGTACACGTTTGATGTTCGGAGAGAGTCCCATGCGATTGATCAGCAATGCGTCAATCGACGGACTCGATATCCCCGTAACGGAAGTGAAAAACAAGGCGCCCAAATTACCCCGTTCCAGGCCCGCATGATGCAGAGCCCGGCACAGCGCCTGCTCGCCCAATTCCTGCGCAACCTGGATCCATGCATCATTTGCGCATCCCCAGGTTTTCATTTCGTAATATTGTTCCGGCGGGAAGGCTAGATGACGGCCCTCCACGGCTACGTTTCGGTGCAGTCGCGCCAGCATCTGTGGATTGCGCAGCTGGTCACCCCAATACTCCTGCAATTTTTCCAAAAGGAATTTCTGTGAGTAGTAATGTTCAGGAAACGCGCTTGCGGCGCTGGCAATTTGCATTTTGTGTGAATCCCCGGTTTCCGGCAGAGAGTCAGCGCCATCACCCTGCCGGACCCAAATGTGCAGTTAGATGGCCGTGCGCTGATCCTGGGTTGTACCCCAGTACCTCAATGCCACTTGTTTAGATTGTCCTAAGCTTAGGACCCTTAATTGTCAACCGCAGGTCAAGACTTTTTTGAGCGTGAAGAAAAATAGGATAGAAAATCAAATCCGCTACGAACGCCGAAATGCTCGCCGCGCTAGTCCAAGCGCCTCTGACCAGAACGCGCCCGGAGAGTTCGCCAAGTCCACGACTTCCTTTATCGCGCTAACGAATGCCTCCATCTGCGCATCCTCGATTACCAGCGGCGGCGCTACTTTCAGCACCATGAAGTTGTTCCCACATACCTGCGTCAGGAATCCATAATCGCGGAACAGGCGCATCACCACGATCTGTCCGAACATCCCTGCGTGCACAGCGCCAAATGCCTCGTATGGAATGCGCAAACGCAGTTGCTTCGGCGCCCGGAACTCAATGCCGTTCAGCAATCCCAGTCCGCGGATTTCCTTCACCATCTCATACGCGCCCAACTCATCGCTCAGTCGCTTCCGCAAATAATCGCCTGCCGCGATCGATCGATCTCCGAGTCCTTTGCGCTCCAGTACTTCCAGCGTTGCCAGTCCTGCGCGCATGGCCAAACTGTTTTCGCTGAAAGTTGACGTATGTACAAAAGCGCGTGGCAACGACGAATAAACGGAATCGCAAATCTCCTCGGACATCAGAACCGCGCCCACCGGAACCAATCCGCCACTGAGTGCCTTGGCCAGAACCACCATGTCCGGTTCCACCCCGAAGTGATGCGCCGCCAGAAACTTTCCCGTGCGATACATCCCCGTCTGCACTTCATCGAGTACGAATAGCGTGTCGTAAAGTCTGCACAGCGATTGCGCGCTCCGCAGATACTCTGGATCGGGAACGCAGACGCCGCCTTCTGATTGAATCGGCTCGACGATGAATGCCGCAAACTTCTTGCTCTTGAGTTCACGTTCGAGGTGGTCCAGGGAACCAAACGGAACCATCTTCGTCTCGGGCAGAAGCGGTCCGAAGCCCTCGCGCCAGAAATCGTCGCTCATCAGCGAAAGCGCTCCGCATGTCAAACCATGGAACGCATGCTCCGCTGCCAGGATTCCGTTGCGCCGTGTGTGAGCTCGGGCAAACTTGATCGCGGCTTCTACTCCCTCGCTCCCCGACGATGCGAAGAATGCTTTACTCAGGCGTCCGCCTGCGCGTTTGCACAGCTTGTCAGCAAGCTCACCAGCGAGGTCCGCGACATGCGTCTGGACCATCGCGGGCCCGCATCGTTCCAACTCATCCCTCAGCGCCCGCACCACGTTCGGATGGTTGTGGCCCAGATTATGAACACAGTAGCCCGACAGGAAGTCAACAATGCGTCTGCCATCCGCGGTGTATAGCTCCGCTCCGACGCACCGTTCGTAGCGAACATTCATCTGCAGCAGATCGAGAAGGCGAACCCACTCCCGGTTAACATGCCGCGCGTAGCGTTCCGACGAGTACGCCTGCTCCGTGATCTGTGTTGCGGTACTCATTTCCCTCACAAATTCTTAGTGTGTGATTACGATCGAAGTGGGCGTACCCGGAACGCCATACGTCGAAACCGAGGTCAACGTCCCCGTGCTCGGAGCGAGGCTGAACGATTGAATCGCCGTTGTGGACTGGTTTCCTACGAATAGGTAATCCCCACTCGCATCGCCAGCAATGAAATTCGGCTGCGGGCCCGTCGCGAATGGAGAAGTCGCCAGCAGCGTCAGACCGCCGTCCGATCCGATCGAATATGCGGCTAGATTTCCCGCACTCTGCTGATTCGCCACATACAGGTACTTTCCGGACTTGTCGATAAACAGTGAAACAGGTCCCGTATATGTCTCGCCGATCGTGGAGATTAATGTGAGGTTTCCGGAAGAGCCGATGGAAAATGCCGAAATGCTATTATCGATCTTGTTCGCCGTGTAAAGGTGCGCCCCACTGGGGTCGATCGCCAGGCCGTAAGGGCCGTTGCCCGTGATAAACGGCGTGCCCGAACCCGGCTTGATGCCAAGAACACCGTTCGTCACGGTAAACTCTTCGATATATCCCTGCGTCCCATTCTGCCCAGTGACAAATAGCATACTTCCCGATGGCGAAAGTGCCATGTTCAACGCTGACAGGCCTATTCCTGCGGTAGCGCCTCCTGTTTGTGCTACCGGAGTCAGCAATCCATGCGTTGGATCAATCAAAAACACCGAGATGTCGAACGATCCCGAATTCGCCACGTACAAATATTTTCCGGATGGATCCATGGCCAGCAAAGTTGGTGCCGTCCCTGCGTTTACCCGCGGAGTATGTTCCGTCAGTGCGCCTCCATTCGAAATGTCGAACAACGAGATCGTGCCCGTCGGCGTGGCTCCAGAGTTTGCGGCGTACAGGAATTTGTTCGATGGATGAAGCGCGAGCGATTGAACCGCTTGTCCCGCTGTAATCGGGCTGCCCACCAACTGAACCAAAGCGCCCGAATTGGGGTCCTCGCGAAACGCCACAATTTCGTTGGCTCCTGGAATCGACGCGTACAGATATCGGTTGCTCGTCGTGCCACATCCCACCCAGGCGACCATGCTTGCGCAAACCAGCATGACAGCTGCTGCTTTCTTTAGCATCCTTGACTCCTCAAGAAATTGTCGAAAACAAATTGGAAACACTGATCTGCCGGGCGTCTTCAGAATTGAGCCGCTCCCTGCAGCACTATTCGTGCTTCCTATCATACGGGACGAATGCTTTTTTGCGCAGCCGATCGGCTTCCTCTCTGCGATGCGGCAGTTCTCCGGCGGGGTTGTACTGGGGCCTCGGGGGCCAGGAGTTGGGCGCGGTCCGGGATCGCCAATTAATCCCCGTGCGCTGGAGAGGGATGGGGACCCGCTGGCGCAGAAGTATCGGGCAGCGCCGTATCCGCTCCACCGCGCAGCAAAAGTCTCAAACGATCCAGATATACATACACCACAGGTGTCGTGAAAAGCGTGAGCGCCTGGCTCACAATCAATCCGCCCACAATCGTGATGCCCAGCGGACGATGCAGTTCCGATCCCGTACCGTGCCCCAACGCCAGTGGCAGGCCACCTAGCAGCGCAGCCATCGTCGTCATCATGATGGGCCGGAAGCGCAGGAGGCAGGCATCATAAATCGCCTCGACGGGCTTCTTGCCTTGATTGCGTTCCACTTCCAGCGCAACGTCGATCATCATGATCGCGTTCTTCTTCACCAGGCCGATCAAGAGGATGATGCCGATCATCCCGATCACGTTGAGCTCGTTATGCGTCAAAAGCAGCGCCAGCAGAGCTCCTACGCCAGCGGAAGGAATCGTCGAAAGAATCGTAATTGGATGGATATAGCTCTCGTACAGCATACCCAACACAATGTAGACAGCGCCGAGCGCGGTGATGATAAGGACCAGCATGTTGGAACGGGAATCCTGGAAAGCGGCGGCCGTTCCCTGAAAGCTGGCTTGGATGCTTGGAGGAAATCCGATCGTGCGCTCGGCTCTTTCAATGGCGTCCGTCGCCTGCCCCAGAGAAATGCCCGGTGCCAGGTTGAACGAGATTGTCACCGAAGGCAATTGCCCCTGGTGGTTGACCGCCAGCGGGGTGTTCGATGGTTCGAAATGCGTGAACGCCGCCAGCGGAATTGGCGTTCCTGTCGTCGACTTCAAATAAATATTCTGCAGTGCCTCGGGCGTCTGCTGGAACTGCGACGCAACTTCCATCACCACGTGATACTGGTTCAGCGGCCGGTACATGGTAGAAACTTGGCGCTGCCCGAACGCGTCATAAAGAGCATTGTCGAGAGTCTGCGGCGTGATCCCCAGTCGGCTCGCCGTATCCCGATCGATCACCAGCTTCGCCTGCAATCCCTTGTCCTGCTGGTCGGAGTTCTGGTCCCGTAACTCCGGCAGCGTCCTGAGCTTGTCCAGCAGGCGCGGTGACCAAGTGTTCAGATCGTCAAGGTTCGCGCTTTGCAGCGTGTATTGATATTGTGCGTTGCCCCACCGGCCGCCAATGGTGAGCTCCTGCGCCGACTGAAAAATCAGGGTCGCGCCCGGCACCACCGCCAGCTTGCCGCGCAGCCGGTTGATCACGTCATCGGCGGACGCATAATGGCAAGGCTCCCAGAAGTGCTGTTTCTGGCATGGGCCCCTCTCCTCCAGCGGTTTCAGCATCACGAAGAACCGGCCCTGATTCAAAGCGCTGCCTCCACCTGTAAAACCGCCCATGGTGTCGACCGCAGGATCTTTCATCACAATGCTGGCGTACCGCTTGATCTTGTCGCTCATAGATTGGAACGAGATGTCCTGCGCTCCAATCACCGTTCCCTGAATTCGCCCTGTGTCCTGCTGCGGAAAGAAGCCCGTCGGCACTTTGAAGTAGAGGAAAATGCTCAGCACCGCGACTGCAATGGTCACCACCCCGGTCACCGGCTGGTGCGCGAGGACCCACCTCAGAGCGTGGCTGTAGATGGCCAGAATCCGGTCGAAACACCATTCGCTGGCTCGATAGAAGATATTGTGCTTTTCGGTCTTCGCGGACCTCAGGAATTTCGCGCACATCGTCGGCGTCGTCGTCAGCGAAACCACGAGAGAAACCCCGATCGCAGTACTAAGCGTAACCGCAAATTCGCGGAAAAGACGTCCCACGATGCCGCCCATCATCAGCAGCGGAATGAATACGGCCACCAGAGACGTGCTCATCGAAAGGACTGTGAATCCAATCTCGGCCGCCCCTTTGAAGGTCGCTCGCACAACATCCATGCCCTGTTCCACATAGCGCGTAATGTTTTCCAGCACCACAATCGCGTCGTCCACAACAAAGCCGGTGGAAATTGCCAGGGCCATCAGCGAGAGATTGTCGAGGCTGTACCCGAGCAGATACATCACCCCGAAAGTGCCAACCAGCGACAGGGGCACCGCGATGCTCGGAATGATCGTTGCTCGTACTGTGCGGAGGAAGACGAATACCACCAGAATCACGAGTACGATCGAAATCAGCAGCGTGCCCTCGATATCTTTCACCGAGGCGCGAATCGTCGTCGTGCGGTCCATCAAAACCGAAAGATGGATCGAGGGAGGAATCGAGGACTGCAAATACGGCAACAGCGACTTGACCCGGTCCACCGTATCAATGATGTTCGCTCCCGGTTGCCGGAAGATAGGTATCACGATACCCGGCGTGCCGTTCACCAGCCCCAGGTTTCGTAAGTCAGCGACCGCATCCTGAACCGTGGCCACATCACTGAGTCGCACCGCCGCGCCATTGTTGTAGGCCACAATCAATGGCTTGTACTGATCTGCCGTAAACAACTGGTCGTTGTCGCTGAACGTATACACCATCGAGCCGCTCGTAACTTTGCCCTTCGGATGGTTCGCATTGGCGGCATTCAGCGCGTTCCGGACGGTATCCAGGCCGACTCCAAGCTTGTTTAACAAAGTCGGATTGACTTCCACGCGCACCGCTGGCTGGGACGCGCCCCACACAAAAACCTGCCCGACTCCCTGGACCTGCGACAACTTCTGCGACAGAATCGAATCCGCGGCGTCGTACATCTGCGGTACGGTCGACGTATCTGAGGTCAACGCCAGCAATAAAATGGGCGCGTCCGCCGGATTTACTTTGCGGTATGTCGGATTGCTTGGCAGGTTTGCCGGTAGCTGGCTGCGGGCCGCATTGATCGAAGCCTGTACGTCGCGAGCCGCAGCGTCGATATTCCGGTTCAGATCGAATTGCATCGCGATGCCAGTACTGCCCAGCTGGCTCGACGACGTCATCTGATTCACGGCGGCAATGCGCCCAAACTGGCGTTCCAGCGGCGTTGCCACCGCCGACGCCATCGTTTGCGGATCGGCTCCCGGCAAACTTGCCCCTACGCTGATCACCGGGAAATCCATTTGCGGAAGCGATGCGACCGGCAGGAAATTAAACGCGAGGATTCCCGAGAGCAGCAACGCCGCCGCCAACAGCGACGTGCCGATCGGTCTGCGAATAAATGGAGCCGAAATACTCATCGTTCAATCAGTATGCCTAGTCCGTGTCCAATCAGCCTCAGTCCGCCGACATCGGCTCCGGAGGAATCTCGTTGCCGATGCGGTAACGAGAAAATCTTTGCGCCACCCGGTCGAACCACAAATAAACCACCGGCGTGGTGTACAGCGTTAGCAACTGGCTCAACAGTAATCCGCCCACGATCGTGATACCCAGCGGCCGCCGTAACTCAGCCCCCGTGCCTGTACCCAGAGCAAGCGGCAGTCCTCCCAACAGGGCCGCCATGGTCGTCATCATGATCGGACGGAAGCGGAGCAGGCAAGCCTGATAAATGGCTTCCTCTGGCGGCTTATGCTCGACGCGCTCGGCCTCAAGCGCGAAATCGATCATCATGATGGCGTTCTTCTTCACAATGCCGATCAGAAGAATGATCCCTATAAGTGCCACCACGGTCAGATCGTTCCCCGTAATCATCAATGCCAGAATTGCGCCCACCCCGGCCGAAGGCAGTGTGGAAAGAATCGTTATCGGGTGGATGTAGCTCTCGTACAACACGCCCAGCACGATGTAAACCGTGATCACCGCTGCCAGAATCAGGAAAGGCTCGGTCGCCAGAGAATTCTGGAAGGCCGCCGCTGTGCCTTGAAATGAAGCATGGATGCTGAGCGGCAGTTGTATTTCTTTCTCGGCCTGCTGTATCGCCTTGGTCGCATCTCCCAGCGAACCTCCGGGCGCCAGGTTGAATGACAAGGTCACCACCGGAAATTGTCCCTGATGATTCACTGCCAGCGAGGTGCGCTCGGACTTCATGCGCGTGAATGTCGAGATCGGCACGGGCGCTCCGCTGGTCGTGACCGCCGCTCCATTCGCCGTTGGTGCCCCCGTGTTCGCCGTAACCACGCTCGGCTTTATGTAGATGTCTCTGAGGTCGGCGGGATCCTGCGCGAAATTCGGTAGTACTTCCAGAATCACGTGATACTGGTTCAGCTGCGTAAAAATCGTCGAAACCTGTCGCTGCCCGAACGCGTCATAGAGCGTGTTGTCGAACGCCTGTGGAAAGATCCCCAGCCGCGAAGCGGTGTCACGGTCGATGGTGACGTTGGTTCTCAGCCCGTTATTCATCTGGTCTGTCGCTACGTCCCGCAACTCCGGAAGAGTCTGCAGCTTCGCAACTAGCTTCGGAGTCCACTGCGCCAGCTCCTGCGCATCCGCATCTTCGATCGAATACTGGAACTGCGTCCGGCTCACTCGGTCTTCTACCGTCAAGTCCTGCACCGGCTGCATGTACAGCGTAATACCGTCGACTTTTGCCAACGCCGGCTGCAGCCGCCGTATGATCGCCGACGCGTCATCCTTCCGCTCGTCGCGCGGCTTCAGGTTGATTTGAATTCGTCCTTCATTCGGTGTTGTATTGGTGCCGTCGACCCCGATAAACGATGACAGGCTCTCCACATCTTTATCCTTCAGGATGACTTTCGCCAATTCCTGCTGCCGCTGCGACATCGCATCGAACGAGACGAAGTCCGGAGCCTGCGAGACACCCAGAATTACGCCCGTGTCCTGCACCGGAAAAAATCCCTTCGGCACGATCACATACAAGAACAGAGTCAGTACCAGCGTCGCAGCTGTCACAAACAAAGTGGCCGGTTGGTGCTTCAGCACCAGCTTCACCGTGCGGCCATAGAAGGCAATGATGCGGTTGTAGTAATTCTCCGTTATGTCGTAAAAGCGTCCGCGCTCGCCTTCTTTGCGATGTTTGAGCAGCTTGGCGCTCATCATCGGCGTCAGGCTGAGCGAAACCCCCGCCGAGACCAGAATCGTTACCGCCAGCGTCATCGCAAATTCGCGGAACAACCGGCCGACGATGTCGCCCATGAAGAGCAGCGGGATCAGCACGGCGATCAGCGAAACAGTCAGCGAGATGATCGTGAATCCAATCTGGCTCGATCCCTTCAACGCCGCATCCAGCGGCGAGTCGCCCGCCTCGAGGAAGCGATCGATGTTCTCGATCATGACGATGGCATCGTCCACCACAAACCCTGTAGAAATTGTCAGCGCCATTAGCGTCAGGTTATTCAGGCTGTACCCCAGCAGGTACATCACACCAAACGTGCCAATCAACGACAGGGGCACCGCAACACTGGGAATCACCGTGGCCGACAGGTTCCTCAGGAACAGAAACACCACCATCACAACCAGGCCGATGGCCAGCATCAGCTCGAACTCAACGTCTTTTACCGAAGCCCGAATTGTTGTGGTCCGGTCGGTCAGGATCTGCACCTTGACTGCAGTCGGCAGCGATGCCTGTAACTGCGGCAATAATTTCTTGATCCGGTCCACCACGCTGATGATGTTGGCTCCCGGCTGCCGCTGGATGTTCACGATCACGGCCGGCGTCAGATTCATCCACGCCGCAAGCTGGTTGTTTTCCGTGCCATCGATCACGTTGGCCACGTCGCTGATTCGCACCGGCGCGCCGTTGTGATAGGCAATCACAATTGGCTTGTATTGCTCGCTTGAGAAAAGCTGATCGTTTGCGCCGATGGTATACGACTGGCGCGCACCATCGATCACGCCCTTCGCCTGATCTACGTTCGCCTGCGCCAGGGCCGCCCGCAGGTCTTCTAGGCTCAGCCCGTATGAAGCCAGCGCTGTCGGATTTGCCTGAATCCTTACCGCCGGCTTTTGTCCGCCGCTGATGGACACGAGCCCCACACCGGGCAACTGCGAGATCTTCTGCGCCAGAGACGTGTCCGCGAGATCCTCGACCTTCGATAGCGGTAGCGAGTCCGATGTCAGCGCCAAAGTCAGAATCGGCGCGTCGGCAGGATTCACCTTGTTGTAAATCGGTGGATTCGGCAGATCCGTGGGCAGGTACGTTGATCCTGAGTTGATCGCCGCTTGCACCTGCTGTTCTTCAACGTCAATATTTTGATCGAGACCAAACTGCAGGGTGATGACCGAACTGCCGTAGGAACTGGTCGAGGTCATCTGGCTCAGGCCAGGCACTTGCCCGAATTGTCGCTCCAGCGGAGCCGTCACCGACGACGCCATAACGTCCGGATCGGCGCCCGGATAAAACGTCACCACTTGGATTGTGGGATAGTCAACTTCTGGAAGTGCCGAGACCGGCAGTTGCATGAATGCAACCCAGCCCACGAGCAACACTCCGACCATCAGCAGCGTAGTCGCAACCGGCCGGAGAATAAATAATCGCGAAGGACTCATGACCCTGAATTACCGGATTGCCCGGCATACCTCGAACTTCCCGCCGAGTTCGAACCACCCGCCGCCTGACGCCCGCGGGCCGGGGACGTTCCCACCCCCCTGTTCGTGCCAGTATTTCGTGGCTCGATGTGACTGCCTCGTTGCAGCTTGTCCTGCCCGTCAGTGACCACCATGTCTCCGGGGTTTACTCCCTCCGTCACTACCGTACTGTCGCCTTGCGTCAGCGCGACTGTTACGGACTTGTCTTGCACCGTCTTATCCGTATTCACTGAATAAACGTACGTCCCTTGCGGCCCCCGCAGAATTGCCGCCGTCGGCACCACCGTGCTGTTCTTCCGCGTCTCCAATAACAAGTTCGCATTCACGAATTGGTTCGGCCAAAGTTGGTTGTCTCTGTTATCGAATACGGCCTTCAGTTTTGCCGTCCCGGTCGTCGGATCGATCTGGTTATCGATGGTCAGCAGCTTTCCGGTCCCCAGTTTGGTTTGATCATCACGGCTGAGCGCATCCACCTCAAGAGTTCCATGCGCCATCTGCTGCGCGACTCTTGGCAGAACATCTTCCGGAAGTGTGAAGATCACCGCGATAGGCTGAAGCTGCGTCAGGATCAGCATCGGATTCGTATCCGCTGCGTGCACAATGTTTCCCGGATCCACTTGCCGCAATCCGACTCGCCCGTTAAACGGCGCCATAATATGGCAATAGACGATATTCAATTTTGCCGCGTCAATCTGCCCCTGATCGTTGCGCACGGTGCCGTCGAGTTGATCCACCAGCGCCTTTTGCGTGTCCACCTGCTGCTGCGCAATGCTGCCCGACGGAATTAACGATGTGTACCGCTCCAGATTCAGCCTGGCATCGCGCAACTGCGCCTGGTCCCGAAACAGCGCTGCCTGCAACTGCTCCACCTGCACCTCGTACGGCCGGGAGTCGATTAGAATCAGCAGGTCTCCCTCACGGACCTCCTGCCCTTCGCGGAAGTTCACCTTCATGATTTGCCCATCCAGGCGGCTTTTGATATTCGCCGTGTTGAACGCAGTCACGGACCCCAGCCCCGACAGATACACCGGGACATCCTGCTTCATGACAGGTGCCACCGCCACGGAAACTGCTCGTGGAGGCCCGGCTGCCTGAGCCTTCTGCTGTTTGGAATCGGCCGAAGTGCAGCCAGATGAAATCGCGCAAACTGCCGCAAGAATGATAACGATCGTCGCGCACGGAATCCGTAGGCTGCGGGCGTCTTTTTTATGGCCGTCGATTATATTCACAGGTTATTCCATCACCGTCCTTAACCCGGGCTCGGTAGCATCCCATGGTTAGACGTAACATTTTAGGCTCGGTTTGCGGCAACTCAAATCCAGAGGAGGCAGGAATTTCTGATGCCGAGGAGGCCTCCCAGTCACTCAGGTCGGAAACTCGCGTGCTGCAGTTGCTGTGGCAGGACCGCCACTATAGGATCAACCGCGCGCCCATGGCGGGTCAATACTGGCACGCATGTTTTACATACTTTTACTCGACTTGACTTTTCATGAACTTACGATACTCGAAGCGCCGCAGGCGCCGTATGCTGCGCTTCATAGGCTGCAATATCGTCCTCGTGCTGCAACGTCAGTCCAATGTCGTCCAGACCATTGAGCAAACAGTGCCTGACAAATGCATCCATCGGAAAATTTGCGCGAAAGCCTTGTTCGTCTCTGACCTCGCACTTCTCCAGATCGATTGTCAGTTCGTAGTTGTCGACCTCCTGCGCTCGTTGCATTACAGTTGCAACTTCGGGTTCGCTTAACCTCACCGTCAAAAACCCGTTCTTCGTCGAGTTATTAGCAAAAATGTCGGCAAATGAGGACGAGATCACCGCTCGGAAGCCGAAGTCGGCCAGCGCCCAGACAGCGTGCTCGCGCGAGGACCCGCATCCGAAATTTTTCCCGGCGACCAGGATGCTCGCGCCTTCATACCTTGGCTCGTGAAGAATGAAATCCGGGTTCTTCTTCCCATCTGCGGCATATCGCCAGTCATAGAACACAAACTGGCCGAACCCGGTTTTCTCGATCCGCTTCAAAAACTGCTTCGGGATGATCTGGTCCGTGTCCACATTGACCCGATCCAGCGGCGCCACGCGCCCACGATGCACTGTAAATGGCTTCATTTTTCTGTATTCCGAGATCGCTTCCGGTTATAGGTCCTAACTGATCCGTGAACCTGATCCCTGACTCCCGGCCCCCGATAACTGGCCACTGATCACTGACCACTAGCCCCTGACCCCTGACCACTACTACTGAAACTTCCACTTCCTTATATCCGTGAAGTGTCCCGTAATGGCCGCCGCGGCTGCCATCATCGGACTCACCAGATGCGTCCGTCCGCCTCGTCCCTGCCGCCCTTCAAAGTTCCGGTTGCTCGTCGACGCGCACCGCTCTCCGGGCTGCAGAATATCCGGATTCATCCCCAGGCACATCGAGCATCCCGACTCCCGCCATTCGAATCCTGCGTCCTGAAAAATCTTATCCAGCCCTTCCTGCTCGGCAGCGCGTTTTATCGCCTGGGACCCCGGTACCACCATCGCACGTACCTTCGAACTCACCTTATGTCCCTTCGCCACCCGCGCCGCGGACCGAAGGTCTTCCATGCGTGAATTCGTACACGATCCAATAAAGACGCGGTCGATCCCGATGTCCTCTATCCGCTTTCCCGGCTCCAGCGCCATATATTGCAAAGCAAGTTCTGCAGCCCGCCGGTCCGCCTCCTGCAAGCCTTTGATCTCTGGGACTCGGCCCGTTACCGGCGCGACCATCCCTGGATTCGTTCCCCACGTCACAAACGGACAAAGCTGCGCCGCATCGATCTCCACTACCTTGTCGAACTCTGCATCCGCATCCGAAGGCAAACTCCGCCAGTACGCCACCGCCTTCTCCCAGTCCGTTCCCGTCGGAGCAAACCGCCGTCCCTTCACGTAGTTAATCGTCGTCTCATCTGGAGCCACCATCCCAGCCCGAGCACCTGCCTCGATGCTCATGTTGCAGAGCGTCATACGCCCTTCCATCGACAGCGCCCGCACCGCGGGACCGGCATACTCAATCACGTATCCGTTAGCTCCATCCGTGCCGATCTGCCCGATAATCCCCAGCGCCAGGTCTTTCGCAGTCACGCCGTCTGCCAGGCGCCCGCGCACATCAATCTTCATCGTTTTCGGCTTCTGCTGCGCCAGGCACTGCGTCGCCAGTACGTGCTCCACTTCCGACGTTCCGATCCCGAACGCCAGCGCCCCAAACGCTCCATGCGTGCTGGTGTGACTGTCGCCGCACACAATTGTCATCCCCGTCTGGGTTAGCCCTAACTCCGGACCGATCACGTGCACAATCCCCTGTTCCGGCGAATCCATATCGAACAGCCGGATCCCAAACTCCTTGCAGTTCGCCTGCAGCGCGGCAATCTGCTTCGCGGCAATCAGATCGGTGATTGGCGTCCCTCGGGGTTCCGTCGGAATATTGTGATCGACGGTCGCCACCGTGCGCAGCGGCTGTCGCACCTTTCGGTGTGCCCCCCGCAATCCGTCAAACGCCTGCGGCGACGTCACCTCGTGCACCAAATGCAGATCGATATAAAGGATGGGCGACCGCCCCTCCGGCTGCGCCACCATGTGGGCGTCCCAAATCTTCTCAAATAAAGTTCGCGCGGATGCCATAGAGAATGAAGAAAAACTGGTAAGAACTAGTTTTTCACAGCCATCCGCCCTGAGCAAGCGCGGGCGTGTGGGGACAGCCGCGAACAGCCCGTCGGTGGGAATAGACCAAAATCCCCTGTGTTCCTCTGTGTCCTCTGTGGTGAAGGTTCTTTCTCACAACGGAGAGAAGGGACCTAGTGAATCGTCTGCTCGCTCCTTCTTACCGGAGGCGCGGTCGTTGACCCCTGAAATTTCGGCGCACCCAGCTTCGTGATCCACAGTCCGGAGTGAATATCGTTGAAGTACATCAGGGCATTCAGTTCCGGAGTGTCACAGGTGACCGAGCAAGGTTGTCCACCCCATGTAAAAGGAAGATTCGGGCGATATCCTTTCGAGTCGCCGGTCCAGAAACGCGCGATTTCGCGGCCCTGGCGGTAGAGATCGCCGCGCAGCTCGCCGGAAATATCGAGCACACGCGCGCCTCCGCTGTAATAGCCCTCGTAAAGCATGTCGTTTGCAGCCCAGAAATTGTGCGAGCCGCCTTCCGGAGCCTCGTATTGCGCGACTTCCCTCGGATGCCTGACGTCGGAAACGTCCATCACATGGCAAATAGCCCGAACCGGGATACGGTCGCGGTCTTCGATGTTGAAAATCGCAGGAAAAACCTCATCGCCGACGAAGAGATAATTCTTGTAGCGGAAGACGCTGTGCGTGCCCGCCAGCCATCCATCGCCATATAGTTCGTAGTGATTGAAGCGGTACTGGCTGATCACCTTGGGATTTTCCGGGCTGCCTCCCGCCATGCCATTGCCTACATCGAGAATGACAAGCCCGTCTCGCCAGTAGGCAAGATACGCAATGCCATCCTTCACCTGCAGATCGTGCAGATAACGCCCGCTCGACATCGATCCCATTTCCGTACTGAGAGTCACGACCGTGGGGTTCTCTACCTGAAACCGCGCGACTTCCCTTGGATGCTTCGGGTCCGCGAAGTCGATCACGCGCATCGATCCGGTGGCGTCGTCGGTGAGATAAACATAATGCCCGTCGATATACGCGCTATGCACGCCTCCCGTCACAGTCGCCGTGTACTCGGAGAGCACTTTCAGGTGCGAGGGATCCGTTGTGTCGAGGAACACGATTCCATTCTTTCGGTTCGACGCGCCTTCCCGCGTGAAGACACCGATTTTCTCATCCGTCGTGGTGCTGATGTCGTTAATGAGGCGGGCATCCACTTTCAATGTGTCGAGCAGTTTGGGATTCGACGGGTCGGCGATGTCGTACACAAACAGCTTGTCGGCGATCGTCGAGAGATATGCGTGATGACCGATGATCCACTCTTCCGACATCTGCAGGTCGGGCATCGGGACATGCGAGACGACTTCGACCTCGCGCTCGACATTACGCGGACGAACCACCACCGATGCGGAAGCACTGTGCTGTCCGCTGCTGGCCGTGATGACATATGTGCCGGCTTTCTCGGCCACAAAGGCTCCGTCATCATAGATCGACGCCCCGCTTCCGCTGACCGACCAGCGCACGCTCGGCGCTTTCCCGCTGTCGGCCGTAGCAGCGAAGTGCACCACGTCTCCGGTGCGAGTCTCGGTAGTGGCGGGATTGACCGTAAGTTTTCGCACCGCGTCCCGCACAACTTGCACCGTTACCTTTCCGGAGGCGTCATCCGACGTGGCTTTGATGACCGCGCTTCCCGAAGCAACTCCGGCAACCAAGCCAGCGGCGTCAACCGTGGCGACAGATGGTTTTTCCGAAATCCACTTGATCTTTGCATCCGCGCTCGGATTGCCGTTCGCAGTGCGAGCCGTAGCCATCAGTTTTGCTACACTGCCCGCAACGATCGGCTTGGGCTGCTCGATTTCAATCGTCGTGATCTTCGACGTGCCGACGTTCACGGTGGCGTACCCAGTCTTGCCCGCAATCACGGCACCGACCGTGACTATGCCAGGTGCGTGAAACGTCACTTCCCCGGACTCATCCGCCCCCGCGAGATCAAACGGAGCTGCGAACCAGACGGAGACCTTCGCATCGATAGGATTGCCAGCCGCATCTTTCGCAGCGGCGCTGAACTTCACCTTTTCCCCGACGTGCGCATCGAGAGTCTTGGGAGTGATCTCGACGATAGCCGGAGCCACTGACGTGCTCGGAGTTTCCTGCTTCGCGGGTGCGTCCTGCGACCACACAGCTGGCACTGCGAGAATTGCCGCTACGGCAAATACGAACACGCTACGTTTGAACATGCATCCCTCCCGCTAAGTGTGACCGCATCCCATCGTTCTTCTTTCTTTTCATCTCTCTTGCGGCGTCATCCCGAAGGCCCGCGTTTTCACCAGCGGGCCGAGGGATCTCCCTCGCAACACATCTGTCCCAAGGGAGCTCCTTCGCTCCGCCTGAACAGCGGCTCCGCTCGGGATGACCACGCTCCGAAAGGAACCCGGAATGAAAATCCAAACTGAACCATTACTTTTTTTCCTCAATCTTGCTTGCCTCGGTCTTCCAGAAATCAATGCCCGCGGCCTGCGGCCCAACGTCGATGGTCGCGACCGTCTTCAGCGCTGCCAAGTCGATCACTTCAACCGTGCCCGGTTCGTCGCCCACGCCTTCTACGCTGATGAAGGCATAACGATCATCCGGCGTGACCACTGCGCCGTGAACGACTTTTCTTTTCGTCGGAATTCTTGCCAGCTCTTTTCCGCTCACCGGATCGAAGATCGACACCGACTGTCCCCGCTTGTTGGTCGCGATGAGGCGTCCATCTTTCGTCATCGCCAGGTTGTAAACGCCGTTGCCCGCCGGAAAGCGCCGGGCCAGCGTCCAGTCGGCCGTTTTAACCGCAACGATCTCGTTCGATTGATTGCACGCGACGTAAATGGTCGATCCGTCGTTCGAAGGCTGAGCCCACGTCGGTGTGCAGACCGGCTTGTGAGTCATTTCCTTATGATCTCCCATCGATGGAACAAACTTCGGATATGGTTCGCCCGTCATCCCCATCTCTTTCCCGGGCGTGACCACGAAATAGCGCGACACCGCGAATTTGCTGGTATCGATCTCGACCAGCATGTCGTCCATCATGCATGCCGAGTAATGTTTTGTTCCCGCATGGTTCAGTCGCGATCCATGTGGCATGGTGCAGGTCGTGATGCGCTTGACCTCAATCATCTGGTCTGTCGCGACCACCGATATCGACGACGGAACCATGTCTCCATGGAAGTTGGCGTTGGCCACGTAGATGAAGCTGCCGTCAGGAGTGATGTCGGTGGTGGCCGGGAACATCCCGAGGCTGGTGTACTTCACCACGCTGTCGCTCCCGGCGCGGTACTTCCACGCGGAGCCTTCCGGACGTCCGTGGCCCTCGGCGACATAGAAAAATTGCTTGTCGGGCGAGACTACGATCCCGTGCGGTCCATTAATGTCCGTGGGCATCAGACCCGTCCGAGTCTGATTCTCAAT
Organism: Terriglobia bacterium; assembly: GCA_963823085.1. Classification (GTDB taxonomy): domain Bacteria; phylum Acidobacteriota; class Terriglobia; order Terriglobales; family Acidobacteriaceae; genus Sulfotelmatobacter. The sequence continues at coordinate 158,336 of CAWGKF010000016.1, read as the reverse complement.
CCGTAGGCCGTCCGGTCCGAAGCGAAGCAGAACAATCTTGTCTGCCGATTCGCACACGACATAGACAAGATAGTCCTGCTTGGGAGGTTCGCTGCTTGCAGCCGGCGTCTGCGCTACACCACTTAGGACCAATGCCAGGTACGCCAGCACAAGCCAGGCGCACCTCACCGGACGACCTGCTGCTATGTCAGGAATCACCGCAACCCATTTGTGCAATGTATTGTTTTCGCCCGACTTTAGCCGGGACGACCCCAGAATCGACGACCTAATCTAACACAGCCTGGCAAGCCTGCTTTGCCGCTGATAGTGCCTTTACATTACGGTCTGCCGAGAAACTTTCCGGTATGATTCCGTCCCATCTATGGCGAAGTATCTTCTCCGAACAGCGCTTGTCGTGGCAGTTCTCTACGTCTCGTTTGTCGGGCTGATCTGGTGGGCGATGCACCAGTCTCCAGAGACGTTTGGCCGGGTCATGAAGCACGTGCCGGATGCGACCTTCTTCGTGGTCCCATTCGAAACCATGTGGATGCACGCTCGTGCCGGACACTTGCAGGCTGGCGATCCTGCGCCAGATTTCTCGCTGATCAAGCTCGACAAATCCGCGAACGTGCAACTGTCCTCGCTCACCTCGACACAACCTGTTGTACTTGTCTTCGGCAGCTACACTTGACCGCCGTTTCGGCGGGAGGTTCCCGCTCTCAACAAGCTCTACGATCAATACAACCAGCAGGTCGCTTTCCTCATTGTCTACATCGTGGAAGCCCACCCGAGCGACGTTTGGCAGACGCAGAGCAATCTGAAGGACAAGGTCGTTTTTGCCAGCCCTAAAGATTTCGAGGAGCGCAGCCAGGTAGCCGGAAGCTGCGTGCGCAAGTTGGGGATCAAGTTTCCCGCAGTCATCGACGGATTCGACAACTCGACGGAGGCCGCCTACACCGGTTGGCCGGACCGAATCTACCTGATTGACCAGAAGAACCGGGTCGCCTACAAGAGCAAGCCCGGTCCTTTTGGATTCAAGCCAGACGATCTCGAAAAAGCGCTGAAGAAGATCACCACAACGGGCTAGTTCGGCTTGGTGATCGCTCCCTGCGACGCCGACGAAACCAGCGCGGCGTATTTCGCGAACACTCCTGTCGAATAGTGCGGCTGCGGCGCTCTCCACTGTGCCATGCGTTTGCGCAACTCATCGTCATTGACTTCGACTTCCAGGATGCGCTGCCGTACGTCGAATCGAATCATGTCGCCATCGCGAACCCCGGTGATCGGACCTCCCAGCGCCGCTTCGGGGGAGACATGCCCAGCCATTAGCCCGCGCGTGGCCCCGCTGAAACGTCCGTCGGTGAGCAGCGCCACCGATTCGCCCAAACCTTCCCCAACGAGTGCCGCAGTAACTCCGAGCATTTCGCGCATTCCCGGTCCACCCTTTGGGCCTTCGTTGCGGATCACGACCACATCTCCTGCTTTGATCTTCTTTGCAGTGACAGCGGCCATGGCGTCTTCTTCCGAGTCGAAGACGCGTGCCGGCCCGCGTTGCTCGAGACGTTCGTGCCCGCTGATCTTCGCCACGCAGCCTTCGGGGGCAAGATTGCCTTTTAAGATCACCAGTCCGCCGGTGGCTTTCAACGGCTTGTTGAGCGGCGCGATCACTTCTTGCCCCGCAGTCTCGGTCGCGCCCTTCGCCTCATCCGAAATTGTTAGCCCGGTCACGGTCTTCGCCGAGCCGTGCAGATACTTCCCATCCATCAAGCGCTTCGCAAGCAGTCGAATGCCGCCTGCACGGTGCATGTCGGCAGCCACGAATCTGCCCGAAGGCTTCAGATCAGCCAGAAATGGAGTCCGCTCGCTGACGGTTTGGAAATCATCGATCTCAAGATTGACTCCAGCTTCCCGCGCGATTGCAAGTAGATGCAAAACAGCATTCGTCGAGCCGCCCGACGCAGCAACCGATGCGATCGCGTTCTCGAACGCTTCGCGCGTGAGAATGTCGCGGGGCTTCAGCCCTTGCTGCAGCACATTCATCACGATCTTGCCGCAATCGAACGAAACCTGATCCTTCTGCGCATCCATCGCTGGCACGCTGTTGAATCCCATCGGCGACAGCCCGATCATCTCCATCACCGTCGACATCGTGTTGGCCGTGTACTGGCCGCCACAAGCACCCGCCCCAGGGCAGGCGACATCTTCCAATTCCTTCAGTTCGGAGTCCGACATCTTCCCCGCCAGATTCGCACCAATGGCTTCGTACACGTCCTGAATCGTGACGTCCTTCCCGCGATAGCTGCCGGCCGCGATCGTCCCGCCGTAGAGCACTACACCCGGAAGATTCATGCGAGCCAGCGCCATGGCCGCGGCCGGAATCGTCTTATCGCATCCCACCACGCACACCACGGCGTCAAACATCTGCCCACGGCAGACGAGTTCGATCGAGTCGGCGATCAGTTCTCGGCTGACCAGCGACGCCCGCATGCCCTCGGTCCCCATCGTCTCTCCATCGGAGATCGCGATGGTGTTGAACTCCATCGGCGTCCCTCCCGCGGCGCGAATGCCTTCCTTCACCTTTGCGGAAAGACGGCGCAGGTGGAAGTTGCAGGGCATGGTTTCAATCCACGTATTGGCCACGCCGATCAACGGACGGCTGAGGTCCGCATCGGTGAATCCAACCGCTTTGTACATGGAGCGAGCGCCCGCGCGCGACCGCCCTTCGGTAATTCCGCGACTGATGTGCTTGAGATCCATAGTGATTTCACTCGATGAGAAATGATTGAAGATGGAACCTGAAGCTGAGAACTAAGAAGCATAAACTACAAATGGCCCGCCGTGACACACAGTCTTTACTCAGAATTCCTCTGTGTTCCCCGTGTTTCCTCTGTCCGGGGCGTCATCCCGAAGATCCGGCGCAGTTCAGCCGGTCGAGGGATCTGGCGTGGTGCGGATCAGACGCTTACTCACTGCACGCGAGATCCTTGCCTCCGCCTGAACGACGCCTCCCGTCAGGATGACTCCTCGAAGAGCAAGCCGATTGAAGTTCAAACTGCACCAAGACCTTTTGACTGCTCAGATTTCCTCTGTGTTCCCTCTGTGACCTCTGTGTTGAATGTTTTTGATCTTCTCGCGAATAAAAACGGGGAACCCGCTCGCAGCAGGTTCCCCAAAATGCATGACGCTGCCCAGGAGTCGTCATGCTTGCCCAAAATCAAATCCCACTACGCTCGTGCGGCCGAGCGCGACTCAGCGATCGTTACACCCGCCGGCGGATGATGGCCTGTCCACGTGTCGCTATGCGCGGCCCCCGACCCGACATGAATTACATCGGTGATCGAATACCATTCGCGGTAAAGCTGGCCGACCTGCTTGGCATTCACATCGAGAACAATCGTGACCTGATGATCAGTCTCACCCCGCTCTGCATGCACCACTGGCAGATCGAGACCGCGGCGCGAAGCGGCATTCAGGATGCGCATCAATGTTCCCTGTGTATTGCGGTAGCGGATGTGAAAGCTTTGCATGTGATCGTCCCCCTCTTACTGTGTCGGTTCTGGTTCTTCTTCCAGCAACATCTCAGACAGCGCTGCGCCCGCCGGAACCATCGGATAAACGTTGGCCTCGGGCGCGCAATCGAACACCAGCAACTCCGGATCCGGTGAGTGCAGGAAGCGATCAATCTGATCGCCGGTTTCCTGCGAGACCGGAAACTCGCGCATGACCTCTTCCTTCACGCGGAAACTGTGAATCTTGTAAGCCTTTGCGATCTCCACAAAGTCGGGATTGTCGCTCAAATCGGTCTCGGCATAGTTGCGCTCGTAAAACAGCTGCTGCCACTGCCGCACCATGCCCAGATATTTGTTGTCGATGATGACCATCTTCACTGGCAGGTCAAGGCGATGCACCGTCGCCAGTTCTTGAATGTTCATCTGAAATCCGCCATCTCCCGAGACGCAAAGCACGCACGTTTCCGGCTTCGCGAGCTGCACGCCCACCGCGGCCGGAAGAGCGAAGCCCATCGCGCCCAGTCCGCCTGACGTGATGAACCCCCGCGGCGAATCCGAGCAATAACGCTGCGCCGCCCACATCTGGTGCTGCCCGACATCGGCAAGAATGACGCTGTCTTTCGGCAGGCGGCTGAAAAGTTCGTCCAGAAAACGGATCGTTGGCTGCGCCAGACCCCGAGGATCGAGTTCCGCTCGATCCTCTCCGCAAGCGACCGAACGCCACTCCGCGAAATCTGGAAGTCGATGTCGCCGCAGTTCGCTCTCGAATGCTGGAATCGTGTCCGCGAGATTTCCAATCACCGGCAGATCGCAGGGACGCACGCGGTCCAGTTGCGCCGGATCGATTTCAAAATGAACGATCTTGGCATGCGGCGCGAACCGGGTCGGTTCCCCGGTCACTCGGTCATCGAGGCGAGCGCCAAAAACCATCAGCAGATCTGTCTCATGCAACGCCGTATTGGCGGCCCGAGTTCCGTGCATGCCAACCATGCCGAGATAATAAGGAGCTTGCTGCGGAACAGCGCCCAGCCCGTGCACCGTGGCGAAAGTCGGAATGTTCAACGTGTCAAGCAGACGCCGCAATTCCGGGATCGCCCCTGAAATCTTGGCTCCCGCTCCGACCAGGGCGACCGGCTTCGACGACTGCTGCAGCATCGCGACAATCGTGTCGGTGAATCCGCCCTCAGCTTTCGCATCCGCCGGACGCGCATGCGGCGTGAACTTCGCCGGTCCCGAAAATTCCTTCTTCGCCTTCAGCATGTCGGTAGGGATATCGATGACCACCGGTCCCGGACGTCCACTCCGCGCCCAGTAAAATCCCTCGGCGATTACTTCGGGGATTTCGTCGATCGTGCGCACCAGTCGGCTCCACTTCGTCAACGAGAGCGTCACGCCAAAAACGTCGGTCTCCTGAAACGCATCGCTGCCGATCAGCGCGCTGCGCACCTGACCGGTGATGCAGACCAGCGGAACGGAATCCATCTTCGCGTCGGCAATACCGGTAACCAGATTCGTCGCCCCGGGACCGCTCGTCGCCATCGCGACGCCGACTTTCCCCGTCACCCGCGCGTATCCTTCTGCCGCGAACACTGCACCCTGCTCATGCCGCGTCAGCACGTGGCGCACACCGCTGCCGTCGAGCGCGTCATACAACGGCATGATCGCTCCACCTGGATAGCCAAAGACGAGGTCCACGCCCTCGGCTCGCAGGCACTCCAGAACGATCTCGGCTCCCTTATGCATCGATTCCTCTTGTCATCCCGTTCCTGTTGTCATTCTGAGCGAGGATTGTTCTTTGCGCGCCAAGCGCAAAGAGCAACCGCAGTCGAAGAATCCCTGCCCCCTACACACGGCCAACTGAAAGAGACGTCCTCAAACCACTCCTTACGCATTCACAACCTGCTTCGTTTCTTCCGGCGCTGGAGCGGCCTTCTTGCCTTCCTTGGGCAGCCAACTCATCATGCTGCGCAACTGCGCGCCAACGATCTCGATCGGGTGCTGCTTCTCCGCTTCGCGCATCTTGTTGAAGTTCGGACAGCCTGCTTTGTTCTCAGCGATCCACTCCTGCGCGAACTTGCCCGACTGTATATCTGCCAGCGTCTTCTTCATCGCCTGCCGCGTGGCGTCGCCAACCACTTGCTCGCCTCGAGTCAGGTCGCCGTATTCGGCCGTGTTCGAAATTGAATAGCGCATGCGTGCCAGGCCGCCTTCGTAGATCAGGTCGACGATAAGCTTCACTTCATGCAAACACTCGAAGTAAGCGATCTCCGGCGCGTATCCGGCCTCGACCAGCGTTTCGAATCCCTTCTTGATCAATGAGGTCAGCCCGCCGCAAAGCACGGCCTGCTCGCCAAACAAGTCGCTCTCGGTTTCTTCTTTGAATGAAGTTTGCAGAACGCCCGCGCGCGTCGATCCGATTCCGTGCGCGTAGGCCAGCGCGAGTTCGTGCGCACGACCGCTGGCGTCCTGGTGAATCGCAATCAGCGACGGTACTCCGCGCCCCTCGCTGTAGACCCGGCGGACCAGGTGCCCGGGGCTTTTCGGAGCGATCATCACCACGTCGACGTCATTCGGCGGAACGATGGTTTTGAAATGAATGCTGAATCCGTGCGAGACGCCCAGAACTTTTCCCGGATGCAGATAGGGCTTGATCAACTTCTCATATAGCTCGCCCTGAGTCTCATCAGGAGTGAGAATCTGGATCCAGTCGGCATGCTTCGCGGCCTCATCTGGCGCCACAACCACCATGCCATCGGCGCGGGCTTGCCGGGCGCTCGGACGATTCGGGTCCAGACCAACGATAACTTTGTGCCCGCTGTCGCGGAGATTCTGTGCCTGCGCGTGTCCCTGACTGCCGTATCCGATAATGGCGATCGTCTTGCCGTTCAGCACTTCGGGCTTTGCATCGCGTTCGTAAAATATAGTTACTGCCATCGTGCTCCTCTCGCTCGTGAAAACCGACCGGTCGGTCGGTTTCGATATGCTATCGAAGCCAAAATGAGCTGTCAAGAGAGAATGGTAACCGCCTCGTAACCACCTCTTCGGGAACGGCAAAACGATGTGGGGACAGCCGCCCTCGGCTGTCCAGCGCGCCATGGACCTCCACGCACGGCGTCATCCCGAACGGAGCCGTTTTTCAGGCGAAGAGAGGGATCTCGCGCGTACTAAGAGAGTTGGATCTAGAGCACGTTCATGCGGGACAGCCGCCTTCGGCTGTTCATCACCCCAGCCTTACCTGGCGCACGTGTCGGTCGTTTCAGTTTAGTCATTCAGGAATGAAGCGCCACAATAATGCGTGCCCATGAAATCCCGCTTTGCGAAAACGTGGCAACCGCAAACTTCGGAACAATCCCCTGGCCCGCCAAAGGGCCGAAAGAATTCCCACGGCGCAAGCGAGTCACGAAAAAGAAGAACCAAGTCATGGGGGGACTATAGAAAAGCTTACGAGCCTGTAATTACAACTTTCACCCCCACCGCATGCAAAACCGTGGAAGAGCGGCCCTTTGAGGGCCGCGTAAAAGCAGCGAAATCAACGCGGGCTTCAGCCCCAGTGGTCGTATTTCGCCGCAGATGGTAGACCCATTCGGAAAGTTGTGGCGACAGCCGCCCTCGGCTGTACAGCGGCCCGGAAGTATCGGGCCGCTCCGATCGCTACCGTCCAAAGTGCGGTTTCCCACAGCCCCTTGTGACGTCTGACCTTGCGCACAGACTTCCATATCGGCGATCATCGCTGAAGCGGAGACGGTGCGCCGAGTACGCATTAGGTCCCGTTCTGGGAATTGTCATTGCAAATTCATTGCAATTCTTGCTACTAAGTTCTTTGAAACCAAGATTTTGCCCGCAAGTGATTGAGCCCCATAGATTACTTTGCGATTTCCCGCTAACTCAATGATTCCGGGGACCCGAGGGGGAGGGGGGATACCCCAATCGACGTTCGCACACGAAAAGCCATCCCGTTTCGGGAATCTCCCTCCAAACTTTATTTCAGCCAGACATTCCACAACCTGACGCACGCTCGGGGTTCGCCGAAGGTGATGATATGGCGGAGAAGCGTGCTCTAACCAGTGAGAAAGTCCGTGTCGATACCGTGAAGATTACGGAACCGATCACAGCTGGCACAAAATCCTCAAAGCCCCTGCGCCTGGGCAAAGACTGCGACTACGAGCAGGAACTTGGATGCCTGCAACTCGAACTGGTCAAGCTTCACGAATGGATTCGCCACAAAGGCCTGAAGGTCGTGATCCTCTTCGAAGGCCGCGACGCTGCAGGTAAAGGCAGCGCCATCAAGCGGATTACCCAGACGCTGAATCCCCGTATCTGCCGTGTAGTGGCTTTGGGCACGCCTACCGAACGCGAGAAGACGCAATGGTATTTTCAGCGCTATGTAGCCCATTTGCCGGCCGCTGGCGAGATGGTGCTTTTTGACCGCAGCTGGTACAACCGCGCCGGCGTCGAGCACGTCATGGGCTTCTGCACCGAGGCCGAGTATCTGGAGTTCCTGCATAGCTGCCCGGAGTTTGAGCGCATGCTGGTGCGCGCCGGTATCATCCTCATCAAATACTGGTTCTCCGTGAGCGACGAGGAACAGGAGCGTCGCTTTCAAGACCGCATGAACGACCCCACAAAGCGCTGGAAACTCAGCCCCATGGATCTGGAGTCACGGCGGCGTTGGGCGGAATACTCGCGGGCGAAGGACGAGATGTTCGCTCTCACTGACATCAAGCAGGCGCCCTGGTACGTGGTGAACGCCGAAAACAAGAAGTGTGCACGGCTCAATGTCGCTCGCCATCTCTTGTCCCTGATTCCCTATCAGGATCTGACGCCGCAACGGCTCAAACTGCCGCCTCTGGACAAGACCAAATACGTCAGACCGCCTATCCACGAACAGAACTTCATTCCGGAAGTCTACGTCTGAGGCCGCGCGAATCCCTTGCCGATAGTGCCGCCAGAGAATCTCTACGCGGCATTGGCATTCCGCGCCGCAACTGTTTACCATGGCACGCGATGCCTCGCGAGACCCTGGTTGATTCCCGGCAGGAAATCCTGCGAACCGCCGCCCGCCTCTTCCAGCAGCGCGGATATGACGCGACCTCGATGAACGACGTGGCCGCCGCGCTCAAGCTCAGCAAGGGTGGTCTCTATCATCACTTTCAGAGCAAGGATGAAATCCTCTTCGAGATCATGAACCACGCCATGGAGATCACCGAGGAGCGTGTGCTCGCTCCCGCCCGCGCGATCGCCGATCCCGAAGCACGTCTTCGTGCGCTGATCCGTTTGCATATTGAAGTCGTGCTCAGCCCGCGCGATCGCGAGATTACTGTGATGTTGCATGAGAATCATCCGCTGCCCCCGACGCTGCGCAAACGCATCAACACGCGCAAGAAAGATTACGTTCACTTCGTCGAGAGCTTGATCGTTGAGGTGCAACGCGTGCGTCACGGAAAAGGCTCAGTGAGTCCCCGCGCCGCGGCATTCGCGCTGCTCGGCATGATCAACTGGATCTATCAGTGGTACAAGCCGGAAGGAAATCTGCAGGCGCATAATCTGGTGCCGCAATTCACCGAGTTGATGTTTGGGGGAATTCTCGCGTGAAGACGCTGTTCACCAGAGTTGAGAACATTAACCGCCAACGTGCTGAGAGCGGCCAATTTTATCGGGAGTTCCTGCGGGTTCCCGCGATGAGCGCTGGTTTGTATGTCTTATCGGCTGGATCGATTGATCCACAGTCTCCGCATCATCAAGATGAGCTCTATTACGTCATCCGCGGTCGCGGACGATTTCGCGCGGGCGGTCAAGACACAGAAGTATCGGCCGGAACCGTACTCTTTGTCGCGGCTGAGGTCGAACACAAGTTCTACGATGTTGAAGAGGAATTGTCAGTCCTGGTTTTCTTCGCGCCCGCGGAGAGCTAGAAATCTGGTCTCAAAGCTGAAGACTCGTGGCCGGGCAATGTTTGAAAGGGCGCGGCTTAAGCCGCGCTACAGCCAACAAAGATGCGGGCTTTATAGCCCCTGAGGTTTCGCTCATAATTCAGAATCAATCCGCTATTTGTGAGGCGGAATCCAGTAAACCTCTTCCTTTACCGATCCTTTATCGACAAAGCCGCGGCGCTTCAGGATCGCCTTGCTATGTTCGATCATCTCCGGATGGCCGCAGAGATACGCAACGGTATTACTCGCATCCAGTTCCCAGTGATCGGCGTACTTACGCAGGATGTCGTCAGCACGGCCGATCTCTCCCGACCAGTCCTCGTGATCCCACGGACGGCTGACGGTCGGCACATATTTGAACCACGGCAGGTCCTTGTCAAACTGGTTTAATTCTTCAAGGTATCCGAATTCCCACGGCCGGCTTGCGCCGTTCAGCAGGTAGAGTTTGTGCGAGCCGTCAAAGCGTCCTTCTTTCCAGTCTTTGGAAAGCGTACGCACATAGCTCACGAACGGAGCGACTCCGGTTACCGTCGAAATCAGCAGGTGATTCCTGCGTCCGTTGCTGGTATCCATCGAGAACTTGCCTTTTGGAACCTTGCGCATCAGCAACCGGTCGCCAACCTGCAATTTATGCAGCAAGGGAGTCAACGCGCCGTTGGGGACGAGTTCGAAGAAGAACTCGACTTCGTCCTCGGTGGGCGCAGAGGCGATGGAATAGGGCCGCTCGATGCGCTTTCCGTCTTCGATCACACCGAGGGTAGCGAATTGTCCGGGCACAAAGTTGAATTCGCCGCCGCTGCGGATGCGGAACATCCACAGATCCGCAGCGAAGTCCACGCGCTTGGTGACCTGCGCGTCATAGAACCTCTCGTCTGGCATCGTCATGTCTCTCGGCCTCAGCAATTGCATACGAACCTGTTCGGAAACAGCGCCGCCCGTCCTGATATCCGGACGTGCTACGCCTGAATTCTTCGGATACTCTTTAGATGTCAAAGCGCGCGACCGTGACTCAGCACGCCGCGAGCCCCATATCCCGACCGAACGGTCGTCCAGCGACAAATTGCGATATCGTAGCCTCAACCCGGCCTTTTGGGAATAGCAAAACTTTCGATAAGACGAATCGGATTTGTGAATCCGTGGCCAGTCAGGCCGAGGCTAGCGGGTCTGCGAAGATGTTTCTTCCGCCGCGAGTTGCTCCAGGACGGTTCTAAGAGAGCGGAGGACGTCATCCGCAGCGTTCACCTTCAGGGCGAACTTCAGCAGTCCATCGGGAGTGAACTGCGCCCCACGCTGCGATGACACAAACCGCGCCAGATGCTCGGGATCGACGGCTGCGTTCTGGCGGAATTTGAGAGTGACCCCATCTCGCTTGCGATCGATGGCGTTCACGCCCACCCGCATACAGAGCAGTTTGAGCGAGGCATAGTCGAGCAAGTTTCGGACTGCCTGCGGCGGCTCGCCATAGCGGTCCTGCAATTCGGCTCCAACGTCGGAGAGTTGAGACTCGGTCTCGACGCCGGCGACGCGCTTGTACATCCGCAGGCGCTGGTTCTCTTCCGGAATGTATTCGGCCGGGATGCGGATGTTGAGGCCAAGGTTGAGCTGGGTTTCGGCCTCGTCCGGCGCAGCCTCACCCTTCATCTCGCGAATGGCGCGGTCGAGCATCTGCGTGTAGAGTTCGAAACCAATAGCCTCGATGTGGCCGCTCTGCTCGCCGCCGAGTAGATTCCCAGCGCCACGCAACTCGAGATCGAGGGCGGCAATTTTGAATCCCGCACCGAGATCAGAAAACTCTTTTAACGCGGCAAGACGGCGTCGTGCGATCGGGGTGAGTTCGACTTCCTTCGGGATTAGCAAATACGCGTACGCACGGCGATTGGAGCGGCCGACGCGTCCGCGCAGCTGGTAGAGCTCAGAGAGGCCGAGGCGGTCGGCGCGGTTGATCAGAATCGTGTTGCATAGGGGGATGTCGAGCCCGTTCTCGATGATCGTGGTCGCCACCAGAATGTCGGCTTCGTGATGCATGAACTGCAGCATCACCTTCTCGAGCTCGGTCTCTCCCATCTGGCCGTGCCCAACGATGATTCGTGCCTTCGGCACCAGTTCCTGCAGCTTGGCAGCAATCTCCCAGATGCTCTCCACGCGATTGTGGACGAAGTAGACCTGTCCTCCACGCTCGAGTTCCTGCTCGAGGGAAGACTGGATAATCTTGTCATCCCAGCTGGCGACTACGGTCTGGATCGCCATACGATCTTTAGGCGGTGTTTCGATCACGCTCATGTCGCGCAGGCCGACCAACGACATGTGCAGTGTGCGCGGAATGGGCGTGGCCGACATCGTGAGCACGTCGACCTGCTTGCGCATCTGCTTGATACGTTCTTTGTGGCGGACGCCGAAGCGCTGTTCCTCGTCGACCACGAGCAAGCCAAGATCCACGAATTTAAGGTCTTTGGAAAGAATTCGATGTGTGCCGATCAGGATATCGATTTTGCCCGCTTCCGTCTTCTGCAGGATTTCTTTCTGCTGCTTGGGATTGCGGAAGCGGCTGATCATCTCGATGGTGACGGGAAATGGAGCGAAGCGCTGCTTGAACGTCTCGTAATGCTGAAAAGCCAGCACCGTGGTTGGCGCGAGCACGGCGACTTGTTTGTTGTCGCTGACGGCCTTGAAAGCGGCGCGCATGGCAACTTCCGTCTTACCGTAACCGACATCGCCGCAGAGCAGGCGGTCCATCGGAAGCGACGATTCCATATCGTGCATCACATCGGTGATGGCCTGTGCCTGATCCTCAGTCTCGTTGAACTCGAAGGAATCCTCGAACTCGCGGACAAAATCATTCCCCGCCGGAAATGCATGACCTTGCGCCATTTTCCGCTGTGCGTAGAGCTTGAGCAGCTCATCGGTCATGTCCTTCATGGCCTTCCGCACGCGCGCTTTGGTCTTGGCCCAGGCTTGCGTACCCAGATGGCTCAGCGCCGGCTTCGCCCCTTCAGACGAGCGGTATTTCTGTATCAGATCGAGACGGGTTAGAGGAACATACAGGCGCGCGCCATCGGCATATTCGAGCAGCATGAATTCGGCATTGCCGTCGCCCTGATTGATTTCTTTCAGCCCCTGATACTGACCGATGCCATGCTCGACGTGAACGACGTAGTCTCCAACTTGCAGATCGCGGAAGTCCGAAAGAAACGCGGAGACTTTTGACTTCGACCGTTGAGGACGTGAAGCGACGGCTTCCGATTCGTCAAACAAATCGCGCGCGCCGAAAATGGCGAGATGCGCGTCCGGAAAAGCCACGCCATCGGGTACGTAGGCTTTGGCAAGCGTGGTGGTGTTCACCTCTCCGGCAAAGTAGCTGGTCTCGTCGGCATAGCTCTCGCCGCCACGCGTTCGGCTTCCCAGGCGGAAGCTGACGTTGTATTCGGTGAAAATGTCAGCGAGGCGCTCGACTTCGCCTGTGTTCGGCACCGAGAACAGAACCTGATTTCCCGAAGCAGTCAGCTTTTGAACTTCTTCGAGCATCGCCGGAACTGCACCGTGGAAGCGCGGTGTGGGTTGCGTGAGGATTGAAATGCTGCGGTCGCCGTCATCGCTCTGCGTAATTCCGAGGTGTTCGACGTCAGCTCCGGTCAACGATGCGACCTTTTGCCACCAGTGCTCCGGAGGCAGATAAAGGTCTTCGGGACGCACGAGATTACCGACACCGCTGCGCTCGTGCATTTCATTGACGCGCGTCCAGAAGCGGTCGAATTCCGTCCGCAGTGTATCTGGTTCGTCCAGCAGTACGGCGGCGCGAGGCAGAAGGTCGAAAACGGTACGGTCCGATCCAGCGACTGGCGCATAAAACTCCCAGCCGGGGAAGACGGTAACTCCACCAGAGCGGACTGCGGCTTCCACGATTTCCTCGGTCGATCCGGAAATGCGTTTGCCCGAGAGGCGCGTATGAATTGCGCCGAGAAGCTGATCGGTCACTGGCGTTTCAGTGAGCGGAAGGAGCAGGGCTTCGTCAATGGGATTCGAAGAGCGCTGCGAGGTCGGGTCGAAACGGCGAATCGAATCGACTTCATCGCCGAAGAATTCGATGCGCACCGGGCGTTCGGCCTCTGGCGAGTAAACGTCGAGAATGCCTCCGCGAAGAGCGTACTGGCCGGGCATTTCAACCACGTCTGCCGAAGCGTAGCCCACCGTGTTCAGGTGGCCGAGCAGATTCTCCACGTCGAAGGACTCTCCACGGCGCAGAGTGCGGGCGAGCTCGGTGTAGTAGTCGGGCGAACGCTGCAGGATAGCCGTAGCCGCGATCGGAGTGACCACGATTGAAGCTTTGCCGGTAGCAATCTTCCACAGGGCCGTCGCGCGCTCCTCCTGAAGTTCGGGATGTGGCGAAAGCTGCTGGAACGGCAGAACGTCGCGGGCGGGCAGAGAAACGACAGAATCGGGATCGCATGCCGAAGTAAGTTCGGAGAATCCGCGAAGGATGGGAACAAACTCCTCGACCGCGCGATTGTCGTTGACAACGAAGATCAGCGGGCGCTCGGCGGCCCGGCGCAGAAGCACCAGCAGTAGAGCCTTGGCGGTCGGAGAGAGTCCAGAGACACGAATACGCCCCGTGCCCTCTTTCAGGTGGGAGGCTACACGCGCAAAGCCGGGAAGCAATTCGACGTCCGTGAAGAGTTCACGGACGAAGGGAAGAAGCATCGCTCTTTAATTTTAACAGGAACCAACGCGTGGCATGGTCCATCTCCACGGTAAATGCATGGGACTTACCCAAGCTCTCTTAACGCGGCGATCGGGGTGCGTTGGCGAGTAAAGGCTTACGGGCGAAGGGCGCGAGCGTGTTGAGATATTGGCGGATGATTTCGAGATCCTGGTCCGAGATATTTGTGAAACGGATGCCGACTCCGAATCCCGGAGTTCTATGTGCGACTTCGCCTTCCGCCCAAGCCTTGGCTTGTCCGACCCAGATGGCCACTCTGAGCTTCGTACCGACTTCCATTGGGATCGCCAATTCCGCATAGCATCCGCCAACACTGAGATCGGCGACCGTGCCCCAGAAGGAAGCACCATTAAGAATGTGGATCTCAATCGAGTTTTGACAGCGATAGCGTGGCGTTTTGCGATTCTCGGAGAGGCTCGCTTGATAAGGATCACCAAAGGACGTTTCCAAGGGGAAATCCCACAGCGGCTTTCCAGGGGAAACGTTCAGCAGGCCCAAGTGACCGGCCCTCGGCGTGTTCGGTTTGCCCACCCACTTCACCCGAAAGTGGACGCGATTCGGACCGTAGGTGAGGCCTATGATTTCATTGACCGCGACGTTGGCTTCAAAGCCAGCAATCTCTACACCGTTGCGGCTGATATTCACGGTGACAGCTTTTTGGGAAAAGACGGCGCCGGTAGTATCGGTTCCGAAGATGCGCACTGGGACTTGGATGTCTTTTCGGGTCTCGCTGCGCTTTCCCATCCAGAGTGAATCCTCGCTTCCATCTGAAGCAAAGGGAGAACAAGGCAGGATTAAGAAATCGCTTTTGCGAAAAACTCCTGCTCGCCGCCCCTTCTGGTAACACAGAGTCTACCCGTGAGGTCAAGGCGGCGAAAAGTCGCAAACCTGAGACCACGGTAGCGCAGGCTAAATGGACAAGCCTTTCAGGTACTCGCGGAAGGGACCACCCAGATCGGGCCGCTTGAGGGCAAATTCCACAGTCGCTTTGAGGAATCCTAATTTATCTCCGGTGTCGTAACGATTGCCCTCGTAGACGTAGGCGTACATTTTTTCCTGCTTGAGCAGCATGCGCATGCCGTCGGTAAGCTGGAGTTCGCCGCCGGCGCCGGTTGGCGTTTTCGCAAGGCAATCGAAGATCGCGGGAGTAAGGATGTAACGGCCTATTACGGCGAGATTGGAAGGCGCCTCTTCGAACTTGGGTTTCTCGACCATGTTGCGGATCTCGAAGAGGCGGCCATTAAATCCGTCGGCAGGCTGCGCGTCGAAGACTCCGTAGGAAGAGATCATCTTGCCTTCGATCACCTGCGCGGCAATCACGCTGCATTGCTTCTCGTTAAATACATTGACCATCTGTTTGAGGGCCGGGACGGGAGCATCGATAACGTCATCGGCGAGTAGAACCGCGAAGGGCTCGTGGCCGACGAGTTCGCGGGCCATGAGGACGGCGTGCCCGAGTCCAAGCGCTTCTTTCTGACGAACGTAGCCAACGTAAATCATGTCAGAAATCGAGCGGACGATCTTAAGCAGGTCGGTCTTGCCGCGCTCCTCGAGCATCTTCTCGAGCTCATAACTGACGTCGAAGTGGTCTTCGATCGCCTGCTTGCCGCGGCCGGTGATGATGAGGATCTGGTCGCATCCGGAGGCCATCGCTTCTTCGACGCCGTATTGGATGATGGGCTTGTCGACCAGCGGGAGCATCTCTTTGGGTTGGGCTTTGGTAGCGGGCAAGAAGCGTGTGCCCAAGCCTGCTGCGGGAAAAACAGCTTTGCGAACTCTCATGGTCATGATGTCGTTACGGAATCCGATCGTCGTGGATCTGAGCGATGCGTTCTGAGCGCCAGCACCTCTTAAATTATCGCGTTACTTAGTGGCCGAAATATTGTAATTGGTTGCGTTTGCGAGTAGCGAACTCGTGAGCGGCGAAATCAAGTTGCTGGCTTGGACCAGCGGCGAGCAATGGGCAACCACTGGGCCGGAACGAACGAACTTCCTCCTCGTGCAACCCATCGGCCTACCTTCCGACTACCAGAACCACGAAACTGTCTGGAATCATGGGCGGACGCGCACGAGGGTTATCGGCTGTTGGTGCGGGACGCGGACCGAAGTCGGCGGTCACAACGAATACGTTATGGGTCTGCGAATCGAGGGCCAACGTGCGGGCTCCCTTTTTGGTGGGAACGTTCTCCGCGACCGTGAACTTGTCCGGCGTTTCTTCTTTGACGACGGTGAGCACGGCATCTTGCCCGCAAGATGCGAACGCGAGCCCGGTTTCTTCGTCGAAAGTGGTGGCATCGACGCCTTCGCCGATCGCCGGTGTCGCCAGAACCTTGCCGCTATCGGCGTCGACCACGGCCATCATTTTATTGTCACAACCGACGAAGAGGCGGCGGTTCTTGCGATCGATGGAGAGCCCGCTGGGCTCGGTGCAAGGGGCGAGCGGCCATTTTGATTTCACTTCCAGCTTGTTGGGATCGATAGCGACCAGTTCACTCTTATCTTCGATGTTGACGAATATTTCGCCTTTGGCGTCACTGGCGGCGAATTCGGGCTTGCCGTCGAGTTTGATGGTGCCCAGAACGTTTCCGTTCGTCGCATCGATTGCAGTGGAGTCCTGGCTGCGTCCGTTGAACGTGAAGACGCGCTTGGTAGCGGGATCATAGAGAATCGCATCTGGATTCTCACCAACTTTTACCTTGCTGCCAATGGGCGCGAGAGTCTTGATGTCGAAGATAGTGACGGTGCCTTCGCGACCGTTGCTGGTAAAACCGCGCCCGAGTTCTGGAGCAAGAGCGATGCCGTGAACGCCGGGTGTGTCGGGGATGTCGCCGACAGTTTTGCCGGAATCAAGGTCGAGAACCATGACGTGGGTGCCGCGTGATATGTAGAGACGACGGGCGCTGGCATCGGCGGTGAGGTAATCCCATCCGCCGTCTCCGCCAACTTTGTAGGTTTTCACGACGTGATATCCCGGACCAGCGGCTGCGAGACCGGCTGCTGCCAGGGACACGCCGATGACCGCTACCAGCCATCTGAATTTCGTAGACATGACTTCCTCCTGATGAGTTGGTGCGAGTCCTGCTCCGCGGATTGGGGGCCTTTCCAAACACATGGGGAGAACTGTATCCGCAAATCGTGCCGAACAATCGTTTGACCCGAAGGTAACTTTACCCTATTTACATCTGGCTCCTAGACTTCTTTATATGAATTTGTCTTCAGAATTCCCGCAGGGAACCAGTTCGCAACCGGAGGGGACGCCGGTCGATCCGCGACTGCTGCCCACACCGGATTATGGGACGCTCGGACCGGGCTCGGATATTCCCAACCTCGGGCAAGGGGTTAGTCAGACACCAGCACGAAAAACGCCGGCGCCCACAGTGCAGCTGCTGGCAGCTGGCATAGGAATGTTTGCCGCGATCGTGGCGGGAACCTTGAGTCATTCCCACCGCACAGTTACGCGATCAGCAGAACGTGGACCGATGAATGAGCCTGTATCCGGCGTGAGTTCCGGTCCGATTGACGGGACGAGGGCTCAGAAGCAGGCAGAGACTTTGCTCGAGCGAGCAGTGGGGCGTTCGCCGGGAGCGGTGGAGCAGATTTCGGCGGAAGTCGATCGCTGGAAAGGCCAGGTGCAGTGGACTTCTCAGATTGCAAATCTGACGACGGCCGCGCTGAACTCGAACGATATGCGGGTGCGCGAGTCGGGAGTTGAGGTGGAACTCGCGGCTTACGGGCTGTCAAAGAACTCGCAAAGTCTCGAATATCTGCTAAAGACTGCGGAATCTCCAGATCACGCTCAGAAGATTTGGGCGCTGTGGGCACTCGGGCTGATGGCAAATCGCGCCGTGGAAACGGATCGGGTGGTGAATGTGCTCACGAACCACCTGCAAGACTCAGACGTGGATTCGCGGCGATGGGCAGTGGAGGGTCTCGCGTTGTCGGGCTCGGATGTGGCAATCGATACTTTGCTGAAGACCATCCATGCGGATGGCTCGCCTGAGGTACGGGAACGAGCAGCTTGCGGCATCGCGTCGTCCGGAATGTTTACCAGCGAGCAGCGGATGCGAGCAGTGCCACAGTTGTTGAATTACACCGACGATCCGTCGCTCGACGCGCAGACCCATGCCTGGGCATTTCATGCGCTCAGCGATATTACGCAGCAGAAACTGCCGAACGACGCCGCTGCATGGCGCAATTGGTACGAATCTACGAGAAATTAGAAGCTTCAACCACGAAGGGCACGAAGTCATACGAAGGAAATTTGTTTCTTTCTTCGCGGACAATCGTGCCCTTTGTGCTCTGTTGGAGGAAAGCTTGCACTCGCCAACGGGATGCATGAACTTCTCACTCTGCCATCTTTGCCACGTGCAGATCGAAGCCAGTCTTCGGTAGTAACGACGTCAGAGCGAAGGCCTTGAATCCGTCACCATCGACTTCGGTATGGCGATAGATTCCCGGCTCGCTCTCGATCATCTCCTTACGGCCTTCCATATCGGCAAGGAAGGCTTCGGCTTGCTTGTTGGTTATTTCCAACTCCTTTGCTCGCGTGACCACTGCTTCTGAGGCGTACGAGCGAACAAGCTTCGGCCAATATTTCGAGAGCAGATCCGTGCTGGCAAAGATATCGGCCCAGATGACGCGTCCGTTGACAGCCACCACAACGCCGACCGCGTTCCGATCGCGCAACTGGTGAATCAGGCTTTGGTAGCTCTGCTCGATCGGCTTGGCAACGGAATCAACATATTTTCGGACGTCCTGGTTTTCATTCACCTTGGCGTACGAAGTCACACGCTCGATCTCCACGGTCTGAGCCGAGGGCACTGATGCATTCAGCTGGTTGGTCATTTCTGTCTTCTGCTTGCTTACTTCGTCCCAGACTTCCTGCTGGCTCTTGTCGCCCATGGCTTTCGCGCGGACGGAGGGTTGCACCATTAGAGCCATCGGCGGCGGAGCATTTGAAACAGGTCCGCCCACGGCTTTGCCATACAACGCCTCGGAGGCTCCGAAGTGTTCGGTGGTGGCTACCCAGCGTCCGTGCTCGACACAAAAGACGCTGAGATCGATGGGATCGCTTTCGGCCGGGACGATGCGGTCCTTGCCGATGACTCGATCCTGCTTGCCACCGGAAACAATCTCACCGGCAAGCAGCAGCAAAGGCCGTTTCGAATTGTTAACCAGCACCAGACGGCTGACTTGAGCTCCGTCGTGGACGATCGGAGTTCCGTGGCGGCGGACGAGACCTTGCACGCTGCCGGCTTCGGTGACGACGACTTCGCCAGAGCGAAGACCTTCATCGAGGGTGAGGAACTCGCTGGTGGGATAGCTCTTTGCGGCCACCACGGGAAAGACAGTAAGGTTGCCCTGACGGATGGGATCGAGCACTTTGTAGCCGGGAGTGGGTGTGACTTCTCCGGCGCGTGCCGCGTGTTGATTCAGGAAAACGCAAGCGATCGCAAGCAGCAAAAGCGGGACAGCCAAAATTTTGGGACGCATCGTGGCTCCTATCGGGCGCGCGCCCACTCCCAGGAAGAAGCCGTGTCCGCGTTACTAGGGGCGTAACTCGAACCGGGCGCGCCGCCCATTTCGACTCCGGTGAAAGAACGTGGGAAGCAGAAAGGCTTGCGGAGAATTTCTGCGCTTGGACAGCGCCGGCGGTGCTCCACCTGAGGAGCGCTTGTCAGTTTCAAATGTGTTGGCTTTGGTTTCGGCGTCGTGGGCACCCTCGCCATAGGGTCCTGTAGAATTGAGAGATCAACTCCGGAGCCACTTTCCGCATTGTCTTTTCTTGACCAATTGAATCCGCAGCAGCGCGAGGCTGTAGAAACCACCGAAGGACCGGTACTGATTCTGGCCGGCGCCGGAAGCGGAAAGACGCGCGTCATTACCTATCGCATCGCCTACCTGATCGAGCACAAGGGCGTAATGCCGGAGTCCATTCTGGCAATGACATTCACCAATAAGGCTGCGGCGGAAATGGGGGAGCGCGTCGAAAAACTAGTCGGCGGGCTGAGCATCGCGAAGCCGGTGATCTCGACCTTCCACTCCTTCTGCGTTCGGATGCTGCGGCGCGACATCGAGGCGATGCGCATTCCCTCGACTGTACCGGGCCAACCACCAATCGGCCATACGAAGAATTTTGTGATCTATGACGAATCCGATCAGCAGTCCGTGGTGAAGTCGGTCATGAAGCGACTGGGGGTGGACGATAAGCAACTTACGCCCCGCACCGTGCTCGGTCGGATTTCGTGGGCCAAGAATCACATGCTCGATCCGCAGGAGCTCTATCTTCAGTCGGCAGATCCAAAAACGGAAAAGGTCGCGCACCTATTCGAGGAATACCGGAAGGAACTGCGCAAGGCGAATGCGCTCGACTTTGACGACCTTCTGCTGGATGCCGTGCGGCTCCTGAAATCGGCGCCACAGGTGCGCGAATACTACAACAAGCGATTTCAGTACCTGCTGATCGATGAGTACCAGGATACAAATCGTCCGCAATACGAGTTGATGCGCATGCTGGCCGGTGCTCAGCACAATGTTTGCGCCGTAGGTGACGAGGATCAATCGATCTATTCGTGGCGCGGGGCGGACATCCGCAACATTCTCGAGTTTGAGCAGGATTTTCCCGAGGCGAAGATCATCCGTCTGGAGCAGAACTATCGGTCGACACAAAACATTTTGCAGGCGGCTTCAGCAGTAGTAGCGAATAACGTTCGCCGTAAAGGGAAAAATTTGTGGACCTCGCGGCAGGGCGGCACGAAGATCGGCTACTACGAGGCGCCGGACGGGGAGAACGAAGCGCTCTTCGCTGCGGACTGGATCGCCCGCTATGCGCGCGAGGCGAATGAACGCGGAGAGACTCCGCGAGCGGCTGTGTTGTATCGAACGAATTCGCAGTCGCGATTGTTCGAAGAGGCGATGCGCCGGTACGGGCTGAAGTACCACGTGGTAGGCGGATTTTCATTCTATGAGCGATCCGAGATCAAAGACATGATCTCGTACTTGAAAGTGATCTTGAATCCGGACGACACAATTTCGCTGTTGCGCGTGATCAACACGCCATCACGCGGGATCGGCAAAGGCACGATCGACACCCTCGAGCAAGTGGCGCTGGAGGCAGGACTGTCGCTATGGGGAGCGATTGGAGAAGCAGTGAAGCGGCAGTTAGTGCCTCCTAGGGCGGTGGCGTCGCTGAAGAGCTTCCAGCAGTTGATCGAAGATGCGCGGGCGATGCTAGCCGGCACATTCACCGAGCAGCTGGAAGGGACTTCGGCCGAGCCTTTGCAGGCGACCAAAGAGCTCGCGCTTGCGCCGGAGGAAGATGTGGCCACGGGAACAGACGCCACCGATTTCAATCCTCAGGAGTTCGGCAATTTTTCATTCGACTTCGGTGCGCATGATGCTCCGGATGGAGTTGCGAGTGAGAATGCGGCAGAACCACTTACTGCAGAACCGTCTGAGGTGATTGAGAAAGCGGATGGCTCACCGCCGGCCGATCCGACCGGCTTTCCGACGCCGACCGTCAGTACGGCAGACATCCTTAAATTCCTGATCGACCGTACAGGCTACATCAAGCTGCTGGAAGAAGAAGACACACCCGAGGCCTATTCGCGGATCGAAAACTTGCGGGAGTTGGTGAATGCAGCGATGGACTCCTGCGACCGTGCCGAGACGCTGGATCAGTTTCTTGATCACGCAGCTCTGATTGCCGATGCCGACGATTACGACGCGCGCGCACAGATCACGCTGATGAGTCTGCATGCGGCCAAGGGACTGGAATTCCCCCTCGTGTTTCTGAGCGGGCTGGAAGAGGGACTATTTCCACATTCGCGAACGATGCTTGTCCCGGAAGACATCGAAGAAGAGCGGCGGCTTTGTTATGTAGGGATGACGCGGGCGATGGATCAGTTGATCCTGACGCGGGCCGTTTACCGGCGCAGGTACGGAACCGATCTACCGGAAGCGAGCGTGCCATCGCGTTTTCTGGAGGAAGTACCGGGACCGCTGATTGAGGAATTAGGAACACGCCGCACTAACGGAGCTTCGCTCCGCCGGACGGGCGAGGGCGCCCGTCCCCACACGAACTCCGGAAGCTACAGCTCCGAGTCATCCCACTATTCGTACGAAGATGAAGATCAGAGCGCGTCATGGCACGCTGGGGAGGCGAGCCGAACCAACGCACGCACCTCGAAACAGACGGTAGCGGCCAAGGCCTATAACTCCATCGAGAACATCGCCGAGTTCTTCGCCAGCCGGGGGAAGAAGTTCAGTGTTCCCAAGTCAGCGCCGGTTGAGGAGCCGACGGGCAAGCGCGGATTCCGTCCGGGGCAAAGGGTGCGACATCCGAAATATGGTGAGGGAACGGTCTACCAGCGCGAAGGAGAAGGCGAAGAAGCCAAGATTACGGTACAATTTCCACGCTTCGGCTTAAAGAAGCTGGTGGAGAAGTACGCCCAACTGGAACGAGCTTAGTTGGTCCGGACACTTCAGGAAAAGTTCCCAATCATGGCAGACCGGGCAGACATAGCCCAGCCGTGCTAATTATGGAGTCACTATGAGAGGAGTTTTCATTTTCGTATTAGCGGCTCTGCTGGCGACGTCTGCAATGGCGCAGCCGAAAAGAACGAAGACGGAGCGTCGTCCGGCGAACAATTCGGAGAATCTCGGACGTGCGATAGAACCGCAAAAGCAGCCACCGTACGACTATTTTTCAATCCTGGATGGTACTCCGGTCCTGATGCAGCTTCGTCATGACACCGTAGCCGGCACGAACCAGCCGATCGACGTCTACAAGTTCGTGATCGAGTTGCAAGTGATGAATTCCGACGGGAATTTTGAGCCCGAAGGCTTGCAGATCTTCAACTACTACACGGCGCAGGCAATCAGCCCCAATACGGCGCCGAACCCGAACAGCGCAAGAGATTGCGTGAAGTGGAACAGCATTATCAACCAGGAGATAAAGACTCGGCCGCCGTTCGCGGTGTGGCCCTACGTGGAATTCACAGTCGCGCAAGGTGCGCGTATGCTTCAGACGAATGAAGATGGGCTGGTGTTTTGGAGCGACGACATCCAGTGCTGGGGTTCGGAAGACCGCTTTCCACCGTTCTAAAAGTGTTTGAGCTCGAGAGTTTGCTGTAAAGACAAAACTGTACATAAGGACGAATAGACCGATTCATGGCGAATACGACAGCACTAAGCAGAGACGAACGTAAGAAAACAAAACGCGCCGCGCGCAAGAAGCGCAAAGCGGACAAACCGCTGAAGCCTCGTGACTATCCGCGGGGATCGAAAAAGCCGAAGGTTAAGAAGTTAGCCCGCGGCCAAGCGAAGCGGTAAGAGCAGCACTCGGGAATCCCACCCTTCGAAAAACGCGAAGGGTGGGGCAGCCTTTTCAGTGCCAATTTCGAGTTCCTCCGTTCAGGAGAAATCAAACCTCTTGTCGCAACCCACAACCACCGAGCCTCCTTCCGACAAAGTCGTTCGCACCTCAGACAACCAACTTTTCTGCTGCAAGTCGATCGATAAGCTGATCGCAGAATCGGAAACGCCGGGCCACCGTCTGCAGAAGACGCTCGGCCCGTGGTCGCTGACGGCGCTGGGCATCGGCGCCATCATCGGTTCCGGGATTTTTGTGCTGACTGGAACGGCGGCGGCCGGAGAATATTTCACGGCCTCTTCGATCTGGCATGCCCAGGCTCTTGACGTGATCTTGAGTTTGCTGCGCACGGGCAGCACGTCGGGAGCGCTCATGCACGGGCGTCCGCCGGCCGGGCCATCGATCGCGATCTCGTTTTTCCTGGTAGCGGTTGCGTGCAGTTTCGCCGGATTGTGCTACGCAGAACTGGCCTCGATGATTCCGATCGCTGGCAGCGCTTATACGTATTCGTACGCGACTCTCGGCGAAATTTTTGCCTGGATCATCGGCTGGGATCTGATTCTCGAATACGTGGTCTCGAACGTTGCCGTCGCTGTGGGCTTCGCCGGCTATACCAAGGCGCAATTCCTGGCATTTGGCATCCACTTGCCCGACAAATGGGCCAGCCCAGTGTGGGCCTCGGGGCAGTGGACGGGCGCCTACTTTAATCTGCCGGGGTTTCTGATCGTCTTTATTCTCACGCTGCTGCTGGTACGCGGAGTGAAAGAATCGGCCGAGACCAATAACATCATGGTCGCGATCAAAATCGGCGCGATCCTGACCTTCCTGGTGGTCGGTGGAATGCTGGTGAAGCCGGCGAACTGGACGCCCTTCGCGCCTTCCGGCTTTGGCGGAATCGTGACCGGGGGCGCGATCGTTTTCTTCACCTACATCGGATTCGATTCGGTTTCGACCGCGGCCGAGGAGTCGCGCAATCCGCAAAAAGATTTGCCCTTCGGCATCATCATGTCGCTGATCGTCTGCACTCTGCTATACGTCGGCGTCGCTTTGGTGCTGCTCGGCATGATGAAGTACACGACCTTCGTTTCCGGCGAAGCGGCCGAAGCGCCCGTTGCCTATGCCATGAAATATCTGGGCGTGCACCCGGTTTTCCGATCGGTGATCGTACTGGGCGCGCTGACCGGGATGATCTCTTCGTTGCTCGTTTTTCAGTACGGGCAGGCGCGTATCTGGTATGCGATGTCGCGCGACGGCTTGCTGCCGAAATTGTTTTCCGCGGTACATCCGAAATACAAGACGCCGTACTGGTCCACCTGGATTGCCTGCTTTGCCGTGGGGATTCCGGCGGGGCTGGTGGATATTGCGGATGCCGCTGATCTGGCCAATATTGGGACGTTGTTTGCTTTCGTGCTGGTTTCGCTGGGCGTCATTTTTCTGCGCCGCAGGCAACCCGATCGCAAGCGCGCGTTCCGCGTGCCCTTTGTGCCGTGGTTCCCGCTGATCTCGGTGATTCTGTGTGGCGGACTGATGCTCGGCCTTACCCTGGTTACATGGCGGCGCTTTGTGGTCTGGCTCGGACTTGGACTGTTGATCTATGTCTTCTACAGCCGGCATCGCAGCGAGTTCGCGAAGAGATAGTTCCCTCCGCATCCGAAATACTGGTCGGGATCCTTCGACGGCGTCGGACCGGTCTGGTCTGCGTCGCTCAGGATGGAAAAACCTTTCTTTACTCGCCTGACTTATTCTTCGCCCACTCCTTCGACAAAAACAAATAGCGATCCCGCAGATTGTCTTTATGGGCGGCTGGCTGGGCGGTTAAATACATCACCGGCCATCCGTCGGTTGAGTCGTACATCGGCCAGTTCGGCAAGCCAGCACCGTTGGGATTGCCAGTCTTGGCGAAGTTCGACCAGTATTTCTGCATCATCTCGCTGAGCTGGCGGTCGTCAGGACGCCAGGTCACGTCGGTTTTCGAGTCGAGCTGTCCGAAAACGTACTCGATCTCAGCAGAATGATAGGCGCCCATTCGCGGAGCGTTCGGATCCGACGGCACTGGCGCCATGTCGAATCGATATCGGTAGATCGGCTGCTTGCCGGTCTTACTCTGCGCTTCAATCCATGCCCAGGTCGACATGGCGATGAATTTGTCACCGGCATAGTCTTCGGCCGAGCGCAGGGCTTGCTGGGGAGTGTCGACGGGATAGAGCTTGAGGAACTCGTCGGCCTTATCGCCGAAGTCTTTTTGCGCGGTTGCCTTCATGCTCTCGGCGTTGGGCTTCTGCGGTCCGATCTCAAAGCTGCCTTCGTCGTGATTCCAACCAGCGAGCAAGGGAACGTCATTCTGCTTTCCGGCGGCAAAAATATCAGGGACGGACTCGGGAAGGAAATATCCGTCAATGTCAGGTCCGAAATCGAAACCTTGGGACTTGGGTGGCGCAAATGCTGCAAGTAATTTGTCAGCAGGAACGGCGCGTAACTCGGCGAGAGTCGAAACTCCCAGCTTTTCATTTACGAGTTTCACATCTTTTTCTTCGCGGACAGAGAGCGGATCGAACGACAACCCGCTGCGAGAAAACGCCGCTCCGCTTTCGCCAATTGCCCTCTGGAACAGTCCTTTATCCAATGGCGACGCCATTTGCGCCGATACTGAGAAAGAGCCCGCGCTCTCACCGAAGATGGTCACGTTCCCGGGATCCCCACCGAATGCGGCGATGTTTTCATGCACCCAACTCAGCGCGGCCAGTTGGTCGAGCAATCCGTAATTGCCGGCAGAGTTGTGCCCGGATTCTTTTGCCAGTTCTGGATGCACGAAGAATCCGAAGACGCCGAGCCGGTAGTTCATCGAGACGACGATGACGCCACGCTGCGCGAGTTGCCAGCCATCCTGGCGGCCTTCCGAGGTGCTGCCGGCGGCGAAGCCTCCGCCATAGATCCAGACCATGACGGGAAGCTTTCCGCCCTCGTGCCTGACGGGGACCCAAATGTTGAGCGTGAGGCAATCTTCGCTCGGACCGGGATCGCGAAAAACCATGTCTCCGTAAACATTCCCCTGCATGCAATGGAATCCGAATTCAGTTGCCTTGCGAACGCCGCTCCATTTCGCAACGGGCTGCGGCGCTTTCCAGCGAAGTTCGCCGACCGGAGGCACGGCATAGGGAATACCCAGAAAGGAGCGAACCTTGCCGTCGTCCTTGCCTTCCACTGTGCCAGAGTGAGTCTTGACCTGCGGGGCCGACGATGCGAAACATGAGAACGACGCCAAGCAAAAGAAAGATAAGGAGACGGTTGCAAGAGCCACTGGCAGCCGCGTGTTCCGTTTCAACATAATTCCTCCGATCAACAGAAATCGGATTGTAAAGCAAGAAGGGCGCGGTCTCTCGCAAATATGCAAACTGCAAACTACAATCGAATCCATGAGTAACGCAGGAGCCCAATTGCCGAACGCCTTTATCCGTCAACTTCCTAAGGCGGATTTGCATTTGCATCTTGAAGGGGCCGTAACACCGGCAACGTTGGTCGAGCTTCGCCGCAATCACGGAGAGAACGCCACCCTGGCCGATACCGAACCGCTTTATCGCTACAACGATTTCGCCAGCTTCCTGATGGCGTTTCGGGATGTAAGTGCGCATCTGCGGGGACCGGAGGATTACGAGATCGCGACGTACCGCCTCATGCAGCAACTGAAAGATGAAACGGTGCTGCATGCCGAGGTATACGTCTCCGTGGGCGTGTGCCTTTATCGCAAGCAGGATTTCGCTGCCATTTTCGAAGGTCTTGAGCGGGGGCGGGCGCGAGGTGCGCGCGATTTTGGAGTTTCTTTGCTTTGGATTTTTGATGCGACTCGCCACTTCGGCGTGGAAGAGGCCCAGAAAGTTTTTGAACTTGCCGCACGCTACAGAGACCGGCACGTGGTGGGGATCGGCATTGGAGGGGATGAGATTAAGGCACCTCCAGAGCTTTTTCGCGGGGTGTACGCCTACGCTGAAGATCACGGGCTACGATTGACGGCCCATGCCGGGGAAACGGGAACGGCGGAATCGATCTGGGGCGCGCTGAATCTGCATGCAGAACGCATTGGTCACGGACTGAGCGCGGCGCAAGATCCGGATCTGATCGAGGAACTGGCGTACCGGCAAATTCCGATCGAGATTTGTTTGACCAGCAATCTGCGTACGGGTTGCTGCAAGGTCGCTACCGAGCATCCAGTGAAGAACTATTTCGATCAGGGGCTTATGGTGACGCTGAATACCGACGATCCGGCGTTGTTCGGCACCACGCTGGCGCGCGAATATCAGTTTGCCCAGGAGACATTTGGATTTACGGATGAGCATCTTCGCGAACTGGCGCGGAACTCGTTCGAGGCGTCTTTCTTGCCGGCCGAAAAGAAGCTGGAATTGCTGAGCCTGTTCGACGCAGCGGCAGCGCGATAACGGAATCGCCAAATACATGAAGACCTTGAAGATCAGCCTGGTGGCAACTTTGGTTTCGCTTGTCTCGTGGTGGCTGCATATTCCGGGCAAGATCTGGCCGGCGCATCCCTTGCTTGCGGATGTGCTTTTGGGGTTAGTATTGTGCACCATCCTCCAATTCGTATGGACGGATGCAAAACCGGTGATAAAAAAGGGCCCTGGGAACTCTTGAGTCATTGCGAGGGGTGCATGTATGGCGATCCGGCCCATAATCCAGCTCGGAGATCCGTTATTAAGAGCAAAATGTGCGCGCGTCGAGGACGCGAGCTCGCCTGAAATCAAGCAACTGGTGCGCGATCTGTCGGACACTCTGGCGCACTGGCGTTCCACGACTGGCTACGGGCGCGGCATTGCGGCGCCGCAAATTGGCATACTGCAGCGAGTGATTTTTCTGAAACTGCCGGGTGTCGAAGCGTGGCCGCTGATCAATCCGGAGATCGTGGATGCCGGCGCTGACAAGATGGTCGTTTGGGATGCTTGCCTGAGCTTTCTTTCGATCTTCATGCAGGTGGAAAGATGGCGCTGGATTACGGTGAGGTACCAGAATCTCGAGGGCGAGGTGCTCGAGTTCGACGCTGGAGATGACCGTAATCTCAACGAGCTGCTGCAACATGAGATCGACCATCTGGATGGAATTCTGGCCCTCGATCGCGTTGCGGATTTGAAAACGATTTGCACGCGCGAAGAATTTGAGAAGCGGTTTCGGGATCAGAGTCCATATGCTGAGGGAGAGGGAAAGTCCCAGCCAATCATGAAGGTGTCGCTCGGCGGCTAAGTCGGCTGATTCCTTCCGCCACAATCGGCATGACTGCGAGTTGCTCATCCTAACAATCAGTTTGCATGTTGCACATCGGCATCGTCGCGTGCAGTACCGAAGGAGCAGCACTCTGCTACCGGACGGTCTCCCTTGAAGGAGCAAAGAAGCTTGGGCGACACGATCATCCCGAGGTGTCACTGCATTCGTTTTCACTGGCGCAGTACATGAAGAGCATCGACTCCGGCGATTGGGCCGGCGTGGCGGAACTGATGCTCGCTTCAGCCGAGAAGCTGGCCAAGGCTGGTGCGGATTTTCTGATCTGCCCGGACAACACGATTCACCAGGCATTTGATCTGGTCGAGCATCGTTCACCGCGTCCATGGCTGCATATCGCGTGTGAGGTCGCAACGGAGGCGAAGCGGTGCGGGTACAAACGGCTAGCGGTCCTCGGCACACGTTATTTGATGGAAGGCCCAGTCTATCCGGAGACGTTGAAGGCGGCGGGCGTCGAGTATCGGATGCCAAGCGCCGTGGAACGGGAGCGGATCAATCAGATTATTTTCGACGAGTTGGTAAACGGCTATATTCTTCCGCGTTCGCTTTCGTACTACGTTGAAGTCATCCGGGCGCTAAAGGACGAGGGCTGCGATGCCGTGGTGCTCGGGTGCACTGAGATTCCTTTGCTCGTAACGCCCGAGTCTTCTCCCTTGCCAACCCTCGATTCGACAAGGTTGCTGGCGCGGGCGGCAGTGCAGAAGGCTATCGAAGGATGATTGTGCAGTTCCAAAAACTACGATTTATATGGGACATCAACTCAAATTTCGCCGCCTCCGAGAGCCGTATGCCATCGTCCGCCAGGCACCGGACGAACCAGTGCCCGAGTGGGCGACGACGGGTGAGTTCACATCGATCACCCGAACCGGGGATGAACTATCCTTAGTCTGTCCGGCCACCAATCTTCCTCACGACGTCGAGGTCCAACATCATTGGATGTGCCTCAAGCTGCACGGTCCATTTCCTTTCTCGCAAACTGGAGTGCTGCTCTCATTTATCGAACCACTTTCGACGAAGGGCATTCCAATCTTCGCGATTTCGACCTATGACACGGATTATGTATTGATTCAGGAAGAATGGGCTGGAGCCGCGCTCAATGCGCTGCATCAGGCCGGACACGAATTGGAGTCACAACAAGGGTCGTAACAACGTCCACCGCTGAGCGCCCACTCTTACCTGATTACCCCGTGTTTTCTGCCATTTAGCGTGCCGCCCGCGCCGAATGCTGGGATCTGGAAGTCGCGAAGGGAGAGCCTGTGTTGTAATAGAAGTACACATATAATGCCTACCACCTTGACCAATTTGCGACGCCGCGCCAAAGCCCTGCACCGCAACGTGCGTGGCGCAAAGATGGCGATCAGCGCGCTGGCGTCGACCGATCATCCACTTTTGGCCCACATCATTCCCATGCGGCGCTGCAATCTGGCGTGTACCTATTGCAACGAGTTTGACGATTTTTCGAAGCCGGTGCCGATCGATGAGATGTACCGCCGGATCGACAAGCTGGGCGCGCTCGGAACCTCCGTCGTAACCATCTCTGGCGGCGAGCCACTGATGCATCCGGAACTGGACGATGTGATCCGGCGGATTCGCGCCAATGGCATGATCGCCGGACTTATCACCAATGGTTACCTGCTGGTGGCGGAGCGCATCCAGCGACTGAACCGTGCGGGGCTCGAATGGCTGCAGATTTCCATCGACAACGTCAATCCCGACGAGGTTTCGAAGAAGAGTCTGAAGGTGCTCGACAAAAAGCTGCAACTGCTGGCCGAGCATGCCGACTTTCACGTAAACATTAATTCAGTAGTGGGCAGCGGCATCTCGCATCCCCAGGACGCGCTTGTGATAGGGAAGCGTGCGGTCGAACTGGGATTCACTTCGACGATCGGCATCATTCACGATGGCAGCGGACAGCTGCAACCGCTAGGGGACGAGGAGCGCCGGATCTATCACGAGATGCAGGCGCTCGAAAAAAGCAGCTTCACGCGGATCAATGCATTTCAGGACAACATCGCTAAAGGCCAGCCGAACGACTGGCGTTGCCGCGCGGGCGCGCGCTATCTCTATATCTGCGAAAACGGTTTAGTGCATTACTGCTCCCAGCAGCGCGGCTATCCAGGAATCCCACTGGAGAAATACAGCCGCGAAGATTTGCGTCGCGAATACCTGACCGAAAAGGGCTGCGCTCCACACTGCACGGTTTCGTGCGTCCACCAGGTTTCCATCTTCGATTCGTGGCGGGCGCCGCAACAGCCGGCCCAGCCCACTCCAGCGGCAGTTCCTGCGGAAGAACTCGTACAAATTAAGTAGCACTTAGCAGTTGGCACTTAGCATTCAGCCAGTCAAGTTCCCCGCCAATCCATCTGGGAAACCTGATCGCCAAATGCCAATTGCTAACTGCTAAGTGCTGTCTTGCTAATGCTTCTGCTGCGCCGATGGCGGCGTGATTCCGTTCAGCCGCAGGTACATGGCCGCTGCTGCATAGTGGTCGGACCAGCCGCTGGCGGCGACCAGTGCAGCCATCGCGCGAGGAGCCTGGTGCCCACCGAACAGGTCGATGCTGTCTCCCAGCTTGGAGTCGTCCATCTTCCCAAGAGCTTCGCTGCAAAAGGAGTAGGACGCCTTCACTGCGGCGACGAGCTTGTCCTTCGAGTCGCTCTCCTTGGATTCCTCAACTTTCGGCGCCGGAACATCTGCCGCCTTCGAGCAGATGGAGTTGTTGAAACCGATGATGTGTACGACCAGGTGAGCAAAAGTCATCTGGTCGGCGGTGGGCTTATAGGAAAACTTGTCGGCAGGCATGGCCTCGACTGCACCGATGGTGTTGCCCTGCGAACGCTGCTCCAACTGGCGGAGCGAGCTTGCGACAGGGTCCTTGGCGGGTCCCTGAGCGAAAGCAAAGTTGGCGGCGGCAAGAAGTGTCAAGACAAAGAGAGTACGTTTCACGGAAAGCCTCCTGAGGAGTTCAAGCATATAACGGGCGCGGTCGTTCGGTCATGCAGCTTTGGCAAAATTCGCTTTCACCCCACGGAGCATGGAGAAGGATCTCTTGCATGCGAACGCATTCTCTGCCCGTAAAACCGCTCCGCTCGGGAAGGCTGCCGGGTTCCTGTTCCCGCATAACATTCCGGTCGTGGCACAATGGCACGATGCGTTCCGCGCCAACGCCACCATTTCTCTATGGAACTGCATGGAAAGAAGACAATACTGCGCCTCTCACGGAACTGGCACTGCGGGCAGGATTCCGAGGAATCGATACTGCCAATCAACGGAAGCATTATTTCGAAGCGGGGGTAGGCGAAGCTCTCGCTGCCGCTTATCGCGCGGAAATCGTCACGCGCGCCGACTTATTTCTTCAGACTAAGTTCACTTATCAGCGCGGGCAGGATCATCGGTTGCCCTACGATTCAGCCGCCAGGCTCAAGGTTAAGGTTGCTCAGTCGCTGGCGAGTTCCCTGGAACACCTTGCCACCGACTATGTCGACAGCTTCGTGTTGCACGGCCCCGCCTCGGGCTATGGCTGGACCGATGAAGACGCAGAAGTCTGGGAGGCGATGCGCAAGGAGCGCGACGCTGGCCGCGCAGGCCTGCTCGGAGTCAGCAACGTCGCGATACACCATCTGGAGGAGATGGAATCGAGTCGGATCGAACTCCCTGCGCTTGTACAGAACCGTTGTTTCGCGCGCTTGGGTTGGGATCGCGAGGTGCGCCTGTTCTGCAAGGCGCGCGACATCGTCTACCAAGGCTTCTCTCTGCTCACCGCGAACCCCGAACTGCTGGAACATCCGCCCTTCGTTAATCTTGCAACCGAGCTGAATGCGACTCCGGCGCAGGTCATCTTTGCTTTCGCGCGAGCAGTGGGGATTCTGCCGCTGACCGGGACATCTGACGAAGAACATATGCGACAGGATCTCGCCACCTCCGAAATCAAAATCCCTGACGAGATTGTGACTGCTCTGGAATCCGTCGCAGGTTGAGTGGCAAGAATTCGGCGTCGCTCGACCAGGAATTCGCTTTTCCGGCGCTGCTACAACGATGCCAGCGCTGCACCCACCAGCTTGAAGAGGATGAACCATCCTGCAACGATAGCTATCGCGGTAGAGCGCTTGACCTTGCTGGTGGAGGCGTATCCGATCCCGATAAGGATCACGCTCCAGATACTGATCACATCGAGCGCGGATGCGATGCTGTGGACGAACTTGCTGGTCGTCTCGAGATCGAGATAATAAGCGAGATTCGTCCCAACGGGATTGTTGATATCAAAACTTTCGGGATTCGCTCCGGCAAATAGAGTAGCAATCCCTAGGATTGCTCCGATAATGCCGGGTAAGCTGCCATACATCATGATTGCGTAAGCTTGGCCGAACGAGGTTTCCGCGGCAGCGCCCACCTTGAATGTCGCCCAAAGCGCTACGGTCGCAATCAGGAAGTAAAACAGAATCATCGCCGGTGAACCATAACCAAAGATAGTGAAGATTTTCGCCGAAATCCGGAGCTGTCTTTCCTGCTGATCGGGAGATAGTTTGTCGAACTGCTCGGCGCGGGAGGAACGTTCGACCTGATTCTTGCTCGCCTGCTCAAAGGTCACCTGCTTGCCGACCGTGAAAATAAACGCGAGCGAGAAGACAGAAATCAAAATCCACGGTCCCCACCAGGCGGCGCTGCGCCGAAGGTCGGTAAAAGTTTTTGATGGTGCGATGAAGGTGTTGACGATGCGGGCCGCCTCAGACATTGGGGCCACAGGAGTTGGGGCCGCAGTGACTGGAGGAGTGGGTGCAGTGGCCATAAATTACCTCCCGAAAGATTCGGAGGAATTTTATCTGCGGATGGATGACGACACAAGCAAAGTCGTGGCAGCCAATTGGCAGGCCCCCCGATAAGATACTGGTGATGGGGAACGTACCAAGTGTCGCGCATGCCGTTCTTGCGCTCGAACTACTGCCAGCACTGGCATTCGGGTTCGCCGCAGAGCGACTGGCGCGGGCGATCTCCCGTTGGCGTGTCTTCTTGCAGATCGCCGCTCCGGTCATTTTGGTTTTGCCTTACGTCATCTTGGCCGCCTCGTATCGCATGCTGCGATGGGAGTGGATTGCCTTCTACACACTTCTGCCCGTCGCGATGGCTGGGCTGATGAAGCAGGCGGCGGTGGCCGATCCGGAACAGCGGGGCAATTGGCGGGATGTCCTGATTTTGCTCACTCTCGGACTCGCCGTGGATCTACGCTGGTTTGACGTGGCTTGGCCTGCCGGCCTGCGAGGCTGGGGCAATCTTCTTTTGGTCGATGCCGGCCTTTACGCTTTTCTCGGAATACGTCAGCTAGAAGGAACTGGCTTTGATTTCCACTTCCGGTGGACCGACTGGAAGACGGGATTCCGGGAACTGCTCTTCTTTGCGCCAGTGGTGATCCTGCTCGGCTTGTCCTTGGGATTCATCCACCCTCATCACAATGCTCCTGCCATCTGGAAGGCGGCAATGGGCTGGATCGGAATTTTCGTTTTTGTGGCCGTGCCCGAGGAACTCTTCTTTCGCTCGTGGGTCCAGAATCTTTTGGAGCGGCGAGTGGGGCGCAGAATGGCACTGCTGATTGCTTCCATTCTTTTCGGGCTTTCGCACTTCAACAAAAGAAATCTTAGGTTCCTCGCATTTCAACTGGCGTTATGTCCTGCTGGCGACGATCGCTGGCATTTTTTACGGACGGGCGTGGAGAGAGCAGCGGCGAGTGCCAGCCTCCGGCATCACGCATACGTGTGTCGACTGGCTGTGGTATCTCTGGTTTTAACCGCATTTGAAGGCCAGTTACTTCCCCGCGATGCCGTGATATCCCACAGTCGCGGCGCCTACCGGATGATAGTGCCAGTATCCGAGTCCCACGCGCATGTGGTGCAGGAAAATATCAGGGACGCATATCGCGAAACAGAGTCCGAGCAATCCCTGTGTCAGGCCGAGGATGTAGATGCTTTGGTAACGGCGGTAAAGAGCGCAGGAAACAGCTCCCCAAACGAGCGTTGCGATGGTGAGTGGGATGTTTGGCAGGTGCGCCACCGAGAACAAGAGCGCCGCGACTGCGATCGCACTATCAGTCGAGAGCACTCGGGTGAGGCGCGGCATGAAGTAGTCCTGCAGCAGAAATTGCTGGTACACAGTCCATACGACGTACCCGCCCACATGGGCGATGTCTGGCTTGTAAAGATCGTGGAGCGTCCCCGCGTGCTGCGCTAGCAGGACGCCTCCGGCCGCCAATGCGATCGCCGTGGGAAAGATCCAGAAGGAAGAAAGTAGCTGGCGCCAGCCGAGCCCGAGTTCGTTCACACTCGGCCGGTTCGAGAACACGAGGACGGCAGGAATCAGAAGCGCGATTGGGCCGAAGATCAGTTGGTCGTGAGTCGGCAACCAGAGCACGATCATGATGCCGATAAAACCCAACGAGAGTTCGGCCACGGTGCGAATGGGCGGACGTGGTCTGTCGAACGAAAAAGTAGCGGTTGAGAATGTACTTGCCAACGGGGCTCGCTTTCAAAAACTAAAAAGGTAGGAGTTACCCCACACAAAATTGGTTGCAAGAGTAGACGAAAATCCGGAATCAAGCAACTGGAGCCAGTTTCAAGCGGAGAGCTGCGGAGTGGCCTCAAGCAGGCTGCGCGTATAAGGGTGAATTGGGCTGCCGGTGATCAGGTCAGTGCTGCCGATTTCTACAATTTTTCCCTTATACATGACCGCTATGCGCGTGGAAAGATAGCGCACTACCGGCATGGAGTGAGAGATAAAAAGATACGTCAGACCGAAATCCCGCTGGAGTTGCGCGAGAAGATTCACGATCTGCGCTCCCACGCTGACGTCGAGGGCAGATACGGGCTCATCGCAGACGATGAATTTGGGGCGCAATGCTAAAGCGCGAGCGATGCCGATGCGCTGGCGCTGCCCTCCGGAGAATTCGTGGGGATAGCGGGTGCGGGCGGATTCGTCAAGGCCCGACGGCGCGGAGGAGTTCGGAAACACGAGACTGGATCTCGAACTTCGCCCCACTCGATACCTGGAGGTCGCCGCGCCCACGTGCGTCGGGTTGCTCTCGTTCAGTTTGCTCCTTATGGATGATCAGCGGCTCGGCGATGACGTCTTCCACGCGAAAGCGGGGGTCCAGCGATGCGAATGGATCCTGAAAAATGACCTGCATGTCGCGCCGTAGACGGCGCATTTCTCCAGAACTGGCAGCAAGAAGGTCGCGACCTTCGTAGCGAATAGTGCCTGACGTGGGCTCGATCAGGCGAAGAATCAGCCGTCCTAGAGTGCTCTTCCCGGACCCGGATTCGCCTACCAGCCCAAGCGTCTCACCAGCCTGGATGTCCAGTGAAACGTCGGCAACGGCTCGAATTCCTCCGGAGAAGACTTTGGTCAGATTTCGGATTTCGAGCAGGGGCACGCTGCGATGCTAGCAGCAGTCAGTACCGTGTTGCGAGTACCGAGTATCGAGAGTAAAACCAGCTATCCTGCGGCAATCAGTGGGACCGCGGCCAGCGCTGCGAGCAAGCCGATGAATTTCCAACGGCTGAAGTGTTCTTTCAGCACCAGACGTGCCAGCAATACCGTTATCGCCGGATACAGTGACGTAATCACAACAGCTTCGTCGAGCCGACCACGCTGGCTGGCGTAGATGAACATCGCGCTGGCGGATACATCGAAGAATCCGGCGATTGCGCCCAGCCCAGCGGCCGGACGATCCAACTTGATTGGAGCGCGGATGACAGCTACGGCGACGGCCGTGGCTGTGAATGATCCGATACGCGAGATCGCGGCGATCCACACTGCGGAGCCAGTGGCTTGGTGAATGCAGAGGTAGAAGCCGGCGAACCCGACCCCAGCCAGAGCGGCCGCCGCGACACCTTTTGGGTGGCCGGACTCGTCGTTCTCTCGCTCCGGTTCCGGACGTGTGATCAGCCAAATCGCGAAAATCGCCAACGCGAAGCCTGCGATAGACCATCGGCTGGGCGCGCCTTCCAAGGCAATATCCACCATCGTGGGGATGGCTGCACCCAGCAGAGCGGCGATGGGAGCGCTGAGTCCCATCTGGCCGGAGGCCAGAGCGCGGTAGAAAATGGCGAGCGCGAATCCCCCGACAGCCCCGGCTGCAATTGCCCATAGGATGCTCGCGCGGTCCGGGAATGCTCCTCCCTGTCCCAGAGCGATGGCCAGCATCAGCGCAAAAGCGCACGCATGCGAGAACGCGGTCAAGACGAACGCGTTGGCGCGGCGAGAGCCGTATCCTCCGGCAAAGTCGGAGGCGCCCCATATAAAAACTGCGGCGACGGAATAGGCAGCGGGTGGAAGTTGAGCCAGGGACGACACGCCGGACGAGGGTAACATGCCTCCGATGCGAACTGCCTTCGGCGACCGTGCTGTCTTGTTTGTCAAAATTGCCAGGTGTATGTTCAAACGAAATGAATACAGATTCAAACGACGACCTAATCGCCTCGATAACACCCGACGTCATGAAGGTTCTTGACCGTTCAAACTTCTTCCGAAGTCTCGATGATCTGCTCTGTCCCATTGGGCCTCCGGATCAGCGCGAACATTGTCATGGTGATCACAGATTGTCCGAGGCTATTCTCCGTACATCGGGATTCGATGCCACCGAACTAGCCGATATCTTCGAGGTACTTCGATCTAAAGGGCGATTCTGCGATTGCGAGATCCTTTACAACGTGGCGGATCAAAGCAGGTTGAAGGCCGAATATTGGCGGAGCAAGGTGACCGAGAGAGGTCAAGAGGCATCCGGACTAGGTCCACTCGGTCGACAGGTCAGACCTGCCACACGTGTTAGAATTTTCATAAGTATTCTTGCGAAATAAGGTTCTGAGGCCCGGGTTTGATCGAACTTGCACCGTCCATTCTTTCGGCTGATTTTGCCCGGCTCGGCGAGCAGGTGCGTGCCGCCGAAGAGGGCGGAGCGAGCCTCATCCACGTCGACGTCATGGATGGACACTTTGTGCCGAACCTGACGATCGGGCCTCCCGTGGTGAAGTCGCTGCGTAAAGTGACCGATCTGCCACTCGATTGCCACCTGATGATTGAGAATCCCGACGAATTTATTCCGGTCTTTGCCGAGGCTGGCATCAACTGGATGTCGGTACATCAGGAAGCCTGTCGGCATCTGAACCGCACGCTGCACCTGATCAAGAGCCACAACTGCCTGGCAGGTGTGGTGATCAATCCAGCAACGCCGGTCGAGACCTTATCGGAAGTTCTCGATATTGTGGATTACGTGCTGGTTATGTCGGTCAATCCGGGCTTTGGCGCGCAGAAGTTTATTCCTTCGACTCTGCACAAAATGCGGCGTTTAGCTGACATTCGACGGCAGCGCGGGCTGCAGTATCGGATTGAAGTGGATGGCGGTGTGTCGCTCGAAACGATCGCCGATGTTGTCCATGCCGGAGCGGAAATTCTGGTGGCGGGCAACGCGGTGTTCGGCAAGGGCGATCCAAAGAAGAATGCCGAGGCCCTGCTGAAAGCAGGGGCCGAGGCTTCAATGTTAAAAGTGTAGTTTTCTAGACTGTGCCGAAGACCTGGAAGTATTGGTCACGAGGGGCCAGTCCGAAAATCCAAAGCAATCTTACGGGTCACTGGTCACTCATCATCGGCCACCGAGGTTTTATGTCACGTCGAACATTGTCGATTGCGCTGCTAGGGCTGCTGATGGCCTTTACTGCTGCCTGCACGAATAAGAAGTCCGTCAATCCGCTGGCCGGAATCGGTTCCAAGCAACCGGACAAAGTTCTGTTCGACAAAGCAATGGACGCCATGCGGCACAACCGCTTCGACGTGGCGCGGCTCACACTGCAGACCTTGATTAATACGTATCCGGACTCCGAGTACATCGCTCGCGCCAAGCTGGCCGTGGGTGATTCCTGGTACGCGGAAGGTGGCGCTGCGGCACTGGCGCAGGCCGAGCAGGAATACAGCGATTTCGAGATCTTCTTCCCTAACATGCCCGAAGCTGCCGAGGCTCAGTTGAAGATCGCGAACATCCACTATCAACAGATGGAAAAGGCGGACCGCGACTATACACACGCCAAGCGAGCTGAAGACGAATATCGCAAAGTGATCCTGCAATACCCGGACAGCAAGGTCGTACCGGAAGCGAAGCGAAAGTTGCTGGAAGTGCAGGAAGTCTTGGCCGATCGCGAGTTCGGAATTGGAAGGTTCTACTACCTGCGCGAGTCGTATCCGGCTTCGATCGCAAGGTTGAAGTCCCTGTTGGACAAATATCCGCTTTACAGCCGCGCGGATGAAGCGGCGTGGTTACTCGGCCAGGATTACGAAGGACAGATGGCACGTCTGCGAAGCACTCCGACCTGCGATGCCAAGGGCCTGCCCCGCGGCTGCGCTTCCGAGGCGGCGAAGGCGAAGTACTTCGAACAGTTCACCAGGAATGCCGCGGAAGCATACGACAAGATCGTCACTCGCTATCCGATGATGGACCGGGCCGACGATGCCAGAAGGAGACTGACGGCTTTGCATCAACCCGTGCCGCGCCCGACAAAAGCAGCAGTGCTGCAAAATAAGCGGGAAATCGCCAGCCGCGGCGAAACCACTATGATGGGCCGGGTTTCAGGGATCATCAAGAAAGGCCCCGATGTGGCAAGGGCTACCCAAGTGGGCGAGCCTAATCTGGTTGAACCGGAGCCAGTTGCCGCCACTACCGTCGTGAGGCAGGAAGCTCTCGGGGCGATGGGCGGCGGCGAAAAGACGGTTGGTGTGGACGTGGTGAAGCAGCCTGGCGCCAACGATCTGCCTCCGGCCGCAGACGCTACTGCCAACAGTCAAGCGCCGTTCGGTCAACCTGCAGCAGGAACAACACCGCCTGTGGCAAATGATCCCAATGAACTGAAACCGACTGCTTCGGCTGATTCCAACGAATTAACGCCAACCAATGGTGATCAGCCTTTGCCTCCACCCGCGCAGGTGAACGAGATTCAGTCGGGTCAATCTTCCTCTACTCCTACGGCGCAGACCGCTGATTCGACTCCGGCTAGCGACGCGGATCTTTCAAGCAGCAAGAAGAAGAAAAGAGGATTGAAGAAGATCATTCCGTTCTAGAACCCGGGCCTTAGACCTTGGACTCGAAACCCTGGACGTGATTCCGGAAGAGTCTTTTCCCGAGCCGAATACGGAACAGGATTCTAAGGTCTGAGGCTCAAGATCTGAGGCCGTGGGTCCATCCACTACGCACTAGGTGTTGTCCCCTGGTAACGTGTTACTTCCCTTTTGCATCATTGACTTAGCTTGAAGGTCGGGTTACCTTCGCGTTATCTCCCCTCTTCAGAGGAAAACCTTTGGCCCGGAAGATATTGCTCGCCGACGACAGCGTGACCGCCCAGAATATGGGGCGGAAAATCCTCGCGGATGCGGGATACGAAGTCATTACCGTCAACAACGGTTCCGCGGCCCTGAAGAAGATCGCTGAGCAGAAACCGGATCTGATCGTCCTCGACGTTTACATGCCCGGGTACAGCGGGCTGGAGGTGTGTCAGCGCCTGAAAGAAGCGGGCGACACGGCGCGAGTTCCCGTTCTTCTGACTGTGGGCAAGTTGGAACCGTTCAAGCCGGAAGAAGCCCGGCGCGTCCGAGCCGATGGATTCATCGTAAAACCCTTTGAGGCCAGCGAGCTACTGAGCGCCTTGAGCAAGCTGGAAGACAAAATTGTTCCCCGTTCGGAGCCATCGAAGCCAGGCCGCTTTGCTCGCGCTACCGCAGCCATCGAGGAATCCCGCTACGACAAATCGATGGCAGTCGATGAAGACTCCGGGTGGAGGAGTCGCATCGTTTTTCCCAAGAAGAAAGAAAAAGAAAAAGAAAAGGTAGCCGAGTCGGATGTCGACGATCCGGCGATGTATAACCCGATCAATAAAGATCTCCGAACCGTCATCGAACACAAGGTTGAGCATGCTCCTGCAGCGCAGGCGCACTCGGAGCCTCATGCCGAAGACCAGCGCGTGAATCTAGGTGCCCTGGCTCCCGAAGGTGTGCCAAAAGACGTGACGCCGGAGGAAATCGCTGCTCTGGCTGCCGCGGCGGCGCAAGTTAAGAGCACGCTCGGGCAGCACAAGATTGCTGAAGAAAAAGCTGCGACGCCGAATTCCGAGTTGCCCGCGACGGCCGCCGTCGAAGTACCTCGTGCAACCACGGAGACGAAGAAGGAAGAAGCTCCAATCGCTGAGCCGGTTTCAGCTACCGCTGAAACAGCGCCTGCACCGGAGCCAGCCGTAACACTCGCCGAACAGCCAAAGTCTGAGAAGCCGGAGAAAGACGCCGAGCCAGAACTCACGGCCACTCCGTCCGAAGTTATGGCGGCGATCATCGGGCTGGAGCACTCTTCGGATACGAACTCCGGAAATGGATCTTGGTCGAGCAGTGACCGAGACAAAGCAGACGAACCGGTTACGATGGCCTTAGCAGCGTCGGCGGCTGCGGGCTCGACGACTTCTCGCTGGACGGCAGTGGCTGCGGCACTCGCTCCTGAAGAAGCCTCTCTTTCCCTTGAGCAGGAGATGCAGAAAGCCTATGCAGCATTCGCTGCTGCCGAAACGCCTCACGCCGATGCCGCTCCTGCTGAGGCACCAAAAAGCATTTCTGAACCAGTCGCGACACCTATTTCTGAAGCGGCCCCAGCACCTGCTGCTATGGTCGAGACTTGGACCGCAGCTTCAGATCAGTCCTCCGCTGCAGTTTCAACCCCGGCGACACCTGCGCCGGAAGCCGCCTCGTCGTTTGCGGAAGTAGCCAGCGCTGCGAAGGAAGCCGTCAGCGCTGCGATCAGCGAACTTAAATCGATTGCGTCTTCGTTCGGTTCGCAAGAACCAGCGCCCATCGTAGAAGCAGCACCAATCCCAACTCCGGAACTGGTGGCGCCGCTGATCCCGGAGCCATCCTCGGTTGTAGTAGTGAAATTCGAAGAACCGGTCGTCGCAGAGCCGAAAGCGGAACCGCCAGTCGAGGCTACGCCAGCCGAGCCTGAGGCCAAGACTGAGGACGCGGTAATAGCTGAAGCGAAGCCGGCGGAGATCGAAACCAAATTCGCACAGGCGGACGTAAAGCCTGCAGAGCCAGTATCTGCAATTATTGA
The DNA here is from genome assembly GCA_963823085.1 of Terriglobia bacterium. Classification (GTDB taxonomy): domain Bacteria; phylum Acidobacteriota; class Terriglobia; order Terriglobales; family Acidobacteriaceae; genus Sulfotelmatobacter. The sequence continues at coordinate 116,434 of CAWGKF010000016.1, read as the reverse complement.
AGAACAGCCTGCAGTGTCCCTCGAAGAGAAGCGTGAGTTACCGGCTGCTGCCTTATCGATCGAGAAAAACGAAATCTCCGAGCCAGTTGCAGAAGTTGCCGCACCCGCACCACAAGACCATGAAGTTTCAGAGCATGGAGCAAGCGCCAAAGAAACAGTTGCAGAGGTCGTAGCCACAGATTCTGCCAGCCCTACGGCGGTTAGTCCCATAGCGGGAGGTATAGACGAGATGGCCAAGAAAGACTCAGAGAACACAGCTGCAGCCGCATGGGCAAGCTGGCGGAAGATCCGCGAAACAGGAAATTCCCGGCCGGCTCAATCCGCCGAAGCGGTGAAAGAAGAAGCAGAAGGATCTCCCGTGGCCCAGGATTCTGCTGCCATGGCCGTTGCTGTGGGTGCGGAAAGCAGCCCCGAGGCAGTGAACAACTCGCTCGATTCCGATCCGGAAATCGCCAGCATGGTCGACAGCGTTCTGGCCGACATGCGTCCCAAGATCGTTGAAGAGATTGCCCGAAAACTGGGAAAAAAGAAATAGATTTCCCTGCGCGCGGGTGCGAACTTAAGCCATCTCGAACGCGAGTTGGGTAGAGCCGTCGCGGACATCGTCGATTTTCCGGCACTCCTCTTCAGATAGTCATCGCGGCCATTGCCTGTCCCGCATTTGCCTGGATAGTCTCCCCGCCTTGCTTTTTAACTCTCGTCCCTCTGTTGTGCCTGACGAATCCTCTCCTGTGCTATTGCACCTCTCGCTTCAAGTCAGTACCATGCGGCGTATTGGGGACCCCTGCAGGACTGCGCGCTCATGAACGACCAGATTGTCTCGCACTATCGCATCCGCGAAAAACTTGGTGCTGGAGGCATGGGTATCGTCTACAAGGCCGAGGACATACGCCTCGGCCGTATGGTCGCTCTAAAGTTCCTTCCGGAAGGTGGCGCCAAAGATCCACGTGCTCTGGAGCGTTTCAAGCGAGAAGCGCGCACAGCCTCGTCGCTTGACCATCCCAATATCTGCACAATTTACGAAATCGATGAAGACAACGGGCATCCCTTCATCGCTATGCAGTTGCTGGTGGGTCAGACGTTGCGCGAACGCATCGGCGATAAGGCAGTTCCGCTCGCGACCCTGCTCGAATGGGCCCTGCAGATCTCGGACGCCTTGCAGGCCGCGCATACCAAAGGCGTGATGCATCGCGATATCAAGCCGGCAAATGTTTTTATTACCGATCGGGGGGAGGCCAAGATCCTTGATTTTGGCCTCGCCAAGTTAACGGGCGCGGATTTGACCAACTCAGAGGGGATGACCCTTTCTTCCACCGGCCCGGTAACGCATACCGGCGCCGCGATCGGAACCGTGGCTTATATGTCTCCCGAGCAGGCGCGCGGCGAGGTGCTCGATGCCCGCACTGACATCTTTTCCTTTGGCGTGCTGCTTTATGAGATGGCCACAGGTAGGCAGGCTTTCTCGGGTCCGACCTGGGCGGTGACGGTCCACGCGATTCTCGGCCAGGCGCCTATGTCGCTGAACGAATCGATGCCGGGATTGCCCCAGCGCCTGCAGGAAATTATCGACAAGTGCCTGATCAAGAATCGCGATCTGCGCTATCAGACCGCGGCGGAAGTGCATCGCGACCTGCTGCAATTGAAGAAAGACTACGAGGCCGGCAAGAAGCTGAAGACCACCCAAACTGCGGCGACCTGGACGACGCGACGAAAAATGCGGGTCGCGATCGTTGCCGCACTGGTGGTCGCACTCGCGGGAGCGGTAATCTTCGGACCACGGCTGCTTCGACAATGGGCTTCCAAAGGCGGGTCCGCCGGGCTTGCGGGTACTCTGCTGCCGGCTCGCAAAAGCTTGGCCGTGCTTCCTATCTCTGTCGCGGCGGACGATCCCAAGCTGGCTGCATTCGGTCGAGGCCTGCTGGATGATGTAGGCGCCAGGCTCTCGCAACTGAGTGCGAATCACGACATTGAAGTGGTCCCCGCACGAACTCTTGAGGAAAAGAAATTGACCACACTTTTGGACGCGCGCAAAGAGCTGGGCGTGACCTTGGGCGTGAGCGTCTCGCTTGAGCAAGCGAATGATCTGGTGCGTGCTTCATACAATGTGACCGACGCCAAGAGCGGCAGGAATCTGGCCGGAGACTCAATCACAGCGCCCATATCTGATCTATTTACCATCGAAGACAAGCTGACGAATGGCGTGGCCACGGCTTTGCAGCTTCCGCTTCGAAGCGAAGAGAAACAGGCACTGGATGCGCATTCCACCAACTCTTCCGAGGCCTATCAGTATTACGTACAAGGACGTGGCTATCTGCAGGATCCGCGCAAAACCGGGAACCTGACCAGCGCAGAAATTGTGCTCAAGCAGGCGCTGAAGATCGATCCCAACTACGGCCAGGCAGAAGCTGCGCTAGGTCAAACGTATTGGCTCAGGTATGACATGGCGGGCAAGCAGAAGCAGTGGATTGCTCAGGCGGAGCGGGCATGCGAGAAAGGCACCGAACTGGGTAATGCGGGCGCCGAGGGGCACATGTGCCTGGGGCTCATCGAAGACGGCACCGGACAATACGAGAAGGCGGCCGAGCAGTTTCAGCAAGCAGTGCAATTGGATCCGACGAATGACGCGGCTTACCGCGGCTTGGCTGGCGCTTATCAGCGTCTGAACCAGCCGGACAAGGCGGAGGAGACTTATAAGCGCGCGATCAGCCTAAGGCCGCAGTATTGGCGCGCATATCATGCCCTGAGTGTTTTCTACTGGTCGCGTGCGGAATATGAGAAAGCTGTCGCGATGTCCACAAAGGCGACAGAGCTGGATCCGGACAGTTATCTCGCCTTCAATGGCCTGGGGGCTGCTTTGCTCTTCGATGGCAAAGACGAGGACGCGGTTACCGCGTTCGAAAAATCAATCGCGATCCGTCCGAACCTGAATGCCTACAATAATCTCGCCATAGCCCAATTCCATCTGCACCGCTTCAAGGATTCCGTTCGCAATTACAAAGAGGCCCTCAAGGTCGACGACACCGATTACCAGAAATGGGGGAATCTCGGAGATTCGTACTACTATAGCGGCGATACTGCCGACGCGGCAGAGGCCTACCGCAGAGCGATTCCCATGGCCGAGCAACAGCTCAAGGTAAATCCGCGCGATCCGAATATTCTCGGAGACCTGGCCAGTTATCACTCAATGTTGGGCCATCGGGAGCAGGCCCTGAGCTATTTGGATCGGTCCCTGCAACTGGGACAAGGTGATAAAGAGTTACTTTTGAATGCCGCTGTGGTATACAACCAACTGCACGAAACCGGACCCGCGCTGGAATGGCTGGGGAAGGCGTTAGCCGCGGGCTACTCCCGGTCGGTGGTTGCCACAGGCGCGCCCTTCGACAACCTCCACGACAATCCTCGGTATCAGGCCCTGATGCAGCAAAAATAGTGGCTTCATCTCAAAATTTCTGAGGAGGATCTTTCAATGCCGAACACACCGAACATCAATATACAGAACGGCGAAGTAACGGGGACCCTCGAAAACGGCAAGCCTTTTTACTGGTACAACCCTACCAGCTCAGCCGTCACCATTGGCAACTGCGGTACCTGGTGTGAGGACTCCAGCTACAATCTGCCTGCCGGTCCGAATAGCTACACAGCAGCCCAAATCCTGGCGACCCCGAATCCGAATAGCTACGCATGGGTCGAAGGCCCGGACGAGTGGACCGCCGCCGGCGAACCGCACATTACGGGCGAGAATCCCGGTGCAGGCCCGAACATTCCGAACATCAGCATCGAAAACGGCCAGGCAACGGGTGCCCTTGGGGATGGGATTACTTTTTGGTGGTATAACCCCACTGCCGTTTCGGTCACGATTAGTAGTTGCGGCGTTTGGACCGGCGCGGATAGTTATCCGTGTAACCCCGGTTATACGCAAGCCTCGATTCGGGCGAAACCGAACGGAAGCGGCTGGGCATGGACGGAGAGTCCCAACGAGTGGAACACTCCGGGGATGCCGCACGTCGGCAACCCGCCAGTAGCGACGGTCGGTGGGCTCGGTGAGCATGAGTTGAAGAAAGACGTTGCATGATGGATTCGAGGTTGGATGAAGGAAAAAGGGCGGGATTGCTCCCGCCTTCTTCTATTGGTTCCCAACTACGCAGCGACGTCCTTCACCCCTTTGCGCGTTTGACCCTTCTTTTCGCGCGCCTGTAAGATCAAAGCTAGCACTCAGCATTCAGCACTCAGTAGTCAGTGGAAACCGTTTCGCAACGCCGGCTTCGACTGGCTGATTGCTGACGGTTGAGTGCTGACTTCTTTCTATGCCGCACGAACTTCCTAAATCCTACGAGCCGGGCGCGATTGAAACGCGCTGGGCCGACTACTGGATCAAAGAAAAACTCTTCTCCGTGCCCACTCCCCCGGAAGGCCAGCCTCTCGGAGAAAAGGCGCGGCCCGTATTCACGCTGCTGTTGCCTCCACCGAACGTCACTGGCCGCCTGCACATGGGCCACATGCTCAACCAGACGCAGATGGACATCATCGTGCGCTGGCATCGCATGCGTGGATTCATCACGCTATGGCTGCCCGGAACCGATCACGCAGGCATTGCCACCCAGATGATGGTCGAAAAGCAACTCGAGAAAGAGGGCAAAAAGCGGCGCGAGATGGGACGCGAGAAATTCGTCGAGCGCGTCTGGGAATGGAAGCGCGAGTACGGCGGCGCGATTCTCGATCAGATGAAGCGGCTTGGCGCGTCGGTCGACTGGGACCGTGAATACTTCACGATGGACGAGAACCTTTCGCACGCCGTGCGTGAGGTATTTGTCCGGCTCTACGAAGAAGGACTGATCTATCGCGGAAATTACATCGTTAACTGGTGCCCATGGCACGAGACCGCGATTTCCGATCTCGAAGTGAAGCACGAAGATGTAGCGGGAAAGCTGTGGGAGATTCGCTATCCGGTCGTCGGCAGCGACGAGTTCATCACGGTTGCAACCACGCGGCCGGAGACCATGCTGGGCGACACGGCGATCGCGGTAAACGCGAAGGATCAGCGCTACACGCATCTGCACGGGAAGAAAGTATTGCTGCCGTTGATGAATCGTGAGATCCCCATCATTACCGACGAACTCGCACAGCCGGAATTCGGCACGGGCGCGGTGAAGGTTACACCCGCTCACGATCCCAACGATTTTCAGGCTGGACTGCGCCACAATCTGCCGCAAATCAACATAATGGACTCACGCGCGCGTATGAATGACAACGCGGGTCCATATGCGGGACTCGATCGTTTTGAAGCCCGCAAGCGCGTCTTGCATGATTTGCGCGAGCAAGGATTTCTGGTCGGAGAAAAAGATTACGCGCTTGCTATTGGCAAGTGCGACCGCTGCGGCACGGTCATCGAACCGCGGCTTTCGGAGCAGTGGTTCATCAAGATCAAGCCGCTGGCGGATCGCGCGCGTGAGGCTGTTGAGAGCGGCGAGATCACCATCGTCCCCGACAACTATCGACAGATCTATATCAACTGGATGAACAACATCCACGATTGGTGCATCTCGCGGCAGTTGTGGTGGGGACATCGCATTCCGGCGTGGACGTGCCAAGGATGCAAGGAAGTGATCGTCGCACGCGAAGCTCCCACGACGTGTCCGAAATGCAACGGCGCGAAGCTGGAGCAGGTCCCCGATGTTCTCGATACCTGGTTTTCCTCCGGACTGCTGCCGTTCACGACGCTGGGATGGCCGGAGAAGACTCGCGATCAGGCGGTGTTTTATCCGACGACGCTGCTCATCACGGCCTACGAGATTCTCTTCTTCTGGGTCGCGCGCATGATCATGTTCGGCTGCCACTTCATGCAGGGGCACGAACAGGATCCGGCGATCAAGAAAGCCAGCGGCTGGGGCGACAAGAAAAACGATAGCGTCCCCTTCAGGCAGGTCTACATTCACGCACTGGTACGCGACGCCGAGCGGCAGAAGATGTCGAAGACCAAGGGGAACGTGGTCGATCCTCTGGACGTAATCAATCGATTCGGTACTGACGCAACGCGTTTCACGCTGGCGGCAATGGCTGCGCCCGGAACAGACATCGCGTTTAGTGAAAGCCGGACTGACGGCTACCGCGCCTTCGCCAACAAGATATGGAATGCGGCGCGCTTTATGTTCATGAATGTGGACCGGGTTGAGCCCGGATTGCGGCCAACTGCAGGAGAGCAGTCCAATCCAAGCGTCGCCGGATTTCAAACCGCAACTCTCGAAGACCGCTGGATTCTCTCTCGCTTCAATCGTGTTGCAGCCAATGTAAATGAAGCGCTCGCAGCGTATCGCTTTCACGAGGCTGCCAACAGCATCTACGACTTTTTCTGGGGCGAGTTCTGCGACTGGTATCTGGAGTTGATCAAGCCGCGATTGAATTTCGAAGAAGGCGGCGACAAGAATGTGGCCCGTATTGCCTGCACGAACCTCGTCAATCTGTTCGATGCGTCGTTGCGGCTGCTGCATCCGGTGATGCCATTTATCACCGAAGAAATCTGGCAGGCGATGTATGAAGGCAAGCCCGCTCTCAAGTCGATTGCCCTGGCTTCGTTTCCGCAAGCAGACAAGAACCAATTCGAGCTGGCAGCGGAAACGGAAATGGCGATCTTGCAGGATTTAATCGTCAGCGTGCGCAATCTGCGCGCGGAACTAAAAGTCGAACCCAAGGTCAGGGTTCCCATCGATGTCTTCGCGCACGAACCAGAGATTCGCAAGATGATCGAGCACAATCGCGGAGCGGTCCAGAGGCTGGCGTCCGTGGAGAAGATCGCGTTCGTTGAGGGCTCTCTGGCCAAAGTTGCGGGAGCACGCAGCACGGCGCGTTTCGATGTGCACGTTGTCTACGAGCGTAAGATCGACGTTGCGTCGGAATGCGAACGCCTAAAAAAAGAACTGGATAAATTCGAGAAGGGAATCGCCACCGGGCAGAGGCAGCTCGGGAACGAAAATTTCCTCGCGAAAGCTCCGCAGAATGTGGTCGAAGGTCTGCGCAAGCAACAGCATGAGCTCGCGGTGCTAAAGGAAAAAACGCTGAGTAAGTTAAAGGAAATCGGTTGCAATTGAGTTGAAGGCGCGACTTTCGACCCGCGGACAGCCAAGGGCGGTTGTCCCCATCATGGGTTCTATTTGAAACTGGGTACTGAGAACTGCTTCCATGGATTGGAACTCAAGACGACTGACGGCCATTCTGGAGAACGCACTGCTCGAAGACCGGGCGACGCGCGATGCGACGAGCTACGCCTGCATCGATCCCAACCAGCGGGCCGCGGGCACAATTATTGCCAAGCAGGAGTGCATTCTCGCGGGCATCGGTGTTGCGGCGCGGATTTTCGATGTCTATGCCGCTCTCGACGGCGCCGTGACGTCACACTACGAAGTCACCACCCATCCCGAAATTTTCGATGGAGTCCGCCTGCGTGCAGGCCAGTCCGTTGCGGTGATTCGTCATAATGCTCGCGTGGTCCTTTCCTGCGAGCGCGTCATCTTGAACTTCTTGCAACGCATGAGCGGTATTGCCACATTCACGCGCAAGTTCGTCGAAGCCGTTTCCGGAACCAAAGCTCGAATCCTCGACACGCGCAAAACGGCGCCCGGCTTGCGCGTCATCGACAAATACGCCGTGCGCTGCGGAGGTGGACAGAATCACCGGCTTGATCTCTCAGACGGTGTGCTCATCAAGAACAATCACATTGCGCTCGCCGGTGGCATCGCTCCGGCGCTCGAGCACGCCCACCGCAATCGCCGCGGATCCCAGCCGATCGAAATCGAAGTGCGGAATTCGGACGAACTCGAACAGGCTCTGGCCAATGGCGCCGAGGCCATCCTCCTCGACAATATGTCGGTTGAAGATGTGAAGCGCGCTGTCGAGCGCTGTTCTCAACATCGTGTCGGTGACTCCGGCGCACAGATTCCAATCGAATGCTCCGGCGGCGTTCCCCTGGAAAATGTTCGCGCTTATGCCGAGACCGGCGTCGACTTCATCTCAGTCGGCCTGCTCACCCACTCGACTCATGCGGTAGATATGAGCATGCGCGTCGTTCCAGCCTGACCGAATTCGGCCGCGGTATTAACCCTTCCTCAACCTCTCCGGATTTCCGAACGAATGTACTTCTGTGCTCTCGATGCCCCGTCGGCGCGGCTAGACTGGGCGCAACGGAGGTCCTCCCCTTATGTACTTCTCTCCACGCTCGCTTGCCCGAATTCTTTTCCTCACTATAACCGCTAACATCTGTTTTGCAGCGGGTCCAGAAAGCGGCCTGCACCCGGCGTCTCCAGCAGCAAAGTCATCCTCCGCGACGTCGTCAGACGCGGCACCTTCCGTCAACATCAACCTGGCCGTTGATGCCCTGAGTAATCGTCACACGATTAGCCCATACATTTACGGAGGAGCTTATCCTCAGGACGCTCCAACGATCACCGACAGCGGACTCAGCGTCGTGCGCTGGGGCGGCAACTCCACTTCGCGCTATAACTGGCAGCTGTTTACTTACAACGCCGCCAACGATTATTACTTCGAAGATTTCAACTACTCCGAGATCGGAGATGCGGATTCCACCAAATTCATCACCGATGTCAAGAATGCAGGCAGCCATCCACTGATGACAATGGCCATGCTGCCTTGGGTCGCAAAAACCGCCGAGAATGGAACGAACGGTCATTGGAGCTTCTCGGTCGCAAAATACGGTTCGCAGTGCTCGGTCGATCCGTATAACACCGATGCGGGCGATGGCCTCAAGACGGATTGCAGCACCACACTGACTTGGCGAATCCCAATGACGCCGACGTTCCACTGCTTGATCAGCCAGGATCGAACGATCCTCCGGGCAGTGTTTATCGCAATCAGTGGGCGGGGGCGCTGGCGGCGGCTTTTGGCGCGGCTCCGCATCTCTATAATATGGATAACGAGATCGACATATGGGGAAGTACGCACCGCGACGTGCACCCTTCGCCGACTGCCTACAATGAGATGCGCGACACGTTTGTCACCGAGGCTCGCAACCTGAAGGGCTGGGATCCAAAAGCAATCCGCCTGGGGCCGGTGAGTTGCTGCTGGTGGTATTACTGGAACGGTGCCAACAACAACGATAAGGGCGCGCATGCGGGAGTCGATCTGCTGCCCTGGTGGCTCAACGAGGTTTACTGGGAAGATAAAGTGGCCAATACGCGTTCCGTAGACGTGCTGGATGTCCACGCTTATCCGGATGGCCCCGATACATCGACGTGGACGCAAGCCCAAAAACAGGCGCTCACTGCTCGGATCTACCGCGATTATTGGGATCCAACGTACGTTAGCGAGTCGAGCACGATCAATCAGAACTGGGCGACGTTCATCCAGCCGGACAAGACGATTCCTTTTCGTATTCCGCGGATGCGGGCCATGGCGAATATGATCTATCCCGGCACGCCGGTTAGCTTTACCGAGTGGAGCGCGAATTTCGCGGGAGAGTCGGATTTCTCGACCGCGCTAGGGGACGCGGATGCCTACGGAATTTTCGGTCGAGAGCGCATGTCGCTGGCATCGCGGTGGGTCGCCCCAGTGCCGACAAATCCGAACTATCTTGCCTTGAAGCTGTTCACGAACTATGACGGACTGCACCACGGGTTCGCCGCAACGTCTGTCTCCGACACCAACAACGGCGACCCGAATTTGTTCAGCAGTTATGCTGCGCTCAATCCAGTCGGCACCCAGATGACGCTGCTCGTGCTCAATAAAGATCCGTCGAATCCGGATCAGGTGCAGTTCACGTTCAACGGATTTACTCCGAAGCAGGTAACGTCTTACACATTGTCCTCTACGAATCCCACACAGATCGTGGCTTCCACAACCACCAACTGGTCTTCAAGCATGAGCTTCGTGCCATACTCCGCGACCCTGCTGGTGGTTACGGGTACCACGCAACTGCCGGGAGCAGAATGGGATCTAAATCCGGATACGACCATGGTTGCCGCTGGAGGGAAGGTGATACTGCAGCCCAAGGTCACTTCAGGAACTGCCACGGTGACGCTCGGGGCTCCCACGTCAGATCCTGGAATCAGCGTCGTTGTCTCGCAGCCAGTGTTGAGCAAGGGACACAATGGAAAGATCACCGTAACCGCGGGAAGCAATCCAGGTTTCTATCATTACTCCGTGCCGAGCACCGACACCAACGGAGTTGCTCAGCAGCAGGGTGGATACATCCTTGTGGGGAATCCTCCAGCAACATTCACCAAGACTGGAGATAAACAGAAGGGTACGGCCGGCAGCCAGCTAACGCTGGCCGTCACCCTGAATCCGGGACCGTCCGGTGGCAGCGCGAGCGGCGGTACGGTCTTCTTCACAACTTCAGCGGGTACACTTTCGAGCCGGATCGTCGACACGGATTCGAGCGGAAAGGCCTCGGTGGTGCTGACCCTTCCATCGACTGCTCAAACTGTTCATGTTATGGCCGAAGGGCAATATGCGCTGGGGCGTCCTGTGGCCACATTTACGGAAACCGCCCAGTAGTCGGGTATTTGTCGTTTCGCCGGGAATCGCGCATAATCTCGGCATCGTCAGGGCCTCGACAATTCGCGACAAGAAACCGGGAAGATCAGGGGCCGCGGTCCACGCGCCGCAGCCCACCGATCTTAGGCTTGGCCACATCGTGCGACTGCTGATGGAGCACGCGACGGTCGTGGTCAGCGGCACAAAGATCGCGGAAGAGATCTCATCGAGCCGCTCCGAAGTCTGGCGGCTGATTCAACAACTGCGCAGTCTCGGCGTCGATGTCGCCGGCCATTCCTGCGACGGGATATCAACTGCGCTCGGTTCCCGACCTTCTCCTGCCGGAGATTCTGCGGCCATTGCTGCGCAGCACCATTTTCGACGCGCATCTTCATCACTTCTACAAGATCGGGTCCACCAACACCGCTGCGATGGCCGCCGCGGCCGAAGGCGTTCCGGAAGGCAGCGTCTTCCTTGCGGAAGAACAAACCGCCGGTCGCGGGCGCGGAGCCAATTCATGGCAATCACCGCGCTCGACAGGAATTTATTGTTCGGTCGTGCTAGCGTCCGGCATTGCCGCCGGCAGATGTATTGGCTCTTTCTCTTGCCGCCGGCTTGGCCGTGCAGTCTGCCATACAGGATGTCGATTCGCGTGTAAGCGCCGATTTGAAGTGGCCGAACGATCTTCTGGTTGACGGAAAAAAAGTCTGCGGAATTCTTACGGAAATGAATGCCGAGGCCACACGCGTCCGCTACATCGTCGTCGGGATTGGGATCAATGTGAATCAGGCTAGCTTCCCCAAGGACTTGCCTGCCACATCGTTGCGCCTCGTTACCGGGAGCGAATGGTCACGCGTAGAACTACTGACCACTTTGTTAAAATCACTCGGTCGCGAGTATCGGCAGTTAGCTTGAAGGATTCGGATGCTCGCGAATCGATTGTGCAGCGCTTCGCGCAGAATTCTTCGTGGGTGTTTGGCAAAAAAGTTCGTATTGAAGAGAACGGGGCCGCCTTCGAAGGCACGACCGAAGGCCTTGATGGACGCGGGTTCTCTGCTGGTGCGGACGCTTGCATGGACTGCAAACGGTTCTAAGCGGGACGGTTCGTGAAAAATAGCGGCTCATTTGTGAATCAACGAAACCTAATCAAACAGATTTGAAGACCGATGCTTTTCGTCATTGATGTCGGCAACACGAACACTGTATTGGGCGTCTTTGCCCGAGTGGCCAAAGTGCATCCGGGCGGAGATGCCGACGAACCACCTCGCTACGAGCGTCTGCTCGCCAATTGGCGGGTCGCGACTTCGCGCACGAGTACCGATCGACGAGTATGGAGTGTTGTTCCGCAACCTTTTCTCGATGGCGGGTCTCGAGTCCAAAGGCATTCACGGCATAGTGGTTTCGTCGGTCGTTCCACCGCTCGATCCGGTGCTGCGCCAGGTCTGTGAGCGCTATTTCAGTCTGAAGCCATTATTCATCGAACCCGGCGTGAAGACTGGCATGCCGGTGCATTATGACAATCCCGCTGAAGTCGGCGCCGACCGCATAGTGAATGCCGTGGCCGCCTACGAAAAGTATGGCGGACCATGCATCATCGTCGATTTCGGTACGGCAACGACTTTCGACTGCGTCTCGGCGAAAGGGGAATATCTCGGCGGCGTGATCTGCCCGGGCATCGGTATTTCTGCCGATGCTTTATTTGAACGTACCGCACGCCTGCCTCGCGTTGAGATCCGCAAGCCAACGCGCGTAATCGGCTCGAACACCGTCGGCAGCCTGCAATCCGGGCTCTACTATGGGTATCTCGGTCTGGTCGAGGGCATCCTGGAACTTCTGTTGACGGAACTCGGCAAAGACACTCACGTGAGCGCGACCGGCGGCCTGGGCCCGATGATCGGCACCGGATCGAAATACATAAAGAGCGTCGACGAATTTCTAACTCTCGAAGGACTGCGGATCATTTGGGAGCGGAACGCAACGGCACGACGCGAGGCTGTTGGCAAGACCGGCGCAAAGGTCACCAAATCGCCAGGAAAACAATCGCAGAGCAAATCCGCCAATGGGGATGCCCCTGCTACGACCTCGCCTTCACGTAACTTCCGCTGACCCGCCGTGGAAAATTACTTCAACTACTTCACGGAAATTGAGGAACGGTTTCTGCAACGCCGCGGCGGAGGCTTGCTACTCTCGACTTTGGACTGGGCCCTGATCGAAACGTGGAAGGATGCGGGAATTCCCTTGGAAGCCGTGTTGCGCGGCATCGATGGCGCTTTCGACCGGTATGAGCAGCGCCCCAGCAAAACGAAAAAGGTGAACAGCCTGGCCTATTGTTCACAGCAGGTTCTTGCCGCGGCAGAAGATATGAAGGAGGCTGCAGTCGGAGCAGCCGGCGACGTTCCCAAAACCCGTTCGGCCGAAGGATTCGAGCCGAATGTCATTGCCGCTTTTCTGCGCAAGAACTCCGATGCCCTGCCCTTCGCCAGCGTCCCTCAGGGCGCGCTCTCGGCTTTCTTGGTTGAAACCGCAAAGACGTTGCGCCAACTCGCGGATGAGACTGCTGAGAATCCGCCGCGACTCGAGGACCTCGAGCGACGTTTGACCGTTCTCGAAGAAAAGCTTTTCGCCATGTTCCTTACTACTACTCCCGACGAGGAAATCGTCGCAGTCCGCGCCGAGGCCGATCGCGATCTCGCTCCGTATCGCCGAAAGATGTCTGCGCCGCAAATCGATCAACTGCAAAAGCAATACGTTCAGAAGCGGCTGCTGGAGAAGTACCACCTACCTCGCCTCAGCCTCTTCTATATGTGATCTCTAGTGACCCGCTCATTCGACGCACTGATCCTCGGAGGTGGCGCGGCCGGCCTGATGTGCGCTATTGAAGCCGCCAAGCGCGGACGTCGCGTAGCCGTCCTCGAACGCGCCGATCGGTTGGGCAAAAAGATTCTGATCTCCGGCGGCGGCCGATGCAATTTCACCAACATCCATTGCCGCCCGGAAAACTTTCTATCCGCGAATCCTCATTTCGCAAAATCGGCACTCGCTCGCTACACCCCGGCTGATTTCATCGCGCTGGTCGAAAAGCACCGCATCCCGTATCACGAAAAAACGTTGGGCCAGCTATTTTGTGACCGTTCTGCGCGCGACATTCTGGCAATGCTGGAAGAAGAATGCCGGGCAGCCGGGGTACAGATTTTTCTGAACACGCAGATCCAGGAAGTCCGCCGCACAACTGAATTCGTCGTGCGATCGGCTGGGGATGAGTTCCACGCTCCGGCCTTGGTCGTTGCAACAGGCGGCCTTTCAATCCCAAAGATCGGCGCCACCTCCTTTGGATACGATCTGGCCCGGCAATTCGGGCTAAAGATTCAAGAGACGCGTCCCGGACTGGTGCCCCTCGTATTCGATGAGTCCGATCGCTCGCGCTACTGCGATCTCTCAGGAGTCTCCGCCGACGTGATCGCTTCATGCGACGGTCAGAAGTTCCGCGAAAAGATGCTCATCACTCATCGCGGGCTGAGTGGTCCGGCGATGCTGCAGGTCTCGTCCTACTGGAAAAAGCCGGAACCAATTCGGATTGATCTTGCGCCAGAGCGCAACGTGACAGTTCGGCCTTCGATGATCCGAAGGTTCCCCGCACGCCGACAAACTTGAAATCTGAGTTGCGAAAAACTCTCCCAAATCGGCTAGCCGATCGGTGGCTCGAGCTTCATCCGCCAAAATCCTGGACAAACTCCGCGCTGGAAGATTCCGATCACCAACTCCATTTCTGGTCGCTGACTCCAGCGGGCACCGAAGGATTTGAAAAAGCGGAAGTCACCGCCGGTGGCGTCGATACCGATGAACTTTCCGCTAAAACAATGGAGTCAAAAAAAGTGCCCGGTCTTTTCTTCATTGGCGAAGTCGTCGATGTCACTGGGCATCTCGGTGGTTTCAATTTCCAGTGGGCATGGGCCTCCGGCGCTGCAGCGGGACGAGCGTTATAGCGCGGTCATTTAGAATCGACTCTTGCTCCTCACCATCGAAAAGATGATTTACGGCGGCGACGGCCTGGCCCGGCTGCCCGCCGACGAGCGCGGACGTGGAAAAGCAGCATTCGTTCCCTTCGTTCTTGCCGGAGAAAAAACCGAAGCCACGATCACCGAAGAGAAAACTAGCTTTGCTCGCGCTCATGCTGACCGTATCCTCGAACCTTCGCCGCACCGCGTTGAGCCCGGATGTCCGTACTTCGGTCCGTGCGGAGGATGTCACTACCAACACGCCAACTACGAGCACCAACTCGAGATCAAAAGAGACATTCTTCTCGAAACTTTGCGCCGCACGGCGAAAGTCGACCTCCCAGGCGATATCCTTGTCCATCCCTCACCACCCTGGAACTACCGCAACCGCTCGCGCTTGCAGGTCCAGACCAGTCCTGAATTCAAGGTTGGATATTTCAAAATAGCCTCGCACGAGTTGCTCGCGATCGAGGAATGTCCCATCAGTTCGCCTCTGATCAATCAGGGAATCGCGAGGTTTTGGCAGATTGGGCGCGAAGGTAAAGTGCCACCGGGTGTCCGCGAAATTGAGTTCTTCGCCAATGCGGATGACAGCAAGATGTTGATCGAGATCTCGGCCGCCTCAGATACCAGACGCGCCGCAGCGCGCTCATGGACGGAAGAGTTCCACGCCTCGATGTCAGAGATCGCTGGAATCGTGGTGTTTCGCGAAAACAGCAAGGGCGGATTCCATCCGCCAGAAAAACTTGTCAGCGTCGGTTCCGACCATCTTACCTATCAGGCCGAAAGAACTCCTTACCGTGTAAGCGCCGGATCTTTTTTCCAAACCAACCGCCATCTGACGGATGAACTCGTCAAGATCGTTACCCAAGACCAGTCAGGCGAACTGGCTCTCGATCTCTATGCCGGGGTCGGATTGTTTTCCACAGCCCTCAGTGACTTTCATCACATCGTTTCTGTTGAGTCGTCACAGACAGCGTCAGGCGATCTCTCCTACAATTTGCCCTCGAATGGAGTTGCGGTACACGACACAACGGAGCATTTCCTGGCCGGTGTGCAAAATACGGGGCGGATCGGGAAGGGCATAGTTCCCTCTCATACTTTTCATAAGCCCGACCTGGCGGTGGTCGACCCGCCTCGAGGTGGCCTGGGAGAGCGCGTGGCGCGAATGTTGGCGACCTTGGGCGCGCCACGCGTTGTCTATGTCTCATGTGATCCGGTGACGCTGGCTCGTGATCTGGTGATTCTGCTTGCTGCGGGTTATCGCATCGAGCAGATGCATCTGGTCGACCTGTTTCCACAGACTTATCACCTCGAAAGTGTCGTGCACCTGGTCTGCTGAAACTGGTCCGCTGAAGTCTGGTGCGCTGATAACGGGTCCAACCGGCCTGCAACCTTCCATTCCCCGAACCATCGCTGTTCTGGCCCATGATCTCTCCCTCGTCATCCGGCTCTCCTGCTTTTTCCTTCAAGGCGTCGCGCCAGCCAATGCTCTGGACTGCGACGGTATACGCGCTAGGTATTATCGTTGGCAGGTACGAATGGCGGCCGGTTCTGTGGTGGTTCGTCGCCGTAGTCGGCTTTCTTGCAGCCGCGGCCTACTTCACATCTCGCCGCTCCGCGTTTGCCTGGACGTTGGCGCTGTCAGCATTCTTTCTCGCTGGCGCCCTTCACATTCAACTCAGAGCGAATTGCGACCGCCTCGATACGTCGATCTTCCCCTACGCAGACCGTCAGGGCGTAGAGGTCACGGCGCATGTCATGCGGGACGGACGTGCGCACCAAGATGAATTGGGAGAGGTCAGGCAGTCCCTCGACGTCGAAGCCGAACAGATCCGAACTGCTGCCGGTGAGATCGTCCCTGTGCATTCCGGAATCCGGCTGAATATCTATAGTCCGCGCGCACTGCAAACTCAGACAACCTCGTCGGGACCATCGGCACATGACGAAGTTCGTCTCTTTCAGTATGGCGAACGTCTACGTTTTTTTGCCAAACTCAAACCGCCGCACAATTTTCGAAATCCTGGGGCCTTTGATTATCGCGGATACCTTTCTGACCACGGGATCGCGGCCCTTGGCTTGGCCAAACTCGAGGATGTTGCACTACTTCCCGGATTGAACGGAAACCGAATTACTCGTTGGCGAAACCGCATGCATCGCAGCGTACTCGCACAAGTACAGCAAATCTGGGCGCCACGTGAAGCTGCGCTGATCGACGCCATGATCATCGGTGATGAGGCCTTTATTGACCGCGATACGCGTGTCGACTTCCAGCGCTCAGGCACGTATCACGTGCTCGTCGTCTCCGGGATGAATATCAGCATCCTGGCATTCGTCGTTTTCTGGACCTTGCGCCGCCTGCACCTGCCGGAAATCCCAGCCACGGTGTTCACCATTGGCTTCTGCGTCGTCTACGCCTTTATCACCGAAGTAGGCGCGCCTGTCTGGCGTGCAACACTCATGTCTGCGGTTTACCTGAG
This sequence comes from Terriglobia bacterium, assembly GCA_963823085.1. Taxonomy (GTDB): domain Bacteria; phylum Acidobacteriota; class Terriglobia; order Terriglobales; family Acidobacteriaceae; genus Sulfotelmatobacter. Next base: position 99,477 of record CAWGKF010000016.1, on the reverse strand, counting down.
CACGCGACTGCTCTATCGCGATCGCGCCATGCTCAATGCGCTCGGTGCGGCTGCATTAGGGTTACTCATCTTTGATCCTCGCCAGCTCTTCACGGCCAGCTTTCAGATGACGTTTGTCTGTGTGTTGATCGTGGCCGGGATCGGCATACCATTCTTGCAGCGCACTTCACAGCTCTACAGATTGGGACTGGCCAACTGGGATTCGAAGGACTTTGCCCGATCACTTCCTCCGCACATAGCTCAATTTCGTCTGGATCTGCAGTTGATTGCATCAAGACTTTCACTTTTCACAGGCAAGCCCTGGGCTGATCGCACGGTCCGCGCTGCCCGTTCGCTTCCTGCTGGCGCTTTCAGAGTTAGTCTTCGTCTCGGCGGTTATGCAAATGGGACTCGCGCTTCCCATGGCCTATTACTTCCACCGCGCGACCACTATCGGATTGCCTGCGAATCTCGCTGTCGTGCCTTTGACGCAGTTGATGATGCCGGCAGCAGTCGCTTCGGTGGGACTGAGCTACATCTTGCCTCTGCTTGCTCGCATTCCCGCATTCGCAACCTCTCTTGCGCTAACCGCTATCACGGGCACGGTGCACGGTCTTGGCGGCTTTCGGCTAGCGGATCTGCGCGTCCCTCTACCGTCGCTACTGATGAGCGGGATGGCTGCAGCTGCCTTACTCCTTGCTCTCTGCACCGCGAGGAAGCGCGCACTCCTGACGATCACTGGGCTGGTTGCAATCCTTCTCGCTTCGGTGGGTCTTGTGGTCCTGCGTCCACAGGCGGTAACTCGCAGTAGCGCTCTGGAAGTCACGTCCATCGATGTCGGCGAGGGCGATTCCACTCTGGTGGTTATGCCCCGGGGCAGAACTCTACTGATCGACGCCGGAGGGCCCATCGGCCCCGGCGGATCGCAACTTGATTTCGGCGAAGATGTGGTGTCGCCCTATCTCTGGTCTCGGGGCATTTCGCACCTCGACGCCGCCGCCATTACTCATGGACACTCCGACCACATCGGCGGCATGATCGCCGTGCTCAAGAATTTCCGGCCGACGGAGTTGTGGCTCGGCCTGCAACCGCCGAGTGCTGCCTTAGAGAGCGTAGTTGCTACCGCACAGAAGCTGGGAGTCCATGTGGTACGCCGTTGGGAAGGCGATGACTTCGAGTTCGGCGGAACCCGCGTGCAAGTACTCTTCCCGCCGCGCGATTGGCCAATGGCGGCCAAGCCTCAAAACAATGACTCATTGGTATTGCGCCTCAGTTACGCGGACTCATCCGTCCTTATGGAAGGTGATGCCGAGAAGCAAGTGGAACGCCGCATTGCCAGTCTGCATCATCCGACAGCGAGTCTGCTGAAGGTAGGACACCACGGCAGCGCCAATGCAACCACTCCCGAACTGGTCGATTCCGCAAGGCCGGCTTTTGCCGTTATCTCCGTGGGATCGGGAAACTCGTTTGGTCTGCCTAGGATGGAAACGCTGAAAAGGCTTTCAGAAGCGGGAACTCGCGTCTACCGCACCGATCTTGATGGCGCCGTCACCTTTTACCTCGATGGACACTCCGTCACGCCTTCTTTGACGGGTCTTCAATAATTTCAATTTCCGCGGTCTCGTCATCATCCTCTTGCGCGGGCAACTGTTGATGCTCGGCGATCAGTTTCTGGGCGGCGTCGGCATCTTCCTGCCGGACTAGAATGATCATTCCACCCGAACCGGGGAATGTGTCTTGCACCATCGACGCGGATGTCAGGTCACTGTCGATCCCCGCCGATTCAAGCAGCCCCTTGACGATCATCGCCTCTGACTCCTGTTCGGAATCGAAGACTTTCACCAACTTCTCGTGGGGATTGGGTTGCGGCTGCGCGTTCGCCGATGGATCCATAAGTTCTGCCATAGTACCTCCAATTTGAATTCACAGCTGAATCGGTGCCGCTTAGAGATTCTACTCTGGTGAACGCGAGTTCGACCGGAGCGTATAGCAACTGGATGCCGATCCTCTATCTCGGGGTTGCGGATACGAAGGGTACGAATCGGAATGGGCACCTTTGGGCAGTTGCTTTCTACCGCAATTGAGGCAGAATGGCCCTAATCACGGCGCAACGCCGGGCTATAGCGCGTCATCCAAAGAACGTGGGCAAAGGGGAAACCATGAACATCTCGCAGCGCGTCGGACAAGAAGGGAGATTTCCCCTCGGGGAGGACTCACCGAATGAACGCGAAGAGGAAGCCCGCAAGATCCGCCGCCTGCAGGTCATGATGAGTATGGTTATGTCGGTGATCGGCCAAGACCCGGGCATGACCATCGAAGAGGCTTCAGAGTTGGCGGCTGGAGCCAAGCGTGCCGCGCTCGCCATGTTTCCCGACAAGGAACTCGCTTTCGACCTTCTCTACCGGCCTCGATTGCAGCGCCTGATCCGGGAGCGATTCCGGCTGCAATACAAACCGAAGCGATCGCTATTCGTCCGCGACTGGATTACTCAAGGTTCCCACGCCTTCGACGGTCACTTCCATCCGGTCTCCGGCGACAACTGGTCCCACGCCGGAAGGAGTGCCGCTCGGAATCAAGTCTCCGGGGAACAACGTCATCGCCTGCGCGATGTATCGAATGACGACTTCCAGGTTGAAGATGAAGTCCCTCGTATTGCCATTCTGCTTTATTTCACCATTGACTTTCGTCTGAACGCCAACACCCGCCCAGGGATCGATTTCGTCTGTTACAACCGGTCCCACTGGGCAGAACGTGTCGAAGCCCTTGGCACGCGACCACTGCCCGTCGGTGTTCTGCAAGTCGCGTGCGGTGACATCGTTCACACACGTGTAACCCAATATGTACTGCCGAATATCGATGTCGGCCGGCGGCTGGTAGCAGGTCCTCCCGATCACAACCCCGAGTTCGCCTTCATAGTCGACCCGCTGCGAGATCTTCGGCCGCCGCACCGTCGCTCCTGGCGAAAGCAACGCCGAGGTCGCTTTCAAGAATATGAGCGGCTCTTTGGGAATTTCGTGCCCCAGCTCGGCGGCATGCTCGCGATAATTACGTCCCACGCACACGATCTTCGAAGGCCGTACAGGAGCAAGTAGCACAGCTTGGTCGAACGGAATCGGGTCAATGCGGCGCGACCGCAATCCCTCGACATCGCCATCCGCTTCTTCGGGAGGAGTAAGAAAAAGCCGTACAATCGCGTCGCGTCCGGCAATCGACTCGACCAAACCGTACTGCGGCTGTCCATTAAATTGAAATCTGCAGTATTTCATCGATCTCTATCTAACCACACCTTTCAGATTTCAGGATCAACGCGACAAACTTTTTGTAAATTCCGCAAATTTGAAGCTCAAATTACGGGACCGACTCGCTTGCTTCTTCGGAGCGAGCGCTCTCATTGCCTCGCAGATCCACCGAAGAGACCGAGTACGTGTAGCGCTTGCCTGATTGAACGCTCTATGTCGCGATAAGCCGGCGCGCGGACGAGTTCGGTGTTGATTTTGATTGCGGCAGCACCATCTTCCGAACGGTAAACGTTGTATCCGGCGAGATCTGCATCGGTCACCGGCGCCCAAATCAAATCGATAAACGGCTTCTGCCCGGGGCCAGAAAACACGGCTTGCAACCCGGTCGGAACCGCGGGAGGAAAGACATCGTCGGCGAATACCTTTATCGCGGACGTATCGTCGCCCTCCACCTGAATCTGAGGTTTGCCAGGCACATCGATCAGCGTCACGGCCTCGGCGCGATACTCGTATGTTTTTTCCCATTCAATGCTGGAGTCGGTCAGCAGATAACCTTGCTCTCCGTCGGCAGGTAACTGGCCAGCCTGAACCCGCTCATTACTGCCGACCACATTTCGATAAACGCGATAGACATAGTGCACGCCTGGTGGCGGCGACGGAGGCGGGGCAGCCGTCCAACTCAATAGCACCCCATCGCGAGTGACCCGCGCCTCGAAATCCTGCGGAGGCGGAAGAGTGTGGGCCAGCGGAACGCGCACCTGGTTCGAAATGCCTGCGCCACGACCCTCTCGATTCAGCACCTCAACCGCATACGTCGCAAAAGCGTCTGGCGAGTCGCTCTCGATTGCGGCGATCGCATCGGTGTAAGAGCCTTCCGGTGGTTTCCCTGAGTTGTTCGCGGGCAATTGAGTCTGAGGCGGGATCTGACCCACCGGAGTTCCACACTCCTTCAGTTCACGCAATCCGCGGCAGATACGTGTTGGGCCGAGACTTCGGATCGTCTTCCGATCCGTGGTTGATTTGGGAAGAGTCCACGTGAGCATAACTCGGTCGCCTTTGCGGGACGCCCGCAGGTCAGAAGGAGGCTTGGGAAGATCGAGCGACGGAGGAAGCGGCGGCTGAATCGTGGCACACGCCGTCATGATCCACGGTGCCGATAAAGCGAGCCATCGCGTCAAAGCAGGGCGTCTCATGCGGAAGGAAACAGACTAACAGAAGCATTTCGTGTCTGGCAGCCGAAGCTACACGGTCAGTTCCTTTACCGCTTCGCGGAACACCTTCGTGTGCCGGTCCACGTGTTCCGCTTCCGTATGGGGACACATCAACGCCATATTGTGAAACGGCGTCAGCAGAATTCCGCGATTCATGGCGTAGAGGTGCATGAAACGTTCTAATTCGAAATCCATCGCATCGTGGGCCTGCTTGCCATTCTTTGGCTCCGGACCGAACATGTACTCCGCGCGGCAGCCCAAACGCGTCACGTGCCATGGCAACTCGGCCTCAGCGATCGCCCTGGCCACGCCAACGGTCCAGCGCTCCGCCATGGGCATCATCCGGTCGAAAGCTTCCTTGGTGAGAACTTTCGTCAGTGTGGCGCGCATGGCGGCCAGGGAGAGTGCGTTGCCCGCCAGCGTTCCTCCGATACCGCCGACGTCGCAGTTTTCCAGTTCCTGCTTCGCGACAATGCGATCGGCAACTTCCTGCGAGAAACCGTACGCTGCCCCCGGAATGCCTGCTCCAATCGCTTTGCCGAAGACAATCACATCGGGATCGAGATTCTCCGCGCGCGTGTATCCGCCCGGGCCGGCGCAGATCGTGTGCGTCTCATCGATGATCAACAGCGTTCCATGCTTGCGGGTGAGTTCGCGCAGCGCCTGATGATATCCCGGGTGCGGATGCACGATACCGACGTTCGTCATCGCCGGTTCGGCCAGTACGCAGGCGACGTCTCCGGGCGCGAGCGCCGCCTCTAGCGCGTTAACGTCGTTGAACTCAATGACCTTGGTCGTGACTGCCGGATCGACTGGCGGCCCGATATTTCCCGGCCGCGGTCCAGCGGTGCCGTCCTCGTGCAACGTGATGAAAGTTTCGTCCACTGTGCCGTGATAGCACCAGTGATAAACCAGAATCTTTGGACGTCCCGTAATCTGCCGCGCCAGCCGGATGGAAAACCGATTTGCATCCGTTGCGGTCAATGAGAATTGCCAGTAAGGAAGGTTGAAGCGCTTCTGCAATTCCTCGGCGACGACGATCGCGTCTTCGCTTGGCAGCATGAGCGTGATGCCCCGCCGCATTTGTTCTTCAGCGGCCTTGACCGTGGCAAACGGAGAATGTCCCGTCATTGCTCCCGTGTCGCCCAGACAGAAATCGATGTAACGCAATCCGTCGACGTCGAAGAATTCTGCGCCCTGCGCCTCGCGAACGAATGGCGGAAACGCGCCGGCCCACTTCACCATCCAGTTCATCGGCACCCCGGCGAGCAGCGACTTTCGCGCCCGGTCAAACAAAGCCTTGGACTTCGGACGCTCGTCGACAAACTTCTTCTGTTCGCGCTGCATCAGGGACTGCAAACGGGAGCGGTCAATTGTTTTCATGAGTGGATAAAGATAAACCACCGAGGACGCAGAGAGTGCTCGGGTGTATTTCCCAGACACCGAAATGGTCGCGCAATTTTCTCGTCTGAATCCGTAAAATATTGGATTGATTGGAGTTACGTCGGCCAAGTGGCGGCTTGATCTGCCAAAATCTTGAATCCAAATGAGTTAGAGGCAAAATATTCAAAAATAAGGAGTTAGCAGCGCTAGATGAGGCGCACGGCCTAGCGGTGGCTCGTTTAGTGAAGATCAGTTTGGAAAGGTTCTCGCTCACCATGCCAGTGTGCGCGGTTCAATTTCCAGAGTAAAGGTCGTTCGTCACAATCCGGTAGACATTCGCTGTGGAAAAGTCTTCTCTTCGCGTTGCATCAGGAACTGCAAGCGGGAGCGATCAATGGATTTCGTGAGCAAATGATTGAAACGCGAGCAGCATATCAGACCGGGTGGCCGCGGGCGACTCGCCCGCGCGCCTTTCAAGAAGCCATTGCCACGAGTTGGCGGTCCCACCAGATCCACCGATACTCGTCAGGAGAAGTCACTAAGCCCGCTCGAATTGGATTTTCAAGAATGTACTGAACTTTTCTTCGAAGGCTCTCATCTCCACGAAGAATGTGGTCAAACGATTCATCCTGCCAAACGCGGCCTCTACGGCCCAACGCCTTGTTGATGCGGTGAGCGGACTCGCTCTTAATGGTTCTTGTGATTTCCGGAATAGAAATCAGCCCGTTCTCGTCGCTTAATGGCATACAGACCAGGTGGACATGATCAGGCATTGCAACGGCCGCGTAGAGATTGTATTTCCGGCTATTTGCCCGAAGGCAAGAATCTAGTGCCAAGTCTCGCGCCGCTTCGGGCAATTGCCATCGATGCCAGGTGGAGTAGGTGATAAAAAGCGCCCGATTCTCTTTCTGGAAGTGAGGCAGGTAACGACGGTATTCGTATTTTCGCTGCACTTCACCGCAGAGTAGCACCAAGCAGTGCGCGGGCGAGTCGCCCGCGCGCACACAATTCTAATTCGGTTTCAAATTGGGAATGCTAGCTACAGTATGTAGCGGCTCAGGTCCTGATCCTTGACGATGTCATTCAGCATCCTGCGCACATAATCGGCGTCGATCGTGACCGACTGGCCCTTTTTCTCTGGCGCCTCAAAGCTCAGCTCGTCGAGCACGCGTTCCATGATCGTATGCAGACGTCGAGCTCCGATGTTTTCTGTGCTCTCATTTACGCGGAAAGCGAAGTGCGCGATTTCGTCCAGCGACTCGGGGGTAAATTCCAGTTTTACGCCCTCAGTTTCCAGCAACGCTGTGTACTGCTTGACCAGCGACGATTTCGGCTCGGTCAGGATGCGCACGAAATCTTCCATGGTCAGCGACTGCAGTTCCACGCGAATGGGGAAGCGTCCTTGCAACTCCGGAATCAAATCGCTGGGCTTCGACACGTGGAACGCTCCGGCGGCGATAAAAAGGATGTGATCCGTACGGACCATCCCGTAACGCGTGTTCACGGTCGTTCCTTCCACGATCGGCAGGATGTCTCGCTGCACGCCCTCGCGGGAAACGTCGGGACCGTGTCCGCCTTCGCGGCCGGCGATCTTGTCGATCTCATCGAGGAAGACGATGCCTGAGTTCTCGACCCGATCGATCGCCGTACGCGTCACCTGATCCATGTCGATCAGCCGTTGTTCTTCTTCCTGGATCAGGTACTCAAAGGCCTCGTTCACCTTCATCTTCCGCTTCTTGGTCCGCTGTCCGAAGATGTTCGGCAACATATCCTTGATGTTGACGTCCATCTCCTCCACACCCTGATTGGTCAGAATTTCGAAAGACGGGAAATTGCGTTCCCGGACATCGATCTCGACCATGCGGTCATCGAGTTTGCCTTCGCGCAGCTGTTGTCTCAATTTTTCGCGGGTGCGGCTCGAAGACTCTGCCAACGACGTGCCGGCGTCAATTACAACCCCGCCAGAAGAAGCAGCCGGATCTGGCCGTGGCGGTGGAGAGGGCGGAAGCAGGATATCCAGCAGGCGCTCTTCCGCATTCAGTTCGGCTTTGTCGGCGACATCCTCTAACTTCTCTTCCCGAACATTATCGATTGCGATTTCGACGAGGTCGCGTACCATCGACTCGACGTCGCGCCCCACGTAACCGACCTCGGTGAACTTCGACGCTTCCACCTTGAGGAAGGGTGAGTTGGCGAGTTTCGCCAGCCGCCTCGCAATCTCGGTTTTACCCACGCCGGTGGGCCCGATCATGATGATGTTCTTGGGAATAATCTCTTCGGCGAGATCAGGTGGCAGCTTCTGGCGGCGCGTACGGTTCCGCAGCGCAATGGCCACGGCGCGCTTGGCGTCCTTTTGCCCAATGACGTGTTTATCGAGCTCGACAACGATCTCGCGCGGAGTCAGTTCATCCAGCGCAAGCTGTTCTTCTTCAGCGGTTGAGGGAAGATAAATAGCCATAAAAATCAGGGATCAGAGACCAGGGATTTGGAGTGAAGGGACATTAGTTACTGAATCCCTCATCGCCATTCCCGAAACCTTCGATCCTATAGTTCCTCGATCCTACAACTCTTCGATCGTGACCCGATCATTGGTATAGATGCACATTTTGCCGGCAATCTTCATTGCCTCTTCGGCAATCTGACGCGCCGATAGCTGGGTATGCTCGACCAGAGCCTGCGCTGCGGCCTGGGCATACGGTCCTCCGCTACCAATGGCGGCGATGCCAGTGTCCGGCTCGATCACGTCGCCTTGCCCACTTAGCAAGTACGTCTGTTCTTTATCGCTGACCAGCAGGAGAGCTTCCAGGTGGCGCAAGAACTTGTCCGTCCGCCAATCGCGAGCGAGTTCGACGGCAGCGCGGCCGAGGTTTCCGTGATATTGCTCCAGCTTGGCTTCGAATCGGCCGAATAATGTGAACGCATCGGCCGTGGAACCGGCAAATCCCGCGACAATCTTGTCGTTGTAAAGGCGCCGGATCTTCTTAGCCGAGTGCTTGATGACGGACTCGCCGAGCGTCACCTGTCCATCGCCAGCCAAAACCACGCTGCCGCCGCGGCGAATCGACAAAACTGTTGTGGACCGTATCAGTCGTTTCGTAGACATGAGCGCAATTTTTGATTATAACAGCGCCCGAGCAGACTCTTCCCCGGCCGGACCGCGCGGCTATAAGGGCTATGTTTGCTGGTATTTACAGATTGCCTCGGTAACCACCGGCCCGATTACCGCTGTGACATTTCCTCATCCGGCAAATGCCCGTAGCGTTTACTCATGCGCAAGTCCGCTGCTGTTTTGTGCCACGATAAACGATCCCTGCAGACCCTGCAGGAGACATTCGATCAGCTCGATATCGAGCTCATCCATTGCCGCTCGCACCAGGAGTCCCTGGAACTCGTAATGAGCGGCCGCTGCTCCACCATGATTGTGGACTTCGACCTGCCCGGCGCCGAGGAGGCGATTCGCATGGCATCGCTCCTACCGCCTGCGCAAAAGCCCGCATTGTTGGCTGTCGCGAGCCGCGCATGGCCGGGAACGGGCCAGGCTTTTCAGTCGGGCGCCAGCCGCATCCTTTATCGGCCACTCGAAAGCGAACTTGTCAAAGAGGCGCTCAAGGCGGGGCGGAAGTCGGCCAAGTCCAACCGCCGCAAATGCCCGCGCTACGAAGCGAAAACGCTGGTCTATCTCGAATTGGAGCACGCGACTCTGGCCGGAGTCAGCATCGATATCGGCGAGCACGGCCTCGCGTTGCAGGCCGCCGAGCCGGTGCCCATCCATTCCAATATGCCTTTTCGCTGCGTACTTCCGGGAACAAGCGTCACGATTCAGGGCGAGGCCGATGTCATCTGGGCCAGCGACCAGGGTCGCGCCGGACTCTTCTTTTCGAAGCTGGCTCCCACGGCGCGCAAGCACCTGAAGCAATGGCTTGTGAAGCGCGGCCATCAGAGCAAGCACGCGGTTCGAGACCTGCTTCCGCCCAGCGACGCGCACGTCGCTTTCGCACCTTCGGAAGAAGAGCTTCAAACCGAAATGAGCTGAAGCTGCGAAATCGGCTTTTGCCCTCATTCCCTCGCGGCGGCACCTTGCCGTATCATCGCACCTGCATGCCGCGCGTTCAGGAACAGCCGCTATCAACACATTCCGATGTAGCTTTCAACGGGCATTCGATGGTGGGTCCTGCTCAAGCGCGTGCTTGTGTGCTCGCCGCAAGTCCGCCGGATGGAACCAGCCAGATCGTCTCGCGCGCTGGCAGGAACTTGGCTTCGGCCACGCTCCCGATTTCGCGAAGGCGCGGGAACAGCATCAGGCTCTATGTGCCGAATTACATGCGATCGGCGCCGAATATCTGTGGAACTTCCGTCGTCGGATGATCTTTCCCTTGACGCCGCTTACGCTCATGACGCATCTCTGGCCACAGACTTTGGCCTCATCCTCATGCGTCCAGGAAAAACGAATCGCGTCGCTGAGGGCGAACACCAAGGACGATTCGCGGCCGAAGTCGGCATACCGATTCTTGGGAAGATCGAGGCGCCCGGCACGACCGAGGCTGGCGATATCGTTTGGCTCGACTCGAAGACGCTGCTGGTTGGCCACGGATATCGCACGAACGCCGCTGGCATCGCGCAGATGCGAGCGATCCTCTCGCCAAAGGGAGTCGAGGTGCTTTCGGCGCCGCTCCCCTACGGACCTGGCCCCTCAGCCTGCCTTCACCTGATGTCGCTGATCAGCCTTCTCGACGAGCAGACGGCTTTGGTCGATCTTCCGTGGCTCGCAGTCGAGACCGTGGAGATGTTGAAATCGCGCGGCCTGCAGTTCATCGAGATTGACTACTCCGAACGCGAGACGCTCGCCTGCAATGTCCTCGCGTTAGGAGAAAAGCGTCTGCTTGCCATTGCAGAAAATCGGAAGACGAACGACCGCCTGCGGAAGAACGGATTCGATGTTCGCACCTTTCCTGGCAGCGAAATCTGCATCAACGGCAGTGGCGGGCCGACTTGCCTGACGCGTCCGCTGCTGCGCGGCTGATCTTTGCGCGGTTGAGCTTATAGATCCCGCAGCGGAATTAACGCTCGCAAGCGCCGATCGCGAAGATATAAGCCACCCCATGCCAGCATTCCGAGGATGACTGGCAAGGGATACGTCGGGTCGCCGATGCGAAGCGTCGTAATCGTCGCTCCGCCGAGCAAGCCCGTCATCAGAATCGCGCCCAGCACCGCGGTTCTCGGGATCAGATAAACGACCACGCACACCAGTTCGATCATCCCCACGGGCACAATAAGGCGCTCTGGTGCACCAGCCTTGGCGAACCCTTCGATCACGGCTGCCGTCTTCATGAGCTTCATTACGCTGCCGAACAGGATGAGCAACACGGGCAAAGCGCTCATAACTCTTCCCACCCACAGCGTCGTCTTTGAAATAGGATCTCTCGTCACGGTTGATGACATTTATCCTCCCATCAGGTGATTTCCCAAGCGGTCCAGACTCTGGTTCCAGCCCGCTTCCATGCCCTGCAGGTATTGCGGCGCTATCGCAGTCTCACGGAGCACCCGTGCCTGCATCGTTAGAGAGGTTTTGCCCTGCTTCTCCGCAAAAGTTATGGTGTTCCGTACATCGAACATCGAGTTGCCATTTTCGTCCAGAGCGCTGCTGACGAATACAATTCGCTCCGGTTCGACGATTTCTTCGAACACCCCTTTCATGGGATAAATCACCCCATTGGGAGCTCGCATGTGAATACGGATCTCGCCGCCCGGCCGCACGTCCAGTTCGCAAACCGGGTTTGTGAATCCGTTCGGGCCCCACCACTGCGCGACCTGCTTGGGATCAGTCCAGGCGCGGAAGACCAGCTGCCGGGGTGCGTCGAAGACGCGTGTGATGACCAGATCCCATTTCGACTGATTTGTGGCGCTAGTATTTGCGAGATTTGCGGACATGCTTTTTCTCCTTGTGGGTCGCGTCCTGGTTTTTCGCGTCCTGCCGCTTGAGCTCCTGCAGATAGACATCTAAGCGGTCGAAGCTCTCTTCCCAGAATTTCCGGTAGTGTTCCACCCATCCCGCGACATCCTGCAGCGGACGGGCCTCCAGGCGGCACGGTCTCCACTGTGCTTCCCGCCCGCGCGAGATCAGCCCGGCACGCTCGAGCACTTTCAAATGCTTTGAAATGGCCGGCATACTCACGGCAAATGGTGCGGCCAGTTCGGTTACCGACGCCTCCCCTGAAGCCAGGCGTGCCAGAATCGCCCGCCGCGTGGGGTCCGCCAGTGCTCCAAAGGTTTCGCTGAGTCGATCGTTCATTTTTTATAAACCATTCAGTTAAATAACTAATAAGTTAAGTACGCCTACGGCCCGGAAGTTGTCAATCCCTTTTTCGGAAAAAGTACAGAGCAAACCATTCCCGAACTATCGAGCGATTCTGGCGATTGATATGATGTTTTCTCAAAGAAAGTACGTCTGAGAGAGAGCCCCTCATGTATTTGCCGTTTCAGCGGATAGCCCTGCTGTGGATCGCATTCGCTACTTTCGCGACCTGTTCTGCCTTCGCCCAAATCACAGCGGTGTCCCAGCCCACGGTGATCGTCGATGCGCTCTCTGCGTCTGAAGTCTTGCAGGATGGCATTCAGCTTCAGGCCGGTTCGGCGGCTCTGCGGATCAACGCGTTGCGCGACGACATCATTCGCGTGCGCATCTGTCCGACTGGAACGCTCCCCGAAGACGCTTCATGGGCCGTGCTCCCCGAATCGCGGGCTAAGACCATATCGGTAAAGCCCATGCAAGACGATTCAGCCGTCGGATTCCGCACGGGATCTCTGGACGTTCGCGTCGAGCGCAGTCCTTTGCGGATTGTGATCCGCGATCTCTCTGGAAATGTCATTTCTGCCGATACACCCGGCCGTCCGACCAAATTCCAACTGGGCGGATTTTCTGTCCACAAGCAGATGCCCGGCTCCGAACACTACTTCGGCCTCGGCGATAAGACTGGACAGTTTGATCGCAGGGAGCAGGCATACACACTCTGGAACACTGACGTCGGCCCGCAAGAATCGGTCGATCCGCTGTATAAAGCAATCCCGTTCTTTCTTGCCATGAACGGAACGCAAAGCTACGGAATTTTCCTCGACAACACATGGCGCACCTGGTTTGACTTCGGCAACCAATTTCGCGACTCGATCGCCTTTGGCGCCGAGGGCGGATCGCTCGACTACTACTTCATTTATGGTCCAACGCCGAAGCAGGTCGTGGAAGGCTACGCCTATCTCACTGGCAAGCCGCCGCTCCCTCCGCTCTGGGCGCTGGGATTTCAGCAATCGCGCTACTCGCTACACGCCTGAGTCGAAGGTGCGCGAAATTGCTACCCGTCTTCGTACGGACCGCATTCCATCCGACGTGCTGTATCTCGATATCGATTACCAGGACCGCAACCGTCCGTTCACCGTAAACTCGACGACCTTCCCAAACTTTCCGGGACTCGTTTCGGACCTGCGCAAGCAGCACTTTCATCTGGTCAACATCACGGACCTGCACATCGCCCACGCTCCCAACCAGGGATACGCGCCCTATGATTCCGGCCACGCTACCGATCAGTTTGTGAAGAATCCCGATGGCAGCGAGTTCGTGGGCATCGTGTGGCCGGGCCCGTCTGTCTTCCCCGACTTCACGCGTGCGCAAACCCGCGAATGGTGGGGCAATCTGTATCGCGAGTTTGTAAAAGATGGCGTTTCCGGATTCTGGAATGACATGAACGAGCCTTCGGTGTTCGATGGGCCAGGGAAGACCATGCCGCTGAATACGGTTCACCGGATCGAGGAACCCGGATTCACCACGCGCACCGCAACGCATTCGGAAATTCACAACATCGTCGGACTCGAAAATGCACGCGCAACTTACGACGGACTGCTCAAGCTGCGGCCGGACGAGCGACCATTCGTGCTCACCCGCGCCACTTACGCCGGCGGCCAGCGCTACGGCTTCACCTGGACCGGCGACAATTCCGCGACGTGGAATCATCTGCGGTTGGCGACCCAGATGGTGCTGAACCTCGGGCTCAGCGGAATTCCGTTCGTGGGTGCTGACGTCGGCGGTTTCAACGGAACTCCGCCTTCCGATCTGTTGACGCGTTGGGTCGAGCTCGCAGCGTTTTCTCCGTTCTTCCGCGACCACGCCGATAAGGGCACCGGACCCCACGAAATCTGGGTCAACGGGCCCGAGCAGGAGGCCATTCGCCGCCGCTACATCGAAACTCGTTACAAGCTGATGCCTTACATCTATTCTCTCGCCGACGAAACGTCGCGCACCGGCCTGCCGATGATGCGTCCTGTCTTCCTCGAGTTCCCCGAAATCTTTGCGCCTAATGGGAACTTCGACCACTGGGATACCGAATTCCTGCTCGGTCCGAGCCTGTTGGTCGCGCCCGCACCGTTTGGAGAGAAGCTCGATGACTATGTCATCTCATACCCGCCGGGTACGTGGTACGACTTCTGGACTGGGGAAAAGATGCCTTTCCAGCCGCCACTTCCCTCGCTGACTGACGTCCTCAACGCGAAGCCAAAGACTACGTTTCCCGAGCAGCACAGAACTCATCCAAAGCTCGACACCATGCCGGTTTATGTTCGCGGCGGCAGCGTCCTTCCCATGCAGCCACTGATTCAGAGCACCGATGAAACTCCCGGCGGCCCGCTTGAGCTTCGCGTCTACCCCGGCGATGACTGCAGCGGCTCTCTTTATCTCGACGATGGACACTCCCTCGCCTACCAGCAGGGCAAGTATTTGCGTCAGAGTTTGACTTGCGACTCCGATGCCAACTCCGTGCGGCTCAAGTTTCACGCGCGGGAAGGTTCGTACACGCCGTGGTGGAAGATTATCGAAGTCGTTGTTTACGACTGGCCCTCGGCCGCACGCGGAAGCGAAAGTCTCAGGCAGCACGTATCCGCTGAAGACAACTTACGACGCCAAACAGCATACGCTGCATATAATGCTGGCGGATCAGACCGGGGAAGCGGAATTGAGTATTAAAGGGAAGTCCGGCGCTAAGACGCGCCAAACTATTTCTCAATATCTCACGAAGTGACAAGGACTGTTGGAAGCTATTTTTCTTTCAATTTCTTCGATTTCTCCTCTACCCCTCGCGCCAACTTGTCCTTGTGCGCGTGCAGTTTCTTGGCGATTCCTTCGTCAGCGAGCCCAATCATCTGCGCCGCCAGAATACCCGCATTCGTTGCGCCGGGCTTTCCAATTGCGACAGTTGCGACCGGAATTCCCTGCAGGCATCTGGACGGTCGAAAGCAACGAATCCATCCCGTTCAGTGACGTCGAAGGAATCGGCACACCAATGACGGGCAAAATGGTGTGTGCCGCGATTACGCCCGCCAGGTGAGCCGCCCCGCCGGCACCGGCAATGATGACCTTGATGCCGCGATCCGCGGCTTTCTTCGCGAAATCTGCCGAGCGGTCGGGAGAGCGATGGGCCGACGTCACATCGATCTCATATGCAATGCCGAAATCGTCGAGGGCCTTTCCCGCCTCGCGCATGATCTCCAGATCCGAATCACTCCCCATCACGATCGAAACCTATGGCTTGCTCATCTCGCTCCTCGAATAGTTTCACCCTCATTCGCCACGGATTTTCGCGGATGAACACGGATCAGAGAAAAACTGAAGAAAATCCGTGGAAATCCGTGCGAATCCTGGTCGATGAAGTGGATGTTCATTTCTTCAACGCTCTCGCCGCAATGTCCTTCCGATAGTGCGCCCCGGCGAACTCAATCTTCGCGCAGGCTTCATACGCGCGTTCCACAGCCGTATCCAAGTCCCGAGCCCGCGCCGTCACGCCGAGCACTCGACCGCCGGCAGTGTAATAAATCCCATCGCGTTTCGACGTCCCGGCATGAAACACTTTTACGCCTTCTACCGCGTCAGCCTCGGAAAGCCCATCAATCCGCTTGCCCTGCTCATACGTGCCCGGATATCCGCCCGATGCCATCACCACGCACACCGACGCATCGCGCGACCACTTGAAATCGCCTTCGCTGACCCGCCCTTCGATCGAAGCCTCAAGTGCGTCTACCAGATCGCTTTCGAGCCGCATCAAAATCGGCTGCGTCTCCGGATCGCCAAAGCGGCAATTAAATTCCAGCACCATCGGGCCGCGTGCGGTCATCATCAGTCCGCAGTAGAGGACCCCCTTGAACTCGCTTCCCTCAGCCTTCATCCCGGCAACCACCGGACGCGCAATGTGATTCACCAGCCAGTCGCGCATGCGATCGTCCACCAGATCGGCCGTGGAATAAGCTCCCATGCCGCCGGTGTTCAGGCCGGTATCGCCATCGCCGACTCGCTTATGATCCTGTGCCGCTACCAGCGGAGCCACGCGCTCGCCATCACTGAACACCAGGAACGAAAGCTCATCGCCCTTTAAACATTCTTCGAGCACCACCCGCGCCCCGGCATCGCCCAGCATCTTGCCGCTGAGCATCTCGGCCGCCACGCTGGCCGCCTCTTCCTTACCTTTTGCGATGACCACGCCCTTGCCCGCAGCCAGCCCGTCGGCCTTCACCACGACTGGCGTGTGGAAGTGTCCGAGCGCCGCGCGCACCTGCTCGATCGAATCACAAATAGCAAAGGGAGCTGTTGGGATGTGGTGCCGCTGCAGAAATTCCTTGGCGAAACTCTTGCTCGATTCCAGCCGCGCCGCGGCCTGGGTAGGGCCGAACACGCGCCATCCACGGCGGGTGAACTCGTCGACCACGCCGAGGGTCAATGGCAGTTCGGGGCCGACCACGGTGAGATCGGGCTGCAAGCGCGTTGCCAGCGCCACAATCGAATCCAGACTCTTCAGGTCCGCCGGCAGGCACTCGGCATCGTCCGCGATGCCGCCGTTGCCCGGGGCGCAATAAAGCATCGTGACGCGCGGAGACTTCTTCAGCTTCCAAACTAGCGCGTGCTCGCGCCCACCGCTACCTAGGACAAGAACTTTCATAAGTCAGAGCAAAACAGGTTAGGGGTTGAAGCGGAATGCTGTCAAACGCGGACACCAGGCGTTTATGAATCAGCGCTTGCGGCCCAAGTCCGAGGGCGCATCACTTCTGGCCGCTTCCGCCAGAAACGGGAACTTCCATGCCGGATAAACCCCAGCCTATCCAAGGAATCTCTTGAATTCCTCCGGCAAGGGGATTCCAAATCGCTCACAGAGGGCCTTCACGTCCCGATAATCATTTTCGTCAAGCTGGTAACCTGAATGGAATTTCACCAGCCACTCAGCGCAGATGCAACGCACCGGATGCGCACCGATCACGCCCTCGCCCGTCAGGTGCTCGCGCCGATACTCGACACCGTAAGCATTGTTGCCCTGCTCATCCAGCTCGTACGTGTGAACATCGAGCTCGCGCCCACTGTCGTCGGCCAGTACGAAGTTGCATTCCCAGGTGTCGGGTACATCCTTTTCCCGGAACCCTCGGCTGGTGAGCAACTCGCGGAGTCGCGGCACATACCTGTGCGGCATCGCGATATCCAGGTCATTGTGGTCGCGAGTCTGGTGGCCAAGCAGGGCGTCCACGGCCCAGCCCCCGTCGACATAGACCTCAATCCCGTGCTGCTCTAACAGCTGAATCAACTCGACCGCGTCCTTCGCTTGCACGCGAAAACCTGCCTTACTTTAAATACGCCCTAACCAACGAAATCAAATCTTCCGTCAGTTCTTCCGGGGACTCCACACGTCCGGTTCGGATGCGTGATGTGCAACCGGATGTGATCCTCCAAAATCTCTGCCATCAGGCTGTTCACCCCGCCGCGGATCGCCGCCAGCAGCATCAGGATGTCGGCACACTCGTCTCCTTCGGTGACCGCTCGTTCCACCGCGCTGATCTGCCCGCTCATACGTTTGATTCTTGAAAGCAGCTTCTGCTTTTCTTTGGATATTTCCGGCAATTTATCTTTCATGAAAGTTCTCTTCACATCCCTTTTTTCTCTTGAATATACCATAGGGGGGTATGATATATATAAAATTGAGTCGGGCGCAAGCGGTCTCTGGCGCCTCGGCTAGCCAGCGGAAGCTGGGAAGCACTAGCCAAATTTTCCGGAAAGGAGGAAAACGGCCATGGCCTGCATGACACTGTTCGTCCAACCCTTGACGATGGCGACGACGCAGCTCGCACGCGTAGTTCAGTACGAAGAAGCATCCACAACGCATCTGGAAGTGAAAGTGGAGCGTTCTCCGCTACGCATGAGCTGGGTCGTGGTCACCGACGGCGAAGGAAAGCCGCACCTGCGTATGCGCTGGGCTTCCGACTGCTGAACCTGGTAACGGCTTGTAACACTGCTGTAACGAATTGTGCGTAGGCTCGACGTATAAAGCCATGCGCTGAGTCGATCCGTCGGTTGCGGCATTAACTATGATTAACTACCTGCTGAATGCTATAGTTAATCATTGTCAAATGGTTTGGGGTTCGGATCGTGTTAAATCTTGAAGGGTGATTGTGATCACGCCCACTCGTGATGGTCGCCACAGAGCGCCATGGAGCGCTCCACTACGGTAGTCGCATGAAGTTGAAATTGAAATTCATTTTCAATATCGCGGGCCGCCTCGCCGGCGCCTCCTCGGGCTTTTTCCGCCTCTTCATGCTCGGGATGCTGGCTGTGGTCACGATTGCGACGCCCTCTTTTGCGCAACACTCCGACTCCATAACCGCTGAGCCTTCCCCGTCCGTTGTGCCAGATCAGAGCGGCCAACCGCCATTGGCCGACCCTCTCGCCGATCCGCCGCCCGCCGATGACTCCACCGAGGCAATGCTTCCGCATTTCAAGAACACCCATTACTGGCTTAGCGGTCAGGCCAATTTCGTCTTCCAGACGCACCCGGAATTTCCGGCGCTTTACAGTGGCCCGCACAGTCTCAATCCGCATTACGAAAAAGCGACCTCTCGCGTTATGACGCTGTACACGGGATTTCGGCCCAACAATTCCACGGAGTTTCTCATCGATATCGAAGAGGCCGGAGGGCAGGCGCTCACTCAGGGCTTCGGTTTGGCGGGCAACACCGACCTCGACATTGTTCGCAATCCGCTGCTGAGCAAAGCGCCCTATCTCGGGCGCGGGATGTTCCATCACGTCTTTGCTTTGAGCAAAGACAAAGTCGAGAACACGCGCTCCGCTTTTTCGCTCTTTGAAGAACTTCCGCGCCGCCGCCTTGAATTCCGCATCGGCAAATTCAGTATGCCCGACTTCTTCGACGTCAATTCGGCCGGCAGCGATACTCATTTTCAATTTCTCAACTGGACCGTCGACAACAATGGCGCCTGGGACTACGCCGCCGACACTCGTGGCTATACCGTCGGTGCCACCGCCGATTTTGAAGATAAGAACTGGGGTCTCCGCTTCGGCGAAGGCCTCATGCCCAAAATCGCCAATGGGATCGATCTCGTCTGGAAGCCTTGGCAGGCCCATGCGGAGAATGTCGAATACGAACTCCGCAAAGGATTCTTGCCGAAGAAGGCCGGAATCATTCGTCTGCTCGGCTATACAAATGCAGCCAACATGGGTGTCTATCGCGATCAGATCATCAAGGCGGCCGAAGCGGGGACGGCCCCTGACATCACCAATCACCCTTGGCACATTACCCGCAAGTACGGATTTGGCGTGAACCTTGAGCAAAACCTGAGTCAATACCTGACGGCCTTCGCGCGCTTTGGGTGGAACGATGGCCGCACCGAATCCTTTGCCTACACCGAAGTCGAGCAGACGTTTCTTGAGGGCGTTGGAGCGAACGGAACGTGGTGGCATCGCAAGCAGGACCGCGCTGGTGTGGCATTCGTCTCAAATGCCATCAAGAAAGATCATCAGAATTACTTGAAGGATGGCGGCCTAGGCTTTCTTCTTGGGGATGGACACCTCAACTACGGCCGCGAAAACATCCTGGAGACCTACTACACGGTACACCTTTGGCGTGGAATCTATGTCGCCCCCGGCGTGCAACACATCAATAATCCCGGATACAACCGCGACCGCGGTCCAGTTATCGTGCCCACGTTCCGCCTGCACGTAGAGTTCTGATGAAATGGTGACTAGTGGCCAGTGATCAGTGGCTGGCCAGGAGTGAGGGATTAGTCTCCGTCGGGGCCCGCTCGCTAATCACTAAGCGCTGACACCGACCCTCACTAACCCGCCCGCTTCGGCACCATTTCCCCGTAAAACTGCTGGATCAGTCCGTAGCATTCGCACGCTGCGCTTTCCAGTTTCTTGCGATTCAGTACTTTGACAGCGCCATGCGTATACTCAATAATCTTCTTCTTCCGTAACGCTCCCGCCGCCAGGCTCACGCTAGGCCGGTCTGTGCCTAGCATCGTTGCCAGAAAATCGTGCGTGATCTTCAGTAACCCGGATCCGACCCTGTCCTGCGTCAGCAATAGCCAACGCGCGAGTCGCTGATCCAGATCGTGCAGCCGGTTGCATCCCGCAGTCTGAGCAACTTGCATGCCGTGAACGGCGGCATAGCGGTTCATCACCTGCTGGAGTTGGGGAGTTGTCTTTAGTGCCGAATCGAGGGCGTCCAAGTTGATTTGGAATCCGTCTCCGCCGACCTGCATCACCGCCTGATGCGGAGTTCTTCGCAAACCTGCCGCGGCCGGAATCGGGGTGAATCCTTCTTTTCCAACCAGCCCAACTTCGACACTCTCGCCATGATTTGTGTTGAAGACCAGCGAGGTCATGCCTGAATTCAGGAAATAGGCAAACTCCAGTTTCCGCTTCGGCTCATGCAATACGGTACGGGCGGGCAATTCGATGTACTCCAGCGAGGGTCGAATTTCTGCGAATTCATCATCTGGGATCGTGAGCAAAATAATGTTTGAGATCGGCTTACCTTCCGGACTGGTGCGCTCTCCGGGGTGCGCCGCTTCATTTCCACCGATGGAAACAACTCGATTAATTCTGCGCAAGTGGCCTCCGATTTCCAACCACGTTACAGCTTTGAACCAACTTTTAGGATGCCGCTTTACCACCTTTCCGCGGAGAATAATTTCCCTTATCTCCTGCATTCTGAATTGCGTAGCTCGTACAGGATTTGCCGTATATGCGCTCAGGTCTTTTCCGCCATCTAATTTGTCGGGCATCACACAATCGCGGAGTAGGTAAGTGGCGGAGTGTGACTGCATAAGCTGGAACCGGCATGCCTACTCGTATTCTGATTGCTGACGATAATCCGCTTTTCAGAAGAACGCTCAAACTCCTTCTGGAGTCCGCCGATCATTGGGAAATTATCGAGGCCCATGATGGTGAGGAGGCCGTCCGCAAATCTTTGGAGACCAGACCTGACCTTGTTGTTCTCGATCTGGTGATGCCAGTGAAAGATGGTCTCGCGGCGGCTCGCGAGATCTCGCAAGCGATGCCCCAAACTCCTATCCTGATGTGTACGATGCATGCGTCCGCACAGCTTGAGATCGAGGCTCAAAAGTCGGGGGTTCGTCAGATCATCTCGAAATCCGAGAGCAGCGTCATCGTACCTGCCATTCGGCAACTGCTGGCCAAGGATCCGACGAACGATTCGGTTGCTGCCACTGTTCTATTGCCCGACGGCTCTTCTGTGATTGATCCAGCCTCAACCATGCGCGCATCTCAGCCCAGTGATCTGCCCCCTATCCCGCCCGAACCAAAACCGGAAACCCCCACCTCGTAAAACATTGCCCTTTGCCTTTTCCGCGACCTGGTGTTGCGCGCGATAGGAGCGCACCAAATTGCTGGAAGACCCATGTCCCGACTATCATCGCTAGCCTTGGAGGCATTCATGCGAAAGCTTCTGCTGGTCTGTCTGACTCTTCTTGGTACTTTGGCCACCGGCCAGCAGTACGACCTCGTAATCGAAGGCGGGCGGGTGATGGATCCGGAGACGAATCTCGATGCCGTTCGGAACGTCGGTATTCGAGAAGGGAAGATTGCACGAATATCGTCGAAGGCATTGGCGGGGAAGCGCGTGCTGCAAGCTGCAGGGCTGGTCGTCGCTCCAGGTTTTATCGACTTGCATCAGCATGGGCAGGATCTCGCGAGCCAACGTGTTAAGGCTTTCGACGGTGTCACGACTGCACTCGAAATGGAGATTGGTGCACCCGATGTTGCCCAGTTCCTGAGCTCTAAGGAAGGCCATTCGCTCATTCACTACGGCACGACCGCCAGTCATGTCGCGGCGCGTGCTCTGATTTTTGGATCGCCCTTGCCGGAGGGAACGATCTTGCCGAAGAGTGGCCCGGCCACGGATCAGCCGGCAACACCTGAGCAGATCGATGGCATGCAGCAGCGCCTTAGGGCGGAATTCGACGCGGGCGCACTAGGTGTCGGTATGGGAATTCAATATGTGCCCGGAGCGACTCGCCTGGAAGTGATTGACATGTTCCGCACGGCAGCTGACCGAAAACTGCCTGTCTACACGCACATGCGCAGCTTCGGTCGCATTGAGCCCGGTTCTGCCATTGAGGCAACCGAAGAGGTCATCGGAGCCGCGGCGATTACCGGCGCGCCGCTGCACATCGTGCACGTTAACAGTACTTGTTTGAGCGATACGCTGGAGTGTCTCTCGATGATCGCCGGGGCTCGAGCCCGCGGACTCGATGTTACAACCGAGGCTTATCCCTATACGGCCGGCATGACCGCGATCAATTCGGCAATATTTAATCCTGGATGGCGAGAGAAACTCGGAATCGACTATAGCGATCTCGTCGTTCCGGACACGGGAGAACATCTCACCAAAGAACGCTTTGAGGAGCTGCGCAATTCCGGGACGAAGCAGTGGATTCTGATTTTCGCAAACACACAAGAGATGGTCGATAAAACCATACCGAATCCGCTGATCATGATTGCGAGCGATGGGGCCGAAGGACATCCGCGTAACGCTGGGACTTATTCGCGCGTGCTCGCGCAATATGTTCGCGAGAAGAAGAGCGCTCACATTGATGGATGCCCTGCGGAAGATGACGCTGATGCCGGCGCAGATGCTGGAGCGATCCACCCCTGCGGCTCGCCGAAAAGGACGCCTGCAGGAAGGCGCTGACGCCGATATCGTCGTGTTTGATCCGCAGACGATCAGCGATCGTTCGACATTCGAAAAGCCCATGGAACCAAGCGTGGGAGTGCATGAACTGCTGGTGAGCGGAACGCTCGTCATCCATGACGGCAAACTGGTGCCGGATGTATATCCTGGGCGAGCGATCCTTGGACCCGGCAAGGGCAATGGCAGATAAGACGATTAACGACGATCTAGGTGTGATCTGTTTTCCCGCTCAAAAGTTCGATGGCATGTGGGAGCAAGCCTGCGACTGCCTCTAATGACTCGGCTGCTCCCGTCGGACTGCCCGGCAGGTTGAGAATCAACGCCTGACCACGAACACCGCACACTCCACGGCTGAGCGCGGCGAATTGGGTTTTCTTCATGCCCTCGCTGCGCATTCGTTCGGCAATGCCATCCAGCATACGATCACAAATAGCGACGGTGGCTTCGGGCGTAACGTCGCGGGGAGCGATTCCAGTGCCTCCCGTGGTCACGACCAGCCGTACCTCGCGTGCCAACCGAATCAAATAATTTTGGATCTGGATCAGATCGTCCGGGACGGTCTCACGCGTCACAACCGAGAAGTGGAATTTTTCAAGAAGTTGAGCAACCGCGGGGCCTGATCGATCCTGCCGCTCTCCTCGGGAACACGAATCGCTGACGGTCACGACCGCAGCCGTAAAGAGTTGACTGGGATCAGCCATCGAGGAGGACGTCTTCCTCTTCTTCCCTGCCACGCGCGGACGGTGCAGGGGACTGTGCCTGGGATGGAGTTGCAGCATTAGCAGCAGGCGCTGCTTCCGCATGGGCTTCAGTTGAGGCATCGCCCTCTGATCCATCTCGCGTGGACTCATCGAGTAGCCGGAGTCCCTCCATCAGCAATCCTTGAGTATTGAGCTGGGTGGTCTCTTTGTCGGTTTTGCCTTCAAAATCAAGCTGGAAGTTGCCGCCCGTCCAGCGCAGAACCTTGAATACCGCCGCATCGCCGACCAAGGATCCATAGGTTGCGTGCTTGACTTGTCCTTCGGCGAAGAACACTTCGCACTTATCGCCCTCATTGCTGAGCGAAAGCTGGCAGCTCTTGCGGCCCATCTCAAGAGACTGCATCAGATCGATGACGTTCATCTGTGAGAGATTGCCGCGCACCACGCCATCCGAAGGAGCCGTCTTAGCCATCTTCTCAAGGGAGATGCGGTCAATGGTGCGCTTGACGCGCCGCGTGGCTTCTTTCAGAAAGAAGGGTTTTTCCAGGTAATCATCGGCGGCGTCTTGCGGTGAAAGCCGCTCGGCGATGTCGGCCTTGCTCGCCATCAGAACCGAAGAAAAATTCGCGGTGGCAGGACGGCTCCTGAGCTTTTCGACTAACTGACGGCCATCCATGCCCGGCATGCGGTAGTCGCAAACCAGAAGATCGGGGGTATCGTCGACCGCTTTCAGAAGGGCGTCCGCGGCATCAGTCGCCGTCGTTACTTTCGCAAGCGACGACAAGGCCTGATGCAACATGTTCAGCACCATCGGATTATCGTCTACCAGCAGCAATTTGACGGTATCGGCCATGGGATCATTGAGGACTACGCTCCTTGCCTTCGATACTCCCCGCTTTTTCCTCCGCTCTTTCGCTGCAGAACGATCTCGCGGATCTCAATTCCTTTGTCGGCGGCTTTAAGCATGTCGTAGATCGTAAGAGCGGAGACGCTCACGGCCACCAGCGCTTCCATCTCAACGCCGGTCTCGGCCGTCGTCCTGACTTTCGAGGTGATCGCGACGCCATTCTCGCATACGCGCACCTCGACATCAACGAGCGACAAGGGGAGTAGATGGCACATCGGAATCAGTTCGGACGTACGTTTGGCCGCCATGATACCCGCAATTCGCGCTACCTCCAGGGGATTGCCCTTTGGATTCGAGGCCAGTGATTTGAGAACTTCGGGCTTCATCGCAACGAAGCCACTGGCCTCAGCTTCGCGCTTGGTGACGGACTTGCCTGAGACATCGACCATGCGGGCCTGCCCGGCCTTGTCGTAGTGGGAAAGTTTCTTCGGCATGCGGAGTCGTTGCGGCAATCTCTATCTTACATGGAAGGCAAACTGAGCCGAACCTGTCGAGTATCTCATCTACCGAGGCATAATGGGGACGAACTCGCCGGCCGCAATATGCTCCCGGTCTGGCAAGATCACAACGTAGCAGTTCGCGCGAGCGGTGGCAGCTACATCGCCTGATCCCTGCCATTTAACGATCTCGACCTCGGAATTCTCGAACTCGCCAGTAAGGATTGCCGGAAGAAAACGTCTCAAACCGGGTTTCACTCGGATCTCGGATTTCAGTCTCCCGTAGAAGAAGAGAAGCTTGCGGGGAGACATCCCGGCCAAGGATTCGAGGATCGGCCTTGCGAAGAGTTCAAACGTAACCATCGTTGAAACAGGATTCCCGGGCAGTCCAAAGAAGTATCTGCTCTCATCCTTCTCACGTCGGGAACATTTGCCGAACACAACCGGGCGTCCGGGTTGGATCTTCGCTCCGGTGAAGAAAAACTCCGCATGCATCTCGGATAAAACTTGCTCGACAAGATCGTAACGTCCCATGGAGACTCCACCGGTAAGTAAGAGTAGGTCGGCTTTAAGACCTTCCTCAATGAGGCGGCGGAGGGCTTCGGGTTCGTCGGGAGCAATCGGCAATAGGACCGGCACACCTCCTGCCTGCTCAATCTGTGTAGCCAGCGAGTAGCTGTTGGAATTACGAATCTGTGTGGGACCTGGAAGGTCCGCGATCGGAACAATTTCGTCGCCTGTCGTCAGGATCGCAACACGCGGGCGGCTGAAGACGTGCAGTTTCGATCTCCCTGCAGAAGCGGCCAAGGCGATAGCAGCATCGTTTAGACGTACACCTTGAGCGACTAACTCGCCACCCGCCCGCGCCTCGGCTCCCCGAGGGACGATGTTCTCGCCAACGTCCACACCCTTTCTTATCTCAATCCGATTGCCTCGGGCGTCCGTGTATTCCACCATGACCACTGCGTCAGCGCCGTTGGGGACTGGAGCCCCGGTCATGATCGAAACGGTTTGCCCTGATTCGACGTTGGCGGGAATATTCTCAAGCTTCTCTCCCGCTTTGATTTCTCCGATCCGATCGAGTGTCACTGGAATCCGGGCCAAATCGGCAGATCGGACCGCATACCCATCGCGAGTGGAACGCGGAAACGGCGGAATATCCCGATCCGCAACGATCGGCTCGGCCAGAACTCGGCCTGATGCGGCGAGAAGATCGACGGACTCTGTTCCGCGGGCCCGGATCTGAGTCGCTTGCTCCTCAACAACACGGCGGGCGTCTTCGAAGCTGAGAACGTTGGAAGCTGTCGGCACTTCAGCCATGCGAAAGATGATAGTGGATGTGACTCTTGTGCGCGACGGAGGAAAACAGGACGGATGAGGCGGATGAAAAGAGGAAGAAAGGATGAACGCGTCATCGACGCGTTCTCTCGAACGTGTTCCGTTATTGATGGAGATGCGTCGCCCGAGCTATCGTGCCAATTCCTGCCCAAGGGTTGCTGGATTGGTAGCGAAGGAGAGGCCGGTCTCCAGATCGATGACCCGGTCCTGCACGAGTTTGGCAATTTCCGAATCAAAGTGCTGCATTCCGTCGCTGCCTGCTGCCTTGATCGCGTCGAGCAAAGTGCTATTCTCGCGTTCGCCCTTTTCAATGCACTCGCGAGTGCGTGCCATTGGCTTTCAAAACCTCGAATGCGGCCACGCGTCCGGAGCGATCGGTCTTCGACATGAGGCGCTGACAAATCACGTACCGAAATGACTTGGCAAAACGTTCCCGCACGGATTGTTGCTCCGGCGGAGAAAACGAACTCACAATGCGTTCTACCGTCTTGGAGGCATCCATGGTATTCAGGCTGGAAAAAACCAGATGCCCGGTTTCGGCGGCTTCAAGTACGATTTCGATCGTTTCCCGATCTCGCATCTCGCCGACCAGAATCACCTTGGGAGCCTGACGCATCGCCGACCGCAGAGCATGGGCAAAGCTAGGCGTATCGCTATGCAACTCGCGCTGATGGATCGTCGAGCACTTATGATTGTGCAGGAATTCGATAGGATCTTCGATGGTGATGATGTGGTAGTACTTCTCGCGATTGATCGCGTCGAGCAGAACTGCCAGCGTTGACGACTTCCCCGACCCGCTGGATCCAGTCACGAGAACGATGCCATCCCGGAGCTTCGTAATTTCTGATAATTGGGTCGGCAAGCGCAGCGAAGCGAATTCCGGGATATTCGTGGGAATGACGCGCATCACGACCGCGCAACTGCCGCGCTGTATGAAGATATTCACGCGAAAACGGGCGAGACCCGGCAGCCCGTAGGAGATGTCGCAGGCCCCGTGCTCGCGAAGCGTCGTGATGGCCTGTTTGTTGTCGCCAATCAGATCGGCAGCGATGTGACGGGTATCGTCCGCTGTAAGGACGGTGAATCCCGGTACTTGCACGGGGATCATCTGACCGTAGACCTGCACCTGGGGTGGACGCCCCGGCGAGAAGATGAGGTCGCTGATCTTCTCGGCTGCGCGCAGCATAGCGCCCAGCAAGGTAGGCGTGGCAACGCGGCCACTTTCAGAAAAATCGTCTAGCGCGACAGAAATCGGAGCAATCGTTGGTGCTGCCATTCTTCCTCACATACCGGAATCGCACGCACCACAGAATGGAAGAGAGCTGATGATTGAATGTATCGCGTTCGGCAGCGGTTGGCTAAGCCCATGAAGGTCATAGTCCTTAGTAACCGCGCTTTTGGGACATGCGAAAGGGGCGGCTTGAAACCGCCCCCAACCTGCAATCCATTCACAATAAGCGACTTACTTCTTGGGCTTCTTCTTGGTCCCGTAAGTCGTCTCTACGGACGAGCCAATGCTCGCCAACAGATCCTTGGCGCTTTGGGCGTTTGGGCCATTCGGGGCAACCTCCAAATACTTCTGGAAAGCTTCGGCCGTGCCTGGAGGCGCAACCGTTTTGTCCCCTTGCAGAGTAGCTTTCCCGAGCAGGTTCACACCCTTCTGGTAATACGCCTCTGCCCGGCTCGGATCGGCAGCAATGCACTTGTCGAAAGCCGCATTTGCGTCGTCAACCCGCCCCGCATTCGTGTAAACGGCTCCGATATTGAAGTAGGCGCTCGCGGCCGAGGCAGGATCAGCTTTTGCTGCCGCCTCGTAACTCTTCACAGCGTCGTCGATCTTGTGATCGCGGGCGTAAGCGTCCGCAAGATTGGTGTAAAAACCAGAAAGCTTTTGATTCGCCTTAGCAGCGTCTTTTTCTTTGCCGTTTTGAATACCATCCTGCAAAAGCTGGATCGCCTTGTTGTAAGACTCGATAGCCGACTCGTAACGTTTTTGCTTTTCCGCGGGATCCGTCTGAGTACCGGCCGAGAGTCTGTAAGCGTCCCCTAAGCGGTACCAGAGGACATCACGGGTCGGATCTACCTGGTTGGCTTCGGTCAGGTTTGTAATTGCGGTTTCGTAGTCCTTCGCCTGAATTGCCGCGTTGGCCGCGTCCAGCTTTCCCTGCAGTGTCTTGACGGTAGTAGTTTCCTTTTGCGCTTTGGCTGCCGCCTCTTGACGGGCCTTGGCCTCTTCCGGAGAAAGACCTTCACCCTTCGCTTGACGCTCGGCCTCTTTCTGCAGATCGAAATCTAGCGTGTTCTCGTCGAGCTGAACAGGAAATCCGGATTGGTGGAACAACTCCTTCCCCGCTTTCTGATCATCAGGCGTTTTGTAGAGAACGACCTTGTACTTCCCGGGCGTGATACCCAAAGAGAAGTACTCACCTTTATTGTTCGTCTTCAGGTTGTACTTCTGCCCATTGTCGAGATTGTCGTATTCGACAATGCCGCCGACGATGGGCTTGCCTTCTGCGTCTTTGCAAACGCCCTTAACGGTTCCCGCAGCCTGGGCAAAAGTAAGAGAAGAACACAGTCCCAGCGCCAGAACCACGATCCCAATGATTGCCAAGTGCTTTTTCATCGTTTGCCTCCCGGCAAAGTATTTCTTCGGAATGAACATAGGTGCCGTCGGCGGGCTCGAACGCCTCGCCTGAAAGCACCGGTAAAATCTGAACTACCTGGCCGCGTACGGAATCGAATCCTGCGCTCCCGCGGATCGGAACGCACGCAAGCGCAATACACAGCTATCGCATACCCCGCAGGCCTGATCCTCGCGACTGTAACATGACCAAGTTAAATCGAAGGGCGCACCCAGTTCAAGACCAAGGCGCACAATCTCAGCCTTGTGCATGGCGATCAACGGGGTGACGATCTCAATCCGCCCTTCCTTCGTTCCGGCTTTCACGACCTGGTTAAACGCCTTGTAGTACGCCGGGCGACAGTCTGGATACCCGGAACTGTCCGGTTCAACCGCACCGATGTAGACCTTTTCAGCCCCGAGCACTTCAGCCCAACTCACCGCTACCGCCAAGAAATGCGCATTGCGGAAGGGAACATAGGTGACGGGGATGCTTTGTCCGACCGATTCCGACTCCGGGACGTCGATAGTCTCGTCGGTTAGAGCCGACCCTCCGATCTGACGTAACGCATCGTTACGAACCATGAGGCGGTCATGAATCTTCAAGGCGTTGGCAGATGGCTAAAAACGACTGCCGCTCACGTTCTTCGGTGCGCTGTCCGTAACTGACGTGGACGGCGGCCGCCGCGTAATCGCGGACGGCAAGAGCGGCGCATACGCACGAATCCATGCCGCCGCTGAGCAGCACCACTGCACGGGATTTCTCCGAAGCGGACATTCGTCAGATAATCGGCAACCCTCCTTCTAGACGCCTTTCACTGCCGGATCCCAAATGAATTTATGTAATTGGAGTCCCAATCGCGCCGGCACGTTGTCGGCGATCATCCACTCGGCCAATTCCTGCGGGTCAAGCAAGCAATGCGAGCTGTCCCGCGCGCCAGTCGCGTCTTTCCGGAATGCCGGAGAAAAGAGAATGGCATTTACCTTCGTGACTAAATTATGGCGATTCACGAACTCGCGAGCAAAATCGTAATCACCCCGGCTGCTGAGCACAAATTTGACCTCATCTCGGTCGGTGAGCGCTTCGAGGTTCTCGCGGCGAAAAGTGTCGCCTTCGCCGGAGTCCGGGCACTTGACGTCCACAATCTTCACCACATCCAGCGGAACCCGCTCCAGCGGCCGCTCTCCGCTGGTTTCGAGCAGAACCTTGTATCCCTCCTGCACCAACGCTTGCATTAGGGGAACGACATCCCGCTCCTGCAGCATTGGCTCGCCGCCGGTAATCTCGACCAAACCTTTTCCGGGGCTAAGGCGGGAAACCTCGTCCAGGACTTGCCCGATCGACATTTTGTGTCCGCCCTGAAAGGTGTACTCGCTGTCGCACCAGGTGCAGCGCAGGTTGCAGCCGGTTAGGCGGATGAAAACGCACGGTAAACCGGCGTAGGTCGACTCTCCCTGAAGAGATTTATAAATCTCAGTAATCTGCATAATAGAACCGCCCTTTCGAGGGCGGTTGCGTGGGCGTATCGCCCTGTCCGGACGATCGGTTACTCCGAGTACTTTGCAGTAGTCGTGTCCGTTTCGAACACTGTTACATCCTTCACCCTAACGCGCCCGTTCGTCACAGACTGAAGCCGAGTGTTCGACTCGTCATAGAAATACTTAGCCAGATTTTCGGCCGAAGGATTAATCACGGTGAACGGCTCGATGTCATTGATCATCTGGTGATCCAGTCGTTCGATCACGTGCTTCATGACTTCGCGCAGGTCCTTAAAATCAAGCAACAGTCCGGCCTTATCTAGATCTTTGCCAGCGAGGGTGACGCGAATCTTGTAATTATGGCCATGCGGATTCTCGCACTTGCCTTTGTAGTTGCGCAGGTAGTGGCCTGCCGCAAACGAATCCTCTACGGTGACCTCGAACATGATCCTCCTGCGGCACGCAACCCGTTACAAAGCAGTTCCGCGGCGTGTCCGCAAACAACTATTGTACCGCGATCTGGAGGGCAGACTTGACCAATCAGGGCGGGAAATGTAGCTTTGCCGATTGGCTACATGCCTCTGGGGAGCGCTATGCGCCGCCGTATTTCGGTACAGATTTTTCTCCTCTGCATTGTCGGTATTTTCACACCTTGCCTGATGGGCCAGAACCGCCCTGAGGCTCCTGAGTTTGACGTCAAGGAACACTACACGAAGTACGAATTCCGTATTCCCATGCGGGACGGCGTTCACTTATTCACGTCCGTCTATGTTCCGAAGGACAGCTCCCGCGCCTACCCGTTTCTGATCGACAGAACGCCGTATAGCGTCGGCCCCTATGGCGTGGATCAATACCGTAATCGACTCGGACCTTCGCCAGACTTCGACAAGTCCGGATACATCTTCGTGTTTCAGGATGTGCGCGGCCGCTACATGTCGGAAGGTACCTTTGTCGAGATGCGTCCGCACATCGATGACAAGAAATCGGACAAGGATGTGGATGATTCCAGCGATCTCCACGACACTATCGACTGGCTGCTGAAGAATGTACCCAACAATAACGGCAATGCCGGAATTTGGGGCATCTCCTATCCCGGCTTCTTCACCTCGGCCAGCATCATCGATTCTCATCCAGCCCTGAAAGCGGCCTCACCGCAGGCTCCAATGACCAACCTGTTTATGGGCGATGACGCATACCATGGCGGCGCCTTCATGCTGGATGCGAACTTCGGCTTCTATGCCTTTTTCAAGCCGCAGGACAATCCGCAGTTGCCGCCGAAGACCTCCGTGCCTTTTGATTACGGCACGAACGACGGGTACGACTTTTATTTGAAGGTGGGTCCGATCGCCAATCTATCGAAGCTGTTGCAAGGAAGGAGCGCTCTTTTCGACGATCAGATGCGCCACGACACTTTTGACGATTACTGGAAGGCTCGAGATCTGGCACCGCACATGAAGAACATTCATTGTGCTGTCCTCACGGTTGGTGGATGGTTCGATGCCGAGGACCTGCAAGGCCCCTTCACGACATTCCATTCGATCGACAAGAACAATCCTGGGACCTTCAACGCGCTCGTGGTTGGACCTTGGGTTCATGGAGGATGGGCTCGTTACGACGGTGAACACTTAGGTCGCGCAGAGTTCTTTTCGAACACCGGCGACTTCTATCGCAAGAACATTCTGTTTCCGTTCTTCGAGCACTACCTGAAGGGAACGGCAGACGCGAAGTTGCCCAAGGCCTATGTCTTTGAAACTGGGACCAACGTCTGGCGGCGTTACTCGGCTTGGCCTCCGAAAGACGCTCTCACGCGAACGCTTTATCTCCAGCCGAATGGGGCGCTCTCATTCGATCCGCCGGCCAGCGATTCTTCCCCATTCGATGAGTACATCAGTGATCCCAGCAAAACCAGTGCCCTTCGTGAACTACGCTGCGAAAGATGTTCCGCAAGAATACATGGTCTCGGATCAACGCTTCGCCGATAGCCGGACAGACGTTCTTGTCTACTCAACGCCAGTTCTGCAAGAAGATGTGACCATTGTTGGCCCGCTCTCGCCGAAGCTATTTGTCTCCACCACGGGAACCGATTCCGACTGGGACGTCAAACTTATCGACGTGTACCCCACGGATTATCCGGACAGCAAGCTTGATGGGCAGAAACCGGAAGACCGACAATAAGCCGCGAACCGACGTTGGCCCGCCGACGTTCGCGATGGGCGGGTATCAGCAATTAGTGCGCGGGTGAACCGTTCCGTGGAAAATTCCGGCATAGCTTTGAGAAGCCAGAACCATTTACTCCCGGCAAGGTGGAGGAAGTTGGCTTCAACATGCAGGACATCAACCACACCTTCCGCCGCGGCCATCGGATCATGGTGCAGATTCAGAGTTCGTGGTTCCCGCTCACGGATCGCAATCCGCAAACGTTCGTGAATATTCCCGACGCGAAGCCATCAGATTTCATCAAGGCGACGGAACGTGTGTATCACAGCAAGGCTGAACCGTCGGGAATTGTTGTGCAGGTGTTGGCCAATCCGGGAGCGGCGGAGGAAAACACAAAGTAAGTAAGATCACTCGCCGACTCCAAAAAACTGTTCGACAATCCGCAGGTCGGTGGTCTTTTTGTAATTTGGCAGACTGTCAATAAATACGCGGCCGTACTGCTTCTTCAGAATGCGATTGTCGAGCAGAACCAGAAGTCCCCGGTCATGCAGCGAGCGGATGAGCCTGCCAAAGCCCTGCTTCAATGTGATCACCGCCGCCGGCACCTGGTATTGAAAAAACGCATTGCCGCCGTCTGCATCGATGGCCTTCACCCTGGCCGCAACGACTGGATCACTTGGCACAGCAAACGGCAACCGGTCGATAATCACGCAGCTGAGTTGCTCGCCTTGCACGTCCACCCCTTGCCAAAACGAGGATGTGGCAAACAAAACTGCGTTCGGAGTGAGGCGAAACTCTTCCAGCAATGCGCTTTTCGGAGCGTCTCCCTGCCGGAGCATCGGGAACTCTACTTCGCCTAAGAGTCGCTGATAAACATCGTGCATCTGCGCGTAACTGGTAAACAGCACGAATGCGCGTCCCCGGGTGATCTCCAACAACCTCCGAATGCGTTCAGACGCTTTCCCAGTGAACTGTGGAGTTCGCGGATCCGGCAGATCCGGCGGCACGTATAGCACGGCCTGGCTCTCATACTCGAAATGCGATTGCAGAACGAGTTCGCGAGCGTGCTCCATCCCAAGCCGCCTCCTGATGTAATCGAATCCTCCTCCCACTGCCAGAGTTGCTGAGGTAAGAACAGCGCATTCGAGCTTGGACCATAGGCACTCCCGCAAGATGGGCCCGACATCGATCGGTGTGGCCTGCAGAAAGACATGCTGTCGGCCATGAAATTGGTCTCTAGACGATTGTGCAGCTTCATTTCTGCGCGGAGAACCGAACTTGCCTCGACGCTCGATCCAGAACACAGTATTACGATCTTCCGATTCGAGCGCGAACCCAAGCTGAACCTGTATCTCCTGCGCTGCGCCGGACGAAATTGAATACTTCCTCTGGCTTTTGCTGCAACGCCTCAAGTTCACCAGCCAGTCGCGTCAAAGCCTGATTCAGCGCGATGAATTCGTCCCCGTTCTCTTCGAGGAATTCGCGACGCGTTTCGAAGGCGAAGCGTCCTTCTCCAGCGGGAAGAAGCGAGAAAAACAGCTGAGACCTCTCCCGCAGGCTCCCCAACGCGCCAGAGACCGATGCCGACATCATCTTGTTATGCTGCATCGACTGTTCAACATCGCGGGCGAGTTCATCCACTCGCAGATTGCTCACCGAGATCCCAAAATAATTGCCGGCCACATCTTCCAATTCGTGCGCCTCATCGAAGATCACCGCCGCCGCTTCTGGCAAGATTCCGGCATCAGGTGCTCCGTCCGCTTGCAGCTTGATGGCGAGATCCGCAAAGAAGAGGTGATGATTCACGATGATGATGTCGCTCTCCATCGCGCGGCGGCGCATTTCAGTGATGAAGCACCGCTCCCATTCGCTACACCGCTGCCCGGTACAAGCGTCTGCGCGAGCGTCAAGTTTGTGCCAGAGCAAACTGGTCTCGGGAAGTTCAGCCAATTCGGCGCGATCGCCGGTTGACGTGGTTTTCTCCCACGCTGCCATGGCACGGTATTGCTCAATCTCCTCCAGTCCGCTGAGCACTGGCTGATCGGTAAGGTCGTATAGTTTCTTCCGGCACAGATAATTATTGCGACCCTTCATGTAGCAGACTGATAGCTTCGCGCCCGACGTAGGATCGCGATAGAGCGCCTGCTCGAGGAACGGTACGTCTTTGTAGAAAAGCTGCTCCTGCAGATTCTTCGTTCCCGTGGAGATGATGACGCGCTTACCCGATCGAATGACCGGCATGAGGTACGCGAGAGTCTTGCCCGTCCCGGTGCCAGCTTCTACGATCAGGTGCCGCTTTTCTTCCAATGCCTGCTCGACGGCTTGGGCCATTTGCAGTTGTCCACGCCGGAATTCGTAGGCTGGATGTGTCTGCGACAACAGTCCACCCGGAGCGAAAAATTGGTGAAGAGTAGTGTCTTTCCCACCGGTCGCAGGGCGGTTGGGGAGTGCAGACGACGCAGGCTGAAACGAGGAAGGCACGGAAGTCTCTATAATAGCGATTCTGCATCGCTAACATCGAACGCAACGACGATTTTAGTCTCTGCGCTATGAACAGGCGATGTTCAGAGCAAGCAAATCTGATTGAGCCGATCAACGCACAATTCGCCTGTCCGCTCTTTTGCGGCCGAAACGACGCTGCCGATCATTGCTATCGTCGGACGCCCCAATGTCGGCAAATCCACGCTTTTCAACCGCATTGTGGGCTCGCGCCGCGCCATTGTCGGTGACGAGCCCGGCATTACTCGCGATCGTCTCTACGGCGACGCAGAGTGGAGCGGGCGGAAGCTGCGCGTCGTTGACACTGGCGGAATACTGCCGGAAGAAAAGGACTTCATTCCATCGGAGATTTTTCGTCAGGCGCGTGTGGCTCTTGACGAGGCAGCCGCGATCATTGTGGTCGTCGACGGTCGTTCCGAACTTTCTGGGCCTGACCTCGAACTTGTACGTTTGCTGCGCAAGGCCAACCGGCCCCTTTTCCTTGCTGTCAATAAAATCGATACCGGGAAACAGTCGTCTTTGCTGGATGATTTCCATAGGCTCGGCGTGAAGCAGATGTTCCCGATTTCGGCCGAACACGCACGCGGCGTTGACGATTTGCTGGATGCGGTAGTCGGCGTTCTGCCGCCTTCCGCAGAGGCCGAAGAGCCAGCAGAAGTACTCCCGCCCGAAGCTACAGAATCCTCCGCCCCTGAAAGCCCTTCCGCACAGGAAGTTAAAGTCGCGA
This sequence comes from Terriglobia bacterium, assembly GCA_963823085.1. GTDB lineage: Bacteria > Acidobacteriota > Terriglobia > Terriglobales > Acidobacteriaceae > Sulfotelmatobacter. Next base: position 63,779 of record CAWGKF010000016.1, on the reverse strand, counting down.
TCATCGGCCATCCCAATGTCGGTAAGTCAACTTTGCTGAACTGCCTGACCGCTTCGGACCGCGCTATTGTGTCACCGATCCCCGGAACTACTCGCGACGCCGTCGATGAACTCTTGGAGCGCGACGGATGGCGTTTCCGATTCATTGATACTGCGGGAATTCGCCGTAAAGGTAAGACTCATCTGATGGCCGAGAAACTCTCGGTGGTAATGGCGCGAAAGCATCTGGAAGCGGCCGATATCGCACTGCTGGTCATCGATGCGACGGAGGGAGTCAGCCAGATAGACGCGGCAATCGCCGGCTACGCGCACGAGAGCGGTCGTTCGCTCATTATCGTAGTGAACAAGTGGGATCTGATGATCAGTGGCCAACGGAAAGAAGGCCGACCCACCAAGGCGGAGCGGATGCGGGAAACGAAGCGTCCCGGCGACCGCGAAGCGTATGAAGAGCGGCTGCGCTACGAACTCAAATTCCTGAGCTATGCTCCCATCGTATTCATCTCAGCTCAGACCGGTAAGGGCACAGAAAAAATCTTTCCGCTCCTCGAAGAAGTTGCCTCAGAACGCCGCAAGCGAGTGACGACTGCCGAAATGAATCGCTTCCTTGAGCGCGTCGACTTCGATCGCGCCTCAGTCCCGATGCGCCAGCGGGTGAAGATCCTCTATATGACCCAGGCTTCGGTATCACCGCCAACCTTTGTCTTGTTCACGAACCGCAGCGTGAAGCTGCACTTTGCTTATCAACGTTTTCTGGAAAACCAGATTCGTGCAGCTTTCGCCTTCGTGGGCACCCCGATCTGGATTAAGAATCGCGCGCGCGAATAGCTCCGTTTCTGCTTTGCTTACTGTTCCTTGGTAATCAACCCCACGCGCTGGACGCCGGCATGGTGCGCCAGATCGATGACGTCCGCGACGTACTGAAAATCGATATCTGGATCGCCGCGCACGAACGCCACCTTTTCCGCTCGGGTTAAGTAAATGCGTGTTAATCGATTTTCCAGATCGTCCCATCTCGCGTCTTCCTCGTTGATCTTGACCGCTGGTACCTGATCCTTCCCAGTCCAAACCACCTGGATTACGATCGTGCGCGCTTGCGGTTGCGCTTCTGGTTGCGTCGGATTCGGTTGAGGAATCTGCGCCTTCTCGCCGTACTCCGGATCCATCGATACGACCAGCATGAACATGATGATCAAGGTGAGTAGAACATCGATCAGCGGTGTGACATTGATCTGCGGACCGGACGGATCTCCGCCTGCCATTGAGAAAGACATAGAGATTGCTCCTCTCGGGCACGCGTGTCTGCAACATCAGACACCTCGCTTGGTGTCGGAGTTCCCAGGAACAATCGGCGGTAAGCCAGCGGTCTGCGGCTCATCGTAGAGTGCATGATCAGGCGCCGGTTCATGTGGCCGCAGGGCAGATCGGCCAAACGGTAGGTCGGCCAAACTAAGAACGCAAGAAAACCAGGCTGCCTGCTGACGGCGTCACGCTGGCGCTGGAGCGGGCGGCAGATCGGGTGGCAATGGATTGGTTACGGCGGATGCGGTCGACGAGTACAGGGCGGTGCTCAATGGCCGGTAGCGGGCTGCGAAGAAATAAATCGAATACGCTGGAAAGAACACGATTACCGGAACCGAGACCATCGAGATCAAAGACATAAAGATTGCGAAGAGGATGCACGCTGCGACCACAGCCGCAGTAATGGTGAAAGCATTCCACGTCCAGCCAGCGGTTTTTCCGCCGATCACAGCTGCAATCGCGACCCCGATGACCGGCACGGCAAACAACAAGCCCAGAATCACGGATATGATTCCCACCGCGATCGCCGCACCAATCGCCAACACAATTTTCATCACAATGTAGAGGGCGTAGTCGCTCATTTCGCCTTTTAGCATGGGCCATAACCTTCGCCACCCTTCAATGGGGCCAATCCCTTCAAGCGCCATTTGTGGAATGACAAAGTCTTTGGTCAAGACATGCACAACGGCCAGAGCGACGACAAAAATCATCAGCAAAGCGAAGGTAACGATACCTGCGACCACGAGGCCCGGGACGTGATCCCGTGGGTGCGTCAACCATCCTGCGGAGAACGTAAAAGCCAACGGAATTCCAAGTAGTATCACTACCGCGCCAAAGGTCGCGAACATGAAACCAAGCTGCCAGAAGAAGTAATTCCATCCAGGACCTTGCCTGGCCATCCATCCCTGCCGGATGTGGCACTCTTTTCTGAGCACGCTGTCAAATAAGATGAACCGCATCACGCTGCTGATGTACAGCATCACAATCGCGACGATCAGTCCGGTGACGACTATCGTCCCAATCAGTCCGAATAATATTGCGGGGTCAATTTTCGGGAAGCCCAGCCCAAGAGGATTTTGAGCGCCGCCGTGTTGCGTGGGATGAAAGTTGGAGGGTAAGTGGATATTGCCCCCAGATCCCAACTCTCCCGCGAGCAGACCCACAATAGCCAGGCGGGTCCATTGCCAGAACCGAAACGGTTGGAATAGCTGCCGCTTCGTGTGCTCGAACGCAAGCGAAATGGTATCAACAGCGGAGATCGGCATGGTTCACCTCCTCACGGATCGCTTACCGCAAGGTACTGCCAATCACGGTCTGGGGCAAATCAATTTCGACGCGGGTGTACGCCAAGCGCTCCGTGGCTTCGCAATCTGGTTCTGTCACTCATAACGCAGCGCCTCGACCGGGTCCAGCTTCGATGCTCGCAGCGCTGGCACAAGACCGCTTGCCACGCCTACCACCAACAAGGCAGCAGTCGACAGCAGGATGGTCATGACGGAGATTCGCAGATGAATATCGCCTTGTCCGGAATCGTCTTCAAATAATGGACCCATCATCGGCAAAGTCCCTACGCCCCATGCGATGAGGTAGGAGAGCAGCACGCCGATGGCACCGCCCAGCAGCATGATCAAGAGTGTCTCTGCCAGGAATTGCAGCTTAATATGCCGTTTGCGCGCCCCAAGGGCTCTTCGCAATCCAATTTCACGAATGCGTTCATCGACCGAAACCAGCATGATGTTCATAACGCCGACCCCACCGATACCGAGAGTCAGTGTCCCAATGAACGTCAGTAGGACCTGCAATCCAATGGTCAGAGCGTCGATCACGGGACGAAATTCGTCGCGGCCAAACATCTGAAACGCCTTTGGATCAGTCGGGGAAAAGTTCTGCCGCGTCGCCACTGCTGCCAGAACCTGAGCCATCGCCTTCTTCTCGAACTGCGGCGCGATTGGCTCAAACACCATCACCGCGGCATATCGCGTGTTCCACAAATCACCCGCGGCCGAATATGGAATCCACGACGAGTCATCATCACTGGAAAAATAGTTGCTCAGCTGAATCTTCCGAGCCATCACGCCGATTACGGTGAACCGCACGCCGGAAACCAGCACCGTTTCACCTACCGCCGGACGCCCACTGAAGAGTTGCTCCTTTAATCTTCCGCCCAGGAAGATTACTCGCCGGCGCTCGAGCTCGTCTTCCGCATTGATCCATCGCCCATCGGATGGGACTTCGTTTCGCATCTCGCCATATTCCGGACACACTCCTCGAACCGGCGCCGTCCCTACCATGCGATCGCCATAGGCGATTCCGGGACGTCTAACGGTTTCAAGGCAGACATGTTTCACGAGCGGAGCGGTCGCCTTGACCATCTCCAAGTCGGCCTGTTCCAGAACGACCTTCTTCCCGGCGCGCTGTCCTCCGGGCTGCTCGCTGGTCTGCTGCGGCCAACAGATCACAACACTCTTTCCGAAAGCGTCAAACCCGTGCACCAAAACGCTGCGGAAGCTGTTGCCATAGGCAATCAGAAGGGTGACAGTCGCGATGCCCCACACGATCCCCAGCATGGTTAGCAGGCTACGAGTGACATTGCGCTTCAGCGCGACCCATGCCTCGAGAATGATTTCGATCAACATGGGATAAAGTCGGTTCGTGAAACTTGCACGAGCACCGTCATCCTCCCGCCTCGTAGCGCAACGCTTCAATAGGATCGATCGATGCCGCTCTGCGAGCGGGATACAAAGCTGCTCCAACGGCGATTGCCCCCAGTAATCCCGCAGCGGTGAGACCCGAACTCCAACTCGGAATCAGTCCGGCAAAAAAATCTGGCATCGGTAGCAGGTTCACGAGCGCACAAAAGCCAAATGCCACGCCCAAACCAATTCCGCCACTGAGAAGAGCAATGATCAAGGCCTCGAAAAAAAACTGCCTGAGAATCGTTCCGGCTGGCGCGCCAATCGCCTTCCGCACACCAATTTCGCGCGTGCGCTCACGAACAGCCACCAGCATCACGTTCATCACTCCAATACCGCCAAGGAGAAGGGTCACAATCCCAACCGCGCCGAGGAAGAACTTCATCCCGTCCGTCATCGTCTTGAAGGCTTGTGCTTCTTGGACCGTGTCCCATATAGGACATGCCTCTTTGTCGTTAGGATCGTAATGATGCATTCGCGCTAACGCTGTCCGCACTTCGTGTTTGCACGCTTCGTGCTGTGGGACCGACTTGGGCGTGACTAAGAGCTGATCAAAGGTGGAATCGGTTCCCGGAGGTTTGTCCGGAAAATCGCGTCGCATCGCCGCAAACGGCAAGAAGACTTTGTTTACATCCCAACCGTCGTAACTTGAGTCCTGCTTCTTCTTCGCCATGACGCCAATCACGGTATACGGAAAGTCGTTTAAGTAGATCGATTCCCCGACGGGATTCCGACCGGGGAACAACTGTTTGGACGCATCGGAGCCAAGGAAGGCCACGCGCCGGGCTTCCCGCATATCGTCCCAATCGTAGAATCGCCCTTGGCCAACGTCGAGACTGCGAATGTACCCGAACGGCGGATACGAGCCGGTGACTGTAAAGGCTGCATTGTTGTAATTGGAGTGAATTCGAACTGTATCCTGCTCAAGCTCTGGGATCGCATATTCGCAATCGGGCGAATCGGCCTGCACCACAGCCACGTCGGGATCCTCCCAGTGCACGATGCGGCCCGCATGAATGCCTCCGGCCTGCAAACTGGTGCGGCCGTGAAACACGATCATTACATCCTTGCCCAGGTTTCGGGCTTGCTCTTCCTGTCCCTTCCTCAACCCCTCTCCAGCGGCCACCATGAGCACGATTGAAACAATGCCCCAGGCAATGCCAAACATGGTCAGAAACGCCCGAAGTTTATGGGACCAAAGGGTGCGGAATACATCGAGAATGAGATCGCGCAGAGTCACGGCACTGAGTTGGACGCGACGCGTCAGAGAAAGTCATCCGAAGGTCGCTAGCTCGTAATACGCATCCGGCGCGGTTTTTGTTGCAGAAATAATCCTGAAAAAGCTAAGCGGGGGGTTCGTAACAACTTAGAGTTGAGCGCCAGCTGGAACCGCATTTGCCAGCCAGGCGTCGAACCCTTTCAGCGCCAGCTCGCATTGCACGCGGTGACGCTCCTTGCGGTCACGGATCTTCCGATCAAGCGCCGGTAACAGGTCGAACGTGATATTGGCAGGCTGGAAGTTTCTCGGGTCTGCATGGGTCACGTAATGCGTGAGCGAGCCGAAAGCTGAAGGCCGAGGCGCAGGCATTATATCATTGCCAGATGCCATCGCCGCCGCATGCATACCCGCAATTAAACCGGTCGCAATCGATTCCACGTATCCCTCGACTCCGCAAATCTGCCCGGCAAAAAAGACGTGGGGATGGTCTCGCATCTGCAGCGTTTCAGCCAGAAGCGTGGGGGCATTGATGTAAGTATTGCGGTGGATCTGCCCGTAGCGCAGAAAGCGAGCATTCTCCAGTCCCGGAATAAGCCGAAGGATGCGAGCTTGTTCGCCGAACTTAAGATGATTTTGAAAGCCCACCAGGTTATACGAGTCCGCCCGCAGGTTCTCTTGCCGCAACTGCACGACCGCATATGGCATCTTGCCTGTCCTCGGATCTCTCAACCCCACCGGCTTCATTGGCCCGAAACGCAGAGTGTCACGTCCCCGGCGTGCGATTTCTTCAATCGGCAGGCACCCTTCAAAATAATTCAGCTTCTCCCAATCTTTTTCTTCCACCGACTGGGCAGCTAAAAGACCGTCGCAGAACCGGTCGTACTCCTGCTGTGTCATCGGGCAATTGATGTAATCGGCCGAACCTTTGTCATAGCGCGCCGCCATGTATACCCGGGCCATGTCAATCGAGTCGGCTTCTACAATCGGACTGATCGAATCGTAAAAGTAGAGATGTGGATTATGCGGCTCGGTCCCGTCAGAGCTATTAGTGCTGGGTGCGGTCGTGCTCAACCGCGCGATTTCGGTCGCCACTGCATCGGAAGTCAGCGGGCCCGTGGCAATAATCGTCATACCATCCGCCTCGTCAATCTTAGTGACTTCTTCGCGGCGCACCACGATGCGGGGCTCGCGAGAAATCACCTCAGTTACGCGGGCTGCGAATGTTACCCGGTCCACAGCCAGGGCATGCCCGGCCGGGACGGCGCATTCTCTTGCGATTTCCATCAGCAGCGATCCAGCCCGCCGCATCTCCTCTTTGAGCAACCAGGGAGCAGTATTCTCGCTATCCGACTTCAAGGAGTTCGAGCACACCAATTCTGCAAAATCGCTAGTTTGATGAGCTGGCGTCGATCGCACCGGACGCATTTCAAACAGTTCGACATCGATTCCGCGCCGGGCGCACTGCCAGGCCGCTTCCGACCCGGCCAATCCAGCACCGATGACTTTGATTTTCTTCATTAAGGTTTATTGTGACGCATTGTGAAGTTTTACGTATCGTGGCTGGAGAACCAGTGATTTGGGTCTGTTAGCGCTCGCCGAATAGATGTAACGACTCGTTCCCCGCGTCACAGAATTTCACGCGCGTCCCCAACACGCCTGGTGACATGTTCCCGATCAAGATACTCCAACAGCGGAATCGCGTACTTACGGCTCACACCGGTGATCTCTTTGAACCGGGCGATATCCATTCGGGACGACTTTGCCTTTTGCGCCAGGACTAGCCCTCGCAGTTCCTCGAGCGCGGCCCGATGAAATACAAGTTCCTCAGAGATCTTTACCAAGAGTCGTTCCCGCAGCAGCAGAGTCACAATCTTCTGCGCGCGAGACCGGTCTATCTTCAGCCCCGCTAATACTTCCTGCAGGGCTGGCACTTTCAATCCCGCATCGGCGAATGCCTGTTCGATCTGTTTCCTGGATTCGGCCTCGTCATCCTTCATGACGACGCCATGCCCGGGTAGCCGGACAAGATCACCGGCCACTTCGATCTTTTTGTCTCGGAGCAGTAACTCGAGCACGGCGGCAAACACCTCTGGACTTAAGTGAAAGGATTCTCGAAGCGCCTCTTTGCCCATGCCAGGGACCAGCTGATTTTTCTTATGAAACGATGCAAGCGTCTCCGGCAGTGCATGCCGTAGAGCCGAAACCGCCAGCGAATGTATGAAGAGATCCCCAAACTTCAACACTTCGCCTTTTTTCAAAGGCTCGGCCAAATAAGCGCTGATCACCTCTTTGCGCCAGCCAGTTTCAGAAATGGCTTGCGCCATGCTCAAGCCTTCGTACCAGCGCCTCGCGATTCGGACGTCCAATATGCCACTCGCGTTTCCATTCGCCGCGTGCCGGAGCAACGTGTCGACGATGATTTGCTTGAAACGTGGAATTGGGGCTGCGTCCAGCACAACGCCGCCTCCGATGGTTACCACTGGGGAAAACTGGCGGATGATGAACCGATCTCCGGGCAACAGCAGAGCAGGCTCGGGAAGCCGGATGCGGGCAAACGCTTCTGAACCCGGTGCCATTTGTAGTGTGTCGTCTTTTCGAACCAGGTTCGGATTCAGGTTGATCGAAGGCTGAAAAACCACTTCGCCGATTGTTTCCATGGAATGTGCGTGGAAACGGACCTTCGTTCGCTTCTTGAGGGGATGAGGCGCCGATGACAGCAACCGCAGGTGAACGTCGACGATGCGGGTTGTCGTGAAGACTTGCGGCGGCGCGAGTATCATCCCACGGGACAATTCGTCCGTGCTTGTCCCCGCCAGGTTCAGCGCGGTTCGTTGCCCGGCCACGGCTCTGTCTGCGGTCTGGCCGTGAACCTGTACACCCCGGACTCGAACCCGCTGCCCAGTCGGAAAGACTTCCAACTCTTCTTCGCGTCGAATTGTTCCAGAGATCAGCGTACCGGTCACGACCGTACCGAAGCCCTTCATCGTGAACACACGGTCAATCGGCAGGCGCGCTAAAGCTTCGGAATCCCGTACTTCCGCGCTATCGACTGCAGCAATGATGGCTTGTTTCAGATTCTCCAGCCCGTCGCCCGTCAAGGCACTCACAGCCACAACAGGAGATTTCGGAGACTCAAGAAACGTGCCACGGAGGAAATCCTCGACCTCTAGCCGGACCACTTCCAGCGTCTCGGCGTCAACGCTGTCAGACTTGGTTAGAACCGTGATTCCCCGCTTCACTCCCAGCAATTGCAGGATGTCAAAATGCTCTCGCGTTTGAGGCTTGATCGACTCGTCGGCTGCGATCACAAGCAGAACAAGATCGATCCCGCCCACTCCGGCGAGCATGTTGCGCACGAACCGTTCATGACCCGGGACGTCCACGAATCCGATCTGCAGTTTTTCGCCATTCGCGCTTGGCAGCTCCATGTGCGCGAACCCCAGATCAATCGTGATCCCACGCCGTTTTTCTTCCTCGAGCCGGTCAGCATCAATCCCGGTAAGTGCCTTAACCAGCGCCGTTTTGCCGTGATCAATGTGACCTGCCGTACCGATAATGACCGATTTCATGCTTCAAGGATCGTAGCAGGCCGCTCCGAAATGCATACAAAATCCGCCTTCAACGCCCCTATACCTGCTGGGTCCTGAAATGCGACAATAGAAGCTCTTCCATGCCTACTTCCTTGACCTCTGCATTCTCCCCGGAGACCCTCCGGCAGCACGGCCTAACGTCGGACGAATACGAGAAAATCAAGCAACTTCTCGGCGACCGCGAGCCGACGATCACCGAACTCGGCATTTTCAGCGTTATGTGGAGCGAGCACTGCTCCTATAAGTCCTCGCGCGTTCACCTGAAGCGTTTGCCTACGCGCAGCAAGCGCGTCCTGCAAGGCCCGGGGGAGAACGCAGGCATCATCGACATTGGCGATGGCTGGGCTTGCGCCTTCAAGATTGAATCGCATAACCACCCGTCATTCATTGAGCCGTTTCAAGGCGCCACCACTGGAGTCGGCGGAATTCTGCGCGACATCTTCACCATGGGGGCACGGCCGGTCGCCGTGATGGATTCTCTGCGCTTTGGACCCATTTCAGGCGGCAAGAATACTTCTCAGAAGGAACTGCACAAGAATCATTCCATTCTTGAGGGCGTCGTCAGCGGGGTCGCTTCGTACGGCAACTGCTTTGGCGTACCGAATCTCGGCGGGGAGACAAAGTTTGAGCCTTGCTACTCCGGCAACCCGCTGGTGAATGCTTTCGCTCTAGGGCTCGTCAAGAAGAACGAAATCTTCTATGCAAAGGCCGCCGGGGAAGGCAATCCGGTGATCTATGTCGGTGCAAAGACCGGACGCGATGGCATCCACGGCGCCACAATGGCCAGCGAGGAGTTCAGCGAGGCTTCCGAGGCCAAGCGGCCGAATGTCCAGGTTGGAGATCCCTTCCTCGAAAAGCTACTTCTTGAAGCTTGCCTCGAAGCCATGCAAACCGGCGCAATCGTTGGCATTCAGGACATGGGCGCTGCGGGCCTAACCTGCTCGACCTGCGAAATGGGTGGTCGCGGCGGAGTCGGCATTGAGATCGAGCTCGACCGCGTTCCTCAGCGCGAGACTGGCATGACTCCGTACGAAATCATGCTGAGCGAGTCGCAGGAGCGCATGCTCCTCGTCGCGCAAAAGGGACGCGAGCAGGAAGTCTACCGCGTCTTCGAGAAATGGGGATTGGACGCCGCCGAGATTGGGAAGGTCACGACTGGCAATAGACTTCGTGTCCTCGAGCACGGCAAAGTGGTCGCTGAAATCCCGAACGAGGCTCTTACGGACGAAGCTCCCGTTTACAAACGTCCGCTTGCCCGTTGGGAACCTCCGGTGCCGCGCGAAAAGCCAGAGCATATCAGCTTCGGTCACGCTGATGACTTCAATGAGACATTGAAGCAGTTGCTTGCCAGCCCTAACATCTGCGGGAAGCGCTGGGTGTGGCAACAGTATGACCACATGGTCCAGACCAATACGGTGGAAGCTCCGGGAGCCAGCGACGCAGGAGTGATTCGGATCAAAGGCACGCAGCGTGGCCTCGCGATGGCGTTAGACGGCAATGGACGCTGGTGCTATCTCGATCCGCGTCTCGGCGCGATGCACGCTGTTGCCGAGGCCGCGCGCAAAGTCGCTTGCTCCGGCGCAATTCCGGTGGGCGCCACGAATTGCCTCAACTTCGGAAATCCTGAAAAACCGCACATCATGTGGCAGTTTTCTCAAACGATCGATGGAATCACGAAAGCTTGCGAGGAACTCGAGGTTCCAATTACCGGCGGGAACGTCAGTTTCTACAACGAGACGTTGGGCGAAGGAATCTATCCCACTCCGGTTCTCGGAGTCGTCGGAATTCTGGAAGAGGTGCATAAAGCCGTAAAAATGCATTTCGCGGCTCCCGCACGCACGATCGTGCTATTGCATGGAAGCGATGCGGGCGATATCACCGATGCGGAGACTGAATTCGGTTCTTCCGAGTACGCGAAGGAGATCTTGGGCAGTCTGTGGGGCTACCCACCGGAATTGGATCTTGAGAAAGAGGCCGCATTGCAGAAGGCCACAATCGAGCTGGTTCAGCAAGGTCTCTTAGATTCGGCGCACGATTGCTCCGATGGAGGAATCGCGGTCGCGCTGGCGGAAAAGGGCTTCGCGAAAGGCCTTGGCGCTAAAGTGAATCTCACGTCGGGAGGACTTTTTGCCGAATATGCCTTGTTTGGAGAAGATGCGAGCCGGATCATAGTCTCTTGCGACCCAAGCCACGTTGCCCGAATCAAAGAAGTATCCGCGAAATTTGACGTAGCAGCAGACGTGATCGGAGAGACGATTCCGGAAAGGCTCGAAATTGTTCTCGACGGCGAAACCATTGTTTCGAGTACGATTTCGGATATTAAGGACTCGTACGAGGCAGCTCTTCAGTCTGCCTTGAGAACAGATTCAGAACTTGTTGCAGCGAACTAAAGCAAGCATGCGAAATGCGGCTTCTTTGACCGAGCTTCGGCGGTTTGCCGTTCTCATGCCGCTGGTGCATTTCGTAATTCTGGTTGCTGTTTGCGTCAAGGATGTTCAAGACATCGTTCCAAAGGTTGGCATCGTCGACTTCCCGCTTACGTTGCTGGCCTCGCCAGTACTGATGAATATCGATGTACCGGTGATTTGGATAGTGTTGTACTACCTTTTAGCTGGATCGTTTCTTTGGTATTGGATTGGAAAGGGCGTAGATCGGCTCTTCAGAATGGAAACCTAGCAAAATGCATATTCCTGACAAATTTCATGACGAATGCGGAGTGGTAGCGATCTTCTCGCATCCGGAGGCCGAAAAGCTCGCCTACCTCGGGCTGCACGCGTTGCAGCATCGCGGACAGGAGTCCGCCGGCATCGTCACGTCTGATGGCCTTACCTCACGCGCCCATAAAGCCATGGGCACGGTTGCGGACATCTTCACGGAGGAGGTTCTGGCGCCGTTGCGTGGCACTCTTGCCATTGGCCATACCCGGTATTCGACAGCGGGGGACTCCGCTCTGCTGAATGCCCAGCCCATCCTCGTTCAATCGAACAAGGGCTCCATTGCTGTGGCACACAACGGAAATCTGGTGAACGCTGGGCCGATTCGAGCCCGTCTCGAAAGCCAAGGCTCGATCTTTCAAACCAATAGTGACACCGAGGTCATCGTTCACCTGATCGCCCTGTCGAAAGAGCACACTCTCCCGGAGGCCATGGCAGACGCTCTCCGCCGCGTGGAAGGCGCATTTTCCCTGGTGATGATGAGCAACGACCGCGTGTTCGCGGTCCGCGATCCCCGCGGGTTTCGGCCACTCGCCATGGGTCGTATCCCCGCTCTCGAAGGGCAGAAGCGTGACACCATTGTTTTCGCCTCCGAAACCTGCGCTTTCGATCTCATCGGCGCCGAGTACGTCCGGGACGTAAAACCCGGAGAACTGATCATCGTCGGCAGCGAAGGGATTAGCTCAAGGTTTTATGCGACTGCCGCGCCGCAATCGAGTTGTATCTTCGAGCACGTCTACTTCTCCAGGCCCGACAGCCTGGTGTTTGGACGTCCCGTCCAAACCAGCCGCGAAGAACTTGGCCGCCAATTGGCGCGGGAGACGGGGGTTGAAGCTGACCTGGTTGTGCCCGTCCCCGATTCCGGTGTAACCGCCGCTGTTGGATATGCCTCTGAAAGCGGAATCCCGTTTCGCTTTGCCTTGATTCGAAATCACTATGTCGGTCGAACTTTCATTGAGCCCCGTCAGAGCGTTCGCGATTTCGGAGTGAAGCTAAAACTCAATCCCGTCCGCTCGCTGCTCGAAGGTAAGCGGGTTGTGCTGATCGATGACTCCATCGTTCGTGGCACCACCAGTCGCAAGATCGTCCGAATGATCCGCAATGCCGGCGCTACCGAAGTACATATGCGTATTTCGTGCCCACCTACGATCTCACCGTGTTATTACGGTGTCGACACGCCGTCGAAGAAGCAACTGATCGCGGCCAACAAGTCAGTCGACGAAATTCGCGACTATATCGGTGCAGACTCGCTGGCCTACCTCTCATTAGACGGGCTCAAGAAGGCGTGCGGAGAAGGCGAGAAGATTTCCTACTGCTCTGCCTGTTACACGGGGAAGTATCCGACGGACATCGTCGACATCGAAGAAATTCAGCCGGCAGCAGTCCGCCGCTAAGCCCTGGCCATCGCGTCGGCGGGTTTAGCAGGCCTCTGAGTTTTCAGCGGGAGCGCTCATAGACTCGCACATAGTCCACGAGCATCGTCTGAGGAAAGACGGTTGACCTGTCAGGACTGCCCGGCCAGCCTCCACCTACGGCGACATTCAGCAATAAAAAGAACTTGTGCTGGTAGACCCACTTCGTCCCTTTCGGAAGATCCGCAGGAGTGCGAGTCGCGTAGAGACGATCGTCGACATAGAAGCGGACCGCTTTCTTTTCCCATTCGACTGCGTAAACGTGGAAATCGTCAGCAAAAGGATGATCGGCGGGAAACGCGTAGGCTGCGCTGGGCCCCTTATCGCCGGAGTATCCGGGTCCGTGGATGGTTCCATGAATGAGCGCGGGCTCTTTGCCGATGTTTTCCATGATGTCGATTTCGCCGCACTTCGGCCATCCACGCTTGCCGATGTCGTCGCCGAGCATCCAGAAGGCGGGCCAGATCCCTTGTCCGCGAGGAATTTTGATGCGGGCTTCGAAGCGTCCGTACTTCTGTGAGAACTGGCCTTCGGTCTTCAGACGGGCGGAAGTGTAGTTGCGACTGACGCCATCGGAGCCAGTGTATTTCTCTTCAATTGCTCTGATGACGAGATTGCCGCCTTGTTGAATCGCATTATCGGGGCGGGCAGTGTAGTACTCGAGTTCCTGATTGCCCCACCCGTTACCGCCGGTTTCTAGAGCCCACTTCGAAGAATCGACTGGTGAGTTGTCGGGCGAGTTGAATTCGTCGGACCAGATCAGCTTCCATCCGGGAGGAGCGGATTGCGCGTTCGGTGTTTCGGATGTGGCCAGCACCGAAGAAAGCAGGATGAATACGGGAATGAAGAACACTTGTGCGAAGAGGTTCATAGCGGTCTCTTGTGATTTAGGAGTCCGCTGGCACTATACTCACAGGTTCGATTTCTTGCCAGGAGAACAGCGTGTCGAGCGAACAAAGCAGACGGGATTTCCTGAAGTTATCGGCGGCCGGTGTGATCGCGGCCAAAGCGACCGGCGTGGCGGCTGGATTGTCCAACCCCGCGGCGCCAGAGCCACAATCTAGTGAGGTGACCGTGCACGTCACGGGCGGGAAGTCGCGTTACGAATCGCAGCCAGCCATTTCGTGGAAGGGTGGTGCGGCGGGCGCGAATGTCATTGAATTGAATCCCGCGAAGAAGTTTCAGGAGATGCTCGGGTTCGGCGCGGCCTTCACGGACGGGGCTTGTTACACACTCAACCGGCTGGATGCGCCTGTGCGCGAGCAGTTATTCCACGAATTGTTTCATCCGGCGGAAATGGGGCTGAATGTTTGCCGCACCTGCATGGGATCGAGCGACTATTCCACGGAAGTTTTCAGTTACGACGAAGGCGAGCCCGACCCAGAGATGAAACGGTTCTCGATTGCGCACGATCAGGCGTACGTGCTGCCGATATTGCGCGAGGCGCGCAAGCAGAATCCGGACCTATTTTTATTCTCGTCGCCGTGGAGTCCTCCGGGATGGATGAAGGCGGGCGGGTCGATGCTGGGTGGGTCGATGCGGCAGCACTCCTTCGCTCCGTACGCGCTCTATTTCGTGAAGTTTCTCCAGGCGTATGCGGCGGAAGGCGTGCCGCTCCAAGCCGTTTCCATCCAGAACGAGGTGGATACCGATCAGGACGGCCGCATGCCGGCGTGCTGCGTGGCCGCAGGAATATGAAATGGGATTCGTAAAGAACCATCTCGGCCCGGCGCTGCAGAAGGCTGGACTCTCCACCAAGATCTGGATTCTCGATCACAACTACAACTTGTGGGGCCGCGCCGTCGCGGAACTCGATGACCCGGACGTCCACAAGTATTGCAATGCGGTTGCGTTCCATGCATATGTTGGTACGCCCGAGCAGATGAGCAAGTTTCACGAGGTGTATCCGGATGCGCAGATTTATTGGACGGAGGGCGGGCCGGACTACACTTCTCCGGACTACGGCACGGACTGGGCGAAGTGGGGCCACACATTTACACAGGCGATTCGGAATTGGTCGCAGTCGATTACCGGATGGAACTTGGCGCTGGATGAGAAGGGCAGGCCGAATATTGGGCCCTTTCCGTGCGGCGGGCTGGTGACCATCGATTCGCAAACCAAAGAGATCACGCGTAGCGGACAGTACTGGGCATTTGCGCACTTCTCGCGGAACATACGCCGCGGTGCGAAGAGATTCGAATCGAGCGGCAGCGTTCAAGGCGTGGATCATGTTGCATTTGAGAACCCCGGGGGGCAGAAAGTGCTGGTGCTCACGAATTCGGGCGACGCGAAGACGGTGACATTGCAACAAGCGTCAAAGGTTGTAGAGCTTTCTATCGAGGCAGATTCAGTAAGCACGGTTGCGTGGAGCTGACTCCGGAAGCTAAGCAATCCGGTGGGACGGAACGAAACAATTACATCCCTTTGAGTTAGTCCCGTGATCTATTTCCGGCAAAAATAAAGCCTTGTTTCAGCAAAAGCAAGGGCTTACCCTTTGGCATGCACGTTGCAACCTTTCCTTCATTTTCCGTCTCTCAATAAGGCCGTAGTGTAATCGGGGGGCATGGGATTTGTTCCAAATGAGCATGCAACGCACTCAACCGGCTCCTTAGGTAAAGGTGGGGCTTGGAAAGCCCGCCGGACAACGTTCCAAAAAAACCGCCCGTGCGGCTCTTCGCCTATCGCGGCGTGGTAGGTCTCTGTGGTTCCAGTTCGAGGTCACATAAATGAGACTACTCAGCGCCCGGCTCATCATATCTCTGATCATCGGCGTCACCCTTGTGTCCTTATGCACTTCTTACTATCAAGTGATGATGCTCAGGCGGGGGATGCGGCGGGATCTCGATCGCCGCGCCGAAGTGCTGGGCGAAAGTCTTGCGAGTAACGTCGAGCACGATCTGGAGCGCGACGCAAAACACACCTTACAGCGAACCGTTCAGCAGTTTGCGAACCGGGAGCACCTGGCCGGGCTGGCGGTTTACGATCCACAAGGTCATCCGATTGCGGTGACAACCAACCTGCAGCCGCTTATGGAGAGCGCGCCTCCCATCGTGCTGCAGTCGCTCCAACAGAACCACGACACCAAGGCTTTTCTGCGGATGGGGATTGCCTCCATTCATATTTACGCGCTGCCGCTACACAGTGGCGACAAGCTGATCGGCAGTCTCGCGATTGTTCATGACACGGGATATATCCACGGAGAGGTGCTAAGAATCTGGCGCGAGACATTCCTGAGCGCGCTTGCGCATGTCGTCCTGATTGCGCTGATTACATTATTAATCGTGCGATGGAGCATTGCCGGCCCAATTGCACGCACGGCTTACTGGATGAAAGCGCTACGGACGGGTCGTGCGATGTCGGCCCGAATTAAGCCGATGGATGTCGACTTGTTTCGTCCCCTGGCGCGCGAGGTAGCCACGATGGCGGAAAGTTTGAATACCGCGCGGTCGGCCGCGGAGCTGGAAGCTCGATTACGCGAGACCGGCGAGTCAATCTGGACGCCAGAACGACTGGCGGTCCACGTGCGCTCGCGGCTCGTGGACGGCAGGTTGTTTGTGGTCTCGAACCGCGAACCCTACATGCATAGGCGGCGGGGGAAGTCGATCGAGATGAGTGTTCCGGCGAGCGGCCTGGTCACCGCCATCGAACCAGTATTGTGCGCGTGCGGCGGAACATGGGTAGCGCACGGGGCCGGCGACGCCGATGCGGAGACGGTCGATTCGCATAGCCGGTTGATGGTGCCGCCCGACGATCCGCATTACGCGTTGCGTAGAGTGTGGCTGTCGAAAGAGGAAGAGGAAGGCTACTACTACGGGTTCGCCAACGAAGGGCTGTGGCCGTTGTGCCACATTGCGCACGCTCGCCCACTGTTTCGGGCGAGCGACTGGCAGTACTACCAGGACGCAAACCGCAAGTTTGCCAAGGCCTTGCTGGAAGAGATGGAGGGCGTCACCAATCCGGTCGTGCTGGTGCAGGACTACCATTTCGCGTTGCTGCCGAGGTTGATCAAGCAGAAGCGTCCGGATGCGCGACTGGCGATCTTCTGGCATATTCCGTGGCCGAATCCGGAGGCGTTTGGCATCTGTCCGTGGCAAAAGGAGCTGGTGGACGGGCTGCTGGGGGCGGATCTGATCGGATTCCACATCCAGGCGCACTGCACAAACTTCCTGCAGACGGTCGACCGCATTGTGGAATCCCGCATCGACTGGGATCACTCGACAGTGCAGCGTCGTGAGCATCGAACCCTGGTGCATCCGTTCCCCATCAGCGTCGATCTGGCGGATGTGCAACCAAGCCTGCCACGAGAATCGGCGTATGAGGAGCGTGCCTCGCTACTCAAAAGCCTGGGAGTTGAAGCGGCTCTTATGGGCTTGGGAGTCGACCGACTCGATTACACCAAAGGAATTCTGGAGCGGTTTCTGGCGATAGAACGATTCTTGGAGAAATATCCGCGCTACCAGGGAGTGTTTACGTTCGTCCAGATTGGAGCGCCCAGCCGAACGCACATCAAGCGGTACCACGATCTGCAGGCCGAAGTGGAGGCAGAAGCGGAACGGATCAACTGGCGCTTTCGAGCCGACCAGTGGAAGCCGATCGTTCTGCTGGAGCGGCAACACAGTCATAAGGAAATTGAACCGTACTACCGCGCCGCCGACTTGTGCCTCGTGACTTCTCTGCACGATGGCATGAATCTGGTGGCCAAGGAATTTGTGGCAGCTCGTCAGGATGAGCGAGGTGTTCTGATTCTGAGCTGCTTCACCGGTGCGGCCCGCGAGTTGCACGACGCGCTGCAGGTGAATCCGTATGACATTGATCAGACGGCAGAGGCGATCCGTGCGGCAGTGGAAATGGATTCCGACGAGAAGCAATTGCGCATGCAACGTATGCGCAAAGCCGTGCGCGAAAACAATGTGTATCGCTGGGCCGCGAGTTTAATCGGCGAAGTTTGCGACATCCGGCTCGACGCCGAAGAAACAGGCAAAAACAGATTCAGGTCGGGAGCTTCGGTCGCATAAAGACCGCTCCGTGAAGAAAACGACGACAGGGTGCAACTACGGGGACAACCCCGCCCTCGCGTAGTGGTATCTATCTAACAACATGTCGGAAGCCGCAAAGCCCCCTCTGCGTAAGCCGCAAAAGCCGTTTTACTTCAACACTTCGGAACATCTGCTGCGGATCGGAAGACAGAAGGCCAATAATCTTTCGGAGTTGTTGCAGGCGCTCGAGACGTGTCCAGACGATTCCATCTTTCAGCACACGTTTCGCACCTTACAGGAGCATCACTTCATCCGACAAGGCTTTTCCAACGATTTCGCGCATTGGACCCTTTTTGCCTGCAATGAGCCAGCCTTAGCAGAGCAATTCGCCAGCGTCGATGTGCGCGAGTTCACTGCGATCGAGGGCATGCGACGGAGGATGGTTGAGATTCTCGACGAATACCTCCACAACCAGAACCGGCCCGGTTCGCGTCTGGCGTACGAACCTTTCTACTTCTGTGCGTCCGACATCGTGGTATTGCCGACGTCATTTCATCCGGACACACTTCCGGGATTTCTAGACGGCCTGAACCAAGTCAGTGTGCACTCGATTCATCATCACTTCATCGAGGCGCGGTTGCGTCTGCACCGCATGTCGAATGACTTTTCGCAGTGGTTGGAAGCGGAAGTGGGACTGCTGGAAGCCGCGGACGCGATCGAGCGCATCGATATTTATGCCAATACTCTGGAGGGGGTGCGGAGGCAGATTGCCCGCATCGTCTCCCAAGCCATGAATTAGGGACTACCGCAAAATGAGTTCAGACGATCAGCGCGCTACCTCCGCGACTCCCACTGTCGATCCTCAAACTGCTCCCAAGGCGGCGGCTCCCGCCGCGCCGACGGCACAATCGCATCCAGCGCGCCGAGCCACCGACCGGAGGGTAGGCGACAGAAGATTGAACCGCCCGCTTCCTGCAAGCGTGCTAACGCCGCCAACTCCGCCTCCGCCTCCGCACTTGGACGACTATCAAACCATCATCGGGCAGGGCCAGATCGATACACTCCGTTTCCTGGCGAAAGACCTGAAGGGCAAGACGATCAAAATGGTGAACTCGACCGCGGTCGGCGGCGGAGTGGCCGAGATGCTGAACCGGCTTGTGCCGCTCCTGTCGGAGCTGGAGGTTCCGGCGCACTGGGACGTGATTACCGGTGGCAATGATTTCTTCGAAATTACGAAGGCGTTTCACAACGCGCTGCACGGTACGCCCTACGGGTTGACCCAGGCGGCGAAAGACATTTTCCTGATGTACAACGAGCAGAATCGCGAGCGGCTGAAGTTCGACGAGCAGATGGTTGTAATCCACGATCCGCAGCCCGCGGCGCTGATCCGCTCGAAAGGAAAGACGCCGTCGCACTGGGTATGGCGTTGCCACATCGATCTGTCGAATCCGAATCCGGGTGTGTGGGAATTCTTGCGGCCATTTGTGGAGCACTATGACGCGGCAATTTTCTCGTCGCAGTCGTTCGCGCGGCAGCTGCCGATTCCGCAGTATCTGTTTTATCCGTGCATCGATCCGCTGTCAGAGAAGAATAAGGAACTGCCCGATTCGCAGGTGCAGCAGATTTGCGACGATTTTGGCATCGACCGCTCACGACCCATCGTGACGCAGGTTTCGCGCTTTGACCGGCTGAAAGATCCAGTCGGTGTGGTACAGGCTTACAAACTCGCGAAAAAATATGTGGACTGCCAACTGGTGCTGGCGGGCGGTGGGGCGACGGATGATCCCGAGGGAGCAATCGTTCTGCAGGAAGTGAAGGAAGTAGCGGGGAACGATCCAGACATCATCATCCTCGATCTGCCACCGTGGTGTGCCGTGCAGATCAATGCGATTCAGCGTGCCTCAACCATCATCGTGCAGAAGTCGCTGAAGGAAGGCTTCGGACTAACCGTCACCGAAGCTTTGTGGAAGGGGAAGCCGACAATTGCCGGTTCGGTGGGCGGAATCCCGAATCAGATCATCCACAAGCTCACTGGAGTTCTGGTGCACTCCGTGGAAGGATGTGCCTTTCAGATCCGCTACCTGCTCACGCATCCGGAGTTCGCTCGGAGCATCGGCGCAAGCGGGCGCGAGCACGTGAAAGAAAATTTCCTGATGACGACGAACGTGAAACGCTGGCTGCTGCTGTTCCGCATCCTGGAGCAGGCTAGAGGCCTGCGCGGGAAAGCAGCGTAGGCCTCTTTTCCTTTGGGCTTAGTCTCCGTAGGCCGCGAAATGATTCGGCGCGCTCTCATTTGCGGGCGCGCGATTCACGCTTGCCGCGTCGAAATAGAGCGGCTTGGGCTCGATCCTCTTCGATCCCACCGGAGCTTTGCTTTCGATCTGGGAGATGACGGAATCCGCTGCCGACCGACCGAGCGCGGAAAGCCAGGACTGAGCGCTATCGTCGGAAGTTGCGGAATAACTCAGAGCAGTCAAGTCAATCGCGGCCGTCGGCAATTCAGGAATCTTTGATGCGGCCGAGTCGATGGCGATCACACCTTCAATTCCGCGTTGCTGAAAATAGTTTTGGGCCGGAGTCGCGTCTGCGGAATCAAGGCGTGCCAGCACCAGGAGATATCCTCTGCGGTGCAATCGCTCGTGCGCGGCAGCCACTACTCGCGCCGCAGCGGGCAGGCCAAAGTCCGGCGCAAGAGTAGCTACCATCCGCGTGCGCTTGGTGCGCAACGAGCGCGCCCAGAGGTTTGGACGGTAGTTCAGTTCAGCGGCAGCCTGAAAGATGCGGTCTTTCGTGGCTTGTGGAATGGCGCGGGCGGCGGGTGCATTATTCAAGACAGAAGAGACGGAGCATGGTGCGAGTCCGACTCGATCGGCGACGGTTTTCAAATTTGGTGTCGTTTGGGTTTTCCGTGACATGTGTTCGCCCTCGTTTCAGATGAGTGCTCCGCATGCGCCTGAGTCAGCGGCTGCGGTCTTAACTCGCCAGGACAACCCGGTCCGAATACAGCTGAGAACCCATCAAGGGGCGGGATCGTACAGGGAACTTCGCCCCGGCTGCGACACTGCAGAAGGGGCAGAAACACTGTACGAAGGGCACAGACCGGCGTCCAACGCAAAAATTTCATTTTTACAATCGGCGGATCGATTGAGCTCGCGGCATTCAGGTATGCTCAGCGAATGGCGGTTCACTTTCCTTCCCGCGGGGACCAAAAGCTGATTCAGATTGTCGACACTGCGCTGGCTGATGCGTCGCGTAAAAGTGGAGATTGGCTCGCATGCCGTCCGGGATGCACGCAGTGTTGCGTCGGCGTGTTCGCCATCAATCAACTGGACGCGATTCGGTTGAAGCGGGGTCTGACGCAGTTGGAAAAGCGGTCGTCGGAGCGGGCGGCGGCGGTGCGGAAACGTGCGCGCGAATCGTGGGTGCGACTGTCGCCTGAATTTC
The DNA here is from genome assembly GCA_963823085.1 of Terriglobia bacterium. GTDB lineage: Bacteria > Acidobacteriota > Terriglobia > Terriglobales > Acidobacteriaceae > Sulfotelmatobacter. The sequence goes on along the minus strand of CAWGKF010000016.1, from coordinate 42,433 downwards.
CGGGGAATCAGGCGACCGGAATCCTGGCTGAGGATGAAGAATCCGCAGAGAAGTTTGAAGGATTTGGTAACGAAGAAGTGTGTCCAGCGCTCGATCCCGCAACCGGACTTTGTGAGCTCTATGAGTTCCGACCAATGACGTGCCGCGTGTTCGGGCCGCCGGTCCGTTCGGAAGATGGTTTGGGGGTTTGCGAATTATGCTTCCAGGGAGCGAGCGATGATGAGATCGCCGCCTGTGAAATGGTTCCTGATCCGGACGATCTGGAATCGCGCTTGTTAGGGCAAGTGGAGAAGAACTCGGGCCGTCGCGGCGTTACGATCATCGCTTTCTGTCTCGCCAAGTAACCCTAGCGAGTCGGGTTCACTGCTTGGACTCGAGCTGTGCCCAACGAGCGTAGAGAGTGTCGACTTCCTGTTGAGCTTCTTCCAGTTCAACATGAGCCTTGAGAAGCCTCGTAGCATCGCTGGCAATGGCCGGATCCTCCGCCTGCGACCGTTTGGTCTGGAGTACTTGTTCCGCCTCGGCGATGCGCTGCTCAATGCCCGCGTATTCGCGAGCCTCGATGTATGAGAGCTTCTTCTTTCCCGAGGGCGCTGTGTTCGTGGCAGACGCAGCTTGCCGCGCCGAAAACTCTTTCAACTCCGCAGCCTCGCCTTTATTGCGTTCCTTCTGCCAGATTTCCCACTGGGAGTAGTCGGCGAATCGCTCGGCGCTACCCCGTCCATCAAGGCCCAGCACGACGGTCGATACGCGGTCGAGCATGTAGCGGTCGTGGGTTACGAGCACCAGCGCACCGCGGAACTCCAGCAGGCTTTCCTCTAGAATTTCGAGCGTGGGGATATCGAGATCGTTGGTGGGCTCGTCGAGCAGAAGTACATCTGCGGGCTGAAGCATCAGCTGCGCGATCAGGACGCGGGCGCGCTCGCCGCCGGAAAGGCGCTCGATCGGCTGGTTGAGTTGTTCGCTCTTGAACAGAAATTTCGCTGCCCACGATGCGACGTGGACAACACGATCCTGATAGATGACCGAATCGCCCTCGGGCGCCAGCGCCCGGCGCAACGTAACGCCGGGATCGAGTGCGCGGGTCTGGTCGAAGTACACGATGCGTAATTTATCTGCGCGGCGGATCTCGCCGCCGGTCGGGGCAACCTCTCCGCGCAACAAACGGAGCAAGGTGGTCTTGCCGCTGCCGTTTGGACCGACCAGGCCGACGCGCAGGCCGGCGGAAATAATGAAGTTCAGACCCTCGAACAGGCCGCGCTCCTGGATTGCGTAACTGACGTTCTCGAGTGCGATCAAGCGCTTGGTTTTGCGATCGGTGGCGGAGAAGTCGATCTGGGCGGTCGTGCTACGGGTGCGATGGTTCAGGTCGGCCAGTTCCTCCATCAGCTCGCCGGCTTTGTCGATGCGTGCTTTGGATTTGCGGGTGCGCGCTTTCGCTCCGCGCCGCAGCCATTCGATCTCGCCATGAACCAGATTTTCCAAAGCTTCTTGTCGTTTGGACTGCGCGTGCAGGAACTCCTCTTTCTTTTCAAGGAAAACGCTGTAGCGTCCCTTCACCCGTAACACGCCATCGGGATAGACGCGGCTGAGTTCTGCCATCTCGGTGGCGACGTTTTCCAGGAAGTAGCGATCGTGGCTGACGACCACGCAGGCGAACGCGGCCTGCTCCAGCACTTCCTCCAGCCACTCGATGCCCGCGAGGTCCAGATGATTCGTCGGTTCGTCGAGCAGCAGGATGTCGGCAGCTTGCACCAGCGCCTGCACGATCGCGAGGCGTTTCTGCCAGCCTCCAGATAAGCGCGAGGCCTCAGCCCGCAGGTCGACGAAGCCGGCGCGCCCCAAAGTTTCCGAAGAACGGGTACCACGCTCCGAATCAGGAATGGCGGAGTGCTCCATGGCCGCGTCAATGACGGATTTCACAGTATCGCCAGGGCCAAATTGCGATTCCTGCTCGACGTAGCTGAGCCGAAGGCGCTTCTTGACGGCGATCTCGCCGTCGTCCGGTTCAACCGTGCCCGCCAGAATTCGCAGAAGCGTTGACTTGCCCGACCCGTTGGGACCAATGAGGCCGACGCGGTCCTTTTCGGAGACAGTGAACGAGACATTCTGGAACAGAGGCTCGGCTCCGAACGATTTAGAAATGCTCCGAACATTGATCAGCGGCGGCAAAGGATGCGGATCCTCTCTGATTTCAGATTATCAGCAGTTCGTGGGCTCTGAATTTTCCAGCCGGGGTACAAGTGAGCGTATGCGCCCGTATACTCGACGTTACGCTGCTATGAAATCAGTCCGTTCCTTGCGATTGCTGCACCGATGGAGAGCTGCTGGATTTATGCGTGCGATTCATCTGTCGATGTTCGCGCCGAAGTTCGGGGCCATGATTGCCCTCATTTGCTTGGCCTTACTGCCTCGAACTGTCTTGGCGGAAACCGAGGCCGATGCATGGCTGCGGTATGCGCCCCTCGATCCTACAACTGCGAAGCAGTATCGGCAGTTACCAGCCAAGATGGTCGTTCTCGGCGATTCGATCGTCCTCAAAACGGCGGGCCAGGAGCTGACTTCGGGCATCGCAAAAATGATCGGCAGATCGCTAAGCCCCGAGGGCGAAGTCAGCGGCAGTGCAATCGTTCTTGCCACGTTCGATCGGGCCAAGGCTTCGATACACGGTTTGAATCCGCGGCACGTATTGGTAGGCGATGGTTACTGGATCACCCAAGTAAGATTTCACCGCTCGCGATGCATATTGATTACAAGCTCCAGTGATCGCGGAGCACTCTACGGCGTCTTCGGCCTGCTAAGCAAAATTGCCCGCGGCGAGAGCATCGCGCACATCGATGAAGTACAACAGCCGGCAGCCCCGATTCGGTGGATCGATCAATGGGACAATCTCGACGGGAGCGTCGAGCGCGGATACGGTGGGCGATCGATCTTCTTTGATGGCGGCAAGGTGCGCGACGACCTGACGCGTGCCGGGCAATATGCGCGGCTGCTAGCGTCGATTGGCATCAATACATGCACGATCAACAATGTGAATGCCGCTCCCGAAGTCCTGGATGACGCATTCATTGCGCAGGTGCGCCGCATCGCCGATGCCTTTCGTCCGTGGGGTGTTCGCTTGTCGTTGTCGGTCGACTTGAGCAGTCCGAAAGCGATCGGCGGCCTCGATACGTTTGATCCACTAGATTGGCGCGTCGCCGATTGGTGGCGCAGGAAAGTGAATGAGATCTACCGCCAGATCCCGGATTTCGCCGGTTTTGTGGTCAAGGCGGATTCCGAGGGACGTTCAGGTCCGTCGGCTTATGGACGCACTCACGCCGACGCGGCCAACGTGATCGCTCGAGCTCTGAATTCGCATGGCGGAGTCGTTTTCTATCGCGCGTTCGTCTACAACCATCATCTCGATTGGCATAATCTGAAGAACGACCGGGCGAAAGCGGCGTACGACAATTTCCATCCCCTCGATGGCAAGTTCGATGACAACGTCATCATCCAGGTCAAGAACGGCCCGATCGATTTTCAGGTGCGAGAGCCGGTATCGCCGTTATTTGGCGATGTTGAGTCCACGAACAAGGCCATTGAGCTGCAGATCACGCAGGAATATACAGGGCAGCAGAAGCAACTCTGCTTTCTGGTGCCGATGTGGAAGGAAGTTCTTGATTTCGATATGCACTTGCCGGGCGGCGAGCCATCGCAGGTGAAAAATATCGTTTCGCGCATTACATTCGACCGTCCTCGCAACGGCTTCGTCGGCGTGGCGAACGTCGGACTCGATGAGAACTGGATGGGCAGTCCGCTGGCCATGGCGAATCTGTATGGCTTTGGCCGCCTGGCGTGGAATCCGGATCTGAGCTCGGAAAAAATTGTCGACGAATGGACCCGGCTCACATTTGGCAACGATCCGCTGGTTGTGCAGACGATCTCCGGGCTGCAACTCGACTCCTGGCCCGTGTACGAAAGCTACACAGGGCCGCTGGGAGCGGGCACGCTGACGAACATCACCGGCAATCACTACGATCCCGGCCCGGAGTCTTCGGAAGAAAATGGCTGGGGACAGTGGCATCGCGCCGATCATCAGGGCATCGGTATGGATAGGACGATGGCAACGGGCACGGGCTACATCGGGCAATATCCGCCGGCTGTGCAGAAAATGTATGAGTCGCTGCAGGCTTGTCCGGACAACTTGCTGTTGTTTTTCCATCATGTGCCGTGGACGTATGTGCTGCATTCGGGCAAGACCGTGATTCAACATATTTATGACTCCCACTATGACGGCGCAGAGCGGGCGCACGAGTTCATTGCGCGATGGCAGACGCTGGCGGGTCACGTGGACGAAGAGCGATATAAAGACATCTTGTCGCGATTCGAATTTCAGGCGGATGAGGCGCTGAAGTGGCGCGATGTGATCTGTGCCTGGGCTTATCGCATGTCGGGCATTCCGGACCGGAAGGGGCGGGTCGGGACAATCGTCAGCCACTAAGGGCGCGAAGGTCCACGAAGAAAACCACTATTTCTCAAATGCTGCGGTTCTGATTTAAATTGGTGGACTTCATTCGAGGTCTGCTATGAAATCATTTTCCCGTTCTCGACGCAAATTCCTGAAACAAGCTTCCGGAGCTGCGGCCGGCGCTTCAGCCGCGTTGTTATGCGGCTCGAGATCCTCATTCGGCTTCGCGCAGGCAAAAGCTTTGCCGGACTCCGCTCCGGCGCGCGTTTACATCGATACGCGCAGAACGATCGCGCCCCTCGATCGCAATCTCTTCGGCTCGTTTCTCGAGCAACTCGGGCGCGCCATTTACGGCGGCATTTACGATCCGGGATCGAAGCTGGCAGATGCGAACGGTTTCCGCAAAGACGTGCTCAATGAGATTCATCAGTTGGGCGTGCCCATCATTCGGTATCCAGGCGGGAACTTCGTTTCCGGCTACAACTGGCTCGATGGCGTTGGGCCGAAGCAGAACCGTCCACGAGTGCTCGATAAGGCCTGGGACACGCTGAATACGAATCAATTCGGTACCAACGAATTCATGGCGTGGTGCAAGCAGGTGGGGACTCTGCCTCTCATGGGCCTGAACTTCGGCACGGGAACGGCTGAAGAAGCCGCAGCTCTGGTGGAATATTGTAATCTTGAAAAAGGAACGAAGTGGAGCGATCTGCGCCGGCAGCACGGCGTTGCCGAGCCCCACAATGTAAAGCACTGGTGCCTGGGCAACGAGATGGACGGGCCATGGCAGATCGGTCACATGTCGGCGCTCGAGTACGGAATGAAAGCTGCCGATGCCGCGAAACAGATGCGCGTAGTCGATCCTTCGCTGAAGCTTATTGCCTGCGGATCGAGCGGGCCATTCATGCCAACGTATCTCGAATGGGATCGCGAGGTCCTCGATCAGTGCTATGAGTATGTGGACGGGCTGTCACTGCATCGCTATTTCGGAAATAATCAGCGCGATACCGGGGAAGACTCCTCGAAATACATGGCGATGAACTTGAGCATGGAGCGGCAGATTCTTGAAACGGTCGCCGTCTGTGACGTGGTTCGCGGGCACAAACATTCGCCAAAACAACTGTGGCTGTCCTTTGATGAATGGAACGTATGGTACCGCGCCAACAAGGGCGACGACGTCGACGGACACCGCACGGAAGCCCCGCACCTGCTGGAAGAAACTTACAACCTCGAAGACGCGCTGCTGGTCGGAGGATTGATCAACACGCTATTGCGGCATGCCGATCGCGTAAAGATCGCGTGCCTGGCGCAGTTGGTGAACGTGATTGCTCCCATCATGACCAACCCCGACGGTTTGTTCCGCCAGACGACCTATTATCCGTATAGCTGGGCGCTGCAGTTTGCTAAGGGAGACGTCCTGAATCTGTTCGTAGAATCACCCGCATATTCTGTGAGTGACTTCAACAATGTGCCGTACGTGGATGTGTCCGGAACTCTGGATAGCGGTGGGAACGCGATCACCGTCTTCATTTTGAACCGGGACTTGTCGAAACCGCGCAGTCTCGAACTGCAATGGCAAGATCACGCGCCGGGGAAAGTGACCGCCTCGTGGCTGCTCACCGGAGACGATCTGAAGGCTTCCAACAGCTTTGCCGCACCGAAAAAAGTAGCACCGCAGAGCTTTTCTGTGCCAGCCGGCATCGGGTCGAGCACAAAAATCGAGATGCCGCCGCGTTCCTATGCGGCAGTCCAGTGGTCTCTGGCCTAACCAGCAGTTTCACCCAGTAAAAAGGGCATCTGGGCCGCCAGCTTGCGCATTTTCGCGCGTTCCGTTAACGTTTACGGTTCTGGGAAGTCTGTGACTTACCCGGAGCGATTTTTGTGCTGGCTGTGCGGCCGGCCACGACGCGGGCCAACAAAATGGGTAAGCCTCCCACTACGCTCGGTGACATTGCAAAGTCGCTGGGCACCTCCATCGGAACGGTTCACCGCGCGCTACACGACAATCCGGGTGTAAGCCCTGCGACCAAAGCGAGAGTACTCCAGATGGCACGGACTCTCGGGTACCGGCCGAATCTGGCAGCGCGCTACCTCTCATCGCGGAAGACGCTGCGCATATCCGTGAACACTCTCGAGGGAACGACCTCGTTCTGGGATGAGGTGCGCGCCGGCATTCGGGAAGAGGCCGACTCCATCTTGCTGGAGAACGTTGAGATCGAGTTCCGGACCTGCCGCCTGGGGGAGGGTGAAGAGGAAGCCTTTGAGGCGGCAATTAACGAGAAAGTGGATGGCATCATCACCTACCCCAGCCGCCCGGAGAAGTTGCGAAGTTGGATTCGTCGAGCGTCGCGCGCAAGCATCCCGGTCGTGTGCGTCGCCACCGATGCTCCCAACAGCGGGAGATTGGGGATGGTAGCCGTGGATACACTGGCCAGTGGATCCATTGCAGCCGATTTAATGGGCAGATTCATTGCCGGCCGGGAGGGTTCGGTCGCGATCACGGTTTTTGAAATGGCGATCACGGAGCATGCCGAAAAGTACGCCGCTTTCGAATCTACGCTGGTGGATTTCTATCCGAATTTGCATCTCCTCAAGCCGGTGGAGGACCACGATCTGGAAAAAGAGGCATACCGTAAGTGCCGCAAGCTGTTCGAGCAGCATCCGGAGCTGGTCGGCATTTATGTGACGACCGAGGCCTCCATTCCGGTTTTAAAAGCGGCTAGCGATGCGAATTTACTGGGTAGTCTGACGATCATCACCACGGATCTATTCCCCGAACTCGTGCCCTATATTCGTTCGGGTGAGGTCGTGGCCACGATCTATCAGCGCCCGCGGGCGCAGGGGCAAATGGCGCTGCGCATGCTGCATGAGTTCCTGGCCGAAGGCGGTCGAAGGTCGCATCAGGTTGCCCTCGCGCCGCACCTGGTGATGCGCGGCAATCTCGACTTCTTCCTGAAGCGGCAGTTGCAGGAATCGGAGAAAGAAGCGGTTCATCCCGCCGAAGCGCGGCGCGGCGTCCACGATTTCGCATAACTTCCACTCGCACTCGGGTACGAGACGCAATCATGAACTATTTGGGTATCGATGTAGGAACCGGTGGCACGCGCGCTCTCATCATGAATGAGCAAGGGCATGTGGTGGCTTCGGCCTCGGCGGAGCATCAACATTTCGCGAGTCCCCGGCCGGGCTGGGCGGAACAAGATCCGCGGGATTGGTGGCAGGCCTGCGGAGCGGCCGTGCGCAAAGCGCTGCAAACTTCGGGTGTGCGTCCGTCAGATATCGGATGTGTTGGTTTTTCCGGGCAGATGCATGGTGCGGTGCTGCTCGATGCCGCAGATGAAGTTGTGCGTCCAGCTCTCATCTGGTGCGATCAGCGCAGCGAGTCGCAGTGCCGCGAGTTGGAAGAGTCGATCGGTCGCGACGCGTTGATTCGGCTGACCTGCAATCCCCCGCTGACGAATTTCACGCTGACGAAGTTTTTGTGGGTGCGCGAGACAGAACCACAGGCGTGGGCGCGCGTGGCGCACGTGATGCTGCCGAAAGATTATGTGCGCTTCCGGCTTACCGGAGAGCGCGCCATCGACATGGCCGATGCATCCGGCACGTTGCTGCTGGACGTGGCCAATCGAAAGTGGTCGGCGGAAGTTCTGGCCAAGACGGGCATCGACCTGAAGTTGCTTCCCGGATTGTTTGAATCACCGGAAGTCTGCGGCAGAGTTTCCCCGGCTGGTGCGGAGGCGACTGGGCTTGCGTGCGGGAACTCCGGTTGTCGCTGGCGCAGGAGATCAGGCTGCGGGAGCTGTTGGGATGGGCATTGCGCGCGTGGGCGCCGTAAGCGCAACGATCGGTACATCAGGCGTGGTATTTGCGTCGACGGATCGTCCGGCGATGGATCCGCAAGGACGCTTGCATACATTCTGTCACGCCATCCCAGGACGTTGGCATGTAATGGGTGTAACGCAGGCAGCAGGATTATCGCTGCGCTGGTATCGGGATAACTTTGGAGCGGCTTCGCCGGGGGTGCACCAGAAAGACGGGCGAGATCCGTATGATGTCTTCGCCGAAGAGGCGGCGACGGCGCCGGCAGGATCGGAAGGCGCGCTCTGGGCGCCATACTTGATGGGTGAGCGCACACCCTATCTCGATCCCAATGCGCGCGGCGCATTAATCGGACTGACGGCGTCGCACACCCGCGCACACGTGATTCGCGCCATTCTCGAAGGCGTGGCTTTCAGCTTGAAAGATACGTTCACGATCTTTGAGGAAATGAAGATTCCGGTGACATCGATCCGCCTCGGTGGCGGCGGGGCGCGTTCGCCGCTGTGGCGGCAGATTCAAGCCGATGTTTACGGCCGGGAAGTGGAGATTGTCGAAGCCGAGGAGGGCGCAGCGTACGGTGCGGCCATTCTGGCGGGCACAGGCGCAGGAGCATGGAAATCGGTGGAACAGGCATGCGATGCGATTGTGCGCGTGGCAAAAAAAATCGCGCCGAATCAGAAAGACTCGGCGACGATGCAGAAGGCGTATCGCGGATACCGCCAGGTATATCCGGCGCTGCGTCAGATTGCTAAAGCGTAGCGCCGTAGATTCGCTGCGGGGCCGTGAGAGAAGCCGCCGGGCCACATCGTTCGCGCAACTTTCCGAGAAAAGGATTATTGTTGCAGGCGTCATAAACTTCCAAGGCGGAGGTGTCTACACGTGTTAAATCGCAGAACGTTTTTGAAGATGGCGGGAACGGCGACCGCAGCCACGGCTGTGGGTGGGAAGGTATATGCGCTGGCCGTGGAGAGCGCGTCCACCGCGGCTTTTGCGCCCAACGATCATATTCAACTGGCACTTATTGGAGCGGGAATTCAGGGACAGGGAGACACGAAGTTCGCGGTACAGGTTCCGGGCGTGAAGCTGGTTGCCGTTGCCGATTGTTACGACGGGCGCCTGGAGCACAGCAAGGAGCTTTGGGGGAACGATGTTTTCACGACCCGCGATTACCGCGAGATTTTGTCGCGCAAAGATATCGACGCCGTAATCGTGGCGACGCCGGACCACTGGCACAAGCAGGCTGCCGTCGATGCCATGAAAGCCGGGAAAGACGTGTACTGCGAGAAGCCGATGATCCATCTCTACAGCGACGGACCAGAGATGATCGAGGCCGCGCGGGTGAACAATCGCATCCTGCAGGTGGGGAGCCAGCGGGTGAGCTCGATCATTTACGTCAAGGCGAAGGAACTGCTTGCCGCGGGCGCGATTGGTCAACTCAACATGGTGACCGCGCACTGGGATCGCAATTCCTCGATGGGTGCGTGGAACTATACCGTGCCTCCGGACGCCTCGACGGAAACATGCGACTGGCCGCGGTTCCTGGGCACGGCGCCGAAAATTCCATTCAACGGCGAACACTTCTTTCAGTGGCGCAAGTGGAAGGCTTACGGCAGCGGCGTGGCTGGAGACCTGTTCGTCCACCTGTTCAGCGGAACGCACTTCATCGTGGGCACGAATGGTCCGACGCGCGCCATGGCGACCGGAGGACTGCGCTTCTGGAAGGATGGGCGCGACGCCGACGACGTGATGCTGGGACTGTTCGATTATCCCGAAGGATTCAACCTGAGCCTGCGGGTGAACTTCGTCGACGGTGGCGCCGAGAGTGAAGGGCTGATCTTCACTGGCTCCGAAGGGACCATGGAGATTGGCAACAACTTTGTCAGCGTAAGCCGGACTCCGCGGGAGAAGGATCCGGGGCTGATGATCAACACCTACGCCGAAGCCATGCAGAAGAAGATTCGCGACGCTCATCACGAGGAGTATCCGGCAACGCATCCATCAGGGCCGCCCGCCGCTGAATTCGAGAAATACGTTGCACCTGACGGTTATCGCGACAACTACGATCACTTCAACAACTTCTTCGCGTCGGTGCGCTCGCGGCAGCCGGTGGTGGAAGACGCCGTCTTTGGCTACCGCGCCGCAGGCGCCGCCTTGCTCGGCAACATGAGCATCGAGCGAGGCGCGAGTCGTGAAGTGGGATCCGGTCGGAATGAAGGTGGTGAGCTAGGGAGCGGTCCACGCGTCAGGTTATTCGCTGCGCAAGATGGAAGTGATGTCGAGTCTGGCGATGCGGCGTGTTGCCGACCAGATACTCGCCGACCCGACGAAGACGAAGAATGCGACCAGGCCCACGGATGACGCCAACCCAATGGGCCTCGCTCCATCCATCATGCTCGCAAGAAAGTGTCCAGTGAACTGTGCCCCGAGAATTCCAGGCAGTGCTCCGGCCAGGACCACGAGCAAACCTTCCCATAAGAGCATGCTCCGAAGCTTGACAGGAGTGGTCCCGAGAGCCATGCGCACTCCCATTTCCTGAGTTCTCTGGGCGCAGGCGTAAGAGACGATGCCGTAGATGCCAATCACTGCCAGCAGCAGAGCGAATGCCGCAAACATCCAAACGGCAGTTCGGTAAAACTTCGGATCTACGAAAAACTCATCCAGCCGTTGCTCCATAGTTTTCACGAAGAAAACCGGAACTTGCGAGTCTACCGACTGGATCGTGTCACGAATCGTGGCGAGGTGATCTTCTGCGCGGCCATCCACCCGTACCACAAATGTCGAGAAGAAGCTGCCTGGTGTTTCCGATGGAACAAAGACCTGATTCCCATTCTTAGTGGTCGGATCGGTCTCGTACTCCATTCCCTTCACCACGCCGACAATTTTCCACGGAGTGTCTCCCTCATTTGTGAGCTGATGATTCAGTGCATCCTGCGGCGTGCCGAATCCAGCCGCAAATCGCTCATTCACGAGGGCAACTCGGGCGCCCGAGCGGACCTCGGCTTCTGTGAATTCTCGGCCGCAAAGAATCTGCGCGCCCATGGTCTTGAAGTATCCCGACAAAACCGGGACCATTGTGGAATTGACTTTAGCCGGGTGTCCATCCATTCCGAAGGGTCCTCCTACGAACGCCAAAGCGTAGAGCGGGAGAAATTCAGTAGCACTCGCGGCTTGAACCCCAGGAAGGCTGCGGATGCGATCAAGCACCTCCTCGAAATAAGGGAGCTGCCGCTTATTCAGCTGGTGGGTCGTACCCTCCAAGGAGACGCTTGCCGTCACGACTCCTTTCACGTCGTAGCCACGGTCGACCCTCATCAAGTGGACGAACGCTCGTCCCAAGCAAACCGATGCCGCGAGAAGAATCATCGTGAGCATCACCTGCGCCCCGACCAGGCCTTGGCGGACCAGCCGCGAGCCGCGTGTCCCACCGGAACTCCGCGAACTGAAAGTGTGGATGCGCCCTGTATAGAGCGAGGGTAAGACACCCAGCACCAATGTGGTGATTACGGAGACTATGAGAGTGAAAGCCAGTACGCGTCTGTCGAGGATTGAGTAAGACTGTGTGCCGAGCGGTGGAGGTTCGACCTTCGCCGTGAGGTAAGCTATCCAATATGCGATCGCCAATCCGGCCAGAGTGGCAACGAACGAGAGGAGCAAGCACTCGGTGAGTAACTGTCGTACCAGTCTGAATCGACTTGCTCCCAACGCGGAGCGTATTGACAGCTCCGCGCTTCGGTCGGTCGTCCGGGCTATCAAGAGATTCGCTACATTCGTGCAGGCTATCAGTAAAACCAATACCACTGCGCCCATGAACATGAGAGACGCGTTCTTCACAGGGGCGGCAAGACCGTCCTTGAGCGACGTCATGGTTGGACGCAGGCTGGAATCGTCGGCTCCTCCCAATTTCGGCGACAGCCGCTGTGCCTCAACCGCAAAGGCGGCGCGCGCCTGCAGCCATGTAATGCCGGGTTTTAGGCGTCCAATGGTTCCCCAACCGTTGTTGCCGGGGCTAAAGGCTGCCGGCTTCCAAAGAACTGCCTTGCCTGGATAGTCAAACCCCGGCGGTGCGACGCCGACAACGGTAAGAGGGTTCCCGTCAATCCGGATGGTGGCGCCCAGAACTTTCGGATCGCCTCCGAAAAGCCGTTGCCACAGACCGTAACCGATTACCGCTACCGCGTTGCGTCCGGGCAATCCCCAGCCTGTTCCGTTCACATCCTCGTCAGGGGCGAATCCGCTTCCGAGCACCGGCTGCGCGCCCAGCACCGAGAAGAAATTCCACGACGTTTGAGCGACGTGAGCCCGACTCCCAACGCGCATTCCGCCAAGGTTTACATCGTTTTCCTCGAAGAGTGCAGCATCGGCGAGATAGGCGCTCTGCTGGCGCCAATCGTGAAACTCCTTCGCGCTATCGTGCGGCGGAAAGAATTCATGGAATAGGGCGAGGCGGTCCGGCTCGCGAAATGGAAGAGAGCGCAGCAGCAGTGCATTGAGCACGCTAAAAACACCGGTATTTGCGCCAATTCCGATAGCGAGGGCCGCGACGGCGAATGCGGTCTGCCAAGGACGGGCGGCCCAAAGCCGAAGAGTGTATTTGAGATCCTGATGCATCTCACGCGGAAGGTGGTTCCGCGTCAGTATTTTACGCCAGAGTGCATGAGTAGACGGGTCAAGGCCAACTCGCCGATTTCACTTCGCCGCTTCTTTCACTGCGACCACTCGATCCCCCGCCACATCCTTCATCTGCTGCACAGTTCCCGACGGCCAGTGAACCTCCACCAGATCCACCGTCGCATTCGCGCCTAATCCGAAGTGTACGGGCACGGCGCTTGACGACGCATATCCTGAGCTGGTCGTCATGTGGTTGTACTGCGCGCCAGATTTCGTGACCACCTTGATGCGCGCGCCAATCCCGTCGCGATTGCTCTTCGTTCCTCGCAGCTTGAACTCGATCCATTGATTGTTGCCGGGGCTCTGGTTGATCCAGATTTCCGCCGGAGCATTCAACGCATTAACGACCACATCCAGCTTGCCGTCACCGTTGAGGTCGCCGACCGCTGATCCGCGATGCCGAGATGGAGGTTGCGCGGTCAGCCCCGCTTCCGCCGTGAGCGCCGCGAACTTCATCCCGCCCAAATTGCGAAACACGGTGTTCGGCTGTTCGATCGCCAGATTCGTCGAGGCCAATGACTGGACGTGCCCGCGAGAGACGAAGATGTCTTTCCATCCGTCGTTGTCGAAGTCGGCAATGTTTGGAGAATAGCCGGACATCGGCAGGCTCAGCTTTGTCATCCCGCTCTCGCGAGTCATCTCCGTGAAGCCGCCTTTGTGATCGTTCTTATAGATCGGAAATGTTTCGCCGTCGAGCGCGACGATCACAATATCCGGATAGCCGTCGTTGTCGAGATCGCGGAAATCCGTCCCCATGCCGGAGATGTAGACACCGTCTTCGCGCAGCGCGACGTTGGCCTCGAAGGCGTCTTCTTCGAATTTGCCGTTGCCGAGGTTGCGGTAATACGAGTTCATCAGCTTATCGTTGGGGATGATCAGATCCATGCGGCCGTTGAGTTCGGCATCAGCCATGGCCACGCCCATGCCCTTGCCGGGATGAGCACGGAAGCCGGCTTCGACTGAGGCATCGCGAAACGTACCGTCCCCATTGTTGATGAACAACTGATTGGGCGTGGGCTTGTACATCTTGGGATGGCAATAGTCGGGATGTCCGTAGCCGACGCAGGCCGGTTCGTGAGCGAAGTCCCACTTCAGGTAATTAATAACGACGAGGTCGAGCAGACCGTCGTTGTTGACGTCTATCCAGCCGGCGGCGACCGACCACAGCGGTCCGTACTCTGGCTCGGGCTTGTTGAGTCCGGCCTTCGCGGTGACGTCGGTAAAGGTTCCGTTGCCGTTGTTGTGATACAGAGTGTTGCGATAAACGCCCGCGACAAAGATGTCTTCGTATCCGTCGTTGTCGTAATCGCCGATGGCGACGCCGGTGTCGTAGCCCGTACCGGCCAAGCCGGCCTTTTCGGTGACGTCAGTGAAGTGGCCCTTGCCGTCGTTTTCGAAGAGGCGGTTGTAGTATTTCGGCGAATCCTTCTGCAGGGTCTTGAGGTTGGCGCCGTTGGTGAAAAAGATGTCGAGCTTGCCGTCGTTGTTGTAGTCGAAGACGGCGACGCCACCGGCCATGGTTTCGGGCGCGTGGTGCTCGGGACTTTCATTGCTGTCGAGCTTGAAGTCGATGGGCTGGAACGCGAACCGAATCGGACTTTCGGAAGCAGCAGCGGGCGCTTTTGAGGATTCATTCGGACTCGCTTGCGAGCGCGCCATGATCGGCGCACCCGCAATGGCCAACAGAATTCCCGCCAACAGATTACGAAGATGACAAGGCATCATGATGGAATGGGCGCTACAGGCCTGATTCCATCTTACTCCGGCAGTTTCTGCTCGCCTGTGATGGTGAGATGCGCGTCGGCATGCGGAGCCTGAGTACCGGGCTGTCCTCCTCCAACGGTAATGACATAGTCTCCTGCAGAGATCATGCGGTCGCCGGCTTCATTCACATAGCTTAGGTCGCGAGGAGTGAGTGACAACGTAACATGCTGTTGCTCGCCCGCTTTGCAGTGGACGCGTTTGAATCCGCGCAACGCCCGCAGCGGTGCGCCTGCCAGTTTCGGGAAGGTAATGTAAAGCTCCGCAACTTCATCGCCGTCGCGGCTGCCCGTATTCTTCATGTTCACCTCGACCTTGAGCGGATTACCTGCCTGCAGCGGGGAATTCGATAGGTTCATTCCGCTGTATTCAAACGTCGTATAACTCAGTCCGTGTCCAAAGCCATACAGCGGTTCTCCAGTGAAATAGCGGTAGGTGCGATTCTTCATCGAGTAGTCTTCGAAGTCCGGCAACTGCTCGGTCCCTTTGTAGAAGGTGACGGGCAAACGTCCCGCCGGATTGTTCACCCCCGCAAGCGTTTCAGCGATGGCGGTTCCGCCTTCTTCGCCGGAGTACCAGGCTTCGAGAATGGCATCGGCGTGATCGTTCGCCCAATTCACGCTGAGTGCGCTCCCATTCATCAGAACGACGACTAGCGGTTTGCCGCTGGACTTCAAGGCTCCGAGCAGCGCCTCTTCTTCTTCGGGAAGATTGAGACTGTAGCGATCGCCGCCGCGGAATCCCGGGACGCTGACCTTCATCTCTTCGCCTTCGAGTTTCGAGGTGATGCCGACCACGGCAACTACTACGTCGGCCTGCCGTGCCGCTGCAGCCGCTTCCACGATTGGATCATTGCCGACTGGCTGCCAGACCATCTTGATGATTGAAGGCGCCCTTGAAGAAACTCCACTTTGACGGGGTAGTGATGTCCCTTCGTCAGCTGGACGGTTGCTGTCTGTACATTGGGATCGTGCAATACGGCATCGTCTACGATCACTTTTCCGTCAAGCCACATGCGCTCGTTCGAGCCTGAGAGCCCGATCTGATAGCTTCCGCTCTCGCTGGGAGTCACAAACCCAGTCCAGCGCACGGAGAACTCTTTCATTCCCTCGGGAGCAAGCACGGCTTGAGGATCGGGGACGAAACGCGCGGTGTGGAGATCGATCCTGGGATCGATACGAGTCACCTGCGGTGTGCCCGTCAGATCGCCCGACGTGAAGTATTCTGCCGTCAGTCCGGGCTTACCGTCGGCGGTTGTAAGCGCTGTAGTCGGAACAAGCGGAAGTTCGCGCAGGAAGTTCGTTCCCGGCTGGTATGCAACCTGGGAGCCGAACTGCTTGCGGATGCCCTCGAGTGCCGTGACGGCGTGGGAGGCTGTGCCGCTGTAATTGCCATGCAGCACCTCAACTGATTCTGCGAGCGGTCCCACCACGAGAATCTTCTTGCCTGAAGCTAGCGGAAGAACTCCTTCATTCTTAAGCAGCACCATCGATTCGCGGGCTGTCTTGAGCGCCACTTGCCGATGCGCCGCGCTATCGATCTCCGAAGCCGGAGTGTTGGCGTATGGGACCATGCTGGGCGGATCGAACATGCCAAGACGCATCCGCGCCGTGAACAGCCGTTTTAGGGACACGTCGATGTCGGCTTCAGTGAGAAGCCCTTGCTTCACCGCATCAATGTAAGGCTGGTAATCATGCGCGTCTTTTGCGACGGTGAAGAAGTCGGCGCACTCATTGTCCATGCCAGTCTTAAGCGAGATTGCAGAAGCTTCAGCCTGGCTCTTGGTGAAGTGATGTCCTTCGAAGATGTCGACGACGGCGTCGCAATCGGACACGACGTAGCCGTTGAATTTCCACGCGTCGCGCAACTGATCTTTCAACAGGAAAGTGTTGGCGCAGGCGGGCTGTCCGTTTACGCGATTGTAAGCGCACATCACCGATTCGGCCTTGCCTTCCGTTACCGCGGCGCGGAATGCCGGAAGATAGGTATCTTCCATGTCATGCTTTGAGACTTGCACGTCCATGCTGTGGCGTGCCGGCTCTGGTCCGCTGTGCACGGCGTAATGCTTGGGCGTCGAGATGACGCGAAAATACTTCGGATCGTCTCCCTGAAGCCCGGTGACAAAGGCAACTCCCATGCGGCCCGTGAGGAAAGGATCTTCACCATAAGTTTCCTGCCCGCGTCCCCAGCGCGGATCGCGAAAAATATTGATATTCGGCGACCAGAAGTCGAGACCTTCCATAATGTCGCGACGTCCTGCTTTCACCGCGAAGTCGTGCTTGGCTCGCGCCTCGGTACCAATGATGACGGCCATCTGATGAATCAAGGGATCATCGAAGGTGGCCGCGAGCCCGATGGGTTCAGGGAAGACGGTAGCGGTGCCAGCGTTGGCAACACCATGCAGCGCTTCACTCCACCAGTCGTATTGCGGCACATCAAGCCTGGGGATAGCCCGTGCCTGGTTCACGAGTTGCGACGCTTTTTCCTCGAGGGTCATGCGGCTGATGAGGTCGTTAACCCGGACGTCGATCGGTTGATTAGGATCGAGGTAGGGAGCACCGGAATTCGTCTGCGCGGCGGAAGCAATGGCGATCAGAAGAGCAAAAAACGCCATAAAAATACTGCGAAGGCTTGTATTCATGCACGATCCTCCTGGGCTATGTGCACAGCTCGGCCTCCATCGGGGAGTCCGTTCTGAGGCTCTTCCGTAAACGATTACGGTCGAACCGTCGCTTTTAGCACACCGTCAAGTTGCGGTCAAGAAATGCATGTCAACATTAGCAAAAACGGACCGGAGCGCGCAGGACACCGAATCTCTCATTCCCCAGAAGCGCACAGCGATAGTGAACAGATCGCGGGCAAAGGAACGAGCTACTTTTGCGGCATCGCCTCACTCGCTGACAGAATGTAGCTTGTATACCGTTCCAGCTTAATGTTCGATTTTTTTGAAGCGAGAGCGATTGTGCCGTCCGTGCCTCGCTCGGTCTCAACATCCTTCATCCGTACACGGTGGTTCGATGTAGCTGAGGCGGGTGTGTCGGGAACGGATGATTTCTTGTCGGAGTCGTCGCCAGGGAAAGGTCTGTACACTTTGGAATTGGGATCCGGATACTGCCCCTGACCATTCCAAGTCCTGTTTGCGGGCTCCGGCGGGCCATATTGAAGATCCTGACCGGCCTCATTAATTGTCGGATAATACCACCCAGTGAGGAAGAGTTTGATCGGCGCAGAACCATCTTTCCATTGCGCCGAGTCCATGCGAATCGCTAGTCGTGAAGCGCCGGTCTTAGTCTTTGCGACCGACTCGGTGACCTCGCCGGAGAATGTCGCATTTCTTGGAATCACCTTCCCCTGGACCAACGTGGCGATGGAAAGTTTAGCTTGAATTTTCGATCCCACCGGAGTCTTGCCTGCAGTTACGCTCTGTTGCAGGACGAGGGGAAACTCCGGCCCTCTCACTAGCTCGGTTCCCTGCTGGCCCCACAGAACGGCCGAACAAAAGACGGCGAGAATCAACTTTGGTACTCTTTTGCGGTAAATCATTGAATCGACCTCCCATAGGCCGGCTAGCAAGTTCGATTGACCTAAATCCCCACTTCTATCGTGTTTTTCAGGGCCAAGTATAACTCCGGATCGCCGTTCGGATAGTGGATTTTGACTAGCTATAACGATTTTCTACTTGACAACGGTCATTCAAGGGATGTAACACCGTAAACGTTCTCGGAACGTCCAGGTCTGTCCCCTGTGTTATGGACCTTTGGACCAACTGCAATCTGGAGGCTGGCAAATGAAATCCCTCTCGCCCACGAAAGCCGGGAGTTTCGGCCTTTTCCTGAAGCGCTGCGATATTCGGTTGGCATTGTTACTCGCGGCCCTCGTTGTCGTCTTCGCCGCGCAAGGTTTTGCGCAGGAAGCAACCATCCTCGGAACCGTCACCGACCCAACCGGTGCTGCTGTTCCAAACGCTACGATCACCATTACCAACAATGAGACGGGCGTAACCCGCACGCTTCCCAGCAATGGTGACGGCCAGTACGTCGCACCCGACCTCCACATCGGCCCGTACACAATTCGGGTCAACGCAACCGGCTTCAAAGCAGCCGAGCAGAAGGGCGTCACTCTCAACGTCGGAGACCGCTCCCGTATCGATTTCAAGCTGCAAGTCGGCAGCGCTCAGGAGCAGGTGACGGTCGAGGCCAATGCCGTCGCTGTGCAAACCGACAGCGGCGAAGTCAGTAACGTTATCAATGGCCAGCAGATCACACAGCTCGCTACCAATGGACGAAGCTTGTATGAGCTGTTTTCATTGGCGCCTGGAGCTGTGAGCCTGCAATCGTCGAGGGTAGGCTTCACCCCTGTCAGCGGCGACAGTAACGTCAGCATCAACGGCGAGCGCGCTGGACACAACCTGCAACTCATTGACGGCGGCGAAAATCTTGACCGCGGTGGCAGCAGCGGCAGCGTTATGCCGTCGATCGACTCCATCGCTGAATTCCGCAACATGACTTCGAACTACAGCGCGGAATATGGTCTCGCGTCCGCAGCACAAATCAGCACGGTCATCAAGTCGGGAACCAAGACCTTCCATGCGGAAGCTTGGGAGTTCTTCCGCAACGACGCCTTGGATGCCCGCAACTATTTCAATAACCCGCCGTCTAAGGTGGCCGAATTTCGTTACAACATCTTCGGCTTCAACGTGGGCGGAAAAGTTCCGGGGATGAATAACCATCCGACCTTCTTCTTCTACAATAATGAATGGCGCAGAGAGGTCGACGGCGGTTTGCTGAACAACACTATGCCCCTGGGGAGCTCGTATCCCGATGCGAATGGCGCGGGAACCGGTGCTGTCCTTCCGGCGAGCTTTAACGGTAAAACCGTTGATGCTGTGGTTCCCGCCGGGATCGCGAACTTCGGTGCTGGTTGTTCAGCCGCTGTTAAGGCTACGTTAGTTCCGGGAAGTCCTTTCCCCAATAACACCATCCCCGACTGTCTGATCAGCGCGAATGCCACGGCTCTGTTGACGGCTGGCGGCCCGTACGGTGGGATCTTCCCGAAACCAAACAACGGCGCGTTCTTCTTCGGTGGCAATAACAGTCCCACCAACCTGACCGAACAAATCGCGCGTGTCGATCACCAGTTCAGCAACAAGTTCTCCATCTTCGGCCACTGGATTTCCGAGCAGATCTCGCAGTCTTACGGTACATCGATGTGGAGCGGCGATAATACTCCCTCGGCTGCGAACACGTTCGGCAACCCGTCATATAGTGCAGTTGTGCACGCGACGCACGTGATAAGCCCTACGCTGTTGAACGAGATCGCGTTCAACTACAACGGCAACCGCATTCACATCATCCCGAGCAACCTCGTAAGTGCGCCGAGCGGCTTCACTTTCAATCGGCTCTTCACCGGACCGAATCAAAGCAACCGTATTCCATCCATCAACTTGAGTGGCGTGACTGGATCGAACTACACGCTCAACTGGATGCCATGGAATAACAAGGCGGACGATTACCAGATTCGCGACGACTTATCCTGGACCCGGGGCGCACATCAGCTGAAGTTCGGTTTTAGCTGGGCAATCTACAAAAAGATTCAGGACGCATTCGCCAATACAGAAGGCAACTTCACCTTCAATGGCTCCTTCACCAGTCCGACCGGGTGCACCGGCTCCAGTTCGCTGGCTTGTGGGTCTGACTACGCCGACTTCCTGTTGGGTTATGCACAGCAATACACGGAAGACGGTAACAAGATCAGCGGCCACTGGAACAACGTTTCCCCTGCGGCCTATGTTCAGGACAACTGGCGCGTAAACAGCCGTTTGACCTTGAACCTTGGCCTGCGGTGGGACGGAATTCCGCACACCTACGAAGCGAATCACCTGTCGTCGAACTTCTATCCGAACCTCTACAATCCGGCGAATGCCGCCACGTTTGATTCGAACGGGAACATTTGCAGCAAGAACTCCCCTGCTGGCAGCTGTCCCGGTGGTCCTAGTCCGGGTCTGGTCACCAGCACCAATCCCGCTCTGGGCGGATATACCTTTTACTTGAACGGAATCGGCATCGGCGGCGTAACGCCGGGCATTCCCAAGGGCCTAGTCAACAACTCCTGGAACAACTGGGGCCCGCGGCTTGGCTTTGCCTATGACCTGACCGGTCAGGGTAAGACCGTTATCCGTGGCGGCTACGGCCTCATGTACGAGCGCATTCAAGGCAACGATATGTACAACGGTGCCGTGAACCCGCCGGGAGATCCGAACCCGACACTCAACGGCGTGTCACTCCAGAATCCTGGACTCAACGTAGCCAGCGGCAATGTCATTACCGCAGCTGCGTTACCCGTGCTTCCGCTGGGAGTTACTGGTATCGCGGTCAATTACAAGCCGCCGATCACTACTCAATACAGCGTCGGAGTTCAGCAGGCAATTGGCCCTCACACAGTGTTGAATGTGTCCTACGTAGGAAGCATGGGACGCCACCTCAACAACTATCAGGCAATCAACCTGGTACCGCTGGCCGACTTGGGAAATTTCGTTAACGGCGCGTCCCATACGTCCACCGGAACACCAACCGGGAAGACATTCGCTGAAGATGTGCCGTATCTCGGTTACGGCCAGATGCGCCTGGCCTATGACGATGCGAATGCGAAGTACAACTCGTTGCAGACCTCGCTGACCGGAACGGTGCGGCGTGACCTTCACCTGCAGGTTTCGTATACCCTCGCCAAAGCGGAGGATGCGACAAGTGCGACGGGCAGCGGCGGTGACCTGAACAACGCGACGAATCCGTATGAAGGCTGGAAATACGATTTCGGAAAGTCGATTTATAACCGCAAGAACGTGTTCTTCGCTAACTTCGTCTACGATCTTCCGTTCTTCCGGAACAGTTCAAGTCGTCTCGTAAAGAGCGGTTTGGGTGGATGGCAGTTCTCCGGAATCATCACGGAAGAATCGGGTGCACCTCTAAACCTGGGTGTTAGCGGCCAGACCGCCGGCAGCATCATCTCGAATAGTGGAACGCGACCCAATGTCTCTGGGTCGATCTCCTATCCGAAGACGGTAGGCCAGTGGTTCAACGGCAACTTCAGTGCTCCAACGTGTGCGCCTGGTGGCCCGGGAACGGATTGCTACGGCAACCTGCCATTCGATGCCATCACTGGACCCGGACGTAATAACTTCGATCTGGCACTTCTCAAGAACTTTGCCTTCACGGAACGGTTCAAGATGGAGTTCCGCGCCGAAGCATTCAACATCTGGAACCATCCGCAGTGGGAAGGCAACGCAAACACCGGCGGAATTGGAACCAACTTTGGGTCCAGCAACTTCGGCCAAATCACAAACGCCTTTGACCCACGCGAACTGCAACTCGCACTGAAGCTTATCTTCTAAGAAGTGGCTTCAGCCTCAACCTTCTCGCCCGCATCGAACCTGATGCGGGCCGAGTTTTTTCCAGCAAATCGGATCGCGGTCCCGATGGTTGCGACATAATAGTTCCTAAAGATCCCTGACCGCCCAATGAAACCCTGCTCTCTCTTTTTGGCCGCACTTCTGCTGTCCTCCAGTGCTCTCATTGCTCAGAACGCCACCCCCGCCGACGCCATAGCGCTCGAACAGCAGCGGAAGTGGGCAGAAGCGGCCGAGGCGTGGAAAGGCTTCACAGCGCGTAACCCCAGCGATGCTGCAGCTTTCGCCAGCCTGGGCTTGGATCTGGCGCGAGAACAGAGATACGAAGACGCCATCGCTGCCTATCGCAAAGCGCTTAGGTTGAGTCCGCAGTTGCCTGGCCTCCAACTGAATCTCGGACTCGCCGAGTTCAAGCAGGGCCACTTCTCCGCTGCCGCAGTGGCTTTGCGAGCAGCCCTCACCGCCGATCCCTCAAGCATGCAGGCGCAGACTCTGCTCGGAATGAGCTATTACGGAGCGCGCAAGTTCGATCTGGCGTCCAAGTATCTGGAGCCTGCGTCGAAGGCCGATCCCGCGAACGCCGAACTCCACGAGATGCTGGCGCAGAGCTGTCTCTGGGCGAAGAAGATGGATTGCGCTCGCGACGAGTTTCGCGCACTCTTGCAGCAAAGCCCCGATTCCGCTCCTACGCACATGCTGATGGGCCAGGCGCTAGACGGATTGGGGAAGACTCCCGAAGCCATCGCAGAGTTTCAGGCCGCGGCCAGGATTTCCCCGAAAGAACCGAACGTGCATTTCGGCCTGGGCTATCTTTACTGGAAATCGCAGCAATATGAAGATGCGCGCAAGGAATTCGAGCAAGAACTAACGGTCGATCCTGACAGTGCCTATGCTCTGGCCTACCTCGGGGATATGGAATGGAAGAACGACCGTCCAGAGGCCGCGCTGCCTCTGCTACAGCAGGCGATTCAGCAGAAGAAGGATTTGCGCATCGCCTACATCGATCTGGGGGCGATCTACCTGGGACAGAAAAACTACAAGGAAGCCGAGGCCGCGCTCAACGAAGCAGTGAAACTGGATCCCGCGCAGCCCGACGCTCATTATCAGTTGGGGCGACTGTATCAGGCAACGGGCAGGAAGTCGGCGGCGGAACGGGAGTTGGCAAAGGTCCGCGAGTTGCATCAGAAGGCGGACGAAGGTCTCGCTGGAAAGATGCCCGCACCTGCGGAATCGAAACCCTAGGCGCGGCCCTTCTTGGCGGCGACAGCAGTTTCCTTTCCGGCGACCTCCCAGGGACGTTTTGGACGGTCCACCGGTGCCTTATCGCGGTTCTCCACGCGATCGTATTGATAAGCCTCGCTTACGGTCCCGAGGGACTCGTTGTATAAGCTGGGCAGCCCGAGCCCCATCTTCAGCTCTTCCGAGAATGTTTGCAGGGCCTTTAACTGTTCCGCCGACGCAGGAACTTCATTCTTCGAGGTCTTCAGGAATTGCTGGTATCCCTTGTTAACCAGCTTCGAAATCTCGCTGCCGATCAGGTATCCGGGGTAGGCGAAAATCTTCACGCCATCGTCGGGAGTCTTCTGGATCGCGGCCGATACGTTATACTTCCGCAGGAACACGCGGGCAGTCGTGCCCGGCGCGTCTGTGGTGTCGAACCCGTGATCGCGCAGCCAGGCCAGCGCTTCTTCGTAGGTTCGTGCTTCCGTCGTTTTTGCCATTGGCAATTCAACCTTTCCTTGCCGGCTCTCGCTCGTCTAATGAGATGCGGGATTATAAGGACCGACGTAACTTTACATGAGCTGCATCGCCGGGTGAATCTCTTTCATCTAAACAAAATACTACATATCGTGTTTCGGACCACATAGCACATTACGTTGGTCACGGCGTTCGAGTTTCAGCTTAATTTCAACTATGACGTTTGGCGTAAGCAAGTCCGCAGCAGTGCCCGCTTCGCCGGACTATTCCGCTGCGGAACTGCCCGCCAAACTTGGTGAAACGCTGGGGCACAGCCTCATCGAGCGCATTGGCAACACTCCTCTCCTTCGGCTGGACGCGGTGACTCGAGAACTTCCGGGCATAACACTCTTGGGCAAGGCTGAGTGGTATAACCCTGGCGGATCGGTGAAAGATCGAGCCGCCGCCAACATCGTTGCCGAGGCTCGCCGCCGCGGACGGCTGGCACCCGGCAAAATCCTTCTCGACGCCACCAGCGGCAATACCGGCATTGCGTATGCCATGCTCGGCGCGGCGGAAGGATTTCCCGTCACGTTGTGCATGCCGGAAAATGTTTCGCGCGAGCGCAAGCAGATCCTGCAGGGCTACGGCGCCAACATTCTTTATACGGATCCCGGCGACGGATCCGACGGCGCCATCCGCATGGCGCGGCAGTTGGCAGCGGCTCATCCCGACCAGTACTTCTATGCCGACCAGTATTCGAACGACGCCAACTGGAAGGCGCACTATCACGGAACGGCCAACGAAATCTGGCAGCAGACCCAGGGCCGCGTCACGCATTTCGTCTCGATGTTGGGGACGAGCGGCACCTTTGTCGGTACGACGCGCAGATTGAAGGAATTGAATCCCGAGATACAGTGCGTTTCGCTGCAGCCGGATTCTTCGTTTCACGGGATTGAAGGGGCCAAGCATATGGCGAGCGCGATTGTCCCCAAGATTTACGATCCACAGCTGGCCGATCAGAATATTGAGATTGCCACGGAAGACGCTTATGCGATGGCGCGACAGCTATCTCGTGGCGCCGGATTGCTGGTGGGTATTTCTGCTGCTGCGGCGGTTGTGGGCTCGTTGAAAGTGGCTCGTCATCTAACGCTCAGACGGGATCAGGAGGCGGTGATTGTGACGATTCTGTGCGACTCCGGCGATAAGTATCTGAGCGAACGATTCTGGACCGAGGGCTAGGATCGTAAGGAAACGCTGGTGCCCCATCCTTCGCGGTTTTCGAAGGGTGGGGATTTCGATTCCCTGCCTCGAATCCCGAACGAAAATGCTGACGTTCAAAAAAAACGACTACGACGCGCTTCGCCGCCACGGCGAAGAAACCTATCCGCACGAATGCTGTGGAGTTCTCCTCGGCCGCTTCGAAGACGACGGCTCCCGCGTCGTCACGAGCACTGCACGCTGCGGCAACACGCGCATCGACTCCGCTCACAACCGCTACAACATCGATCCCAAGGAACTGGTCCGCATACAGCGCGAAGGCCGCGAGCGCGGAGAAGACATCGTCGGCTTCTACCACTCCCATCCTGATCATCCGGCTCAATGGTCGAAGACCGATCACGAAGAGGCTCACTGGATCGGTTGCTCCTACGTGATCACCAGCGTTGAGAAGGGAACGGCCGCCATCACGAACTCGTTCGAACTCTCCGGGATCGACGAAAACGGCAAGCACCTGCTGGATGAGAAGATCGAAGTACGCTAGCCCTTGCGGATCTTACTTCGTCTTGGTGGCTGTGCTCGCAGGAGCTTTGGTGTCGACCTTGACCGCGCCAGGATCGCCGGTTTTTCCCGTATCGACCAAAACCTGATTCAGACGTCCGTCGGAATCCGTCGTAAGGATGGTATGGCTCTGGTCCGCCGTGCCACTCGCGTTCGGCCGCACGACGTCAATCGTTTCCTCAGTCAGCCCGAGTCTGCCGGCAAGCGAACCTGGATGCGCCTTCTCGACTTGCCGCACCGTATTTTGTGACCCGGCGGACGTTCGCTGTACTGTCGTCTCTCTCTGCACCAATTGCAGGCCGTTGTCGCCGGCTACGCCCGGGACGTTGGTAGAGTAAGTATCGATGGTCTCGCGCTTGTCTCCTGCGCCGCCCTGCGATTCTCTGCTTACTGCGCGCTCGACCAGAGAAAGCTTGCCCTCCGGATCAGGCCGCAGCACTCGCTCTTCTTTGATGCGCGCGTCATTCCCTTCCGGCGTGCTCGTACTCTCACGCACTTCGCTGAGTTTCCACTGCCCTGTTCCATCTTTGAGAAGCGTCGATTTTCGGGATTCGATGGTCCCGTCGTTACTTGTGGTCTCCCGCTTCTCGCTGCGGATTGCGGGAGAGAAACGTCCTTCGATATCGGGCGTGAATAGGGTGTTGTTCGTGACGCGCACTCCGGGGCTGATCTGTTTTGTGTCCTCCGACTCGCGCTGGATCACCTGCAATTTCCCCTCACCGTCCGGGTTGGAGAGAGTGCGGGTGACCTTCTGCTCGCCGCCGGACAGTGTTTGCGTCTCCTCTTGCCGTTCCTGAATAAGAGTTCTGCGTCCGTCGGGATTCCGGCCGTATGTCCGCTCGATGGTACGTGAAGTGGTTTCATTGATACGAACTGTTTCCTTTTCCGTATCAGAATAGGGAATGTAGCGTCCGTCTGGACCGACGCGCTCGACCGAAGTCCCGTCGCTGGTTCGGTTACCCGTCTCGGTGTGGCTAGCCGTCGTTCGCGTGGGATTGATGTTGCCGTC
Organism: Terriglobia bacterium; assembly: GCA_963823085.1. Taxonomy (GTDB): domain Bacteria; phylum Acidobacteriota; class Terriglobia; order Terriglobales; family Acidobacteriaceae; genus Sulfotelmatobacter. Next base: position 15,874 of record CAWGKF010000016.1, on the reverse strand, counting down.
CGGACTACCTTGCTGGCTAGTCGATGTCCAGGATTGATCGCTGGACGTCGTCTGCCCAACGCTGGCCCGAGGCAAGCTGAACAGCATTGCCGCCAAGATCAGGAACGATGGACTGAGATGAGAGAACGACTTCATGGCAGCACACTAGCCATAACTATATATCTTAAGGCTTCCAGGAAGAGGTAGGAGCCGGTGGTGCAGCTTCGTCGTTGACACTCTTTCAGAATTGTCATCCTGAGCCCGGCGATAGCCGGACGAGGGACCGTACATAAGTGGAAGGCGTGGCGTGATCGCCAGGAACGCCCGCTCTGCATGCAGTGTGCTGGACCCAGCCAACCGCTGTGGAACGGTTTCGCGGCGTATGGTCCCTCGGCGAGCTACGCGCTCGCCTCAGGATGACATCCTCTCCGGATTATTAAAGATTCAAACTACACCACTACCCAGGAGCCGCAGCCGCGCAGCGGCGAAAGCGGTGCATTCAAAGAGCTTCCGGTTCTCAAATCCCTTGCCTGGCGCGCGAAGTGCTGGATTTTCACAGACTCGCAGTCATCCGCTGCTTCACTCTCAATATTGATTTCGACCGATGCATCGCATGGAAACCCGCGTCGGACGGGGCTTCTGCGAGAAATGGATTTTCCCATTGCACTAATTTCCGGTCAGGGGGCTGTGCACGGCGTGCACTCGATTGAAAACACGTGTACTTACAAAGGCGTATTTTCCATTGACTGAAAATCTAGAAGGAGTACAACAAGATCGTTCTTTGACAGCTTCTTAAGTTTTTCCGGTTGGTGCGGCGTCCGGGGCTCAAGCGCAGTCACTGTTCTGATCGCAAGATTGGGATGGAGGGCGCGTAAGGGTCTATAGCAAAGCGCTGGTTGAGGAGAACGAAGAAGAAATGTTGAAGGCAGGATAGAGTTCCGAGGCGTAGGGTAGGTTTATCCGGTTGGCGGTGAGCCCGGAGCCCAAGCTGACGATCGCGCGCAGAAACCCCGCAAGGGAAGAAGCGCAAGCAGGTCGAGCGAGGGTCATTAAGCGAGCTACTGGCCGAGACGAATGGACCCTACACCACCTCGGAACTCTCTTACTTTTTAGCCACGAGCGACGAGCTCCGAGTTTAAAAGAGTCCCCTTCCCGGCAGGCGGGGATTCTGATTTCCCGCACTCCGTTGCCGTCTTCCCGTTCCCATCATCTCCAAACAGACTGTCATGCTGAGCGAAATTGCGAGGAAAGCGAAGCGATCCTCGCGATGCAGTCGAAGCATCCCTACCCGCTTCTCAGACCCGGAGAAAATCCGTGAATCCCTGACAATCCGCGAGAATCCGTGGCAAAAAGTTCTTCTGCCGAAGTCTGCGCTAAGTCCCTTGCCTAATAACGCGCCTGAGGTCCCGCCGCACTGCCAATTCCTTAACAGCATTGTCATGCAGTCGAAGCATCCCTACATGAAAACGGTCTTTGAAGCCCAACGAGCCGCAAGTTACTTCCCCGCGTTCCCCGGACCGCCCACGGGATAGATCCTCGGAATTCTTTGCTCTAGACTCGGCAGCGCCGGAAATGGCGCATGCGGCTCCGTCTGGTACCAGTACGCGACTGAGTAATAGTTGTCCGAGCGGTGATTCGCATGCCCATGCTCGATCGTGGCCCGCAGCGACTTCGTAAACGGAATTGGAGAATCCAGGTGAAAGCGGTACACCGACGATCGTCCGCCGGCGAGTTCTGAACCAACTACAGGCGCTCCATAGAGCTGGTATGCAAATGGATGTCCACCGAAGTCCCACGCCCCAAGAAAATAATCTTCCGATCCCGTGCCGTTGATCGAGGGCAGTTTCTCGCCGTCGACAAAAAACATGTCATCGCCCTCGCCCCACCACTTGTCCTGATTCTGTAACACCGACATCGTAACGCCGACAAAGTGTCCCCGACCGGTCGCCTCCAGCCAAACGTAATTGCCCTCGCCGTTCAGATTCTTTTTGTCGTCCATCTCGCCGTTCGACTTCCACTGATTGGTCGTTCCGCGCGCGGGCGCGGCCTGGCGATATTGTGCATGGAAATAAAGTTGATCGGCAGGTAGCGGCTTGCTGTAAACGCGGTAGTCGATATTGAAGTAAAACGCGTCCGTTTTGATCGCCCCTTCGTTGGTGACCGTGATGCGTGCGTGCTTCTGAAACGGCATCGGAAAGAAGCAGTTCAAGGCCTTGTCGGACCCAACCTGCAGCGGCGCCGACTGATACAGGTGATACTCGCCCAACCCGAGACCGAAGAAATCGCCAATCGGAGCCTCGACGCTGGGCGTCGCCTCGCCGTCCCAATACATCCGCAATACCAGCGCCTTCAGATGATCTGGATCATCGGTCGCAATCGTAACCCACACATGCGAGACGATGCCCGGCCCCGCGTCGTCGAGCAGAGTCAGCGTTTCTCCCGGAGCGATCGTGCGCGCGTCCGCATTCCCGCCACTACGGTCGTAACTCGAGGATCGGTGCTGCACATAATCTTTGGCCTGAGGCAACGAAGAAAGCCAAGTTGCGGAATCTTGAGAACTAAGTGGGATCGTGAGTACGGAGAAAAACACAAGGACAGCCAGTCTTTTCATGGAATGCCTCTCTTGACATCTATGCTGTGAGCTGCACGAGTGGGTCCGAAAAAGCGCGAAGAGAATTCCGAATGCTCTCGGCGTATGCGAAACACCTCGCGGGTTCTGGAATCGGCGAGACGACGCGAGCCGGGTACTCGTCGTAGGTTCGCCCTTGCAGCAACCTGCCATGCTTCTTCTTTCTAACGCCACCCCATTGCTTGAAGAAGAAAGGTACATGGGAAGCGGAGCACAGGTCGCGAATGGCAGTTACCCATTCTTCGAGCATTGGGCGGGCTCCCGGACCGCTTTCTCCACCAACAATCGCCCAACTGATGCCGGAAAGACCGAACTGCCCTAGATTTTCGAGCAGTGGCTCAATCGAGAGAAATCGAACGCGCGCCGGCGCCGCTTGCAGATCTGCAATCCTGGGCAAACCGTGCTTCTTGTTTTCGACGCTTACTCCCCACCATATATGATCTTGTTCTGCAGCGAAACGTAGCCTGCCGCTCAGCAAATCTCGCAGACGCGTTGAGCGTTTTGTGAGCACCTGGAATGTGTGCCATTTCGCCGTCGCCATTACGCGGCAGACCATCTCGATGTACTCATCGGGAACGTCTTCGTGGAAGAGATCGCTCATCGAGTTCACGAAGACGAGTCTCGGAGAGCGCCAAAGCAACGGCTCGGTCAGTTTTTCGGGAACCAGTCGGAGATCGAATCCCTGCTCATAGGGATGCCCCTTAACGCCTCTGAACCGTTCCGCGAATGTCTCAGCGTAGCAATGCTTGCAACCCGGACTGATCTTCGTGCAGCCGCGGACCGGGTTCCAAGTCGCATCGGTCCATTCGATCTTGGAATTGCTAGACAAGCGGACCCCCAAAATCAAAAGCTTTTTGAGGAGTGCTGTACTTGAGTACCTGATCCCAGAACCTGTATGCGCGATCGCTGCGGGAGAATAAGGCTAACCGGTAAAGCCTGACGTTCATTTCAGGAATGCTTATCGGCTTCATCTTATAGAACGGCTGCGGTTGGTACTGGAGCGACTCCATGCTCTTTGAAAACTCCTCCGCTAGAAACTGAGGGAACGGTGTTCCATTTTGCTGACTGATTTTCCATTCGTCGCGCCAAGTCCGGGAGCCGAGGAATTCGTCTATCTTCACTGCCTCCTCTTCGACATAGTTTTGGTAATTTCTATTTGCGTCCATATAGATGGCGAGGAGAACTAAGAAGTCCACGTACTTATCCGATAGCGTCCGCAGAGTTTCGAATTTTATGCCCATGTCATAGGGATCTACAAAACAAAGTGACAAAACGCGATGCCCGCTTGAATGTGCTGGAATTTCAGCTACGATCTGACTGGTGTGTTGATTGCAGTCACCCTCAATGAACGCCACATTCGCTGACGGCGCGACGTTTTTCACCCGAGTTCTCAGGGCATCCAACGCCTTCGGATTCATCTCACAGAAAATGTACTTATCGAATGGATGCTCTAGTGCGAGTGCTTGAAGTGGGGATCCGGCTATGATCCTCGAGGTATCCTTGATTTTACTGTGGCCTGAACCCGCGTATAGCTCGATATAAACTCGCTCATCCCACTTGTCCTTCATTCCGGTGGAAAACAATTTCGCATAGAAGGACACGAGGGCGTGTTTTTCCTCTGCCCATCTGCCAACATCTTTGCCGCGAAAAAGACCATCATCTTCGACGTCCATGACGTTTGGTTTATGTATTCGTATTTTGTTCGCCTATGATGCCGGCTCTTATTGTGCCTGTTTGTTCGCACCGATTCAATAGCTTCTGAGATTACAGCGGTATATTCCCATGCTTCTTCGGCGGATTCTTATCCCGCTTTGTCTCGAGCATGGCCAGCGCCTGGATTAGCTTTTTGCGCGTGTCGCGCGGCTGGATGACCGCGTCGACGAATCCGCGATCGGCAACCACGTACGGATTGGCAAAGCGGTCGCGGAATTCGTCAATCTTCTCCCGACGCACCTGTTCGCGGTTTGTTCCGGCTGCGTCGAGTTCGCGCTTGTACACGATGTCGACCGCGCCCTCCGGTCCCATCACAGCGATCTCGGCCGTAGGCCACGCATAATTCACGTCCGTGCGAATGTGCTTCGACGCCATCACGCAGTACGCCCCGCCATAGGCTTTGCGGGTGATGACCGTAACCTTCGGCACCGTCGCCTCGGCGAAGGCGAAGAGCAGCTTCGCGCCATGCTTGATGATGCCGCCATATTCCTGCGCGGTCCCTGGTAGAAATCCCGGAACATCTTCAAACGTCACGAGAGGAATGTTGAAGCAGTCGCAGAAGCGCACAAAGCGCGCGCCCTTCACCGACGCGTTGATGTCCAATGTTCCCGCCAGCATCGCGGGTTGATTCGCGACAATTCCCACTGAGCGCCCATCCAGCCGCGCGAATCCGACAACGATATTCTTCGCGTAGTGCTCCTGCACTTCGAAGAAATAGCCGTCATCGACGACCGAATGAATCACATCTTTGATGTCATAGGGCTGATTGGATTGTGGCGGCACCATTTTATCGAGCGCCTCGTCCGCACGATCTGCCGGATCGGTGCAGGCTTTTCGCGGAGGATCTTCCAGATTGTTCGATGGCACAAAGCTGAGCAGCTCTCGCACCATCGAAAGGCATTCCGCATCATCGTGTGCGAGAAAGTGCGCCACGCCAGAGGTTTCGTTGTGCGTCATGGCGCCGCCGAGTTGCTCTTTCGTGACTTCTTCATGGGTGACGGTCTTGATCACGTCGGGCCCGGTAATGAACATGTACGAGGTCTTGTCGACCATCAGCACAAAGTCGGTGATCGCGGGCGAATACACGGCCCCTCCAGCGCACGGGCCCATGATGGCCGAGATCTGCGGCACGACTCCGCTGTACAACGTATTTCGCAGAAAAATGTCGGCGTAGCCAGCCAGCGACATCACGCCTTCCTGAATGCGCGCCCCGCCCGAATCATTGAGACCGATGACAGGCGCTCCCATCTTCGCCGCCAGATCCATGATCTTGACGATCTTCGCCGCGTTCGTCTCCGAGAGCGATCCGCCAAACACGGTGAAGTCCTGCGCAAAGACGTAGACCAATCGGCCCTCAACGCGCCCGTATCCCGTGACAAACCCGTCGCCATAAATCTTCTGCTCGGTCATGCCGAAGTCGTTGCAGCGATGCGTGACCAGCTTGTCGGTCTCCTCGAACGTGCCCTCGTCGAGCAGGAACTCGATGCGCTCGCGGGCCGACATCTTGCCTTCTTTATGCTGGCGCTCGCGCCGTTTCGTCCCGCCCCCGTCCTCGGCGAGCTGGTTGCGCTTCTTCAGTTCTTCGACTTTTTGTTCAAGATTCATGGGCAAGGATTATAGCCCTCGCGCCGAACTTCCAGGCGTGAGGACGTCACGAACAGGTCGACCTAACTCTTCTTCTGAGAGGCAGCGGGGAAGCGCGTAAGCCTAGATCATCACAAGACATACCAGCGGGAATGACCTCCCGTAACCTGTCGGTCGTTTCCGGCCCGGGGTACGCTGGACCTTTCCACCAACAGGAGGAGTTGCATGTCGTTGAAGCACTTATTGCGCGCTGGAGCGACCGCTCTGATCGCGCTAGGCCTATCGACCACGATCGCATTCGCGCAAGACCACGACCATGACCGGCACGATGACGACCGATGGCATGATCACTACGATGACCACGGTCGAGATCACGACCGTGACCACGGACACGATCACGAACACGAACACGCCCGCCATGAGCACTATGCCGACCATGACCGCGACATTCACGACTGGTACCGCGCTCACTACAATCATCTGCCACCCGGATGGGCGAAACACGATCGTCTGCCTCCTGAGATGGAGCGCCAGTTGATCGTGAACGGAACGTTGCCTGTAGTTTTACAGCGCAGAATGCAGCCTTGCCCGCATGAGCTGGAAGTGATGCTGCCGCCACCGCCTCCGAACTATGTTCACGTCGTCATCGGCGGCAACCTGGTGCTTTACAACCGGGCGAATTTCCAGGTAGCCGACGTCTTCCACGTTTCACTCAACTAGCAAGGAACTAACGGAATGATCGGGGCCCCATTTCTCGCGTGTTTTGTGCGCGAGAAGTGGGGCTTTGATCTTCCGTTCTTCATCCCAGGAAGAATCCGTTCTTAAAGTATGCGTGCGTCTTCGTCTCCGGTGGTGAGCGTCGGTCACCTGAATCGAATGCTATGGTGTCGGCTAATTCTGAGCCGCCATTGCCGCTGATGCCACGGTTTTCAGATCATTCATCAGCGCTGACATTGCAATGTCATAATTCTTCTCCCGGTTCTTGGCCATGCCCGCGGGTTCAATGTTTCTCGTCAGAGTCCACAGCGTGACATGTGTTTTCGGCTCGATGAATACTAGTTTGAACTGAGAGACGTTGCTCTCTCGATTGTCGAAACTGATCTCGAAAACCACATCAGCGTCGGCTGGCGAGGACACGAGTTTAAAGTGTCCCCAAGCCTTCATGGCAGCATAGAACTGGTTATAGGCGCGGTTTGGTCCGCCGCTGTACCAGGAATCGCGGACCATTTGGAAATTGCCTTCCTGCCCGCCGTTTGAAACGAAAGCCGTCTCCGCGTCGATAATGGCTGGCGGAACCGGAGCCTCAGGCACTTGTTCTGATTGTTGAGCCCCCAGGCGAACGCAAGACCCGCAGATAAGCAAAATCCCCAGAAAGATCGAATTCGGCCGTTTCGACATGAAAGACTCCTTGCGCAATAGATACGTGCGAACGGACTATTGTACGAGCGACTGGAATGGAGACGCCCACATTCTTCCATCGGCTGGTTTACACTGCCCTAAGTGTCCTCGCTCTCCGACCAGCTAGGCTTCAACTTTCGCGCGCCGGACCGTCGTGTCTGGAAGGTGCGCGACCTCGTCGCTGCCGTCCGCACGCATATCGAACGCGAATATTCCGACGCCTGGGTTGAAGGAGAGATCTCGAACTTCCGCGCGCCCGAATCCGGACATCTCTACTTCACGCTGAAAGATGGCAACGCGCAGATTCGTGTCGTGATGTTTCGCTCCGCGGCGCGCTTGCTGCGTTTTCGCCCGGCGGATGGCTTGCAGGTTGTCGTCCGAGGACGCGTCACCGTCTATGAAGATCGTGGCGAACTCCAGATTTCGGCGGAATACATCGAACCCAAAGGTGCGGGATCGCTGCAACTCGCCTTTGAACAACTCAAAACCAAGCTCGAAGCCGAAGGCTTATTCGCGGCCGAACGCAAGAAGCTTCTGCCCTCGCTGCCCACGCGCATAGGGATTGTCACCTCCCCGCAGGCCGCAGCCCTCCGCGATATCCTCAATATCCTCGAGCGGCGCCATCACTCGGTGAACATCCTGATCTTTCCGGCCCAGGTGCAAGGAGACGCGGCTGCGTTCGAGGTCGCCGCAGGCGTTCGCCACTTCAACGACAGCGATGAGGTTGAAGTCATCATCATCGCGCGCGGGGGCGGCTCCGCCGAGGATCTCGCGCCCTTCAACAACGAGGGATTGGCGCGCACAATTGCGGCCTCGAAAATTCCGGTAATCTCCGCCGTGGGTCACGAGACCGATTTCACGATCGCAGATTTCGTCGCTGACCTGCGTGCTCCAACGCCTTCTGCGGCCGCCGAACTGGTCATCCGTTCCCGCCAGGAAATCGAGGAACAGTCTTCTGCCTTGCACGGCCGCCTTAGCCGCGCCATACGCTATCGGCTGTTAATGGGCCGCCAGGCACTTACGGAACTGGCACAGCACGGCGCCTTCGGCCGCATGATGGAGTTGATCCGCCAGCGCCAGCAAAAGCTTGACGATCTGACACATCGCATGGAACTCGCCCAGCGCGGGCTGCTCGAGAAGAAACTCCGCTGCTGGGAAACGATCTCGGCCGCCGTTCGCCATTACGACCTGCGACTCGTATTCTCGGGCATGCGCAAGGAGCTCGAGAGCCGGACCACGGCCTTGGTCGCCGTGACCCGCAACGTCTTGTTGCAGCACCGTGTGCGCAGCGAACGTCTGCAAACCGCCTTGGGCTCGCTGTCGCCCCTGGCCATTCTTGATCGCGGGTACGCGCTCGTCTTCGATGCGAACGGCAACCTGCTGAAGGATCCGGCTGCGGTCAATGTCGGAGATGAAATATCTGCCCGCCTGGCGCATGGAGAAATCCAGGCCAACGTCACCAGCAAGCAAGCGAAATAGGCTGCGTCGTATGCAGTTGATCTGCCGGGCAGAGCAGGTTGATCCCGAGCGATTAGCTCTGAGTCGGAAATGACAAAGTTTTTATCCCCATAGCGCCCGTGCCCGTGTTTCCAGAACCTGTGTTTGTCCCTGCATTACAATGGAATTCCAGAATTGCTGTTGACGCAGGAGCTTAAATTCGCGTGGTCCCGGTTATCACATCGTGGCAACAAGGAGCATGGATCGCGCTCGATATCCTCCTTGTCGCGGTTCTGATCTACCAGGTTCTGGTCATGATTCGCGGCACCCGCGCCGCTCCTATGCTGATCGGGCTGATCGTCGTTTCAGTCATTTTTTATCTGGCGCGCATCGGAGAGTTGACCACGCTGAACTGGGTCGTCAGCCACGTTCTGCCCTACGTAGTATTCGCTCTGATCGTGGTTTTCCAGTCGGAGATCCGCCATGTCCTCGCCGATCTTGGGCGCCGCCTTACGTTCCTGCGGAACTCCTCGTCCGAGAGCGATTCCTACGATGACATCGTGCTGGCGGCGAGTCTTTTCTCGCAGCATCAGACCGGTGCGCTGATCGTCATAGAACGCGAGATCGGCCTGCGCACCCACATCGAGAGCGGTGTTCCGCTCGATGCTCGTCTTTCCTACGATCTGCTAGCCACGATCTTCCGTCCGAGCGCTCCACTGCACGACGGCGCGGTCATCGTGCAGAAAGATCGTATTGCCGCTGCCGCCTGTTTTCTTCCCCTCTCGATGAACCCACTTCTCTCTACGCAACTTGGTACGCGCCATCGCGCCGGCATCGGCATCACCGAAGAAACTGATGCCATCGCCGTGATCTGCTCGGAAGAAACCGGAGCGATCAGCTTCGCCGTGGGCGGCAGGATCGAGCGCGACCTCACCGTTGAGCAGTTACGGGAACGCCTGGGCAGCGAGCTCCGGCGTCATATGACGCCGGTGGCCTTGCCCACTCCGATCGCCCAGCCCATCGATGACGAATCCGACGCCAACCTGGACTCGCCTCTGATGGAACCAGCGCCGCAGCGCAAATCCGACGCAGCCTCATCCTCGGAGCCGCAACCATGATTGGATTTTTCCAGCGGTACGTGCTCCATAACTTCGGGATCAAAGTCTTGTCGCTGGTGTTGGCGACGGGTATGTGGTTCATGATTTCGCGCGACGAACAGCCGGCTGAAATTGCCATCCGCGCGCCGATCGTATTTCAGCACGTGCCCCCGCAGCTGGAGATCAGCACGGAATCCATCCCCGAAACGCAAATTCGTGTTCGCGGCCCTGAGAGAGTCGTTCGTCAGCTGAAAGGGAACGAAGTGCAGGCTGAAATCGATTTGACCGATGCCAAGGCGGGTGACCGCACTTACGATCTCACTTCGCAACTGGTGCGTCATCCACGCGATGTCAGCATCGGTGAGATCGTGCCCAGCCAGTTGCATCTTTCTTTCGACACCCGGATCACCCGTGAGGTGGAAGTGCATCCGCGGGTCACCGGAGTGTTCGCGACTGGGGAGCAAATCGTACAGGTGGAAGCCGACCCGGCGCGTATCACGATCCGTGGCCCGCTTCATCACGTGGAAAAGATCGATTCGGCCACGACCGATCCAATTGACGCTACGGGGACTCTGGGCAGCGCCGTTTTCACTACCAATGTGTTCGTCACCGATCCCCTCGTACAGGTGGAGCAGGCCACTTCAATCCGCGTTACGGTTGTAGTACAGAAAATAGGGACCGCGACCACTCACTGAGAACCGCAGCCCGTTTCGTATATCATCTCTGTTCGCTTTCTGGATATAGTCATCCACACTTCTTCTATGACCCAGCAACGGCAATTATTCGGAACAGACGGCATCCGCGGAGTGGCTGGAGAATTCCCTCTTACCAAGGAGTCGACTTATCTCATCGGCCGCGCGTTAGGCCACGATCTTATGCGCGCCACTCCCAGGGCGCAGGCAGTTATTGGCCAGGACACGCGCGAGTCCAGCCGCTGGATCGCTGACCGCGTCTCTGAAGGCCTCGCGGCCGTCGGAGTCGATGTTCACAGCGCCGGGGTAATCACCACACCCGGCGTGGCCTATCTCGCGCGCTCGCGCAACCTGGCCGCGGGCATCGTGATCTCCGCTTCGCACAATCCCTGGACCGACAATGGCATCAAGGTCTTTTCTGGCGACGGATTCAAACTGCCCGACTCGCACGAACTCTCGATCGAGAAAGAGATTTTCGCCCTGCTGCAGAATCCCGCGGCCGGTGACGATACCGCACTCAAGATTCCGCGTCCATCGCTACCCGGAGAAGCGGAACTCCGCCACCAGTACGTGAAATCGTTGGCGGCGAGTGTTTCGTCGGATCTCAGCAAAATGCGTGTGCTCGTGGATTGTGCAAATGGAGCCGCTACGGCCGAGGCGCCTGAGCTGTTTCGCGTGCTGAGAATTCAGGCGACGTTCATTCATATCTCGCCGAACGGCAAGAATATCAACGAGAAATGCGGAGCGCTGCACCCGGATACATTGGGGAAGACGGTTGCCCAGTCGAAGGGGAAATTTGATCTCGGTGTGACGTTTGACGGTGATGCCGACCGCGCCCTTTTCTGCGACGCCAATGGCCGCGTCGTGAATGGCGACGGCGTGTTGCTCGCCGCTGCCCGCGATATGCGCGCACAGGGAAAGTTGAAAAATGACACCGTGGTTTCGACCACTATGTCGAACATGGGACTGGAGATCGCCCTTAAGAACTCTGGCATTCGCATGCTGCGCGCCAATGTCGGCGACAAATACGTTCTCGAAGAGATGCTCAAAACCGGCGCCACGCTTGGCGGAGAGCAATCCGGTCACATCATCTTCCGCGACGGAGACGCTACCACAGGAGACGGCCTTCTCACTGCGCTGCGTCTCATGGACATCATCGTTCGTTCGGGCAAGCCGCTCAGCGATCTGATCGGCGATCTGAAAGTGTTTCCCCAGAAAATTCAGAACGTCCGCGTGCGCGAGAAGGTTCCTTTTGCCCAGGTGCCTCGCGATCCAATCCGCAATCACAGCCGCGGAAAAAGAGTTGGATGGCAACGGCAGGGTAGTCGTCCGTTATTCAGGCACGGAGGCGCTCGCAAGAGTGATGGTCGAGGCCGAATCCGAAGCGAAGATGCAGGCCCTGACGGCATCAATTGCCGTGGAGATTCAAAAAGCCCTGGGAGTTTAGGTCTCGCAGCATCAACGTCCCCGTCGTAGAGACGTAGCTTGCTACGCCTTTCTGACCATGAGTGATGATCTTGATTCCACTCTTCGCTGACCAGGACCACCGCGCCCAGCAATCTCCGTGGAAGAGCGGCGCTTCAGCGCCGCGTTAGCCGACAGAATGAAAATGGGGCTTCAGCCCCGCGGACTCGTCCTCACAACGAGAAATAGGTTTTCTTGTGCATCCAGCTGTTCTCGTCCCCGATCACCAGATGATCCGGCCACGCCGGAGCCGTGTTCAACAGCAACCGCAACCCACTAGCATCCTTCGGAACGCGAAACTCCACTTCCGTCGCGTACGACTCTCCAGGACGCAGCGGAGTCATGAGCGATGTTCCCGAACTCGACACCGGAGCATATTGCCGTCCGGCGTTATCGATCAGTCTTACCTCCCGCGGCGATGGCGTCAATGAAGCGTCTTTTGGACGGCTTGGCGATGTGGTCGTTTCGTCAAAGCGTGTGCGCAAAATAACCACATAGTCATTCAAATCGCCCCGGGCTTGCGTCTTCACCTCGATAACGGAATAAGCCAGATGACAGTCGATTTCGCAAAAATACTTTTCCTGCCCGCGCGACAAGATGTTCGTCCGGCTGCCCAGTGAGAATCCAATCAGCAGCGCGAAATAAGTGATAGCACCGGCTCCGATCACCACAGCCGCGTTGCGTGCAAACTTGCGTTTGCGCGCCAACCAGAAAATCACCAGTGCGGCGATCGCGAGCAGCAATCCGCCGCAAGCTCCTAGAAATCCCAAAACTGCCAGAGGTGCCGGAAAATTCATGTTGCTGGCCATCGTCACGCTCCCGGTCGTGCCTTTCACTCCCACGATTGCGGCGGTATTCTGATTTACGTCCGGATAAATCTCATCCGCAATCCAATAGTTCGCAAGCAGGATCGCGAACAACATTCCCGCCACCCAGACAACCCAACGAATTCGCCGCCAATATGCCTGCGAGCACGGGTACCTGGATGAAGCCTTCCATCGCGTAGCCGGCGCAATAGCAGAGGTTCGCCAGCAGCGCCAGAACTGTCATCTTGCCCAACGCGACCAGGTTCATTGCCGGACGGAAGTGTGGCCACGTCAACACCACCCATAACACGACGATGAGAAGCAGCACGCCGTTGTACAAAAGGCGCTGCAGCTCCCAGAATCGCGCCGCATCCTTGAGGTCTACACGCGGCTTGTTACCGGTTGGACTCCCTTCAGCCATTGCTCACCTCTTCACAATGTACTTTGCTTCGCAAAGTTAATGACTACAAAAAAAGATCCTCTACGATTGCCGCGTCACCCGAATCCACTCTTCCATCTGATCGAGATACTCCGCCAGCGCTGCCCGTCCCTTGGCCGTAAGCCGGTATTCCGTGCGCGGTACGCGTCCTTCAAAAAACTTTACGCACGAAATGTAATCCGCCTCTTCCAGCTTACGCGCATGGACGCTCAGATTTCCGTCCGTTGTTTTGAGCACGCGTTTCAAGTCGTTGAAGCTGAGCGAATCGTTGGTTGCCAGTGCGCTCACAATCCCCAGCCGGATGCGCTCGTGAATCAGACGATCCAGTTCCGGCAGCTCCGGAGTGTGCGCAACAGCGGCGCGCTCCCGCACGTGCTCCCTCCCCCGAACTGAGGGCTTGGCGTGTTTGCCATGCGATGGAAGTGCCCTAGCCACCGTGCCTCCTTGCGATCAGGAATCCGAATACCATGTGCAGACCCCCAAAGCCGGCAGCCAGAAACAAGTTTCCCCATGCTGGCGGACCGAGCACCGCAAGTCCTCCGAGCAGCATGAAACAAAGTCCCATCACTGGAACGATCGGCACCGAGAATGCGCCGCCGGTCATGATCCCCGCTCCATAAAGCAGCAGCCACGTCGCAGGCAACGCCGATTCCATTCCTGAGCGAAACAGCAAGAAGGTGAGAAAAGCTCCCGCGAACAAAGGAGGCGCAAGTCCCAGGGCGACCTTTCGCGCCGGGCCCGAGAACAGCGGTAAGCCGCGCTGGTTTGCCTTCCAGGTGCAAGCCAGCAATCCGATGGCAGCCGCCAGTAGCCCTTCCGCGAGCCACACCCTGAGCCAGGCGTAGGGCGAAACCTGACGCGCAGCTAGCCACGCCGCAGCCATTGCGGTCGCGCCCAGCAGAACCTGTCCCCAACCGGAAACCGCTGTAAATGCCGCCGAGCGCTCCATCGTGTCGCGGATAAAGCGCAGATCCTCGGCAAGATTCGGTGTCAGCCCAGCCGCACTGGACGGCCGAGACGATCGGTGAAAGCGCCGGATGCGATGCGGTTGCGGATCGACCATGCCAAAGCTTAACCGCGCCTTTCGATCGCTGTCAAGTACTTTTCACTGCAAAGTAACTGATGACTTCTATCGAAAAAACACGTTCCTCCGCCCGTCTCTTCCAGCGAAAAGTCAAACGTGCTGCAGGGAAAGCGTACCTTTTCTGTGAACTCGCGATCTCGCCCTGGGTCGCTCCCTTACTGTGTTCCGGAGGGCGTTCGCCCCTCGGCCGCTTTGTCCGAAAGCAAGCCAAAGACTCCGACTCCGCTTTGGGTCCCTACGTACACTTTTCCGTTGGTGATCATGGGCGTGATGAACTTGTTGCCATTACCGAAATGATCGCGTCCGTTGGACGCCTGGTTCGAGTTGTAGAGCATCTGCAGTGTGCGGGCACTAAACGCGAAGACTACACCTGGATTGGTATTAGCCGTTGCCCACAAGATCGCATTCTTTCCAGCATTGGTCGTGATGCTGGGAGTGGCACCAGGGTAAGGGAACAGCTGCGTGGTCTGAGCAACCGGAGAGCTCAGCAGCTTCGCGTCCTGGAATCGGAACTCGATAATCGAATGATTCACCGGACCGTAGTAGATATTTCCATTCCATGCGGCCGGCATGGACCAGATCCCGCCGGGCAGCACGCCGTCCAGTTCCTGATAAAGATTATTGCTGTTGGAATTGAACTTACCCATGTAGTTTCGGTTGACCACGTAGAGGTTCGTGTCCTTGCCCGCGCCTACACCCAGCTCCCAGAGCTTGCCGTTGGAATCGTAAAGATTCACCAGCACGGCCCCGCCTGACCCCAGATCCGTGTCGGTAGCATTTTCCTGAGATTCATTGTCCATCTCGAAATAGTCCGCCACGGCCAGGCCGCCAGTCGTCGTGAGTCGAAGGAAGGCGTTGCCATAATCTCCTTCAGACGGGAAGCCCTGCGAATTCAGCGTCGAATCGAACACTCCGTTGGCGTCGAGCAAAAAGATGTTGCCGGCGGTGTCTGCCGTCATGCCCGCGCCCGATCCCCAGACCGCCCCTTCGTTGCCGTTCGGAGTCACATTGAGCACCGTCGTCTGCGCCAGCGTTTTTGCGCTGTAGCCCATGATCCATCCGGTGTATGGCCGGTAATCGCAGTGCGACGCCCACGCCAGGTAAACCGTTCCGCCGGTCAGCAGAAGTCCGGCGCGCTCCTTGTATTGCGCGGGATCGAAGAAGACGTAACCGTTCCGGCTGTCGTCGCCCGTCCCCGGATACTTCGCTGCAATATCCACCGGGCCGCCCAGCACTTCCGCACCGCTCACCGCATTTAACGCATGCAGCCGCTGGTGATAATTGCCGGAACTGTCTTTCGACATCGCCACCAGGTAGATGACCGGAACTCCGGTTCTCGGCCGATAGATCACAGGAGTCGAGGTGATGCCGATCTCCGGCGTCACCTGCGAGCATCCGCGATCGTCCGAGGTCGTCTCGCCGGATTTGAGCGTGGTAACGTGCCACAGCGTCGCTCCGGTGTCGGCATCGAAGGCGTACACGCTGTCGTGCTCGGTCGCCACGATGAGCACATTGTGTTTCACTCCGCCGATGCTGAGCGAAGAAATGTAGA
>CAWGKF010000015.1:0-194947 GCA_963823085.1 Terriglobia bacterium | reverse complement strand
GCCATTACCTTTCAATGACTTACGGGCGTGTTCCCTGCAGTTTACCTTCCGTTTAAAGCCAAGCGTGCCCTCTGCGCTATTATTGGTTCCCGTCAGATTTTGTATGGAGCGAAGATCCGAAGGAGAAATTTCATGGAAATCAACACTCGACGCAGCTTCTTTAGCAAGGCCGCGGCGATGGCAGCTTTGGTAACTGGTGCGCTGAAAGTTTTCGGTCAGCAGCAGGCTCCTGCCGCTGGAGCACCCACGCCCGCTAGCGCACCTGGTGGGGATGCGCCTCGTCGCCCCGGCGCCACTCATACCCACGACGGAATCTACTACATTTCCGGAACCGGTTCCAATGACGGCTACCCCAAGGAAGATCACGTCCTCGTAACGGACCCGTTCGAAAAGCACGTCACCCGCACCATGGACGCCCTCAAGAAGTCCGTCGAGCGTGCGGGCTGCACCATGGACAGCATCATCCATCTCCAGGTCTTTCTCTGCCTGCCTCTCGCCGACGGCATCTCCATGCCAACCGGCAAGGCACGGTTCGATGCCCATAAAGCGCAGTACGACGCGTTGAACAAGATCTACGGGACTTATTTCTCTCCGGGCAAAGCGCCATCTCGCGCTTGCATGGCCCTCGAGTGGATTCCAGGTGATTCGCTGATTGAAATCGTAGGCAGCGCAACGGTGGTGAATCCGCCCACCGCGTAACTGTTGAATGAGTCGCGACGACATTGAAAGGAAGCGACGAATGAATTGGAACTTGGGTTGGAATCGTCGTTCATTTCTCGCCGCACTTGGGGCAGCCACAAGCAGCCTCCTCGCTCCGGCGAAGTTGAGCGCTGCGGGCATCTTGGGCAAAAAGCCCAAACTATCCGCGCGCCCGGTCGACGGCAGCCCCATCGTGCCGATCACCACCGGCCTGGGTTCGACTGGCGACATCTACGCCGAGCTAGGAGTCACACCTCTGGTCAACATCAACGGCACCGTAACTGTCATTGGTGGATCGGTGATGAGGCCGGAGGTTATGGAGTTGATCCGGAGAGGCAACGAGCACTTCGTTTTGATCGACGAGCTCGAGATCGCAGCCGGTAAGTTTATCGCGAACCTGTGCAAATCCCCTGCCGGTTATACCGGCCTGGTGACGGGTGGCGCAGCCGCGGCTATGGTCGTCGGCTACGCCGGCATGATGACCGAAGATCTCGAGCCGCGCATGCGTGACATTCCCGACGTGAGCAATTTCCCGAGGAATGAGGTCATCATCCAGAAGAGCCATCGCTATCCGTTTGACCACCAGATCCGACAGACGGGCGCGAAGCTGGTCGAAGTCGAGACGCGCGAAGAGATGATCGCCGCCATCAATCCGAAGACAGTGGCGATCCACTTCACGAATATTCTGTCCGACAAGGGCAAGGTCAGCGGGCCTGAGACGGTGGAAATCGCCCGCGCACACAACATCTACACCTTCAATGATGCCGCCGCAGATGTGCCCCCGAAAGAGCGGCTCTGGGAGTATCCGGCACTCGGCTTCGACATGGTCACGTTTAGCGGCGGCAAGGATATCCGCGGACCGCAGGCAGCCGGCATCCTGATCGGCAAAGAAGATTTGATCCATTACGCCTTGCTGAACATGAGTCCGCAGGAAGATCGCATTGGCCGCTGCTGCAAGGTAGGCAAAGAGACCATTTTCGGGATGCTTAAGGCGCTCGAGATCTTCGTCAATCAGGACTTCGACGCGTCGTTAAAGATGTACGACGAGCGCGCACAGATCATTACCGACGCGGTGAAGAAGTTCGGAGTGATGGCGCTGCCCCGGCAGTTCAACCCCCAAGCTCTGGGCAACGTGACCCCGCGCTACAGCTGGCAGATCGATCCGTCGAAGCTCAAAATCAGCGGAGCCGAGGTCATGCAGAAGCTGGCTGACACCCGGCCAACGGGTATTGGCAGTATGGGCGCAGGCGTCAGCGGAATGCGCGGACGCAATCCGGATGCGCCGGCGGGTGACAATCACGGCGGCCATCATGGTCATACCAGCGATCCGAACAGCTTCGGTTTTGCTGTCTGGCAGCTCAAGGACGGCGAGGATAAGGTGATCGCCGACCGCCTGGTAGAGATCTTCAGCGCCGCTCCAAAGGCCTAGTGTTTCGAACGACGACCTCCCAGAAGCCGACTTGAACTAAGCCGCTTTGCGGCGGACGCGTTCGCGTGTTGCTGAGCCGACGGTCGAGGTGATCTGAGCTAGTTTGTTGTCGCAGAGGAGGAACTCTCTGTGACCCATCTACGCCAGATCATGCTTGAAGAACTACGGCGCCGCAACTACGCCGAGTCCACCATCCACGCTTACATTCACACGGTCGAGCATTTCAGTCGGCACTTCCATCGTTCACCTGATCAGCTTGGCCCGGAGCACATTCGCCAGTATCAGGCCGCGCTGTTCACTCGCTGGAAGCTGGCCCCGAACACCGTAACCCAGCGCTTGGCAGCTTTACGCTTCTTCTATGTTCAAGTGTTGAAGCGAGGCTGGAGCGTTGCCGAAACGCCGTATCCGAGGAAGGTACTGCACTTACCGCAGGTGCTGAGCCAGGAAGAAGTGGCGCGTCTGATCGACGCGGCCGAGTTTCCCTTTCATCGCATCCTGCTGATGACACTGTATGCCACGGGCGCACGTCGCGCAGAAGTAGCGCGCCTGAAGATCAGCGATATCGACAGCCAACGGATGGTCATTCATATCCGGGGAGGCAAGGGACGCAAGGACCGCGATGTCATGCTCAGCCCGAAGCTGCTCGATGCGCTGCGCGTCTACTGGCGCGGGCTTCGGCGCAAGCCCACCGACTGGCTGTTTCCCGGCGACCGATGGCATACGGCGAATCATCCGGTCTCCACCAAGGTTCTGTGGAACGCCTGTCAGTTGGCCGCCGAACGCGCCGGTCTTGAACACAAGCACATCCATCCCCATACCCTGCGCCACTGTTTTGCCACTCATCTTCTGGAAGCTGGTGCCGACCTGCGCACCATCCAGATGCTGCTGGGGCATCGCGACCTTGAAGAAACAACGATCTACCTGCATCTCTCCCGGCGGCATCTCAGCGCCACCGGCAGTCCGCTGGATGCACTCCCGATCCACGGAGGAGAAAAACCAACGCAGAGCACATGAGCCGGCCTCCTCTGGAGGTGGCCGACATCGTTCGCTGTGCAGGAGAGTCCTTCATTAAGCGCAGTCGCAAGTGGATCAGATGGCAGCATCAAAAAGTGTTGCTGGCCATCTCGCGTTGCCGTACCGCTGCGCTGGGTGGGCACCGCGATCAGTGCGCGGACTGCGGACATTCCGCCATCTCTTACAACTCGTGTCGCAACCGGCACTGTCCCAAGTGTCAGGGCAATGCACGCCTGCACTGGCTCCAGGCGCGGGAACGAGAGTTGCTGTCCACCAGCTACGTGCACGTTGTCTTCACCCTGCCGCGGGAACTAGCCCCCCTCGCGCTGCAGAACAAACGGCTGATCTACAACCTACTCTTTCACGCCAGTGCTCATACCTTGCTGGAGATCGCCAGCGATCCTCGTCACCTCGGTGCGCAGATCGGCTTCTTCAGCGTACTGCATACCTGGGACCAGCGAATGCAGCATCATCCCCATGTCCACTGCGTGCTTGCCGCCGGCGGCATCACTCCGGATCACTCCCGCTGGATCTCCTCACGCCGCTCCTTCTTTCTTCCCATCAAGGTGCTCAGCCGTGTCTTCCGCGGCAAGTTTATCGCCGGACTCAAGACCGCCTTTCATGCCGGCGCACTCCAGTTCCACGGACATCTCTTACCGCTTGCGGAACCGCGCGCCTTCGCCTCCTGGCTGCGGGTACTGTTCCGTCACGACTGGGTCGTCTACTCCAAACCGCCTTTCGGCGGGCCAGAACACGTGCTGCGCTATCTCGGTGCTTACACTCATCGCGTCGCCATCTCCAACAGCAGGTTGGTTGCTCTCTCCGAGGACAACGTAACCTTTCGCTGGCGCGACTCCGCTCACGGCAACAAGAAGCGGCTGATGACTCTGCCCATCGATGAGTTCTTGCGCCGCTTCCTCCTGCATCTGCTGCCGCGCGGCTTCGTACGCATCCGCAACTTCGGCTTCCTCGCTAACCGGCGGCGAGCACAACTCCTTCCGCTTTGTTTGCGGTTGCTCCAGCCATCCGATCAGCCGGCAGTATGCGCCGCTTCGCTGACCACGCTCCCCGCTCACTCAACATGGAACTGCCCGCTCTGCGGCGGAACCATGCAGGTTGTCGAGCGCCTCTCCGCCGCGCAACTCCTCCTCCGATCTCCGCCTCATCTCAGCCGGTACGCCCCATGAATCCACATCTCCAGCCTCGAATTTCGCTCGCGCTTCGGCGCGCACACTGGTTCTCTGTCTCGCATTCCTCAGAGTGCAGTATGGTTGTGCGCGCGGGACTCTCCGACATGCCGGCGCACGACCATTCTCTCTGCCACGAGCAACTGAAACGAAAGCACATCGCCAGCAGGCGCCACCTCGCAAACGACAACGACCGCCTCATCGAGAAACAAATCCCATAGTCCCACGGGGCGGCTTCCTTCAAGTCGCTGTATCTGAAGCACCCCTACACAGCCTCTCAACTCCCAACTCCTCGCTCGGGGGGCGCTTCAGATACAGCACTAAGACTTCACGGCACCAATCCGGCCAGGTTCCTCGAACTCCGCTCCCAGGCGAATGCAATATTGCGTTTTCCAGTAAACTGGCTTGCCAGCGAGGGATTGCACTTGCACAAACTAAGGTCGTGTTTGCACCGGAGTTACGTCGCACTTTTTCTCCCTTTACTTGTATTCTCCGCAGTTTCCCAGTCGGTTCCACCGCAATTGATGAGCGGCCTCAAATGGCGGCTCATTGGCCCATTCCGCGGAGGCCGAGTTGTTGCCGTCGCGGGCGTGCCGGGCGACTCGACGACCTTCTATTTCGGCGCGGTCGACGGCGGCATCTGGAAAACATCTGACGCCGGAACGGTTTGGAAGCCGATTTTTGATAACCAGCCAATCGGTTCAATCGGCGCCATTGCCGTTGCGCCCTCCGACCCAAATACAATCTACGCCGGAACCGGCGAATCGGACATTCGTTCCGACTTGTCTTCCGGCAATGGCGTCTACAAATCCATTGACGCCGGCTCGACCTGGACGCATGTAGGGTTAGATGAGACGCTTCAAATCAGCCGGATCGTGGTTGACCCGCGAGATTCGAATGTCGTTTATGTGGGTGCTCTCGGCCATGCCTATGGACCAAACGAACAGCGTGGGGTTTTTAAATCCGTCGACGGAGGGACGCGTTGGAGCAAGATTCTAGACCAGGGATCTGAAATCGGTATTTCAGATCTGGCGATCTGCGCTGGCAATCCACAGCTGTTATTCGCGGGAACGTGGAATGCACATCGTCCTCCCTGGAGTACGTACGCTCCTATCGACGGACCCGGCGGTGGTCTCTACCGCTCGCAAGACGCGGGCAAGACGTGGTCGCGAGTGGTCGGCAATGGATTGCCCGAAGGCGATTGGGGTCGAATTGGCATCGACGTTGCGTCCGACGGCAAGCGCGTCTACGCGTTGATTCCAGCGAAACGGGCTGGGCTATTCCGCTCTGATGACGGTGGCGATACTTGGGTTTTGCAGAACGCTGACCCTCGCATTACGAGTCGCGCCTGGTA
The DNA here is from genome assembly GCA_963823085.1 of Terriglobia bacterium. GTDB lineage: Bacteria > Acidobacteriota > Terriglobia > Terriglobales > Acidobacteriaceae > Sulfotelmatobacter. Next base: position 189,264 of record CAWGKF010000015.1, on the reverse strand, counting down.
TTTCAACAGCATCACCATCGATCCGCAAAATCCTGACGTGATCTATATCCCGAACGTCGCACTCTATCGGTCCGAAGACGGGGGAAAAACGATTTCGATCGTTCGTGGCGCACCCGGCGGTGACGATTACCATCAAATCTGGGTTGATCCCAAGAATTCCGCCAGCATGGTTCTCGGAACCGATCAGGGCACAACAGTCAGCCTCGACCGCGGCCAGACTTGGAGCACATGGTACAACCAACCCACGGCACAGCTCTACCACGTGATCACTGACGATCAGTTCCCGTACGTCGTATACGGCGCGCAGCAGGATAGCGGAAGCGCGGCCGTTTTAAGCCGCACTGATCACGGCCAGATTACTACACGCGATTGGTTTCCCGCCGGTGGGAGCGAGAGTGGATACATGGCGCCCGATCCCAAAGACCCGAACATCATTTATCTGAGTGGGACCTTCGGCGGCGTTTCTCGTTATAACAGGCGGACTGGCCTCAGTCAGGATATTTCTCCCTGGCCCGTACCAACATTTGGTTCCGAGATCAATCAGCGCGAATATCGTGATCCGTGGACACCGGTTCTGCTTTTTTCTCCCGCTGACTCAACCACCCTCTATCTCGGCACGCAATATGTAATGAAGACTGTCGATGGTGGTTTGCACTGGCAGGCCATTAGCCCCGATCTCACCGGGTCGACACAACAGCCAGCAAATAAGGTAGAAGGTCCAACGACGATCGACGATGCGAAGGAACGAGGTTATGGCGTAGTGTTCACCATAGCGCCATCAGCTCTGAACCGGGAGACCATCTGGGCCGGAAGCGACACAGGATTAATTCATCTCACACGGGACGGCGGCAAAGAATGGAAAGATGTTACGCCAATAGGTCTGAGTGCCTGGAGCAAGATCTCGTTTATCGAAGCTTCGCGTTATGATCCCGCTACTGCTTATGCGGCGGTCGATCGCAGCCGGTTAGACGATCAGGCGCCCTACCTCTATCGAACTCGCAACTATGGTTCTTCCTGGCAATTGATTACCAATGGCATTGCGGGCCATGCTTTTCTGCGCGGCATTCGCGAAGATACTGAGAAAAAGAATCTCCTGTTTGCCGGAACAGAACTCGGGGTTTACGTATCGTTCGATGACGGCAACCACTGGCAATCTTTGCAGCTTAATCTGCCGGTGACTTCCGTTCGCGATCTAACGATTCACGGCGATGATCTGATCGTCGCCACCCACGGCCGCTCCTTCTGGATTCTCGATGACATCACACCACTGCGCCAGGCATCTGATGCCGAAAAGGCTAATGCGGCTTGGCTGTACCATCCTGCGCCGGCATATCGCATCGATAATGACACCTTCACAGGAACTCCAATTCCGCCGGAGGAACCTACGGCCGAAAATCCTCCTGCCGGCGCCATCATTGATTATTTCCTCAAGTCCAACGCCAGCACTGTCACTTTGGAGATTCTCGACGCGCAACAAAAACTTGTGCGCCGATTCTCCTCGGAGGATCGACACCTGGAAAAGCACCCGCCACTTCCTATTGCCGAGCGCTGGTTCCCCAAGCCCGAAGTCCTCGAAACAAATCCGGGAATGCATCGCTTTGTCTGGGACCTTAGTTGGGGGAGCTCCGGCGGGCCGAGTGTGGACGAAGAATCCGAATATCGCAGTCCCCGTGGTCCTAAAGTTGTGCCGGGCCTCTACACCGTCAGGCTCACGGTTGACGGAAGGCCGCAGATTCAGCCTCTAACCGTCGTCATGGATCCCCGCTCGCCGGCCACTCAGGAAATACTTCACCAGCAGTTGCAACTCGGCCAACAAATATTTGCGGAAACTCTGGAGGCGCGCCGCGCGCTTGCTGAAATCGCTTCGCTACAGAAACAACTGGCTGATCGTCAACAGAAGCTTGGCAAGAACAACTCAGACATTAAGTCAGCACTGGCGGATGCTCGAACTGAAATTTCAAAGATAGAAGCCGGGCCAGGAGCGGTTGGGCAGGCCTCAGGTCTGCAGGACGCTTTCGCCGATATGGCATCGGCACTGCGCGTTGTCGAAGGTGGGGATCGAGCCGTGCCTTCTCAAGCGATTGCCGTTTACAACGAGTCCAGCCAGCGAATCAAAACGGCGATCGGAGAATGGAGTGAGTTCAAAACAACCAAACTTTGGCACCTTAATCAGAAATTGTCCGAAGCAGATCTCGCCCCAATCGCGATCTCGGAAATCGAATAGGAAGTCCAATTTCTAATGTCACGCTGAACCATTTTCCGCCACGCAGCGCACCCTAGAAAGCGGTGCTCCGTATTGCTCCCTATTGCATGGCTGCTTTGGAACCATTACGGTAATCGAGTGATGTTCCCCCGGCGCAGTGGAATCCTCCTCCATGTCTCTTCTTTGCCAGGTGGCCACGGTATCGGTGACCTCGGAGAATCCGCTCATGAGTTCATCGAATTCCTAGCCGGGTCAGGGCAGAAAATCTGGCAAGTTTTGCCGCTGAATCCCACTGGATACGGCGATTCTCCTTATCAATGCTTCTCTGCCTTTGCCGGAAATCCGCTATTCATAAATCTGGGGGCCCTTCGTGAGGACGGACTCTTATCGGCCGGCGCCCTGGCCAGTGGGCCGAATTTTCCGGCCGAGCATGTGGCCTACGACCGAGTAATCGCCTTCAAGCAGGAACTCCTCCGCCAAGCTGCTCGGGCTTTCTTTGCAGACAGAAGTCAAGCGGACCGTCATACCTTCGATATCTTTTGCCAGAAGAACCAGGAGTGGCTGGAAGACTATGCGCTCTTCATGGCATGCAAGAAAGTCTACAAAGACACCGCCTGGGTCCATTGGGATACGGGAATACGACAACGCGATCCCGCCGCTCTGAAGCAATGGCAGAATGAGTTGTCCTCTGAGTTAGAGTTTCACCGGTTTGCCCAGTTCCAATTCTTTCGGCAATGGGAAAAGGTAAGAGATCACTGTCGTCGTCACGGCATCAGCATCATGGGCGACATTCCGATCTATGTCGCGCACGACAGCGCCGATGTGTGGGCTCATCCGGAGTTGTTTCACTTGGATGAACAAGGGCAGCCCACTGCCGTTGCCGGCGTTCCACCAGACTATTTCAGCGCGACAGGTCAACTGTGGGGCAACCCTCTTTATCGCTGGGACGTTTCTGCGTCTACCGGTCACCGTTGGTGGATTGACCGCTGCCGGGCATCTCTTGGAATGTTTGATTTTGTAAGACTGGATCACTTCCGCGGTTTCGAAGCTTATTGGGAGGTACCCGCTACGGCTTCAACAGCCGCTGAAGGGAAGTGGGTACAAGGCCCCGGTGCAGAGTTTTTTAAGGTTTTGCAAGCTGAATTGAAAGAGCTCCCATTCGTTGCTGAAAATCTCGGTGTGATCACTCCCGGTGTCGAGTCTCTCCGCAATAATTTTGGCTTTCCTGGAATGAGCCTGTTGCAGTTTGCCTTTGGAAAAGATCCACAAGGTCCCAGCTTCCGCCCGCACAATTATTCTCGCGAACTGGTCGCGTACACGGGCGGACACGATAACGACACTACTCTGGGGTGGTGGACGAGTTCGGGCGTGGGTGAGAGCACCCGAACGAAAGAGGATATTCGCGAGGAACACCAATTCACTCGTGCATATCTAGGATTTCAAAATGAGGATGTCAATTGGGTATTCATCCGTGCGGTGCTGGCCTCTGTAGCGAACACGGCAATCATGCCCTTACAGGATGTACTATCTCTGGGCAGCGAGGCTCGAATGAATTTGCCTGGTACTGTGAGCGGAAACTGGAGGTGGCGCTACAACGCCAATAGCTTGACTAAGGAAATTCGTGACAAATTGCTAGCCTTAACACTTCTGTATGACCGTTGAGGTCTCCCGAAAAATAATCTTGACCGTCGCTAGGAACGCTTGACTTCGCGGAAGGAGTAGAACCTGCTAGAGGGGTGAAAGTTCATCTTCGTCCTGCTCCTTCTTGCTACGAACGAACTTCTCCTCTAGGAATCGCCGTGCTAAGTCCCTGCCGCCAATTCCAAATGCGATGGCCAAGCCAAGCATCAGAGCTCCGAAAGCAATTCCAAACGCAACCAGCATGGTCTGTTCCGCCAGACCCAACTCTTCAAAGACGACAGACAATACGAAGATCATAATAATGCTGCGGACCGCAAGGCTCAGAAGACGAGGGGAAGGAACATTGGCATTTACTGCGGCCAGCAGAGCAGCGCGAGCGCAAAATCCGGCCGCAAAGGCGCCGAAAAACAAGATCAATACCGCCGCGAACAGATGCGGAAGGAACAGGAAAAACCTTGCGATTTGCTCCTGCAAACCCAGAATTCCCAGCACGCTCACCCCCAGCAGAATAAAGCCGAGCCAGGTGACCCAGAATGCGAACCGGCTCAACATCTCCGTCGCGGACGGGAGTGCGGCTTTGGTAAGCAGTTGAGAAGCGCCTGTGTTCTCTGAGAGGCGGTCGAACTTGATGAGCCGGAGAATGCTGCGCAGAATTACTTTGACCATGTATGCGATCAGCCATCCCACGAATGCAAGGATCAGCATTACGATCAGACGAGGAAGGTAGTGTGCGAAACCTCTGGCGAGGTCGTGCATCGCCTGAGTCAGTTCGCTGATAATCATTTCTCGCATGGTAGCCTCACTCTTTCGTTTTCCACATCTCGAGCAAATATGGTTTCAATCGCTCGAACTCAAGGCATAGACCTTCAATATTATTCGCCACGTCATTCGCGGATCCGTTGCGGTTCTCGACGACAAACGTGAACACTCTCCCGCGAAACAGAGGCGCGAGTGCCTGAATAATGTGATCGCGATTGATCACAGATTTCTGATAAGCCGCAGCAAACTCATATACGGTTCTGACCCAGAGTTCAGGCGAATAGCGAAACTCCTCTTCGCCCAAAGTGGCGATCCGCTTCAGCTCCGCCAGAGTGGAAGGAGAGAGAATTGACTGAAAGACGGAATCCAATTCTGATACTCCTTTAACGAACATCTCTCGCAGGCGTTTCCGGTTAATCCGCAACGGGTCCAGGACTAACTCCAGGTCACTCCCGTTTGTAGGCACGTCCTGAGAACCAGACACTGTGCTCCACGCTTGGAAGTCGGAATCTAACGCGGAGAACAACACACCAACAGACTGCCTCAGTGTCGGAACCAAATCGGCGGCGCGCCTTTCAACGTGATCTTTGACGCCAAGAAAAGCCTGGCAAACACGGCACCCTCCGGTGACAGCAGCCAGCGTCAAGCGCAGTTCTATCCCGTTTTCACCGATTCCTTCGTTCCATCGATTCTGGCCGAGGAATTGGCTTCCGAGACGACCGGAAAATCCGAACTCGGACATATAGGCTTCGCGTATCTTTACGCCATACAGCGCGCGCACCATTGGGTACAGGAGGTTTGTCATCAATAGTCCATCAAACTTATGCCTGCGATAGGTGGGGGAGACGAGATCGAAACCGTCGTAATACACGGGACGGAGAAGATTGGAAATCCATTCTGGGGCGATCGTGTCGGATTCCGGAGATATTACGATGCATGCCTTGGCTCGGAGCAGTTCCGCAGCAGTCAGAATGGTTCGAAATGCAACTCCGCTGTTCGGTGTGCTGGCATATTTTGTGCTTATCGCGTGCAGCGTGCGGAGCGCGTACACACTGGAGGCTGGTCGCGCATCATCGATGGACACGCCAGTGATCAGTTCGGGAGTGCCGTCGTGGGACCCTCCGTCGGCATTGATGATAACCGCACGCTCGCGGGGAAAACTGCTGAGAATTCCGTTTCGAATGGTATGGACGATTGAGCCCACCGTCTTGGCATTGTTATGAGTGGGCATGCCGACAAGGATATCTACCTCACCAACATTGATGAGCTGCCGGAGAAAATCGTCCGTAAGGAAATTACCGTCTTCCACGTTAGGATTCCATGTGATTCTGGCGAATCTCCGGCTCGATATTCGTTCGTCGTCCGCCTTTGCCTATACTCGTCGCAGCCGAAACCAGTAAGACTGATAAGGCCCCAGTGTGAGCAAATACGGCAACTCGCCGACCCGGGGAAAAAGATTATTGCCGAACATCTCGATCAGGACATTTCCTTTGTAACGCCGCAGATCCAGTTCGACGGCTTGCGCGGCATTCGAAAGGTTGTTGACAATCAGGACTGTCTCGTTGCCGAGTCGCCGCAGGTAAGCCAGTATTCTGTGATTCGCTGGGAAGAGAAACTCAATCGTCCCCCGGCCGAACACCGCACTGGACTTCCGCACCGCGATGATGCGCTGCATCCAATGAAAGAGAGAATGTTCACTCTCTCTCTGTGATATGACATTTACGGCGGAATAACCGTATACCGGGTCATGGATGATCGGAGCATACAGTCTTTCTGGTTCCGCTGTGGAAAACCCGGCGTTCCACCCGCCACTCCATTGCATAGGAGTTCTAACTCCGTTGCGATCGCCTAAGCTAATGTTGTCGCCCATTCCAATTTCATCTCCGTAATAGATGATCGGAGTGCCAGGCAGCGACATCAACATCCCATTCATCAACTCGATCCGCCTACGGTCATTATTCAATAACGGAGCGAGCCTCCTCCGAATTCCGAGGTTCAGCCGCATCGTTTTGTTCTGGGCATACATGTCGTACATGTAGTCGCGTTCGATGTCTGTGACCATTTCCAGGGTCAACTCGTCGTGGTTGCGCAGAAAGAGCGACCACTGACAGGCGGGCGGGATCTCCGGAGTTTGCTGCAGGATTTCCGTGATGGGCTTCCGGTCCTCGAGCTTAAGCCCCATAAACATCCGCGGCATCAGCGGAAAATGAAATGCCATGTGGAATTCGTCGGAGTCTCCGAAATACGGACGGAGATCCGCAGGCCACTGATTGGCTTCCGCTAGAAGCATTCTTCCCGGGAAGTGCTCATCCAGCCTTCGCCGCAATTCTTTGAGAACATTGTGGGTCTCCGGCAAGTTCTCACAATTTGTTTCCTCGCGTTCGACCAGATACGGCACCGCGTCAAGCCGGAAGCCATCCACGCCCATCTCCAGCCAGAACTTCATTACATCCCACATCTGCTCTCGCACCGCAGGATTGTCGTAGTTGAGATCGGGCTGATGACTGAAAAAACGATGCCAATAAAAAGATTTGGAAGTTGAATCCCAGGCCCAGTTGGATTTCTCGGTGTCGAGGAAGATGATCCGGGCGTCCTTATAGCGGGTGTCGGTGTCGCTCCATACGTACCAATCGCGTCGGGGATTGTTCTGTGAGCTTCGCGCTTCTTGAAACCACGGGTGCTGATCGGAGGTGTGGTTCAACACCATCTCGATGATGACCCGGATACCGCGGCCATGAGCCGAATCGAGAAGTTTGCGGAAATCCTCCAGTGTCCCGTAGCTGGGATGGACCGAGTAGTAGTCCGCGATATCGTAGCCGTCATCGCGCAGGGGCGAAGGGAAGAACGGCATCAACCAAATCGCGCTGATCCCCAGCTCTTGGAGGTAATCGAGTTTCTGTTCCAGCCCGAGGAAATCACCGATTCCATCACCGTTGCTGTCGTGGAATGTGCGGACGTGAACCTGATAGATGATCGCGTCCTTGTACCAAAGCGCATCTTTACTCGAGTTCAACCACTTTCTCCTAAGGCACGCTTCATAATTCTTGGCAGAACGGCCCCCAAGGCAGTTTAAATGAAAGTTAGGCGTTCCAGCCTCTCGCTCCCGCGCTCGGATTGATACCAGAAGTCAGCGACGTACGACCTCGACGCTCTTGCAGCTCGAGCCAGTCCGCACAATGCGAACCAATCGCCTTTAAAATTCGGAACGGCCTAGGACGACACATCCGTTTCCAGAGGATGGTTTGGACGAAGAGTACGCATCGTTCCAGCGGGATTCTCAGGCGATCATTCAGGCAGGGTTGGGGATAGTCTGCGAATATCTCTGTTGAATCGGTTCCAACTTACTTTGAACTCGGGCTTCTGACGGCAACCAGGGCGGGCTGTTTGATCTGTGCCGTAGCTAGTGTCGCGCTGGAAATGTCGACCGGTAAGTGGCCTGCCATCGGAATTTCCCCAAACAATGCCTTCGCAGCGCTGATCTCCGAGACCGTCGCATTCGAGAACGTGCAGATGAGGCTTTGGATTTTCGGGAAATCCTCCGTCAAGTAGGGCGTCCCCATAGCAAGAACCGCGGTCTTCTCGTTTCCCCGGTCAAGAATGCGGCTCAGTAACCTCGCGGTTGAGTCCGGCAGAGATGCCGAATTTTTCTGGCCACGCGCTACGGTCCTCATTCGCGCTGCCGAAGGGACGACATATACGGCCGCCACAACTTGCTGCGCACGAGCCACTGCGCGCAAAACCTCATTCGACCTCGCTGCCGCGATATGCGGATCTACGTAGATTACTTTCGCATCTGGCCTCCGCTTGCGGATCTCGCGCTCCAGAACCCTTCCATCGTCCGTACGGATGCTGTCGCAGAGAATAATTATGAGAAGGCTGTTACGACCTTTGCCGGGTTGATACCGAACCGGTAACGATTTGTCGCGGCGCATGCCAGTCAGCGGAAGGAGTTTGCGGTTATCGCGCACCAGCGTAACTGAGGCATCTGAAATACGTTGCCCGATTGCGATATTCTCCGGAGTTCCAACCAGCTTGGGAGTCGCCGCCACATCTACGAGGCGATTTTTCTCGAGACCGAGCCGAGCCTTCGCTCGCAGGATTTTGAAGACGGATGCGTCGAGCCGGTCTTCCCTGATCTCACCCGTGCGGACAGCTTCCAACATCGCTCGATAGCTTGCATCCAGATCGGCAGGCATGGTGAGTACGTCATTTCCGGCCTTGAAGGCATCCACCGCCACACGGCCGGGATTGTTTCCATACAAACTATTGAGACCAGCCATGTCCAGGGCATCCGTGACGACAATCCCCTTGAAACCCAACTGTCTCTTCAGCAGACCGGTAACAATCGCAGGTGAGGTCGTAGCCACGCGGCCCCGGTCAGGATCGAGCGCCAGCACTTGCACGTGCGCAGTCATGACGGCGTCGACTCCGGCCGCGATTGCCTTTCGGAACGGAGGCAGATCGATCGTACGCAGGTGCGCCAAGTCGTCATCCACCAGTGCGACTGCGAGGTGCGAGTCGGTCGCGGTATTACCGTGGCCTGGAAAATGCTTTGCTGTGGTCAGCATTCCATTTGCGCGAGCTCCCCGGATATAAGCGGCCACGAGGTCGCCTACCTGCTCTGCATTTCCGCCGAATGCGCGTGTCCCGATGATCGGGTTGGCTGGGTTGGAGTTGACGTCGGCGATGGGAAACAGGTTCCAGTGCACGCCCAGAGCCCTGCTCTCCTGCGCCGTGATGCGACCGAACTCCTCGGCGTAGGCCATGTTCCCGGTGGCTCCAAAAGCCATTGCATGAGGAAATACGGTCGTTCCAAATAGACGAGCCGGAAGGACGCCTCGCTCAAAATCTCCAGCGATCAGGAGTGGCAGCTTCGATTCCATCTGAAGCTGGTTGAGCAGCGTAACGGTCTCGAGTCGGCGGCTGACATTGCTTCCACGTCCTTGCGCCGGAACCGACATCGCTAGCGAGCCGATGTGATAGTTGGAGATATCTTTACGAAGCTCGGCGTAACCAGCGCTCCGGCTCCGCAGGAAATCCACCCGCAGGCGGATCATGAATAATTGCCCGACCTTCTCCTCCAGGGAGAGTGTCTTCAGGGTTTTCTCCGCCCACGTATCCTCAGAAGTTTGGGCGGATTTCTCCTTATACGGCTCCCGGGGAAGAGCAGCCGACGCCAGCAACATAACAAGGGCGAGAAGCAGGACAGGATTTCGAATGGTCCTCAATGCATGAGGATACTGCGAAATCCTAAGGACTCGCCCCCGAATCAAGACAATGTCCAACCGAACGTAACTTGCAGGCAGGCCGCTCACTTCGAGCACACTTCTTAGCTTAAGGACCATGTCAGTCTGCAGAGGTTTCGGGATGGATTCGAGGCTTTTGCCGGCGGCTTCGACGGCTGGCAGGATCGTCAACCGCCTGCATTTAAGCCGCGCCCGACTATCACTTTTCCGGCAAGGCCCATGCGAACAGCACACCGCCGCTGCTGGTGAGGACGTACTGTCGTCCGTCGAGTTGGTAAGTCGTCGGAGAACTGACGATCTCTGAGCCTGAGCCAGCGTGCCAGAGTGTCTTGCCATTGCTGGAGTCGAGCGCCAGAAAGTTGCCCATCGCATCGCCAGTAAATGTCAGGCCAGAGTCGGTCGTGAGCACGCCTGCGCCCGATCCTTCCGGCCCAAGTTCATGGCTCCAGCGGATCGCTCCCGTCTGATAGTCGATCGCTTCCAGCGTCCCTTTGCCCCAGACGTCATAGTCCGCACCAGCCCATCCGTACACTCCGTCAGCCGGCTTCGCGAAATAAATGCTCCAACTGGGATGCGCATCGACAATGAATAGACCATTCTTCGGGTCAAAACTGGGAGAGCGGTAATTCGTGAGGCCACCTTCATCAGGAGCGATAAGTCGTCCGTCCCGCGCAGGCTCTTTCTCGGGATTCGGAATCGGACGACCTTGCTTGTCGACGCCGAGCGACCAATTCACCGGGCCGTACGGGACCGTCAGAAGATCTTTTCCGTTGGTGCGATCGAGGACAAAGAAGTAGCCGTTGCGGGACGTCTGCATCAGCATCTTCTTCTGCTCGCCGTGAAAATCTGCATCAACCAGTACTGGAGTTTCGACGGAATCCCAATCGTGCGTGTCATGTGGAGAAACTTGAAAAGCCCAGGCCAGCTTGCCGGTGTCCGCATTCAGGGCAACGATGGAACAGGTGTATAGATCATCGCCCGGCCGCGTTGAACCATTCAGCACGGGCGTTGGGTTTCCGGTGCCCCAATAAACCAGATTCAAATCGGGATCGTATGTGCCGGTCATCCACGTCATCCCACCTGTCGTCTGGTTGGGAGTTCCCGCGGGAGGCGTGGAATCCCACTGCCACTGCGTGGCTCCGGTATCGGGGTCGATTGCACGGATGAATCCGCTGAGATTGTCGAAGTCTCCGGACACACCAACCAGCACATGATTACGCACGACCAGCGGGGCCATGCTGGTCCAGTAGCCCTTGTTCACGTCGGCGATCTGAACATTCCAGCGGACGGTGCCATCTTTCGCATTGAGCGAGAGAAGGTGCGCATCAGGACTCAGGAAGTAGAGATAACCCTTGTACATGGCAACGCCGCGATGACCGATGTGCACTCCCGGGCTCTTGGGATGGCGATAGTGCCAGATCTCATGTCCGGAGCGAGGGTCGACAGCCCAGACATTCTCGGGGACAGTGAAGTACAAGATTCCGTCAACTAGCAACGGGGACGACTTAATGAATGCAGTCTGATTTGTCTGAAAGGCCCATGCCAGTGAAAGGTTCCTCACGTTTTCAGGAGTGATCTGGGTGAGAGCACTGTGGCGGCGGCCCGAGTAGTCGCCATGATATCCCGGCCAACTGTCGGCCGGTGGATGCAGGAGCATCTGTTCGTCCACTCCTTGCGCCGCGAGAAACGGCGAGAGCCCAAGAATGGCGAGCGTGCCCACAGCAACTAAGAATGCAGACCGCAAAACGTTCATGATCGAAAGCTCCCCCACCACTCGCCAGACGAACCCTTACCCGCTAACGGAGAGTCTGGATATATGCCATCAGATTGTGAATGTCGTCATCTGAGTATTTGCTGAATAGATCGACATGGGCATTCACAGCCGGATCGACTTTATATTGGACGTCACTCGTGCGCCAGGAGTGATAGACGCCTGAGGAGTCCACAAGGCCAACGGTAAACTCATCCAGATACGAAAGCGTCCCGCTGATGATTTGACCGGACCCGAGAGTTACGTCGACCTTCGATTTCGCGTGTTTGGGATAGAGCATTTGCTCTTCGAGCTCAAGCCCTTGAAGGCGAGACGCGATTCCGGCTAGATCTCCTGTAGGCGAATGACAGTTCGAGCATCCACCGGCGCCGTTGAAATACTGCCTGCCGGCTTCCACGTTCCCCGTCTGCAGGTCCGAGGGATCCACCCCTTTGCGACCTCCGGCACCCCGGATACCCGTTCCGCTCATAGCCTTGTCGCGCTGCGTGTGAATGAACGCAGCCAGAGCGGCAATCTGGTCATCGGAGCGGTCGAAAGGTGGCATGCCTTTTTCTGGTCGGCCATTGCGCACTACGGTGCCGATTTTGTCTCCCTTCACGTCTGCAGCTACCAGCTTTGAGCGCGTGAGGTCAGGGCCGCTCTCGCCTCCGGTGGCATCACGACCATGACAAAACGAGCAATCTTGCTGAAAGAGCGCGCTTCCTTTTTTGACCAGTTCCGCAGGATACGATTTTGCCGCGCCTGCACCGCTCGCCTTTGCCGGTGGGGTTCGGTTCGCCGTGGTTTGGGCTGCGCAAAGTCCAAGACTGAGTAAGCAGTACGCGATGAGAAGACTGGATCGGACAACCAAACGCTGGGAGATCATCGGCGCCCTCAGTGTCCCGTCCCTGCAGGGCGCAGGTGAGGCGCTGTGCTGCCCTCGGTCATCCCAAGCACCCATTTGATGGCTTCGAAATACATCTTGCGGATGTCAGGATCGTTCCAGGATTCCTGCGTGTGGCCAAGTGTCGAATAGAAGACTCGGCCCTTGCCGTACATTTTGTCCCAGGCTACGGCAAAATCGTGATCCGTACGGTGGATGCGTGGATTGTTGTCATAGTTGAGCTTCGTGGGATCGAGGCTGAGCAGCACGTGAACCTTCTCGCGCGACCATTCTTTCGGTTGATAGATCTCGTCATACTTGACGAATGCAGCAGGGAAGTGGCTTACGGCCGGAAAACTGGGATCCTCATTAGTAATAGGAGCGTTGAACGTGAACCATGGATGCTGATCGAACCATCCGCCGATCATCTCTCCGTATTCTGGCCACTTGTAATTTGTATCGAGCGCGGCGTGAACACCGACGAAGCCCTTGCCGTCGTCTTTAATGAACGACATCATATCTTTCTTCTGGGAGTCGTCCAGGTCGAGTTCGCCCGTTGTGCTTACAAAGACGATGGCGTCGAAGTAGTCGAGGTTCTTCGCGTTCCGGTCAAGCGCCTTCTTCGTGATCAGTTCGGTGTCAGTGCGCAGCGTAGCTTCCCACAGGCCGGTGTCGTGGCCCATGTTGTAGATGGCGGCCATACCGTCAGGGACCGAGTCGTGCTCAAATCCTTTGGTCTGACCAACCACGAGAACGTGCTTGAGATGGATCTTCTTCTCGCAGGGAGGAGGCGGCATAGAAGGATCTACAGCTGGTTGATTCTGTGCGGCAGCGAAGGCGATAGGCAGGATTAGGAAGAGCGATAGAAAAAGATCGAATCGAGCTCGGCGCAAGTTAATCTCCTCACAGAGACTTCTGAGTCAGAGTCAGAGCCGAGCTCTGGATGAGCTCCGAAATTTCCTGACCCCAAAAGTATTGAACGTAAAAGGTACCATAACTCGGCTGCGGTAGAATGGCCCGGTCCAATTTGAGGAGAACCAGCTTCTATGCGCATCGGCGTTTTTACACCATTGTTGTCGCAATTCCCTCTGGAGCTGGTCCTGAAGCAGCTTTCCAAATTCCAGATCAACACCGTCGAACTGGCCACCGGAAACTATGTCGGTGATGCGCATTGCAAGCTCTCGATGCTCGACAATCCTTCCGCCCTTGCAGACTTCAAAAAAGTTATCGCCGATCACGGATTCACCATCAGCGCGTTAAGTTGTCATGGCAATGCGCTGCATCCGGATAAGACGATCGGGCAGCAGCATCGGGATGTCAGCTGCAAGACCATTCTGCTTGCGGAAAAGCTCGGTGTCTCGACCATGGTTGATTTTTCCGGATGCCCCGGCGACTCTCCGAATGCCAAGGCCCCGAACTGGATCACCTGCCCGTGGCCTCCGGATTTTCGCACGGTTCTCGACTGGCAATGGGATGAGGTCGTCGCTCCCTATTGGAGGGAACACGCGAAGTTCGCCGCCGACCATGGCGTAAAGATTGCCGTCGAAATGCACCCGGGGTTCGTGGTCTACAATCCCGAAACGCTGATGCGTTTACGCTCGATTGCAGGAGACCAAGTGGGCTGTAACTACGATCCCAGCCATCTCTTTTGGCAGAGCATCGATCCGATCGAGGCAATCCGCGTGCTCGGGAGTTCTATTTTCCACGTTCATGCCAAAGATACGCAGCTCTATCCCGTGAACCTGGTCCGTACGGGCGTGCTCGACACCAAGCCCTATACAGAGGAGCGAGACCGTAGTTGGATCTTCCGCACATGCGGGTACGGGCACGGCGCTGAATGGTGGAGCGAATTCATTTCGACTCTGCGCCTGGTCGACTACGATTCCGTGATCTCGATCGAACATGAGGACAGCCTGCTCTCCCCGGCCGAAGGGCTCATCAAGGCAGCCAACTTCCTCAACAATATTGTGATTCGAGAGAAGCCAGAAACGGCCTGGTGGTCATAGCCCGAAACAGATTTGGGCCTGAAACAGACTTGGACGCGAACGCCGAAACCCGATAAATTGTCGGCATGCGGATTCCGCGTTGGGTCCTGTTTCTTCTCGTTGTCCTCTCTTGCATTATTAGTATGCGTACCGCGCGGGCCCAAGCGGGTGCTGCGGTTTCCTCGCAGGACTGGCCTGTATGGGGCGGTTCGCCGGAGAATCGGCACTATTCGTCCCTCACGCAAATTAATCGTTCGAACGTCAAACAACTGCAGGTCGCATGGACTTACGATACGGGCGAGAAGGGCGGTCTGCAGACGAGTCCTCTCGTTGTGGGACGCGTGGTCTATGGTTTGAGCCCAACGCAAAAGGTCTTCGCGGTCGATGCCACCAGCGGCAAGTTGCTTTGGAATTTCGACTCGGGCATCAAGGGCATGCAGCCCGATCGCGGGCTGGCTTACTGGTCGAACGGCGACGACAAGAGAATTCTCGTCGGCGTAATGAATTTTCTGTATGCGCTGGACGCAACGACGGGAAAGCCGATTGCAACGTTCGGTACGAATGGCCGCGTAGATCTGCAAGAGAATCTGGGACGCGAACCGCGGTTTCAATCGATTTCGCTAACGAGTCCGGGGATTGTCTACAAAGATCTGATCATCGTCGGAGGCCGCAATCCGGAAACGTTGCCCGCACCGCCAGGAGATATCCGAGCTTACGATGTGCGCACCGGAAAACTGCGCTGGTCGTTCCATACCATTCCGCATCCCGGTGAGTTCGGATACGACACTTGGCCGAAGGATGCGTGGAAGACAAGCGGTGCCGCGAACAACTGGGCAGGAATGGCGCTCGATGTTAGCCGCGGTGTTGTCTATGTTCCTACCGGTTCGGCAGCTTTCGACTTTTACGGAGCAGACCGTGTCGGCGATGATCTATTCGCCAATTGCCTGATCGCGCTCAACGCCGAAACCGGAGAGAGAATCTGGCATTTCCAGGGAGTGCGTCACGATCTGTGGGACCGCGATTTTCCTTCGGCGCCGGTTCTAGTCACCCTTCAGCATGATGGCAAGTCCGTCGATGCAGTCGTTCAGACGAGCAAACAGGGTTTCGTCTACCTGTTCGATCGTGCGACTGGCAAGCTATTGGATCCCATCGAGTACCGCAAGTATCGATCAAGCACGCTTCCGGGCGAAGTCGCGGCGACAGAACAGGGCCTGCCGGCGTCGCCCGCGCCTTACGCTCGTCAGATGCTGACGGAAGACATGCTAACCACGCGAACTCCTGAGGTGCATCAATGGGCGTTGGACCGTTTTCGCGCGTCGATTCACGAAGGCCAGTTTGTGCCATTTCGAGTCGGAACCGAGACCATCCTCTTTCCCGGGTTCGACGGCGGTGCTGAGTGGGGTGGCCCGGCGGTCGATCCCGAAACTGGTGTCGTTTACATTAATTCGAACGAAATGGCGTGGACGGCGTCGCTCTTCGAAGATAAAGGTGAGCGCGGCGCGAAGGCGATTTACATGAGTCAGTGCGCCGTGTGTCACGGCGAAAATATGCGTGGCGCGCCCCCTGACATTCCCGCTCTCTCGAGCATTGGCGACCGGAGGAGTCCAGCGGACATTGCCACAACAATTCGCGGCGGCAAAGGCCGTATGCCCGGTTTCCCGAACTTGTATGAAGATCAACTCAACGATTTGGTCGAATTCCTTTTGACTGGAGAGAACAAGGAACTTTCCGGTTCTGGCGAGCAACTCCCGGCGATGAAGTATCGGCTCACAGGGTACCGCCGCTTTTTGGATCCCGACGGATATCCTGCGATCGCGCCACCGTGGGGCACGCTGAATGCAATTGATCTGGGTACCGGCCAGTACAAATGGAAAATCAACCTGGGAGAATATCCGGAACTCGCCGCAAAGGGTATGAAGAATACCGGCTCGGAGAACTACGGCGGGCCAATCGTGACTGCGGGAGGTCTGCTCTTCATCGGAGCGACGAATTACGACAAGAAGTTTCGCGCATTCGACAAAGCAACCGGAGAACTCTTGTGGGAAACGACCTTGCCCTTTGCGGGCAATGCTACGCCCGTGACCTACTCGATCGATGGACGCCAATACGTGGCGATTGCCGCTGGCGGAGGGAAAGACCCACGCTCGACTTCTGGCGGGGCGTATGTTGCATTCGCTCTTCCCATCGACACCAAACACTGATCCTCAATCCACCTGCGCGCAGTAGTCTAAATTTGCTAAAGTGGTTTTCAATGACTATACGACTGCGCACCTTCCTGCATTTGCTGCTCATATTCGGAGCCTTCCTGGCGGTGCAAGGCCAAACAGAAAAAGTTGTCATCGACAACCAAGCTGAGGCGCACCCCTTTCCTCATTTTTGGGAACACATGTTTGGCTCCGGGCGCGCGATTCTGTCGCTGCGCGAGAGCTACCGAGATGATCTGCGGGAAGTAAAGCGCGTGACCGGTATGCAGTATGTCCGTTTCCACGCAATTTTTCAGGATGAAGTCGGGCTCTATGACGAAGACGCACAGGGTCATCCTGTCTTTAACTTTTCCTATGTCGACCAGATCTACGATGGATTGCTCGCCAACGGAGTGCGGCCGTTCGTTGAACTGAGCTTCATGCCCAGGAAATTGGCATCGAAAGATGCGCTTCATGCCTTCTGGTACAAGCAGAATGTTTCCCCGCCCAAGGACTATGCCAAGTGGGACGAGATGATCACCCAGTTCGTGAAGCACCTCGTCGATCGCTACGGGATCGAGGAAGTCTCGCAATGGTATTTCGAGGTTTGGAATGAGCCGAACCTCGACTTCTGGACGGGCGACCCCAAGCAGGCGACTTACTTCGAACTCTACGATCACACGGCTCGTGCCATTAAGTCGGTGAATGGAAAGCTGCGCGTCGGGGGTCCCGCAACAGCACAGGCGGCGTGGGCCGACGCTTTTATCCGGCATTGTGCGGACAACAATGTGCCCGTCGATTTCGTCTCATCGCACGTGTATGGCAATGACAAAGCAGAAGACGTGTTCGGAACGCACGAGCAGATTCCCCGCGATCGTATGGTCTGCCGCGCCGTCGCCAAAGTTCATCAGCAGATCAAGTCTTCGGCGATGCCCAAGCTGCCGCTGATCTGGTCTGAGTTCAACGCCAGCTACGCGAATGAGCCTGACGTGACTGACGCAGCTTACATGGGCCCTTGGCTTGCGGATACTATCCGTCAGTGCGATGGGCTCGTCGACGAAATGTCCTATTGGACCTTCTCCGATGTCTTCGAAGAGCAAGGAGTAGTGAAGCAGCCGTTCTATGGCGGTTATGGACTGATTGCTGAAGACGATATCCCTAAGCCGGCGTTCAATGCCTTTCAATTGCTGCACTGGCTCGGGGATGAACGTTTGGTGGTCTCTTCTAACGATGTCCTCGCGACCCGGCGACAAGACGGATCCTTAGTAATCGCAGCCTGGAATCTGACCGGCCCCGGAGCGGTCGGAACCGCAAAGAAGATCCAATTGAATTTCGTCAATACAAAGATCGGTAGCGTGCGGATTTCGCGAGTGGATCCTGAACACGGAGACGTCCACCCCGCATACGAGGCGATGGGATCGCCTCGATATCCGACGCGGGATCAGGCTGAAAAGCTGCGTGCGGCATCCCACCTTATCACCCGGGGAAGTTCAGCCAGTGACGGGATCGTCGGTGGAGATCACAATCCCCGGCGAGGGCCTGGTTCTGATTGAAGCCAGGCCAGCATCCTAGCGCTGTTATCTCCCCACGGCCAGATCACTCCACGTAACGCCCAAGGAGTGAAGAATCAATGAGTCTCCAATTGTTAGCTTGCGCGGTTCGAGCACAATCGAATATGCATAGTGCACGTTCGGATCGCGAGTTACGCACCACGCTTCGTGCCCCTGAATTCCCAGGCAGCATGTGCACGCCGAAGGCGCACTCTGGTGATTTTGATGCTTGGTGGATTCGATGTTATTCATAGCCTTTCTCCTTGCACGCGGACTCATCTCTGCGCTCAGACCCGAACATTTGGATGACTGCGGCAACCACCAGAGAGCAAGAGTCCGGACAAATTGAATTGAAAATACGGGGAATTCCGGATCGAATCTGCATCCGACTACGGAGATGCTCTCACTTCCCGTCTTCTCTCGACAATCGCGCTCGCCCGTTTCATCACGATTTGAGTTCTCGGCCCGGTGAAAGCAGTTGGGAAGCACTCCTTGTGCGCGCCGTCTCGTTGATGAGTGATTTAGATCACACTCCCCTCCTTACGCTGTCAGTAGAAAAGACTTAGAGGCACGTACGCTGCGAAATCGCCAGTGTTTTCGCACGGATTTCGCAGTTTCTAGCAGATTCTTATTAGAGCCCGCGAAATCACGCATTACTAGAATGGCGACGCGCATGAATCCTAAGTGGAATGGACAATTCTCGTGCTTCGATCTGGTTGCAAAAACGACGGAGCATGCCCGCAGCGTCGTACAGATTCGTGACCTGGAGATCGGGGGGAATGACTTCATCGTAATGGCCGGGCCGTGCGCAGTTGAGTCAGAGTTTCAGTTGCTGCAGACCGCCGAAGCCGTAGCCGAAGCCGGGGCGCGTGTGCTGCGCGGCGGCGCCTACAAGCCGCGCTCTTCTCCGTACGCATTTCAAGGATTGGGAGTAGAAGGACTCAAGATTCTGCGCAAAGCGCGGGAAGAAACCGGCCTGGCGATCGTCACCGAAGTGATGAGCGAAGAAGATGTAGATCTGATCGCCGAATACGCAGACATCATGCAGGTCGGCACGCGGAGCATGGAAAATTACGCTCTGCTCGAAGCCCTCGGCAGCTGCGAGCGTCCGGTCCTGTTGAAGCGGGGCATGACCGCAACCTTCGAAGAATTTCTTCGTTCGGCGCAGGTAATCGCCGCAGCCGGAAATCCGAACATTATCTTGTGTGAACGTGGCATCCGCACCTTCGAAACCGCCACGCGCAACACGCTCGACATTGCCGCGGTGCCCGTGCTCAAGGCCGTTTCCCACCTTCCAGTTATTGTCGACCCCAGCCACGCCGCTGGAGTCCGCAGCCTTGTCCCGGTGCTTTCACGAGCGGCCGCTGTGGTTGAAGCGGACGGCTCTGCTCGTTGAAGTGCATCCTTGTCCAGAGCAGGCCCTCAGCGATGGCAATCAGTCGCTGAACTTCGCTGAATTCCGCCGTATGATGGCCGATCTTCAGCCTTATCTGGATCTGCAGCATGAGTCGCGTCAGCTCCATCCCGAACTTCTTGCGGCAAGAGGAGCGGATTAGTGCAGCTGCGCTCCATCCTGGCCGTCGTCTTTTTGCTGATCGCGATCGCGCCTGCGAAGCCCGCAACCGAATCTGGGGTGCGCGGCACCCTTTCTCCACTGCTTTATACAATCGCGAAAAGCTACGATCCGCTTGCCTGGCTGAAGGGTGCCGACCGCTTCAGCACCGGCGCTTCGATCTACATAAGCGAAGGAAGTCGCCATCATCTGCTGATCCCGGATTTCGCTGCATCGGCCGATCCTTCAGTTTCCTTCGACGGAAAAAGAGTGTTGTTCGCGGGCAAGCAGCATTCGCAGGATCCCTGGCAGATTTGGGAACTCGATCTATCGGAGGGTAAGCCGCGCCGGATCACCTCCAGCAGCGACGATTGCATTCGTCCGTTTTACCTGCCAGACGATCGCATCGTGTATGCGCACAAGATTGGCGGAAAATTTGTAATCGAAGTGTCAGACTTAGCCGGCGGCAGCACTTTGCCGTTGACCTACATCTCTGCCAACTCTCTTCCTACCGATGTCCTCCGCGACGGCCGCATTCTGTTCGAAGCGGGATATCCGCTGGGAACCGAGGGCACGCCGGAACTCTATACGGTGTATTCCGACGGCAGCGGAATCGAATCCTATCGCTGTGATCACGGCACACCGAGACACTCCGGTCGGCAGAACAGTGCGGGAGACATCGTATTCGCGACCGCTCGACGGCCTGGCGAGATTCACTTCTGCGCAGGCACAACAAATCGGTATTTCAGCGCCCGGTGGTGAATACGCTGGGGACGTTGCTGAATCTGTCTCCGGGTGACTGGATCCTATCCTGGCGTCCAAATTCCGAAGCAGCATTCCGTTTGATGCGCTGGGCCCCGGGTTCCACGAAACTCGAACCGGTCTTCGCCCAGAACCAATCCGCCCAATCCGACGCGAACGCTCGTTCAGCCTACGCTGCTCAGCCCACGATCCGTGCCGAACCGGCATCCTTCCGGCCTGCACGATTGGCTAAATGCCAATCTGCTTTGCCTGAATGCGTACACATCCAAATATCAGTTCGCTGCAGGCTCAATTCATTCCGTACGGATGTATGCCCGAGAAGCTACTGGAGCCACGAAGCTCCTCGGTACCGCTCTCGTCGAACGCGACGGATCCTTCTTTGTGCAAGTTCCGAATGATCGACCACTCCAGATTGAGTTACTGGATGCGGACGGCAAGACTCTGAAACGCGAATCTGGATTCTTCTGGATGCGGCGTGGAGAACAGCGCGGATGTGTTGGATGCCATGCTGGTCCGGAGATCGCACCTGAGAATGCGGTACCCATGATCCTACTCAAATCGACCACTCCCGCGGACATGACAGGCGCATCTGCGCAAAGCGCAGCAGGAGGACATTAGCTTGAGACTTCGATTCATTCTCGTTCTTCTTTTAGCTTGCCAAGGGAATGCCCAGATAACGCAAGCGAACGCCGGGGGTCCGATTCGCTTTGAAGATGCAACCGCAAAATCTGGCATTCAGTTCACCCACAGTTTCGGCGCTGAACGCCTGGGTTCATTGCTCGAAAGCACAGGTTCAGGCTGCGTGTGGTTCGATTACAACAACGATGGACTTCCAGATCTTTACGTCGTGACCGGTAAGCCGCTCGAAGGCGGCATCCATCCTTATCCATTGAAACAGCCCCCGGCGACACCGCCGCACAATCACCTTTATCGCAACAACGGGGACGGCACCTTCACCGACGTGACCGATCAGGCTGGCGTTGCCGCCAACATTTACGGCATGGCAGCCATCGCTGCCGACTATGACAACGACGGATTTGTCGATCTCTTCGTTACCGGATACGGCAAAGCGATTTTGTACCACAACAATGGGGACGGGACGTTCACCGATGTCACGGCAAAAGCCGGCATTAATGTTGAGGGCTGGTCCATCAGTTCTGCATGGCTTGATTACGATCGCGACGGTTGTGTCGATCTTTTCGTTGGCCGTTATGTGAAGTTCGATCCGAAATACCGCAATTACTACGCCGCCGATAATTATCCTGGACCACTCGACTACGCCGGCGACACCAACCGCCTATTCCACAACAATTGCAACGGAACCTTCACCGACGTTACCGATAAGTCGGGTATCGGCGCCTACAAAGGCCGCACCATGGGTGTAACTGCTGCTGATTACGATGGCGATGGCTATCCCGACATCTATGTGGCCAACGACAAGACTGAAAATTTTCTCTTCCACAACAAGCGCGACGGCACCTTCGAAGAAGTTGCCGGCGAACTCGGTGCTGCCTACGGACAGAACGGAGAGAACACCTCCGCGATGGGCCCCGTTTTTGCCGACATCGACGGCGACGGCCGCGTGGATCTGTGGGTCACCGATTCCAAGTACAACCGCCTCATGCGCAACACAGGAGCCAACGGGTTCGAGGATATTGGGCCCAGCTCCGGAATCTCGCAGGCTACGGCGCAGTATACGAGTTGGGGATCGGGGATCTACGACTACGACAACGATGGATGGCTCGACATCCTGATCTTCCACGGCGGCCTCATTCACCTCGTTCCACAGGAGCAGTCGCTGTTCCGCGGCTTGGGAAATGGGAGGTTCGCTGATGTATCGCGCGATGCAGGTCCGGTCCTCGATGTGAAAGCCGTCTCACGCGGCGCTTGCTTCGCTGACTACGACAATGACGGTAAAGTCGACGCTTTCGTCGTAAACCTCGGCGCGCCCGCCACGCTGCTGCACAACGTAACCCAGAACAGCAATCATTGGCTCACGGTGAAGCTAAGGGGCCAAGGCAAAGAAAAGAAGAGCAATCGGGACGGAATTGGCGCGCACCTGGAATTGTCGGCTGGCGGCCGCAAGCAGATTGCCGAGCGTTTCGCGGGATCCGGTTACCTTTCACAGGACGATGGCCGAATCCATTTCGGACTGGGGACTGCTTCCAAGGTCGACAAACTTACAATTCACTGGCCCAGCGGGCAGGATCAGGTACTGGAAAATCTTGCCGTCGATCGAGTGCTCGCGGTGGAGGAACCGTAGATGCTTCGGCGTCCAGTGGGCAGCCCGAGTTTTCGCCGGATGTTGTATATCGCCGGAGTTTTCGTGGTGTCTCTTCTGGCGATCGCGGCCCGGCCTGCTCCGAAGCAATCCGGCGCGCTTCCAAGAGAGCGCTACCTGTCTCCCATCGAAATGGAGTTTCTCATCAGACGGCAGCTTTCTCTACGTCGTTTGCCAGGATAGCGATGAAGTCCGAGTGCTTGACGCAGCGTCCGGCAAAGTTCTCTCGAGCATTCCAGTCGGCCATGTTCCCCGCGGCATTGCGGTGTCTCAGGATGGCAAGCGGCTCTACGTCACGAATGCCTGGTCCGATACCGTTTCCGTCATCGATACTGCGAGCCGGCAAGTGATTCAAACATTGCCCACTGGATTCGAGCCCAGCGGAGTTGTTGTCGATCATGCCGGCAGCTACGCTGTATGTCGCCAATCGCCTCAGTGGAGACTGTTTCTGTGATCGATCTCGCCAGTGGCCAGGAAATCAAACGCCTTCTCGCCGGGCGTGGAGCCAGCTATCTCACACCTTCCCACCGGACGGTAAATGGATTTATTGCACGCACGTTTATCCCGAATCCCGGCGCATTTCGCACCCCTCCCGTGTCGGAGATTACCGTGATCGATACTGAGAATCAGAGAGTCGTGGAGCGCAAGCCGCTGCAGAATGTCGCTGGCATCTTTCATGTCGCGACTTCTTCGGATGGCAAGTTGTCGGTTGCCGCACAACTCAGGCCTAAGAATCTGATCCCGCTGGCACATGTCGAACATGGATGGGTCTTCGGCGATTCGCTTACGTTGTTTGGCGATGACGTCGGCGATCACCCGGTGCAAGTTCCGATCGACGAACTCGACCGCTATTACGCGCTGCCCTGGGGCGTTGCAATTACCCCCGACAAATCCAAAATCTTTCTGACGACCGCAGGATCACAGAGCGTCACAGCCATCGATGTAGCTCGGTTGCTGAAAACGGTCGTCTCCCGCAGCAAAAACTTTGCCAACGATCTCTCAGCCTCAGCTGAATACGTTGTGGCTCGCATCCCCGTCGGCCACAATCCGCGCGGCGTGGCACTTTCTCCGGATGGCAATCGGCTCTACGTTGCGAATCGTCTCGACGACACAATCTCGGTCATCGACACTAAATCCGACACGGTTACTTCTACCATTGATCTTGGTGGACCTCGAAACGTCGGCGCTCTTCGCCGTGGCGAGCGCCTTTTCTATACGGCTGATTTCGCATTTCAGGGTCAGTTCGGCTGCTCCAACTGCCACATCGACGCCACCATCGATGGCTTGCAGTGGGACCTTGAGCCTGACGGTTTCGGCAAAGACATCGTCGACAACCGCTCCCTTGAAAACCTTGCCGGAACAGAGCCGTTCAAATGGAACGGTGGCAATCCCGACATGCCGACCGAATGCGGTCCGCGCACCGAGAAGTTTTTCTTCCGGTCGCAAAGTTTCACACAACAGCAACTCACCGACCTTGTCACATTCGTTTACTCGCTTCCTTATCGTCCGAATCGCTATCGTCTCGCGAACGGTGACCTCACGCCGGCCCAAGAACGAGGCAAAGCGATTTTCGAGCGGACCCAAGCCAAAACCGGCGCGCCTATCCCTGAAACGAACCAGTGCACCTACTGTCATAGTGGCCCGAAGTTCACCAATCAGAAACAGATCGATGTCGGATCCGGCAAGTTGACCGACCGATCGCCAGTGATTGACGTGCCGCAACTCTCAAACGTCGCCTATTCCGCTCCCTACTTGCACGACGGCTCGGCCCGTTCCTTGGAGGAGATCTGGACGGTCTTCAACCCGAAAGATACCCATGGCGTCACCAACGATTTGACGAAGGATGAACTGAACGACCTCGTCGAATATCTGAAAACGTTATGAAGACGAAATCAAATTCGGGTCTTTACGCTCCTCTCCGAATGACATGGCTTCTGACTAGGCTGTTGCGTCATCCTGAGCGCAGCCGTCTTTCCGGCGGAGCGAAGGATCTCGCGCGTGGCGGGATTACGCTTTCATTTGTTCTCGCAGTTTTGATTCTCGCGTCCCCTGCATCCGCTCAAGATCTCCCGATGTTCCGCTGGGAGAATTTCACCACTGCGAACGGACTACCCAATGACCACGTCTTCTGCGTATTGGTGGACGGAAATCGTGTCTGGACCGGCACCGAAAATGGCTTGGGCCTGTACGAGAACGGCATGTGGAAGGTTTTCCGTCCGGACCCAGCGGCGAGGGAACAGAGTCTAGCGCATCAGGCCGTGCTTTCACTCGCGCTCGACAAACGCACCGGCGACGTCTGGGCTGGAACCATGGGAGGTCTCAGCCGCATCTCTGCCGGACGCATCGATACGTTCACCCAGCTGAATTCCGGCCTGAGTAATGACATCGTTTATGGAGTCGGCGTACAAGGCGAATATGTCTGGACGGCGACTGCGGCTGGTGCCAGCCGTCTGAATTCTCGTACTGGGCAATGGTCGCTTTTCAACGCGCGCAACACGCCCATGTACGAAATCTGGACCTACTCAGTAAGTCCCGCCGATGACAAAGTGTATTACGCGGTATGGGGCGGCGGCGTGCTGGAGTACGACCAGAAGACCGAACGCTGGAAGGACTATAACGATCCCGACGGCGAGACCGAAATGGTCGTGATGAAGGATCAAGGGTTGATCCACGAAATCACTACTTCGGTGAGCTACGTCGACAAAATTCTCTGGGTCGCGACGTACTTCGGGGCAAGCCGTTATGACGGCCGCTACTGGCATAACTTCCTGACGAAAGACAGCGGGCTTCCCAGCAACTTCCTGAATCAGATTAAAGCGGTCGACGCGAACCGCGCCTGGTTCTCGACCGACAAAGGGCTGGCTTATTACGACGGTACGAACTGGGCGGTCTATCGCCCCGCTCTCGACACCCACCAGCCGGAGATGCTGGTGCGCAATGCGGCCGGGGACATGAAGAAGATCGCCGTGAAAAGCGCCCCAGCGCACAACTACATCCTTGGCGTTGATTTTCAGGGCGACGACATCTGGGTCGCCACGGCAAAAGGGTTGAGCCACGGCATTCGGCAAAAGAGTTCCGTAGAGATAGCAAAGGTCATACGCGCGAAGAAATCTTACAAAAAATAGTTAACCAGGAGCCATCGTTATGAATGTTCAGGAACTGCTCGCAGAAGTGGCCACAGCACCGGTCGTGAAACGTGCCATCACGAACCACGATGCGCTGAATGAGGCCTACGATTACGGCAGCGCCTTCTCGCGCGGTATGCGAGTCGATCTCAACGGGATCACGATTCTTTTGATCTCGGGCACCGCCAGCATCGATGAGGCGGGACGCACTGTGCACGTCGGCGATCTACGCGCTCAACTTCGTCGTACCTACGACAACATCACCAAACTGCTCGCCGCTGAAGGGGCGACCTGGCACGATATTGTCCGCACAACATGCTACTTGCGTGATATCGAGCGCGACTACCAGGCCTTTAATGAAGAACGAACCGAGTTTTACCGGAGAACAGAAGTTGAACCCGTTGCCTGCGTCCACTGGCATCCAGGCCATTCTTTGTCGTCCCGATCTTCTTATCGAGATCGAGGCAATCGCCATGTTCCGGCGGGAATCGTGATCCATCGGGAATCGTAATCTATGCGTTGTCATTCAAATGCGCCTGTAAATGTTGGATGTCATCCTGAGGAGGGCGATAGCCCTTCGAGGGACCGTACCAGCCCAATGAGCCGTCACGACAGTATCCAAGATCTATCGGCGCTGCGGAAACGGGTCCATCCTCGTTCAAGGACACACAGCTCGTCTGACGCAAGGACGATCGCAAGGAGAAGCGCCATGCGCCCCGTATCCATCATAGTGCTCATCTTCGCGCTGGCCTCCGCGGCCTGGACGCAGACCTTCAAACCTTGCGCCTGCGGCAAGAATCCGCCCGGTCCGCCCGCAGCTCGTTCGTTGAAGCCGTACGCGGGAGCGCCGGAAGATCTGCGGCCCTTCTCCAAATTCACCACTCCTTATTATGAGTTTTATCAGGATCTGATTGAGTACAACGGCGCGGCTCGCGACATTCCTGATCCTGATCTCAAGGATCTGACTGAGATTCGCATCGGATTTCTCGCTCCGCTCTACGATCATCCGGATCAGGTCTATGGCAATCGCATGCTCAATGGCGCAAACATGGCGATTGACGAAGCCAATGCTGCCGGCGGCTACGGCGGCAAGCCATTTCGGCTGATCATTCACAATGATTACGACAATTGGCAGACCAGTTCCGCTGGAACTGGAGTTTCAAAAGATTCTGCCATCTGGGGCGCGTCAGCGAACGATGCCGTCCGCATGATTTATGACGACAAAGTCTGGGCTGTGTTCGGATCCATCAGTTCCGAATCGACCCACATCGCCCTGCGTCTTATGCTGAAAGCCGAGACTCCACTGGTAAACAGCGCTTCCACCGATCCTACGATCCCGGAAACAATCATTCCTTGGTATCACACCCTCATCCAGGATGACCGCCTGCAAGGTTACACGCTCGCTCGGCATATCTACTCGGAACTCGGTTTGAAGAGAGTTGCGCTGTTGCGAGTTAACGACCGCTATGGTCGCTTCGGAATTCTCAAGTTCAAAGATGCGTCTCGCCGCCTCGGACACCCGGTCGTCATTGAGCAAAAGTTTATGCCGGGCGACACGGACTTTCGCCGTCAACTCGAGGTCATTGCGGACTCGCGCGTAGATGCGATCGTCCTCTGGACCGACATCGGCCCCGCCGCGATGATCCTGAAGCAGATGCAGGATCTCGGAATGAAGCAGCGCGTTTTCGGCAGCCATCGCACGATTGGTGACGAACTGATCCAACTGGCCGGTCCGGCTGCCGAGGGATTTGAAGCGGTTTATCCTTACAACCCCAACCGCTTGGATCCGTTATGGCAAGACTTCGTCGCTCGCTACGAATCGCGTTATCACGAAACGCCCGATCACTTTGCCGCGCTTGCCTATGACGAGATGCGCATCCTGCTGGATTCCATCTGCCGCGCGGGCTTGAACAAGGGCCGCATCCGCGATGCGCTCACCGGATTAACCAGTTACAAAGGCGTGACCGGCGATATGACCTTTGATCCAAACTGCAAAAACATTGCGCCTCTGTTCCTGGGCCGCGTCCACGACGGAAAGATCGATTATCGCCGCATCACTATGGAGAAGCCGTACGCGCGCGTAGGAGAAAACGGAGTGCAATATTCCGGCCCGCAAACTCCGGATGAGACCACCGGGAGCCCGAAGATTGCTATCTTTGGCCCGCGAGCGAACGAGATCGCGAGTTCCGTCGAAGTGCTGAAGGCTTTAGGAGAATCGAATCAAGGCAAACGTATTTCGCTGATCGCGATTCCTTCGGACGCCGCATGGGGCAAGGCTTCCAGCGATCTGGTAAATGCGGTTTACCAGGATCACGTTCTCTCCGTGATTGCACTCGATCGCAATTGCAGCCACCTCGCCGAGCAGATTGCTGTCAAAGCTTTTGTGCCAGTAGTTGCGATTTCGTCTGATCGCTCGCTGACCTCAACGAATATCCCGTGGATTTTTCGCCTGTCCGAAGGCACGACCCGCTCAGGATGCCGTGAGTCTCGTCTCCGCTGCAATCGACGAGGCAGGATCAAATCGTTCCAGCATTCGGGAAGCACTGGCCTCTGGAAAATCGCTGGCCGGAGTTCGCTTCGACTCAACCGGAGAGATGAGACCATAACTTCGTACGGCCAGCATCGTCGCCTCACACGGAAGTTCACTCTTGCTAGACTGAAGTTTCTGCCGAAGTCTCTCCGGAAGCGTTGTTCGACCACCCTTGCAGCTTGACCAGCAAATCTGCAGGCTCGGGAAGAATCGCAAACTTCGGCAATTCCCCGCGCACCATGGCAACCTCATCGCAGCAGTGAAGTCGCGGACAGACATGGCAATCCTTATAGATCTTGTCCGGAAGATCTTCACGCTGCGCCACTGAAAAGCCCTGACCCGCAAAGAAGTCAGGCTTGCGCGTGAACAAACAAATGCAGTCAACCTGATGCCGCTTCGCCTCGGCTAACAGAGCTTTCACGAGACGGCCTCCTCCCCCTTTGCCTTGCGCTGCGGGAGACACCGTGATCGAGCGAATTTCGGCAAGATGCGTGCCATAGAGGTGCAGGGCACCGCAACCGATGATTTGGCTGTCATCCTGCTCGAGAACCACGAAGTCCCGTATGTTCTCACAGATCTCCGGCAAGGTGCGAGGCAAGAGCGTGCCATCGCCCGAGTAGGCCGAGATTAGTTGATGAATAGGCTGAGCGTCGGGCAAGATCGCTTTACGCGTGCGCATGGACCTCCTCGCGAAGAGCATTAATTTTATTTTTTGCAACACTAAGGGCCTGTCTTACGCGAGCCGGTGACGTTCCACCGGGTACATCGTGAATCGCAAGCACCGAAGAAAGTTTCAAAGAATCGTAGAAGTCCACACCGAACGCTGGGCTCAAAGCTTGAAGATCCTGGAGCGGCAACTCCCTCAACTCGCAATTTCGTTCGAGACACATCTGTACCGCTTTCCCAATCCGCTCATGCGCCAGTCGCGACGGCACTCCGCGAGCGACCAGATAAGTAGCCGCAGCCCATGCATCCATGAATCCAGACTGCGCTGCCTGTTGCATGTTCTCGCGATGCAATTCCACGGCCTTCATCCATCCAGTGACCAGTGGTAGCATCCGCAAGAGAGTATCGGCCGAATCGAATAACGGCTCTTGCGTTTCCTGCAGATCTTTGTTGTACGCCAGCGGCAGTCCTTTCACCGCAATCATCAGGGCGTTTGCGTTGCCCAGTATGCGTCCGCTTTTGCCCCGAACCAGTTCCAGCAGATCCGGATTCTTCTTCTGCGGCATGGCGCTGCTGCCGGTCGAGTAACTTTCGGGCAATCCGATGAAGCCGTACTCTTGCGTGGAGAAAAGAATCATCTCCTCGGCCCATCGGCTCAAATGCAATGCAAGCAGCGACAACGAATTCACAAATTCAAGAACGAAATCTCGATCGCTGGTCGCGTCGATGCTGTTCGCTGTGGGACCGTCAAATCCAAGACCCTTCGCCATCGCCGAGCGATCTAGCGGCAACGTTGCTCCCGCCACAGCCCCCGATCCCAGCGGACACACATTCAGCCGCTTCCGGCAGTCCGCCAGTCGATCCGCATCCCGCAGAAACATCTCGACATAGGCAAGCAGCCAGTGGCCGACCAGAACGGGCTCCGCTCGCTGCAGATGCGTATACGCAGGCATGGCGGCGTCTCCAGCCTCTTCTGCGCGATTCACGAAGACAATGCACAGTTCCGCAATCTCTTCGCGTAGTTGATCGATTGCAGCCCTCACATACAACCGCAGGTCCGTGGCAATCTGCTCATTGCGGCTGCGCCCGCTGTGCAACTTGTATCCGGCGTCGCCGATCAACACCACAAGCTGCTTCTCGACGAAATGATGCACGTCTTCCGCATCCGCATCTTCAAGGAATGACGGGACTGTTGCCGCTTTCTGCTGGATCTGCTCCAGCCCTTGCAGGATGCTGATCAGTTCATCGGCGGACAGAATGCCCGAGCCCTTGAGCGCGCGCGCATGCGCCCCGCTGGCCGCAAGTTCATACGCGAGCAGGCGGCGGTCGAAATCAAACGACCGCTGCCAACGCTCGAATTCTGGATCCAGCGGTTGCCGGAACCTTCCCGACCACATCTTCATCGCGTAACCTCGACCCGGGCGCGCGCACGCGACCGCGAAGGCAGGCCCAGGATCTTGATAAATCCCTCCGCATCCTTCTGATCGTAGCCGTCCCCCATCGTGAACGACGAAAGGTCCGTACGGTACAGCGAGTGTTCGGATTCACGGCTCACCACCGAGACATTCCCCTTATACAGAGACAGTGTCACGCTCCCGGTCATTTCAGCCTGGGTCTTGTCGATAAATGCGTCGAGCGCCTCACGCAACGGTGTAAACCAAAGACCGAAGTAAACCAGCTCCGCATACTTCAGCCCAATATGCTGTTTGAAGTGCGCAACGTCGCGCTCCAGGCACAGAGCCTCGAGTTCGCGATGCGCCGTGATCAGCAGCGTCCCGCCTGGAGTTTCGTAGCATCCGCGTGACTTGATGCCGACGAATCGATTCTCGACCAGGTCGATGCGGCCCACCGCATTTCTGGCGCCGATCTCGTTCAACAGTTCGACCAGCGACACAGGATCCATCTCCATCCCGTTGACCGAGACCGGAATTCCCTGCACAAACCCAATGCTGACTTGTTCTTCTTGATCTGGCGCCTCTTGCGGAGAGCGTGTGATCTGCCACGTCGTCGCCAGCGGCGCATTGCCCGCATCCTCTAACTCTCCGCCTTCATGACTGATGTGCCAGAGATTGCGGTCGCGGCTGTGAATCTTTTTCACGGCTGGCTGCTACCGGGATACCGTGCGCCTCGGCGTAGTCCAGACAATCTTCGCGCGACTTCAGCGTCCATTCACGCCATGGCGCGATAATCTTCAACTCCGGAGCAAGCGCCTGATACGTCAACTCGAAGCGCACCTGATCGTTGCCTTTTCCGGTGCATCCGTGAGCCACCGCGGTCGCGCCCTCGCGCAACGCCACTTCGACCTGATGCTTCGCAATCACCGGACGCGCGAGCGAAGTGCCCAGCAGATATTTGTGTTCGTAGACGGCCCCCGCCTTCAGGGCAGGGAAGACATAGCCGGTCAAGAACTCTTCGCGCATGTCTTCGACAATCACCTTACTCGCGCCGGTCGCGTAGGCCTTCTCGACGACCGCCTCAATGTCATCTCCCTGGCCGACGTCGCCTACCATCGCGATGACGTCGTAGGAGTAGTTTTCTTTGAGCCATGGAATGATGATGGAAGTATCAAGTCCACCGGAATAAGCAAGAACAACTTTTTCAGGCATGTGCGCTCCTTACGGGCAGACGCACCGCGCCGCCCAGCAATAAATAAAGAATAGCTTTCTGTACGTGCAGCCGGTTTTCGGCCTGCTCAAAAATCACGGATTGTTCCGAATCCATAACCTCATCGGTCACTTCCTCGCCCCGGTGAGCCGGCAGGCAATGCATAAACACCGCATTTGTCGCGGCTTTTGCCATCAGTTGACGATTCACCTGATATGGCGGAAAAATCTCTGCGCGCTTCGCCGACTCCTTTTCCTGCCCCATGCTGGCCCAGGCGTCGGTGTAGATAGCATCGATGCCTGCGACCGCGGCATGAGGTTCCGTGAGAAATTCGAGATTCGCTCCCGTTTGCTTGGCGATCTTCTTGGCGTCCGCGACAATTTGCGCATTGCACGAGTAGCCCTTAGGCGTCGCGATGCGGATCGACGATCCCAGGCACGCGCAGGTCAGCAACAACGAATGCGCCACATTATTTCCATCGCCCACGTAAGCCAGAGTGATTTCCTTCAAATCGCCGAAACGCTCCTGGAACGTGAAGTAATCTGCTAGCGCCTGGCACGGATGCTCCAGATCGCTGAGCGCGTTGATCACCGGTATCTGAGGCATAACGAGCCATTCCGGTAATCGTTTCCTGCGAGAACGTACGCAGCACGATTACGTCAACCCATCGCTCCAGATTGTGTGCGATGTCGCTCAGTTTCTCGCGCGCATCGATTGCGGCGCCTTCGATTGGTCCACGAACATCGCCGTACCACCGAGGCTGACCATTCCTGATTCAAACGTCAGGCGCGTTCGTAGCGATGGCTTCTCAAAGAACATGACCATCTGTTTGCCCGCAAGCGAGCGCGAAAAGACCGAGGGACGAGACTTCATCAGTTCTGCCAGATGTAGCACGGCCTCTACACCATGCGGCCCCAGGTCGCGCGTCGATACCACATCCGGGCACCAGAAGATGCCGGGAGACGTCTCCGGCGTGACAGGTACTTTACTTTGCAATTGCGTATTCAACTTTCACTCCTCTTTCGTATCAGTCGTCATTTGCGGGATGCTCCCTGCGTTCAAGCGTAAGTAACCTCGGTTCCGCAGTTCAGCTTGGTCAAATAAAACTGCGGCAACGCTTCGGCTTCTTCCGCAGGTAGAATCCGAACTCTGCCAACACCTTCTTTCAATGCTTGCGTGCAGGCCGCCAGCTTGGGCAACATCCCGCCGCTGACGACGGATCCCGCGGCAAGCGCCTGGGCCTGCTTTGTGCTCAGCCACGGGATCACTTCGCCGGCCGCATCTTTTACTCCCGGAACGTCCGTCAAAAAGATCAGAGCATTTGCATGGCATGCAGCCGCGCAGGCCGCAGCCATTTCGTCAGCATTCACGTTGTAATACTCGCCGTCAGCGCCAAGTGCGAGCGATGCCAACACGGGGATGCCACCTTGCTGCCAGAGCGCTTCGATCCAGCAGGGCTCTGCAAAACAGATCTCACCGATGAACCCGAGATCGTTGCCGTTCACATGCTTTCGCCGGGCACGAAACGACATGCCATCGCCACCGCAGAATCCCACCGCGGGCATTCCGGCAGCCTGAATCGCAGCCACCATCTTCTTATTCACCATCCCGCCCAGCACCATCAGCGCCACGTCGCGCGTCTCGGCATCGGTCACGCGCAATCCGCCCACGAACTCACTCTGTTTGCCGAGTTGCTTCAGCACGCGAGTCAAAGCGGTGCCGCCACCGTGCACGACGGCCACGCGATGCCCATCCTGTGCCAGCTCTGCAATCGCCCGCGCGCACTTACGCAATGTGCCCGCGTTCTCCAGAGCGGCCCCTCCGATTTTTATGACGATGATCACTGCAGTCCTTCTTCCTCGCCCCATCCATACATCAGATTCATGTTTTGCACCGCTTGCCCGGCAGCGCCCTTCAGCAAGTTGTCGATACACGAGATCAACACCAACCGCCGTCCATCCTCCGCCAGGCAAAATCCGAGATCGCAGTAGTTTGTATGCAGTGAGAACTGCACCTGCGGAAGCTTCGGTGTCTGAAAAATCCGTACCCAGCGCTTTCCCGCATAGAAATTACGGAAGCATGACTCCACTTCCAGAGCCGTCATTTCGCGTTCCAGATGAACATAGATCGTCGACAGAATACCGCGCGGAATCGGCAGTAGATGAGGCGTGAAGATCAATTCCTGATCGTCCAGCGACAGTTGCTCCACGATCTCGCCCATATGCCGGTGATTGAACACCGCATACGCCGATAGATTGTCGGCCACCGATACGAAATGTGTTTTCGCGGTCGGCTCCTTACCGGCCCCCGAAACTCCGGATTTCGAATCGGAAACGATCCCGCGTTTTCGATCCACCACTCCGGCCTTCAAAAGCGGTGCCAGCGCCAGAATGATCGAGGTCGCGTAGCATCCAGGATTCGCCACAAGTTCGGCACCGGCGATACGATCGCCATTCAGTTCGGGTAATCCATACACAGCCCTCTTTGTCAGTGCACCGGCGGTCGCTGCGTCCGAATCCTCGAAGTTGTAGATCGCCCTGTGATGCTCCTGCTGTAGTCGCCATGCGCCGCTCAGGTCGATGACGCGCAGACCTTGCGCCAAGGCTTCGGGTACCAGCGTCCGCGATACTTCATGTGGCGTCGCCAGAAACAGCAGTTGCACTCCTTGCTGCTTCATCGACGGCCACGAGAACGAATGCAGGGGATAGCCCCCGTTACCCGATAACACCGGGAAGACATCGGCGAGGTCAGACGCGCCGTCCCCATCGGCAGATCGCCGGAGCAACACAGGTTTCTCCAGCTTTGGATGGCGCAGAAGAATCCGCGTCAATTCCAGGCCGGAATAGCCAGTCGCGCCAAGCACCGCCGTTTTGAGTTTCGCTGCCATCAACCCAGCATTTCCTCGATTCGACCCGCCAGGTTCCGCGCATGCTCTTTATCCGGACACACGATCAGTATCGTGTCATCTCCCGCAATCGTTCCAACCAGTTCACTCCAGTCGGTCTCGTCCAGCGCTGCAGCAACCGGCTGCGCGCTGCCCACGATCGTTTTGATCACCAGCAGATTTTGGGCTGACCGGATATCGAGAACGAACTCTTTCACCAATCGGGATACCGGCGGTAAAGCTATCCCGGCGCCGCCGTCCCCTTGAGGCATGGAATAGCCGTGTGATGTCTTGCTCAAGTTCAAATCGCGAATGTCGCGCGAGAGCGTTGCCTGTCCCACCTTGAACCCGCGCCGGCGCAGATGCCGCTGCAGATCCTCCTGGCTGGCGATAGACCCGTGCTTCAGCACATCCAGTACCGCTCGTTGGCGCAAGGTTTTATTCATAATGAATAAATATTCACAAAAATGAATAAATATTTCTCTATCTTAGGGAAGTGACCGGAAATGTCAAGCGAAAATGCCCCCGCAAAATGACTTTTGTGGACCTCGATCCGCAAGGGGGAATTCCAGTGAAAACATTCCTCAACTTCCGCCCGCTTGATAGACTACTTCGCGGTCTGGAACCATAACCTGGTTCGGGAGATGCGATGGCCTCGAAGCCCTCATTGTTCGCGGAGTTGGTTGCCGAGTTCCTGGGAACGCTCGTGCTTATCATGTTTGGTACTGGCGTAGGTGCCATGGTGATGCTGTTCCCCTCGCACAATCCCGGAGAGATTATTCACGGCGGGTTCACAAACATAACGCTGGGCTGGGGATTGGCTGTCACGATGGGGGTTTACATCTCCGACAAGATTTCCGGAGCTCATTTGAATCCCGCCGTGACCCTCGCCAAAGCAGTCTTCCGCAAGTTTTCCTGGAGCAAGGTCGTGCCTTACGTGATCGCGCAAACTGCCGGCGCATTTGCGGCGGCGGCGCTGGTCTTCTGGAACTATTTGCCTGCCTTCCGGCATATAGACCCTCACCTCGAAACCACGGCCGGCGTCTTCACCACCTTTCCAGCGTTTCCCGAACTGCCCCAGGCAGGCTTTCTCGATCAGTTGATCGGCACCGCTTTGTTCGTGCTGCTGGCATTCGCAATCACCGATGAATGGAACGAGCCGCCAGGCTCGAACCTTACTCCGCTGATGATCGGGCTAGTGGTTGTTGCCGTCGGCATCAGCTTCGGAGGAATGCACGGCTATGCCATCAACCCAGCCAGAGATTTCGGACCGCGGCTCTTTACCGTTGTCGCTGGATTTCGAAACAACGGTCTCACCGACGGAAGCCGCGTCTGGTGGGTTCCGATCGCCGGGCCTTTGCTCGGAGGTCTGATCGGTGCCGCCGTTTATGATTTCGGAATTCGCCGCTTTCTGCGGCCATCAGATCCGTCTTAAGCTCTCTCGCCGCCACTGGATGGGAGGAGAATTTGAAATACGTTCTAGCGCTCGATCAAGGTACGACCAGCTCGCGAGCCTTGTTGTTCGACCAGCAGGGAACAGTCAGAGCCGTCGCCCAACAGGAGTTCGATCAGATCTTTCCGCAGCCCGGATGGGTCGAGCACAACCCGGAGCAAATTGCGACATCGCAAATCTCGGTCGCGCTCCTTGCCCTGTCCAACGCCGGGGCGCGCCGGGAAGATGTTGCCGCGATCGGCATCGCCAACCAACGCGAGACCACCATCGTCTGGAATCGCGATACCGGACAACCGGTCTATAACGCGATCGTCTGGCAGGATCGCCGCACTGCCGACTTCTGCCAGCGCCTTCATCGCGATGGGCACGGCGCGATGATTCAACAGCGCACCGGACTGCTGATTGATTCCTATTTCTCCGCCACGAAGATCGCGTGGATCCTCGACAATGTCTCCGGTGCGCGCCAACTCGCCGAGGCTGGCAACCTAGCCTTCGGCACGGTCGATAGTTGGCTGGTCTGGAAACTGACGCACGGCAGAGTTCACGCCACGGATGTCAGCAACGCGTCGCGCAGCATGCTTTACAACATTCACGCAGGCGCCTGGGATCCAGAACTGCTCGAACTCTTCCGCATTCCTGCATCGATGCTTCCGGAAGTTCGGTCCTCAAGCGAAGTCTATGGCAAGACGTCCGGCGTGAAAGATCTCGAGGGACTTCCCATCGCGGGCATTGCTGGCGATCAGCAGGCCGCCCTCTTCGGTCAACAGTGCACCACTCCCGGGATGACGAAGAATACCTACGGCACCGGATGCTTCATGCTGCAAAATACCGGCCAACGCGCCGTGCCGTCCATCGAACCAACTTGTCACAACCGTCGCATGGAAAATCAGGAAGACGCAACCGAATACGCCCTGGAAGGCAGCGTTTTCGTCGGGGGCGCGGTTGTGCAGTGGCTGCGCGATGGTCTCGGCTTGATCCGCAAGTCAGAAGATGTCGAGGCGCTGGCGAGATCGGTGCCGGACAATGGCGGCGTCTATTTTGTTCCCGCGTTCGTTGGGCTTGGCGCGCCCCACTGGGATTCTTACGCCCGCGGTTCGATCTTTGGGGTTACGCGCGGCACGACGGCGGGTCACATCGCCCGCGCCGCGGTCGAGAGCATTGCGTACCAGGTCGCCGATCTGCTCGATGCCATGCGGGCGGATTCGGGAGATGCGGTGCAGGAATTACGCGTGGATGGTGGCGCTGCGGCTAACGACGCCCTCATGCAATTCCAGGCCGACATCCTCGGCGTGCCCGTAGTTCGTCCGGCAGTGACGGAGACGACCGCACTCGGGGCCGCGTATCTGGCGGGCTTGGCCGTAGATTTCTGGACGAAGGATGCTATCCGCTCGCATTCCGGATCGCATCGCCGCTTCGAACCCAAGATGCTGCAATCGCAGGCGGGCAGCCAGCGCGCACGCTGGAACGAAGCCGTTTCTCGCTCGAAAAAATGGGAACAGTAGCGCGGCTTCAGCCGCAGCCTTTCAAAGCAGGTTCACAACCTTCACTTCTCCGCACGTTGCTAGTTCTGGCATTTCGTCATTTTTCGCGCAGTCGGCTCAAAATATTGATACTAAAGCACTTATGCTTTAAAGGTATCAGGATCGGTCTGCAAAATATTGAATCCAAACAACTTACCCGCAAAATCTTGCAGAATATAGACTTAGCTCGTAATTTACGAAACCGGTCCTATTGTTATCAATGGTTTACGGGCAAAATCTTGATTTCAAAGAACTTAGAATCAAAAACCTAGACAGACTCTTCAGCCGCCGTCTGCGCTCTCAGCACACCGTTGCGGCCTCGACCATGATTGCCGATCGCGAATGGCGGGCGCAAGGTCAGATGTCACAAGAAGGTGTGGATAAGTTCAATTTCTACGGTTCATAATGTTCTACCAAAAGACTGCGCCCCGGGCGATCGTCGGCAGGGTAAAGCTCACTGAGTCTCCGCTTCGCACTCCCTTCACCGGCTCCACTTGTCCAAGGAAAGGCAGGAAGAATCCTTTCAGGTCCGCAGTTGATTTCACGGCGACCGTCACTCCACTCTGCGGAGTCTGAATCGGATTCGATCCGCCGACCAAGCCGGCAAAGTTCGCGAAGAAGACGTTGGCATGCCCATCCGGAGTGCGAGAGATCGAAGTCGCAATTTGCGACGAGGCCTGGATGTGAACGGCATCACCGCCTTGCAGGCTGGCGAAAAAGTCGTGCTGCGAATCGGGTGATGAATGTTCAAAGTCTTTTTCGATGGCTGCGTTGTAAGCTTTCCCCGGACACTCCGGCATTCGCGCTACGCTCGGCGACTCCGCAAGTCCCGTCGCATCCGTGCCCGTGACGACAATCTTGCTTCCTTGAGCCGCGTATTCCTTCAACCAACTTTTCTCAGCGTCCCCAAGGATGCGGACATCCGGCAGCACCAGCGTCTTGCCTTGAAAATCTGCCAGCGTTCGCGGAGTCACAATCTGAAACGACAGATGTTTTTGCATCAAAAGGATCAGAACTCCGCGATACGAGTCCAGAAAATCCTTCGCATAGAGATTTCTCGTCTCCGGGGAGAAGTAAACGCCGATCGGATCAATCGGCGTCCGCGGCAGATAGAACGTCTTCTCGTGTTCCTGAATCCAGTCGAAGATCTTCTTTCTGGTGGGCAGATCGTTTGATCCCGCCATGGAATGTCCAGGGGCATCCCAGAAATTCGCGCCTGCCATAAGCTGCGACATGGCAAGATTCATCATCGCTTCGCGCTTGTCGACGTTCTTGTCGCCGTCCCACGAGTAGTTCAGAATCCAAGTCGCCTTGCCTTGC
This sequence comes from Terriglobia bacterium, assembly GCA_963823085.1. Lineage (GTDB taxonomy): Bacteria > Acidobacteriota > Terriglobia > Terriglobales > Acidobacteriaceae > Sulfotelmatobacter. The sequence goes on along the minus strand of CAWGKF010000015.1, from coordinate 150,367 downwards.
GCGAACGCCCGGAACGAATGCATCCCGACCTGATAGCGAAACCAATCAATCGGCTTGCGCCCCGACGCCATGTGATCGCCGTTGCCGAACTCGTATTCGTGTGCGATTGCATCCACCACCGGATATAGGCTGTACACATCGGCGCCCACCCGCACGGCCTCTTCTTCAATTCCAGGATAGATTTCTGGAATCGTCTTGATCTCCGGATTCACCGCCTTCGCCGTGTGATCGATTTCAGCCAGAAAATCAGTGAACGTCTGAATTCGGAACTCGACCCACTTACGAAATCCGGGATCGGAAAAATCTCCGATCTTCACGTCGTGCTTCGCATCCAGCCCGGTCTTTGCCTTGAAGGCTGCCACGGTGTAATCGTCGAAGCTGGCCCACGTGTCCTCCCAACCCTCAAAGTGCGTCATCCAATAAGGAATATCGATGTAGATGCCGTCAATGCCCGTCGCTGCGATTTGGTGCACGCGCTGCATGTAGATCTTGCGCCACTCGGTCGCATAAGGACTTACCCACACGTCTTCGTCGCCCGCTCGAATCCAGAATGCGGTGCCACCGCCGAAAACCGCCGGCTCGCCCGTTATCTTTCTCTGCAGCCAGTCGGGATGATCCTTCGCCATGGTGTGGGGAACCTTGTCGCCATGGGCCGTGATGCACTCGGTGCCCGCGATGTAGACGAATGCATGATTGCCGGCTTTGTGTGCCGCCTCGGCCACATCGTGGATCGCCTTCAACTTTGCTTCCGGATCCAGAAAGCTCTCGTAGCGGCCGGGGATGTCGTTATCGACTTCAATGCCAGCCACATTGCTATCCTGCGCGCGCTGCACAATCTGCTGCGCATCTCCGCCCTTCAGTCCGTAGGCGCCGATGCGGACATAGTTTGTCCAATTCTGGTTTGTCCAATTCTGTTTTTCGGAGTCAGGCGACGCGACCAGCCCGAGAGCGAACAATATTAAAGAGAGAAAAACGAATGAAGCTTTGCGTGTCATATCAGCCCCTGAATGTGTACTTGCCAATGCGTATCTACTCTGGCCTGCCTGCCCTTTACTAGAAGCACGACTAACAGATTGCGGAAGCATCCCACAGCGGCTAAAAGCCGTTCCTGTTGCATCCGTTCTCGGCACGCCTGAAGACGTGCCCTGATACGAACAGTTGCGCAAGCGCATGCGCGACAGGGAAAGGTCGCTTCGACGCTTGGAAGCATCCCCTCAGCGGCTAAAAGCCGCTCATGTTCTGTCCATTCTCGGCACGCCTGAAGGCGTGCCCTGATACGAACCCTTCCACACGCGCATGGTACGACAGGCCTGAACAAGCTGCGGGAAAGGTTGGTTCGACTTTGGAAGCGTCCTTCAGCGGCTAAGGCCGCATTGATTTTGCGGCGTTTGCCGCGCGGCTTGAAGCCGCGCCCTTTCAAGACAGACTTGCACTCTGCATCGTTTCGGAGGCTGTGGAGCCGCGACCTTTCAAAACAGATTCAGAACTAGCGGAACGATGACACCAGCCACCGTGGGATACAGAGATCGAGGCCGTCCGCTGCGCCATTTTTTAGAACTCGAATCTCAATCCAAACTGGAAGGAGCGCGGATTTTCAGTACTCCCCTCCGGCGTCACTCGTAACGGTCCCAAATAAAGGATCTCCCACGGCCGAATTCGGCTGCGCAAAGCGGGGGTGGTTAAATGCATTAAATGTCTCTGCCCGCACTTCGATTCGCATGCCTTCTTTGGGCACAAACGATTTGTAAATATTCAGATCCATGTTGTGGATCCCGTCGGCGCGCAATCCGGAAAAGTACCGTGGAGCATTCCCCGGAACCTGGTCGCCGGGGTCGGTAAAACAGCCAGCGTTGAGAAATGGGGCAGGAGTCGGATTCTCCCAAGACAAGGCGGCGGAGTGCACGCTGGTCCCGGTCTTAAATTGGGAGCACACAACTTCGGGCCGTTGGGTGCCGTTCGCCAAACGGGCGTTGGACATGCTAAGGGCAAGCGGTTGTCCCGACTGCTCGGTGATGATTGTCGAGAGCGACCAGCCTCCCACGACTGCGTCGACCGCGCGGTTCATATTGCCGCCAATCCATTGCTTGCGGCCAATGGGCAGGTCCACGACCGCGGCCGCCGCGAGCCGCTGTGGCGTGTCGTTGCCCCCAATGCTGTGTTCCGCGTACAGGCGATCGAGTTGTTGCGGAATGCCAGCGCCGAGCGCACCGACCCAGTTGTTCCTTCCCGCTGACGAATTATCTGTGGCCTTCGATATGGTGTAGCTGCCCTCAAAGCTGATGTGGTGCGTCGTGCGCTTCTGGAAGCGAATCTGCATCGCGTTGTACCAGGAACTGGCTTCCTCCAACATCAGCCCTTCAAAGTCGCCGGAGAATTGCGGGTACTTGTTCAGAAAATTTCCCAAGGGCAGCGTCGCCTGGCCGTAGTTCGAATTTGGTTCGTTGAAGCAAGGATGAGAAGCGGTCGACGTGCAAGGGGCATTGAACATGGAATAGAACGGATTGCCGACTTGCGTCTGAAGGAAGTTGCTTACGCAGCTATCAGCCAGACAAGTTGGGTCCGTGGGGGTGACAGCAGCCGTAACCTGGGCCAGCAAAGAAGAAGGGATGTAATCGCGATTATTTGTGCCGGCCCATGGCAGATGGGTGCTTCGGTTCGCGGAGTAGTCCACGCCGAGCACGATCTGGCTGGGAAGCAGCCGCTGAATCCCCAAATTCCACTGGTAGATGTTGGCATCTCGCGCCGCCGTCGTGCCCAGATCATTCGCGTCTGGATAACCCCAGTTCGCAAACTGGCCGTACTGCCTACCCTGCGGACCGGTGTAGCCTGCCGGAAACGGATTCTCCAAGGTCGCGGATTGGGTGGCGAAATTGTCGTTTGTAAAAAACAGGTTCGCGGTCTTAAGGAACGCCGCGCCGGGATACTGGAAGTTGGTGGCCGGGCTCATTCCGAAATAGATGCCCGCGCCGCCACGTACCACTGTCTGCTGATCGAGCTGGTAGGAGAAACCCAGCCTCGGACCAACATCTTTCCAGTAGGTCGGAACCGTCCTCATGCTCGATGTCGCGAATTGCGTTGTGCCGAGCAACTGCGTGGACGCCGGGAGATTCAATCCCGCAGATTGCATCATCGCCTGGGGGCTGAACGTACCCGCCGGAGCCGTCGCCGGGACAGAATTCAGTGGAATGCTGACGCCACTGTTTGCGGTGAAATTGCTGAACTGGATCTGGTTGCCGCGCGATGTATAAGGCGAACTCCACTGGTAGCGCAAGCCAAGATTGAGCGTGAATTTCGAGGTAATCTTCCAGTCGTCCTGGATATAGAACCCGGTTTCCAGCGACCGGTTTGCGACCGAAGGAGTCACTGCCAGCTGACTGGAGGCGTTGACATTATCGCCGTAGCCAAAAGCCAGGCTGGCGAAGGGATTGCCGGTTAGGTTTCCCGACGCATCCGTGTTGCTGTTCGGAGTCGGAGACGTCGTGTCATCCGTGAAGGTCATGAAACCGGTCGGGTAATTCGGCTGCCAGAAGTTGTTGTAGAAAATTCGCTGCTCGCCGCCGATTTTAATCAGATGAGCCGCTTTGGAGATCACCAATTGCGAAGAGTAACTGACCAGAGTGTGGGCAAAGGTAGTATTAATACAGCACTGATCGTAGAGATTCGTCCAAGGCGAACTTCCCTGCATCAGAAACGTCGGCATCTTGTCGATGCCGTTCGCCTGTTGGAACACCGCAGGCAACCCCTGAACGCCAGTTGGCAGCGAGGCATTGAAGCTGGTAATCGTCGGGATACTCGGCACCGACAGTTCGTGGACGCGGTCGACTCCGATATGGCTGGTCCAGATGGTCCGCGGGTTGATCGTGCGGGTATATTCCAGCGAAGCGTTTTGCGCCACCGTCACACCGCTCTTGATTCCGTCATTATCGAAGCCGTCTCCCAGGGTCAGCGGACTGGTACCATTGCTCCAGCCTCGGCTGTAGCGGCCGCTGATGCGGTTCCTGTCGTTGATCTGGTGATCGATCTTGATGTCGAACTGGTAACCCGGACCCTGCGCCAACGTCGAGTAGTTGTAGTTGTTGAACTCGTTGCCGTTACTGGGTTTCGGATAGAGATTCAGCACCGCCAATCCGATGGCATTCCGCTCGCTCGGCGGAATCACGTTCAACTTACCGTTGTACTGCACCTGCGGCCGGGTGCCGCATGGATTGCCACATCCTTGCGCGGTCGGGTCGTAGATGTTCAGAGGCTGATTGGTACCGGGAATCCCATCTGCTGAAAAGTCGCCTTGCCGCTCCGCCAGGGTCGGTACGGTCACAACTCCGCTTTGCGAACTGGAGCTGGCAACCTTCTCGAAATCGACAAAAAAGAACGTGCGGTTTTTGATGATGGGGCCGCCCAGGGAAAATCCACCTTGGTCGCGCTTACTGTTTGGTTTGGGATTGGGTATGGGATTACCCGCCACGAATTCAGGGTTGAAGAAATCGCGCGCGTTCAGGTCCGCGCGCTGCAGGAAATACCAGCCGCTGCCGTGAAAGTGATCGGTTCCGCTCTTCATCACCATGTTGACGACCGTGCCGCCGTTGTTGCCGAACTCGGCCGAGAAGCTGTTGTTCTGTACCTTCATCTCCTGCATGCCCTCGACCAGGGGCTCGTAGTAGACGTTGGAATTTCCTCCCTCACCTTGTTCGGGCGCGCTGATCAGGGCGCCGTCCAGCCGTATCTCGGCGGTCGCATTGCGCTGCCCATTAGACGTGAAGTTTGTGCCCGACGGGTAGTTATCACCGGTGCCGGACCCCGCCACCTCGGTCACGCCCGCCGCCAGAAACGTCAGGCCAAAGAAGCTGCGGTTGTTCAGAGGAAGTTCGTGCACGTATTCGCTGCTGATGTCGGTGCCGAGAGTCGCACTCTCAGTGTCGAGTAAGGGTGCTGCTTGAGTGACTTCCACGGTCTCGTTGACGCTCAGCGGGTGCAGAACGAAGTCCACGGTGGTCTGTTGATCGACCTGCAAAACGACATTCTTTTTCTCAGTGAGCTGGAAGCCGGAAACTTGTGCCTTGATGGTGTAGGTCGCAGGACGCAGGCCGGTAAAGAAATATTCTCCGTGTTCGTTGCTCTTGGAGGTTTGCGAGATATTGGTGGCGTCGTTTGTGATCGTTACAGCTGCATTGACGACAATGGCCCCGCTCTGGTCGGTGACGGTCCCGCGAACTTGCGCCTGATACGCCCCTTGCGCGAAAACTGTTGTACCCCAAAGAACAACCATCCCGACGATAGCTGTGAGAACGGGTACGAACGTGGAACGGCAACGGCACACCATAGCAACCTCCCTGACAACTTTCATATTATTACGAGTCAAAACTATTACTTTCGTTTATGCCGGAAGTCAAGATAAATCGCAGGGAAAGGGCAATCCGACGTTAGGCCTTGGGCGCGCATGGAGTGATTGGGGTCATTGGGAAATTTGGTAATTGAGTAATTAAAAGTAGTCGGAAAGGGTTGGATTTTAAATTTCCCAATTCCCCAATTGGTAAATTTCCGCAATTATTCAATTCACAGCACGAATCAATGGCTTATGGGACGATTACGGCCGCTCCGTCGATCGCATCGTTCTTCACAGCCAGGAGCGCCTCGTTTGCCTGGTCAAGGGAGAAAGTCGTGACCTTGGGGCGCAACTCAATCTGCGCTGCTAATGCAAGGAAGTCGCGCGCATCGGCACGCGTCATATTGGCGACGCTTCGGATCTGACGTTCGCCCCATAGCAGGCGGTCGTAATCGAACTGCGGCATGCGATCGAGATGAATCGCATTGATCGCCACCACGCCAGCTTTCCGCAGGCTGGAGAGTGCGGCGACCACCACATCACCGCTTGGCGCAAACGTGACTGCGCGATCCAGTTCCACCGGCGGCTTATCGTTCTCAGTTCCCACCCAGGTGGCTCCCAGCGATTCTGCCAGTTTGCGATGCGACTTGCCGCGAGTAGAAACGTATACCTCGCACTTCCAAGACTGCAATACGGCGATGGCGAGATGGGCAGAGGCGCCGAAACCGAACAGGCCTACGCGTTCGCCCGGTTCGACTCCGGCCACTCGCAGGCTGCGGAATCCGATGATGCCGGCACAAAGCAATGGCGCGGCGTGCAGATCATCGAGTGCGTCCGGCAGTGGAAAGACGAAATCATTACGGGCAAAGGCGTACTCCGCGTATCCGCCGGCAACGGTATAGCCGGTGAACGTAGGCGAGTCGCACAAATTCTCCAGGCCTTTCTGACAGTAAGGGCAGCTGCCGTCGGTTCCTCCAAGCCACGATACGCCGACGCGCGAGCCCTGCGGAATCTCCGGCGTGCCACCGTCGACCACCTCTCCCACGATCTGGTGACCGGGGATCAGCCGCAACTGTTTGGCAGGCAATTCGCCTTCAACAATATGGAGGTCGGTCCGGCACACGCCGCAAGCGCGCACGCGCAGCAGAACGTGACCTGATCGGACACGCGGATCTGCGACTTCGACGATTTTGAGAGGATGTTCTGAGATGGGGGCAGGGGAAGTAAGAATGGCGGCTTTCATGGCAGGGACCTTGCTCCCGTTATGATGCCAGAGTTGGTTGCGCGGTCGCCATCACGGCGGTATGCAAACCGCTCATTCTCGATTAATTACGGGACCGATAAATTCTTATCTCGCCAATGTGAACGTCGCAATGAAGAGCACGCAGAAGGCGGTGGCGTGCTTCACTTCACCCCACCCGAGGCGGCGAACGATGAGAGGACCAGGCTCCTGTATGAAGTAGAACCATCCTCTGAATAGAAGTGGAGCAAACGCGATCGAGGCGATTGGAGGCATCAAGCGAGCCATGCAAACCAGCGTGAGAATTGTGGTCATCAATGCTTGACCAACGGCAAAAGCCCAGCCACGAGTCAGCTTAGCGCGGAAGCCCTCGATCTTCGCGGTGTGGATGCGCAACTGGACATAGTGAATCTGGTCACCCGCGAAGAGGATGTTGGCCACCCACAGCATCCATGCGGTCGCGTTGAAGTTTCCGGTGATGACGTAATAGGCGGCTGGAGCAGCAGCGGTCAGCCCAATGGTGCCCACGATTTCAGAAAGCATGCGCGTACGCCGACCCAGCTTTTTCAGCAGCGCTTGTCCGATGAAGGCCGCAGCGACGGCGGCTCCCAGCGGCCACAAGTCAGCGTTCCGGCCCGCCCATAAAAGAGCGCCCAACGCCAGCCCTGCAACCGCGCCCAGGATCGCAATCACCGACTTGACGGTGTGGCTTTCTTCGCTGGTTTCCGCCCGCATCGCCGACGTTCCGATCAGGCTTTCGAGTGGCGTCCTCAACCAAAACAAAGCGAAGGCTGCGGCAGAGAGCAGGATGAGCGGGAAGATGTGGCTGCATTGACGAAATCCAATGCCTGCGCCGGTAATGATCGGGACGAGCAAGAGTCCCCATGCCCCGTGTTCACGAGGGATGATCAGAGCGCGGTGCCGCTCGCGGCGCGCTTTGGCCGAAGCGGTTTCCGGAGTTGAAGTGAACGATGGATGTTGAGTTTGAAGAATGGATTCCACAACCGTACCTCAGGGGCTAAGGCCCAAAACTTAAAATCGATGTGTACGGCACGGCTATAAAGCCGTGCCCTTTCAAATCGTCCGGGCGACATCTCTTATTCCCCGCTCAGCGCCATCCTGCCATGTGAATATGATTCATCCCTTTGACCGCGCGCATATACTGCGCACGTTCGAAGGCGCCGGGATCGGAGCAGCGTTGCTGGCTCATGCTGCCTTGCATCTGCTGCACTGATTCGTATTCGTGTTCTTCCATCCATTCGCGCAGTTCGCGGTCCAGGTGGCGCAGGTGATTCACGCCGTGCCGCATCAAGGATGAGCACAGCATCGTCACATTCGCTCCGACCATGAGCAGCTTTACGACATCCTCTGCGGTATGGACGCCGCTGGTACCGGCCAGGCTCGCTTTCACCCGCCCATACAGAATTCCGATCCAGGTAAGAGGCAGCCGCAGCGCCTGCTGCGAACTCAGCAGAACATTCGGACGAATTTCCAGCTCTTCGAGATCGATGTCGGGCTGATAGAAGCGATTAAAGAGGACGAGTCCATCGGCGCCAGCCTCATCCAGACGCTGCGCCATGTTCGCGAAGTTGCTGAAAAACGGGCTCACCTTAACCGCGACCGGAATGGTTACAGTGCTTTTCACGGCGCGCACGATATCGAGATAACTTTTCTCGACATCGGCGGCCGTAAGTTTCGGATCGGTGGGGATGTGATAGATGTTGCACTCAATGGCGTCCGCGCCGGCACGCTGCACCTCTCCCGCGAACTTCGTCCACCCACCCAGTGTCGAACCGTTGAGACTGGCGATGATCGGCATGTGCACGGACGATTTCGCCTTGCGGATGTGATTGAGATATCCCTCAGGCCCCGTGTGGAATTCGCTCGCCTGCGGGAAGTAAGTGAGCGATTCCGCGAAGCTTTCGGTGCCGGCGGAGAGGTGATATTGCAGGTCAGCCTCTTCCTGGCGAAGTTGTTCCTCGAACAGCGAGTAGAGAACGACGGCAGAGGCTCCGGCATCTTCCAGGCGGCAGATTCCATCGACATCGCGGGAGAGAGGCGATGCTGAGACGACCAGCGGGGAGGGCAGCTTCAAGCCGAGATAGCTAGTGCTAAGGTCGATCATGGGAGTCTCCTTGTTCCTTTATTTACGCTCCTTTACTTCACGCCTACCGGAGTCGTTTTCTCTGCTGCCGGCTTTGCGGCCGCTTCTTTCACCGGACCGGCTGCCTCGGGTTTGCGGCTGGCCAGGTACTCGTACATGTGGAACCGGGCTTCCACATCTTTCTGCGCTAGCTTCCACAAGCGTTCCGCGTCTTCCGGCTTGCTCTTGGTGAGCATCTTGAAGCGTGTCTGTTGCAGCATGTATTCCTGCACCTTGCGGCTCGGTGCACGCGAATCCAGCGCCAACGGGTTCTCCCCAATCGCAGCGCGTTCCGGGTTGTAGCGATAGAGCAGCCACTGACCGGACTCGACCGCGACCTTCTGGTCGCTCATCGAGGTCGTCATGTCGATGCCGTGCGCGATGCAGGAGGAGTACGCGATGATGATGCTCGGACCGTCGTAGGCTTCGGCTTCGAGGAACGCCTTCAGCGTGTGCTCGTCTTTCGCGCCCATGGCGACACTCGCGACGTAAACATTGCCGTAGGTCATCGCCATCATTCCCAGATCTTTCTTCGGACTGGGTTTGCCGCCCGCAGCGAACTTCGCGACCGCACCGCGGGGCGTGGATTTCGATGCCTGTCCGCCGGTGTTGGAGTAGACCTCAGTGTCGAGCACGAGCACGTTGACGTTGCGTCCGCTGGCCAAGACGTGATCCAGGCCGCCGTAGCCGATGTCGTACGCCCATCCATCGCCGCCGATGATCCAGACGCTCTTTTTCACGAGCATGTCAGCCAGCGCGAGCAGCTGCTTGGCTTCGGGGGAATTCAGCTTGTGCAGCCGCTCTTTCAGAATTTCGACGCGCTGGCGTTGCTCGTAGATATCGGATTCGTCTTTCTGTTTCGCGGTGATAATCGCCGTGGCGAGATCTTCGCCGACGTTACCCGCGACCCGCCGCAGAAGTTCTTGCGCGAATTCGGTCTGCTTGTCGATCGAAACGCGGAAGCCCATTCCGAATTCGGCGTTGTCTTCGAAGAGCGAGTTCGACCATGCCGGACCTCGTCCATCGGCGTTCTTGGCCCACGGAGTGGTGGGCAGGTTCCCGCCGTAGATGGAAGAGCAACCGGTCGCGTTCGCAACCACGGCGCGATCGCCAAACAACTGCGAGACCAATTTGACGTAAGGCGTCTCGCCGCATCCCGAGCATGCGCCCGAGAACTCGAACAGCGGCTCCTGCACCTGTTGCTGGCGAATAGTGCCAACTTTGATTTTGCGGCGATCAAGTTCGGGAATGTCGAGGAAGAATTCCCAATTCGCTTTCTCGGGTTCACGCAGCGGAGGCTGCGCCACCATGTTGATGGCCTTCAGCCGGACTTCGCTCTTGTTCTTCACTGGGCAGATGTCGACGCACACGCCGCATCCGGTGCAATCTTCCGGTGCGACCTGAATCGTGTACTTCATGCCCGCCCATTCTTTATCGCGCGTGTCGCAGGACTTGAACGTAGCCGGAGCGCCTTCGAGTACCTTGCTGTCATACACCTTGATGCGGATGACCGCGTGCGGACAAACCATGGCGCACTTGCCGCACTGTATGCAGATCTTCGAATCCCATGCCGGAATTTCGAGAGCGAGATTACGTTTTTCCCATTGAGCGGTGGCTGTGGGGAAGGTTCCGTCGCAAGAGAATGCGCTGACTGGAAGTTCGTCGCCCTTACCAGCGTAGATCGTGCCGAGTACTTCGCGCTCAAACTTTGGAGCACCCGGGAACACCGGCGGCAACTCGATCTTGCTCGAAACTGTCGACGGCACTTTCACTTCGAACAGGTGCGCTAGAGTCTCGTCCACGGCCAGCATGTTCTTCTTGACGACTTCCTCGCCCTTCCTGCCGTAAGTGTGACGAATCGATTCGCGAATGGCCTCAATGGCCTCGTCGCGCGGCAGCACTTTCGAGATCGCGAAGAAGCAGACCTGCATGATGACGTTCATGCGCGATCCCATGCCGGCGTCGCGTGCCACTTGGTAAGCATCGATCGTGTAGAGCTTTGCTTTTTTAGTGATGAGTTGTTGCTGTACGTCGCGCGGCAGGTGCTCCCACAGTTCGTCTTTGCTGAACGGACTGTTAATCAGGAAAACTCCGCCGTCGACGAGCGCGCTGAGCATGTCGTAGCGTTCGAGGAAGATCCACTGATGACAGGCGATGAAGTTCGCTTTCGAGACCAAATAGCTCGACTTGATTGGCTGTGGTCCGAAGCGCAGGTGGGAGACGGTCATCGCGCCCGACTTCTTCGAGTCGTAAACGAAGTATCCTTGCGCGTAGTTGTCGGTATTCTCGCCGATGATTTTGATGGAGTTCTTGTTTGCGCCCACGGTGCCGTCCGCGCCCAGGCCGTAGAACATGGCGCGGATCACGCTGTCGGGTTCGGTCGAGAAGCTCGCATCGTAGTCCAGGCTGGTGTGCGTGACGTCGTCGTTGATGCCGATGGTGAAATGATCTTTCGGTTGCGGCTTCTTCAGGTTGTCGTAGACGGCCTTGACCATCGCCGGAGTGAATTCCTTCGAGGACAAGCCGTAACGTCCGCCGACAACGCCCGGAGCGGCTTTGATCTTGCCGTAGCCCAGTTTCAATCCTTCGTGCAGAGCGTTGATGATGTCGAGATACAGAGGTTCGCCAATTGCTCCCGACTCTTTCGTGCGATCGAGAACCGCGATCTGGCGAACGGTTGCGGGGAGGGCCTCCATAAACGACTTCACGCAGAACGGGCGATACAGGCGGACTTTGAGCACGCCAACCTTCTCACCGTGTGCATTGAGGTGGTCGACGGTCTCGTGCGCGATCTCCGCGCCAGATCCCATGACAACGACGACGCGCTCGGCATCGGCCGCACCGACGTAATCGAACAATTTGTACTGACGTCCAACGATCTCAGCGAACTTATCCATCGTCGCCTGCACTTTGCCGGGTGCTTCGTCGTAAAACTTGTTCGCCGTCTCGCGAATCTGGAAGAAGACGTCGGGATTTTGCGCCGTACCGCGCAACACGGGATGATCCGGCGAAAGCGCGCGTTGCCGGTGCTCGATGACGCGATCCATGTTGATCATGGCGCGCATATCGTCTTCATGGAGCATTTCGATCTTGCTGACTTCGTGCGAGGTCCGGAATCCATCGAAGAAATGCAGAAAAGGAATGCGCGTCTCAAGCGAAGCCGCGTGCGCAATCAAAGCGAGGTCCATCGCTTCCTGCACGGAGTTCGAGCAGAGCATGGCCCATCCGGTACTGCGGCACATCATCACATCGGAGTGATCTCCGAAGATCGACAGCGCGTGCGTGGCGATGGTGCGTGCCGTGACGTGAAACGCAGCCGGGGTCAGTTCGCCGGCAATCTTGTTCATGTTGGGGATCATCAACAGCAATCCCTGAGAAGCCGTGAAGGTCGTAGAGAGCGATCCAGTCTGCAGGGCGCCATGTACGGCTCCGGCGGCTCCGCCTTCACTTTGCATTTCGACGACATGGGGCACGCTGCCCCAGGCATTCGGCACGCCTTCGGAGGCCCACTGGTCGGCCCACTCGCCCATCGGCGATGAAGGGGTGATGGGGTAAATGGCAATCACTTCGTTTACCCGATAAGCGACATGTGCGACGGCTTCGTTGCCGTCCATGGTCTTGAACTTGCGCTTCATGAAATCCCCCGTTCAGTTTTCTCGACGGGAACCACTGGCGTGGCCCTGCGATAGGTTAAGGATGCAGCAGGGAGGGGATGCATGTCGGGACGTACGTTCACAGCTCGGTGTGATTGAAATCACAGCGAGCTTATAAGCGGTTTGTGATCAGCGGATTAGAGCTGGCTAAGATGGGAAACCTGCGAAAGAATTTTCAGCCTTGCGACGTAATCATGAACGGAGTCTGTCATCTTGAACCGGTCGACCACCTCGGTATCCACGCGGCCGCCGGACCCGAATATGATCCGCGAAAATCCGTGTGAATCTGTGGCTGAATGTTGGCGCTATGGTCCGTTGCCGCCGGTGTGACAATCGGAGCAAGTGACTTGCGTTAAGTCGCCGATATCGACTGGATGCTGGAAGTGAGTTGTAGGCAATGTGGCAGCGAGGGTGGTCGCACCTTCCGTCTGCGACAGCACGGTGTGGCACTGCTCGCAGTCGCGGCTGATAACGCGGCCATCTGAGCTGACGTGTTGTCCATCGTGGCAGCGGAAGCATCCCGGAGAATAAAAGTGTCCCAGATTGTTGGGATGTGTTAGCCAGTTCAGCTTCATCTCGGGGAACGTGGTCCGTTTGAAGATCTGCTGTACCTCGGCGACCGCATTACGAATCTCGAGTTGCTTGCTCTTTGCGACATCAGGATATTTCTTCTCGTAGAAATCCTGGATGCCGCCAGCTATGCCCTGCATCGCGGCGTCGTCCGTGTTGTAGGTTCCGGTCAGAACCGTGACGGCTTCCTGCTTGATAAAGGGCAGGGAATTGTCGATGTGGTGCGCCAACAAGGACTGATCGACGGAAAGATCTGGCGACACGTAGATGTGCGTCGGGCGATTGTGGCAGTCGACGCAGTCCATGCGGTGTGTGCTGCCCTTGGCGATCTGAACTTTAATTTGATCTTTAGCTCAGCGTCGAATCTTTCGCGTAGTACTCGGTGACGCGTCCCTGCAGGTCTTCGACGTGGATGTAGGGGATGACCTGACGCTTCTCGTCGGCGGCCACGTATTCGATCTTGTTGCCGATGTTCATGTGCCAGTGGATGCCTTCGGGCGCCCCGGTCGTGGGATCTCCGCCGCCAGTCTTGATGATCATGCGAATCTGGCGGAGGGTATTCTTCTCGTCGCTCGCGAAGTGAGAGAAGACCTTCAGTTGTCCGCCATAGAACTTCTTCGGCCAGTGGCACTGCTCGCAGGTTTCCTGCGCCGGGCGCAAATTCTGTACCGGCGTAGGAATTGGACGGGGAAAGGTGTGGAAGACTGTGGCGAATACCTGCCGGCTGCCCGACAGCTTCGACTTCACAAACCAAGTTGCACCCGGACCCACGTGGCAATCGGCGCACGCGACGCGCGCATGGGGGGAGAGCTGATAGGCCGTGTACTCCGGGCTCATCACCGTGTGGCATAACTGTCCGCAGAACGATACCGACTCGGTAAATTCGTATGCTTTATAGCTGCCAGCCGCACTGACTACGGCGAAAACGATGAGGAAGGTGACGAAAGAAAAAACTGCGCCGCGCTGCGTAGGATCGTTCAGATCGATGCGCGGATAAAAGGCGGTGGGCGCAACCTTCTTTTTGCGCTCAAGCAACATTCCGGCGAGCATGATCAGGAGACCCAGGACCAGGAAGGCAGGAGACACCATGTAGGCGAGGATGCCAATATAGGGGCTGGGTTTGACGGCGATCTGATCGATCAAAAAGAATAGGAAAATGTTTGCCAGCCCAACGATCGCCAGGGCCACGCCCGCGAGGCTGATGGGATTGCGCATCAGCATGCGCGATTTATGCCATGGCTCGACAGGAGCTGGCGGAGTCTTATCCGTCTCCATGCTTAACCTCGGTTGCCTCGGATTCTTTAGTTTCTTCCGCGCCGGATTCGGCGGCCTCTCTGGAACTCTGCATCAAAGTCGCATGGTCCAGTCCGTGCTCTTCCCGGTAGTGATGCAGGGTCATTTTGCCATCCCACCAAGCCCAGTTCATGGGGTATACATCGGGATCGAGGAACACCTGATAGAAGTGCCAGACGAGAATCGCGAGCGTGGCCAGTATCGCTTCGTAGAAGTGAATGGCCGTAGCTATGTCGAGCCACCAGCGCGGCAGATGATTTCCGACGATGACTTTCGCCCACAGCATGATTCCGGTTCCAGCCATCACGAACATCCCCCACACCAGCGCCCAGTATTCTGCCTTCTCCGCGTAGTTGAAGCGCGGGAACTCGGGCTTGCGATTCGAGAGGCCTAGATAATAACTCAAATTCTGCGCTGCGCCCCGAATGTCATCGAGATTGGGGAACAGGTCCCATGCCAGGCGGCGGCCTTCGCGGGTAAAGATCAGATCGAAAGCGTGGTAGAAGCTGACGGCGATCAGAACGACGGCGGCGATGCGATGCAGGAGCTGGCGCATGTGTTCGCCAAGTGACAGCATCGACGCGAACCAGGAATCCGGGAACTTCAGAGCAAATCCGGTCAGCACAAGGACGAAGAAACTGGTCAGCAGCGTCGCGTGCTGCAAGCGGAAGCGCAGCGGCATGCGGGTTACGAACTTGTTCTGTTCCTTGCGCCGCGCGATGACCTTCGATCTCCAAATAATAAAGTTGTGCAGCAGCATCCCGCCGATCACGGCAAAGATCATGCCGAGATAAAACTTGCGGATCCAGCGAACCGCCTTGCTGCCGATATCCGCCGAAAGCGGGGCGTCCACGTGCACCTTGGCGGAAGTGAATTTTTCCGTGACGCCCGGATGGCATTGTCCGCAGGTTCGGGAAAGATTCGCGCGGTTGATAGTTGAGCGGGGATCGTTTGAGGGGAAAATGCTGTGCGTGCCATGGCAACTGGCGCAATTCGCGACAACCTGCGAGCCTCCCTTTGAAGCGAGACCGTGATAGCTGGCCAGATACGTGGTTTCACGCCGGCCTTCAATTCCGAACTCCTGGGAGAGCCGCACGCCTTCGTGGCAGCGCGCGCAGGTCACCTGTCCGACATTCTGCGCCGACACCGGCGAATTCGGATCGTTGAGCGCTCTTATGGAGTGGATGCCGTGGCAGTCGGTGCAGACCGGCGCCTGCCAATTGCCCTTAGCGATGGCAGTGCCGTGGATGCTCTGCTGAAATTCCTTGGATATCTGGTCATGGCACTTGCCGCAGGTCATCGGGACGTTGAACTTGAAGATCGGGGACTTCGAATCCTTCGCATCGAGAATTTCGTGGGTCCCGTGGCAATCGGTGCAGACGGCTGCTTTCTCGGATCCGTTCGCGACAGCGTGGCCATGCACGCTAGCCTGATACGACGCAACCATCTGCGTGCTCAAGCCATCCTTTTCCATCACAAACTGCTGGCCGTGACACGAGCCGCACGTGGCGGGGATATTGCTGTGATGAACGCGCGATTTGGGATCGGACGCAGGAAGTAGTTCATGCGGGCTGCCGTGGCAATCGACACATTTTGCAGCTGCGGTATTTCCTGACTGCACCGCTTTGCCGTGGAAGCTGCGATCGTATGCCGCCTGTTCGTCCGCATGACAAGTGGCGCAGGTGATCTTCTTGGGAGTGGTCTCGTGCGCGGCGCTGGTTACATCGGTATGGCAATCCACGCAGGTAAACATGCTGCCGTGGATCGAATCTTTGAAGGCTTGCGGATCAACGTGCAGACTAACGGTCTTGCCGTTTTCGTCGTGCGACAGAGAAGCGTCGCTGTGGCAGGCCAGGCAATCGTCTGCAGTTGGTTTTGGGTCTTTTTTTCCTGCGGCCTGAAGCGAGCTCGCGGCTAAAAGGAGGGTGAGGGCAACTCCAGGCGCAAAAAATCTCCATATCGTTCGCGTGGACATGCTCTCACCCGCCAATCCTTCAGAGTTAACTCCGTTTGGTGCGGCCGTAATCGCCGCTGGTACTATTGCTTACTTCGCCAAGCTACGAACGTAAGTAACGAGGCCCTTGATATCAGCATCGCTCAGCTTGCCGCCGTAGGCTGGCATCTTGCCTTTGCCCTTGGTGATGATGTCGGTCAGTTGGGCATCAGTCTCGGCCTTGACTTCCGGAGAGGCGAAGTCACGGGTACCCATCTTGCCGCCTTTGCCGTCCGCACCATGGCACATGGCGCATTTTGCTTTGAATGTTGCTGCAGCATCCTGGGCAACTGCCGAGGACGTGCAGACCGCGATCAGACTGCAAGCCAGCAATGCTAGAAGAACGTGTTTCATACTGTCGCTTCCTCCTAAGGAAGAATTTTCGTTCGCACGATATCACAGAGCGGGGGTAGGCCGTTGCCTCACTGCCACAATCCATGGCATCTAGGATTGCAGTGGATCGTGCTTAAGTCCCGTACCCTGAGAACTCACTCGCAGGCGTAGGTTCGCACGGCAACGAAGGCCGACCTATGGCGAAAGTCACTCGGCCTTGTGACATGAATCACAGGTGTTTTTCGTGTCGATTGTGATGGTTATCACGAGTACATGTGCGATCTGGCACTGTTCCTCTCTTCTTCAATGCCTAGGATCGCGACATGCCATCGATCTCAAACCAGCCGGCAGACTTGCTGAGAGGAACGCCCGGCGACACGTGGAGCGAGTCCCAAGGGATGTCCGCAGCCAGTCCCAGTGAGTTTTCGAAGACTGCCCGAGTGCATTCTCGGCCGCTGCAGGTGACGTGGGAGATGACGCACGATTGTGGATGGAAGGCAACGCCAGCGCGGGCACGCCGACCTCGGAATCAATTGCAGTTTTCGACGGCGGAGGCTTTTCACCTTGTCGAAGAAGTCGCAGCGATGCATGTCCCGCTGCTGGCCCTCACAGGCGGTGACCCGTTGTTGCGGCCTGATCTGCTTCCAGTGGTGTCTTTCGCGTCCAAACATTCGGTGCGCACGTCGCTGACACTGCTGCCGACGCCTCGACTCGATTCCAGCATCATTTCCGAACTGAAAGCGTGCGGGCTGATGCGAGTTGCGTTCTGGCTGCACGGATCAACGCCGGGACTGAACGACGGCTATTGGAAGATGCAAGGACTGCACCGGCGCACGCTGGAGATTATCGGCAACTGCCATGAAGTGCAATTGCCAGTGCAGGTCAATACCATCGTTTCACGACGGAACATTCACGATCTGGATCCCATGATCGAGCTGCTGACGCGGTTGGACGTGGCTCTCTGGAATGTTTTTTTCTTTGTCCCCGGCAATAAGGAAGAGACCGTCGAAATGCTCAGTGCCGAGGACCACGAACTGATTTTTGCCAAGCTGTACGACGCTTCGAAGCGCGCGAATTTCCAGATCAAGACGACAGAGGGTCAGCATTATCAGCGTTATTTGCTGCAACAGCGGGTGCGGGAATCGCGGGGCAGGCTGACCGAAGCTACCGCTATTCCATATGCGCCGAGGGGTGTAAACGAGGGCCGCGGATTTGTATTCATCAACCATCGGGGCGAGGTTTATCCCAGCCGGTTTCTGCCGGTCTGCGCCGGCAATATTACATCGCAATCGCTGGCAGAGGTGTATTGCGATTCGCCATTGTTCACCTCGCTGCGCGACGCGTCTCAATTGAAAGGCAAGTGCGGCCGCTGCCCGGCTCGTAGCGTTTGTGGAGGATCTCGGGCCCGTGCCTACGCGGTGACCGGCGATCTGTTTGCTGCCGATCCTGGCTGCGCCTATGAGCCGAAAGTGTGAGAGTTCCCGGCTCACATTTCTCGATCTTGCTCCGGAAGCGATCCACCTCTGATCTTGCCCTACCGAAACTTGACTCAAGAGATTGGGGAAAGACTTCGGTTGCCGTGATGACGGCCACAGGGGCTGAAGCCCATTGCTGATTCTGCGTGCTTTACGCGGCGCTAAAGCGCCGCTCTTCCACGGTACCCACCGAGTCGCGAGTCGTGTGTCGCATGTTGTTCGGGCATTCAGGAGTTTTTTTCGCAAGCTCTCAAGTTGGTCGGCGTTGTGCGGGAGCGGCTGCTTCAGTAGCTCACGAAAGCGTGATTTGACTCACATCGAGGTGTGATTTCCTACCCGGGCGCTCAAAGCGTGTTAGATCGGTACGCGCGAAGAAGTAGTAGGTCTGATTTGTTTAACCCACGAGGGCGATAAGTATTCCATGCGTGATTAGTGTCACTACCTGAAGTGATCTAAATCACACGGACTGTCCTGGGAATCCTTGAAAATCAAGGCATTTGGTGGGGCGATGGTGCGAATCGCATCATAACTTTGTGACTGGAATCACGATTGGTCGTGACCGAATATACGGCCTTTTCGTCTGACCAATGGCATCCTGACCCCCAATAGAGGTGACCTATGGCTCAAGACGATCGCGACATTCTCGACATACTTCGATTCGAGCTGAGCTTTCTTGAGGACGGAGGTTACGGACGTTCTCCGCAAGCTCCGTGGCGAGCTCCTGCGAGTTTTTGAGGATTCTCCGATCTGTCCTAATTTCTCTGACCCGGCGCGTCCACATCCCTGCGAGAGCTGCCTGTTGGAGCAATTTGTTCCGGAAGGGCAGCGCAAGGAGAGTGTCCCGTGCCGCTTTATCCCTCTCACGAGAGAAGGGCAGACCGTGGACGACCTGTATCGCACGGGCAGCCAAGTCGAAATGGAAGAGGCCTTGGGCAAATGGCTTCGGGCTCAGATTCAGAGAATTGAAAGAGAGCGCGGAATTTCTCAGAAGGAAGGAGCGGCTTAAACGTCCGCTCATTTCAGGTCACAACACACGAATCGACAACGCCATTTAGTTTCTGGCGCGTACTACTCCCAAGGAGAGCGAACGAGTCATGTCTGAAGAACACTCATATCGAGTAGCAGCATGGTGGACGTCCGGGCGCACGGGCTTAGCCAAGTCGGATTCCGCACCCAATGCGATCCATTTCACCGCCCCAACGGAATTTGGCGGTCTTGAAGGCCGCTGGACCCCTGAGGAGCTTCTGCTTGCTGCCGTGGCAGGGTGTTACACAACCACCTTGCGCGCCATTGCAGGCGGAGCACAATTCGACTTCACCGATCTGCAGGTAGAGGCGAGCGGAACGGTGCGCAAAGCCGAGTCCGGCTACAGCTTCACGCAAATTGTCGTACGTCCGAATCTGAAGATTGGTTCGGCAGACGAACGCGATCGCGCCCTCGAACTGCTCAAGCGGGCCGAGAAATTGTGCCTGGTTTCGCGCGCGTTGGGGACCACGCTGAAATTCGAGCCGCAATTGGAGATTTCCAAACCGGCAAGCGTCGTATAGGGATTCGTTGCAAGGTGAAAAGAATCTTAGCAGGCCGCGGAAGAGTCGTTTTGATCTTTGGTCTTTGGAAGCTTCCCTCAGCGGCTAAAGCCGCCACATTGAGTTGGGGAACTTGCGGCGCGGCTTGAAGCCGCGCCCTTTCAAAACAGATTCCGAACTGCTTTTTCCTGCACCTGTTAGAACACCAGCGATGCGGAGACGGAGGATGGGTCCTCGGTTGCACGCAATTTGAATCCCACCTTCTTGAAGATGGCTTGTGTGGCTAGGTTATCGCGCAGGATTTCTCCGCAGAGCCGCTGAAACTTTTCTTCCCGAGCTACGCGCGCAACTCCCGCCAGCAATTCGGTTCCTAGTCCCTTGGCTTGCCATCGATCGGAGACCAGCACGGCTGCCTCGGCCTCGCCCCGATTGATCGCGCTAAAGCGTCCCACTCCTAATACTTCGTGCTGCCCGGTATCGGGATTCTTGCGATCCGCTACCAGAGCAAACCCGCGATCGTAGCTTCCGAAGCAGATGCGCACCAAACGTTCATGCTCTACCCGGGTGGTCAAGCTCAAAGAACAGAAGTAGCGCAAATAGACGCTGCGCTCCGAAAGAGTGTGATGGAACTGCACCATGAGCGGCTCGTCCTCAGGACGAATCGGGCGAATTGTCACCGGAGTTCCGTCCTTCAATTTCCACTCCCACATGTACTGCGACGGGTAAGGACGAATCGCGGCACGGGGCAAGCGCTCGGGAACCATCGAGGAATCATGCAACACGACCCGTGCATCAAGCGCGAGCAAGCGATCGGGAGTCGAGAGCAAGGGATTGATGTCAATTTCCTTGATCCAGGATTGCTCTACCACGAGTTGGCTGAAGCGGACGAGAAGTTGCTCGAGTGCTTCCAGGTTCACGGGCTTTCGGCCGCGCACGCCCTTGAGCGCCGCGAAGATTTTGGTTTGCTCCATTAGTCGCTGCGCCAGGGTGGTGTTCAGAGGAGGCAGAGCCAGCGCGCGATCGCGGTAGACCTCGACCATCACGCCGCCCGATCCGAAGAGAATGACGGGGCCGAATTGCGGGTCCACGCTGCTGCCGAGAATCAATTCGTATCCATCGCGGCGCGCCATCGGCTGCACGGTTACGCCGGAGAAATGCTGAGCACCGGCTTTCTCACTGACGGAATTTCGGATCGAACGAAATGCCGAGCGCACTTCGTCGTCTGTGCGCAGGCTCAGGCGAACGCCATCGACATCCGTTTTGTGGGCGATTGTATTCGAAAGAAGTTTAAGCACTACGGGATAACCGATCTCGGCAGCGATCGCAGCCGCCTCATCTTCGCTCTCTGCGGCGCGGGTTTCGACCACCGGAATTCCGTACGAGGCCAGCAACTGCTTCGCCTCGAATTCGTTGAGCATCGTCCGGCCATCGCGGCGCGCCTGCTGCACGAATTCACTTACCTTCTTCTTCGCCTCTAGCGCCGGCTCTGGACCTTCCACCAGCGCCGGAGTCTCGTACAGGCCCCGCAGGTTGTAGGTGTAGCGCCACATGTAGGTGAAAGCGCGGGCTGCCGTATCGGGATAAGTGAATGTCGGGATGCCGGCGGTGTTGAGAATCGCCGTGCCCTCAGCGACGCCGTCGCCACCCATCCAACTGGCGATCAGGGGCTTGCCTGAGCTGTGGGCGAGCTTCATCATCTGCTTAGCCGCCTGCGTTGGATCTGCCAGTCCTTGTGGCGCAATAATGGCTAGGAGTCCGTCGCTCCCCGCATCCTTCGAAACGACGTCCACAGCCCTGGCGTAGCGCTCTGCATCGGCATCGGCCAACACATCCACCGGATTGCTGCGGCTCCAGTGGGGAGAAAGAAAGCTGTCGAGTTCGCTGAGAGTTTCGGGCGACAGCACGGTGAGTTCGCCGCCGCTTGCCATAAGGGCATCGGTGGCCAGCACTCCCGGGCCGCCTGCATTCGTAACGATGCTCAGTCTGGGGCCGCGCGGCCGAGGCTGCTTGCTGAGGACCTCCGCCATATAGAAGAGGTCGGCAATATTCTGCACGCGCAAGACGCCGCAACGGCGCAAGGCCGCTTCCAGAACATCGTCGCTGCCGGTGAGCGCTCCAGTGTGAGAGGCGGCAGCGCGCGACGCCGCTTCGGACCGTCCCGCTTTGATGACGATGATCGGTTTGCTTAGCGCAATTTCGCGAGCGGCAGCGAGAAACGATCGCGCGTCTCCCACCGATTCCATGTAAATCAGAATGCTCTTAGTGTGAGGATCGTCTCCAAAGTAATAAATGAGATCGCCCCATCCCACGTCGAGCATCGAGCCAGTGGAAACGATCGCACTGAATCCCACATGTTCTTTCAGGCTCCAGTCCAAAATCGCAGTTTGCAGCGCGCCGCTCTGACTTAGGAAGGCGACGCTGCCTTTTTGGGGCATGGACTTTGCGAAGGTCGCGTTCAGCCCAATCGTCGGATTCATAAAACCCATGCAGTTGGGTCCGATGAGCCGGAGGGTTCCGCGAGTCAAATGCTTCTGGATTTCGTCTTCCAATAAGGCGCCACCGTGGCCCTGCTCACGGAATCCGGCAGAAATCACGACAGCCGATTTCACCCCGGAGTCGACGCACTCCCCGATGATCTGAGGAACGACGTGCGCGGGAGTGACCACGATTGCGAGGTCGATACCACCTTGAATGTCTCCGATTCGCTTATGAGTTTTGATCTTAAGAATTTCGTCGTGAGCGGGATTGACCGCAAAGACCTTGATCGGGAATTTGCTTTCCAGCAAATTTGAAATCACAGTCCGGCCTACCGTACCAGCGCGGTCTGTGGCTCCAATCACAGCCACGGAGCGAGGCCGGAACAAAGGCTCCAACGCTCCGCGCGCTGGCGGAGGCGCCGTGTAGATTTTCCCGACAGCTGATGGAGCGGCGGGACTTGAAAACTGACTCACGGAAGACCTCCCAGGATGTCGCGAAACCTCATTTTTTCATAGCGCTGCGGTTGGGGTGTGCGCGGCGTTTCTTCCCGACGTACTCATGATCACAGACTTTCGTGTCGGCGGCGGTACTTTTTGTATATCCGCAATCACGAGGGGTTGTGACTGTAATCACACCCAAAAGTGCGCAGGTGCACTCTAATCGGAAAGGAGGTGCAGCGAAATGCGCGCCCCTTACGGCCTTAATATTCTTGATAATTGTCTTACGTGTTCGGTGCGGGAAGAACATCTTTTCTGTAATCTTTCGATTCACGCCGGACAACGACTGAACGAAATAAAGTCAACCGCCGTCTATCCCAAGGGTGCCATGCTCTTCATTGAAGGGCAGCAACCGCGCGGAGTTTTTGTGCTTTGCGCCGGGAAGGCGAAACTTTCCACGTCCTCTCGCGAAGGCAAGACCATCATCACCAAACTTTCCGACGCAGGCGATGTGCTTGGGCTGAATGCTGTCGTGTCCAGCCGTCCATATGAAGTCACTGCCGAAATGATGGAACCAGGGCAAGCGAACTTTATTCCTCGGGATTCTCTCTTACAGTTCTTACGAGAGCATGGGGAAGTAGCATTGCGGGTCGCCGAACAGTTGAGCCGCAACTACTACACCGCTTACGAGGAGATTCGGACTCTCGGCTTGGCGACCTCGCCATCGGAGAAGTTCGCGAAACTGCTCTTGTCCTGGTCGACCAAGACGGCGCAAAACGACGGTTCGATGCAGGTCAAGCTGACGTTGACCCATGAAGAGATCGCCGAGATCATCGGCACCACGCGGGAGACGGTGAGCCGGCTGTTCTCTGAATTCAAGAAGAGACAGTTGTTGCAGCTCAAGGGTTCGACGCTGGTGATCCGGAACCGGACGGCGCTGGAAAAGATCGTTCAGTCCTGAGCCCGAACCGGGATCACATTCGCCACGCGGGGCGGTGGTTGTCTTTGTGACGGCGGAGATTTCTTTTCCGCAGCGCACTTCTTTTATCCGGCTACCGTCAGTACAGGACACGGCGCTTTGCGTACCACCTCATGCACCGCCGTCCATGGGATGTGGGCCATCACCTTTGCCGGCATCGTACGGTTCGCTCCCATGACGATCAGGTCGGCTCGAAATCTTTCCGCTGCCGTGAGAACTCCTTCCGGACAGAGATCCGTTCCCGTTACGAATTCCGCCTCCTGATCCAGATGAAGGTCAGCGGGAAGGCACTTTTTCAGTTGCTGCAGAGATTGCGTCCGGGATGAACTCTGCCATTCCAGAACATCTTCGGTAGCTGCGCCCGCCGGGGCGTAAGCGGAGAGGCTCGTGGACATCATCGGCATCGGCGCCGACATGTGCAGCAAGACCAGCTTGGCCCGTCTTTTCTGAGCCAGCAACAAGACGATCTTCAGCGCTTCGACGGATCCCTTGCCGAAATCGGTTGCGAACAAAATGGTTTGGAAGGCATTCTTTGCCGGCGTAAGTTCTGCCCGCGGGCCAACGGTCAGGACCGGGCAAGGAGCGATCCGCAGCAATTCCTCAGCCGTTGAGCCCAACGCGAGTTTGGACAGACCTCCACGACCGCGAGTTCCGATCACCAGCAGATCCGCTCCTGTTTGCTTGGCATAGGCCGCTAACGATTGCGCGGTCGGTCCCCGCCGGATAAGAGTCGCCGGTATTTCTATTCCGGCCGCCAACGTGTTAACGAAGGCTCGCATGCGCGTTTTGCAATCTGATTCCTCCAGATCAATCTCAGGCGGAGTCTCCAGCATCTCGTACCGCCAATCGGCATTTACCACATGCGCGAGAGAAATTTGTGCGTCGTTTTCCTTCGCAATGACCAGCGCCTTGGAGAAGGCGCGCTCGGAAGCCTTTGAGAAATCGGTAGCAACAAGAATGTGATGGAATAAACTGTCTTTCGCTGCAACTTTTGGAATTGCGATTTCTGCAATGCTCATAAGTACCTCCTACCCAGAGGTCATCCACTCTGGACTCCAGCACGCGCGGCGAGCCTGCGCAGGTGATCCGTAGGTGTTGCTTGTCCAGAATCAGCGACCTCCGTTCTCAGCGGTTTTTCTTGCAAAGGCAGGATCTTGACCTTCGTTCCTCCCCAAACAAGCGTCATCTTTTTCGAACAGGAGTCGCACAACCAGAAGCGTTCATACAAGAAGGGAAGGGAATCGTCCGCAAATGCCCGCACGTCGGGCGTTGGAATGATGAGGAAGAGTTTACCTTGGTGAAGAAAGCGGAACTGTTCAGAACACTCAGGATTGGCGCACTTGGAGAGCACTGTGCACCCCCTCAAATCTCCAGCTGTAGGGTACACCCGGATCCGGAATTTCAAGGTGACCTGCGACATACGCCCAAGTGATCCACGTCACGGCCCCGCATATTTTAAATTTGAGGGATGATTTTCTCCGAACGAAGCGAAGAGGGCCGAGCAAGTCACTGGGTTACTCTATAAAGATGACGCAAGTTCAGTGTGCAGGGCTTCTGTTCGATCTGGATGGAGTGCTGATCAGTTCCACGCCGGCGGTGGCGCGGGTGTGGCGGCGATGGGCGGTGGAGCACGGATTCAATCCCGAAGAAGTTGTCGCGCGCGCGCATGGGCGTCCCAGCCTGACGACCGTCCGGGAATATCTTCCTGACTCCGATCATGAGGCGGAAAACCGCGAAGTCGAACGCCGGGAGATTGAGGACCTCGAAGGTATTGTTCCGCTGCCGGGCGCGTTGGAGCTTCTGCGCAGTCTCCCCGAGGATCGCTGGACGATCGTTACTTCCTGCACGCGTCCCCTGGCCGAAGTTCGCATCAAGGCTGCGGGACTTCCGCTACCGAAGAAACTAATTACCTCGAATGATATTACTCACGGAAAACCACATCCTGAGCCTTTCCTGAAGGGTGCCTCCGTGCTTGGATTTCCCGCCACGGAATGTGTTGTGTTTGAGGACGTGCCCACCGGAGTGAAAGCCGGGAAGGCCTCGGGGGCAAAAGTGATCGCATTCACGTCGACGGTGGAAGCGTCCGCGCTGCGAGAAGCGGGCGCCGATTGGGTTTTAAGGAATTGTTCTGAAGTTCGGGCATCCAACAATAATAAGGATCTGATCCTGACGCTCTCGTGAAGAGGAAGAACGTGCCGCGGGAGGGATGCCATTGGAACGGGGCGAGTAAGAGCGTTCTCACCTAAAGTTCACAACTGCTATGTCGATGTGGTCTATGTATTGCAATGCTTTTCTGTCAGGAGAGCGTTATGTCGACAGCGGCGGTTTCCTCGAATTCGATTTACCAGCAGTTGCAACAATACTTTCAGCAGCGTCGTTCCGACCTTCAGCAGTTGGGTAAAGATATCAAGTCCGGCGATCTTTCCGATGCACAGCAGGAATACCAGGCGCTTCAGACGTTAGGTCAATCCGGGCCGTTCGCCACTGGAGACACGTTTCATCTCTCCAGCCGGGAGCAGGATTTTCAAAACATAGGTGCGGCCCTGCAATCCGGGGATTTGACTGGCGCCGCGACGGCCCTTCAGCAATTGCGTCAGACCTTCAAACCGCAATCGGGGTCGAGCTCCGACGCAACCCCGACTCCTAGTGCAGCCACGAGTTCCGATGCACCCACTAGCGCAGCCACACCTGCCGCTACTTCAGCTTCGTCGGCAGGCGGACCGGAGATCGTGTTAAATCTTGCCAATCTTCCGGCCGGCGAACAGATCACCATTGATCTCAGCGGAGCGAGCAACGGGACGGAGCAACTCTCGATCAGCGCGGCAAACGCGCAAGGTCAGTCGGACGGCCAGATCCAGCTGAATCTGGCTCAGAACAGCAACGAACAGATCGTTCTTAATCTCTTTAACAGCCCGGCAACCACGAGTCAGGTTAGTAGCGTTAATCTGAGTGCCTGAACTGGATTAATGTTGAACGTGGAAGCTGGTGGGAACGGTGCCATTCCTATCAGCTTGCCCGATTTCCCCAGCTCCAGACCGTGCACCGGCAGTACTATCCCTTGCGACGCTCGTCAGCGTAAAATATTCCAACCACGTCACGGGAATAAGCATCCACAAAGCTCGAGGTCGGCTTATGAGAACGCATCGGATGACTCTGCTGGTCTGCTTCCTCACGCTGTTCACTCTCAACATCAACGCTCAGGACGGTCAGCGGGACCAGCCCTCCGCAAAAACGGAAGAGCGCATCACGCGCGAGGTTCGTCACGAACTGCTGATGCTGCCCTACTTCGGTGTCTTCGACAACATTGCTTACAAAGTCGATGGATCCACGGTCACGCTTCTCGGCCAGGTCGTGCGTCCGGTGCTCAAGAGCGACGCCGAAAATGCGGTCAAGCGCATTGAAGGGGTGGATAAGGTAGACAACCAGATCGAAGTTCTTCCTCCGTCCACCATGGATGACCGCCTCCGTGTTCGCCTCTTCCGCGCGATCTATCAGTATCCCGGTTTGCAGAGGTACGAACTCGGCGTGCAGAAGCCGATTCGCATCATCGTGAAGAACGGACGTGTGACGCTGGAAGGCGTCGTCGATAGCGAGTCCGACAAGAATCTCGCGGGTATACGCGCCAACAGTGTCTCTGGAACGTTTTCGGTGACGAACAATCTGAGGGTGGCGGAGCCGAGTAAGGGATAATTCAGGGTCCATGAGGAACGTCGAGTTCCTCTTCGGAGGTCGCCGTCTGCTGGCAGTCGTCTGTTTGCAGTCCCCGGCGTTCGGGACGAATGAGAATTGCCTTGATGGGGAGAAGATCGCTGAAACCAAGCCGAAATGGGACAGCGAATAGATGCAGACGGCTCTGGCTACTATCAATCCATGCTGTCCCGCGTATAATTCTCCCGAATTCAATTCTGCCCCAACGACCCCTTTGGAGGAGAAGCAATGATGAGTTTTCATTCCGTGAATCGACGCAACTTTCTGAAAATCGCGGGCACTGCAACAGCCGCGACCTTGTTTACTCCGCGCCTCAGTTGGGCGGCCGGTCACAAGATCGACAAAGTCGGAGTGCAGCTCTACACCGTCCGCGACCTGATGAAGAACGACTTTGACGGAACCATCGCCAAGGTTGCACAGATCGGCTACAAGGAAGTCGAGTTCGCCGGATATTTCGGTCACAGCGCTCAACAGGTGCGGGACGTTCTCAGCAAGAATGGATTGACTGCTCCGTCGACACACGTACAGTACGACGAACTGGATGAGAAGTTCCCGTCCGTGATCGAGTTCTCCAAGGCGATCGGGCTGGAATACATCATCTGCCCGTGGATTCCCGAAGAGCTTCGCAAGTCTCCCGACATATGGAAGCAGGCGTCCGAAAAATTCAACGAATGCGGGGAGCAGACCAAGCAGGCCGGCATGCAGTTCGGCTATCACAACCACTGGTTCGAGTTCCTTCCCGCCAATGGCAAGCTGCCTTATGACGAACTGTTGAAGATGTGCGATCCCAAGCTGGTGATCATGGAAATGGACCTGTGCTGGATTACGGCCGCGGGGGCCGATCCGCTGAAGTATTTCAATGAGTATCCCGGACGCTTCCCGCTGGTTCACGTGAAGGATCTGAAGAAGTTACCTAAAGTGACCCAGGGCGGGTCCCAGAATTTTGGCGATACCGTGGATCTCGCCGCAGTGGGCAGCGGTATCATCGACTGGAAACGAATTTTCGCGCAGTCTGACAAAGCCGGGATCAAACACTATATCGTCGAGCACGACCACCCGAAGCAACCACTGGAGAACATCAAGAAGAGTTACGAATACCTGAGCACGCTGACCTGGTAAGACCGGTCATTCAGCAGCCCGATTTGGCATATCCTCTTTCGCTTGCCGAGTCGGGCTGTTCTGTTTGTGCCCTTTTTCCTATGGGTACACGTACGGCGGTAACCATCCAACTTCGAGGCGCCTGTGGCACCCTAGAGGCAGTGAGTAGATCTGACCAAAGCGATTACATCGACTGGGACAAAGGGCGCGAGGGGTACGTCGAGTCCCGCTCCAAGTTCGTTCCGGTCGTTCAGGTCCCGAAACCTGGCAAAAAGCCGAAGAGCGAAGGGCATCTGCTAAGCATTCGCGCCGAGGAGCGCATCGGTAGTTTGCTTGCGGCCGCGGGCACTGCCTGGTTGGTCTATGTCGCCACTACGGACTTCGACCATATGTGGCAGATGCGGATCATGCCGCCCGGGCCGATCGAGGTCTGCGCAATTGCGATCTTGATGTGGCTGCACGCCAAGTGGCGCCGCTCTGTCAAGAATTAGTGCAGCGGCACTTTACGACTTGTTTTCTTCGACTCAACTCTTTCCGAACGGATCTTCCAGCGACGGACTTTGCGGGGTGAACAGCTCTGCGCCGTTTTCCGTGATGTGCATGTCATCTTCCAGACGAATGCCGAATTCGCCACGGATATAAATCCCCGGCTCGTTACTGGTGGTGATGTTCGTCTGCAGCTTCGTCGGATTTCCGCGCACGAGATAAGGCCATTCATGTCCGTCCATTCCTAATCCGTGGCCCAGACGGTGGGTGAAATATTTGTAGTCAGGACCATAGCCGGCATCGGTGATTACTTTTCGGGCTGCGGCATCGACCGATCCGCACTCGGCTCCCGGCCGAGCCGTTGCGAGCGCCGCCGACTGTGCCCGATGGACAATATCGAACACCTGCTTCATCTTGTCGGTCGCTTTCCCGAGCGTAAATGTGCGCGTGATGTCCGATTGGTAGCCGTCGACCACGCAGCCATCGTCGAGCATGATGATGGACCCTTCGCGGAGGTGCTGAGGCGTATTCGAACCGTGCGGAAATGCAGTGTACTCATCCACCATCACGCTCGCGTCGCCCGGAAAGCCGGTTCGCTCATAAGCCTTGTCGACCAAAGCGCTGACATCACCTTGCGTCATACCGTCATGCAGCGAACGGTAGACCGCCTCATACACCGATAATGTCACTTGCGAGGCCAGCCGCATCAAGGCAATCTCGTGCGGACTCTTGATCATTCGGCATCCGGCAGTGACCGGAGTCGCACTGGTGATCGAAGTCTGCGGCGAAGCTTTCGCGATGCCGTCGCTGAATACAAATTTGATCGTCTCTTCAATCCCGAGCTTTCCAGTTGCGATGCCGCGCTCTTTGAGCCCTTGCGCCACTCGGTTATACGGACTTTCGTCCTCCTGCCAGACTCGAACGTCCGGTTGCGTGCCGCCCGGCGAGTTGCCGATCTGTTCGCGGGCGCGTCCTTCTTCGAATGCTGGACAGACATAGAACGCATTGCCCTTCGCAGGCAGCAACAGTGCAAACAGGCGCTCACCGCCCCACCAGTGAATTCCGGTGAAATACTGCAGCGAGGTGCCAGCCATCAGGACAATGGCGTCGATTCCGTTCTCACTCATCAGCTTTCGTGCCTGCTCCTGTCGCTCGCCGCGTTCTTCCACGCTGATCGGTGTAGCTTCGTTTTTTCTGGACTTCAGCCGCGCGATCGAGGGTGGCAGGGATGTGTCCTCTGCAAGCGGACGCGATCCGGCAGCCACTCGCGGACCAGTCACCGCGGCGATCGCCGCCGCTCCCCCACCCACTTCCAAGAACTTTCGCCGAGAAATCATGAACCCTCCAAAACCCAGGGGTCAGAGGTCAGGGATCAGTGGCCAGCAAATAAGAACCGTCCGGACTGACCACTGACCACTAATCCCTGACCCCTGACCACTAAATCCTAAACGCCCGCAATCGCGCAAGGGTCTCCGCATCCGCCTCGGCCAAAACTGTACTATGCTCCACAAATGGAATCCGGCTTCCAATGCGCGTCCTGCGGAGAATGGAATGTCACCACGGTCGACGACTCTGCGGGACGCCGTCAGTCCTACGTCGAAGATTGCCAGGTCTGCTGCAAACCGAACGTCCTGCACATTGAATACGACAATTCGTCCGGCGAATTTTTCATTACATCCGAACTGGAATAGTCCATCGCGCGAAACTCCCGAGGCACTCACTCCAGGAGATGCGCAAGGCTATAGTGGGCTTTCGGCGGGCGTCAGCGCTGGAGGAAGAGGAATCATTCCATGGTCACAAGCTACAGCGGGGGCAGGATGGTCGCGCACAATATGGTCACGACGCAGTTCGAACTCAACGGTTTTCACGTCACCCGAACGCTCGGCGTCGTGCGCGGGATTGTCGTACGCTCTCGCTCAATCTTTGGAACCATCGGCGCCGGCCTGCAGACCCTGGTTGGCGGCAACATCACGCTTCTCACGAATTTGTGCGAGAAGACGCGGCAGGAGGCCTTCGACCTGATGCTGCAGCACGCCGCGGAATTAGGCGCTAACGCCGTCGTATGCGCCCGCTATGACGCCACAGAAATCATGCAAGGGGTGACCGAGGTCCTCGCATACGGCACGGCAGTTTTCGTGGAGCCCACGAAGTAAGAGGATCAGCGAAGCAGCTCAGGAAGTCTCTTCTGCCCGCTCGGCAAATGTGGCTTCCATCTGGCGCCGGACGAACATAGCGTTCGCGATCGACCCGACAAATCCGAACCCGACTTCATAGTCGATCAGATCGCGGATCAGCGTCCCCGCCGTGCCTTCCCGCGTAGAGTGGGCAAATTCGTGCCGGTGGTGCCAGCTCTTGAATGGTCCCTCATCCTGCACGTCGGCAAAATACCGGTTCCACTCGAACTCAGTGATCCGCGCAATCCAATGCTTGCGAATCGGAAGAAAAGAGATAATGCGGAACGATGTGCTGATTGTAGAACCCACGCCCGCTGCTTTTTCGGCGTCCCGTACACTCGGCAGCACCGGTGCCGGAAGGCGATGTAGTTCGATCAACTTCGTCGCGGTGGCCGGCGGCATAATGCGCGGCAAATTCTCCGGATTCGAGAAGAAGGCGAAGACCTGCTCAAGAGAGAAGGGAATCCACTGTTCAAATTCCAGATGGAATGGCATGCGCGGCTTCAAGGATATATGGCATCCTCAAAGCCGCGCAGAAAGAAAGGATCGGCCCTGTTGCTTGGCAATCAATGCATCGACGGTCCAGCCGGCGGCGTTTCCGGACTGGTTGAACCCTGCGTTCCTGGCTCCGCCCCGATCACGTCGCCGGACACGATCATCTCCACGCGCCGGTTCAGTTTGCGTCCTGCGGCCGTGCTATTGTCCGCTACTGGATTTGCTTTCCCCAATCCAGTCGCACTGACGCTGTCTGGCTTCACGCCTGACGAAACCAGATAGCCGCGCACACTTTCAGCCCGCTTCTCGGAAAGTTCCTGATTGTATTCGTCGCTGCCAATGGCGTCGGTGAATCCCTCGATATCAAGCTTCAAATCGGGATAGGCGAGCACAATACCTGAGATCTTCGCGAGGCGCTCGCGTGCCTCCGGCTTCAGCGTGTACTTGTTGAAGTCGAACAGCACGTCGGGCATGCTGACGATCAATCCCCGCGCCGTATCCCGAGTTTGCAGCACCTGATTCAACTGCGCCAGCAATCGGGCTCGCATCTCTTCCTTCTGCCGGATGGCTTCCTGCTTCTGACGGTCAGCGTCCTCAGCCGCTGCCTGGGCCGCCGCGGCCTGCGCCTGAGCCTGTTGCTGTGCCGCTAAAGCTGCAGCCTGTTGCTGCTCTGCCTGCGCCTGCGCCTGCTCGGCAGCTGCCCGACGGCGGGCATCTTCGTCAGCTTGAGCTTGCGCCGCCTGCGCATCTCGCTGCGCCGCTGCTGCATCCGCTTCCGCCTTCGCCTGCGCGTCCGCCGCAGCTTTCCGCGCTGCTTCCTCGCGCTCCTGTTCCTTCTTGCGCAGGGTCAGCACGCGGGCATCTTCTGCCATCTGAGTGGCGCCTCGCGCCGCAGTTCCGATCGGAGTACGCCCCTGCTTCCGCTGGTAGTAGTCTTCAGCACGCTGCAGCATGTCTTCCGCTTTCATGATGCTGCCATTGGCGTACTGTTCGGCTCCGGCAGCCTTCGCAATCGCCACCGCATTTCGTGCCTCCAACAAATCCAGAGGTACGTTCGGTTGCGCCTGCGACGAAGGCAGCTGCTCCACCGGAACGTCGATGGTGTATTCCTTGCCTTCCATCACATCGAATTTTGCGTCGATCGGCTCTTGAAATCCTTTGGTGCCGGGGAGGATCTCATTCTCGGCCACGATCACATCGCTGGGATGCGTCACCGAGAAATAGGGCTCGGCCGTAACAATCAAACCGAATGCCTGCAGGTCCGTCGTAACCGAGGTCTTCTCCTTACCGTTGTCGCCGGGCAGTACTTCACCAAGGTTGACCGCCCGTCCTTCGGGAGTGACCGCCCATAACACATACGTCAGATATTGTCCGCCGAATTTTACCGAGGGTCGCTCCAAGTGGTTCAATTCGACGTCGATGGCCAGCCGACCCGCCTTGCCATCAACCTTAGCCCGGCCGCTGATCTCTGGCTCCAGGCTCGTCCCTTTCATATCGAGGGTTGTCGAGCCACCCCGATTCCGATAATTCACCGCTTTCGCGCTGCGCGCATAGACGTTCACGCGAAAGACAGGCGTCTGAGAATTCTTCTGGTCTTCGACGCTTTGCGTCGACTGAGTTTGCGCCGGACTCGCGGGAGCCGGATAAATGGGTGGCGTGGAATCCTGCTGGGCGAGGAGGAAGCAGGGGAGAAACACGGTAACGGACAAGAAATATCGAATTAGTCTCATGATTCGGCCCTCGTGTTGTGAAAATCTTCTTCTATAGATTCACGTCGATTGGAGCAGCCATTAGCTGCACCGTCACTAGGGCCGAACCTTCAAATTCCTACAAGAAAATCGCTACTGCGATCCGGGAATGCCCTGAGAGCCTACTGTCCTCCATTTTGGACAAGTGCCGAAGCGCTCTCTTTTTTGTGATTTCGCATTAGAACCCGGATTTTCCACAAGAAATTCCGCGCCAGTCGCGGAGGTCAAGCGAAATCGAAGCGAAAGGATGGCGAAGGAACCAAGGTCGTTAACGCAAGCTATTGTGGTCGTCGGATTGGTTAACCACAAGCCTTGGCGATTTAAAACTTCGGTGCAGATGTGGGACGTTCACCTGCAAGTTTCTTCTTGACAATAAACGACTTACAGCTAAGATGTGGTACAAAGTGGTAGAAAGTGGCGAGTTCGGTAGCCTGGTGGGAGCGAGGAGCTGAAAACGTGGAGCCGGTGGGAATCCGACCCAAAAGCACGATAAACAGCCAGAATCGCTCCGATGTGACCGAATTTTTCGTTACTTTCTCCTCTTTAACCGACGTCAAGCGCCATGTTTCGCGGCAATCATCCAACCCGGGTCGACGAGAAGGGCCGTCTCAAGGTCCCGGCCGAGTTCAAGCGGGTGATCGACGAGAAATACGGGCTGCAATTCTACATCACAAGTCTCGATGGGAGGGTTGCTCAAGTGTATCCCTTCGAGGAGTGGGAACGGATCGAGCAGAAGCTGGCGGGGCTCTCCAGTTTCAATCCCACGAAGAAGAAGTTTCTGGATCGGACGAACTACTACGGGCAGCAGGTCGAAATGGATGGGCAAGGCCGTTTGTTGCTGCCGCAATTGCTGAGGGAATCGGGACAAATCAAGGGAGAGGTAGCGGTTCTGGGGAATTTGACTTATCTCGTCGTCAGGAACCTGGAGCTGTTCAAGAAAGAGATCGAAACCGAAAAGTTTACGCCTGAGGATGAGAAGACGCTCGACGAATTGGGCATCTAGTGGGCGGGGGATCAACAAACACCCCTCAGGGGGTTGGGCATGGTGGTGGAAAGCAAGTGAGCCATGTTCCGGTTCTTTTAAAAGAAGCGATCGACTTTTTAGCCGTGCGGCGTGGCGGGACTTATATCGACGCAACGGTGGGCCTTGGCGGGCACAGTTACGAAATCGCAAAACGCCTCGGCGCACCGGGACATTTGATTGGGCTCGATAAAGATCCGGCAGCGCTTGAACGAGCAGGCGTCAGGCTTCGGGCTTCGGGCGTTGAGGATTGGCCGGAGATCACGTTGCTGCATCGTTCTTTCGCTGAAATCGCGAAGGGACAAGATCCAGCAACAGTCGACGGCATCCTGGCCGACATCGGAGTGAGCAGCTTGCAATTGGATGACGCGGCGCGCGGATTTAGTTTTCAGGCGGAAGGACCGCTCGATATGCGGATGGACCCGCATAACGAACGTACCGCCGAACAAGTGGTAAACCACCTCGACGAGCGACAGCTTGCCGATGTGATTTACGAATTCGGAGAGGAAAGGAGGTCGCGGAGAATCGCCAGAGCCATTTGCCGGTCGCGGCCGATACGATCTACCGCACATCTTGCGGATGTCATATCAGCCGCGGCCCGGCCAATGAACCAGGCCGAACGTAGAATTCATCCCGCGACGCGCACCTTTCAGGCTCTTCGAATCTTCGTAAACCGCGAACTGGACGATCTGAAGGCGCTGCTCGAGGCAGCGCCGCAGATTCTGAAGCCAGGTGGACGAATCGTAGTGATTAGCTTTCACTCGCTGGAAGACCGCATCGTAAAGGATGCCTTCCGCGAGGGCAGTAATCAGGACATGTACTACCGCATCCTGACCAAAAAGCCGGTAGTGGCATCGGAAGAGGAAAGCGATCGTAACCCGCGGGCCCGCAGCGCGAAATTGAGGGCGGCGGAAAGAATTTAGCTCCGGAAAACCTGCCGGAGCCCCGGCACGAGCTGTAATGGCTGTGCCGGGCTTACAGGTTCAAGCCAAGCGGGCGAAGATCCGCAAGGCCGGGAGAAAGGCAAAGGCTGAAGCCGGAAAGCGGAAGCCCGAAGCCGGGTGTTACCGGGTTCCGTGGTAGGAATCCAATTTGAGGTTGCGGCAATGTACACAGGCACACTAATTCAGGATCTGATGATGATGGCGGAGCGGGTCGGCGTTCTGGCCGACCAGGAACGCATGACCGAAGAGCTGCATGAGATTTTCACGATGCAGATTCCCATCACAGATGGCCAACAGGCTTACCAGGGAGCGGCATAAATGGCGGCAGCGGCGGCAACAATTCAGTGTGCAGTGAGTGGATCGGTTCCATCGGCAGAGCGGCGTTCTTTCTGGACGGGCACGCCCGAAATCTACTTCTCCAAGGCGATCGACAACTCGCGGCTGGTGAAGGTTGAAGATCCCCGGCGAAACCGCGAGATGAAGCAATTCGGCACCGCGCTCGCCGTGCTGTTTTTGCTGGTCTTTACCTACGCATGGCAGCACTTCAAGGCCATCGAATATGGATATCAGATTGAATCCGCCAAGCGCGAACTTGCTGGCATGACGGAGATGAACCGGGCCCTGCGCCTGGAAGACGCTTCGTTGCGCGACCCGGAAAGAATTGATCTGCTGGCTCGCCGCATGGGCCTGGTGCCGCCTGCTCCAGGGCAAGTGATCCGCATGGAAGTCAGCGGATCTGAGCCGCAAGCGCCGGTTATGGCCAGCGCCGCGCCGGTCATGATCGTACCTGGCCAGTAAGAGATTGTGTCGAGCGAGGTTTATGTGGGGACAGCCGCCTAAGCCTGCCCCAGAGCGAAGTCGAAGCGGCTGTCCGGGAGCGAAGCGACCCCCTTGGTCCCTAATTTCTAGCTTCAGCAAGACATCGCGGGGAAAGTAATTGCCATGGCCACCACCTCCCAGCCCGCCAAGAACTCCCGCCTCTACCTCCTC
The DNA here is from genome assembly GCA_963823085.1 of Terriglobia bacterium. Taxonomy (GTDB): domain Bacteria; phylum Acidobacteriota; class Terriglobia; order Terriglobales; family Acidobacteriaceae; genus Sulfotelmatobacter. The sequence goes on along the minus strand of CAWGKF010000015.1, from coordinate 114,263 downwards.
GGCGCCATCATGCTCTTCTGGTGCGTCGCCATCTCCGCCCGCCTCGTCTATCTCCAGGTCTTCAGCTACGGAAAATTCGTCAAGCAGGCTGGACACCAGCAGCAGCGGGCGATTCCACTCGCCGCCAAGCGAGGTGTCATCTACGACCGCGCCGGACATGAACTCGCGATGTCGGTGATGGTGGATTCCGCCTTCGCCGTCCCGACAGAAGTCAAAGATCTTCCGACGGCTGTCGCGCTGATAACCCGCATCACGGGCGAGGATTACAACGTTGTTCTCGCCGATTGCCGCGCGCACAAGACGTTTTGCTGGGTCGCCCGTAAGGCCGACGACGAGACCATCGAGCGCATCAATTCACTGAAGCTGCAAGGCATCCATTTCCAAAAAGAGCCTAAACGCTTCTATCCCGCCCGCGATCTCGCCGCGCAAGTCCTGGGTTCGGTCGGCATGGAAGACTCTGGCCAGAGCGGCATCGAGCACGAGTTCGACGAACAACTCGCCGGACGTCCCGGCAAGATGTTTATTTCTGTTGACGCCCGCAAGCAGTGGTTCTCCGATGTCGAGACCCAGCCTTCCCCCGGCGAAAACATTGTTCTGACGATCGACAAGAACATTCAATACATTGCAGAGAAGGAACTTGACCAGGCGATTCACGACACCCAAGCCATCGCCGGTACTGTTATCGTAGAGAATCCGCATACCGGAGAAATCCTCGCCCTCGCGAATCGTCCCACGTTCAACCCGAATCTTCGGAAGCAAATCACTCCCGGGGCGCTCACCAACCGCGCCGTAAGCTATGTCTACGAGCCCGGATCGACCTTCAAACTGGTGACGATCTCTGCTGCGCTAGAAGAGAAGGTCACCAATCCCGACGAACTCTTCGACTGCCAGATGGGATCGATCGTCTACAACGGCATGCGCATCCGCGACTCGAAGCCGCACGGGATTTTGCCGGTCTGGGGTGTGCTAGCCGAATCGAGCGATGTAGGCTCGATCAAGATCGCGTTGCGTCTGGGCGAAGATCGTTTCTATCGCTACATCCGCGCCTACGGGTTCGGTCAGCAAACCGGCATCGAACTTCCCGGCGAAACCCGCGGCCTGACCAAGCCCCCGAGCCGCTGGTCGAAAGTTTCCATTGCGGCCATCTCCATGGGACAGGAGATCGGCATCTCGCCTCTCCAATTGACCGGACTGGTATCAACCTTCGCCAATGACGGAGTTTGGGTTGCCCCCCGCATCGTCGCGGGTACGGTCGAGCCCCAGTCCACGCCGCAGACAGTTGCTTTTCATCCCGGCGCGTCGCACCGGGTGATCTCTTCCTATACGGCGGCCGAGATGCGATCCATGATGCAAAAGGTCGTCCTCGAAGGCACAGGGCGCAAGGCCATCCTTGAGGGATATTCATCAGCAGGAAAGACGGGCACGGCGCAGAAAGTTGATCCGGCCACCGGCGCCTATTCGAAGACAAAATACATTGGCTCCTTCGCCGGATTCGCTCCGGTCAATAATCCACAAATTGTCGTCGCCGTGATTCTAGATTCCGCGGTCGGGCTCCATCAGGGAGGCCAGGTCTCCGCGCCGGTCTTCACTCGTATCAGTCAACAGGTTCTCGAATACCTGCATGTGCCGCATGACATGCCGCTGGCGCCCAAACACCAGTTGCTGTTGGCGCAATCGAAAGTAAAAGACAAAGATTTGGATGAAGGTACGCCCGATCATCCTGGTGAACCGTTAGAAACCGCAGAAGTGAACAACGAAGCAGCGAAGTCCAGTGCCGCTCGGGCCGTTCAGTCCGCGAATGGCGGCGCGACCCAGCCGGTGGTCCAGGCAGCAATGCGAGAAGCGGACGCGCCGGTGGCGCAGACGGCGCAAGTCAAATCCAGCGAGCCGGTAAGCCAACCCAAACTTCCTACCAGCGGCACGGTGGTCCTCGACGTCGAGCAGGGAGGCATCGAAGTGCCCTCCTTCGTCGGCAAAACGTTCCGGGGCGCGGTCGAAGCCGCAGAGGATACGGGCCTCGAGATCGAAGCCGTAGGCAGCGGTCTTGCCCGCGAGCAGTCTCCCGCACCGGGAACCCACGTTGCTGCAGGTTCCCGTGTGACAGTTCAATTCGGACGATAGAGTCAAGTTTAGGACATAACCGCCGAGGACGCAGAGAGCGCAGAGCATGACTTGAATTTGTTCGCGTCCTCCGCGTCCTCTGCGGTTTTGATTTGCCCCGTTTGACCCGCCGAAAATCCGCGTGTTAGGGTAATCAGTCCGAAATACTTATCCCATAATCCCCGGCAGGCCAACCACTGCTCGCTGATTGAGGTCGATTTTGTCTTCCGTTGAGGCGCCCGCTGTTCGCAAGACTGCCCTGAACGCCGTCCATCGCCAGTTGGGCGCAAAAATGGTGGAATTCAACGGCTGGGACATGCCCGTCGAATACCCCGCATCCATTGGCGGTGGAATCATCTCCGAACATATGGCCGTGCGCACCGGCGTTGGCATCTTTGACGTCAGCCACATGGGAGACATTCGCCTGGCTGGCCCGCAAGCGTTGGCCGCCGTCCAGCACATCTCGATGAACGACGCCTCGAAGCTGGCCCTTGGACAGGCGCAGTACTCCGCACTGCTCTACCCGCAAGGTACGTTCGTCGATGACGTGATCGTCCACCGCCTCGGCGAGGATGAATACTTGCTCGTCATCAACGCCGGCACGCGTGAGAAAGACTTCAACTGGGTTCGCGACAACACGCGCCACTTCGACTGCGCCGTAGAAAATCTGTCGGACGACTTCACCCAAATCGCCATCCAGGGACCAAAAGCGGTCAATCTGCTTCAGAAGCTGACTGACGCGGACCTGAGCAAGGTGAAGTTTTACTGGGTTACGCGCGGCAAACTCTGCGGCCTTCCCAACATTCTCATGGGACGCACCGGCTACACCGCCGAAGACGGCTTCGAGATCTACGTCCCGGCCGACGAAGAAACCAGCGCCCGCGTGTGGTACGAAGTTCTGGCGGCAGGCAAGGAGTTCGGCGCAGTCCCCTGTGGTCTGGGCGCGCGCAACACTCTCCGCCTCGAAGGCAAACTCCCGCTCTACGGTCACGAGATTTCCGATACGATTAATGTCTGGGAGGCCGGACTCGACCGCTTCTGCAAGATGGACAAGCCCGAATTCGTAGGCCGCGAGGCTTTAGAAAAAGCCAAAGCCGCAGGCGTGAAGCGCACTCTGGTCGGCTTGGAGATGACCGAGCGCGGTATCGCCCGCGACGACTACAAAGTGCAAGACGAATCGGGACGCGAGATCGGCTATGTCACCAGCGGATCTCCGGCGCCGTTTCTGAAGAAGAATATAGCGCTGGCCTATGTTCCGATCGAGCACTCAGCAGCAGGCACAAAGGTAAAAGTAGAGATTCGCGGCCAGGGTGTGGGAGCGGTCTTAGTCCCAACGCCGTTCTACAAGCGCCCGAAGAAGGCAGTTTGAGCTGTCGTGCACATAAGATCAGCTAGAAGCTAGCAGCCAGGAGCTAGAAGCTTTATGCCTTATCCCACAGATCGCAAATACACGAAAGAGCACGAATGGATTCAGGTCAACGGCAATTCGGCCACGGTCGGTATCACCGACTACGCGCAGCAATCGCTGGGTGACATCGTCTTCGTCGAGACGCCAAAAGTCGGGGCTGAACTGACGGCGGGCAAGATGTTTGGCACGGTCGAATCTGTGAAAGCCGTCTCCGACCTTTTCGCCCCGGCGACCGGTACGGTGACCGAGGTCAACGCCGACCTGGCCACATCGCCGGAAAAAGTAAATAAAGACGCCCATGGTTCGTGGATGCTGAAAATGACGCTGAAAAATCCTGGCGAACTAAACGGCCTCTTGTCAGCAGCAGACTACGAAAAGTTCGTGGCCGAAGAAGCCGGCCACTAGAAATCGGGCGTCAGGCTTCGGCGCGCGGCCATAGGGACCCGAGGTCGGGAAGGCAGCAAGCGCAGATCCGGAAGCCCTGAAGCCCAGAGCCTGAAGCCGTTTTGATTTGTTCCTTGTATTCCCAATGAAACTTGCCCATCATTCAAACGGCACCACGACCCCGAAAATCCAACTGACCCTGAGCCACATCTATATAACTTCCTATGCGCTATTTACCTAAATCTCCCGCCGACCGCGAGGCCATGCTCAAAGCCATCGGACTCCGTTCGGTCGACGACCTGTTTTCGCCCATCCCCGCCGAGTACCGGCTGAATCGCGACCTCAAGATCCCGCGTCAGATGGCGGAATCGGAGATCGTCGACTTCTTCCGCCAGCGCTCGCGCGAAAATGGCGACGGATATACCAGCTTCCTAGGCGCCGGCGCCTATTTCCACTACCGCCCCGTCATTATTGATAGCCTGATCTCCCGCGGCGAGTTCCTCACCGCCTACACGCCCTACCAGGCCGAAATCTCGCAAGGAACGCTGCAATCCATCTTCGAGTTCCAGACCATGATCTGCGAACTCACTGACATGGAAGTCGCGAACGCTTCCATGTACGACGGTTCCACCGCCGCGGCCGAAGGTGTGATGATGGCCGTTCGCCTCACCGGACGCCGCTCGGTCGTTGTCGCCCGCAACCTGCATCCGGAATACCGCGAGGTGCTTGCGACTTACGCTACGCACCAGGGCATGCCGCTTTCAACTATCGGGTTCGCCGACAATGGCCGCATCGATCTGAAGGAACTCGAGCAGTCGATTACGCCCGAGACAGCCTGCGTCCTGATTCAGTCTCCGAATTTCTTCGGAACTATCGAAGACGTTGATGCCATCGCCGAAATCGCGCATAAGCATGGAGCGATGCTGGTTGTCTCGATCGCCGAAGCGGTTTCGCTCGGCATCGTCGAGCCGCCGCGTCAGGCCGATGTCATCGCTATCGAAGCGCAATCCTTCGGCGTGCCCCTCGGTTTCGGAGGTCCGTACTGCGGTGTCATCGCGACCCGCGAAAAATACGTTCGCCAGATGCCCGGACGCCTCGTCGGCCAGACCGTCGACAAGCAAGGGAAGCGCGGATTCGTTCTCACCCTCGCCACTCGCGAGCAGCACATCCGCCGCGAGAAAGCGACGTCGAATATCTGCACCAATCAAGCCCTGGTCGCGCTCATGGTCAACATCTTCATGACGGTCTACGGCAAAGTCGGCCTGAGAGAACTGGCAAGACAAAACTTGGCGAAGACCGCCTACGCCGCCAGCCAATTTTCCAAACATGGCAAGGTACTCTTCGCCAACTCGCCGCGCTTCAACGAATTCGTCGTCGAAACCAGCGAAGACCCTTACGCCATCAACGGACGCTTGCTCGGCCACAAGATCGTCGGAGGACTTCCATTGAAGAAGTTCTATCCCGAACTTGGCAATGCCGCGCTGTGGTGCTGCACGGAGATGACAACGCGCAGCGCGATCGACACCGCTGCTGGACTGATCGCCGAAAGCGAGCGCTCGGTGCGCTCAGCCAAAGAGGAAGTAGAAGAGGTGGCGCGATGAAGCACTTCACCCCCAAAGCCACGCGCCACGTTAACCAGAACGAAGGACTAATCTTCGAAAAGTCCTCACCCGGAAAAGCTGCCTGGAAGCTCCCGCCGCTCGACGTGCCTGAAGTCGACACCACCGCCCTCTTAGGTTCATCCGAGAGAAAAGACCTCGGCCACATGCCCGAGGTCAGCGAGATCGAAATCATCCGCCACTTCACGCGCATGTCCACATGGAACTACGCCATCGATCTTGGCATGTATCCGCTCGGTTCCTGCACTATGAAATACAATCCGCGCGTCAACGAAGCAGTCGCGCGCGTCGAGGGCATCGCTAACGGACATCCTTATCAGCCCGAGAAGATTTCTCAGGGCGCGCTGCAAATTATAAAGACCCTCAGCGAATGCCTGATCGAAATCACCGGCATGGACGCCATCACGCTACAGCCCGCCGCCGGCGCGCACGGCGAGATGACCGGACTTCTGATGGTCCGCGCCTATCACGAGTCCAAGGGAAACGCGCGCAAGAAGATTCTGATTCCCGACTCCGCTCACGGCACCAATCCCGCGACTGCAGCCATGGTTAGCTATGCTGTCGAGAATCTGAAATCTGACTCCCGCGGCATGGTCGACATCGCCTCGCTCGAAGCGCAGATGAATGAAGACGTCGCTGCGCTGATGCTCACCAACCCGAACACGCTCGGCGTCTTCGAACAAGACATCCACAAGATCGCCGACATTCTGCACGCCAAGGGCGGCCTCCTTTATATGGACGGCGCCAACATGAACGCGCTCGTCGGCAAAGTCCGCCCCGGAGATTTCGGTGTCGACGTCATGCACCTCAACCTGCACAAGACGTTCTCCACGCCCCACGGCGGCGGAGGCCCCGGCTCCGGCCCGGTCGCGATCAAGAAAATTCTGGAGCCGTTCCTGCCGAAGCCGGTGGTCATCACGCACCCGGACGGCACACTCGGCTTCGACTACAATCGCCCGCACTCCGTCGGACGCGTCCGCGCCTTCTACGGCAACTTCGGGATGTTCGTCCGCGCTCTCGCCTACATTCAGGCCAACGGGCCCGACGGTCTTCGCCAGACCACCGAAGATGCCGTCCTTAACGCTAACTACATTCGCAAGGGACTCGAAGGCACCTACGATCTGCCATACTCTACGCCGACGATGCACGAGGTGGTTTTCAGCGACAAGGTGCAAGCCAAGAAAGGCGTCCGCACAATGGACATCGCGAAGCGCCTCATCGATTACGGATTCCATCCCTACACGACCGCCTTCCCACTGATCGTTCCTGGCGCCTTGATGATCGAGCCCACAGAAAGCGAATCGAAAGAAGAAATGGATCTCTTCGTTGATGCCATGAAGCAGATCGCGCAGGAAGTAGAAGAAGACGCGCAAACGGTTCTTGACGCGCCGCACTCTACAAGAGTCTCGCGCCTGGACGAAACCACCGCAGCCCGCAAGCCGATCCTGCGCTGGAAGCCCGCCCAATAAATTGTTGATTGATGATTTTGATTGTTGATTGAAGGGCGAAAGCCGAACCCTAAGGTTTTTTTTCAATCAACAATCATCAATCAAAAATCAACAATTTCCCGCCGGGTGACTAAGGTGTTGCCTGAACGAGGGGTTCCCCTGTGTTCCCCCGTGCCCCCTGTGGTTAAATCTCTTCATTGCCAGCAAAAGCTAAAACTGCCCCCGACCCGACCCGGGCCGGTCTGTTCACGTCCGCTGAAAAGCGCAATCCGGTGGTGTGTCTTCTTCTGGCCGTCATCACGCTGGCGCTCTACAATCCGGTCAACCGCCATCCCTTCGTCAACTACGACGACGACCGTTACGTCACCGAAAACCCGCATGTCCGTCAGGGCCTGACGGGCGGCACGATCACCTGGGCGATCACCGCAACCGAGCAAGCCAACTGGCATCCCCTCACCTGGATGTCGCACGCGCTCGACGTCTCACTCTTCCGCCTCAATCCCGCCGGACATCACTTCACCAGCATCCTTATTCATATCGTCAACGCGATCCTGCTCTTCCTGCTCCTGATGTGGGCCACGAATCGCTTAGGCCCGAGCCTGTTTGTCGCAGCACTCTTCGCCCTGCACCCGATCAACGTCGAGTCCGTGGCGTGGATCGCCGAACGCAAGAATGTCCTCTGCACTTTGTTCTTCTTCCTCACGCTGTGGGCCTACGGTTGGTACGCGAAAAAGCCTGGCTGGAAACGATACATGGCAGTTGCTGCACTCTTCGCCGCAGGTCTCGCGTCGAAGCCGATGGTGATCACGCTGCCATTCGTTCTTCTCCTGCTCGATTACTGGCCTCTAGCACGAGTGCAGGGAAGTGATGACAAGAACAAAACGCCGTGGTCGCAGGTTGTCATCGAGAAAATCCCGCTATTCCTGATGTCGGCCGGCAGCGCCATCATCACGATGCATGCTCAGCAAGCCGGCGGCGCTGTCCGCAGCACAACACAATTTTCGTTCTCGGTCCGAATTGCGAACGCGATCTACGCCTACGCGATGTACTTGTGGAACATGCTCTGGCCGGCGCGTCTTGCGCCACTGTATCCACACCCGGGCGACACTCTGCCGGCGTGGCGTGTGTTGATTGCGACAGCCGTTCTCCTCGGAATCACCGCCTTCGTCTGGAAATTCCGCAGCCGCCGCTACCTTCCGGTCGGATGGTTTTTCTTCCTCGGAACGCTCGTCCCGGTCATCGGCTTGGTCCAAGTCGGAGAAGCTGCCATGGCCGATCGTTACGCCTACATTCCGCTGATCGGCATTTTTGTCATGATCGCCTTCGGCGTCGCCGATCTTGCGCAAGAAAAAAACTGGGGACTCCTCCCGGCGATCCCCGCCGCAGCCCTGCTAATCGCTCTTTCCTTCATGACCTACCGCCAGATCGGATACTGGCAGACCAGCGAAGAACTGTGGTCGCACACGCTCGCCGTCACGCACGAACAATTTCGTCGCCGAAGATAACCTCGGCGGAGCGCTGATCCTGGAAGGCAAAGAAGAAGAAGCTCACCCGCACTTCGAAGCCGCCGCGCGCATCAATCCCAAAGACCCGATGAGCCACAGCAATCTGGGAACGTATTACATGACGCACAACCAGATGCGCGAGGCCGTCCAACAATACGAGGCCGCCGTCGATCTAACCTCCGACCCCGGCTTGCTGGCGCAAACCTACGCCAACCTAGGCGCGGCCTATCGCGCCCTCGGCGACGACGATCAGGCGCAGGCCAATTACAACCACTCGCTCCGCCTCAATCCCAACCAGTACAATGCCTGGCTCGGCCTCGGCCTGCTTGCGGGGAAACAAGGCAAGCTCACCGAAGCTGTCACGGACCTCTCGCGCTCGGTGGAAATCAAACCCACGGCGCAGGGATATCTCTCCCTCGGCCGCGCCCTCGCCCAGAGCGGACGCGCCGCCGAGGCCCTCGCCGCCTACGATCAGGCGCTAAAAATCTCTCCCGATCTCAACGAGGCGAAGCAAGCCGCCGCGGCCTTGCGCCAGCAGCCAGTCAGCTCAAATTCCCGTTAGCTTTTTCTGGAGGTTACCGCGAAAAATGCGGTCGCCTCCTGCTCCACATTCTTGCTCCCGCAGTGCGGGCATTTCGGATTTTCCTTATCGTGCTGGTTCAGCGTCAGAACGGTTTCGAACGGTTTATGGCAATCGAGGCAAACGTAATCGTAGACGGGCATGGGGAAACCTCCCGCAACATTTCATTCAGCAAGATTGTACGCCTCACGGGAACTTTTAACTTCCCCATTGTGTCCGTTATGCTAGAGACATGACGCTGCTCGACGCGCAACAATACGATCCTGAAAAGGCCCGACGAAAAAAGATGGCCATCACCGCGGCGGTCATCGCGCTTCTCGTTGTCGCTTTTCTCGTCTGGCGATTCCCCTCCTGGCGCGCGGAATGGATTGTGGGCGATTTCTTCAAAGCCCTTCAGAAACAGGACTACAAAACCGCCTATGCCATCTGGATGCACGATCCGAACTGGGCCCAGCATCCGGGCGAACATCCCAAGTATCCTTACAACGAGTTCTATGACGATTGGGGACCGGGCGGCCAGTGGGGATTGATCAAAACCGAAAAGGTCTACGGAGTCAGCACGTGCCCCGGCCCAGGCAGCGGAGTCGTTGTAGATGTGATCGTCAATGATCGTGCCGAGCACGCGCAGGTCTGGGTGGAACGTTCGGACCACACGCTAAGTTTTCCACCCTGCGAGCTGCTGTTTCACTAGCCGGGCCAGACTACCCGAATCGTCTGAGTCGTCCGGGTTTGTAAGGTCAATGAGTGCGATCGAGATGTTTCAACAGTCACCAACTTGCCATTTGCCGGGAAGGTCGTAGTACTCATTAGCCACCTCCGAGGTGCGCGTCAATCATGACGCCAGTAGAGAAGATCGCCGACCCCCAACCGCAGTAATCTCTCCTTTTCCTACCTTCCCGCCAGCACCGTCGTCCCTCCACCCAGCCGCGTGGCAAAGGTAGGCTTCTTCAGCGCATCTACAAGCGACGGCGGCAGCTTTCGGTCAGGAAATCTGTAGGTATAAAACTCGAGATCCGCAAAGAAATCCTGTTCGTCCGACCCCACCAACTGCTGCTCCGGCGTATACACCTTCACAATCGAAGGATCGGCTACGGCCATCCCTAGAAAATTGATCGCGTCCGCGATAGTACGTCCCGTCGGCGAAGTGTAGCTGTAAAGCGGCACGCCCTGTCGTTCCGCGAAGGCGGCAAGCGTAACCAAAGGCTGCAGCGCGAACGACTGGTAGTGAATGGCGCGATCGGCGCGAGCCATCTCCTTCGGAAACGCGCCACGCTGATCGATCTCATCGACTCCATCTTTGTAAGCCTGCACGCCAAAGTCGAAGAGCTTCTGGTCGGACGCGACCACGCCAGTCGCCATTGATCCCAGTCCGCGCCAATAATGATGGTTCTGCTGGTGCACCTTCTCTAGAGGAAACTCGATCATGTGGTACGCCACTTTGTCCATCCAGCCGATGTCGCGTGCCGTCTCGACCTTGTCGAGCTTGGGGTCGTTCACCAGCACAGACTCCGAAGTCGAGACCGAGGCCAGAGTCCACTCCACCTGGAACCACGACTGCCGCTGCTCCGCGGCGTCGTAATCCATGAGCGTGTTCGCCTGCGCCCATTTGTCGATCTGATCCTGAGCGCACCGCGCTTCTCGGTGGCTGCCCGTGGCAAGAAACTGGTTCATCCCCGATGTGACGCGTAGCTCAAACCGCTCATAGACCGCCGTTTGCACTTGCTCAGCCGGGTTGATGGCTCCACTCCAGCCCTGCAGGTAATGCATCGGAATCCGCATCGGCCCGGTGGGAGGGTCCACCACGGGGAGCGCGCTGCACGTTTTCAAATCAGCAAGCGCAGTACGCACGCGTTTGCTCTTGGTACGCTTCAATTTCGGCGCGACGCGCTTTCACGTCGACGTAGGAAGCCCCCGGGTTAAGTGCAATCCTCCCCGTCTGACCGCCTGCAGCCGAGACGAGGACGGCAACCAGGAACATTATTCACAGATTTAAGGGACAGTACCGGATTCATTTCTGTTTGCATGACGACCCCGGCCCTCATCACGTGGCTGCGGATCCCGTTTGACACTCGCGAGCAAGCCACGACTTATGTATGATACCCGAAGGAGATTATTCGTCGAGCACGCGCCTCTCCCGCGTCATTACTTTCAGGACCACACAATTCTGGGGAGCAAAGGAGGATGGACGTCGAATCAGGTGAGCATGAGCAATCGACTCCATTCTCGTCAAATTCAGGTAATCGATTTTTGGGTCAACGGACGTTATCAGGCCATTTCACTCATTGTCGCTTACCATCTCCTTGGCGTCGCTTAGCTTTCGCAAGTCTCTATGCGGTCTGGGAGATCGCTTCCACGGTCTTCGCCAACGAGGCCTCGTCCCCAACGTTCAAGCACGTCTTCGATCGGTCAATCTGCCTCATCAACCCACACAAAACTTTTCCCGGGCCCAACTTCAATGAACGTCTCGACTCCTTGCGAAATCAGCAGCCGGATGCACTGATCCCACTTCACCGATCCTGTCACCTGACGCAGGAGTGTATCCAGAGCCCGCAGACTCGTCTGTCACCAGTTCCGCATCGACATTGCACGCCACCGGATAAACCGGCTTCTGCATCTTCAGTTTTTTCAAGTCGGCTTCCAGCCGATCCTGCGCCGGTTTCATCAACGAACAATGGAAAGGCGCGCTCACGGGCAGCAGTTTGGCGCGCTTGGCGCCGCGCTCGTCCGCCAACTTTGCCGCCCGTTCAACAGCAGCCGTATTTCCGGAGATCACAATCTGATCGGGCGAATTGATATTTGCCGGAGAGCAAACTTCGCCCTGCGCCGCGTCCTGACAAATGCCAGTGACTTTTTCCAGGTCCATCCCGAGAATCGCGGCCATCGTCCCGACACCGACCGGCACCGCTTCCTGCATATATTTCCCGCGATTCCGCACGGTCCGCACCGCATCGGCAAAGCTGAATGTCCCCGAAGCCACGTGCGCCGAATACTCACCGAGGCTGTGGCCAGCCACAAAAGAGGGTTTTGGAATCAGGCTCTGAACCACGCGGAGCGCCGCAATCGACGCCGTCAGAATCGCGGGCTGCGTGATCTCGGTGAGCCGCAGCTGATCTTCCGGTCCTTCAAAACACAGCTGCGAAATCTTGTATCCGAGCGCCTCATCGGCCTCTTCAAATGTCTGCCGGGCCACCGGATACTTCTCGGCCAGGTCCTTGCCCATGCCAACGACCTGCGAGCCTTGGCCAGGGAAAATCAGTGCGATCTTACCGTCTGTCATAAAGTGAAATTTCAGTTGGATTGTGAGACTGCTTCTGCTGCAGCGGGATGCAACGATGCCAGGCTGCGCTCGATGGAATCGTTGACTTTGTTGCGCGAGAACTCGGCCGCGACCCGCACCGCATTTTTCATCGCGTTCGCGTTCGACGACCCGTGAGTAATGATGCACACTCCGCGTACGCCAAGGAGCGGAGCGCCGCCATATTCGGTATGATCCAGCCGCTTCTTGAAATCGGTGAACGCGCTGCGTGAAAGCAGCGCTCCAACCTGCCGTGTAATCGTCGCCTTCAACGATTCTTTCAGTGCCGTGCGCACCAGGTTCGCGACACCTTCGGAAATTTTCAGAGCAACATTCCCAACGAAGCCATCGGCAACAATGACATCCACCTGGCCGTTGTAGAGATCGCGACCTTCCACATTGCCGATAAAGTTCAGGTGTAGCTGCTTCAGCAGTTGAAACGCCTCGCGCGTCAAGTCGTTGCCTTTGGTTTCTTCTTCGCCGATCGAAAGCAAACCTACTCGAGGCCCCGGCGATCCGGGTCTTTTGCCATACATTGCCCGGAAGTAAACGTCGCCCATCACCGCGAACTGTTCCAGATTCTTCGCGGTGCAATCGACATTCGCGCCCACATCCAGCAACATCGCGGGATTGCCGGGCGCCGTCGGAAAGACTGCGGCCAGAGCTGGACGATCCACTCCTGGCACCGCTCCCGAGAACAATCTTTGCCGTCGCCATCGCTGCGCCGGTGTTTCCCGCCGTCACAAAGCCGTTGGCGCGGCCCTCGCGCACCAGGCGCAGCCCCACGCGCATGGAGTTGTCCCGCTTGGCGCGGATCGCTTCCACCTTGTCATCCATGGTGATGTACTCGCTGGCGTGGACGATCTCAATGGGGAGCCGGGATGCCGCGTGATGCCGCTCTAACTCCGGCCTCACGACAGACTCCGGTCCAATCAATAGGACGCGCACGCCGTACTGGCGCGCGGCTTGAATCGCACCCTCGACTTCCGGCTTGGGCGCGCGGTCCGACCCCATTGCATCCAGCGCAATGACGCTAGGCATGGTTTTTCAGCTAGCTGGCTTCTTCGACGTCGACTACTTCGCGTCCCTTATAGTACCCGCACTTCGGGCAAGCGCGGTGGGGCATCTTCTTTTCGTGGCAGTTGGGACACTCGGAAAGGCTGTGCCTCTTCAGAGCATCATGCGCACGCCGTGTGGACGTCCGCTTCTGTGAATGTCTTCGTTTCGGATTAGGCATGGTTTAGATTTCCTTTAAGGGACAATGGCCCCGAAGATAGCATTTGGCAATTTGCACTTAGCATTTGGGCCGCTGATGCCGGGTACAAGCCGCGAACGGCCAAGTGCAAAATGCCAAGCGCTAGTTGCTGACTTTCAGTGTTCCAAGCGGCTCCGCACATCCTTCAGGGCCGCCCACCGTGGATCTTCTAACTCGGTCGAGCACGAACACTGTTCCTGATTCAAATTCTTGCCGCACTGCGGACACAATCCCTTGCAATCCTCGCCGCACGTGACCTTCAATGGCAGCGCCAGCAGCACCTGCTCGCGCAACACATCCTCCAACAGAATTCCGTCGCCCTGATAATAGCCGATCTCAGCCTCGGCGTCGGTCACGGACAGCTCATCGCGGCCCGCATCGGCGCCCAGCGGACGATAGAGCAACTCGAAGTCCCGCTTGATGTCTTGCGACAACGGCTCCAGGCATCGCGCGCACTGCAATTCCAGCTGCGCCGACAGCTTGCCGCGCAGGCGTATGTCCTTGATTATCTCGTGCTTACCGTGATGTTCCTCGACGACTTCGGCGCGCCCGGAAGCCTTGAGCGGTCCGCTCAGGCGACCTTCGCTTCCCTAAGTCGATGACATCGGGCTGAAACTCCTCCGTAAATTCCAGCGGATGAAGTTCCAAATCTTTGATGTCCAGGAACATGCCGAAACCTCCGCGGCGACCGTGCCAGCCTTTTTCTCAACCAGGCCCGCGGAAGCACGCCCAAGAGGCGTAAGTACCGCAAGGAGCAAGACTTAGGATAAAGGTCAGCCACTCAAACTGTCAAGAAAGACGGGGACGGAATCAGTTGTTTAGCCGCACGATCAGACGCTCGGGTGCCGCAGCATTCGCGATTTCGAAGGCTGGCAATTTACTCAGTTAGTCGCAATCCTTCCACGGTCCGCATCGCCGTTTCCTCGAAGATCAGCTTCCGCTCCAACTCAATCGTGTTCTTCCCCAAATATCGTGGGATATACCACGCAACCAGCGCAACGGGTACCAGACTCAGCATGCGCACAGGCTCATGCAATGCTGAAGCCTCAAACTCCGGGGTGGACACCGCATAGATCAAATACCCAAAGCAGAACGAGATAAGAATCACGATCGAATGCTGCTTGAACACCGGCAGACTGCAAGTGAACGGCAGCTTGCGAAACCGGATCAGCAGAATATTCGTTAGCAAAACCGCCCAAGTCAGCACTAGGAGAGTGTGAAGCGAAGCCACCACCCAGCCCTCGAAATAAAAATAAGCCACGAATGTGATCGCCAATACCCATGGCAAAATCGCCGTCAGAATCACTCTTCGCGCCAGGGGTTCGCATTCCTGCCGGTCCGCATCCAGCAGAAACTGGAACACCCAGTTTGCCCGCAGCTCTACGGGAATCTCAAAGGCAATCCGCAGCCCGATAATCAGGAGAAACGTCATCACAAACGGGATCGAGAGCGCGTCGGGCGTCAACGCAGCCTGCCGCCATGACGTCGTACCCTGAAACGCATTCATCATTGCCTGCGACGCCAGCACCAGAGCCAATCCGCCAACTCCGGTCAACACCAACCGGTGTGCCTCGCTCCGCACCATCGTCCTCCAGGTAAAACCAAAACACGCCGATTGGAACGGCGTACGCAGGATCATCCGCTGCAGAAATTGCAACCTCCACTTTCGCGGGATGTGCTCAACACCCCCTCCTTCACTCAGTTCCCCGGTCCGCACAAAGTGACGCCGATACGCAATTGCGTATGTGCCCAATGCAATCGTAATGACCGCCAACACGCTATACAGGCACAACGGCGCCAGTTCCGCCATCGCCGGATTGGCCCGGCTTCGCAAGAGCTGGCAGAAACTGACAAACCAGCTGGACGGAAAAAAGAAACTCCACACGGGCGCCCGGCCCGTAATTCGCGACAATGAATCCGGCACGGCAAAACTGGTGCACAGCAAGGTAACCAGATACACCACCACCAGCCCGCGAAAGTACGCGGACACTCGCCGGAACGCCCGCGGAGGCAGCACCGACATCAGCAGCCCAAGAATGGCGAACACGGCAAAGAAAGCAAACACGCTTGCCAAGAGGACTCCGGCGGCATGCACCAGCCCGAATTTTACGAAGAAGGGAAGCGTCCCCTGCGCCGCTGACACCACCATCGGAAACAGCACGCAGGATGCGCCGTTGACGTCGATGGCCACCAAACCTGCGAGCAAAAGCACCGCTGTCAGATTGGCAAAGAAAATCGTTCGCGACGAGATCGGCAGGTGCGCCAGATTCATATAATCGCGCCGGTCCGGGAAAATGGCATCCCATCGCCACACTGCGACCATCCCGGTCACTGTCATCGAAAGCACGATAAAGAAGTACTCATCCGGTAGGGCGATCAGCAGCGTATCGACGTGATATTGCCCGCGCAGCCACTGCAGCAGCGATCCATATTTATCGAAGAGAAGCACCGAGACAAAGCCGCCGGGCATGGCAAGCAGAGTAAGCACCAGCCCAATGCCAATGTCGAGGCCCTCCGTATCCGAGTCTCCGCCGCCGCGGAAAATACGCTCGACAAAAAGCTCGACCAGTCGCCAGAAAGGCCGCTCCCGATATTCCTCCCAACGGCCTTCGGCGGAAGTAGCGCTCATGCCGCCCTCATTACCTGGACGATGTCGCTCGCCACGCGCATCGTATCGACGTCGTCGACCAGATGCAGGAACGTATTCTCCAGGGACTGTCCTAGAATCTTCCCGACATTGGCCACCGAATCATGCGCGATGACCACGCCTTTGCGCAGGATCAGCACATCGGTGCAGACTTTCTCCACCACTTCCAACACGTGCGAGCAATAGAAAACCAGTTTCCCCGCGTGGCCTAGCGCCTGCACTAGATTCTTGAAGATCAAAGCGGAGGTTACGTCGAGTCCCGACAACGGCTCGTCAAAAATAAATATGTCCGGATCATGCATGATGGCGGCAATCAGCAATATCCGTTGCCTCATCCCTTTCGAATACGTTCCGATGCTCGCATGGCGCGCCGGACGCAGCGAGAACAACTCCAATAGTGAATCGATCTTCGACTCCATCAGGGGCCGCGACATCCCGCGCAGAGTCCCGATCATCTCCAGATACTCCCATCCCGTCAGATAGGGATACAGATGCGCTTCTTCGGGCACATATCCCAAGCGCTTTCGATACTCCGCCAGATCGTCCTGAATATTGTGATCGTCAAACCGCACCATTCCTCGCGTGGGCTCCAGCAATCCAGTGAGCATCTTCACGGTCGTGCTCTTGCCTGATCCATTCGGACCAAGGCATCCCAGAACCTGTCCGGGACGCAACGTGAACGACAAGTCTTGGACCGCCGGAAGGGACGAATATCGTTTGGTGAGTCGCACGGCTTCGAGCATGGCGTGACCTCGCCAGATGAGATGCGCAGACTGTGGCCCGAGAAACCTGACGCGCGGAGAGAACCCGAATCCTTAGACACCGCAAAACAAGAAAACGCTCCCACCAATCGGCATTAGTCTGTCATGCAGAGCGAAAAAGAGCAGCGCGACAGCGATGCTCATTCGCAGTCGAAGCATCCCTGCCCGCCATTTCAACTCCCGCCAAATGCAAGTCTATCCACTGGCGTGCACAACCGTGGAAGAGCGGCCCTTCAGGGCCGCGTCAGCGTCCTTGCAAAAACGGGGCTTCAGCCCCCGTGCCCGTCGCTGTCACTGCAAGCCCAACGCCCGAACCGTGTCCGGATCCAACGCGTTTTTTCCGCTCTTCTTCGTGACCACACCGAAGCTGCCGGAATAATCCCACATCGCCCATCCAATGTTGTGATGTTCGAGCGCGGCCCGCGTGTCCTTGATCCACGCGATCCGGTCCTGCGGATTCACTCCGTAGCGATATGCGCCGAACTCATTGCACACCAGCGGCACGCCATTCCGCGCGGCCCAATCCGCCGCCTGATTGATTTCCGCATCGATTCTCGCCGCATCCCAATGATCCTGCCCGTAGCGAATCACGTCGATCCGATGCACCGCTTCCGGCAGGGTGGCCGCGACTTCCGCTGCGTTCTTAGAGTCCGACGGATAATGCAAATTCTTCAACCCATGCCAGTAGTACGCTCCCCAGTTCGCGCCTTGATGAGTAAAAATATGCGGTTCATAAAAATGAAAAACATAGATCACATTCGGGTCGCGTAGCGGCTCGAGCATCGCCATGTCGTAGTCGTCATCCCACTTTGGCCCCGGAGCCAGAATCGTATTGGCCGGCGCCGCCTGCCGGATCGCCGCCGCCAGTTTCGCCTCCACGCCATACCAGCGGTAGGGATCCTTCATCTCCGGCTCATTCAGAATTTCAAAGAACACGCGCTCCGAATCCCACGGCGGAGAAGCATAATGTTTCGCTACAGTGCGCCAGAAATCAGCGAACCGCTCGACGAACTCGTCATCATTCAGCCGCGCCTTGAAATCCGAATCCGGATGCATGTCGAGTTCGACCGCGAGCCCCGCATCCAGAATCATCTTCATCGCCGCGTCCAGATAGCCGAAATATTCGGCCATTCCGTTCTGCCGCTGCTCCGCGTTCATCATCGGCTGTGGATTCACGCTCAGCCGGACGTGATCAAATCCCGCCGACTTGATCAATGCGATATCTGCTGCAGTAGTCCAGTTTTCAAAATGTTCTTTGGTATATCCCTTGGGATCGTAGACCTGCGCAAACCACTCGCTCAGATTGATGCCATGCCGCAGATGCGTTAGCCTCGACGCGGGAACGGAAGAGGTTGAACTCTGAGCGAATAACACATCGCAGAGACAAAAGAAGAAAAATAGAGCGAGAACACTGCGTTTATAGAACATGACGCACCTCCTGAAATTCAAGCTGTATGTGAATGAGAGGACGCACGACCGTAGCCGAAACGCGCATAGACCACTGACGCATGCACAACCGTGGAAGAGCGGCCCTTCCAGGGCCGCGTAAGGAACCCTCAAAAGCAGAGGAGCTTTAGCCCCCGTGGTCGCGTTTGCGGATCGTGGAAGACCCCCATAAGCGGTTCTGAACCTCGAACGCCTCACCAACCCTAACTTAGAATCGGCAGCGCCCGAATCCGCTTTTTGGTCGCGGCATAGATCGCATTACACAGCGCCGGAGCCACCGGTGGCACCGACGGCTCACCGATCCCGGTCGGCGCCTCTGGACTCGGCACCGTATACACCTCTACCGTCGGTGTCTCTTCCATCCGCAGTGGCGGATAGTCATCGAAATTGCCCTGCACCACGCGGCCTTTGTCGATCGTGATCTTCGCCCGCAGCGCATTCGCCAGCCCGTACACGATCCCGCCCTGAATCTGCTGCTCCAGAATGCTCGGATTCACGACCTGCCCGCAGTCGACCACAGCCACTACGCGATGAACGCGCGGCTCGTTGTTCTCCATGCTGATCTCGACCACTTCCGCCATGTACGAAGCGAAGCATCCAAAGCACGCCACACCGCGATATCGCCCAGCGGGCAGCGGCTTGTCCCATCCAGCTTTTTCACCCGCCAACTGCAGCACGCCGCGCATGCGAGGAGTATGCCAAGTCGTCGTAAAGTACGGCAGGTCCTGATCCTTGGACAGAATCTGCAAACGGTATTTGAGCGGATCTTTTCCGGCCGCAACCGCCAGTTCATCGATAAAGCTTTCCAGCGCAAACGCCGCCTGCAGCGCGTAAACAGAGCGCATCCAGCCCAGCGGCACCGGCGTCTCCGTCATTACGTACTCAATCAGGTAATTGGGAATTCCGTACACCGGCCCCGCCTCATCCGGGAGATCCGGATCGACCCCGTTCGGCACCGGCTGGCCCTTCTGCCCGCTGATCGAAGGGGCAATAATCCGATGCGTCAGTCCCACTGGATACCCCGACCCATCAACTGTCGCCGATAACTGATGGATGCTTGCCGGACGATAGGTCGAAAACCGCATATCGTCTTCGCGCGTCCAGATCACTTTTACCGGCGCCTGGATCGCTTTCGACACAAGCGCGGCCTCGACGGCATAGTCGTGCTCCAGTCGACGCCCAAAACCGCCGCCCATCAGGGTGACATTGACCTTCACCTGATCGGGATCCAATCCAATCGCGGTCGCCACGGAATCGCGACAATCCTGCGGCACCTGGGTCGGAATCCACATCTCGCACGTCGATCCCTGATAACTTGCCGTGCAATTGCCCGGTTCCATCGGCGCGTGCGCCATGAATGGCAACATATATTCGGCAGAGATATGTCGCCCGGAAGCCTTCGCCGGCTCGCCCAACGAATACATGTTCGCGCCCTTCTTCGAAGCCGCTTGCTTCATCGCCGCCATGACCGCGGCCGTGTTCAGATCTTTGTTCGGACCCTCATCCCAACTCACGTTCAGCACGCGGCGCCCTTCCATCGCGCCCCAAACGCTGTCCGCCACCACCGCAACCGCCGAGTCGCCAATTTTTCCCGACGTAACTCACGCCCGCGATCTTCCTCGCAGTCCTTGTCATCGAAGCTCGCGACCTTTCCGCCAATGATCGGAGAGCGCGAGAGGACCGCATATTTCATTCCCGGCAACGCGGAAGTCGATGCCGAACACCGCCTCGCCTTTCACTTTCGCCGGAGAATCCACGCGCGCCAACCGCTGCCCGACTATCTTGTAATCCTTGCTCTGCTTCAGCGGAACATCGCTAGGAATCGGCAGGGTCGAAGCCTTGGCGACGAGATCGCCGTAAGTCAGAGTGCGATTCGAAGCAACATGTTTGATGTGTCCGCTCTCTGCGGTGCATCCGGAGCGCGGTACGCCCCATGTCAGCGCCGCCGCCGAAATCAGCATCTCGCGCGCCGTCGCTCCCGCCTTCCGCATCGGATCCCATGTTGTCCGGATGCTTGCGCTTCCGCCCGTCGTTTGATCGCCAAATAGCGTGCT
The DNA here is from genome assembly GCA_963823085.1 of Terriglobia bacterium. Taxonomy (GTDB): domain Bacteria; phylum Acidobacteriota; class Terriglobia; order Terriglobales; family Acidobacteriaceae; genus Sulfotelmatobacter. The sequence continues at coordinate 93,761 of CAWGKF010000015.1, read as the reverse complement.
CGCTCCCGCCTGCTCGATCTCAATCTGGTTCCAATCCGCTTCCAGTTCCTCGGCCAGAATCATGGGCAGCGCTGTGCGCACGCCCTGTCCCATCTCCGAGCGAGCTACGACGATGGTGACCTTATTGTCCGGAGCTATCCGCAGGTACGCGTTCGGCGAGAACGATTCTTTCTCCGATGCGCCCTTGTGTGGCAAATAGAAACCGATCACCAGCCCAGCGCCGGCCGCAACCCCAGCGCCCACGAATTCACGGCGGGAGAGTGGACTCATCGCGCACCTCCGTTGCCGGCCGCGCGATGAATTGCCTTGCGAATCCTCTCATAGGTGCCGCAGCGGCACAGGTTCCCGTTCATCGCCTGCGTGATCTGTTCATCCGTGGGATTCGGCGTTTTCGCCAGCAGTTCCGCGGCCTGCATGATCTGTCCCGTCTGGCAGTAGCCGCATTGCGGAACTTCTTCCGCGATCCACGCCTGCTGCAGCACGTGCAGGCCGTTCGCGCTAAGGCCTTCAATCGTGGTCACGCTCTTGCCGGATACTTGCGATACCGGAGTCGAGCACGAACGAATAGCCTTGCCGTCGACGTGCACCGTACAGGCCCCGCACAGCCCGGCGCCGCAACCAAATTTCGTTCCGGTTAATTCGAGTGTGTCGCGAAGGACCCAAAGAAGAGGTGTTTCAGGAGAGACGGTAACTTTCTTTTCACTTCCGTTAACGCGAAGTGTGATGTCGGCCATGTTTGCCCTGGGATCTAGGTTTGAAAGCTGCAAACATGGTACTGAAGTCGAGCCAAAAGGGAAATGGGAGGAGGGATCGGCTATCGATCCGTTAGAAGCCAGGGATTAACCACTACGGAATCGGCTAGCGGACTTGCATCTCCCGCAAGATCTCCGTCCCGACTTGCTCCGCGAACCGCTGAAATGCGGGCAGCTCAAACAGCCGCAGCCCGATCTCATCCTGTGGCACGTTCTCGGCGTGCGTACCTGTCTCTTCATCTCGAACGGCGTCCCGAATTCTGAGAGCGGTAGCCGTATCAAAACTCTCCGATACCATCACGCTGTTGTCGGCCCATTGCTCCACGACCACTGGGCCTTCTTCTGTCAGGTATTGTGCGACCGCGACCGGACATTTGTCTCCGCTGCATGCCGACGGTTCCTGAGCCGTTGCAGTCTGATATCGTATCGACACCGTGGAGGCATAGAAGCGCGCGAATCGCGAAGCCGCCTGCGAAGTCTTCCACCGCGAAACGTAAATGGTCGCCAGGTCTGCGGTAGTCAGTTCCGCATCTGTAGTGGCTTTCCTGCGACGATACGCTGCGTATGCACCGCCTTGCCACGCCGCCGACACGTCATCTGCGTTGCGCCGGTCGCCGTACTGTTTCAAATACGCCCGCACATCAAGCTGTCCCACTCCGCCCGTGTCGTAAACGTCATACTGCTCACCAATGAGTTGCTTCAGATCCGGAACACCCAGTGGAGGCAGTTTCTCCCCATTGATATACGCTTCGGGTTGCAGGATTTCATGTGAGTTCCGCGGAGGCCGTGCAAAAGCTCCCGCGAACGCCATCTTCTTTCCGCCCTTCTGCAGCAACTCGCCTTCAAAGATCAGGCCCTCGTTGTAAGCGAACGATCCCGCCTCGCGCAAAATCATCGGAGCATCGTGCAGCATCTGCGAGTCCTGCACCGCCTTCACGGCGGGCTCTTCCATCTGATAGATCAACGCCGGCGTGTCCGACAGATTCCGTCCCAGCGGTGCCAGAACGTAATCGACGTACACCACCATCGCCTGCCCTTCTACCACGGCTTTCCGCGCGATGGCTCCGTCGTCATTCTGGCTTTCGTCATTTTTCTTGTTGGCGCCCCCTTCCGAATTGGAGCCTGCCTTCATCCACTTCGCCAGATCGTAATTCTGATCCTGCAGCGCGTGCGTCAGTTCGTGCGCCAGAATCGGTTCCTGCCGGTCTGCGGGAACCCAGTTCAGCAGCGAAATCGTCTTGGTCTCGTCATCGTAATATCCGGCGATCTGCTGCCCCGTCGCTTTCACCAGAAACTCTCGCAGCTTGAACTCCCGCGGCAGGAAGCCGAGCTTCTTCATCGTCAGTTCTGCGACCTGAAAGTGCTTCGTATACTCCTCGCGAGCCATGCGACCGGTCGCATACTTCTCCACATCGGCCCGGCTCACCATGCGGCGCTTCACCGCGGCATGCTTTGGCAGTCCGGAATCGTCCGACGCAAAGGCAAAGATCTGATCGACGGAATCAAAAAGTTTTTTCGCGTCCGCATCGGTCATCCGCACTTCATCGGACGGTTCCTTCCGCAGCTTCCGCGCGACGTCCCCCAGGCTCTGCGACGAGCTGTCCTGGCCGAACATCATGGCGGACAGCAACGCAAGAGTGCAGATCGCGAAGTATGGACGCGGATTTCGAAAACTCATCATGCAGGCCTCTTCCGAGACGAATCCGGACCTTTAAATTGTCCTAGAAGCCTGGCAGACGCTCACGCCAAAACGCAGCGGATGACTTACCAAGGTAATGACGACGGGGTGGGGATGACGACCGGAACCGAAAAGCTTGGCTAGCCGTTGAACCGCAGCTAAGAGCTGAGAGCTAAAAGCTGAAAGCTGCGCCTACTTCAGCTCTGCCAACTTCTGCGTGGCCATCTGTCCAGCTTCGTTGCCGGGATTTTCTTTCTTGATCTGCTCGTAAATTCGCTTCGCATCGAGCGGCTGATTCGAATTCTGGTACAACTCGGCGAGCTGCAACTGAGCTGTAACCTTGCTGACCGACGTTGTGGGCTTATTGATCAGTTCCTGATACAGTGCGGCAGCATCTTTCGGGCGTTTCGTATCTCCATAGAGCGATGCCAAGGCGTCTTTTGCCAGCGATGCTACTTGCCGATTCCCCGCCGTCGCTACCGATTTGAAATCCTTCTCGGCCGTCGCATAGTCGCCCAAACTCACCGACGTCACACCAAGAAAATAGTGCGCCATGTCGGAAGTGCGGGTGTGCGGATACTTATCAACAATCGCCTGGAACTGTTTCTTAGCCGCTTGTGCGCGCTCGTTTGCCGAGGTGAATGTCGGAAAATCGGGCTGTTCGGGCTGGCCCGCCGGTCGCAACTGCGTATCCATTGTGCGTACCGCGATCGCGAGATCGAAGCTGGCTTTCTCATCCTGGGCGTTCAGGTAATACCAGGCACCGATTACGCCGACCACAAGAGCCACAGCGACAATCGCGGAGATAATGATGGTTTGGCGATGCTCCACCGTCCAATGGGCGGTCTTCTCGGCCGCTCCAATGGTCACACGGCTAAATGCATCCTGCTTCAGTTGATGGCGGGTTTCTGCGCGCACGGACTTCCCTTCTGGTATGAACGATGGCTGGACAAACTAAAAGTCTATCAGGGCCAAAATACCCCGTCAAAACGTGCGCCGCTGGGAGTCGGATTATACTGGCGGCCCCACCTGTCGTTGATGGGAAAACTTCGAAACTAAATTTTCGCCCGTGTCGCCCCGGACGTTTTGGTCCGTGGGTCAACACACAGGCGCCATCAAATCCCGAGAAGATCGCGCACCCTACTTGCTGTCAGCCGGATTCGGTTGGAACCATGCGACTCCACCGAACGGGCTGTGGCTCGAGAAGTCCGGAAGTGGCGGCAGGTATCCGCTCTGCGCCTCGGAAGTCTCCTGCATCCAGCGCGGATAGTATTTGTCTCGCTGACCGACCTCGGACCAGCGGCATGCTAAATGCCCGGCATCGGATTGCCACGAAGTTTTCATGACACCTGCTCCCCAACGGCCACTTCTATTCTACCTCTTGGTGGCGCGCCACACCTTCACTGCGGACGAGATACGAACGATTGTGTAGCCGGAAGCCGTCGTCGGCGGCGCCGAGCAAAGCGAACGCGCGCCATCGATTATCGGCGTGGATTTCTAGGCTCGTTACCAAGGTAAATTGACCCTGGTTACCCTCGGTGAAAACATGCGTTAGCGTTCTGCGGAGCTCATAGTCTCTTCGTGCGGAGAGCTCGTGCCTTGGGGGGGTACTTTCATGCGGGTCTCGCTTCGGCTGTTCGATTCTGCCCTTTATCGCTCTGTTTGCTCTTGACCCTAGGCCTCGCTCAGGAACAGAAGAAGGAAATCAAGATTGGATTTTCGATCGAGAATCTGAAGGGCGAACGCTGGCAGACCGATCTCGATGAATTTCAGGCACGCGCCCACGAACTCGGAGGCGCCGTCGTCACCCGCTCTGCCGATGGCGATGATGACATCCAGTTCCGCCAAGTCAAGGAGTTGCTCGAAAGCGGCATCGACGTTCTCGTTTTTCTGCCGCACGACACCAGCAAGGCCACGCGTATTGTTGAAGCCGCGCACGCCCGCCATGTCCCGGTAGTGTCCTACGATCGATTGGCCAGCGCGCCCGTCGATCTCTATGTCGGATTCGACCTCTTCTCTGTCGGCATGCAACAAGCCCAAAGTCTGGTCGACCACGCGCCTAAAGGAGACTACTTTCTGCTCGGCGGCTCAACGCTCGACAGCAACTCGAAAGTCGTGCGCGCCGGACAAATGAAGGTGCTGCAGCCCTTTGTCGATCGCGGCGACATCCGTGTCTTCGCCGACGTCTGGGTACCGGAGTGGAGCGCTACCAAAGCCTACATGCTGGCCGCAAAAGAACTTCAGAAACTCAATGCGCCTCCCGCGGCCATCGTCGCTTCCAATGATGCGATTGCTGGCGGCGCGATCCAGGCTCTCGAAGACCGGGGTTGGTCCGGCAAAGTGTTCGTATCCGGGCAGGACGCCGATCTCGCAGCCATCGAGCGTATTTTTGATGGTACCCAACTCATGACCGTCTACAAGCCCCTAGGCGGCGAGGCCCGCGCTGCCGCGGAAGCTGCCGTCAAACTTGCCCGCCACGAAAACGTCGAGGCCTCATCGTCAGTGCCGAACGGAACCCTCACGACGAAGGCGATCCTGCTCACACCTGTTTGCGTCACCCAGGAGAATGCGAAACAGACTGTACTCAAAGACGGATTTCAGAAGCTGGAGGTCGTCAAGCAGGGATTGCCGAAAGACAAGCAGGCATTGCTGGAAAAACCGTAACTACCAGCGATAAATTCTGCTACAACCTCATCCTCTGGCCGCATCCGCGGTGACTCAGTCTTTGGCCAGGATCGGCGACTCAATAAAGCGCCACGATAGCCACGAAAGGATGAGTGCCACTCCTAGGGAGACGAAGGCGCACAGCGCCAACGGGTGTATGACTCGCCTGATCAGCATATAAACTAGCAAATGATTGAGGTAGAGCGTGTAGCTTACGACTCCGATGGTCCGCATCGGCCACGATCGAAGCGTCCACCACACCGGATGGTGCGAACCCGATTCCATCACGATCAGGCAGACCATCGAGCCCACAAAGATCGCGAGAAGCGGCAGTCCGAAAATCATGAACACAGGGTCATCGCGGGGATCGAGTCCATGGAATGGCGCACACCTCCACAGAATGACTGAGATCAGACCCGCGCTGACCGCAGCCGTCACTTGGAGAAGCCAGCGACGGCTTACCAGGTGATGGAAAAGCAATGCGCAATCGCACCATAAATCAGCGCATCGAAGCGGTGGTAAATCGAGTAGTAATCTTGCCGGCCCCGGAAATACACCCAACGGAACGCAAACTCCGCGACACAAATCGTGACAGCCAGCCGCATGATCGACTTGCGATTCAGCAGCGCTTTCGAGGATCGCCGCTCCATACCCCAGCGCGCTCGATTGATCGCCGTGTCCCATAGCGATAATCACTGCGCCCGGTCCCGGTGCAACCTGGGACAGCTCGTTTACAATCCCAAGTAACAGTTTTCCCAAAAAGCATTATGGTGAGGACCATGAAAAGACTTGCGGTATTGACTCTGTTCGTGTCGCTTTGCGGAGTTGCCTTCGCGGCCGATGAGCAAAAAGATTCGAAAGCCGTGGATCGTGTACAGGCCGCGGCCGAGGTGCTGGACCAGATCCAGTCCGCCCCGGATTCCGGAATTCCCAGGAATGTTCTGAGCAGCGCGGAATGTGTAGCGGTGGTGCCGTCGATGCTGAAAGGCGGGTTTATTTTTGGCGGAAAGTATGGCCGCGGGCTGGCAAGTTGCCGCACTCCGAAGGGATGGAGCGCGCCGGCTTTCTTCATGATCGGAGGTGGAAGTTTTGGTTTTCAAATTGGCGGTCAGGCCGTGGATCTCGTCATGCTGATCATGAATAACGATGGCATGCAGCATCTCTTGTCGAGCCAGTTTGCGCTGGGTGCGGACGCCTCCGTCGCCGCGGGACCGGTGGGACGGCATGCCGAGGGGAACACGGACTGGAAGTTGCGGGCGCAGGTGCTCACCTACTCCCGCGCGCGCGGAGTGTTTGCAGGTGTCAGCTTGAATGGCGCGAGGATCAGTTTCGACAAGAATTCGACTCGTGAGTTCTACGGACACATGGTAACGTCCAAGGCATCGCTGACAGGAGAAGTGGAACCTCCGGCGAACGCGAATGCATTCCTGACTAGCCTCGCGAAGTGGGCGCAGGAAGCGGCGAAATAGTTTGCTGGCAGTTTCGGAACAAAACTGAGGCACGGACCACCGAGAACTGACAACTGAGAACTGTAACCCAGCGCGTTCTCTACACCCTTCCAGTCATCTGGCTGGTCGTCTCGCTGGTCTTCCTGATGATCCATCTGGTCCCGGGAGACCCCATCCAGCAGATGCTTGGGGAAGGCGCACCGCCCGCCGACATTGCTGCCACCCGTCACGCCTTCGGCCTCGACGCCCCGCTTAGCGAACAATACGTTCGCTACTGGAAGGGTGTTCTTCACGGAGATCTCGGCCGCTCTATCCGCTACAACCAGACAGTCACAAGACTTCTCGCCCAGCGCTATCCGTACACGCTGCGTCTCACGCTGGCAAGCCTCTTCGTCGCAATCGTGCTTTCTATCCCGGCCGGAGTCCGCTCCGCCCGCCGCCGCAACCGGTGGGACGATCGCCTGCTCTCCGTCGTCAGCCTTTTCGGTCTTTCATTTCCGAACTTCGCGCTTGGCCCTATCCTTATTCTGCTTTTCGCGATCAAACTCGGCTGGCTTCCTGTGTCTGGCGTAGGATCATTGGCTAATCTTGTCCTCCCCGCGATCACTATGGGGAGCGCCCTCGCCGCGATCCTTACTCGCATGGTCCGCACCTCCATGCTCGAAGAACTCAGCCAGGACTACATCCGCACGGCCCGCGCTAAAGGACTGCCTGAGCGCACTGTCGTCTACCGGCATGCCCTGCGTAACGCCATGATCCCCGTCTTAACGGTGCTGGGCCTGCAGTTCGGCGCTCTTCTCGCCGGCGCCATCGTGACCGAAACCATCTTCTCCTGGCCCGGCATCGGACGCCTCACCATCCAGGCCATCTCCAACCGCGACTACTACCTGGTCCAAGGATGCATCCTCGCCATCGGCCTGACGTACGTAGCAGTAAATTTCCTGACCGATGTGCTGTACTCGGTGGCAAACCCGCGGATTAGACAGTGAAGTGCAGTCGTAATCGAGAGGGAAGCATGAGCGTGTCGATGTTGGAGAAATGGTATTCAAGCCAGTGCGATGGCGAATGGGAGCATAGTTACGGCATTCACATCGATACTCTGGACAATCCTGGTTGGAGAATCAAGATTGATTTGCGCCATACGCGGAAACAAAGCTTCGCATTGGAACGACAGAAAATAAGTCGCTCGGAAAACGACTGGATTGTCTACTGGATTGAAGGCCAGCAGTTCCATATTGCCTGCGGACCACTGAACTTTTCGGAAGCCGCTGAGATTTTTGTGAGGTGGTTCGATTTAGAATCGGACTGAGTTGGGAACGTCGGTTCGGCAGCTGACGCTAGGTTGAAGCCGCCGCCGCGCGCAATCGGGAAGGGCACGAGTTTCACTCGTGCCAATAAACCGCTGAAGGGAACTTGCGCTTTAGCGCCTGGGGTGAACTTTGGCTTGGTGCGGTAAGTCAACATAATAGAGGCGGGGTTCTTACACCCCGCCTTCGCCGATCCAAAGTTATGCCGCGACCGGTTTCATCTTCTTCATCCGTTCTTCCAGTTCTTTGGGCGATACATCTTCCACGTGCGTAGCGATGCCCCAGAGATGTCCGAACGGATCCTGAATGAATCCGGAGCGGTCCCCGTAGAACTGGTCCTCAACCGGCTTCAGGATTTTCGCGCCTTCCGACGCCGCGCGCTTCACTACAGTGTCAACGTCGGGCAGGTACACATAGAGGCTCACCGGGCTTTGGCCAATCGTAGTTGCACTGGTGTGCCCCTGGCCCATGGCGGGATTTTCGTCGGCCAGCATGATATGCGAGTTCCCAATCTTCAACTCGGCGTGACCGACTTTTCCGTCCGGACCATTCATGCGAAACAGTTCCGCCGCGCCGAAAACTTTCTTGTAGTACTCAATCGCTTGCCCGGCGTTTTTGACGATCAGGTATGGTGTGATGGTGTTGTAGTCTTTTGGAATGTAGGAAACTTTGTTCATGATCTTCCTCCTTGGAATGTAGTTCTTACGGTGGAGGTTTCGGCGCGCGCTCGCGGAAGGGTCTTGCGATCCCGCTGTTTCCCCTATAAGAACACATTCGAGTTTCGACCTCAAGCCATTCGTGGCCATTTTTTTGACTACGTCCACCGCCACATGTTCCAGAGCAAGCCAGGGAGACCAGGGACACACCGAACACACAGCAGTTCGCAGAGGTGCTCCTGTTGCCGAAAAATGCAAGTTGTGAATCCGTTTTGAAAGGGCGCGGCTTGAAGCCGCGCCGTAAGTGCCTCAAAATCAATGCGGCTTTAGCTGCTGAGGGATCCTTCCGGGGACCGAGGCGACTCTTTCGCAGCCTGCTTACGAGGTTTCTTCTTTCTCGAACGGTTCACTCCCGCACGCGCGTCCGGACGAATACTGACTACCTTTTCCTGCCGCTCGCTCTCTTCCTCCAACGATCTCGATGTAATCCCTTGCCCCGGACGCTTCGGAGTCCGCGTAGTGACGGAACCTTCATGAGCTTCTTTCTCCGGTTCGGTCCGGTGTTCGACGGACCGGGTCGCTATCTCCCGCGGACTGCGATTTGTTCCCGTCTCTGCGCCATCCGCTTGTTGATACAGCGCCTGATCCTCCGGCGAGTCAGTCTCGTACTCCTGCTCGTCAGCTTCTAAATCGCTCTGCTCTGGTTTCACGTTCTGCTGCGTATTGGTATGAGGTGATTTCTGCATCGTCATTGAATTTTCTCCGGCCGTTATGGGTATTAAAACAATTCGCGGCTTCTTCCCGGCCACTTGATTCTTAGGTGCAGCGTGATATCGTGCCGTTGCCGCGATGTCTTTGCATCGACGATCTAATGAAAAATCCAGTTCCAAAATGGGAACGCTCCGTGAAAATAATTCGAAACGCCCTTGACTTCGCCACACTTATGCCTAACGCTAGAGCTGGATCGTCATTGAGAGATAGATGTCGACCATAAGTCCTTTGAATTGAGGATTTTGCCTCTAACCTATTCTAGCCCTAAGATTTTTTCTGGATTTCCCGCTAAGTTCATGATTTCATAGCTGCGCCCACCGGGGGGGTACATCAACCTTTCCCGAAACGGGAATCGCTGCACTTCGCCCCCACAATTTACTGAGCGAATCGCAGAGACCGCTGCAACATGGGACAAGGAGCCCGAATCTCACTCCTATGCCGACCCCATCCACTTCGCAAGTCAATCGCTGGTCGATCGCAATCGCTGGTGTCATCATCCAAGTCGCATTAGGCGCCGTCTATGCCTGGAGCGTTTTCCGCATTCCGCTGACCAAGGCCTTCGGTTGGACGATTTCGCAAGTCACGCTGACCTTCACCATCGCGATCTTCACGCTCGGATTCGCCGCTTTCGTTGGCGGATTGTGGATGCGCCGCTCCGGCCCCCGCAATGTTGCGCTTGCCGCAGGCGTGCTTTACGGCGGAGGCGTCTTCCTTGCCAGTTTTTCTGCGCACCATCTTTACTGGTTGTATTTCACGTACGGAATTCTCGGCGGCTTCGGTATCGGCCTCGGATACATTGTCCCGGTGGCAACTCTGGTCAAGTGGTTCCCGGATAAGCGCGGCATGATCACCGGTATCGCCGTCGCAGGATTCGGCGCCGGAGCACTCATCACCGCCCCTCTCGCAAGTCGGCTCATCGTCAGCGTCGGCGTGTTGAAGACATTCGCCATTCTGGGCGCCCTCTATTTTGTCGCTGTCACGATTCCCGCATTCTTCATGAAAGATCCTCCACCAAACTATCGTCCAGCCGGATGGAGTCCCAGCGCCGCACAACAGAAGCAGCGTTCCACGAAGTCCTACACGCTTTCCGAAGCCATGCGCACCTGGCAATGGTACGGGTTGTGGACTCTGTTGTTCCTGAATACGTCCGCGGGAATTTCCATCATCTCGCAGGCTGCTCCTATGGCTCAGGAGATCACCGGCGTGACTGCAGCCGTCGCGGCCGGACTTGTCGGCATCATCTCGATCGCGAATGGCTCAGGACGCTTCTTGTGGGCATGGTTCTCTGACCTTATCGGGCGGCGGTGGGTGTTCCTCTCGATGTTCGTCGTTCAGGCGATCGTCTTCTTTTTCCTGCCGCGTATCTCGAGTTTTCCTGCCTTCACCGCGATGTGTTTCATCGTCTTGCTTTGCTACGGAGGAGGCTTCGGCACCATGCCCGCCTTCGCCGCTGACTACTTTGGAGCAGAAAACGTGGGCTCGATTTATGGACTCATGCTGACTGCCTGGGGATTTGCCGGGGTTTTCGGTCCGATGCTCATCGCCAGCATTCGCCAGAGCACCGGTCATTACTCGCACGCTCTCACGGTGATTGCCGTCATAATGCTGTGCAGCGCGGTGATTCCGCTGATGGTGCATCCGCCTTACGTGCGCCGCGAGCCCATCGAAATGCCCCGCGCCGCGTGAGAGTTGACGATCTCGACCGAAACCATCAATGTATATAGGTGCGAAATCGTGGTCCAAAGCTGCGAACGTCTATCCGCGTGGATTCTCGCCTGGCTGATCAGGCTGCGAGAATCTTTGATGTGAGAACCCGCACGGAGGCTGTAAAACATTGCCCTACGTGAGATAGTCGGCCTAAAACGCTTCAAGAAATTGACCAAGAAGAATAGAGGCGAGCTCAAGGTAGCGGGCTAATATTCCGTCAGTGTTGACGTCTGCCATCCCGATCAGTCGCCGTATCAGCAGCAACGCGCGCCATAATCCGCTGGCAGCGATCGGAGTCGTGCTGGTAATCCTCTTCGTCGTATGCGCGATATTCGCACCCTGGATCGCGCCACAAGATCCTGCGGGAATCAACCTGCCGACTCGGCTGAGTCCGCCATCGCGTGCCCACTGGTTCGGAAGCGACGAACTCGGACGCGACATCCTATCCCGTATCATCTACGGTTCCCGCATTTCCATGTTCGTCGGCGGCTGCGTCGTCCTGATCTCGCTCGGCCTCGGACTCATCATCGGTTCCATTGCCGGATATTACGGCGGCGGCATCGACCGCTTCGTCAATGTCGTCCTGATGAACGCGTTTTTGTCTTTCCCTGGAATTCTGCTGGCTATCGCCTTCGTCGCCTTTCGTGGCCCCGGTATTTTCAATCTCGTCCTCGCGCTTTCGCTCGGCGGATGGGTAGGTTACGCTCGTCTGGTTCGCGGACAAGTCCTCGCTGCCCGAGAACGCGAGTTCGTTGAAGCTGCTCGCGCCATCGGCGCAAGTGATCTCCGCATTATCGTGCGCCACATTCTCCCCAATATTATTCAACCGGTCATCGTTCAGGCCGCGATTGGAATGGCCGGAGCGATTCTCGCCGAAGCCACTATGAGTTTCCTCGGCCTCGGCGTGCCTCCACCAACCGCGAGTTGGGGAACCATGCTCAACGATGGTCGCGCGCACCTGTTCGATGCCCCACACCTCGTTCTCTTTCCCGCGATGGCAGTGATGCTGGCGGTCCTCAGCTTCAATTTCATCGGCGACGCCTTGCGCGACTATTTGGACCCGCGCTCCCGGATCGAAGCCGGGCTGTAAGAGCTTGTAAGTTTCTTCTTGCCCCTAAATTACTGAATTGCAGTAAGATACCGACCTGCGCAACATTTCTTGACACCGTGGGTTCCTTCTCGTGTGGCCATGAAGGTGAGTAAAATTCGACGGACTTCCAGTCCCCAGGGAGAAAAAGTTATGAAGAGTATCAAGATCATGTTACTGAGTGCAGCGCTTGCGGCATTCGCGTTGCCGGTACTTGCGCAGACCACGCCCCCAGCTCAGAGCACAAACGCATCTCAGCCGGTGACCGGCCAGACCATTAACCAACGCAAAGAGAACCAGCAGGATCGCATTGGGCAGGGAGTGCAGAGTGGGCAGTTGACCGCTGGCGAAGCCACGAACGTGGAAAAGAATGAGCAGTCGATCAACAAAGAAGAGCACAATATGCGCCAGGATAACGGCGGTACGCTGACTTCCGCGGACAAGCAGAAAATCAATCAGCAGCAAAACGCGCTTTCCAACCAGATCTATGACGACAAGCATAATGCGGCGAAGCAAACCACGAACCCGACGAGTGAAGTTGGTCAGCGTGCCGAAAATCAGCAGGACCGCATCGGGCAGGGCGTCAAGAGCGGACAGTTGACCGCCGGTGAAACCAAGAACCTGGAGCACAATGAAGGGCGCATCAACCAGGAAGTCCACAACGACCGCGCCGCCAATGGTGGCAAGCTGACGCAGCAGGAACGGCAGCAAGTGAACCGTCAGCAAAATAAGATGTCGAACCAGATCTACAAAGACAAGCACAACAATCGCCGCCAGTAATCGCGTCGATCGCAGCAAGTCAGTGTCGAGAGGGAGCCTAAGCCCCCGGTTCCATACCGGGGGCCTTTCCTTTTGTAGGCGCAACCTGGAAGTGTCTGAAAACATTCGGTATACAAATCTTGACATATATCGCAAATTGCAATATAACTATCTCGATTTGAAATATTGCTAGTTGGTCCGGTACGACATGAAGCTCGGCGAAAAAATTCGATACTTGCGGGAAGTCGAAGGATCGTTGCGCGGTCTGGGGCGTCCGATGACGCAATTGGAGCTGGTTCGCGCCATCCGCGAGGAACTGCCGAAAGGCAAGGGCCTCAGCCAGTCATATCTCTCGCAGATTGAAAGCGGAGCGCGACCACACATGACACAGTCCTCGCGCGCGTTGCTGGCAAAGTTTTTCAAAGTGCATCCCGGGTTTTTGGTGGATGACCCCGACGGTTACCACGCCGAGCTGACTTCGGATCTGCGTACAACCGAGGGCCAACTCGATGTTTGGCTTCTGCAAGGCTCAGAGCGCTTCGCGAGCGATCCGGAAGTCAGCAATGTGCTGATTAAGGCTGCACGCGAGAAAGATACGCGTCGCTGCTTCCTGCTGTTGGGCGCGATTCTCGATACGCCGGGACTGGCGGACCGTCTTCTGGATGCGCTGCGTCCGGAGTTGGCCGTAACCCGACAACTTGGGACGAATGGGGAAGGGAGGCGAGTGCGATGACCTGGTCAGACTTTTACTTGATCTGTTTCGCGATCGGTTTTTGCTTCAGCTTCTTTTCGTTTGTGTTTGGCGGATCGCGCTTCGGACGCCTCCACCTGCCGCACTTTCATGGACACGCAGGTGGACACTTGCCCGTCGCGCACGGACCGCCGACGCAGGGTTCATCGACCGGCGGCCATGCTCCGGCTACACAAGCGGCAGGAGCGAATCATGCTGCTCGCGGTGCCAGCGTTTCGCCATTCAACCCGCCATCGCTCGCCGCATTTCTGGCCTGGTTTGGTGGAACTGGTTACTTGCTGACACGCTTCTCTGCGCTTTGGGTCGGCCTGGCGTTGAGCTTGTCAGTCATTGCGGGGCTGGTCGGAGGAACCATCATTTTCTTGTTCCTGACGAAGATCCTGATGTCGGATCAGGAATACCTCGATCCGGCGGACTTCTACATGGTTGGCGTGCTAGGCAAGCTCTCGTGTCCGATCCGCGAAGGCGGTACGGGGGAGTTGATCTACTCGCAGATGGGGACCCGCCGCGTATGCGGTGCCCGCAGCGAAGAGGGCATCGCGGTCGCGAAAGGAACCGAGGTCGTCGTTACGCGCTACGAGAAAGGAATCGCCTACGTTCGCTTGTGGAGTGAGATCTCGGGCGAACTGGATGAGGCCAACAGAACTGCAAAGAGCACCGAGTAAATAACTCACACGGAGTTCGCTATGGCTCGCGATTTCTACAAACCGGCAGTCTTGCTGATGTGGCTTACGCTTCCGACTGCGGCCTGGAATTACTGGCGTGTCTGGGATCAGTTGCCAGCGCGGATGGCCGTGCATTTCAACGGCAGGGGACAGGCCAATGGCTTCGCCTCTCGCGAAGGAGCGGTGGAAACGGGCCTCGGAATCATGCTCTTGATCCTCGTGGTCTTTACGGCGGTGAGTTTGATCCTTCATCAGGCTAAGCCTGTCGCTTCCTGGGCAGCGCTTGCCATCGCATATGTCGTTTTGAGCTTTTGCTGGTATGGCAATTACTCCATTGTCGAATTCAATTTGAAAGCGTCGCCGGCCCATTCCGAGTTGGTGGGCACGAGTTCCCCCGCGTTGAGTGACTCGTTCGATCGAACCGTTTCTTAATTGCACTGGTAACAGGAGGCGTTATGTTCGAAGGACTTTCCCACATGGCTGTGATCTGGATCTTCGTTTCGCTCGGGGTGATGGTCATTCTCTTTCTGATCAGCGGAATGGCGCGGATCTATCGCAAGGCTGGACCGCACGAAGCGCTGATCGTGTATGGCTTGGGTGGAACCCGCGTGGTGAAGGGGCACGGCACCATGGTCCTCCCGATGGTGCAGGTCTGCAAGGAGCTTTCACTCGAGTTGATGTCGTTCGATGTTGCTCCGCAACAAGATCTGTACACGAAACAGGGCGTCGCCGTCACCGTCGAAGCCGTTGCTCAGATCAAGGTAAAGTCCGACACGGAATCGATTTTGACCGCGTCGGAGCAGTTCCTTACGAAGACCGACGACGAGCGCCAGGGCTTGATCCGCCTGGTCATGGAAGGGCATCTGCGCGGCATCATCGGCCAACTGACGGTGGAAGAAATCGTGAAGCAGCCGGAGATGGTCTCCGACCGCATGCGTGGGACCTGCGCCGATGACATGAACAAGATGGGACTGGAGGTCATCTCGTTCACCATCAAGGAAGTCCGCGACAAGAACGAGTACATCACCAACATGGGACGCCCGGACGTAGCGCGCATTAAGCGCGACGCCGACGTCGCCGCGGCCGAAGCCGACCGCGATACGGCCATCAAGCGGGCGCTGGCAACGCGGGAGTCCGCCGTGGCGAAGGCGCAGGCCGATCAGGAGCGGGTTCTGGCTGAGACCTTGTCCCTCGCTAAGCAGGCCGAGGCGCAGCGCGATCTCGAGGTGAAGAGGGCGCAGTTTCTCGAAGTCACGAAACGCCAGCAGGCACAGGCCGACAAGGCGTACGACATCCAGACCAACATCATGCAGCAGCAGGTCATCGCTGAGCAGGTGAAGGTGCAGCAGATCGAGAAGGAGCAGCAGGTCAAAGTGCAGGAAGCGGAAATCAACCGCCGTGAGAAAGAATTGATCGCGACCGTGCTGAAAGGTGCTGAAATCGAGCGTCAGCGAATTGAAACTCTCGCCGCCGCCGAAAAGCAACGCTTGATCGCGGAAGCCGAAGGCCAGGCGTCTTCGATTCGCGCACAAGGCGAGGCCGAAGCCGAAATCATCTTCAAGAAGGGGGATGCCGAAGCCAGAGCGATGAATGTGAAGGCTGAGGCGTTCCAGGAGTACAACCAGGCCGCGGTTATCGACCGCCTGTTCGCCACCATGCCAGAGGTCGTGAAAGCTCTGGCCAGTCCGCTGGCGAACGTCGACAAGATCACGATCGTCTCGACCGGCAACGGCGATGCGTCGGGGATGAACAAGATCACCGGCGACATTACCAAGATGGCGGCTCAAGTGCCGGCGTTGTTCGAGACGCTTTCCGGCATGCCGCTATCGGAACTGTTGGGCAAAGTAAGGCAAATCGGCGACAAGGGTCCAAAGCCACCTGAGTTGCCGAAAGCCTAGCGAGGGGTTTGCGGGGACGGGCCGGGGCTCGTTCCCGCGCGATCGAGGATCGGTACTTTGATACCGTTAGGCCGAGCGACGCTCGGTGTTTCAGGAGCAAGGTTATGACCAGCAAACCAAAATACGCGGGATTGGGCATCGCGCTGGGAGCCGCGCTGGGCGCGGTGTTTGGAGTGATAGCGGGCAATATGGGCGTGTGGCTCGCCATTGGAGTCGCCATCGGACTGGTGATCGGGATGTCCTCGCGCCGCAAAGAACCGGGATGCCCGGAGTGCGCGGCGATGCACCGGGTGCACGAAGCCAGGAGCCAGTCATGGCAGCAAACAGAAAAATAGATTCTCAAACACGCCGAATGGAACGAAGAGAAAATAAGAGTAGCAAGGGAAAAGTTGTGAGCTAGGAGCTAGGAGCCAAGAGCTAGGAGCCAAGAGCTAAGAGCTAAAAGCTAAGAGCCAAAAGCTAAAAGCTAAAAGCTAAAAGCTAAAAGCTAAAAGCTAAAAGCTAAACGCCAGAAGGGAGTTCGTCATGGCACTACTAGAGCGGGTTGCAACCTTAGTTCGGGCAAATCTCAACGACCTGATCGATAAGGCCGAAGAGCCCGAGAAGATGATCAAGCAGGTCATTCTCGACATGCAGAACCAGCTTCTGCAGGTGAAGACGCAGGTGGCCATCGCCATCGCCGATCAACATCTGCTGGAAAAGAAGCAAAAAGAAAATGAAGAGAAGGTGGCCGAATGGATGCGCAAAGCTGAACTGGCCGTCGACAAGAAAGAAGACGATCTGGCGCGCGCTTCCCTGCAGCGCGTTGAAAGTTATCGCGAGCTGAGCGAGAACTTCACGCAGCAGGTCGTCGATCAGAAGGCGCAAGTGGAAAATCTCAAGTCGGCGCTGCGGCAGCTCGAACAGAAGCTGACCGAAGCGCAAGCCAAAGCCGACTTGTTGATCGCCCAACATCGCCGCGCACGTGCTGTCGGCAAGGCCAGCGACGCTCGCATGGCATCCGGTGACGGGTCGAAGGCCGCTGCCTTCGATCGTATGAAGCGCAAGGTGGCGCACTCGGAGGCGGTGAGTCAGGCGAAGTCGGAGATTGCCGCCGACGATATCGAGGACCGTCTCGCCGCACTTGAGAAAGAAGATCGCATCGAACAACTACTGACGGAGCTGAAGGCGAAGCGGGGCGCGTAGCGCGGGGTCCGTTCCCGCCCGCTCGCTCAGCCGCCGCATAATTCGGCGAAAGCTATGAGTGGCGCCAAACTCAATTGTATTCTGCCGACAGGTCTTCTCGTGCCCAGCGGCGTGAACCCGCGCCGCTCAACCGGCAGAAGAGTCTCTACAGCAACTTCCTGAGTTCCACGCTACCCCCTCAGGTGTCACCTCAGGGTCACCGAAAGCCACCGTCCTTGCGCATTTTGGCATCTACCCTAGGCGCCTTTCGGACTTTATTCCGGGGGATCCTGATGAAGCAGTTTGCGGTCGCAGTTCTGTTTGTAATGAGTCTGGCACTGATCGGATGCGGTTCGAATAGCAGCGCCAATCCCAACAACGTGAATGGAAACTGGAACGCTACTTTGGTGAGCGGCGGGAATGCGCCTGTCTTTGCCTTCGGCACTACAATGACCGTCAACAACGACGGGTCAGTGGCCTTCACGAATTTCAGTTTCACCACGAACTCGCCGTGCTTTACGTCTGGCGAAACCGAAACCGGTTCGTTCACCTTGAGCGGGGATCTCAATGGCAATGTGAACGGCAAGTTTGGGATGACCGTGCTCTCCGGCACGCCGGCCGGCAATACACTGGCTCTGTCCGGAACCGTGGCGGGAAACACGATCACCGGAACCTGGACGTTGAGCGGCAGCTCAACCTGCACCGGTTCTGGCACCTTCACCATGACGAAGGTGTAGATCCACCTCTCGATCCGGCTTTCGGACTATGGGGAGCACGGAGGTTCCCTGAATCGAAGGCCGGATACTGGAGGGTCCCTTACATCCATTGACGCACCTGCCCGCATCTCTCTATTCTCTTAGTGATCCTAAAACCAGGAAGGTCCATGAAGAAGCTTGCAATCCTGCTTGCCGTGGCGCTTGAAGTTGCCGCTTGCGGCTGCGCCACGAACAACACCAACCAGACGTCCGCCATTGCCACTACCGCGAATGGGGGATTTTGGGAGGCTCAGCTCACTGGCGGGACCGGTCAGGCCAGCCTGCTGAATTTCAACGTCTCGTTTTCGGTGAACACCACGGGCCCCATCGATGTTACCGGCTTCTCTTTCTTCAACCAGGGTGCATGCTTCTCGACTATAGCGAATAGTGAAACCATTTCAGGTACCACCACGCTGAGCACCGCCAACAACGGCACCGTGACCGGACCGTTTAAGATGCTCGTGAAATCAACTTCGAGCAGCAACGCCCTGCAGCTCACAGGTACTCTTACGGGAACTTCCAACGGAACGACGACGACCACGGGTTCGCTCAGTAACGGTGTCGTTATTGGGACCTGGACCCTCAATAGTTCGGACTCGAACTGCACGGGCGGTGGATCCTCCGCGCCGACAGGGACCTTCGTAATGTGCCAGGGCGCAGCCACCTGCAGCACCACCTCGCTCCCCTGAAAGTTCTGATTCAAGCAAGCTGGTCTTCCTTCTCCTTGCCCCGCTGCTATAGAGTGAGAGGCATGAAGCGCCCCATAAAGCAGATTGCTGATGCCGTGGGAGCACGCCTGGTCGGGGCGTTCCACGGGGAGGTCAGCGGGGTCGCCAGCATCGAGTCTGCCTCAAATGAACACCTTGTTTTCGTTGAGGACGAGAAGCATTTGCCAGCGGCGCTGAAATCCCGGGCCGGCGCCATCATCGCGGGCCAGTTCGCGGCTTCTGTCCGGGGCGATCGGCCTATTTTGATCAGTGAACATCCAAAGCTGGCATTTGCCCGCGCCGCCCGATTTTTGAGCGAAGGCTCCGGCGATGGGGCCGGTGCAGGCAAGGACAAGGTCCATCCCACGGCGGTTGTTCACAGCTCCGCAAGACTTGGACAGGACGTCTGGATCGCAGCCGGAGCCGTAATCAATCAAGACTCTGATATCGGCGACAATACGCGTATCGGGCCCGGTTGCGCCGTTGGCGCAGGAGTCAGAATCGGCCGTGCCTGCCAGATCTATCCCAACGTGACGATCTATCCTGGAACTACGCTGGGCGATCGCGTCATTGTGCATGCGGGCGCCGTTCTCGGCAGCGACGGTTTCGGATATGTCCGCGACCGTAAGACTGGCCACTATGAAAAATTTCCTCAAGTCGGTCGGTTGGTGATTGAAGATGATGTCGAGATTGGAGCCAATGCCACGATCGATCGCGGCGCGCTTGACGAGACCCGAATTCATCGCGGCGCAAAGATCGATAATCTCGTTCACATCGGCCACAACTGCCAGATCGGTGAGGACGTCGTAATCGCGGCTCAGACCGGACTTTCCGGAAGCATCACAATCGAGAAGGGTGCCGTGCTGGGCGGGCAAGTTGGGATCGGCGAGCACGCCCGCATCGGCGAGGGAGTGATGCTCGGAGGTCAGGGCGGCGTTCTGCCCAACAAAGTGCTGCGTGGGAAGGGGCAGGCATTCTGGGGAACTCCGGCCCAGCCGCTGCGTGAATACCTAAAGCAATTGGCAATGCTCGCGCGGCTCGCGAAAAAGGATTAAGTGTGGCTCTGGTTGTAATCGGCGGACACTCCCGCAGTGTAGGCAAGACCAGCGTCGTTGCTGGCCTCATTGCCGCACTGCCCGAGTTCGAATGGACCGCAGTGAAGATCACGCAATACGGACACGGTATCTGCTCGGCCAATGGCGAGGCATGCGATTGCGCCACAGGCGATCATTCGTGGGCGATTTCCGAGGAACGCGACTGCCAAGGAGATTCCGATACGTCGCGATTCCTGGCCGCGGGCGCTAGGCGCGTGTTCTGGGTTCGCACCGAGCAGGGACGTCTCGCGGAAGCGATGCCGACGTTTCGTCAGCGTGTAGAGAGCGCAAAGAATGTGATCATAGAGTCCAACAGCGTGATGAAGTTTGTGCGCCCCGATCTCTACCTGACGGTTCTCGACCCTGCCACTCCGGATTTCAAAACCTCTGCGCGCGAATTCCTCGATCGTGCCGACGCCGTCATCCTTCATGATGCGCACGGCGACGCAAAGTGGGAATCGGTGTCGCTCAAGCCGGTCGCGGGCCGTCCCATATTTCGAATTTCTCCGCCAAAGTATTTGACTGACGACATCGTTGATTTCGTTCGTTCACGTCTGACCGGACAAACGTCGCAGAACGCGACGCTGAAAACTGGAAGTTCGAAGCTAAGAGCTAAGAGCTAAGAGCTGAGAGCTGGGAGCTGAGAGCTGAGAGCTGACCACTGCCCTTTGCTATCCTTGCCCGGTGAGGCAAATTCATTCCAGCGCCTGGCTTCTCGTTCTGCTTTCGGCCGTCCTGCAGATACTGATCTTCCCTTTGCCGGGGCTGTACATATTCTCCTGGGTTGCGTTGACGCCGCTGATTCTAGCGTTGCTCCGCGCGCGGCCCGCGGGTGAACTCGAAGTCGTCGGAGCATCCAACCTTCAGCCCGCCACACCCTGGCAGGGATTTCTTCTCGGTTTTGTCTGTGGAATTGTCTGGTACGCCGGCACCTGCTACTGGATCTTCGACACCATGCGGCTTTACGGCGGCCTGAATGCCCCAATGGCCTTGCTGGTCTTATTCCTTTTCTGCTGCTACCTGGGCTTGTATCACGGGTTGTTCGGATTGCTGCTGAGCTTGTTGGCGCGTCCGCGCGATCTACGACGCGCACTCGTTCTCGCGCCGTTTCTCTGGGTCGCCGTGGAGTTGGCTCGCACCCGCATCACCGGATTTCCCTGGAATCTGCTTGGCGTCGCGCAAGTGGACAACGTCGCGCTGTGTCGTATCGCCGCATGGACGGGAGTTTACGGAATCTCGTTTGAGATCGCACTGGTCAATGTTGCTTTCGCCGCGGCATTCCTGATTCCCCGCGCCAAGCGGGCGGCCATGCTGGTCGCAGCTGTGGCGGCCGCTGCAGTGCTCCAGGCCGGCCGGTTGGTCGAGGCGCCTCCAGTAAATGCCGATCGTGCTGCGTTGCTGGTCCAGCAGAATGTTCCGGTGCAGGCCGAGTGGACGCCCGCATATTTCCAGCAGACGTTAAGCGAACTGACGGAACTCACCCTGAACTCGGCGAGCGATCACAAAACAGATCTCATCGTTTGGCCCGAATCACCGGCGCCGTTCTTTACGAACGATGCCAAGTTTCGCGACGCGATCAGCCAACTTGCCCGTGACACCAACGCATGGATCGTCGTTGGAGCGATCGGCAGCGACGCCCCTCAGCCCAATGCCGACGGTCCGATATTCAACTCAGCAGCCCTGATCAGCCCCAGCGGCCAATGGACATCGCGCTACGACAAGGTCCACCTCGTTCCCTTCGGCGAATACCTGCCATTTCCCAGCCTGTTCTCTTTTGCCGGTGGCCTGACAAAGGAAGTCGGACAATTTGAGCACGGGACGTCCCATCGACCGCTAATCGCCGGGGGCGAGTCCCTGGGTTTGTTTATCTGTTACGAGTCGATCTTTCCCGACGAGGTCCGTCAGTCCGCCGATCAAGGCGCTGAAGTCTTTGTCAATATCTCCAATGACGGCTGGTACGGCGACAGCGGCGCCTACGCCCAGCACCTGAACCAGACGCGAATGCGTGCCATCGAGAATAACCGCTGGATATTGAGTGCGACCGATACCGGCGTAACCGCCTCCATCGACCCTCTGGGACGCGTTGCGGCGCGTATTCCGCGCAAGCAGCGGGCCGCACTGGTAGCGCCCTACGCCCTCACTTCAGTTACCACCTTCTACACCCGTCATGGAGACTGGTTCGCTTATGTCTGTGCGATAATTTCTGCAGGCGCGCTGCTCGCGCGCTTCACATCCAGAAAATTACAGAAGGCCGAAACCTCTTCATGAATCAAGAGCTCGAACAGGAATACGAAAAGCTGAGCAAGAAATCCCACGATCTCCGGGAGTATCTTTGACGCGGAGAAGGTCCGTCCGCAACTAGCCGAAATCGACAAGCAGGCCTCCGACCCGAATCTGTGGTCGAATCCGCAGCGCTCGCAGCAGGTGATGCGCGAGAAAAAGCGGTTGGAGCATGCTCTCGCAATCGACGCCGACCTGGCTCGCCGCGGGGACGACATCGCCGCGTATTTCGATCTGGCCAAAGAAGGCGAAAATGTTGACGCCGACCTTCAGCGGGAGATCGGCTCTCTCCGCGATCTCATCGACAAACTCGAAACCGAAACCCTGCTCTCGGGCGAGAACGACGCACGCAATGCCATCGTCACCATCCATCCCGGCGCCGGCGGCACCGAGTCCCAGGACTGGGCCGACATGCTCCTGCGCATGTATCTGAGATGGGCCGAGCGGCAACGGTTTGAGACGATTCTCTACGACTATCAGCCGGGCGAGGAAGCGGGCCTGAAGTCCGCGACATTCGCCGTCAATGGCGAGTACGCCTTTGGCTTGCTGCAGGGTGAGATCGGCGTGCACCGCCTGGTTCGCATCTCGCCATTCGACCAGGCCAAGCGCCGTCACACTTCCTTTGCCAGCGTGTACGTCTCTCCGGAAATCGACGATAGCATCGAAATCGTCATCAAGCCCGAAGATATCCGCATCGATACCTACCGCTCGAGCGGCAAGGGCGGACAGCACGTCAATACGACCGATTCGGCGGTGCGCATTACGCATATTGCTACCGGATTGGTCGCCAATTGCCAGAATGAGCGCTCGCAGCACAAGAATAAAGACCGCGCCATGAGCATGCTCCGTTCGAAGCTCTACGAATTCGAGATGGAGAAGAAGCGGGCTGCGACGAAGAAGATCGAGGACTCCAAACTCGACATCGAATTCGGATCGCAGATCCGCTCTTACGTGTTACAGCCCTATCGCATGATCAAAGACCACCGCACCAAGATGGAAGTCGGCGACGTCGATCGCGTGCTCGACGGTGATTTGCAGCCGTTCATCCGCGCCTATTTGCTGGCGCGGCGCGGAGAGAAGCAGTGAAGAAAGCGCCCAAGAAACTTTCGCCGCAGAGAGTAAAAAGGCCACAGAACAAGATCAAACTCGGCCGCCGCTTCCTGCGTGCTGTCGAATTTGCTGCTGCACAACACGCAGGCCAGACGCGCAAAGCGTCGACGATTCCTTACATCGCCCACCTGATGGGCGTCGCGTCTCTAGTCCTCGAAGCCGGCGGCGATGAGGATCTTGCCATCGCTGCGCTCCTGCATGATGTTGTCGAGGACTGCGGCGGTGCTCCCATGCTCAGGGAAGTTCAGCGTCGTTTCGGCAGTCGGGTCGCGAAAGTCGTCGACGGATGTACCGACGCCTACTCGATTCCCAAGCCGCCCTGGCACGATCGCAAAGTGAGCTACATCAACCGGCTGAAGAAGGAGAACGCCGAGACTCGTCTCGTCTCCGCCGCCGACAAACTCAACAACGTTCGCTCCATTCTTAGTGACTATCGTGCTATCGGCGAATCTGTTTGGTCACGATTCAACGGTGGACGCGACGGCACTCTTTGGTACTATCGGACTTTGCGAGACGAATTTCTTCGCAGCAAACCGAACCGCGTTACCCGCGATTTCGATCTTGCGGTGCAGGAACTTGAGTCTTTGACTCGGGGAAAGGCCCGCTCCACGCCGCAATCAGAGGAATGAAGCATGCCGCGCACGATTGATCAAATCCGCGCCTCGAAGCTGCCGTCGAACATGATGCAGTTTGCCGCGCGTGGAGCTCTCCAGGTGCCGGCCGCGGAAAATATCGAGATCCTCGTTCACCTCGCGCTTCATAACAAAGTTTTCGGTGAACTTGCGCGAATGACGCTGGCTGGATGGGATGAGAAAGCGTCGGTCGCCGCCGCTTCTGATCCTCAGACGCCAGCCGAGGTGCTGAGCTACTTCATCGCTCCTGATAACATCCGCCCCAGGTTGCTTCCCGGATTGCTGGAGAATCCCTCGATTTCTGAAGCGCAGCTCAAGAAGCTCGCCTCTTCTGCGATGCGCGACACCGTCGACATCATTCTGAAGGGCACCCGGCCGCTGTCGTTCGCGAGCGTGATTGAGGCCCTGAAGTCGAATCCATATCTCAGAAAAGAGGAACTGGAAGATCTGCGCAAGCGGACAGCCGGCGCGAGTGAAGTGGCATCTGCGTCAGCGAGCACTCCTGAATCTGCGGAGAAGCTAAATGCAACCTCGCCGCAAGTTACTGCGCTCGCGCCTTCCAATTCTGCGGGTTCGAGTGCGACGGCTGCCGCATCGGCGACCACGGGAGTCGCTCCTTCTGAGCCAGCCGACCCGGAACATGACGAGGCGGTCTCCACATATATGCAAGAACACGCCGCTGCTATCGCCGCGGAAAGTGAGAAGCCCTTCCAGGCAATCGGCGGAGTCGTCGAGTTGCTGGGCAACGATTACTTTCCGGTGATCGAAACCGCAGCGATCTCCACGCCAGCGGCCGCGCCAATAGCATCCGCGGCAACTTCTCCTGCGACGTCCGCGGCAAAACCTGCGGCTGCCAAACATGCCGCGCAAGTCAAGCCCGCGGAGCCGAAACGCGAAAACACGCTGCAGAAGATCAACCATCTCGACGTCAAAGGGCGCATCCAGTTGGCACTGAAGGGAAATAAAGAGGAGCGCTCGATTTTGATCCGCGACGGTACCAAGGTCGTGGCCCTGGCAGTGCTCGAGGCTCCCAAACTTTCTGATGGAGAAGTGGAAAAATTCGCCAGCCAGAAAAATGTTTTGGAGTCGGTGCTGCGCCAGATTCCACTGAAGCGGCGCTTCATGAAGAATTACATCGTCGTGCGCAATCTATGCGCGAATCCACGGACGCCCCTCGACCTTGGCCTCGGGTTGATGAAAAATCTTCTGATCCAGGACCTGAAGAACATTTCGGCTAATAAAGAAGTGTCGGAAACCATCCGCAAGCTGGCACTGAAGATGTACAAACAGAAGGTGGAGGACGCGAATAAGAAATAGCTGTTAGAGAACTTGCTTTCAATGCCGCAAGCTGACCCGATCACCGACCTGCTCCAACATTCCAGGACCATCGCTGTGGTCGGACTCTCCTCGAACCCTCTGCGCCCCAGTCACGGCGTCTCAGCCTATATGCAAAGCCATGGATATCGCATCATTCCCGTCAATCCGCAAATCGACGAATGTCTTGGCGAAAAAGCGTATGCCTCGCTCCGCGACGTGCCGGAGAAAATCGACATTGTCAATATTTTTCGTCGGCCTGAGTTTGTGGAAGAGATCGTGGATCAGGCAATTCAATTAAAAGTTCCCGCCATCTGGATGCAGGAAGACGTCATTCATGAGAAAGCGGCGGAGAAGGCTCGACAGGCAGGAATATTTATCGTGATGGACCTGTGTATCCTGAAGGAACACCGCGCTCGCTTCTGCTAGCTCAGTTTCCGACTCCGACGAACACCACGCTCGCGTCGTCGCGGACTCCCATTCCATTCGCATACGCGCGCACTTCATCGATGATGCTTACCGCAGAAGCATCTGGTCGAATCGCATGCTCGGCCAGTCGCGACAATCCATATTCCTCTTCGCGCGGATCGACGGCCTCGGTAATGCCGTCGCTATAGAAGACCAGTTTCGATCCCTTGGAGAGTTGGATTTGCGTCTCGGAATAATCTCCGCAACTCAGGCCCAGCGGCAGCCCGCGCTCGACGTCAAGATAGTGTTCGCCTAGATCGTCGATGAAAAGGGGCCGCAAATGACCGGCATTCGCGAACACCACTTTGCGCGACGCAGGATCGAGCACTGCGTATACCATCGTTACGAATTTTCCGGCAGGAAAGTCATCGACCATCAATCGATTGAGCTTGGTCAGCACTTCGCCTGGAGTGCAGCATGCTTCGGCAAGTGATCGAAACATGCCGCGGGTCGCTGATGCCAGCAGAGCCGCAGCAGTTCCTTTTCCCGAAACGTCAGCCAGAACGATGCCCCACCGTCCGTCAGGAAACGGGATGAAGTCATACCAATCGCCGCCGACGGCCCGCGCCGGCACACTGTGACCGGAGATCGCGAAACCCGGAATGTATGGCGAACTTTTGGGCAGCAGTGCCTGCTGAATGGTTCGTGCTTCCAGCGCCTCGCGGTCAAGCGCCGCGCGCTCGGCACGTTCCGATTGAAATCGCCGCGCGTTGTGTACAGCGATCGCAACGTGATCGCATAAAGCCTGCAGCAGCCGAATCTGCTGGCGCGGAAATCCGTCTACTTCTGGATGCGACGCGGTAAAAACTCCGACTAGCCGCTCGCCCACGAGCAGGGGAATAGCAACCTCCGACGCGACGTCATGCTCGCAACGAATATAGTATGGGTCGCGGCGAACGTCTGGAGCGTAGTGCATCTGCCCGGTGGAGGCGACGTGTCCGACCATTCCTTGTACGCCAATTTTCAGGCGATGACCCTTGCGGTGTAGCGTGCATCCGTGGACGCCGGCCAGTTCCAGCTCTCGGCGCTCTTCATCGTGCAGGTAGATTCCAGCTTCCACGCAGCCAAACGATTGCGTCACTTCGTGGACCACGCTCTCGATGAGTTGGTCCAGATCAAGGATGGAAGAGATTTTTTGCGCAGTTTTTTGCACCCGCTGCAAGTCGTCCACGACGTCAGTGGGTATCCGCCTGGGAACGATTTCGCTGCCCGAAAAACTTGGTGCTGCGGCCATTTCAGACCTGCCTCATAGGAAGGCTAGACAAACTGATTCACTCGTAGAAAAGATGCTTCGGAAGCGCTTAAGACTCTTTCTTTTTTGGCTTGGGAGCACTCTCGGCAGAATGGGCACGCTGCTTCTTGATCTCCTCCATGCGCTCGCGGATACGCTTTTCTATTCCCTCGTTGGTCGGTTGGTAATATACCCGGCCGCGCAAGTTGTCGGGCAGGCATTGCATGTCCGCGACTTTCGAATCGAGATCATGCGCGTATTGATATCCGTGCCCGTAACCGAGACCCTTCATTAGTTTGGTAGGTGCATTCCGCAGATGTAACGGGACCGCCTCCGCCGCAGTGCGTTCGACATCGGCCTGCACGCTGCCATACGCCGTGTACAGCGCGTTGGATTTCGGCGCGACCGAAAGATAAACCACAGCTTGCGCCAGTGCCAGATTGCCCTCGGGCATGCCAATGAAATCCACCGCGTCGCGGGCGGCCATGCACAGCGAGAGCGCATTTGGATCGGCCAATCCGATGTCTTCCACCGCCATGCGAACGACTCGCCGCGCAACATATAAAGGATCTTCCCCTGCCTCCAACATTCGGCCCAGCCAATACAGAGCTGCATCCGGATCGCTGTTGCGCACCGACTTGTGCAGCGCCGAAATCAGGTTGTAATGTTCTTCACCCGTCTTGTCGTAAAGCAAGATGCGCTTCTGCAGCGCGTCACGGACAATCTCATCGCTGATTTCGAGCGTGCCTTCGGCGTTCTTCTGCGCAAGCCCCGCTGCGACTTCCAGCACGTTGTAGGCGCTGCGTGCGTCTCCACTGGTGTAACTGGCAATCTTCTGCAGAACTTCATCAGGCGCGGTCACCCCCATCTCGCCCAGCCCGCGCTCACGATCCTGCAAAGCGCGGCGCAGTAACGTCACGATCTGCTCCTCGCTCAGCGGTTGCAGCACGTACACGCGGCAACGCGAAAGCAGAGCGGAGTTGATTTCGAACGAAGGATTCTCCGTCGTGGCGCCAATGAGCCGGATATTGCCTTTTTCCACGTGCGGAAGGAACGCGTCCTGCTGCGCTTTGTTGAAGCGATGAATCTCGTCGATGAAAACGATCGTCCGAGTGCCGTACTGCTTCGCCCGTTCGGCGTCGGCCATGACCTGCTTGATTTCTTTAATCCCGGCCAGCACTGCGGAGAACTCGATGAACTCCGCTTTGGTCATATTCGCGATGATCTTCGCGAGAGTAGTCTTGCCGGTGCCGGGCGGTCCCCAGAAGATGAGCGATCCGGAATCATCTCGCTCGATTTGTACTCGCAGGGGTTTTCCCGGTCCGATCAGATGTTCCTGTCCCGCGTACTCATCCAGCGTCCGCGGACGCATGCGGTCCGCCAGCGGCCGCGTCGTATCGGCGGCACCGCCAGCATTCGGCATGGATTGAAACAGGCTCACGAGAACTTGAACAAGATAGGCTAGACGGCTTCCCGAACAGGCTCAACGAATTTTAGATCGGGAGCAGCCGGGAAAGCACCGATTTCCGCAGAATACCGATAGAACAACTGCAGTCCTTCCAGGCATCCGCGGTCGAGTTGGTAGTGGATGTTTTCGGTTAGATACGTTCGAACTGCATCTGGGTCGAGACCGAGCCGAGGCGACCATTCCCGTACAATCTGGCTCAAACTCTCTGGCAGCAAGCCATGATCGCGGGATTCTCGAAACACCGTCGCCAGATCCAGCGCAGGATCGGCCTCCCGCAGCGCCGCTCCTCGCACCGCCCAGAATGCAAACACAAACGGCTTGCCGGTGTATCGGATCCATTCTTCCGCCAGATCAAGCGTGTGATATTTCCTGCGATCGACCTGCAGCGCGGGATCTCCAATCAACAGTCCAGCGTCGCACTCCGCAAGCATTTTCTCGATATCCGGTTCCATCGGCTGGAAGGTTCTTCCGCCTCCTAGCCATTTTTCAAATAGAACCTTCGTCAATGCGACCGACGTCATCGACGACGTATCCAGCGCAACCGTTCGGACCAGCTCTACCGGAATCTGGCTGACCAGCAAAATCGAGCGCACGGCCCGTCGCGAGGCAATCGCGACGTCCGGTAAGATTTGCAGCCCGGGAATCTGTGCATAAGCTGCCGCTGGGATGATTCCTATATCGGCACTGCCCTCGGCCAGTGCCCGAGCGCACGCAGACGGCAACGTATATGAGACTTCAAAGTGCCGTTGGGTGCCCCATCCTTTCGCGCTTTTTGCGAAAGGGTGGGCAGAATGCTCGAAATCCCACATCAGAGGAGCAGTATTCAGGTAAGAAATCGCGGAAATACGCAAACTTCGCATGCTTTCCACAATATTAACAAACCATTGTGACATCTGACCTTGACACCGCTTTCCGCGGAAAATTACAGTCCGCTCGGAGCCGCATGTGTCTGATATTGCCGTTTCTCCCACCTCAACGAGCGCCCTCGACTGGCTCGCGCTTTCCCTTACCCCCGGTCTGGGGCCAACGAAGGCGCGAAAACTAGTTCAACATTTCGGATCGTCTGCCGGCGTATTTCGCGCGTCCCTCACGGAACTGGAGGCCACCGGAATTAAGGCCGTCTCAGCGCAGTCTCTGGCCACCGGCAAGTCCGCTGAATTGGCGCGAGAGGAACTGGCCCGTGCCGCCGACGCCAGTATCACCGTCCTCTCGATGGACGACGCCCTCTACCCGCGCCGCTTAAAAGAAATTTACGATCCCCCAGTCGTCCTTTATGTACGCGGCGATGCTGAGCTGTTGAATAAGCCCGGCATTGCCATGGTAGGGACGCGTCATCCCACGCCCTACGGTTCCGGCATGGCCGAGCGTCTGGCCTGCGATCTGGCTGCCCAGGGGCTCGTCATTATCAGCGGCATGGCGCGGGGCGTTGATACGTCCAGCCATCGTGGCGCAATCTCCGCCAGGGGCAAGACACTCGCGGTCTTTGGCACCGGCGTCGACGTCATCTATCCAAAAGAAAATTCCCGCCTGTCAGAGCAGATACTCTCGACCGGCGGTGCGCTGGTATCCGAGTTTGCGCTCGGCACGTTCGCGGCTCCGCAGAATTTTCCTATTCGCAATCGCATTCTCAGCGGAATGTCGGTTGGGGTGCTCGTGGTCGAAGCTGCTGAATATTCCGGCACACGCATCACCGCTCGCCTGGCTCTCGAACAAAATCGCGACGTCTTCGCAGTGCCAGGCAACGTCACCAACAAGAATTCCTGGGGACCCAACACTCTCATCAAACAGGGAGCCAAGCTGGTCGCCACATGGGAAGACGTGTGGGAGGATTTGCCCACAGAAGTACGACTTACCTTGACCCCGGCTGCCCCGCCTGAATCCGCAGACGCTTCTTCCGCATCTCTATTCCCAGAAGAAGGCCTCCCTCCTCACGAAAGGCGCATTCTGAGCCTGCTGAAGGCGGACGAAGCCACCCACATCGACGAGATCGTGGAAAAGCTGGAGTCACAACTTTCCTCCTCAGAAATCTTCGCCGCCCTCTTTGAGCTGGAGCTGAACGGCAAAATTCGCCAGATGCCGGGAAAGAATTTTGTAAAAAGCTTTTAGCTTCGAGCCGCGAGTTGCGAGCTTGGGATCGAAGCACTCAGGAGGCAGAGTGGCGGACTTCAAGAAGCTGAAGGTTTGGCAAAAGGCGCATCAAATGACGCTCGACATATATCGCGTGACAACCATTTTCCCAAAAGAGGAGATGTATGGATTGACGAGCCAGCTCCGTCGTGCGGGCGCCTCGATCGGCGCGAACATTGCAGAAGGTTGCGGCCGTCGTTCAGACGGCGAAATGTGCCGTTTTCTCCAGATTGCTCGCGGTTCCGCAAGCGAAGCGGAATATCACTTTCTCTTGGCGCGAGATCTTCATATCCTGGAGGACAAAGAATTTCGGTTGTTAACGCAACAAGCTGATGAATTGCAGCGCATGCTGACAGCACTTATACAAAGCGTCCGGTCCACGAAAAGCGCGTAGAGGTGCACTCGATGCTCATAGCTCAGAGCTCGAAGCTTTCCTCGTAACTTGTTCCCCGCTTGCCATTCGTGCTAGCTTCGAAAACGAAACAAACCAGAACTGAGGATCCATTGTCAAAAGGTTTAGTCATTGTCGAATCGCCGGCCAAGGCGAAGACCATCCAGAAATATCTGGGAAAGGGCTTCTTTGTCGAAGCCTCGCTCGGGCACGTTAAAGATCTGCCCAAGAGCACTCTCGGTGTCGATGTCAATAACGACTTCGAGACCGATTATGTCGTCATCCCCGGCAAAGAGAAAGTTGTTGCCAAGCTGAAGAAGCTCGCGGCCTCGGCGGACTCCATCTACCTTGCTCCTGACCCGGACCGCGAAGGCGAAGCCATCGCTGCGCACCTGGCATTTGAACTCGACGAAAACGGTGGAAAAAAGAAGAAGGCTGCCAAGAAAGCAAAATCAAAGAAAGGCGAGCCCGAAGCTCCTCCGCGCATTCAGCGCGTGACCTTTAACGAAATTACGAAACGCGCCGTGCAGGCCGCATTCGAACATCCCCGAGCGATTGATCAGAATCTGGTAGACGCACAGCAGGCTCGCCGCGTGCTCGATCGTCTGGTTGGATATCAAGTCTCTCCTTTACTGTGGGATAAAGTTCGCCGGGGTCTTTCCGCCGGACGGGTGCAGACTGTCGCCCTTCGCCTGATCGTCGAACGCGAACGCGAAATCAAGGCGTTTGAGAAAAAAGAATATTGGACGATGGACGCTCACCTCGCCGCCAGCAAGCCACCGGCCTTCGACGCGCGGTTTGTGGGCAAGGGAGAAGAGAAGGTCGAAGTCACCAACGGCGAAGACGCGGAAAAGATACGTGCCGCTCTGGAGAAGGCTGACTGGATTGTCCGCTCCGTTGACAAGAAAGAACGCCGGCGCAACGCAGCGCCGCCATTTACAACCAGCAAACTGCAGCAGGATTCTTCGCGCAAACTGCGTTTTAGCGTAAAGCGCACCATGATGATCGCCCAGCGTCTCTATGAAGGCGTCGAACTCGGCGAAGAAGGTTCAGTCGGTCTCATTACCTACATGCGTACCGACTCCACCCGAGTCGCACCCGAGGCCATTGCTGAAGTTCGCGAATACGTTGGCAAGGAATACGGGCCCAGCTATCTACCCGAATCCCCGAATACATTTAAAGAGAAGAAGGAAGCGCAGGGCGCCCACGAGGCCATTAGACCCACATCGGCGATGCGCCATCCCGATCAGATCAAGCAGTACTTAAAAGAAGATGAATTTAAGGTCTACAAGCTGATCTGGCAGCGTTTTGTGGCTTCGCAAATTAATCCCGCCGTCTTCGATCAAACCACGGTCGACATCGATGCGAAGAGTGGCAATGAAGTCTTTTGGTTCCGTGTCACCGGATCGGTGCTGAAGTTCGACGGCTTCCTGAGAGTCTACGAAGAGTCGAAAGAAGGCAAGGACGAAGAAGACGAGGAACTCAAGCACAAACTGCCAGCGCTCGAAGCTGGACAGAAACTCACGCTGAAAGAACTGAAGCCGGAGCAGCATTTCACCGAACCTCCACCGCGCTTCAACGAGGCATCGCTGGTAAAGGAGCTCGAAGAACGCGGCATCGGTCGCCCGTCCACCTACGCCGCGATTCTCACCACGATTCAGGAGCGCCAGTACGTACAGAAGATCGGCGGCAAGTTCGTGCCCACCGAAATTGGACTGGTCGTCACCGACCTGCTGGTGGAAAACTTCCGCGATATTTTCGATCTGCAATACACCGCGCGTCTGGAAGAAGAGCTCGACGAGATCGAAGAGGGCAAAGAGAAGTGGCAAGACGCGATGTCCGACTTCTATAAGAAATTCCAGAAAGATCTCAAATATGCCGAAAAGCATATGGAGAATATCAAGCGGATGGAGAAGCCCACCGACGAGAAGTGCGAAAAGTGTGGCTCGCCGCTGGTGATCAAGTGGGGCAAGCACGGCTCGTTCTATGCGTGCAGCACCTACGATAAAGAAGATCCAAATACCTGCACGTTCACCAAAGAAAATCCGATTAATCTGCCCGATCTCGACTCTGCCGACATGCAGGAGACCGGAGCCGCCGAAGAATACTGCGAAAACTGCGGCCGCGTCATGGTCCTCAAGCGTGGACGTTTCGGCCAGTTCATGGCCTGCACTGGCTATCCGGATTGCAAGACCACGCGCCGTCTGGATCAGGGCAAGAAAGTTCCTGACATCCCGCTCGACGAACTCTGCCCCAAGTGCGGACGCAATATGATGATCCGCCACGGACGTTACGGTGAGTTCACTACCTGCAGCGGATATCCCGAGTGCAAGTATGTAAAGCAGAATTACATCGGGGTGAAGTGTCCTGATTGCAAAGACGGCGATCTGGTCGAGAAGCGCGCACGCAAGGGCAATACGTTCTACGGATGCGGCAATTATCCGAAATGCAAGTTCACTTCGGCACACAAGCCGATTGCTGAGAAATGCCCAAGCTGCGGCAGCGAGTACCTCGTCGAAAAGAATCTGAAAGCCGGCCCGGTCATCGCATGCCCGAATAAAGAGTGTGACTACGAGCGCCCGGCGCCACCGCCTGAAACCGCGGTGGGTGCTTCGGCCCCGGCCAACCCGGCTTGAGAAAATTCTGAGTCTCGCAGAAGTCCCAGCTGTCTAAGTGTGCAGATTAATCCCACAACTAGACGGAGAAGAACCTATGGCAAAGAACCCGACAGTCGCTGATGCACAGCTGATTCTTCAACTCTACGATTTACGCCGCGAATCTGAACTACGCAAGGCGCGCAGCTGGTGGCTGACCGAGTTTTGGCCCGCCAATGCCGACGACTTTATAAAGGTCTCCGGTGCGACGGGTACACAGGAGAATGCCTGGCTGCGGCAGGCCAGCAGCTATTGGAGCATGGCTGCCTCGCTCGTTCTTCATGGAACCCTGAATGCCGAATTGTTTCTGCAACCCACCAACAGCGGCGAGATGTACTTCATCCTCGCGAAGGTCCATCCTTTTCTCAAAGAACTCCGCGAGAAGATCGGGGACCCGAACCTGTTTCTCAACATTGAGAAGCTCATCAACAGCTCCAAATTCAGCCGCGAGAGGCTTACATTCACGATCAAGCGCGTCGAAACCATGCGCGAGAAGCGCAAAGCCAGACCGTAGCTTTCCCTTGGCAGCTCGCAGCTCACGGCTCGAAGCTCCTCCGCTTCTGTTATCCTAGTCGGCTGTGCGGATGATCTGGTGGTTCCTGATCCTGGGCGTCAGTACGCTGGTCATCGTGTGCGTGGCGATTGCTCTGCTGGTTCATTTGCGCAGGCATCTCCAGAAGGCTCACGCCGCGCACGATGAGAAGCACCCCGAACCTTGAGAGATTGGTCCCTCAGTTTGGAGATAAGCTATGGCGAAATCGGCAATTGATGTTCTGAATCCTCAGCAGGAGGGCCTATTCGAAGGCTCGCGGCAGATCGCGTTGATCGTGGGAGCGACCCTGTTCGTAGCGCTCTGCGCCCGCATCACGATTCCACTGATGCCGCTTACGCCCGTTCCTTTGACCGTTCAGAATTTCGGTGTGCTTCTTGTTGGACTGCTGCTCGGAAGCCGCAAAGGCTTCGACGCCATGATGCTTTATCTTATCGAAGGAATGGTGGGACTGCCGGTGTTTAGCCCGACCGGGCCCGGCGGAGTTGCACACCTGTTTGGGCCGACCGGCGGATTCCTGTTGGCCTATCCATTCGTTGCATTCATTGCGGGGTATTTGTTTGAGCGAGGAGCCGCAAGTTTTGCCCGCGCAGCCATCGCCGGCCTTCTCGCAGAGATCATTCTTTTCCTGGGCGGATTGAGTTGGCTCTATGTCTTTACACACTCGCTTGCAAAGGCCGCTTATTTCGGCTTGTATTGGTTCGTGGCCGCTGAGATTTTAAAGGTGATGTTCGCCGCCGGAATTGCGACCCGTTGGCGCCGCACCGGTCGCATGGTCGAGTAAATCTAGAGGTCCAACTAATGGCAGTATCAGAAACCGAAAAAATTCCGACGAGTACCACGACTGACGTTCGCGAGATCGCCGTGGCCCACAGCCCCGACTCCGACGACGCCTTCATGTTTTACGGTCTTGCGACCCACAAGGTACGCACGCCCGGACTTCGTTTCACGCACACGCTTTGCGACATTGAAACGCTCAACCAGAAGGCGCGCGAAGGTGTCTTTGACGTTACCGCGATCTCCTTCCATGCGTATCCCTACCTTCAGGACAAGTATGCTCTGATGGCTTGCGGCGGCAGCGTCGGCGAAGGCTACGGCCCGATGATCGTCTCGCCGCGCCCGTTCAGTACGAGCGAAATCAAGACCAAGAAGATCGCGGTTCCCGGCAAGCTGACTACTGCCTATCTCGCCCTGAATTTGTTTGCCCCCGGAGTCGAGACCGAAGTCGTTCCTTTCGATCAGATCATTCCGCAAGTACTCGAAGGGAAGTACGAGGCTGGATTGATTATTCACGAGGGCCAGCTCACATACGACAAGTCCGGCCTCCACCGTATCGTCGACCTTGGAAAGTGGTGGCAAAAGGTGACTGGTCTGCCCCTTCCGCTTGGTGGCAATGCGATCCGCCGCGCTCTTGGGCCGCAACTGATGTCAACGGTGACGGCTGCCTTGCGCGAGAGCATTCAATACGGACTCGACCACCGTGAAGAGGCGTTGTCCTATGCCATGCAGTTCGCCCGCGATCTGGACACTGCCTCGGCTGACAAGTTTGTGGGCATGTACGTCAACGAGCGCACGCTTGACTACGGATCCGACGGACGCGAAGCCGTCCGCCGCCTCCTCGATATGGGACATAAAGCAGGCATCATCGGCCCCGAAGCAATAGTTGACTGGGTCTAGCTGCGAGCTTCGAGCCCTGAGTTGCGAGTTCTCGCTTTTTCTGTCGAGTCCCCCGTAGACTGCTCCCGCCCTAAAATGAAGTCTTCGAGTTCTGTTTCTCGAAGCTCGAAGCTCGTAGCTCAAGACTCGCGAACGAAGATTGCCGATGACACCAAATCCAGTTTCCCCGATGCCCCAAACCCTCCTCATCGACGCCGACGACACGCTCTGGGAGAACAATATCTACTTCGAGCGCGCCATCGCTCGCTTCATTTCTTTTCTGAATCATCACGAGTTCTCCGCCGAACAGGTTCGTGAAGTCCTCAACGATGTCGAGCGCGAATGCATCGTGAAGCATGGATACGGCCTGCACAGCTTCGCCCACGCTCTCGTCGACACTTTCGAGAAACTCAGCCCCACGCCTGTCACCCCGGAACTGCATGCGCAAGTCATCAGCTTTACGCATGCCATCCAGAATCACGA
The DNA here is from genome assembly GCA_963823085.1 of Terriglobia bacterium. GTDB lineage: Bacteria > Acidobacteriota > Terriglobia > Terriglobales > Acidobacteriaceae > Sulfotelmatobacter. The sequence continues at coordinate 57,534 of CAWGKF010000015.1, read as the reverse complement.
CATCGAATTTTTGACTGAAGTTCCTGAGACTCTGGACTATCTATCCCAGAAACATCGCGTGATTCTTGTGACGAAGGGAGATATCGCTGAGCAGTCCGGCAAGGTCGAGCGCTCGGGACTTAAGAGGCACTTTGCAGCGGTTGAAATCGTGGCCGAGAAAAAGCCCGATGTCTATGCACATCTCGCCGACAAATACGATTGCAGCCAGCACTCCACGTGGATGGTTGGCAATAGTCCGAAGTCCGATATCAATCCCGCCATGGCTGCAGGCCTGAATGCGGTCTTCGTCCCGCACGGCGATACCTGGATTCTCGAGCATGAAGAAGTCAATCCCGCTCCCGAAGGACAGAAACTGCTGATCATCGGCCGCTTCGCCGAACTCCGCGAGCATTTCTAGATTTACTTTCTTGCAGCCCTTCTCAAGCGATCAAAGATCGGGACGGTGTCGAAATTGAATTCACTTTGAAAGCGGCTGAAATCCAGAACCTGGGGATTTCCAGCCGGAATGTCATTCCCGAGCGTGACGGTAATGTTTGAGTTCAAGTCCTCGATCACGCGTTTCAAATCGCTAACCACGATTGATCTGCACGGCGCGTTGTAGATCGTGTGCCCGGCCCGCGAAGCCTGCAGCAGGGTCAACAGCATCGCGGCCACATCCTCGACATGCAGCACCAATATTTTTTCCGAAGCACGATACGGCAACAAAATCTCAGCAGGATAGCTCACCCTTAACAACTCGAAGATCTCGCTTCGCCACGCCGACGTCACCGACCGTGCTCCCGGGCCGACCACGCGTCCAATCCGAAGACTGACAAATTCGACGCCGTGACACTCGCGGTAGGCCGTCCCCAGCTGCTCGACATACAGCTTCGCTGCCGCGTACAAATCCCCCGGCGCGGCCCGGTCCAGTTCCGATACCGTGTGTTCCGCCGAATAGGTTCCATAGATGCTCAGGGAACTGCCGAAGACGACGCGACGCACGCCAAACTCCCGCGCCATCTCAAGAATGTTTACGCTTCCCTGGACATTGACCTGCGTTGCGAGCAGCGGATTTCTTTGTGCAGCCGTCGGCAGGATCGCCGCCAGGTGAATAATCCCCTCGATCCGCTCTTTTTCAAACACGGCTCGTAGTTGTGCCGCGTCGCCGAGATCGCAAGTAATCTCTTCGCATTCCTCAAGCTCTATTTCCCCGCTCAAGGCGTTCCGGTCCAGCGAAACGACTTTAATACCTGAACGCTGTAAAAGCTTCACCACGGCGCGGCCAACAAATCCGCGCCCGCCTGTTACCAGTACAGAGTTGTTTTGCTGCGAGTGCATAGTGCTTAGACGGGACCAGCGCGGTCACTGTGTTTTCATTCTCGGCAATACCGCATCTAACTAACCAACAAGCGGCTCTCGCGCCGGTATTTCCCGCGTGGTACCCTCATTCTGCTCTGCGATCTGGCTCCCACTTCGTCGGTGGCGATTCAGACTAACAATTTAAGACGGTTGCTGCATACGGTCGAGGCTCTATCCGAGCTCGGGCCAGCGCTTACGGCTGAGCGCGAGTTCTCGGAAACCTCGCGGATGATGCTGTCTGCCGTCATGGAAGCAGCGGGCGCGCGCGAAGGCGTTCTTTTTCTTTTCAACGACAAGCCCGCCGTGCTAACCTCCGCGACCGCCTTGGGATTCGCGCTCATGCCCGATCCCGCCTTCGTTCCTCTCCTCCCCAAACACGTTCATGCGCTGACCGCAACGCGCGGTCCCATCGTTCTCAACTCCTCGACCTATCCTGTGTTCCTCAGTTCCAACGGCAACGTCGCGCCCGAACTATTCAAGTGTCTGGCGCCGCTCAAAGCCGGAGGCCGTCTCGCCGGCGTCATTGCACTTGGCCGCCGTCCGGGCGACGCGCTCTACGAAGACAGCGAACTCGACGCTCTCGAGTTGCTGTGCAGCTATGTTGCGCTCGCAGTGCAGAATCACGCGCTCACCCAGACCATCGCGCAGCGCGTCTCTGAGAATCTGCGCCTCATGGCCTCGCTGCACGGCTTCTACGACAACGCTCTGGAAGCTTTTGCCACCGCGATCGATGTCAAGCACGTCAACATTCATGGACATTCTCTGCGCGTCGGCCGCTATGCCGCGGCCATCGGAGACGCTATGGGCATGGATCCCACCGACGTCGCCGCCCTGCGCAGTGCCGGATATCTTCACGACATTGGCAAGGTCGCGGTCGATCGCCGCCTCTTCGGCAAGGCCGGAGCTCTCGACCCCGAAGAATTCCGCGAGATGGCAGATCACACCACCGTCGGACATCAGATCGTCAGTAGCGTCCAATTTCCCTGGCCGAAGATACCCGAGTCCGTGCGCTGGCACCATGAACGCAGCGATGGTTCGGGATATCCCGACCATATCGGTGAGTCTGAGTTGCCCATGCAGGTGCGCATCATCGGCTTGGCCGATTCCTTTGATGCCATGCTCAGTGCGCGCCCTTACCGTGCGCCGATGACAGTAGGAAACGCGCTGAGCGATCTTGTACGCCTGGCCCCTGAGAAGTTCGATCCGAATGTGGTGCAGGCCCTGCTGATTCAGGTGCGGCGCGAAGCGGTTGGCAGCAGTCGCGTGCCATTACTGGAGAGCACGCCGGTCAATATCGCCGCCACCGATATCGACCACCTCGCCGCTACTTTGCGGTACAAAGTCACGCGCGGCAAGGAGTATTTCACCTAAAACGGCGAGAAGCTGCATTCTGCCGAACGCTCAAAGCTGAAGCCCCCCGCGTAACTATCGCTTCCACAAAGGCTTCCGTCGTGCCGCGAACCATTCCTGTCAGCAACTTTGTTCTCCCGTTTGGGTTCATAATCAAGGCATAGTTTTCTCCGGGAGTCCTCATGAAATCCAGGATTTCGCGACTGGTGGCCCTACTGCTTTGCCTGACTGTTGCCTCCACCGTTCCGCAACTGCTCGCAAAAAAGAAGGACGCTAACGCCGACTCCGGTCCTGACGCTCAGAAGCGCGCCGTGCATGCCTTGAACCGGCTCACCTTCGGACCTCGCCCCGGAGATGTGCAGCAAGTCATGGCCATGGGCGTCGATCGCTGGATCGACTTGCAGCTTCATCCGGATAAAATTTCCGACGACGCAATGCAGGCACGCCTTCAGCCGCTACGCACGTTGCACATGAACTCCCGGCAACTCGCGGAAAACTTTCCTGACAATCAGATGATTAAACAGGTCTACGACGGCAAGCGTCCCATGCCTTCCGACCGTGCTCAGCGCGCGATCTATCAGGTACAGATCGCCCGTTACGAACAAAAATTAGGGGACAAGCAAGCGGCATCGCCGGCGCCCGCGCCCCCGCCGGCCGAGCCTGCGGCTGCCGAAGGCGCCAAGACTGCCGAACAATTAGCTGCAGCTGCGGCGGCCACTCCTGAGACTATGCCCCCGCCCGACATCGGTTCGATGGATGCCATGAAAAACGGTGGTGGCGATACCACATCGTCTTCAGCAGATGACGCCACCATGGCTCCCGCCGTCGAGAAGAAGCTTTCTCCGGAAGAAGAAGCCGAGGCCCGCGCGCGTGAAGAGCAACTCTACGCCGACCTGAAAACCACCAGTACTGTTTCCGATCTCATCGCTCTTCCTCCCGATGAGCGCTACAAAAAAATCCTGGCCATGTCGGCGGACGAGCAATTTACTCTGGTCGAATCGTTTCGCGGAGGCAAGGGCCCGGTTCAGGAGATTCTCACCGGCCTCAATCCCGCTCAAAAAGAGACTTTGATGGCCATGAACAACCCGCAGCAAGTGGTTGTTCAGGAACTGAGTCAGGCCAAGCTGCTGGGTGCCATTTATAGCGATCGCCAGCTTGAACAGGTGATGACCGACTTCTGGTTCAATCACTTCAATGTCTTTGCTGGAAAAGGTCCCGAACGCCTGCTGCTCACGAACTATGAGCAGGACGTCATTCGCCCGCACGCGCTCGGAAAGTTTGAGGACTTGCTGCTCGCCACCGCGCAGAGTCCGGCCATGCTTTTTTATCTCGACAACTGGATGAGCGTGGGACCAGATTCGCCTCAGGGGCTCGGCGCTCCACAGCGTCCGGTTGTGCGATATGGCCCTTACGGACGGCCGCACGTCGTCCCGGGTAGGAATCCTAATGCGCGCCGCAAGCAGGCCAGCGGCTTGAACGAAAACTACGGACGCGAGTTGCTCGAACTGCACACGCTGAGTGTGAACGGCGGCTACTCCCAGCGTGACGTCACCGAAGTTGCGAAGGTGTTTACCGGCTGGACTATTGAAAAAATCGCCGACGGCGCCGCATTCCGTTACGATCCGCGCATGCACCAGCCCGGACCGAAATTTGTGCTCGGCCATCACATCAAGCCCAAGGGCGAAGACGAGGGCAGGGAAGTGATTCACATGCTGGCAACCAGCCCGCAGACGGCGCACTTCATCTCGCTGAAATTGGCGCAGCGCTTTGTCTCCGACGATCCACCGCCCGCGCTGGTCGACAGCATGGCCAAGACATTCGAGAAAAAGAAAGGCGACATTCGAGAGGTACTTTTAACGCTATTCCATTCGCCGGAATTCTGGTCTGACACAACCTATCGGGCGAAAGTGAAAACGCCACTCGAGTTCGTCGCCTCCGCGGTGCGTGCCACGGGCGCCGATGTCCAGGACGCTTTGCCTCTGGTTCAGAGACTCAACAGCATGGGCATGCCGCTCTACGGAGCGCAACCCCCTACCGGCTATTCGATGAAAGCTGACACCTGGGTGAGTTCGTCGGCGCTGCTCACGCGCATGAATTTCGCGCTCGCGCTGACCGGCGGCAAGGTTCGCGGTGTCACTGTGGACGCAGTGCAACTGGCCGGAGGTCCGCCACCACCGCCCGATCCGAGCACTACGCTATCCACCATGGAAGCCAAGCTGCTCGACTCTGACGTTTCCAAGCAGACTCACGATTCGATCGTGGCTCAGCTCGCATCACCTGCGAAGAGTGGTCCTCAGCAGAATGCAAGTGGCGCGAAGCCAGGAAAACAGGATGCGAATCGTACGCCGGACGCAAGCACCATCGCGGGCCTCCTGCTGGGGTCGCCAGAGTTTCAAAGAAGATAGTGCACTTTTGGCTGTGAAGTAACTGTGGCCGTGTAGTAGCCGCGGAAGAGGGTTAGGGCGGAAGAGGGTTAGGGGCGGAAGAGGGCTAGGGACGGAAGAGGGTTAGGGGCGGAAGAGGGCTAGGGACGGAAGAGGGCTAGGGGCGGAAGAGCGGCCCTTCAGGGCCGCGTAACGCCACCTGGATGTTGTGGGGCTTTAGCCCCAGTGGAAGCCTGCAATCGGGAGATGTCTCATGCCAACTCGCCGCGTATTCCTTCGCAACAGCGCACTCGCCGTGGTCGGCACGGCAGCCGTTCCCAGCTTTCTCACTCGTGCCGCCTTTGGCGCAGTCGAGAACGGCGGCCGGACCAAACGTCTCGTCGTAATCTTTCAGCGCGGCGCCGCCGATGGACTGAACATCGTCGTTCCTCACGCCGAGCCGCAGTATTACGCGATGCGGCCCACCATCAACATTCCGAAAAAAGCTGTGCTCGATCTCGATGGTTTCTTCGGGATGCATCCTGCGCTCTCTGCCTTCCAGCCACTCTGGCAGCAGCGCCATCTGGCGATCGTTCACGCCGCTGGTTCGCCCGACGCCACCCGCTCCCACTTCGACGCGCAGGATTTCATGGAAACCGGTACCCCCGGCGTGAAGATCACCGAAGATGGTTGGCTCAACCGCTCGCTGCGCAACATGACGCAGACTCCGCCGGTTTCCCCGTTCCGGGCGATTGCGCTTGGCCCGTCGTTGCCGCGCATCTTGAGCGGTTCCGAGCCTGCAGTCGCTATGAACAACATCAACGACTTTTCTGTTGGAGGACGCAATCCCAAGACTTCACGCGCTGCCAGCGCTTTTGAAGCCATGTACGATCATTCTTCCGACAGCGTCCTGCATGGCACAGGCGAAGAGACGTTTGATGCGGTCAATATGCTAAAAGCCGCGGATCCTGGCAAGTACTCGCCCGCACCCGGCGCAGACTATCCTAAAGGGCGCTTCGGCGACAGCCTCCGCCAGCTTGCACAGCTCATTAAGGCGAATCTGGGCGTGCAGGTTGCTTTCGCTGACATCGGAGGATGGGATCACCACGTCAATGAAGGCTCAATCGAAGGCCAGCTCGCCAACGTGCTTACCGATTTCTCGCAATCCCTCGCGGCATTCTGGACCGACCTCGGTGATCTGGGCGAGGACACAGTGATCGTGACCATGTCGGAATTCGGCCGCACCGCCCGCGAAAACGGCAATCGCGGTACCGATCACGGCCACGCCAACGTGATGTTTGTTCTCGGCGGTCCAGTCAAAGGTGGCAAGGCCTACGGGCGCTGGCCCGGTCTCGATCAATCACAGCTTTATGAAGGACGCGATCTCGCGCTGACCACCGACTTCCGTCAGGTGATCGGTGAAGCCGTCGCCCGCCATATGGGCAACAAGAATTTAGCGCAGGTCTTCCCGGGATATGACGATCAGCCTGGAAAATTCCTGCATTTCCTCGGTTAACCTCAAAGCCCAAGCTGATGTCATCCTGAACGGCGGCGCAGCCGCCGTGAGGGACCGAACGATAAGTTGAGCCCTGAAATGCCGACGACAGGAACATCTGAGACGTGGGCGGCAATTGGTGGTCCCATGAATTTCGGTTCTCGATGCCCCGGGGTTCGTACGGTCCTTATAGATCGCCTTCGCGATCCTCAAAATGACATCGTCAGAGAGCGTCTAATCTCCTACTCGGATTGCGTGAGTTCAGAATCGCCGTCTGCCGGGAGCCCCTGCCGCGTGTAGTCCACCCAGGCTTCCGCCACGAGGAGCGTAATCGTAAATCCCAGCCAGAAAGCGATTCCGAAAAACTCGTGAGGCGTCAGCCTGCGGAAAGCGAAGAACATCCCGACGATTGGCCGCGTCGTCGCTACTCCCAAACCGACAGCGTAAGCACGAATCATCCACTCGCGATGACGGGCCACTTCTTTCCGCCGGATGTGCCGGTACGCTTTGACCAGGCTGTATAGAAATACGATTGCGAACAGCGTGGTCGCGGCAGTCTCGTTCGGGCCTCCAATGTTCATCGTATAACTCATCACCAGCGCAGACACTCCGATGATTAACCCAAGTACAACCAGGCAGCGACCCATCCAGCGATGAACGCGTATATGTTTCGCCCGTACACTCGGCATGAATTGCACAGCGGCCAGCGCTAGAAACAGGGCTCCGGGCAAGATGTGAACGAGCGTGAGCGCTCGACGATGCGCGAATCCTGTATCCAGGGCCGCCGCTGGAGAAGAGCTTCCGCCTCCAAGCGTTCCCGGGAACAGTAAAACCACAGTGCGCCGGGTGACTGCCGCTACTCCGATCAAGACCAGGAGAAGTACTCCGGTCCATACCATCCGCGTTGCACGTTTTGGCGCAGCCATACAAACGAACCTCGATTACGATTGATATTAATTATACAGGCTGTATGATTAAATATGGATTGACGAGGATGCCAATTCTTTGAGCCCGCGCCCATACCGTATGGTGCAGCGGCAGGCTGCCGCCGACGAGAATCGCGAGCGGATACTGGCTGCGGCGCGTGCCTTGCTGCTCGGGAAAGACTTTTCGGATTTCAGCATGGAGGCCGTCGCCCGTAAGGCGAACGTATCGCGCCTAACCATCTACTACCAGTTCGATTCCAAGTCAGGATTGCTCGAGGCTCTTTACGATTCCATTGCGCGAAGTGGGCATCTCGGCCAGCTGCCGGAAGTTTTTCGCTTAGGCAACGATCCGCTGCAGAAGCTGCACAACTTCATCGAGGTCTTCGTGCAGTTTTGGGCGTCGGAACGCGATGTAATCCGGCGCCTGCATGCATTAGGAGCGATCGATTCTGAGATCGGTCAGGGTCTGCGCGCGCGCAATGAGCGCCGGCGAAACGGCTTACGGGTGATTCTCGAACACTATGCCCACGTGTACCATCAGTTCACGCCGCCGGAAGAACCGGTGGTACTCGATACCCTGCACATGCTCACCAGCTTCGAAACGTTTCATGGGCTTGCCGGAAACGGCCGGAGCGCCGACGAGGTTTTCAAAATCATCCGCAAGATGGCGGATCATGCGATTGGTTTCTCGCCGAGACCCATATCCCCGATCGCGACGCCCTCGCTGAACCTTAGGCGATCGCGCCGGCGACGGCGTTCCTGACGCCACCAGTCGACATAGCCATTCAGATTTGAATCAACACGTCGCCGTTCTCGATCTTCAACGGATAGACCGCGACTTTGTTGCTCGCGTCGTGCACGCCGGTCTGTGGATCCCACTCCCACGCATGCCACGGGCAAATGACTTTGCCTTTTTCGATCACTCCCTGACCGAGTGGCCCGCCGCGATGCAGGCAGATGTTATCCATGGCGGAGTACTCGCCATCTACGTTGGCGATACAGATCTCCTTTTCGCCGCAGCGAAATTCTTTGGCTTCGTTGGTGGCTGGGAGTTCCGATTCTGTGGTGAGTTTGATGAAACTTGACATAGCCTACCGCTTGACCTGCAACGGGCTGAGATGCTTCGGCTGGTAAATGCCAATTTTACCGCCGCCGGGGAGATAGAACGTCGCTAGACGTCCCCAACGTTCTTCGGTCATATCGGAGACCTTAACCTTTTTTGACTTGAGGTCGTTTAAAGTCGCCCCTATGTCATCGCACATCAAATAAAGCTCATGCTGGTCGTTCTTACTGGAATCGTGGAACGCGGCTTCGAGTGGTGGCATGGCAAAAATCAACCAGCCGTGGCCGGCATCCACGCATGGATACTTGAGCACGTCCCTAAAGAATGCCCGGTCAGCTTCGGCGTCCTTGGAGTAAATAACGATGTGCGCGCCGTTGATCATCGCCGATCCCCGGTTTGCAAGGTCATTTTGGTTGCAGGGTCTGCGCGATCATGACCTGGCGCTTGAAGTTCTCCACCATATTCTGATCCAGCCGAACTTCGGTGGGCTTCTTGGCCAGCGTCATGGTATCGATCTTGTCCTGCAGCTTGAGCAACGCATAGAACAGATTCTCCGGACGCGGCGGGCATCCCGTCACATACACATCCACCGGAACAATCTTGTCCACGCCCTGCAGCACCGCGTAAGTATTGAACGGACCGCCGACGGACGAGCAGGCGCCCATCGAGATCACCCACTTCGGGTCGGGCATTTGATCGTAAATGCGCTTCACCACTGGCGCCATTTTCAACGTGACCGTACCCGCGACGATCATCAGATCGCTCTGCCGTGGGCTGGGACGGAACACTTCCGACCCAAAGCGCGCGATATCAAACCGCGATGTGGACGATGCGATCATCTCGATGGCGCAGCATGCCAGGCCAAATGTCATCGGCCAGACCGCCGACTTACGCGCCCAGTTGAACACGTAGTCAACCGTCGAGATCATGAAATTCTTTTCGAACTTGTTTTGCAGCCAGCCCATGCTTGAAACCTCGTCGGTGGTGCTTGCTCAAGTTGTACCCTGAAGTCTAGGTAACGCGCGAACCTGTGTCAATCGCGGCGTGCCCCCATGGATTCCTTGTCACGCCTGCTGTTCCAGATTTCCGTCACAGGCCGCCTCCCATGCCAAAAAACTGGTGCCGTTGCTGCTATCATGACCAAACCGTATTCCAACGAATCGAAGCTGGACCGTGGCCACTCAGGTTAATCTCGAACCACTGCGCGACATAGCCGCTCCGCACTTCCCCGATGCCTATCCCCTCTGTGTGGACTTAGACGGCACGCTGATTCGTACTGATTCACTTCTTGAGACATGGCTCATCGCATTCCGGCGCAATCCGCTGGCTTGCGTGGCTGCTTCATTCAAACTCTTGCGGGGGCGTAACCACTTCAAGTGCGCACTGGCGAGATTGGCGATTCCTCGGATCGATCAACTGCCCTACCGTACCGAAATCCTGGAACTCGTTGCCCGTGAGGCGTCCGGCGGCAGAGTCGTTGTGCTCGCAACCGGCGCTGCCGAACCGATCGCCATAGCAGTAGCCCAGCACGTGGGAAATTTCCGCGCTGTCATTAGTACTGACGAGCAGTCCAACTGCGCAGGGAGCGAAAAGGCCCGCAGACTGGCAAACCAGTTCGGCGACAAGCATTTTTATTACGCCGGAAATTCCGACCGCGACCTTCCCGTGTGGGAGAAATCGGCTGGCGCGGTGATCGTGGACGCAACACCCGGGTTGGCAAGTCGAGTGGCCGCATTCGGAGTACCCATCCTCGCCGAGTTCCCCAAAAATCGACGGACGCCTCGCGAACTGTTTCGTACCTTGCGAATGCATCAGTGGTCCAAAAATCTGCTGGTGTTCGTCGCGATTCTCCTCAGCCACAGGTTCCTCGATCTGCGGGCCTGGCGCAACGCAACCGTTCTCTTTCTTGCGATGAGCCTGTGCGCGTCCGCCGCGTATCTGGTGAATGATGTTTTCGATCTTGAGGCCGACCGCTCTCATAAGGAAAAGCGAAAGCGGCCCTTTGCTTCAGGCTTGTTGAGCGTGTCGTTCGCCTTCTGGTTCATCCCGCTATTGCTGGTGTGCGCTGGCGGACTCAGCACTGTTCTTCCAGTCAGCGCGCGTCTGTGGGTCGCCGGTTACCTGGTCGCGACTCTGACTTACACCCTGTTCCTGAAAGAAAAGCTGCTGGTGGATGTCTTTTTGCTGGCTGGTCTGTACACGTTACGCGTGCTGGCTGGAGGCAGCGCTACCGGAATCACAATTTCCCCATGGACTCTCGCGTTTTCCATGTTCATGTTCCTGAGTCTAGCGATGCTGAAGCGATATTCGGAACTGATGACGAGTGCCAACGCGGCCTTCGCGCTCCCGCGCAGAAATTATTACCGCTCGGACTTGTCAATGTTGGGATCGCTGGGCACAGCCTCTGGATACATTTCCGTACTGGTGTTGGCGCTCTACATTCACTCGCCCGAAGTTACGCCACTGTATCGCCATCCCTGGCTTCTATGGAGCATCTGCCCGCTGGTTGGGTACTGGATCAGCCGCATGTGGATCTTTGCCAGCCGGGCCGCCATCCCGGATGACCCGATCCTGTTCGCTCTCAAGGATCGCATCAGCTACCTGGTCGCGATCTTGTGTGCTGCCCTGTTGCTGATGGCCGTATTCCTGCGCTGAAATCTTTCGATGACTCCATCCGAACTGAGCGGCACTGCGCGCGATCTTTACCAGACGGGCAGTTGGCCTCTGCGGCTCATGCAGCGCTGGCGTCCTTACATCTGTCCCTTTGAACAGCTTCTGCCATTGATAGCGCGTGGCTCAAGCGTTCTCGACGTCGGATGCGGTGGCGGCCTGCTCCTGTTTCTGCTGACGGCCTACGATCCATCCGCGCACGGAACAGGAATCGACGTCTCACCATCTTCCATCGGATTCGCGCAGCGGACTTTGCTGGCCCATTCTTCCGACCTCCAGTCGCGGCTTTCCTTCCTGCACATGGATGCCACCAAGCCTTGGCCGGTCGACACATTCGATGTGGTTTCGCTGGTCGATGTGCTTCATCACGTGCCGCCTGCAAGCCAGTTGGATGTCCTGCGGGAAGCTCACTGCCATGTGAAGCCCGGAGGTCTGCTGCTCTATAAAGATATGTGCGACGCCCCTTGGGCCATGGCCGCTGCCAACCGCGCTCACGATCTGCTGCTGACGCAACAGTGGATCCGCTATCTTGCAATTGAAACTGTGGAGCAGTGGGCAAGAGAGGCGGGGCTGGATTTGATCGACAGCCAGCAGATTCGCCGTTACTGGTACGGACACGAGCTCAGGCTATTTCGCAGGAAGTCCACGCCCTCTAGCGACACTCACTGACTGCACGTTTGTTGCGAACCGGGCTGCGCGCCAGCGATGCAATAAAGGCGGATCGTGCCTCCTACGTCGGCTACCGGTTTGTAGGATTCAAGCCATGAGAAGGAGCCTGCAGGATAGGTCTTGTGCTCCCCGTCCCCCAGTCGCAGGGTCCGTATCGACACGGCAACCCAACCATTCACTCGCTCCCCCGGCGGTAAAGGATCGACCACGGGGGCGAGGTGCATCTGATCCACGTTTGCCGACGTGAAAAATGCCGCGTGAACGGTTTCAACATTTCTCTTCTTGAGTTCCTCTCCCAATCGGGCAACGTCTTGTCCGCAATCGAGATCGCAACCCGTTACCAGAATTTTGCTGGGATCCCTTCCCGCCGTTTCGTTGAAATACGACATCGGATCCAGCCCGGCTCTGCCAGTCTCGATCCCTTGCCATACGATCAGCGCGAGCAGCAGATAGCGCAATTCCTTGCGCCGCGTTTCCCAAAGATAAGCGCCCCCGGCTCCAGCCAAAACGGCCAGCAACAGGTATAGAACGAGCACATGCCGCTGCCCGGCGTTATATTTCTGGAGCATCGCGACCGCGAGAACTCCAACGGTAGCGGCGAAAGGCGCCCTTGCTGGCCATCGCAGGCCCCTTCGGCAGCTTACGACCACTCCTATTCCAGCCAGGATCAGAAATGGCAGTGGATTCTTGAAAAACAAACCGGCCGGGAAAAAGTACCAGACTCCTCCCGGCCGCATTTTTCCGAAGATGTACGTCGAGTTCGCGCCCGAGTGCGTCAGAACGTAAGACGCAGTAATTCCCATGAGGAGTTCCGGTGCCGGAATTCGTGTGTCGCGCGCCACCAGGTCGCGGGCGATAGGTTGAGCCGCCGAAGGAAGATGCTGAAAGGTAGGTAACGACTGGCGTTGCAGATTCATCCCTTCGATGACCGGCTTCAAAGAAAATCTGTATCCCGCCCAGACGATGAATGCAAAGAGCAAGAGTGCGAAACTCACTTGTAGAAACAGTCTGGAAACGGCAGTTTCTCTTTTCGTGTTTTCAGCACCCACACCAACAGAATGCAAACCGCCGCGGCAGGGAAGAAGATCAGGATGGTGAACTTGGTGAGAAACGCCAGCCCGGCGGCTATGCCAAGTCGCAGAGTCGAACGCAGGTTTGGTGCTTCGAGCCAGAGGGTAAAAGCGACGATCAGCGCAAACTGCATCACGGCGGCTGGCAAGTCGGTGTAGGCCAAACCGGCAAACGTAAGAATCCCCGGCAGCGTCGTAAAGCAGAAAGCAGCCAGAAGTCCAGCCGCAGTGCCGAACTCTTTAGCCGCCCAGTAAAAAACGACCCAGACGCCGAACAAAAAAAAGGGAAGGATTCCAATCCGCGCCAGAGTCAGATTTCGCCAGTAATGGCCGTTTTGATAGAGGATGCGATTGCCAATATCGAAATACGTATCTTGCTGTTCCAGCTTCGGCAGGCGAAGGCCGGCAATATAGAGCGGCAAGGCGATCGCGACGCGCGACAGCGGAGGATGTAAAGGATCGATTAGGTACGTTCCGCGATCCAGCCACTCGATCCCAGCAGCGACGTGCGCCGGTTCGTCAAATGCCTGCGAGGTGTTGTAATAGCCGCTAACGATGCGGGCCACAGCCAGCAGACTCAGGATGACAAGCACAACCTCAGCTTTGAAACGCATCTCGGGACGGTGCTGCAGCTTTCCTTTTTATGCTCTACTCGCCAGATTTTGGGAGCGATGATTTTTGGAATCCTTCAATCCTATTCGGAGACCTCCATTTCCGACAAACCGGACTCGCATATCCCCCGGGCAACCACCCGCCTGTGCCATAGGGTAGCGAAGTACCGGCTGTTATGATCCACACTGCGAAAGTAGCGGTTTGCCACCCTCATGAGTGTCGCGTTAGCTCTGCGGCCCATCGAACTCGACGTGCAAAAGGATCAGCGCTGGGTTCAATTTGTTACCCATCACCCGGATGCGCTGATCTACCACCACCCCAGTTGGCTGGCCGCCATCGAAGCAGAATACGGACAGAAGTGCCGCGGGCTCGCCTGCGAAGACGTCGATGGCCGGCTGCGCGCGATCCTGCCTTTGTTTTTCAGTAAGGCGCTACCTTTCAAGGCCGGGCGCAGTGCGACGCACGCGCGCTATTCGTCGGCGCCCCGCACTCCTGTGGCAGGCCCTTTAGCTCTCGATGACGAGGCAATGACTGCCGTTCTTAGGCACGCCGTCGACCTTGTCCGCGCCGAGCCGGGCTTGCAACTGGAGATTCGTTCTCGCCTTCGTGGACTGGAGAAGTTGGTCCCAGAGCTCTCTTGTACGCCGTGGCGCTCCATGTACGTACAGGAATTACCGCCGCAAGTGGAGGCTTCGCCCTGGGAAGATTTCTGTGAAAACGTGCGTCTGCCGCGCGAATGCGGCGATTGCAAGGAATGCAAGCGGCTGCGCTTCGGGAATGCGAAGAAGCAGCATCGCGTGAATTGGGCGATTAATAAGGCGACTAAGCTCGGACTGCAGGTGCGCGAAGCGCAACGCGAATCCGAAGTAGCGGAGTGGTACTGGTTATATCTTGATGCGATGCGGCATCACGCCTTTCCTCCGCGTCCTCTGCGCTTCTTCGAAAGTCTCTGGAGAAATCTTCGTCCGCTCGGCCAGATGAAGCTGCTCGTTGCCGAACGCGAAGAACGCGGCTCGAAGCGAATGGTCGCCGGATCGATCTTCCTGCGCTTCGGGCAGACCGTGTTTTATGCATTCACCGGCTGCGCTCACCGCGATTTCCAGCTTCATCCCCACGACATCATTCAGTTGGAATCCATTCGTGATTCCTGCAGAGACGGATACCGCTGGTACGATTTCGGCGAAGCTACCGATGACGACGGTCTCGCGCAATTCAAAGGGAAGTGGGGGACCGAAGCCAAGCCGCTCTACCGGTACTACTATCCTGCCCGCGTGGATGGACATCATTCGAAGCCATCCCGCCTGATTTCGCTGGCTCGCCAGAGCTGGCGTTTCCTTCCCTTGCGGCTGACAGCCGCCATCGGGGAACGAATTCATCGCTACATGTGAGTTTTGTGTCTACCCGCTTGCGGTTTCCACCAGATCCAGCGCGGCTTTGCGCGGGGGTTTCATCAGCTCCTCTTTGCCGGCGATGCTCTCAAACTAGGGGAAGAGCCGAGGGCCGCAGTTTGTTAGGGGCAGAGTTTGTTTTTTTAGGGGTGCTTTTCGCAAAATCTTGATTCCATTAGGCTTGGCTCCGCAGATACCAGTTTTTACCCCGCAAAATCTTCATTCTAAACAACTTACTTTTAAAATCTTGCATTTGCAGGACTTAGCTCATCATTTTCCCGGGTGTCGAGTCGAGGGATTATTTTCGACCGAAACACGCAAAATATTGATTTCAGGCGAGTTACGCGAGGAGAGCCTTCGCATGGCTCGCAAAATATTGTCAAAGAATGAGTTACACGCAAAATCTTCCAGAATAAGGACTTAGCTGGTCCGAGTTCCGGACCGGGAATTGACTCGTATGGCTGGGCCGAATTTCCGGACGACGCTGCGGTGCAATGCGCACGCTCCCATTGTGGGCTTTTAGTTTCGGGGGTCAAGGTTG
The DNA here is from genome assembly GCA_963823085.1 of Terriglobia bacterium. Taxonomy (GTDB): domain Bacteria; phylum Acidobacteriota; class Terriglobia; order Terriglobales; family Acidobacteriaceae; genus Sulfotelmatobacter. The sequence continues at coordinate 42,049 of CAWGKF010000015.1, read as the reverse complement.
GATGTCACAAGGAATGCGATTTTGCTGTGGAAAAGTTCTGAGGCGGGGTTCGGATCGTTACGGGAGCCGCCCGATTGTTGCCGGTGGTTCCCACCCGGTCGCAAGAGAACGGCGAAAGGATTTGGGCCACACGATCCCTCGTCAATTGACGGTGAAAGTCGCGGAACTGATTGCTGTTCCGCCTTTGGTGACGACGCCGATCGGGCCGGTCTTGGCTCCGACGGGGACGGTTGCCGTCACCTGCGTATCGGAGTTGACCGTAAATTGGGCGGGCACGTTGTCGCCGAAGCCGACTCCGTTAGTTTGCGTGAAGCCGGTTCCGGTGATCGTCACCTGCGTTCCCACTGGTCCATTCGGTGGATTGAAGCTGAGAACCTGCGGCTTCACGCGGAATTGCTGGTTGCTGGTCAGGGTCGTTCCGCCGGTTGTCACTGTTACTGATCCAGTCAGCGCGCCTGCGGGTACGGTGGCGAAGAGGAAGGTTGATCCAGAAAGTTTGACGTTGGTGGCTTGTACTCCGCCGAACTGGACGACTGAGGAACTGGCGAGCCCCTGACCGAAGATGCCGATGGTCGCGCCCTCTTTGGCGGAGGTGGGCTGCGTTTTCACGAACGGGCCGAGGCCTGTGGAGAGGCTAAAAATTGTACCTTTGCCGCCGCCGCCGGTTACGGTCGTTGTCCCGTAGAAGTTCCCGTTGGTGGATTGGAGTAGGCCCGCCTCCGAAAGGGCACCGTCAAGGCAGTCACCGGAGCAGAAGCTGTGAAGCAGTGTCAGGGTGCCGTCGGGGCTCATTTCGAAGGCCGTACCCCCATTAACATCCTCACCGGAAGTTGTGCCGTAGAAGTTGCCGTCAGTTGCCTGGACCAGCGGTCCGTACGGCGCGGCTCCGGTCGTGCAGTCAGTTAAGGGGCAGAAATTGTATAGCGTAGTTAGCTTTCCCGCAGGTGTAATCTTGAAAATCGTGCCGCAGCCCACGAATCTTATGCACTCATTGTTGCTGCCGCTGCCCCCCCCGAAGGTTACTCCGTAGAGATCTCCATTGGCGGCCTGTATCAATCCGCCATTAGGATAAGCTCCGTCGTTGTAGTCAAAGCCGAATAGTGTCGTCAGCTTGCCCGACGGGCTCATTTCGAAGATGGCCCCATACTCGGCGTCGTATTCGCCGTAGAAATTCCCGTTGCGTGCTTGCCTCAGCTGGGTTGGGTATAAAGCGCTGGAGTACAGCGTTGTCAGTTTTCCCGACGGACTGATTTCAAAGATGGAGCCCGCAACGACGCCTCCCCCCTGGGTTGTGCCGTAAAAGTTTCCGTTCTCGCCCTGCACGAGGCCTGTCGCCGGTTCGGTCCCGTCGGCACAATTGGGCAGAGAGCAGAAACTGTAAACTGTGGTAAGCGTGCCTGAGGGGGTAATCCTGAAGACCGTTCCACAGCTGTTGGGATAAGGGCAGGACTGACCGCTTCCGCCGCTTACGGTTGTGCCATAGAAATTCCCGTCGGCGCCTTGCACCAACGAGCCAACGGGCAGCGCACCGTCGCTACAGTTCGCTTGGCTGCAAAAGCTATGCAGCGTTGTCAGCGTGCCTGCTGGGGTAACCTTGAACACCGAACCGTCGCCAGGGCCTCCATTACCGTAAGTGGCCCCGCCCTCATAGGTTGTCCCGTAGAAATTGCCGTCGGCTCCCTGGGTCAGAACCATATAGGGCGTGCTGCCGTTAAGTCCGGTGAAATCCACCAGCGTGGTGAAGGTGACTTGCGCCGATGAGACGATCGCCGTCGCGGCACAAAACAGGATTCCAGCGCAGATTTGTTTCCAGTGATCAAGTCTCATCATGGGGAATTCTTTCCTTTATGCAAGGGTGCGAGACGGTCGGCGCGTACAAGGGGAGGGACGTTCAGCGTATGAGTCGTGGAGGATTATCCTCTGCGGGGAGCGAGCGGTCAAGGCCTTGTACTCGTCTGTCGCAGCCACGTGAGAAGTTCCTGTAGTAGCCAAGTAGAAAGTTCCGCATAGAGTGTTTGGATGGCGGAAGAGGCAGAGGAGCTGAGGATGAGGGATGGGGAACGGCAGCGGTTGAAGGTGCTGCACGAGGTGAGCAAGCGGCACATAACGCAGGCGCAGGCGGGAAAGGAGTTGGGGATCAGTGTGCGCTGGGTGCGGGAGTTGGGGAAGCGGATCAAGAAGCGAGGGGATGGAGCGGTGGTGCATGGGTTGCGGGGGAAGCGGTCGAATCGCCGGTTGGGGGAGAAGGTGAAGGCGCGGGCGCTGCAAGTATTTGCGGCGCAGAAGCAGGCACGGCAGTGGCACGATTACGGGCCGACCTTGGCGGCGGAAGAACTGGGGTCGGAGTACGGGGTGAAAGTGGGGAAAGAAACGCTGCGGAAGTGGCTGCTGCAAGCGGGAATGTGGAAGGCGCGGCGGGCGCGGGTGGAGCGAGTGCATGTGTGGCGGAAGCGGCGGGCACGGTGGGGCGAGTTGGTGCAATGGGACACCAGTACGCATGACTGGCTGGAAGGGCGGGGGCGAAAATTATATTTGATCGCGCTGCTCGACGACGCCACTTCGCGGGCGGAGGCGCGCTTCGTGGTCGGGGATTCAACGGAGGAGAACATGCGCACGCTGCGCGCTTATCTGGAAGCGCACGGGCGGCCGCTGGCGGTCTACACCGACAAGGCGAGTTTGTTTCAGACCGCGGCCAAGGCGGCGCATCATCGCGAGGCACCGGCGGCGCAGCCTACGCAGATCGGGCGGGCGCTGCGGGAGTTGGGCATCGAATGGGTCGCGGCGCACTCGCCCCAGGCCAAGGGCCGGGTGGAACGTTTTTTCGGCACCGCGCAGGACCGGCTGGTGAAAGGCTTGCGCAAAGTGGGAGCTGGCAATCTGGAACAAGCCAACCGCTATCTCGAACAGGTGTATCTGCCGCTGTGGAACCGGCGCTTTGCGCGCGAGGCGGAGCAGGCCGGGGACGCGCACCGGGCGCTGGATCGCGGTCAGCTACTGGACTCGGTGCTGAGCCGGATGGAGACACGCACCGTGGCTCAGGACTACACCGTGCGCTGGGCGGGAGCGGCGTATCAGATTCGCCGCGCCGATATTGGCGGCGGCATGCGCGGACGAACGGTGGAGATTGAACAGCGCCTCGACGGCACGGTGTGGATGCGCTGGAAGCAACACCGCCTGCGCCTGGACCGTTGTGCCATACCAACCCGCGCCAGCTATCGCGCCCCGTGGTCCCCGCCGCACGCCGCACGGAAACCCGACGCCGCACAACGGCAACAACGTCGCGAACAAGCCCAAGCCCGCTCCAACCAAGCCTTTCAACGGTTGCCGGAGCGCCCGCTGTGGCAAGCGATGCGCAGCTGAAAGGTGACTCAACGCTGAGCAGGGGAAGAGGAACCGCCCCCTTCCCCTGCACCCCATCCCCAAAAACAAAATCAACAACCGGAAGTTTCTACCTGGTCAACAAGCGGAACTTTCTACTTGGCCTTGACAGGCCTTGTACTCGTCCATTCTGAACGGGAACATCGTCGCCCGCAGCGGCTGAAGCCGTCTATTCTGAGGATGCCTAAGCGGCATGAGTGAACTCGTGCCCTTCCCGGTCGTAGAAAAGGCAAAGAGAAGACAGCGCTCTCGCGGGGAGAGATGTTGGACTGCGGCGGGTGGCCCGGCCTTTGATCCGCCGATACAAGCACAAAAGTGGGTGCCCCGTCCTTGCGTTTTTTGCAAGGGCGGGTACGATGCGCCGACAGCAGGGGATTTCAGTTCGATCTTATGCCACCCGATCTCGAAACGAAATCTCTCCCCATCCTTCATTCACCTGCACGGGTCCTGTTTCGCCCAACAGATAATGCCGATAACTGCTCCATCGCCACTGCTCCGGCGACTCCACCAGTCCTCGTTTCACCGGATTGCGATGCATGTACCGCAGCTTCTCCACCCGCTTCTTCGTCGTCCACACATTGAAGTCATAGAAACGCGCCTGCCAGAACGCCCGCCGAGCTCCTCCCCGAACAACTGCGCTGCCGCGGATCGCGCCGCTTTCGCTTGGGCAACAACGCATGCGCCGTGCGCTGCTTCAGCACCTGCATCACCGTCGACGGACTTCCGACCTCCGGCTCGGTCATCAGCAGATGCACATGCTCCGGCATGACCACGTAGCCCACGACCACAAACCGGTAACGCTGCGCGCGTCTGTTCCAGAATCGAGAGGAAGCGGTCGCGGGCTGCGCGCGAATTCAGAAAAGGCAATCGCCGGTAGCAGGAACAAGTGATAAAGTGCAGGTGATGCGCGCCGTAAGTGCGATGCAAGCCGCTGGGCATAACCAGCCCATGGTATCGGCAGCATCGTACCCGCCCTTGCAAAAAACGCAAGGACGGGGCACCCACAGTTTCGAAACGGGAAAGAAAAAACAAATCTAAGGGCCGGCCACCCGTCCGTATGTGGGCGAGGTGATCCGCCGCAACGAACCGAACGCTTATTGGACCCGCGACAGCAAGGTTGCGGGAGAGAAGTCGTATCCGCTGCACTGGAATGCGGGCGAGTCATATCCGTTGGCATGGTGCTCGCGGCGAATCACCGACGGCGACGGGGATAGTATCTGGATCAAGTACTCGGTGCTGAAAGATCCGGACTGGAAACAACGTCTCTCCGGCGCCGACGCAAACAAAGAGTCTGAGGGATTTGGGCCCGCAAACCCTCAGCTCCGGCCAACTAGCCTAACGGTCTGACTCAAATCGCCCCGTCTACGGATTCAACAGGCCATAGATATCCAACTCCGAACCCGTTGGGACAAAGACTCGTCCATTGGCAATGGTGGGCACGGCAAGCTTAAGCGCCAGTCCTGCCTGGTCTCGGCTGCCCGCATCCGCACTGTTGTAAAGTTCGTTCGCGATGTTGGTGGCGTTATACGCGTGCAGCACCGCCGGTCCGCTCGCACTGGGATTGTTGGTGTTGTAAGCGCTGTCGTCAATCTCCCAGATGATGGCATCGCTGTTGCCATTTGCTGACAGCGATGGCGTCGCGCCGTGCTGGTTGAAAACGGTATGACCATTCGCCACGGAGTTGGACGAAAGCTGCTGTCCCCCGGCCGCCCCGGCGGTCCAGCTGAAGGCCCGCAACACGTCGCCGTTGGAGTGGAAGTAGACCAACCGTTCCAGTACACGGGAGTCGAGAAGATGTTGTCGAACTGCGAAGTGCCGATGTGGACGGTCTGCACCACATTGTTCGATTGATTATTGTAGCCACCCATGCTGTCGCGATTCACGACGAACACGTTACCGTCTTTCCCGCCGCCAAGCACTTCGTGAGGATACGTCGACGATCCGGGAACGAGAATGTTGCCGCCACTGCCGAGGTCGGCATCGTTGGTGGCGAGCCAGGCATTGTCGTCGGGTGCGAAGTAGTCGAGGGGGACCTTCAGGTTGTTCGGATCCATGCGCAGGAAGCAATCGTTGTAGCCGTTCATCGACGTCGGATAGATCCATTGCTGGTCGCCGTTATCGGTTCCGTTCATGAGGTACAGATCGCCGTCTGAATCATCGATGGCCGGAGCGCCACCGCTGCTCCAGAATCCGCCGCCGCCCGCACCAGGAGTGGCGTCGAAGATTGCTTTCTGCTGCAACGTAGTCTTGTCGTAGGCGAAAATCCATCCGCTGGGACAGCTGCCGATGGCAGCATAGACCCAATTGGTGACCGGATCGAGCGCCAGTCCCATGCGTTGGTAGCAGCCGCTGCCCAACGAATCGCCCTGAAAAGTGCCCGAGATCCCGGCCGGCGTGACTCTGTCTTTTCCTGTGGTCACATCCAAAGCATGCAGTGTGTATTCCGGATTGCCGCCCTCGACGTGAGTCACCACGTAGATCGTGTTGCTAGTAGCATCGATGACGGGCGTCGAGAGAATCCCGGCAATAGGATATGGCCCGCCGGGATCGCCCGTGGTTACTGGTTGGCCGAAATTCACGTGCCAGAACGTTGTGCCCGAGCCCGTACTCGCATCGGCGTCAAAAGCGTACAAGCTGTTCTTCTGGGTAGCGATGAATACGACATCGTGTACGCCGCCGTTAATATTCAACTGCGGCAGGTAGAGTGGCTGCGCGTAAACCTGCGCATCGACCGGGTAAGACATGACCTTGCCGAACTGAGTCGGATTGACGTTCGACGGGGTCAGCGTAACTTCATCGAGGTACGCGCCATCGCGGGCATCGTCGTTGTGAAAGGTCAATACTGCGGACTGCGCTCCGTTGACCACAGTGACGCGCGCTGTGACGCTGTCCGAGGGATACGCCACGCTCGTCGCAGTGACGTTGTGAGCCCCGGTCGCGGTCGGGGCAGTATAAAGTCCCGTCGTGCTGACCGTTCCCACGGAGTTATTTCCGCCATTTATGCCGTCTACCGACCACGTAACGCTCGTGTTAGTAATTCCCTGGATAGTTGCGGTGAACTGCTGCGTACCACCGGGTGCAACAGTCGCTACGGTCGGCGAAATGGTGAACGACCAGACGGTGACTTGCGCGCTCGCACTATTACCCGTGCCCGTTCCGTCGCTGGCGGTGACGGTGTGATTTCCCGCCGCCGATGGAGCAGTGTAAAGGCCGGGGTTTTGCCCGGTGTTGTGACTTTACCAACCGTGGAGTTTCCTCCAATTACGCCGTCCACTGACCAGGTGAAGGTTGGATTCCCTCCCAGCACACTTGCGGTGAATTGCTGAGACGTGCCGTTCATCAACGTGGCCGTGGTAGGAGAAATCACGACAGGTCCAAGAGGGGCACTGATGTTGACGGGCGTCGTCACGATGGCAGCTGTGTCAGCCATGCTGGTAGCGCAAATCGTGTAAGTTCCAGATTGCGCTGGAGCTGTGTAGAGTCCAGTTGCGCTAATCGTTCCCATAGTCGCATTCCCGCCAACAACGTTATTGACCGACCAGGTCACACCTGTGTTCGAGAGTCCCTGGATGGTGGCCGTGAATTGTTGTGTTCCACCCTCAGCAATCGTAGCATTGGTCGGAGTGATCGCGAATGAAAACACAATGACCGGAGCAGTCGCGCTGTTGCTGGACCCTGTGCCGACGCTGGCGCTGATTGTGTGAGTTCCTGCCTGGGAAGGCGCTGTGTAAACTCCGGCGCCAGTGATTATACCCACGCTGGAATTTCCGCCGGTCACGCCATCCACTGTCCAGGTCGCGCCCGAAGTCACGGTGCCATTCAGGATCGCTTGGAATGGCTGCGTCGCGCCAGCGACTACCGTTGCTGTCGCCGGATTAATCGCCAGGGTTCCTTTTACGGTGACGGTCGCGCTTGCCGACTTCGTGGTGTCTACCACTGCTGTCGCCGTGACGACGTGCGTGCCCGACGACTGTGGAGCGGTGTACAGGCCAGTGCTCGTGATCGTACCGACCGTCGAATTGCCTCCGGCGACTTTGTCCACGGTCCACGTCACGGCCGTATTGTCGGAGCCGGAAACCGTCGCGGTGAACTGCTGTGTTCCACCCGGAGCCAGAGTTGCGGTCGTTTGATTCAGCTGAATGCTGATCTGTTGAGTCGAAGAGGACCCTGCCTTCACGCCGGCGCAGCCGGCAAGTGGAAGTACGACCGACAAGACAAGGATATATTTGCTAAGAGAGGATCCAGGCGTTCTCATACAACGTTTGAACTCCCCATTGGTGCGCACTGGTACGTTCCCGAGTTGCGCTGTCTATGGTTTCGTTGGTTAAGCCACAATCTGGCCGGGTAGTGCGCCACAATAGATGAAAGTTCGGCTCCGGGGGTTGTAGTCCAAGATGGGCTTTTCCGTGGCTGGCGGGCCAACCGAGGTCGGTGAGTCAGGGCATACTTAACCTGTTACGCCCTCAGGGTTTGGATCGGACTGCGTTCGTCCGCTAAAATAAATAGTTCTGTGGGGCACCTCATGTCCTTAACCAAGCAGCAAGCGCTGGAGATGTTTGAATCCGATGACCTGATCGGCATCGGGATGGAGGCCGACGCGGTGCGCCGCAGGTTTCATCCCGAGGGCGTGGTCACCTACATCATCGACCGCAATATCAACTACACAAACTATTGCACCGAGTACTGCACCTTTTGCGCCTTCTACCGGCCGCTAAAAGGGCCTGCGGCGAAGGAAGGCTACATTCTGGATTTCGACACCATCTACGAGAAGATCCGCGAGACCGTCGAACTCGGTGGCACGGGTGTGCTGATGCAGGGCGGGCTGCATCCGGACCTGAAGATCGATTGGCACACGAGGATGCTGCGCGGAATTAAGGAGCGGTTCCCGAAGGTGCATTTGCATTGCTACTCGGCGTCAGAAATTATCGCCATCGCCGAGTACAGCGGGCTCTCGATCCGCGACACGATTCTTCGTCTGCAGGATGCCGGGCTCGATTCGATCCCGGGAGGCGGCGCGGAAATTCTCGACGATGAAGTGCGCTACAAAATTGCGCGATTGAAGTGCCTGACTGAAGACTGGATCAATGTTCATCGCACCGCACATCAGATCGGCATGCGGACGACCGCGACCATGATGTTCGGCGTCGGCGAGAATTACGAGAACCGCGTCAATCACTTCCAGAAACTTTACGAGTTGCAGGAAGAGACGGGCGGATTCACCGCCTTCATCCCGTGGAGCTTTCAGCCGCAGAACACGGCACTGGGCGGACGTCACTGGGACGAGGCTACCGCCGTCGAATATCTGAAGGTGCTTGCCATCTCGCGCCTGTATCTCTCTAACTTCCTCAACGTGCAGTCGAGCTGGGTGACACAGGGTTTGAAAGTTTGCCAGATGGGCCTGCGCTTCGGCGGAAATGACGTCGGCTCGGTGATGCTGGAAGAGAATGTTGTGCGCGCCGCGGGCGTAAACAACTGCACCACCGAAGAGGAGTTGCGGAGAATCATTCGCGATGCTGGCTTCAAACCGGCACAGCGAGACACGCTATACCGGCAGTATTTCTTGAATTAAATCCGAAGGCTTTCTCTGTGTTCCTCCGTGACCCCTGTGGTGGCGTTTTTTTTGAGTTCGGGCCACGAAATCGCAGGCGAGCCAAATCAAATGGATGAGTCATGGCATTTCCGATCAAAGTATGTGCAGTATGCGGTGAGGAGTTTGAACTGAAGCCAGGGAAGCCCGGCTTTGCCAACCGGTGTCCAACGTGCAGCGAAGAGGATTCCGCGGATTCCGGTAAATCCGCCGACCCGCTGAAGACCGACAAAGGCGCGAATGCGGCTCGCCGCGAGGCCATGAAGAATCTTCTGTATCGGAAGGACAGCTGAGGCGGGCAGCGCGACTCTATCGGACTTTTCTTAAGCCTGAATATTTCTCTGAAGACCACAGCAGCTATCAGCGCCGTAGAAGAGCGGCCCTTCTAGGGCCGCGATAAATCGACTTTAAGATGGGGCTTTAGAGACTGCGTGAGAAGTCTTTCTGTGGTCCCCGAGAATACCGTTGGACCACCGTTACCGTTGGTACCACCGTGGAAGAGCGGCGCTTTAGCGCCGCGCCAAATCGCTTGCTACTCGGGGCTTTTAGCCCCGGACGAACGCGTCCCTACATTACTGCTGCAAAATCCAGCTCGAGATTTTTTCCAGTGCCACCGGCGACATCGTCTCTTCGATCTGCGCATATTCCGTCGGCGACCCTATCGGATTTTTCTTAAGCCTGAATATTTCTCTGAAGGACACAGCAGCTAACAGCGCCGTGGAAGAGCGGCCCTTCTAGGGCCGCGTTAAGTCGACTTTAAGATGGAGGCTTTAGCCCCGGCGGACGAACGCGTCCCTACACTACTGCTTCAGAATCCAGCTCGAGATTTTTTCCAGTGCCACCGGCGACATCGTCTCTTCAATCTGCGCGTACTCCATGGGCGATCCGGTCTTTGCCGTTTGAAACAGGTGATTGAGACCATCCAGTTCATCGATCTCAAAATGTTTGTTACCAGCTTCCTCCAGCGCCTTGCGGATTACGGGCAGGTTCTGATCAGGCAGCACCTGCTTGTCGAGCGATCCATTCAACACCAGCACCGGACACGTTAGCTTCCGCAGTGCGGTCGCGGGATCGTAAGTAAGGAAGTAGCGGAACCATGGCGAGGTGATCTGGCTGATCTGCATACCGATTTGTGCGTCCGGGACGTCGCCCTTCATCTTCTCCCGCAATTCTTTTTCAAGCACAGCCTGATCGTTTTCGCTCTCGACCAGCTTCATGATCTCTCGTTCTTTGGCCGCATCTTTCGCGGCGTCTTCGGGTTTTGCTCCATCCGCAATCCGGATCGCCTCGCCTTGCGCGACAATCACTTGATCCCCCGGCACACCGGTACCTGCCATCATCACAATGTAAGCCACGTCTTTATTGCGGACGGCAACCATGGGCGCGATCACGGCGCCTTCGCTGTGGCCGATCAATCCAATCTTCTGCTGATTTACCTCAGTCCGCGTTTTCAGATAAGTGACGCCAGCCTCCACATCAGTCGCGAAGTCCGCCGTCGTCCCTTTGGAAAAATCTCCAGTCGATTTGCCGTTGCCGCGATCGTCAGCGCGCAGCACGGCGATTCCGTGGCGCGTCAGGTAATCAGCAAGAATCAGGAACGGCCTATGCCCGAGCAGGCTCTCGTCGCGGTCCTGCGGGCCTGAACCGGTAATTAAAAGAACCGCAGGGAACGGACCCGTCACTTGCGGAATGGTGAACGTCGCGGCCAGCGTGACATTCTGCATTTTATTTTCATAGCTGACTTCTTCTTCGCGATACGGATAAGGTTTCACTGGAACCTGCGGCCGCTTGAGTTCGAGGCTCGCCTCGTCCTTTGTCCGCTTCAGGTTCAGTGGCAGCGTTGCGCCGTTCTGCGTCCAGTTGCCATCAATCGACGAGAGATCAGCGGAGATCGTCCCTTCGAAAGCCCCGTTCAGATTCTTGGCCTCGATTTTCAGCGAGCTGCCGGTGCGCGTGACCGAGGTGGCCGGCATGCCCTTCATGCCTTGGTCAGGACTGTCCATCGTGGCGGTAAGCCCGTCTTCGGTATTCACGATGTGAAAGACAACGCGCAGCTTCATCCCGCCCGCATCGAGTGTGCCCATCCATGTGCCATCGATGTCCGAAGGCTTGGCGGGCTTATGCTCGGTTTTGATCGGGGCAGTCGCACGCTTGAATTCCAGAGGAAGCGCTTTGCCTTGATTCCAGGTGCCAGCGATGGTCTTGCCGTCCGGTGAAACCGCTCCATCGTAGGTCCCGTGGACGGCTTCGACGTCGAGGTTCAGTTTGGAGTTTTTAAGCGTTGCCGACTTAACGGGAATCCCATTGGCATTCTGGTCGATGCTGTCGAGCGTTGCCGTGAGGGCGCCATTGGCGGCCTTGCTGATGTGAAGCACGAGACGAAGCTGTCCCATGCCGGTGTCGAGCGTCCCTTGCCAGTCGCCCGCGATGTCTTGGGCCCGTGCAAAGGTAGCAGCCATGGACACGAGCAGGAGAAGGAAAACGCGTTTCATGCAATGCGCCCTCCTTGGGCGCTTTGAGCAGAGAAGGAGAGGGAGTGGGAGTAAGGTTGCGCTTATTAGACGCGGCGTTCCGGCGACCGCCGGAGGGAGGAAGATTCTCGGCATTTGACCGCGCGCGCAACCCTGCGTCTTCGACACGTCAAAGCACAAGGTCCAGCATCGTATCGCGAGCAATGCATGGCGATCAGGGCAGCAGTAATTGGGGCGATCGGTGCGGTCATGTTTGGGTCTTCAGTTTGCTGGCGGGTGTCATCGCGCGGTATCCGATGGTAGGGATATCGCATATGCCATGAGGTCTTGTATGGCTGGAGTGTTTAATCTGGCCGTATCATTGTTCTTTGCTGCGGGGGGGGGGGTGAAGGGGGGGGCCTCTTAATTGCGGGAAATAAGGGGAAATGTCGGGTTTGTCATGGCGGAGCCCTTCGGCAGGTCGGCGGGCATCATCCTTTCCTTTGCGCAGCAGGCGCAGGTCTGGCTTCTTGGGGGGGGGGATATATTTTTAAACTTTTTTTTAGAGTACGATATATTTCGATAACTATATAATTAGATAACTATCGAAATATACCAACATACTTTGCCATCGTCAAGGCAAACTTCCCGGTTCCATTTTGGGAAAAGGCCCATTTGGCAACTCGATGGCTCATAGATTGCTCTAATTGTTGGGTGGCATCGATGTTGGGAGCGAGACCGGCTGCCGTCTAAGTCTCAGCGGCTCAAGATTTTGCCCCTAAGCCGTTGACTCTCATAGATTTTTTGGGGATTTCCCCCAAGTCGATGATTCCATTAGACGGTGAGGGGAGGGGGTACCTAAAATCTCAGGGAACTTGTAAGGTCTGCTTGCGCAAGTTCCTTCTTCGTGCGGGCGCTGGAAACTCGAAGCTCGCGGCTAGAAGCTAGAATGAGATTTCGGGCCATGATTCTCTCCCGGCATTCCTGATCGATTAGATGAAGCTGCTCTCCCGATTCCTGTTGTTGATAATGCTCGGCGCAAGTGTGCTCGCGCAGACCCCTGCGAAACCGGTTCCTGGTGCAGCGATCGAAGGCGTCGTCACACGCGATCCCGACGGCCAGCCGGTGAAGAAGGCGTTAATCGAACTCATCGGCGAGAACCAGGCTGAGGCTGGAGACTACACAGCCGTGACCGGCCCCGACGGCATCTTCCGCATCGAGAACATCATTCCCGGACGCTACCACCTGTTTGCCGAACGCAGCGGCCTGCTCGACACCGACAAGCAGCGCGGGCGCAGCGAAGGTCGCGTCCTCACGCTTACGGCGGGCCAAGATGTAAAGGACATTCAGATTCGCGTGCTGGCTGCTGCAGTAATTCGCGGCCGCGTGACCGATGAAGATGGAGATCCACTGCCGAACGCGGAAGTCACCGCGCTACGCCAGACATTCGTTGCCGGACACAAGCATTGGGAGCAGGCTGGCGCGGAGCGCACCAACGATCTGGGCGAATACCGCATCGCCAATCTTCCCGCAGGAAACATATTTCTTTCGGTGAGTCCGCCGCCGGATTTCAAGGCGCTGATTGAATCCGCAGGCGCCGCCGTCCACGAGTCGAACGCGCCGGAAAAACCGGCGCCGCCGACCTACCAGACCACCTACTATCCCGGCACAACCGATCGCAGCCAGGCATCGGCGATTACGCTGCATCCAGCAGACGATTTTCCCGCGGACTTTTCGCTGACGCCGAGTCCGAGCGTGATGATTCGCGGTTCGGTGGTGAATCTGCCACCGCATACCGCGGCGTCGATCATGCTGCAGTCGCGCGATTTCAGCCTGATGCTGAACGGCGCGGAGATCCACAAAGATGGCAGCTTCGTGATTCGTGACGTCACTCCGGGGAATTACACGATCCTGGCATCGGTCGAGGGATCGGCAGTCCCGATGACCGCTCGGCAGTCCTTGCAGGTGGGATCGGCAAACGTTGATGGATTGCGGCTCTCGCCCCAGCCGGGCGCAACCGTACATGGACGCCTGCGATTCGAGAGCAAGAATCCTGTGCGCTTTGATCCGGAGCGCATATTTCTTACGCTGCAGATGGTCGATGCTGTAGAGGAGAACGAGACTGCGCCGGTGTTCCGCGAAAACTTTTCGAACATCACACATGTCGCTGCCGACGGCAGTTTTCAATGGACCGATGTTCCTGCCGGAAATTATTACGTCCAGATTGTGGGTGACGGAGCAGCCGATGGCGACTGGTACATGAAGTCGGTTTTGAGCGGTGGCCGGGACGTGAACGATTCCGGCATCGCCATCAATGGCGGCAACGTGGTGCTCGACTTGGTCGCGAGCGCGAACGGCGGAACGGCCGAAGGAGTTGCCGTTAACAGCAAGAACGAGCCGTTTCCCAACGCGATCGTCGTGGCCGTGCCAGAGCAACGCCTGCGAGGACGCACTGATCATTTCCGCAAAACCGTCAGCGACCAGACGGGAGGTTTCAGCCTGCGCGGCTTGCGTCCCGGAGACTACACCCTGTATGCATGGGAGAGCGTCGAGGGCGAGGCCTACTACAACCCCGAGTTTCTCAAGAATTACGAGGGACAGGGGAGTCCTCTTCATGTTTCCGACGGCGAGCACAAGAGCCTGGAGTTGCATGTGATCCCGGATGGGGAACAGCAACCCTAAATCCGAGAAGTCAGAATCTAACCTTTTGCCTGCGCCCCCGTCGTATTAACATGTTATGACCAGCGGAGGTTCCTTATGCCACGCTTTGCTCGATTGCTCCTGGCCTTGTCAATCCTTCTGCCCGCAACTGTACTGTGGGGCCAACAAGTGGACAAACCGAGTGATTCCGAGCCGCTCGCTCGTCTGGCATATGACACCACGGCGCTGACGCGGCGCGGAGATGTGAGCCACGTATGCCTGGCGATCACCCGCGACGGCGAGTACCAGATCATCCGCTCGACCAACGAAGAGCCAACTCAGTATTTGCGCGGGCAGATGTCGAAGGACCAGTTTCAGGAGCTGAAGAGTTTGCTCTCTTCGAAGGAATTTCGTTCGCAAACCGGAACCCATACAGGCCTCATTCGGCAGGATTCCGAGAGCTTTCGAGCCGAAATGCCGATCCCGCTCAAGAAGCGTGCAGATGGTACGTACATCTTGCCTCCGCCCGACTCCTGGCGTCTGGAATGGCTCAATGCCGACGACGCCGCTCCGTTCCCGGACTCGATTGCTGAGGTCGTGAATTGGTTGCAGAGTTTTCAACCGAAGAACGGCAAAGAGTTTTCGTACACCGACTTCCCCAATGTTTGCCCGTCGGGAGGAATGCGTCTGATTCAACCCACAATCGCAACCAACGAGCACCGCTGACGCCTGACCCTTGACCTTGGTCCCTTTGACAGCTCACGTCCGGTTGCGATCGGACATGGATTCCACGATCATGCGGTCACTGCGTTCCACGGCGGCTACGGCCACATGTGTGGCTGCTTCCGTGGTGGAGGAATGCGAGCTGCCGGGTTCGGAGGAGGTGGCTTCCATGGTGGCGGTGGGATGGGCGTCCACCGCTGATTTCCACGTCAGGCGCGCTTCGGCGCGCCTCTTTATTCCTGGAGAAAACTTGAGGCGGCTTACTGCTGCGAACCAGGCACTCCTCCAATCGTCCCGAGTGCTTGATCGATGGAAACGATCACCGATTGCGCGTTCTCACGTTGCCCGCTGCTCCAGCGCACCCGGGTCCGCTGCAGCGGTTCTATGGCGCGTTTGTCTTTCAGAGCTGCCAGCGCGTAGATCGTGCTCTGCGTAAGAGCAAAGTTGTCCTCGTTGAGAACGGCGATCAAAGAATCAACGGCGCGCAAATCTCCCAGGTCGCCTAGGGCTGACGCCGCTGCCCGGCGAAGGTCTGTTGTATTCGCAGGGTTCTGTAGCATTGCCACGAGGGCGGAGAGAGCGCGGGTGTCGTGCGACTTTCCCAACGTATAGATCGCCATTTGGTCTGGGAGCTTTGCAATCAGCGCATCGACGACTTTGGGGTCGTGAGAATTGGTGAGCGCTTTGAAGGCAGAGATTCCCAGTCCCGCATCCGGGTCAGATAAGGCTTCGATCAATTCAGGGGGAGCAGTGAAGTCGGAGAATTTGCTGAACGACGATGCCGCCGACACCCGGACGTTGTGGTTGGAGTCGCGCAGCAATTCGGCCAGCAACGGAAGCGCCCGGCGATCTCCGAGAGAACCCAAAGCCTCCACAGCACGGGGAGCAAGTTCCGGATGGTGCGACTTCGCGAGGGCCTCAAGGATTGGCAGCGCTGCAGAATTCTTTGTGTCTCCTAGCGCGCGGATCAGGTATTCGCGCGTCGTTAAATTCTGGGCATGCTCCTCGGCATCGCGTACAGCTTCAAATACCGATGGGTCGGGCTGTTTCTCAAGTGTGCAGACCAGTCCTTGCGCCGCAGTGAGAGAGCCTCCCGTCGGTGTTTCGAGACCCTGAACGAATAGCTGAGTCGTCGACGGATCGCAGACGTTGACCAAGGTCGTAAAAGCCTGATCCCGAAGTTCCGGAGAGTTCTTTTCATTTTTGTAAATCTCGACCAGAACGGGACTGGCGGACTGATCGGGAAAGTCGGCGACGGCTTTTGCGGCGGCGAGCACAACGGAGGAGGCAGGATCGTGCAAGGCCTCGACCAGCAGAGCAGCATCGTTGTAGGAGCGCGCCTTGTCGATAGCGTCGATGGCAGCAGCGCGCACTTCCGGGGAAGGATCCTTCAGGGCAAGACGAAGACCGGACAATGCGGTTTCCGGGTCGGCTTGTCGCTCTTCGCGCGAATCGGTCGAATAAGCGTTGCGATCTCCTAAGACCTCCGCCGCTTTTGCACGGACTCGGGCGTCGGGGTCGCTCAGGAACACAATGATCTCTGCGTTTGATGCCGCGAACTTCTGCAGATATTCGATCTTAGCTTCGGGCGTTTTCGGTTTTTTCCCGTTGCCGTATTGAGGCTTGACCTCGATCGGAAGCTGCAAGAGATAGTCATGGGCAATTTGCCGGATGTCGGGATTCGGAGAGTGAACCGCGGCCCGCATGAAGCGCGTGACCCGTGGGACCTGAATCTCCGACAGGATCTTTGCAATCTTGACCATCGTTTCCGGCGGGGCATTGGACTGATAGGCAGCGATCAGAGCGTCGACGATACCGGCGAAATCGAGTTGGCCCTCTTTGCCCCTCCACGAATCGAACCATTTGCGAGCGGCGTCGCGGATTCTCTCGTCGGGATCGATGACTGCATTTACCGACTGTTCGACTTCGGCTCGATATGGGCTCTGAGGGTCGGCGTCACCGAACTGGCCGCTTAAGCCAATGTCCCCAACCTTGTGGTTGCACTCGTCCGTGCTTTCGACCGCCTCGATCAGAAAATGAGTGCCGACATCATGCATCCAGCCGATCGTCACTCCCGCCCAGGTTGCGTACTCTTCTCCTTCGCCCGCGCAACCATCGAGCAACGCCTGCGCCGCCGGAGCGCCGAGGCTGGCTAACTGCTCGCTGATGGGTTGCTCAGGCCAGGTGTTGAACTTGCTGTCCTTGGCGAGTGCGATGTAGACGGGAATCTTGCGCGAGTCGTTGTACTTGCCAAGGACTTCGAGCAGGTCGTCACGATTACTGCCCGTAGATGCCGGGAGTGCCTTGAGCAAGTCGGAGAAAAGGGCTGGGTCGGGGTGATTCAGGATTTCGTTTTTGGCGGCACCGCGAACGACTGAATCGGTGCTCAGCAGATTCTTGATTCGCTGGTTTTCCGCAGGCGCCTGCACCAATGCGCCTGAATCGAAGGCACAGAAGAGGAGAGTACTCAAACAGAGCGTTCCGCAGAGCGTGCGAATCCACGACATGTGCTTAGGTTACGTCACACCGTTTGCTGTCGCGCCACAGCAGACGTTACTTGCGTCACCAAAAAGCTCAGTCGCTCACTTCAAAACTGGCGAATCGGCAGTTGCGGGTTTGCCGTCGTCGACGCGAATTTTGCCGTCGTCGTCCGCATAGAAATAACGATGCTGGGCATCCGGCGTCTTCGGCGTCATAGTCAGGTTGTAGCCGTCGTTCTTTCCCTTGTAGCTCGCGGTATAGTCTCCGCGGTTGGGATCGACCATGCGCTTGGTAAAGTTGCCGGTATGCACCAGTTGGTTGAGGGTCAGCGCGTAGTGGCCGTATTGCTTGTTGAATTGCTTCTCTGCCCGGACAACGACGCGCACGTAGGCTATCGCGTCGAATTCGGAATTTGAGAGCGCCGCATCGCCCTTGTATTTGGGCGTGTAGCTTGAGGGCGGTGTCCCGGGCGCATTCTGTTCAGGACGCGAATAGTCGGCAGGAAGCTGCGCGAATGCGGTAATTGCCCAGACAAAAATGAGAAAGATGATCAGAAACTGCCGACTTCTTTTCGACATGATTCCTCGTTTTCTTGACGACATCGTATCCGGTAGCGGACCTCCCGAAGTTCGACATGATCGGGAAGCATTTCTATTTTAGTGCCACCGTCGAGCGTCCACCCAGCCCGCTCGTAGAAGGCGCGAGCCCGGATATTGGATTCAAGGACCCAAAGAATGGCATTGGCATAACCAAGCGCCGAAAGTCGGCGAGTAGCGTGCGCCAGCAGCGCGCGCCCTAAACCGTGACGCCAGCGGTCCGGATGAACGTAGATCGCGTAGAGCTCACCGGTGACGCGTCCTCATCCCTTGCAGGACCGAGCGCGGCAAAGCCATTGAGCTGGCTTGCTACCTGATCCTCGAGATCGGCGACCCAAATCTCATGCTTGCCCGAAGGCGCCGTCGAAATGTGTTCGCGCCAAAACTCAGTGCGGCGCTCAAGTTCGCCACTGAGGTTATCGAGGACGTCATCGGGGAGCTGTCCGCGATAGGCGGTCTGCCAGCTTTTGATATGTACTGCCGCGACAACGTTGGCGTCGGCGATGACCGCCTGGCGTACGATCGCGCTCATACCGCCGAAAATCCAACCCGAAAGTGCATAAAATCAGTTCCGGAACGCATTTCGCGATGTTACTCCCGTAATTTCCCTTCAGTCACCTTCTCTTTGCTTCGTGACCAATTATTACTATGCTGAGTAGAAGAATCTAGGCCCACAGGGAAAACTATGAAAGCAGCAGTCGCCAGAAAACCAGTAATCAAAATCGCGGTGGTGGAAAGCGATCCTTTACGCTTTGTCGGTTTCCGCGCGTTGTTCGATGCCGAGCCCGAGTTTGAGCTCGTCTCCGCGGCGCTGCCTGAGATCAGCACGCTGCAGGGCGTCGATCTCATCCTGCTCGGCAACCGTTCCGGGCAAAACCTTTTCGACGTGATGGCCAGCCTGAAGGCTACGCGACCGGATCTGCGGATCATTGTGACCGGTTCGGGCATCGACGAAGAAACCATTCTTAAGGCGATTGCCTCGGGAGCGAAAGGGTACGTAGACGAAGCTGCTACACCGGCTGAGTTTGCGCAGGCGATTCGCGTGGTGAATCAAGGCTCGGTTTGGGCGCCACGGCGCGTGCTCTCGATGTTCATCGAACGAGTGTCGTCTTCGCCCGGGCGTATATTCCCGGCTGGCCGCGTCACGTTCACCGATCGAGAAAAAGAAGTGCTTGAGATGTTGGTGGCCGGACGCTCGAACAAAGAAATCGGCGCCCAGTTGGGTATCGAAGAGCGCACGGTGAAGGCGCACGTGGCCAAACTGATGCGCAAAGTCGGCGTCCAGAACCGGATTGCGCTTTCGGTGCATGCCATCACGCACTCGTTGGTAGCAACGAAGTAGTAGGGCTGAGTACTGAGCTGCGAGCTATGAGCTTCGAGCAAACCGCTCGGAGACGTCTTTTGAATGAGGGCAAAGCAGCTGAAATCACGGGATTCATAGCTTGTTGCTCGGAACTCAGTCGTAACTTCGGTCCACTTACCTTCGTAATCTTGTTGCCTGCGGTTGACCTGCCGCATACTCGCTTCACCTACCACAGAACCTGGGAGACGGGGTTGAGAGTGGCGATTAGGGTCACTGCTTTCAGCCCCGCATTTTTTTGGTCTCGATCCCGGTGAATCCCTTCAACAAATTGTCGAAAAGACGAGTCCCCCCTCCAAGCGCATGCAGCTGAGCACTATCCTGAGCGCCAAAGACGCGCGGCGTTTGCCCGGCATTCTCTTCTCTGCAGCTATCTAAGCGGTTCGTCACCTCATCACGACTTTGACCATGCGAGTCCGCCGTGATGGTACGCAAGGTTGCCAACGTGGCCGGCACGCGCGGCAGCCACTCCAGCTTCTACGGGAGCGTTTGGTTCCTGTCGGCTCTTGATGCAGTCGAAGAAGTTTGCCATGTGATCGATCGTGCCATCGCGAAAGCTGTGTTCCGTCAGTACAGGATTCTGCTCGCGGGGAACGCCTTCGCGGTAAACGGTGAATTCTCCTCGGTCGATTTTCAGCGTAGCCTCCGTCCCGCGGAACTCCAGTCCTCCGTCGTCGATCGACGAACTCATCATGCCTTCGTAGACAACATCGAATCCCGGATAGCGGAATGAGGCCTGGATAGTGTCGGGACAATCCCACTGCTCGAAGACGTATTTATCGCCGATCATGCAGGCCTGCTTCGGCTGATCGGCTTTCATCGCCCAATGCACGACATCGATCCAGTGAGTAAACAAGTCGGTCATCGCGCCGCCGCCGAAATTCCAATACCAGCGCCAATGACTGAACTTCTCGTCGCTGAACGGCTGGTCGGGAGCCGATCCAGCCAGCGCTTCCAATCAAGCCCTTGCTGATCAATCGGCTTCGACGGCCAATTCCGCTGATAGTTCTGCCACCAGTAGGTTCGCACCTGGACAACGCGGCCCAGACTGCCCGCCTGAATTAGATCGACGGCGTCGCGGAAGTGAGTCCAACTTCGCTGCTGCATACCGCACTGCAGAATCTGCTTGCCGGAACGCACGGCTTTGGTGAGCGTCTCGCCTTCTTCCATCGTGTGGGTCACGGGTTTTTCGAGGTAGACGTCTTTGCCCGCTTTGAGCGCATCCACGGCCATGGTTACGTGCCAGTGGTCCGGCGAAGCGATAATGACTGCGTCGACCTCTTTGTTGTCGAGCACCTCGCGATAGTCCAGATGTGTGGTGGCGAGCCCGTTCGACCGTTCTTTGACGGCATCACGATATGGAGCATAAACGTCAGAGACGGCGACGATCTGGTATGGCGCCGCTTTGTCGGCCGCGCTGAGAAGGCCTTTCATGCGTTGTCCCGCGCCGATGACTCCGACGCGCAGAGTGTCGTTGGCGCCGAAGACGCGGGTGGAAGCGAGGGCGGTCATTCCGCTGGCAATGATGAAGCTTCTGCGACTGATCATGAAGAGGCCTCCGTGGTGCGGGATGATGGTATCAAGTTTCAGAAGGGACGCAAGGTGGAGCGCGAATCAGAATGATTTTAGGTGTATGCTCTTGAGCATCATGCGCATCCAAATATCGAAGTTATTTGCCCTCGCAATTTTCTTGGCAATGGCTGTTCCCCTCTTCGCACAACAACCCGCACCGAAGCCCGAAGACACGGAAGTGTGGTCGCCGGAGCCGAAAGTTGTGACGCCGGGAGCCGAATGCGGTGCACCTCCATCGGACGCCATCATTTTGTTCGACGGCAAGAATCTGGATGAATGGGTTTCCGCGCAAGACAGGTCTGCTCCGGCTAAGTGGATCGTCGACAATGGCGTGATGACCGTCAGCAAAGGTACTGGCAATATCGAGACCAGGCGCACTTTTAAGAATTACCAGTTCCATATGGAGTGGAAGGTTCCAGAGAACATCACGGGATCGGGACAACTCCGTGGGAACAGCGGATTATTTCTCGCTTCGACAGGTCCTGGGGATGCCGGATACGAGCTGCAAATCCTCGATTCCTACAACAATAAGACCTATGTGAATGGCATGGTGGGAAGCCTTTATAAGCAATCCATTCCACTGGCCAATCCGATGCGCAAGCCCGGGGAGTGGCAGGTTTACGACGTTGTCTGGACCGCTCCAAAGTTTAACGAGGATGGGTCGCTCAAGACTCCCGCCTATGCCACGGTCCTGTTAAACGGCGTGCTGGTGGAAAACCATTTCGAACTGAAGGGCGAGACACGCTATATCGGCCAACCGTTTTACAAGAAGTTCGATGGCGCACCGATCAAGCTGCAGGCACACGGAGACAAGAGCGAACCGCTCAGCTTCCGCAACATCTGGGTTCGCGAATTGCCGTAGCCCTTATCTGAACCAGGTTCCTTCCAGCAGGCAGCGGAACCCTCCCGCTGCCTATCTTTTTTTGCGAATTCAATGTTTGCGCTTTCAATCGCAGGCTGGTGCATTTCAAATCACAGAAAGCCTTTCCGATGAGCGCTACACTGAGCTTTTTTGGAGAGTGTTATGGAACCGTTTCGCATTCATCTATTCGTTTGTACGCAGCAAAAGCCCGAAGGTGTGACTTCATGCGCGGCCAGCGGATCGTTTGCCGTGCTCGACGGCCTCGATCGCGAACTTCAGGCGCGCGGCATGGATGCCGAGGTGCAACTCACGACCAGCGGATGCATGGGGCTGTGTGAGGAAGGCCCTGTGATGGTCGTCTATCCCGAAGGAGTCTGGTACCGGCGCGTTCAGAAGTCGGATGTGGCGGAGATCGTCGCGTCGCACCTGCAGGGCGGCAAAACGGAGCGCCTGGTCTGGAACGATGCCGCCGCGATGAAGGCGATGGCGGTCGAGCATACGCAGAAGTTTCGAGCGGCCATGGCTGCCCGCGAAAGAGCGGGAATGCTCCCCGATCGCCTGGAGCAGATGATCCGCGGCTATCAGCCGAGCCGCTGCATGCTTACGGCGCTGGAACTCGACATCTTCACCGCAGTCGACGGGGGCGCCACAGCGGCGCAGGTGGCAAAGAAGATTGACGCGAACACGCGGGCGACGGCCACCCTGCTCAACGCGCTGGTTGCTCTTGGAGTGCTCGCGAAAAACGGCGACGAGTTCAAGAACACGCCGGAGACGGCGCGCTTCTTCGTGCAAGGATCGAAAGATAATCACCGCGACGGCCTGCTGCACACCGCGAACATCTGGCATCGCTGGGGCACATTGACCGATGCTGTGCGCTGCGGCACGCGGGTTCCAACCGAACGAGGGGCAAACGGAGACTGGACGCACAACTTCATCGCCGGCATGCAGCGCAATGCCAAGGATCGCGCGCCTCTGGTCGTGAAAGCGGTTGGCACAGAGGGCATACATCGAATTCTCGATCTCGGCGGAGGTTCGGGTGCTTACTCGATTGCATTCGCGAAGGCCAGCCCGAACCTGCGTTGCGACATTCTCGATCTGCCCGAGGTTGTTGCGCTAACTTCGGACTACATCCAAAAAGCCGGAGTGTCCGCACAAGTGACGGTGCGGACCGGAGACATGCTGGTTGATGATTTGGGCACCGGCTATGACTTGGTGATGCTGAATGCGATCTGTCACATGTTTTCTGAAGAGCAAAACAAGGATCTTTTCAGCCGGGCGCGAAAAGCGCTGGCGCAGAATGGAAGATTGGTTGTGCAGGATTTCGTGCTCAACTCGGACAAAACGGGACCGCAACAGGCGGCACTATTTTCGCTGAACATGCTGGTATCGACTGAATCGGGCACGAGTTATAGCGACCGCGAGTATACCGACTAGATGAAAAGCAGCAGGATTTTCCGAAGTAAGCCGCATCGATCTGCCCGGGCCAAGCAGTCTGATCGTGGGGAAGTAAATGTGAGAAGTAAGGATAACGTCGGCTGGCGCGATTCACCCCTCCCGCCGCACACGTGCTGGCTTTTATCTTTTAACAGCGTTAAAGCGATCGCTGGAGATCGTTCAACCCGCCTGACAAACCCCTTCGTCCTCCCACACCTTCGCTTTGAGCTTTCCCATTCCCCAATCATTCTGCTACTCTGCGTTTTCCGTTCTGGAGGGAAATACTCAAGATGCAATCGAAGAATCGGTTGTTTGTGGTCACCGCTGTTCTGTTCTGTTTTGCATTTTCACTTTCGGCCGCTGACAAGAAAAACAAGGACGCAAAGTCTGACGACACCGCGAAGCCTTCATACGAGATGACGCAGCCTGCGGTCGAGAACATCGACCTCACGCTTACCTGCGTATCCGCCAAGAAGGGCTGGAACATTCGCACATCATGGAGTATGCGTCGGGGCTGGTGGATGGCATCGGGCCGCGGCTGACCGGGTCTCCGAATTTGAAGAAGGCGAACGAGTGGACACGCGATCAACTGACCGCGATGGGTTGCACGAATGCGCACCTGGAAGACTGGGGCGAGTTCGGCATAGGATGGCGGCAGCTGAATACATGGGTTCGCATGTCCTCGCCGGACACTGCGGTGTTCATCGCGCAGGCGTTGCCGTGGTCTCCGTCGAGCAACGGGGCGAAGAGCGGGCAAGCGATTTGGGTTGACGCCAAAGACGAAAAGGATCTGGAGAAATACAAGGGGAGAGCTGGAGGGGAAGATTGTTTTCTTTGGCGAGATGCGCGAGGTGAAGCCAGTCGATAAGCCGCTCTGGGAGCGGCGTGACGACGCGAATCTGAAGACCCATGTCGAGTTTCCAGTACACGTGGGACAGCATGAAGATTTCTTCGCGACATTTATCAAGCGGCTGGAATTCCGCGAGAAGGCTGGAAGATTCTTTGCCGAGGAGCATGCGGCGGGAGTCGTAGTGCCGAGCCGGGATGGCCGGAATAATGGCGGGTCGGGCGGAACAATTTTCGACGACGGTGGATCGGGCATGGGCTGGTTTACTTATCAGCGCCAGCATGCGGAGCAACTGCCAGTCGTTGTGATGGCGATCGAGAGTTATGGGCGCGTGTATCGACTCTTGAAGGCGACGTTCCGGTCACCGTCGAGATGGATGTCGAGACCGAGTTCACGGGCGACCACGAGCACGGCTTCGACACGATCGCGGAGATTCCCGGGACCGATCCAAAACTGAAAGACGAAGTCGTGATGGTCGGTGGACATCTGGATTCATGGGCTTCCGGAACGGGCGACCGACAACGGCGCAGGAACGATCGTCGCGATGGAAGTGATGCGGATTCTGAACGCGCTGAAGGTTCAGCCGCGGCGAACGATCCGTGTCGGGTTGTGGACCGGGGAAGAGCAGGGCGAGTTTGGATCGTACGGGTATGTCCGTCAGCATTTCGGTTACGTACCGCTGTCGGAGACTCCGGATCAGCTGAAGCTTCCGGATTTCCGCGCAAGCCGGCAGGGCCTGTGGTGATCAAGCCGGAGCAGGCCAAGATTTCCGGATATTTCAACGTGGATAACGGGACGGGAAAAATTCGCGGCGTGTACTTGCAGCAGAATGCGGCGATCGCTTCGATCTTCCAGCAGTGGATGGCGCCCTGGCGATCTGGGCGTCAGCACGATCACGTGCGGGATACCGGCGGAACAGACCACGAGCGTTTGATTCCGTCGGGGTGCCGGGATTCCAGTTCATTCAGGACATGCTCGATTACGGATCACGCACGCATCACTCGAATCTGGATACGTACGAGCGGCTGCAGGCGGATGATCTGGCGCAGGCGGCGACGGTCGAGGCGATCTTTGTCTACAACACGGCAATGCGGGATCAGATGCTGCCGCGGAAGGCGACGCCGCATCCGGACTGAAAGAGCAGAAGGAAGCTCCGCTGAAGAATGTGATGCCGGGGGCGGAGGCCGCGGAAGAAGAGAAGAAACCGGGATATAGAACTAGGCGCTGCGTCTCTGATTGTCATCCTGAGCGAAAGCGAAGGATCTGATATGAACTCGATCAGGCAGAGCGCGCCGCCGCGCAATTAGCAAAGGTTGAGTCATAGATCCCCTTCGCTTCGCTCAGGATTTAAGACATTTTGTGATCCTTATTTAACGGTTCTGCATTTTTGCTCAGTTTTTGCAAACCTTGTTACCTGTGAGCCTGATCTTAACGCTTCAATCACCTCTGCTTGGAGTTCTTCCATGGCTGAGATTCATCTGGTGATCAACAACCGTCCGCATGAGGTGGAGATCGCTCCTGACACTCCGCTGTTGTGGGTCCTGCGCGACAAGCTCAATTTGACGGGCACCAAGTATGGCTGCGGGATGGGACTGTGCGGAGCGTGCACCGTGCATGTAGATGGCGAGGCCGTGCGCGCGTGCCAGACTGCGGTGTCGTCCGTCGGTGCGAAGAAGATCACGACGATCGAAGGACTGTCGGCGGACAACTCACATCCGGTGCAACTGGCTTGGATCGCCGAGCAGGTGCCGCAGTGCGGCTACTGCCAGCCGGGACAGATCATGTCGGCGGCAGCGCTGCTGGCGAAAACCCAATCCGACGGACGAGCAGATCGATTCGGCGATGACTGGGAACTTTGCCGCTGCGGCATGTATCGGCGGATTCGGAGCGCCATCCATCGCGCCGCGGGGGAAGGAGCATAGCCATGACAATCAGCCGGCGAAAATTTATTGCTGGAGGGGCGGTCTCCGGGGCGGGACTGTTGATTGGCGTGCGGTTCTCGGGTGCGCTGTTGCGGGACAGGAATCGGATCAGGCGAAGCAGAAGAGCGCCGAATCCGTTCGTTGCATATATGCATGTGAAGCCGGACGGGAGATTTCGCTGATCGTGGCGGAGTCGGAAATCGGGCCGGGAATCAAAACCGGTTTGGCGATGATTCTGGCGGAAGAGGCCGGAGTGGATTTCGAGTCGGTGAAAGTGGAGCATGCGGAGACGCGGCCGGATCTGTATGCGCATATGGGTACGGGCGGGAGCCGGAGCACGAGACAGGAGTTACGTCTTGCACATTGCGTCGGGCGGGCGCAACAGTGCGGGAGGTGATGATCGCCGCGGCGGCGACGAAATGGAATGTATCGGCGAAAGAGTGCGAAGCGAAGAAGGGAACGGTCGTGCACGAGGATCCGGACGTAAGGCGATTACGGAGAACTGATTGAAGCGGCGGGAAAGCTGCCGCTGCCGGATCAGGAAAAAGTCGCAGCTGAAAGATGAGATCGGAGTTTGAATTCATCGGGCATGCGACGGCGAGAGTCGATTCCCTGCCAAGGTGAACGGCATGCAGAATTCGGAATCGACGTGCGGTGCCCGACATGCTGTTTGCGGTGGGGCGCGGTGCCCGACCTTCGGAGGCAAAGCCGCGAAGTTCGACGTAGTGAAAGCGAAGGCGGTGCCCGGCGTGCGGGATGTGTTTGAAATTCCGGCATTCGCCGCAGACCGGTTCACGTCCGGTGGTGTGGTCGTGGTTGCCAATTCGACGTGGGCGGCGATGAAGGGACGCGATGCACTCGGTGTCTCTTGGGATCGCGGCCCGGCCGCTTCGGATCGACTGAGGGCATGTCTGCGGCCCTGCGCTCGCCGCGCACAAGCCGGGCAAGCGGATTCGCAACGATGGCGATGTCGACAAGGTCTCTCGAACGGCGCAAAGAAAATCGAAGCGGTGTACGAGATGCCGCTGCTCGCCCACGCAACCATGGAGCCGATGAACATCACCGTGCATGCGCGTGGCAGCGACGCCGAGGTGTGGGCGCCGACGCAATCTCCAGATTGGGTGCAGGGCACGGTGGCGAAGGTGCTCGGACTCAAACCCGACAAGGTGGTTGTACATACAACCTTGATGGGCGGGGGATTCGGGCGGCGCTACATGGCGGATTTTCCGGCCGAGGCAGCGCAGATCGCAAAGGTCACCGGCAAGCCGGTGCAGCTCGTGTGGTCGCGCGAAGATGATATGACGCACGATTTTTACCGTCCCGCAACGTGTCATCGCATGCAGGGAGCGGTGGATGCAAACGGGCGTCCGGCGGCCTGGTTTCACACCATGGCGTCGACCTCGATTAAGGGATTTTGGGATCCGAAGGCCGACGCCGCGGAGGACGAATCCGGCGGCGCGAAGCAGATGCCCTACGCGATTCCGAATGTGCGGCTCGAGTTCAATCCCGTGTCGAGCGCCGTTCCGCGCGCCTGGTGGCGGTCCGTGGAGAACTCATTCAATGGATTTGTGGTCGAGAGTTTTATCGATGAACTCGCCGTGGCCGCGGGAAAGGACCCGTTTGAGTTCCGGCGCGGGCTGCTGGTGGCGTCGGCGAACTGGAAGGCGAAGAATGAAGACGATGTGAATCCGGCGCGGCTGCGAGGAGTCCTGGAACTAGTGGCTCAGAAAGCCGGATGGGGCACACCCCTGCCAAAGGACCGTGGTCGCGGGATTGCGGCGTTTTGTTCATTCGGGAGTTACTTCGCTGAAGTCGCTGAAGTCACGGTTACGGGGAACAACTTCAAGATCGATCGCATCGTGGCGGCTGTGGATTGCGGTCAGATTGTGAATCCGGAGTCGGTGCGCTCGCAAACTGAGGGCGCGATCATTTATGGGCTCAGCGCGGCATTGAAAAATGAAATCACGATCAAAGACGGAGCCGTCGAGCAGATAAATTTCGACGGCTATGATCCGCTTCGGATCAACGAGGCACCGCACATCGAAGTGCATTTAACAACCAGCAAGGAAGATCCGGGAGGGATGGGAGAGCCTGCATTGCCGCCGGCCGCACCCGCCGTGGCGAATGCCATCTTTGCAGCTTGCGGACAGCGTCTGCGCAAGATGCCATTTCAACTGCAACGTGCATGAGAAAAGTCTCCCGGCTCTCCCTAGACTGACGGTCCGGTGGTGGCGTCCCGGAGTCGTTCCCAGAGCCTCTCTGAAATCGGGATCAAGACAGTGGACCTGCTTTACCCGCTTTCAGAGCGGCCTGCGTGACCTCCGTCCTTTCATAGTTCGTCAAATGATCGGAGATTCGACCGTGGCGCTTTGGCGACATTTATTGGCACAATATCGAAAGTACGTATCCTAAATAACGCCTAGTCTGGGCTTGGGTGCGAATCGAAGTGGGAAAGACAAACTCCCTGCACCAACTCAGGAGGCATTCGATCATGAAGTCTGACTCGGTTGTTCAAAAGGTGAGACCGCAGAAAATAGTAATCCTTCTTCTCGCGATTGCAGCATGGTTTGGAATCACGACGCACACTGCGTACGGTGCGACCGGGCCAAGTGGATGTTATGCAAGCGTGGAAAGCCGGCAACTCGATTACTGGTTAGGCGATTGGAGCGTCGTGAACCCCGGATCTTCAGGTGGCGGGACGAGCAAGGTATCCCTTTCGCTCGACAAGTGCTTGTTCGTCGAGAAATGGGAAGGCGGGAAGGGTCACGCCGGTGAAAACGTGTTTGCGTACAGCGCCGACGATAAGACCTGGCGTGCACTGTTCGCCGACAATGAAGGTCGCGCCCACATTTTCACCGATGGAACAGTAACGTCGGGCTCCGCTGAGTTCCGTGGACCGAGTCGCGGTCCGAACGGCGAGTCCTTTCTAAATCGAGTTAAGATCGTGCGCGTCAACGCAGACAAGGTGGAACAAATATGGGAAAAATCCACCGACAACGGCACCACGTGGAAGACGGTATTTAATGGAGAGTATTCGCGCAAAACTCAATAGCCAGCGCTCAGTCCAGAGCGCGCACAAAACGCAAACGCCGCCGGATGTCGGCGGCGTCGCTTCACAGCTGAATGTTTCTTACCGCGGAGCTTCCTCAAGCATGCCCTGCTCAAGCTTTTCCTGGCACTCGATGCAGTGGCGCGTCCACGGCACGGCTTCCAGTCGCTTGGAATTGATTTCTTTGCCGCAGCTGATGCACTCGCCGAAGCTGCCTTCCCGGATGCGGGCGAGAGCACCGTCGACCATCATCAGCAACTGCCGGTCGTTGTTGCTCTGGCTGAACAGGAATTCCTTAGTGTAGGAACTGGCTGCACGATCGGCGATGTCCTGCGCAGTATCTTCGTCCGCAGAACGTCCATCCGCCTGATTGCGGTTCACGGTACGACGCAGTTCCTGCTGTCGCGTTTCCAGTCGTTTTTTGAAGGCTTCCAGCTTCTTCTTGTCCATAACTCACTTCGATCAAAATAGCGTATGAAATTTTAGGACGCCCCGTTTCCAAGGCGTCCTGGCCCTAAAAGCCAAACGGCTATCATAAGACCGGCAATTATGATGCGTCAACCGGACCAAGGGTTTCGGTGGTGTCTTAATCCCGTGTTGCTAGGGCCGAGGTGAACCGCGCTGGCTCGGCCCTAGCGGCGGCCTGTGGGGTGGTTAGTCTATGTGCCCTCCTCTCCGCAACAGATTGACGATTTTTTGTATGGGTAGCCGTATCTTGATTTCGACGACTTTGCGATGCATTCGAACAGTGACTCTTTCTTCGTTGATGTGCCGCACTCGTTTTTCTTTTTTGGGCAAAGCAAGCCTCCAAATAATTGAGGCTCCGCCCTGGCAGGGGCTAGGAGCCTTAGATTTTCATGGAAATTGTTCTGAGTGGCTTACTGATTCTCGTTCTACCGCCGAATCAGATTCTACACCGGAGACGACATGGCAAATAAGCAAAAAACGTACCCTCCAGTACCGGGAATGCTGGATAAGGGGATTGCAAAAGCTGTTGAACGACTTCAGGCTTGTGGGATCGAGACCTTTGAATCCTGTGAAGGGGGACATGGGCACGCTTACACGGAACCGACTATCAGATTCCACGGCACGCCAGAAGCGGGCTGGCGCGCCGTGGGTGTGTGCTTAGCTTATGGACTGCCGATTATGGCCCTCCGGCGAGTGTGAGACATTCTTGATGGGAACGAACCAGCCGGACCGCATTGGGAAGTTACGTTTCGGGAGAGGATGCGTTAGCCGAGTTTGATGCACTCTTTGCAGCGCGGCTTGCCGCCAGTGCCTTGTTCGAGATGTTTTGCCATGATCCTTTTTCCGTCAGGGCAATTGTCGTGATCGTGATAAACCTCACGATGCCTGGGCGGTTCTTCGATGGAGTTGGTATGGTATGCAGCTACCTTCGTCATTGATTCCTACCTTCTGGGGGAAGATGGGACGCGGCAATTTTACGCTGCACCTAGCAGTTCAGCAATCGACCAAACGTGATCTGTAAGCCCTGCCTCCATGCAGGGCGTGACCCTGAGTGACGAATGAACGCGGCAGAAATTGTAGTAGGCAAAATGCGAAGCTATAGCGGCTCTCAAATGCGACAGCTTCTTGCTGAACGCATTGGTGAGGCGCGTGAAACGGCGCATCGCCA
Organism: Terriglobia bacterium; assembly: GCA_963823085.1. GTDB lineage: Bacteria > Acidobacteriota > Terriglobia > Terriglobales > Acidobacteriaceae > Sulfotelmatobacter. The sequence continues at coordinate 11,512 of CAWGKF010000015.1, read as the reverse complement.
TTCGCATCGTCAGGTTCTGCCGCTCTACGAACGACGTGCTGATGTGCTCAGGATCGGGATTGCCCATTCGGACCTTGGATATAACCTCCGCGATTGGGCTTGGGGAGTACCTCCCTTCGGGACTTTCGAACTGCCCATGGTCAAACAGCTTCACAAGCTGCGCGAAGTCTACGTCCAGACCAAAGCACATGGGAACCATAGCGGTGTAATGATTCAGTCCATCGGTCGTGAGCTGAACGGGCGCGGCGAGGCGTTTGTACAAGTCCCAAAGAAACGCTGTCGTGGCTTCCTTCGACCGCTTGCCAACAAAGAACGAAGGCACCAGTTTGGTCTCCTCGTCAATCGCCACGAATACCCACTGGTCTCCGATCTCGGGCGAATCGCTCTTTCGAACGTGCCGAGCTTTCTTCTGAACGAACGTCCAGATTTCGTCAACCTGCAAATACCTGGGCTTGATTCCGCGCATCCGTTCGTGCATCAGTCGGGCGCTGCGTTCACCAGCGACGAGCAAAAGCCGCATGATCGTATTTCGATTGACTCCTGTGAACCTGCTCGGTGCTGCGGATCGAGAAGCCTTCCAAGAGGCAATGCAGCGCACGCACAGCCGCATCCGTGCTCGTTCGCATCGTGCCCAGAGGGGATTGGGGCTGCGGTTCGGAAAACGTTGCACTGCAGGATTGGCAGCGCCATCTCTGAATGCGGCGCTTACCGAAGTAACCCGAAGCGTTTGCAGGTCTGGTGCTGGCATTTGATGCAGGTCATGGCCTTTCTCCGCTTGCTTTCTGTGCGGAGTCGAGCCAAAATGAGTTTGGGTTCGAATTGTGGCTTACCCCGCGATTCGGATTAGCCCCGCAACCTGTTCAAGCAGGAAGCGGGGCGCTGATTGTTAGCTATGTTTTAGGGTGGTGGTTCGACCGTGATTTCCACGGTGTGACCGGCAGCGAATGTGATCTTGATTCGGATTCTCATGCTGCTTTCATCCTTCCTGAGAGCCCCGTTTAGCGGGGCTCACGCATTTCACGCCAAAGTCATTTTCCTACCCGATGGGCGGGCCTGTTCTTTAAAAGTTTTTACGGCTTTTGCCAGTCTGCTATCATGCAGCTTTGCAAATTCACGCAAAGCACTACTCTCTTTGGATTCGCCCTGCCAGACGTAGAATGCGGCAGTTCCGCCGGATTCAATCGGGAGCATATTTTCAGCAATCTCCCCAGCTTCTTTCATTCTCTTAATGGTCGTGTGAATGGATGCCAGAAGGTTGGCTTGGGGGGGCAACCCGAGCGCCTGAACCCTATCGCGCACCTCGGCGGGCGAGAGCATTTTTTCTGCTGCCCTAAACACTACACGACAGGCATCGGTAATCCCCTCTACCTAAACCCCGACAGCGCCGCGCTCCCCTCGTCGGTTTGCACCAATTCATAGAGGGCGGCAACGCGCTTTTTTTGTTTCGCTATTTTGGTTTCCAACTGCTCACGTTCGGAAGTCATCAGCAGGAGTTTACGGAAAGCTTCTCGGAGATCGGAAGTGTAGTTAGTGGTCACAGGAGAATTTGACATTATGTCACACACAGAGTCAAGGATTATTTCTGGGTGGGATCAGACCATTGTGGATGCTCAACAACTACTGGAACGGGTCGAGCAAAAAGCGTCTAGACTTCGGAGCGCGATACGCACTTTCAAGGAGAATAAGGCAGCGGGCGAACCTTATGTAACGCAATCCTCCGACCACAACTCTGAGGCGGCAACACAGTGTTAAGACAGCACCAGGGTTTCGGTGGTGTCTTAAATAGGACACTGCCAGGGTTTCGGCGGCAGCTCAAATGACGCAAGACAGTTGCCCAGCTTTGCTGGGTCAGTTTGATTCCAGAGCTAAGACTAATCGTGTGGACACGGCATTAGAGCACCGCGCAATAAAAGTCCACCAACCTTGAGAGCGACAAAAACCGGAAAGAGGAGTAGGAGGAAAATTACGTAATGCCTTCCGCGAATTAATCCTAGAACTAACCAACCGGAAAGCAGCGATATACAAAGGCCTAGGATGAGCATCACAGCCCGTTGGTGCATTCGCAGCGGTCGCGGCTGAGGGGTTTTACGGATTGCCGTGAAAATTTCTTTAATCAATCCGTGCCCTCCGAATGTTTTCAGGACTTGTCGGGCTTCGCGTTCTTTCGGGCTGATGCTACCTTGGCAGCGGATCCTTCATGCTGGCCAGCGCGTAGCTCATCACGGCCATCGCCGCAGCGTTCTCGCGGAGTTCGTTGGGAACGATTTTGTCCAGCGTGTCGGCCGCGCTGTGGTGATAGTCAAAGTATCTTCGTCCGTCCTGCAGTATGCCGAAGGCGGGCACACCCGCTTCCGACATGACAGCGATATCAGCACCCGGAGGATAGCTGCTGGGCTGCAGTGCATTGGCTCCAAAACTTTGCAGCACGTTAAGCACCGGCCTCAGGAGATCGCCGGCAGCAGGGCTGATGCGGGATTCAAATCCGAGTGGATGCGCCGCGCCCGTATCGCACTCGATGGCTGCAACGTGGTGCGGGAAATCATTCGTGTGGTCCGCGGTATACGCTCGGCTGCCGGCTCCGCCGCTTTCTTCGTCCATCCATGCAATCACGCGGAGTGTGCGCTTGGGGCGCAGCCCGAGTTGATGCAAGACTTCAGCGGCCTCCATGGCGACTCCGACCCCGGCCGCATCATCAATGGCTCCGGTGCCCAGATCCCATGAGTCCAAGTGTCCGGACACGACGACGATCTGCTCCGGATGCTCGCTGCCTTTGAGATCACCGATGACGTTATAGCTTGTCGCGTCCGGCAACTTCTGCGGCGTCAGCGTCAGGTGCATGCGAACTTTGCCTTGCACGAAGAGCTTCACGATCAGGTCGGCGTCTTCCGCCGTGACGGCTCCGGCGGGAATGCCTGCAGGTGCGCTGTATCCGGTATGCGGCAAGCGGTAGTCGGCATTGCCCACGGAGCGGACGAGCGCAGCCACGGCGCCGAGTTCAGCTGCGGCTTTGGGACCGGCCCCGCGATAGCGGACGGCTTCACCATAGGCGACGAACGAGAGTCCCGCGGCGGCCTTCTGTTTGTCAAAGAGCTCATTGAACAGAACGATCTTGCCGGCGACCTTGTCGCGTCCGAGCGCGCGAAGTTCGTCGAAATTGTTCACGACCACCACGTCGGCGTTAAGTCCTTCGACGGGTGTAGATGTGCTTCCACCCAGCGCGGTGAGAACAATCTTCTGCGTCGTGCCCGGGACCTGTCCGGAATACTCAACCAGTTCCGCCGTTTCCGCTCCGCGTACCCAGTGCGGGACTTTGACTTCTTCGAGTTGGACGTCGAGGCCGAGTTTACGGAGTTCTGCGGCGACGTAATCGACCGCGGCTTTAGCCTGCAATGATCCGCTGGGCCGAGGTCCGATGTTTTCGGTCAAATGCTCTACCCGCTGGTAAGCGTAGTCGTCTGCGAGCGCAGAGAGCTTGATGGATTCGAGTTCGTTGAGCAGTTGCGGAGAAAAGTTCTCCTGCTGCGCCGGGGACATTTGCGGCTGCGCGAAGAATGACGGCGGTGCGGCATTCGGCTGCTGAGTTTGCGCCGCAAGAAATGCACAAAGGAGAAATAGCGAAATCGTGAGGCGGAGTTGAGTCATGGTCGGAGGACAAGTGTAACGTACGCGAGACAGAAAAATCCCCACTTCCCGCGTAGGAGTCTCCTGTGCAAGGATGGCGAGAAATGGGTAACACGAATGTCGCGCGCCCGTGATCCCTCACTTCGCCTCGCTCGCCTCCGGCTGGAAGCCGGAGGTCTACCAAGAGACGGCTTCGTTCAGGATGACACCGGTCGCTCCCTATGCGGCTCAGATTCTCAAGTCAGGCAGGGACCGTAACTGTCTTCTTCCGGAGGACTGCTGCGGAGATGAGCGTGATGAGCAGGAATACGGGAAAAGGTTCCAGGAACGTCATGGAGATTTTGTAGAGCGGGTTGTGATAATTGCGCACGAAGTCTGCAGCCTGGCGCGCGGTCTCATCGATCTTTTGCTGGCTCGCGCCTGTCGCCTTCGCGTGCTCCACCATCTGGGAGGCGTACTTTTCGGCGAAGTCGGGCATGAATTTGTAGGAGACGACTTCCCACGTTGCGACGTAAAAGCAATTGGAGAGCACGGAGATCAGGATTCCAACGGCGAGTGCTCTGGCGAACGTCAGCTGTCCGTCGGAGACGTTGTCGCGGTAGGAGCGGATGCCGAAGAAGACGAGCAGTCCGGCCAGCACAATGGTGGTGTAGCCAAGAATGAGTCCCTTGTCGCCGCTGAGTTTGTGCAGAAAGGGAACTGTGGCGAGCATGGTCACGGCGGAGATCAGTCCGGAGATCACTCCGAAGGTCAGAACGGTCTTTCTCATTTCAATTCCTCGCTTTCGAATTTGTGGGGCGCACGGGTCGGATTGTGGGGCGGGCGCCGGAAATTGTCGTCATACCTTCGGGTGATTTTTGCGTGGGAGCGGAGAAACTTACTTTTGGGGGAGGCATTTCAAGGGATCAGATGGGCTTCTTTCCCAAGTTGCACCGCCTGAGTCCGGCGCTTGGCGCCGAGTTTGTCGAAGAGGCGGCTGGAGTGGGTCTTGACCGTGTTCTCGCTGACGAAGAGGCGTTCAGCGATCTCGCGGTTACTGAGCCCCGCGGCGATGAGTCCGAGGATTTCGAGTTCGCGCGGTGTGATGGTCAGTTCGGCTAGACGTTGCCCATCAGGAGCAAAAGGCTCGGCCGCGACGGGTCGCTGGACGAGCTGAACCTTCTTTCGGGTGAGGGTAAGTCCGAGCCAGATGCCGAGACCAGCGAAGAGGGCAGCAATGAGCCCGCTGTAGATTTCTACAGAATGTTCGACGACAAGAAACCGGTATTCGGTGAGTTTGAGGATGGTGATGAGAACGCCACCACTGACTCCGTAGATGAGGATGTCACGCAGGGCGCGTCGGCGCGAGTCGCGGGCGGGTTTGGCGCTGGCGGGCATTGGACGGGGCCATGATACCGGAAAGTGGTGCGTTTGGAAGTGGCACTGATTCTGCTCGTTCTCCGCTCCGCATGGCAAACGAGCTATCTCGAATCGATTCCAGCCTTCGAACACCGCGAAGGCTGGGGCAGCCGGTGAGGTGGTCGCCAGGCACTCCTTTATTTCCGAAGAAATAAAAATGGCCCCTTACGGGGCCACGTTCAAGAGGCGAATTTGGTGGGCAATATCAGGAAAGGCAAAAGCGAGATGCCGTCCCGGCAGCGGGAACGGCCATTCGGAAAGTGACGCTCAATGTCACAGAGAGTGAAGTCATACAAGAGTTTGCGGCCTCTTATTACGACAGATACAAGCATTTGCCGCGCCAAATCGCCAGAAAATGTGCTCGCCATCACGTGCGCCTGTAACTCTTTGCTGACTGAAGGGTTACAGAAGCGCTTTTCGCCTCGCTAAGCGCAGATCGACAAACGAGCGCTATGCTCAAGTGCAGAACAATGCATATTCGATGCATGGGCATGCCAAGCGCGCTAAATGGACAGAGCCCATGACAAAAAGCCATGGGCTCTATCCGGACGATTGAACTCTAGCTGTTGCCGGCCACCGTGCGTAGCTTGCCGGGCAAGAAGTGGTAGGGTGGCCAAGGGCCGCTCACCGATACCTCGCAATTCTTCAATTGCTTAGCGGCGGTCGAATAGCGGTTCTGGTATTTCTCGACGCTCTTGGTATCGATCAGGTGAGCAATGTCAATCAGCATGCCTTCGGGAGCGACCTTCTTGCAGCTGACTTCTTCCTCGAGAGGGTTGAAGAGCTTGTGGACTTGCACGGACAGGGCACGGGCCTTGGTCTGACGTTCGCGTTCGCGGGAGGCCTTCACCTTCAGCTTGGACAGGTAATCGCCGCCGACGGTATCGGGAAGTTGAATGTCAATCATCGCCTCGCGAAGGGAGCCGTCGCGAACGACCAATTTGATGTGCATTTCGGACTTGCCGCGTAGTTTGGCAACGCTCAGGCCAAAGGCGCGCCGATTCACCCGGACGGCTTGTCGGAGGGCGTCGTCGCTATCGAATATTGTTCCAAACTTAAACGGCAGGACGGTGGAGTTGCGAAAGCAGTTACTAACTACCCGTGCATGTTCGATAGCGGCTTTCTGATCGAGCTCGCCGGCTGCGTGGTCGTATTCGCTGACAATCACGGCAAATTCGCCACTTGGATAGCTGAGAACCGCGGCGCCGTTAACTCCCTGTACACCTTCTAGCAGGAAGGGGCGCCGAGTGCGGGTTCCATTTGGTAGGGTTTGGTGCTCGGTAAGGCAATACGCGTACCACGCCATGTTGAACTCTCCGAACCGGGATGAGGCGGACGTATCCGCTTCTTGCGTCGAGTTTTATTCGCCAAAGCTGTACTGCGAGTTTGGAAGTAAGAACCGGGCGGTACTGGGCTAAAACCCGGAAACGCCTTACTGTCGCGCTTCCTGACTCCATATTACTTTGGGCATGGCTGAAATTGCAACTTTTTCTTTGCGATAAGCATCGAGAGCTTTCATTTTCCTCTGATTGTTGGGAAAAATTATTGTGGAAGCTCTTGCGCTTCAGTTCCATTTTGGGAAGTGGTCGTGATGCAAACGATATCCCCCCTCCCCCTGGTTCTCTCGAATCATCGAGTTAGAGGAAAATCGCAAAGTAATCTATGGGCTGCAATCACTTGCGGGCAAAATCTTGAGCCGCATAGGTTTACAGCTCTAAATTTGCCCCTGCGCAGCGGCCGCCATTTCGCTCCACACGGCTTTCGCTGTGGCAATCATCTGCTTATTCGATTTTGCGCGCAAGGTCAGATGTCACATCGGGCTGTGGATTTCGTCGGAGGGACCCTCGGATTCCACGAAGGTTTGGTAACGCTGCTCGACGTCAGGCTACCGGTTGGAGGGACACGTGCCCCCAAGAGCGTGTCAGTTGCCAGTTTTCTGGTCTCCGGCCGTCCCAAGTACTCTTAACCGTCAGGGTGCTACCGTTACCATAATGACATTCGACTTTATGCTTCCGGCATCCTTCCGGTCACCGTCGATAAAGCGCGAAACGCTAATCAGATACTTGCCGGGTCGGCTCATATCATACATACGGGTGATTACGTTTCCATCAATCGACGTACTCTCTTTCGGTCTGAGCACGCACGGCCATATTTGGAAGGGAGGCGCGATTTCTGGATGGTCTCTGGCGACCTTAGGTACAGCGTTGCCACCAAGGTCTCTCACGTCGTACTGGTAAGCTGTGTCCGCACCATTGCTCGGAACTTTTGTGCAATCGACAGTGCGAGTCGACGTGTTAGTGAGCTGTATTTTGATGATGATATCGGAACTGGCTTTTACCTCCGTCTTGTCAGTGCTGATACGAATCGAGAATGGGCCAGATGGTCCGGCGAATGACCCCGTGGCCAGTACTACAGCGGTTAGCAACGTAGCGGAGAGTTTATGCATTTCGTTCCTCCCTAGCCCTCATTCGCAGCTCTGTTGAGCAGTATTGTCCCACAGCGGATACCCGTACGTAAGTGAACTGTACCCGTCCGTTTTCTGAGTGGGACTGCTCGGAGTGAAACTGCCAATGGGCCCTGGTACTCCGTTCGTGGTAGGCGTCCAGTTGGCTGTGCTGCCGCAGGACGACGTGCACTTTGCGGTTCCGTTGAATCCCCAACTTTGATACCCCAGAGGAACGGGAATGGAGTTAGCCGCGTTCGACGTCCACATCAGGAACATTGTTGCTGTAAAACTGCGATTAACCGTGTTATAGGTTTGAGATGGCAGAGGTACTCCTCGGAATCTCATGAAGGGACGGTTTTGAGATTAGGGCGAGACGGTGATGAAAATTCTGTTCGATTTCAGCGTCGCGCCTTGTGCTTCACCGGAAATACGCCGAGACACCTCGATCGAGTACTTTCCGGGTCTTCTCATGTCAAACAATCGACTGATCGGCTCGCTGTCTTCAACGGTTTCTCCCGGCGACAGTGATCGAATGATAGCGTGCCCAGTCGCAAGTTCCGGATGCTTGTAGGTTCTTAACGGCACTGGTATTCCGTGATCGTCGCGAACATCAAATTGGTAGTTTGGGTCCACACCTGTGAGATCATTAATGTTGGCGCTGAGATCCATTATCTGCTTTGAGTTGTTTCTTAGCTGTACCTGAATTGTAATTTCCGAGCCCGCGGGAACGGCACTTGCGTCAGTTCGAATTTTGAGTGAAAACGGAGCAGGGGCTGCCGCTTGCGCTGCGACAAACCATGACGTGATGCAGATAACCGCAAGAGTCGGCCACAGGTTTCTCTTCATGATGATGATTCCTCTGTCTAATTACAGGTGCGCTGGGCGGTTCCGCCCCAAGTTGGATAAGAGCTACTAGCAGTAAAACTTCCGCTGGGCCCGCCGCCACGGACGCGTAAGTCTTGACTAACTGAAATCGAGCTGTAGAACTCCTGATCGCCTTTCGTTTAAAACTGGAAGAGGAAGGGGTGAGCCCAAGGCTCACACTTTCGGCAGCGTCGTACCCGCCCTTGCAAGAAACGCAAGGACGGGGCACCCGCCGTGTTGCTTCTGTCGGCGAGGTCAAAGGATGGGCCACCCGCCGATTCCTCGCATCTGCGCGTGACATTTGTTGCTTAGAATTGGGGAATGTCCCGTCCCCGAATTTGCTCAAATCTCCACGTTTCCGCCCATCTCAATTCTTCTTTCTTTTAAGCGACATCTCAGCCTGTTCGATTTTTTCCGTTAGTCCCGGATCGAGTGGCAGGTGTTTAAGATACTGCAAAACAAAAAGAGCGGACCGTGGACTCTTGTTCGAATCAGTCGCTATCAACCGAGGAGCGTCGAACGACAGAGAAATAACCAGTAGGGCCTGCCGGATTTCACTGGGACTGAGGGCTTTGCCTCCTATAACTTTGGTTAATGCAACCGCAGCAGCGTCTCCTAGCTTGTTTAAGTCTTTCTCGTCCCAAGACGTATAAGTCCCGTCAGCAGATCGAGACATGATTGTGTTCACGATGTGTTCCGCACTGTCTGCTTCCTCAGGCCCTTGGCCGAAGGATAGGGGCAACGAGGTCATCAGCACTAGGGCACATAGGAGTCGCATGGTTCTCCGTTCCTCATTGTGTCGCAGTAATATCGGACCCGTTTGTGACGGTTCCGTGGTTAGTAAGATTTGTCGAACTGAACTTGAAATCGTTGTGACGAACCGTGTAGGTTATGCCATTGCTCAGAAGAATCTTTATGTCCTGGGACGTCGTCAGGGGCGTGCTGAATGGCACTGATTTGCAGGCACCGACGGGGGCGTCGTCGAACGTTCCGTCGGCTCTCGTTGTTTGTGACGTAGTGCTTATGTATGTTGGCCCAATGTTCCCGTCTTTAGTCGTTCCGTCCCAAAAGACAACATGTTCTTGGGGCGTCATAGTGGCATTACTAATGGGCTGCGGCGGTGCCTGCTGATCAAGTACCTGGTACTCAATGTCTGCTTGGATTCCATAGTACCCTGCGAGGCAGCCGTGGTTACCGGTGTTGCCAGTTTGAAGTACAGTCACCTTCACGACTTTTAGGCTCGTCGGCACCTGCACAGTGATCGGCACGGTCGACTGCACTGGAGTGTAGGCACAGTAGCTACCCACGCCCTGGAACAGATGGCCGACGGCCGTTCCTGTGGCGGAGCCGGCGCCCGCCGCGCGCACATTCTGTGCGGTTACGACGGCGACGGCCGTATTGTCACTGGACCAGGTGGTAAAGTCTATGGACTCGTTGTACACGTCTCCGTCGCAGGAATCCGTTGCACCGATGTCAGCGGGATCATCTCCACCCGCACCATCGAACGTGAAAGCATCGGGGATCCAGGTCGGATCGTTGTAGGAGCAACAGTTTGCGTTGAGTTTGCCGGCACCGAATCCATAGCTTGAGTTGGTAGCTAACGGATTGACCATGAGGCCGTAGCCGCCGGGCGTCAGGTCTTTCACGTCGTAGGTCACCGAGCTGACGTCTGCCGGCAAAGTGCTGCCATTGCGGTCTGCGACGCGGTTGCGGACGAGCTGAGCCAGGTTCACCCACATCTGGTCGCCTGGCGCGATGGTCTGCTGGAATTCGTACCTCTTCTTGCCGTTATCATAATGTAACGTGAGCAAGGCATCCGTGGGTTTGGAGCCGATGTTGGTGATGGCTGCGATCTGGTTGTGGTTGGCATCGAAGTCCCACTCGCCACCGGTAAAGTGTCCGCCGACGCCCCCGGCGAAGCGGGTAGCTAAATTGTAGCGTCCGCTGGAGTCGATGCTGGTGGCAAATGCGACCAGATCGTCGGGCAAGGCATCGGTGGTCAAAGTGACCATTCCCCAGTGGGCGTTGTTCGGAATTTGTAACAAGGACTGTTCGCCGGCGATCTGGACTTGCTGCGTGGCGAACGGGCCCAGCCGCAATTGTGGCAGTTTGGCTTGTCCTTTTCCCGAGTCGCCGCGCCATGTCAGCGACAGATCGGCAGTGATGTTCTTGGCAGTTGTATTCCGAATAAACAGAGTTGGCTGCAATGCGATGCCGCGCGGCAAGCCGAGTGACGGATCGGGGCTCTGCAGGGCCAGCATTGGTGCCCGCATCGTCCAGTGTTTCGCATCGGGACCGGCACGTTCCTGCAGGCTCATCTGAGGATAACGGCTGGACAAATCCAGGGCTGCGGAAAACTTGCTGACTTCGTCGTACAGGAAATGGACGGCATCGATTCCATCGGAAGGCGACTGAGGGACAAAGCTGATTCCGCCATAGCTCCCGCTTAGGCCGGCCTTACTGATGAGTTCGCTGGTCGAAAAACGCAGTGTTTGCCGTGGACCGAGAGGCGTGTTCTGAGTCCATTGCTTTCCTGAGGCGTCCGACAAAATCAGGGCACCGCTGATCTTCGCGTCTGAACTGTTGCTGATCACCAACACATCGTTCAAGTTCGCACGAGGCTGCCACCAGATTCCTTCCAGACTGCTGGGCGTCCTTCCTGGAATGCTCCAACTTGGACGGGCGACGATCGGGAACGAAATGGGCTCACCATGAATGCTCAAGACTACGTTTGCATAGAGATTGCCAGCGCTGGGCGACGTGTAGCGAAACACGACCGAGCCGTAAGAGCCCGGCTGGCTCAGCAGATCGGAGGCGTGCGCCAAGAGCCCTTCATTGACCAGACTGAAACCGAGGCGTTCGGAGGAATGGTCGTGGGATCGAGCGTAATTTCTTTCCCCGAGGCGAGGCGCAGGACAGGTGTTACTGTTAGCGACGCTTTGAGCAGATTGTTCTTAAGCTGAAGCTCGGTGGTCCATCCCGGCTCGGATGTCCAGTAGGGTGCAAACGACTCTTGAGGCTTTGGAGTCGGTTGGGCGGCGAAGGTGAATGTGGCTGAAAGAAGAAGCAAGAGGGCCCAAGAGCGGTGAAGCATCGGCGTCCTCCACAGCTGAAGTTGGGGAGGAATATCACAGCAAGAGATTAAAGGAGAATGAATTTCTATTTGTGTTTACGAAATCAGAA
>CAWGKF010000014.1:0-31048 GCA_963823085.1 Terriglobia bacterium | reverse complement strand
GTCACAGCCTCCCGCAAAGCCGTCGCCGCGATCTATGGCCTCGTCCAGCAGCACGCCGCTATGCTGGCCTTCGTCGAAGCCTTCTGGCTTATGGGTGTGGTCTTCCTGCTGATGATTCCGTTCCTGCCGATCTTGCAGTATTCGAAAAAGAGACCCGCTCCAAAACCTGCGGCAAAACCAGAGCTAACTCAGATGTCCGAAGTTCAGCCGCCCTCGTTCGCTCTACAGGAAACCGACGAGGAGGCTGACGAAGAAGTTCCGGAAGAAGAGCCCCACCTGCTCATTCACTGACAGCGGTCAGTTGTAGTGCGCGCGGCCCGAGCATGTGCGAAAACCATTCCGATACCCGAGCCCGGAAGCCGGAAGCCCGAAGCCGGAAGCCCGAAGCCGGAAGCCCGAAGCCCGACCGGCGAGTAAGTCGCAGCTGTGATACATTATTTCCCATTGCCACCAAGCCGGCCGTGGGGGCTGGCCCTATCCACAGTTCTTCACGCAAGGAGTCACCATGGCGACCCTCCGCGATCTCATCAAAGACCGCAAACTCTATTCCGTCGAATCCACGCGCACTGTTCTCGAAGCCGCCCGTTACATGATGGAGCACAATGTCGGCGCCGTTCCCGTTCTCCGCAATGGAGACCTCATCGGCATTCTGTCCGAACGCGACATCATGAACCGCGTCGTTGCCGTCGGCCGCACTCCGGGCACGACCGCCGTCTCCGAGGTCATGACCGCGAACCCGCGCGCCGTCCCCGCGGACGAAAGCATCGAAGAATGCCTCTTCATCATGCGGGAATTTGGATTTCGCCATCTCCCGATCGTGGACGGCAAAGAAATAAAAGGGTTGGTTTCGCTTCGCGATGTGCTGATGCACCAGGCCGCCGAGATCGAGCGGTCTACTCGCCGCGCCGCCTCGTAACATTGAATCATTCAGTCATTGAATCAATTGATCATTGAGCCATTGAGTGATTGAATCGGAGTGGCGGACGCGATTTCAATCGCTAAATGACTCAATGACTCAATAATTCTCACTCCCGCTTCCTCAGTTCACTGCTTGGGAGGCGCCGTCACCGTCAGGCTGACAGTAGGGCCGGTGTTGGTCGAGCTGACATTGCTCGAAACCACTCCGTTTGAATCCACGCCCACGATGGTGAACGTGTACGAATTCGCTGGGGTGATCCCGTTCGGCTGCGAGACTAGATTCGTGGTGTTCCCGCAGGCGGGCATCAGCAGAAAGCACGCACTCACTACGAAGATCGCCAGCAATCCAAAGGCTTTTCGCGCCCGCTTTCCACCCGTCGCTGCCCCGACGCCAACCAGTCCCAGCAGCGGAATCGGCAGCCACAGTCCATAAAAGATTCGCTCGCGTGTTCGCGAGACGGTCACAACTGGACCGTACGTGCTGATCGTCAGTGTAGAGAGGGTGGTCGTCCCGCTGGTGATTTGTAGATTTTTTCCATTCGGAGTGAAAGAGCAGACCGGCGCGATTGCCACCAGGGGTGCGATCGACCCGCATGCGAGCGTGATCCCGTTTGACGGTGTCTTATACCCATTGGCCGCATTTATGCTGACCACGCCCTCCGCGCCGCTGCCCGGAGGCACGCTGCTCGGTGAGACGGAGCTCTGAATCGTAATCGTGAACTGCGGAACCACTGCCAGCACCGTAAAATCCAGCGCCGGAGCCGTGTATGTTGTCGTCGGCCCTGTACCCGTGATCGTGATGGTATATAGCGTATTCGTGCTCGTCGCCTTGGTGGTGATCGTCGCAGTAGCACTTCCCGGCGCCGACACCGCCGTCGGACTCACGGTGCACACCGGAGTGTCGGTCGTCGTGATGGCGGATGATACCTGGCAGCCCAGCGCAACCGTGCCCGTAAAACCGTTCACCGATCCGATCTGGATATTGGTCGACGAAACTCCTCCGGGCGCCACCGCCGCCGGCGATAATGCCGATGGCTGCAGCGTAAATTCCGAGGTCCCTTGCCCCAGCGCTGCTGTTGCCAGCATCAGAAGAGCGGCAAATAAGCATCCTGCGAGGCGTGTACCGCACGCCAGCCTTGTTTTCAATGTGGATTCAGTCCGTCCGACGCTCGATATGAAGAATTTCGACATGAACAGGTTGTATTTCAACTACCTTCGATTCCTGGGATCTCAAAAAAGCTGCCCGACACACCGCACAAGAGCTCTGCTTCTGACATCAAGTCAGTGATCAACCTGCTTATGCCTGCGGGAGTCTGCGCCCTATTTTACCGTAAGCGCCCTCGCTCGCCATCGTGCGACAGACAACGCGCATCGCTCTGCAGCGAACCACTCATCCTATCATCCCGCCACCGCAGATCTTTGCACCCACAAGACTTGGTGGTGCAGTTTCGTCCTTGAGACTCTTTGGAGAAGTGTCATCCTGAGCCCGGCGATAGCCGGGCGAGGGACCCTACGTAAGTGGGAGGCCGTGACGTGATCGCAAGGAACGCCTGCTCTGCATGCAGTGTGCTGGCCCTGGCTGACCGCCGTGGAACGGTTTCGCGGCGTATGGTCCCTCGGCGAGCTACGCGCTCGCCTCAGGATGACATCCTCTCGGGATTACAGAAGATTCAAACTGCACCACTACCGAAGACTTACGGGACCGTAACAATCAGCCCACAACAGGGCTTCGGCCCGCGGCGCCGGTAGCTGTGTTGCACCGCTGAATCGAAGTAAATCGCATCTTCTGGTTCCAATAGGAATTCTTCGCTGCCGATCTTGATCGTCAGAGACCCCTTTATCACATAGAGGATCTCGACTCCGGCATGTTGGTGCGGTTTCGCGGGGAAGTCCTGGAATTCCGCAACGTAAGCGCTCAGCTTGCGCTCGGTTGCTTTGTAGTCGAGGCACTCGAAGTAGTAAGGCACGTCCTGCACGCCAGGCTTTTCCGGAAAGCGCACGCGCTCTTCCTTCCGGATTACACTGACCACGCGCCGCTTGCGTTCGTCCGTGAAAAAATAGTCCAGCCCCACCCCGTACGCCATCGAGATGCGTAACAGCGTCGGCAGGGTGGGGAATAACTTCCCTCGCTCCAGCTTCGAGAGCAGTGCGGGCGACAGCCCCGTGTGCTTGCCCAATTCCACCAGTCCCAGACTTTTTCGCAGCCGCAGAGTTCGCAGCTTTTCGCCGATGGAGTATCGGCTGAGCCCCTGGACGATGGTCGCGTTTACTTCCCCCATGATTTCATCATAATAAAATAGTTGTGCTTCGGAATGAAGTGCACGGACGGCAGGATACCGTCCTAAAGGAGACTTGGAACGTTCACTGCGCAGCCGCAAGAAATGACGGCAGTCAGGTTCCCCAAAGAGAAATCCGGACGACCACCACCTTTCCCTGCGCCAGCTGAAAGCTAAGAGCTAAAAGCTGACAGCTAAAAGCTGACAGCTCGTAACTCGAAGCTCACAGCTCGTAGCCAGCCCTCACTTCGGTTGCGGCTTCTTCTTGTTGAACAATCCCATCACGCTGTTGATCGGATTCTGCTGCTGGTTTCCATTCGCGCCTTGACCCTGGCCTTGCAGCGCATTCTGCAGCAAGCTGCCTGCAATGCCCTTCACGTCAGGCGTGAACTTTGGAGCCGATGTCGTTCCCGTGACGCCAAACGGAATTCCCATTCCGCCGACTTGCGCCTTCATTTTGAACGCAAGTTGATCCGAAGGACTTACCGTTCCGGCCCCGGTCAGCACTCCGATGGCGGGTACGGTCAAGTTGACGTTGTTTGCCTCGGTTCCTGCCGGTGACATCTTCACGTCAGAACTGAAATTCTGAATGGTTGTGTCGTTGCCGGTATTCTTTCCGCCCAGGGCTGAAATAGCCGACATCTCTTGCCCCAGGTTAAAACCGGCCAGTTGGGTGTTCTCCATCTTCACGGTTCCAGTCGATACTAACTTGTCGACAGGACCGGAACTCGCCACATCTACATTCAGATGCCCGCCCTTCAGTGTCGCCTTCGGAGGCAATATCACACCCACTGCCGGCAGCATCGCTTCGAGGTCGTCGACCGGCATGTTCTGCCCGTTCAGTTTCAGATTCACCGTCGTTACTTTGCCATGCACGTCATATGTGCCGGTCAGATGCGCTACAGCCTGCCCCATGGCGATATCGCACTGATTAATGTCTCCGGTTTCTTTCACCAGGTTGTGCGTGATGGCGAATTTCACATCGACGGGTTTGCCCGCCGGCGAACCCTTCTTCACCACCTGTAGATTCGTGGCTTTCAGCGTGCCATCGACTTTGGCTTCGTGTCCGTTCGAAGTGATTGTCCCGTCCAGATCCGCGATGCCGGCAATCCCTGCGGCCGGATCGATAAATCCCGACGTCGCCAGATTCATCTTCTGCACCGTGATCTTGGCTTGCAGTGGAGTCAGTGCCGCGTCGTTCGCGTCGATGGGTCCGGCGTGCCCATTCAGTTTCATGTTCCCGCCGGAAGGCAAGTTCGCGGTCATCTGAAAAGGGAAGGAGGATGTAAATGAGAAGTTTTGCACTCCGATATTCACTTTATCGTACACACGTTTGGTATTGTCGCCGACCCGCGATACGGTGAGCCGCCCGTCGTTAACGTTCAGCTTCGCGACAGTCAGATTCGGATTGCTCCCCGAAGTTTCCTGTGCTTTTTGCCGCTCTTTTGGCGTCTGCTCCGCCTTCGTGCTCGGCGAGGCCTGCTGCCCTTTCGTCTGCGCCGAGGGATTCTGTCCTCCCAAGCTCGAGAAGTTCCACTTCTCTCCATTCTCCGATTTCACCAAGTTGATCTCGGGCTGGTTCAGCGTCAGTTCCGTCACATTCAGCGTCTTCGAAAAAATCAGCGGAATCAGTTCCACTCCCACGCGCAACGATTTTGCCTGCACAAATGGAGACTGGCTGAACTGCGGATCATCCGCGATCGATATATTGTCAGCCGCCACTCCGCCCGTAAACAGTGACAGCGTCAGATTGCCCACTTTTACCTGTCGGCCCAGCGCTTCCGTTAGCTCCGCCTCCAGTTTCGGACGGAACGTGTTCGCATCAATTAGGAAGGGAAGCGCGATCACAATCAGGATCAGCGCCGCGATGATGATTCCCACAATTTTAAGAGTTCGTTTCATGATCTTCCTCCTGGCGGACTAGCTAAAACATTAGCGGTTTGTTGGACTGACGTTTGACTAACCGAATTGCGGAAACTTGCTGCGCGGCAAGTCTATCAGTGCTGGTCGTCACTGCTCACCCTGTAGTAGCTCCGGAGACGGCACGGGTGCATTCTCCTGCTCGCCTCTGCCCGCTGCAGCCGCGATTTCTTTCCTCGCCTCCGCTTTCCGTCCGAGGTGCAGCAGAGCTTGTCCCCGCAAATAATGCGCGTCCGTGCGGTCGGGATCCACCTTCAGCGCCGCGTCGGTTTCCGCCAGCGCCGCCGCGTACCGTTGCCTTTTCTGATAGATTTTCGCTAGACCCAGCATCGAATCCACCAGTCGCGGATCTCTGTGCAGTGCCTCCCGATAACTCTTCTCCGCACTCGCATCGTCTTCACTCAACCAATACGCATTGCCGATCTCCTCATAATTCAGAGCAACATCGGGCTCGATCGCGGCGTCCTTCAGAAACTCCTCCCGGGCCTGCGCGTATTCCTGTTTCTTCAAATGCACCATCCCCAGATTGAAGTGCACAAAGGGCAACTTCGGATTGCCCTTCGCCGCTGCCTCAAACTCCGTCATCGCCGAATCGTACTCGCTTCGGTTTAGATAGTATTTCCCGGCAAAGAGATGGTACTCAGGTGAGCCATCGCCCAATTTCGTTAGCTGTTCGGCCGCCCGCTGGTCTAATTCCGTGCGTCCGGCCCGGTGAGCCGCGTTCGAAAGCACATATAAATAAGGAAGTTGCCCCGACTCTTGCGCCCAGAGCGGCTCCAGCATCCTCGTCGCATCCGCCCATCGTTCCGCGAAAAAATAACAAAGCCCCAGCAGATAGCGCGGCTGCAGCGCGTCCGGCTGCGCCCGCACGACCGATTCGAACTCAGGGATTGCTTTTAGAAATTCATTCTGACGATAGTAGGCCAGCCCCACATTGAGCCGTATACCCGATACCTGCGGCATCAGCTTTTCTGCCTGTTGCAGTTCCCGCAGCGCCTTCGACCACTGCTTCCGCCGCATGTAGACCACGCCCAGATTCGCGTACGCCGCACCCGACTGCGGATCAATCTTCGCCACCTCCCTGAAGTCCCGCTCCGCCTCATCCAGCCGCCCATTCTTCAGCGCCTCCTGCCCCTGCTGAAAAATTTGTGCTGGATCGCCCGCCGTCGCGGCCGCAGTTCCTCCGGCCGCACCGGAAGCCTGTTGCGCGGCTAGACTCCAGGCCGTGCTGACCACTAGCAGTATCCCGAAAATATTGGACGTGATCCGTGCGCTTGACACTGACATCGCTCTCTGCTGTAGTGTCCGCCAGTGCTCGCGTGAATTCAAGCGATGCATCGAACAACTCGGGATACCTTTCTGTAAACTTGGGAGTTTCCAACGGAGCAGCCCAACTTTAAGCCTTGAACTCTGAAATATTGAAATTGTAAGACCCGCCTATGGTGACCATTCGCGACGTGGCTAAGGAAAGCGGATTCTCTTCGACCACGGTCTCTATCGTTCTGAACAACGCGCCCCTGGCCCGTTATATCCCGGCTGTCACCAAGAAGCGCATTGAGCGCGCCGCTCAGAAACTGGGATACCGCCCCAACCAATTTGCCCGCTCCTTACGCAGCAAGCGCAGCCATACTGTCGGCGTCATGGTCTTCGACATGACGGACCCGTTCTGCACGATGATTCTTCGCGGCATCGAGAACACGCTCTATCAGTCTTCCTATCTCCCGATTCTTACCGACGTTCACAACGAAGGCAGCCGCTTCGAGCGTTATCTCGAGATGCTGCTCGATCGTCGCATCGAAGCTCTCATCGTCATCGCGAACTGGGTCTTCCTCGACATCAACCTCCTCGGTGATCTGGAAAAGAGCAGCATTCCCACAGCCATGATTGGGTGCGAGCTCAAAACCGACTCGATCAGCTCCATCATCGTCGACAACGAAGTCGGAGGCCACCTCGCCCTCGAGCATCTCCACTCCCTCGGTCACCGCAAGATCGCATTCATTCGCGGACCGAAGGCCCTCACCGACAGCTCGCCCCGCTGGCGCGGCATCCGCAACTGCGCGAAACAATGTGGACTCGAACTCGACAACCGTCTGGTCGTCGATATGCCCGAATCCCGTGATCCGCTTGCCAGCTTCGAGTGGGGATACAAACTCACCGAAGATCTGCTCCACACCAAGCGTCAGTTCAGCGCCCTGCTCGCGTTTGACGACATGAGTGCCTTCGGCGCCATCCGCGCTCTCAATAAAGCGGGCATACGCGTGCCCGAGCAATGCTCGGTCATTGGCTTCGACGACGTTTCAACTTCGGCCATTTACAGTCCATCTCTTACCACCGTCCGCCAGCCCATGGAAGCCATGGGTACTTCCGCCGTCGGCATTGTGGTCGACGGTATTAACGCCGTGCTCGAAAAGCGCGAAATGAGCGCTACTCATCGTAAAGTTGCCCCCGAACTGGTCGTGCGCGAGTCCACCCGCAGTCTTCAGTGATCGTCGCGAGGCTTCTTTTTGCACTCCGGATCAACTTTTACACACAGTAAACGTTAACGGTCCGGTACTGTTTCGTTTTTTTCTTGACAGTCGAGATCGTACAAAAGCACTATTCATACGTTTTAATACCCCGTCCAGGGTCTCACCTCTACGGGATCAGTGTCGAAAGTGCCGTCGGTCCGAACTGCTCGAACCGTGAAGTTCGTAGGATGTACGGCTTGGCCGTATTCAACCAGCGCGGATGCTCCGCGCATCGGGGGAACGTGAATATGAAATCTTCTCGTGTGCTCTTAGGGATCTCCCTGATTCTCATGCTCTGCGCAGCCGGTTGGGCCCAGACCAACGGCTCCATCACCGGTACGGTGAAAGACCCAAGCGGAGCCTCCATCGCCGGCGCCACTGTCGTCGTTTCGAACACCGACCAAGGCATCACCCGCCAGATGGATACCAACTCCAGCGGCGACTACAACCAGGCCGCCCTGCCGCCGGGCAAATACGATGTCATCGTAACCGCCGCCGGATTTAAGAAGTACCAGGCCAAGGGCATCGTGCTCGATGTCGCCCAGAAGGCTCGGGTCGATGTTACCCTCGAGGTCGGCGCCGCCACCACCGAAGTGGTGGTCGAAGGCAGCAACGTTGCCCAGGTTGAGACGCAGTCCTCCGAACTTGCCGGCACCGTTACCGGAAAGGAAATCACCCAACTCGAACTCAACGGTCGCAATTTCACCAGCCTTGTAACCTTGGTCCCCGGCGTGAGCAACCAAACTGGACAAGACGAAGGAACAGTCGGTATCAATGGCAGCGTCAGTTTCTCCATGAACGGTGGCCGCGTCGAGTACAACAACTGGGAACTCGATGGCGGCGACAACATGGATAACGGCAGCAACGGCACGCTGAACGTCTACCCCAGCGTCGATGCCATCGCAGAGTTCAAAGTGCTGACTTCGAACTACGGCGCGCAATATGGCCGCAATGGATCCGGTACCGTCGAAGTCGAAACCAAGAGCGGCACCCGCGCATTCCACGGCGACGCCTATGAGTTTGTGCGCAACGACCTCTTCAACGCTCAGAACTACTTCAACAGCGTTGCCGCCGGTGGCTCCGGCGTGGTCCCACCATATAAGAAGAACGATTTCGGCTATACCGTCGGTGGACCCGTTTACATCCCTCACGTGTACAACGTCAACAAGCAGAAGACCTTCTTCTTCTGGTCCCAGGAATGGCGGCGCGATCGCGTTCCGAATGCCTTTAACGTGCAAGTGCCGTACAGCGCCGAGCGCAGTGGTGACTTCAGTGACGTGTGCCCGAATACCGCCGTATCTCCAAGCTCGATGGCAGATTGCCCGATCAATCCCGCGACTGGACTGGCTTTCCCGGGCAATATGGTTCCAGTCACAGCGCAAGCACAGGCTCTGCTGCCTTTGATCCCGGTCGGAACCAAGGATGTGCCTGCTCAATCCATTTACAACACGAATATCAGCCTGCCGACGAACTGGCGGGAAGAACTGGTTCGTGCCGACCACAACATCACCGACCACGAGCGGTTGACGTTCCGCTACATCCACGATTCCTGGACGACTCTGGAGCCAGGCCCCATCTGGGATACCACTAACTTCCCGACTTCTCAGACATTCTTCAACGGTCCTGGCGTCAGCGTAGTTGCCCGCTTGACCAGCACAATCTCCCCGACGCTGCTCAACGAATTCGTCGCCAGCTACACCACCGATCACATTTCATTCAAGTCTGTCGGCTACTGGCAGCTTCCCTCCGGCTACTCTCAAGGCTATCTCTATAACAACGGCGCCGGCGGCAAGCTCCCCGCCATTAATATCGGCGCGGGCACCAATGTGTATTCGGGAGGCTTTGGGCAGGATCCGCAAGGCGTCTGGCCTGAGGGACCCTATAACTCCAATCCCACATACACCTACCGCGACAATCTGACCAAGATTCTCGGACGCCACAATCTGACTATGGGCGCCTATTTCGTTGCGGCTCAGAAGAATGAGCTCAGCAGCGTGCAGGTCAACGGCTCGCTCACATTCTCCAAAGTCTCCAACAGTGTTCTGATTGGCGGAAAGCCTCTCGGCACTGGCAACCCGTTTGCCGATTTCCTCATGGGTAACATTGCCAGCTTTGCCCAAGGCAGCAACCAGCTGAAGTTCTATAACCGTTACAAAATCGTAGAGCCTTATTTCCAGGATGACTGGCGCTTGACGGACCGTCTGACGGTGAACCTTGGTCTGCGCGTGAGCCTGTTCGGGACCTATCGTGACCGTTATCACCATGCCTACAACTGGGATCCATCCGTTTTCGCCGCCAATGCCGCCACCGCTCCTAAGCTGGATACAACCGGTCTCATTACCGGAAGCGCTGGGGCGCTGATTCCGGGTGTCGGCAACCCGCTCGTCGGCCTGGAGCAGTGCGGAGGGCCGGGCGGGACCTACAACTTCGAAGGTTACGCAAATACCGTCGTGGCCGGCAATTCCAACCCAGGCTGCCTCAAGGGTCATCTCTTCAATCCCGCTCCGCGCGTCGGCTTTGCCTACGACGTTTTCGGCAATGGCAAGACTGCTCTTCGTGGTGGATATGGCATGTTCTATGAACACGCCAATGGCAACGAGGCTGACACCGAAGGAATGGAGAGCCAGACCTCACCTCTTATTCAGACGGCGACGCAGAGCAATGTTCAGGGCTATAACAATATCGGAGCGTCGACTGGAACGTTGTCTCCCAGCTTCCCGTTCAGCTTCTATTCGATTCCCACCAAGGCGATCTGGCCGTATATGCAACAATGGCATCTCGACATTCAGCATGAACTACCCAGCCATACTGTCTTGACGGTCTCGTACGTGGGCAGCAAGGGGACGCATCTCGGGTTGCAGCGCGACCTCAATCAGCTTTATCCGGTGCCCGCCAGCGCGAACCCGTACAAGCCAGGAGAACCGATCGGCGGTGGATTTGATTCTGCCGGCAATCCTCTCCACGACGACTGCGGAACCATGACAACCCCCAGCGGAGTCGCCGTCACCGGTCAGGCCGCGATCAATCTGAGCGTTGCGTGTGGCACTAACGCCGACTTCTTCCGCCCGTTCCTGGGAGACCACACCATTACGCGTCTGGAGAATCAGGCGAATTCCAACTACAATGCTTTGCAGGTGTCCGGCCGTCGCACCGTCGGCTCCCTGAACCTGAGCGGTGCCTACACTTATAGCCACTCGATCGACAACTCGTCTGATCGCTATGACGGAACGTTCGTTAATTCCTACAATCCGAACTTCACCCGAGCCAGCTCAAACTTTGACGAGCGTCATCTGCTGAATTTCAGCTGGGTTTACGACCTGCCCTTCTTCAAGAAAGCCGGCCTCACGCACAGCCTGCTTGGAGGATGGGAATGGTCGGGTATCGAGACTTTCTCGACCGGAGTTCCCATCACTGTCACCAACGCTACCACTTACGGCGACAACGCAGGTGTTGGCAACGGCGTTGGTACGGGATCATTCCCCGGTCGCGTTGGCGACCCAATGTCCGGGATCCCCCCGGCAAATCAGGTCTCGTCCCCCAGCTACTCTAAATTCGACTTTAACCCTGGGGTGTTCACCCTTCCACAGGGATTGACCTTTGGGGACGCTGGGCGCTCCATTGCTCGCGATCCCCATCGGATCAATTTCGATATGGGAATCTTCAAACACTTCGCGATTAAAGAGAGCACCGCCCTTGAGTTCCGTGCTGAGGCCTTCAACATCTTCAACCATCCCCAGTTTTACATGGCTTCGTACTCCGGCTCAGGATCACAATCGCAGGGTATGTCCTGCCTCACGTCCGCCGGCGGAAACGCAAACGACTGCATAGGACCCGGTGGCTCCAGCTTTGGCCAAATCAATACCGCCCACATTGCCCGTGTCATGCAATTCAGCTTGAAGTTCCTCTTCTAGCCCGACTGCAAATGAATCCAGGAAGCCCGGCCTCGCAAGAGGCCGGTTTTTTTGTTGACGCGAGTCCACCTCAGGATGGCGAAAAGGTTGGTACCGGCTACCGGAAGCTTCGCATCGGCGCGTGAGCGGTTCGCATCAGCAGCGAAAAAGATTCGTATCAAAAAGATTCGTATCAGGGTAGCGCTTCAGCGCTACCGCAGCGAGCGAAAGCAAGTCGCGCCTTCAGGCGCTGCCCGAAGCGCTCGCAGTGTTCCACAAATCTTTGTCTCGCTCATCGCAAGCGAAAGGGGAACTTCCGTCGTTTTCCACAGGGCTATGTGACATCTGACCTTGTTTCTAGTGCTCCACTTCCTCCATCATGGTCGAGGCAACGGTGCGCTGGCGCGTATCGTCCGACTTGGGTTGGCAGACGGTTGATCTGCTAAGTTCTTTGAAACCAAGATTGTGCCCGTAAGTTGAGGCGTCTGGCGGGCGTTTGAGCCCGCCGCTGAAATCCTGAGCGGAGCGAAGGATCTAACTCTCGATGGCTCAAGATTTTGCCCGTAACTCATTGAGCGCCATAGATTACTTTCTAGTTTGGCGCTAAGTCTCTCATTCCAGAGATACGGGGGGAGGGGGGATACCCACCCGAGAGGGGGCAATTCCCATTTCGGGAAAACAGCATGTTGGAAAAAGTTTTCCTCTGCGTTCTCCGCGGTGAGCGCTTTTCTTCAAATCGACCGAGATCCAACCGGGACTGCAACTCTCGCTCCCATCACTTGCAGCGCCCGTTCCAGGTCTTCAATCTGATCCTCGATGGCCTCGATCCCCACCGAGAGCCGCACCATTTGTTCAGTCACGCCCATCTGCGCTCGCTGCGCTGCTGAGATCATCGCGTGCGATGTGAGCACCGGAATCGACACCAGCGACTCCACTCCTCCCAAACTCGTAGCCAGCGTGAACAGGCGCATCGCCTCGCTCACCCGCCGCGCATCTTCACCCGTCCCATCGACTTCGAACGTCACCATGCCGCTGCCGCCCGACATCTGCTCGCGCGCAATCGCGTATTCCGGATGGCTCTTCAGCCACGGATAATGCACTCTTCGCACCTTCGCATGTCCTTCGAGAAACTCCGCGACCCGCAGCGCGTTCTCGTTCTGGCGCGCCACTCGTACCGCCAGCGTCTTCAGTCCGCGAATCAGCAGCCACGCCGCATGCGGATCCATGCAGTTCCCCAGCGTCTTGCGGCTCTCGTCGATGCGATCGATCAGGTGAGGCCGCCCGCTGACTACGCCGCAAGTCAGATCCGCATGGCCGCTCAGATATTTCGTCCCCGAGTGCATCACCAGATCAATCCCGTATTCCGCCGGACGCTGGTTGATCGGCGTGCCAAACGTGCTGTCAATCATGCTGATCAGCCTATGTTGCTTGGCTAAAGCCGCCGCCTTTTTCATGTCCACGACGCGCAGCGAAGGATTTGTCGGCGACTCCAGATACAGCATCTTCGTATTCGGACGAATCGCCCGCTCATGCTGCTCGAAGTCATTCGTGTCGACGAAGGTCGTCTCAATCCCCAACTTCGGCAGCCACTCCGAAAAGAACTTGGTCACTCCGCCGTAAATGTCCCGCTGCGCGACAATGTGATCTCCAGCCTTCAGCAGCGCCAGAATCGCGGTCGTGATCGCTCCCATGCCCGACGCAAACACCCGCGCTGCATCGGTTCCCTCGATCGCCGCGACGGTCTGCTCGGCCAGCGTGATCGTTGGATTCCCCCACCGCGTGTAGTAGCGGTCGGTTGTGGTGACCCGAATCTGCTCGTCGTTGTCGACGACCTCAAACGCTGAAGTCTGGAAGATTGGCGGAGTTACTGGAGCATTCTTCTTTTCGAAATCCGACGCGCCCCGAACCGCAGCCGTTTCCGGACGTCGATTGCGCTGTTTCATGGCTATCCTCGCATCAAGACTAAAGCGGCTCTCGGGCACTCGCAAGCGAAACCTAAACAGCTGTTGTCATCCTGAGGCGCGCAATAAGCGCGCCGATGGACCTTAATACGCCGAGACCCAGTCACTGCTGCCGACGAGAAAAAATCGCGCGTTCGGCGAACATCCGTGTCGAAAGCGCACCAGTTTCCCCTGTGAACCTCTGTGTCCCCGGTGGTGAAAGCCTTTCATCCATTTATAATGCCAAATTCACCCCATCATGGACCTCGGACTCAAAGGTCGCGTCGCGCTCGTTGCCGCATCCAGTCAGGGAATTGGTCTCGCTACGGCGGAGGCTTTCGCCGCCGAAGGATGCCGCATCGCCATGTGCGCCCGCAATAAAGAGGCGTTGAACGCCGGGCGCCGAGAGGATCCGCAAACAGTACGAAGGCCGAAGTCCTCGCCGAGGCTTTTGATGTCACCGATCCCGACGCCGTGACTCGCTTTGTCGCCGCCGTACTCGGGAAGTTCGGCAGCGTCGACATTTGCGTCACCAATGCTGGAGGTCCGCCCGCGAAAGGATTCCTGGCCGCGTCGTTGGAAGACTGGCAGAAGGCGATCGAGGCCAACTTTCTCAGCACTGTCTATTTTGCTCGCGAGGTCATTCCCCACATGCAACGCAAGAAGTGGGGACGCATCATCACCATCACTTCGATCACGACCAAGCAGCCGGTTACCGATCTTGTGCTGTCGAATGCGGTGCGCGCGGCCGTGGTGGGACTAGTGAAGAGCCTCGCCAACGAGTTCGGCAAAGACGGAATCCTGGTGAATAATGTTGGTCCGGGCTTCACAGCTACAGACCGCTTGAAAGAATTGGCCAAAGCGCGGTCGGCGTCAACCGGGAAGCCCGAGCAAGAGTTCCTGGATGGCTGGGCTGCCGAGGCTCCGTTGAAACGTCTGGGCGAGCCGCGCGAGTTGGCCGAGACGATTGTGTGGCTGGCGTCGGAGCGCGCGTCCTATATCACCGGCCAGACGGTACTCGTTGACGGCGGCATGTATAAAGGATTGTGATAGCTACGAGCTTCGAGCTGCGAGCTTTGAGTGAAAAGCGCCGCGGATTTACACGAATTGTCACGGATACTCTATTGGATTTGCTTTATGTTCCGCTATCCGTTGAAATCCGTGCAAATCCGTGGCTAGAGATTGTTATCGCTCGTAGCTCATAGCTCAAAGCTCTCAGGAGATTCATGCGACGCATAGCATCACGAATGTCAGTCATGACCGGCGAAGGCGCGCTCTCAGTCTTCGCCCACGCCAAAGAACTCGAAGCGCAAGGCCGCTCCATCATTCATCTGGAACTCGGTGAGCCTGATTTCCATGCCTGGACAATCGGTGATTGATGCCGCGGCGCAGGCGCTGCGCGACGGTAAAGACCGCTACTGCAACGTCATTGGCGTGCCCGCGCTGCGCCAGGAGCTTGCGGCCTATCTCGATCGCACGCGCAGCATTCAGGTTTCGCCCGAGAACATCGTCATTGCCCCCGGATGCAAGCTCTCTCTCTTCCAATCGATGATGGCGTTGCTCGAACCCGGCGACGAGGTGCTCTATCCAGATCCGGGATTCCCCGGCTATGCCTCGATCACGCTGGGTCTGGGAGCGGTGCCCGTCCCATTTACGCTGTCGGCGAAGAACAAGCTGCAGCCTGATCCCGACGAGAGTTGCGTCGAAGATTACGCCGCGCACTCGAATGCTGCTGACGAACTCGCCAGGCAACCCGACTGGAACCGTCTACACCGACGAAGTACAACGAGCGCTTGCTGAACTAGCGGTCGAACACGACCTCTGGGTGCTTTCTGATGAAATCTACGCGCGCATTATTTACGGTGGCGAATATCTTTCGATGCTGCGCTATCCCGGGATGAAAGAGCGCACACTGATTATCGACGGATTCTCGAAGAGCTTCGCTATGACGGGTTGGCGCCTCGGATATACTGTCGCTCCGCCGGAAGTCATCCCAGCACTCAATCTCATGGTTGTTAACACGTACACGTGCACCGCGGAGTTCACGCAGTACGCCGCCATTGAGGCGCTTCGGGATCGCGAAGGGAACACGCCTCGAATGGTCGGCGAGTTCGCGCGCCGACGCGAGCAGTTTTCCCGCGATCTGAATCTCGTGCCCGGGTTCCGTATCCAGGCGCCCGAAGGCGCATTTTATGCCTGGGTCGACATTACAGGTACGGGCATTGCCGCCGAAGAGTTATGCCGGATTCTGCTGGAAGAAGCCGGAGTCGCTGCGATTCCTGGTGCAGCGTTTGGTCCGAACGGCAAGGATTTCATCCGTTTTTCGTTCGCTTCGTCAACGGCGACGTTGAAAGAAGCAGTCGAGCGCATTCAAAAAGTTTCTTCAGCGTGGCAAGCAACCGCCGTAGGTTAAATTGCGGTCGCGAGTAAGCAGTCCCAGATCGTGAAGTTGTGTCGAGGCATACCCATGCGAAATGCAATTCAATTCGTGCTTCTTCTGTCGTTGAGTGCGTTGTGTGCGGCTCAAGCCCGGCCATTACCCGGCGGCGATGTCCAGCAGATTTATCAGCGACTGTTGCCGCAGATCCAGAAGATCCCGGCTTTCGATCATCACGCGCATCCCGGATTCGCCGACGATCCCGATGTGGATGCGATGGCCGCTCCTCCGAATGCCAGCGAAGCATTGCGCACGCGCGATGACAATCCGGAACTGGCTGCTGCCGCAAAGGCGCTATTCGGATATCCCTACAACGATCTCTCGCCCCAGCATGCCAAGTGGCTGCTCGACAAAAAGAACGAGTTGAAGAAGCAACTGACGGGCACGGCCTATTTCGATTCGATTCTCGACAAGATCAACACCGAGAGTTCGGTTGCGAACCGTGCGATGATGCCGGACTATCTCGACGCCGAAGCGTTTTCCATGGGTATTTTTCGCCGATTCCTTCATGTGGCCGTTCAACAATCAGCGAGAGACTGGCGCGCAATCCCGACGAGGGCGTCTATATTCCGCTGCAGGAAAAGATGCTGCATCGTTGGATGCAGCAGGAGAACGTCAGCAAGCTGCCATCCTCTTTCGCTGACTACCTCAACTTCATCAGCCGCACGCTCGAAGATAATTCGAAGCGCGGTGGAATTGCGATGAAGTTCGAAGTCGCGTACTTCCGCCCCACGACGTTCGGCGATCCCAGTTCGGCGCAGGCAGAAGATATCTACCAGCGCTTCGTAGGCGGAGGCATTCCGACGGAGAAGGAATACCGCACCTTCCAGGACTTCATCTTTCGCTACCTGATTCAGGAAGGCGGGCGTTTGCACCTCCCGGTGCACATCCATACCGCGGTTGGCATTGGCGATTACTTCAATCTTTCGCAGAGCAACATCATGAATCTGGAAAGTGTTCTGCGAGATCCGCGCTACGCATCTACAACGTTCGTGATGATTCACGGCGGATACCCGCTGGAGCGCGAAGCGATCTGGCTGGCGGCGATGAAGAACGTCTATCTCGATTCTTCGTTTGGGGAACTGGCGCAGTATCCTTCGGCATTCAAAGACACGCTGAAGATGTGGCTGGAAACCTTCCCGGACAAAATCACCTTTGGCACAGATTGCTTCCCATACAATGAGGTGTTAGGCGCGGAAGAGAGCTATTGGCTGGGCGCCTATTCATCGCGCACTGCGCTGGCTGCGGCGTTGGCCGAGATGATTTCCGAAGGAGAGATCACCGAGACTCGTGCGCTGGAGCTGGCGCACGCATATCTGCACGACACTGCCATAAAGCTATACGGCGGCAGAGTGCACTAATAGGATTTTTAAAATGGCTAAAGGATACTGGATCACCTTCTATCGCTCAGTTTCGAACCCGGCTGCATTGGCCGAATATGCCAAACTGGCGAGTCCAGCCATACAGGCCGGCGGAGGCCGGTTTATTGTCCGCGGTACGCCTGTTAAGACATATGAAGCGGGCTTGGACCAGAGGACAGTGGTGATCGAATTCGATAGTGTGCAGAGTGCGATCGCCACCTTTGAGAGCCCCGGATACCGAGCCGCTCGAAAGATTCTTGAAGGAGCAGCCGAGCGCGACATCCGGATACTCGAAGCATCTTAATCGGCCGCCAAACGGAAGGCTGCCAGACAAAGCTTATGCCAAAATCAAAACCCAAGTCGAAACCTACCTCGCGCACAAAGGTAAAGTCAAAAGCGAAATCGAGAACAAAGATCCGTGCCAAGCGTGCGATCGCTAAGGCCGGCGCCGCTCCCGCCGCGCTGCAATACATTCCGTGGCATACGATTCCACTCGAAGACCTGAATCCGCTGCTAAAACGTCAATTCGTCGTCGGACAGGAAATCATGCTCGCGCGCGTGTTGCTCGATAAAGGATGCATCGTGCCCGAGCATAGCCATCACAATGAGCAACTGACCTACATTGTCGAAGGGGCTCTGAAGTTCTGGATCGACGGAAAAGAAATCGTGGTCCGTGCGGGCGAGGTTCTGTGTATCCCAGCGAACATGCCGCATAAGGCGGAGGCGCTCGAATACACGGTGGATCTGGACGTCTTCACTCCACCGCGCGCCGACTGGATCAACAAGACCGACCAATACCTGCGCAAGGACGAAAAGTAGATCGACGCATGTCTTCCATTTCCACGTCCGATCCTGGTCTTCGTCAATCGAACTTCCAATTCCGATGCATTGGCTGCGGGCGCATGAGCGACGCCGCCGGACAGGATTTTCGCTGCGCCGATTGCCGAGACCTGCTGGAAATTACCTACCCGTACTGGAAAGATGCCAGGCCGGACTCCGCGCAAGTGAAATTCATTTGGCAGGACCGAAAAGTCTCGTCGAGTCCGGTTGATCTCAGTGGCGTGTGGCGGTTTCGCGATGTCCTTCCTTTGCTGGAGAAGGCGGAAGAGGTGGTCACGCTTCAGGAGGGTAACACTCCGGTCTACGGGCTTCCACAGTGTGCCCGCATCACAGGAGTGCCGCGTCTGTTTGCCAAGCATCAGGGGATGAACCCCACGGGATCTTTCAAAGACACCGGCATGACGGTGGCGGCAACGTTCGCTCGCCGCGCCGGCTTCCACTGGGTGGCCTGCGCTTCGACCGGCAACACGTCGGCTTCCATGGCAGCTTATGCCGCGCGCGGAGGAATGCGCAGCCTGGTGCTGGTTCCGGAAGGGAAGATTTCGTGGAGCAAGCTTTCACAGGCACTCGATTATGGCGCGGTGACCTGCCAGTTGCGTACCGACTTCGACGGCTGCCTGAAGTTGCTGCAGGAACTGGTTCGCAACGCCCCGGTCTATCAATTGAATTCGATCAATCCATTTCGTTTGGAAGGGCAAAAGACGCTGGCGATTGAGTTGATGGAGCAATTTGAGTGGGAGCCGCCGGATCACATTATTGTTCCGGGCGGAAATCTGGGGAATAGCTCCGCCATCGGCAAAGCGCTGCTGGAAATGCGGGAATTGGGTTTGATCTCGCGATTACCGAAACTGTCAGTAATCCAGGCGGAGGGCGCGAACGCTTTGGTGCGTACTCTGCGCGAGGCCGGAGGCAAGCGGCTCGTCAGCGTTCCGGCCGAGACGCGGGCCACGGCGATTCGAATCGGAAATCCCGCGTCGTGGAAGAAAGCCGCACATGTGCTCAAGTCAACCGGCGGCGCGTGCGAGGAAGTCAGTGAAATCGAGATCGCTCAGGCCAAAGCCGAGATCGGGGCCGAAGGCATTGGATGCGAGCCGGCATCTGCGGTTACGCTCGCCGGACTCAAGAAACTGCTGAAGCAAGGCTTTGTGAAGCCGGACGAGACCGTGGTCCTCGTGCTGACGGGGAATCTGCTGAAGGATCCGGACTACACGATCGAGTTCCATCGCGGGGAGATGTTTGCGGACGATGAGGCGATGAAAGCTGAGTTGAAGCCTTTGCGCCATCCGCCAGTTGTCCTTGACGCCACGCTGGATGCGGTGCTCCGCACGCTCGAACAGGCGGAGCAATCCTGAGCATACGCAAGAAATCCAGCGCAAGGTTCGTCTTGTCTCTACCCGCGACCTCCGCGAACCTCGGCCCAGCGTTCGACGCAGCCGCGTTGGCAATGGATTTCTATATCAAAATTGCCGCTATGGCCGGAGACGAGTTTTCGATTGTCGCAACGGGCCGTGACGAGAAGATATGCGGCAACATCGAGAACCACCTGATTCTCGAGACTTATCGCGAGGTGCTTGAATCGGCGAAGCGGAAAGTCATTCCCCTGAAGCTGATCATTGCGAATGAGATCCCAATCGGAAAAGGTTGCGGATCATCGGCAGCCGCGCGGCTGGCCGGGATCGCACTCGCGAATCGGTTCGGTGGTCTGCGCTGGACGGACACACAGATTATCGGCGAAGCCTCGCGGCGCGAGCATCATCCGGACAATGCCTCAGCCTGCTGGATGGGGGGCCTGACCGTCGCGCGGATGTCCGGTGAAGCGGACGCGCAGGTCGCCAGCATTCGTCCGAAAGGAAAGTGGCCGCTATTGCTTGCTATCCCCGACCAGCCGCTTTCTACGGAAAAGGCGCGCGCGGCGCTTCCCGCCCAGTACTCGCGAGCCGATGCCGTTGTGAATATCCAGAATTCTATGCTGCTGCTGGCTGCGTTCACGCAGGGCCGTCCAGACTTCCTGGCGGCGGCGCTGGAAGATCGCATGCATCAGCCGTACAGAGCGCCGCTTTGCCCTTTGCTGCCCGCGCTTCAGGAACTGAAAGGGAAGGCCGGCATCCTGGGGGCAGTTCTCAGCGGAGCGGGGCCATCGGTATTGGTTTTTCTCGACCCCAAAGCCTCGATCGCCAAGGCGCGGAAGGTAGCGGCCGCCCACCTCGCGGAGCAGGGTCTGATTGCGGAATTGATCGAGACGTCCATCACATCCCGGGGCGGCAGGCGATAACAGAATTCTGGAATCGAGATCCGTCTGGCCCGAAGGTGCTATTTACCCTTAGGCAGCCAAGCGGTAGCTTTTCTGATCCCCCATACAACTGATTTCCTGCGGTACGGGCCCTAATGCCTCACATGATCGCTTGCGAGGCGGTGTCGCTCGGGCCGCATTTCTGGGCAGGCCGGAGTCAGTATGCCGGAGATGAAGTTAAAACCTTCTCGTACCAGGAGCAGCCGGATGCAGGCGAATGAGATCGTGCGCGCTGAGATGCAGACATTTGTTCTGGCGCTAATTTCGTATCCTGAGCGATTTGCAGCAAATCCGCGCGTCAGCTTCGATCAATACCTGGTGAGCCTGATGGTTCCGGAGTTGATCCTGCGGCCAAATTCCGATACGGAAAATTGATCATCGTTTTCTGCGTGAGCCGCCAGGCTGTCTTCTGGCAAAACACTGGCGCTGGTCCGCGTTGAGGTATTCTACGGAACCGTGAATCCGTACTTCTGAAAAACTTCCTTCGCCTCACTCGATTTGACGAACTCCAAGAACTGCTCCGCTTCCTTCTTGTGGGATGAGCGCGAGATGACGACCACACCTTGTGCCAGCGGTGCATAGTAGTCGGCTGGAACTTCCCAATACTTGCCTTTACCCCGCATGGCTGGAGCGATGGCATGGGCGAGGGCGACGAATCCCGCCTGCGCATTGCCCGACTCAACGAACTGGACTGCCTGCGAGATGTTTTCTCCGGTAACGAACTTATCGCGGAGGCGGTCGTAGAGTCCGGCATGTTTGAGAGCCTCGACGGCGGCGCGTCCGTAGGGCGCGTGCTGCGGATTCGCGATAGAGATCTTGTTTACCGACGCGTCGAGCAGAACGCTCATGCCCTTGTGCTCGACGTCGAGCGGAGAATCTGCCGGAACCCAGAGCACCAGCTTGCCGATTGCGTACTCGTAGAGCGTCGGGCCGTCGGCTTGAGCATCGCGAATGAGTTGGTGGGGATAATCCATGTCGGCGGAGAAGAAGACGTCGAAGGGAGCTCCGTTCTCGATTTGCTGCGTGAGTGCTCCCGATGCCCCGAACGAGAGGCGCACGTGAGTGCCAGTCTTCTTTTCGAAGGCATCGCCAATATCCTTTAGAGCGTTGCTGAGATCGGCGGCTGCCGCCACCGTGAGTTCCGACGCAGGCTTTTGGGCCTGAGCCGATACATGTGAGATCAGGAAGAGGCTTACAGGCAGCAGCAAGCAGCGGAGATTCTTCATAGAGAACGTCGCTCCCAAAAATCGTATGGCTACATGGAACGTAATAAAATAACGAATCGATTTTATACGATTGTACGGAGAACAGTGTGCCTTGGTCGGTGCGGCGATTTTCCCAAAATGGGCTGGCACTTCGTTTTTGAAACGCTTTTGGATTGATTCGCACAGACCTCCTCCCGATACTGGCAGGTGCTCAATGCCACGATGAGAAGAGGGCGGTTTCTTCACTCGGTACAGTGGACCATGATCGCATGGCTGGTTTCTACCGCCGTGCTCCTGCATGCGCAGGAAGCGAACAAGATCAATCCTCAATCGATTGTTTCCGAGCCCGATCGCAACCACATCGATTCTGATCGCGATCACATTAAAGAGCGCAACGACTGGTTTTATCGCGGTCGCGTTGTAAGCGGAATTCCCACGGCGGATCTGCGACACCGGGCTTATCAGCGGAAGCTGGCACTGCGGGCCCAACGTGCGGTTGTTCTCTCACAGACCGGCAGTCAGCTATCTTTCTCCAGTGGTTCGTGGATCGCTCTGGGGCCCGTGCCGCTTGCCTCCGATGCCAGCGGAAACGGCACGCAGGACTACCACCAGGTTGCCGGGCGAGCGACGGCCGTAGCTGTCGATCCTGCGGACGCCTCCGGAAATACGGTATTCGTTGCCGGAGCGCAGAGCGGGATCTGGAAGTCGATAAATGCCGCGTCCCCGACGGCGAACAACGTCATGTGGAATCCGATCAGCGACGATCAGGCTACGCTCTCAATTGGATCGATTGCAATTCAGCCAGGGAACAACAATCCTGCGACGACACTGATTCTGGCCGCGACCGGAGAGGCTGATAATGCGTCGGATTCATATTTCGGCCTAGGCGTTTTGCGCTCGACGAATGGAGGCACTTCCTGGTCATTAATCAACTCAGCAAATAATGGAGCGATCTCATTCAGCGGTCTGGGCGGAACGCGTATGGCGTTCAGCACTACGGCCACAAATACGGTCGTTGCGGCCATGGCGACGTCGTCTGAAGGCATCGTTGCTGGAGCGGTGAACTCGGGCACGACTCCGGGGCTCTATACGTCTGTTAACGCAGGGCAGAGTTGGACCTACGACACATTGTCGGATCCTGGAGGAGCTACGGACCCGACGTCCGCCACGTCGGTGGTTTACAACGCGGGCGCAGTCCGGTTCTTCGCAGCCGTGCGCTACCACGGCTTCTATTCTTCCCCCGACGGTGTGAACTGGACGCGTCTCGCCAATCAGCCCGGCGGTGCCGTGCTGAGTACAAGTGCTTGCCCACCGCAGTCTGCGTCGAATAACTACGGATGTCCCATCTATCGTGGCGAAATCACTTCAGTCTGTGCTCTAGAGACGGGCACACAAGTCTGCAATCCGGCACGCAACGAGATGTATGCCTGGTATGTGTATCTCGCCGCGAATGGCACGACGATGGATGGGGGCATATGGCAGAGCCTGGACGGAGGAACTTCATGGACCGCGATCTCAGAAGCCGGCATAACGAATTGCGGCGACTCCGAGGGCTGCGGCGTGCAGCAGGGAACATACAATCTCGAACTGCTCGCAGTTCCGTTCGGCACCGCGACCGATCTTCACGCTGGAGCACTCAATCTTTATAAGTGCTCGATCAGCGCCACCCTGAATCCCACGTGTATGTCATCGCCGTTCATGAACCTCACTCACGTCTACGGATGCGTGCCGATTTCCGCGCCAGCGCATGTTCATCCCGCGCAGCATGCGATGGCGTACATGATTCCCACTTACGGCAGCGACTCGGGAAACGCCTTGCTCTTCTTCGCCAATGACGGCGGTCTCTACCGTTCGCTGGATGGATTCTCTGGCCTTAATACGGGTGCCTGCTCCGGGACCAATGAATTTGAAGACACGAATCAAAATCTGGGCTCGATGACCCAGTTCGTCAGCTTCTCGCAACATCCGACAGATCCGAATACGTTGCTCGGTGGAACGCAGGGCAACGGTTCTCCAACCACCAATCAAGCGACGACAAACTCGAGTTGGTGGAATGTTCTTGGCGGGGATGGTGGATACAACGCCATCGACCCGCTTACTACTTCCAACTTCTACGCCTCGAACCCGGATATTCCGTCCGGCGGTCTCGGCATCCAGCTGTGCACGAGCGGGGTCGACTGCAATGACGGCGGATTCAGTTTTGTTGTCACCAGCAACGACCTGGGCGGCGACGACGGCGCATTCTACGTTCCCTACATCCTCGATCCGGGATCGACGACGTCGATGCTGGTCGGTACCTGCCGCATCTGGCGTGGACCGCGCACCGGCGGCACGTACACAGAAGTGAGCCCCAACTTCGACACGCTGGGATCAGGTAGCTGCTCGGGAAGCGAGGTGAATCAGGTGCGGGCGATTGCTGCAGCTGGCATGCCCGACAGCCATGGATCGAGCATCATTTATGCAACAACTAACGGGCTCGGGCCGATCGAAGGGCCGCTCGCCAACCCTTCAGGAGGCCACGTCTGGGTGACGACCAATGCCACCGGGGGCATGGCGTACTTCGCCGATGCTACGGACAACGGTCCCCAAGGCAGCATCAATCCGAATCAGTATCCGATTTCCGGGGTGGCTACTGACTCGTCAGACGCAACCGGAGAAACGGCGTATGTCACGGTAATGGGTTTTACCGGAGGCTCCGGACACGTCTGGAAAACTACAAACGCTGGTTCAACCTGGATCGATTTCACCGGCAATCTGCCGGACTCGCCGGCGAATGCTGTCGTCGTGTATCCGCCGATGAAGCAGGTGTTCGTCGCGACTGATGTAGGCGTGTTCACAAGTCCGACGTCGAGTCCGAACTGGATTGAACTCGGCCCCAATCCCAACACGGATCAGGCGGGATTTCTTCCCAATGTCGCAGTGACTGCACTGGGCATTTTCAACTCCGGCCAGCAACTGTTGCGCGCGTCCACCTACGGCCGCGGCATCTGGCAGTTCAATCTGGTGATCACGCCAGATTTCAACTTGTCCGTCTCGAACTCGCCGCTCACAGTTTTCATGGGGCAGACCGCTACCTTCAACGGCAACATTAGTGCCCTGAACGGATATACCAACACTGTAACGCTGAGCTGTTCCTCGGGGACGACCGCGCCGCCAAGCACGTGCACGCCGTCGCCTTCCACTCTCACGCCCGGCAACAAGACGCCTTTTACGGTCACGGCAGGTGGCGCGGCGCAAGACTATAGCTTCAACGTGAAGGCCGTCGGCTCCGATTCCAGTCATGTCACACACACATTCTCGACGGTCCTGCATGTCATCAACTTCGGCATGACGGCACCTTCGCCTGCTAATGTTACGGTGCCGCGGGGCACCACCTCTCCGCCGGTCAGCTTTCAGATCACTGCTGCGGGATCATTCAATCAAAGTGTGAACGTCTCCTGCACGTCGGGGATTGCCGGTGCAGCGTGCTCGCTGACACCCGGCCCAACGGTGAATCCGACGTCGGGTTCTCCGGTGAGTATGACTGCCAGCGTCGAAGTCCCTCTGGATACGATCCCTGGCACCTACCCCATTACCTTGCAGGCATCAACGACTGGAGCGCCTGCCCCGCTGACGAAATCGTTCAATCTGGTCGTCACCTCGAACCCGGATTTCGTTCTCAGCTTACCTGATCCGTCTCATCCATTTCCCGAGATCAAGGTTGGCAGCACAGGAACAACCGGTTCTATTTCGATTAGTTCGCAAGATGGATTTTCCGGCACTGTGACGCTTGCCTGTCCCACAACGTATGGCGCGGGCAGTTGCAGTATCAGTCCAACGTCGGTCAGTTCGTTTCCCGCGACCGCAATTCTCACGATTAACGGTACAAGCTTTACGGCCGGAAGCTACTCTCTCTCGATTACAGGAACGTCGGGTTCCACCGTACACTCACAAGTGGTGGCATTCAATGTGGGTGATTACACGATTTCGGGGCCGAAAAATCTGACAGGAACACCCGGAGCGCAAGTGCAAGCGAGCTTGATCCTGACTTCCACTTACTCGTATGCGGGCAGCATCAGTGCGACTTGCGATGTCAGCGCGCTGGCAGGCGCGGTATGCAGCGTGTCCACTCCGAACACCGTTACCAGCGGAGGCACAGCGAATCTCACAGTCACGATCAGCATTCCCAATAGCGCGACTCCTGGGGCGTTCTCCATCAAAATCGACAGTCATGACTTGAGCGGTGCACCCAGTCACTCCACAACACTGACACTCACGCTGGCGCAAGACTTCACCGTGACCTCCGGCACGACGGCCCAGACGGTTACGGCCGGGCAGACTTCCGGACCTTATGCGCTGACCGTGCAGCCGGTTGGAACTTCGTTCACCGGGGCAGTCAATTTGGCGTGCACCCATGGACTACCTGCAGGGGCGCAGTGCAGCTTTAATCCTTCTGGCGCCATTACCCCGGGAAACTCGGCCGTCGATGTTGTCATGAGCATTTCGACAGCGAATATGAGCACTAATGGGTCCCATCGCAAGCCGAATCCGCTGTCCACGACGATCTTTCTGCTTCTCCCCGGGATCGTGATAGGAGCGAGTGCATTCGGGAAGCAGACGAAGTGGGCGCTTCGATGGTTCGTCGCTGGGGGAGTGATCTCGCTGCTGATCTTATTGTTGGCCTGCGCGGGTGCGAGTACTGCCGGCGGAAGCGGAGGGACAGGGACGTCGACCCCCGTAACTTATCAGATCACGGTGACCGGTACGTCACCGGGGACTGCTCCAGACGCCGGGCAGAGCGCAATGGTGACTCTCGTCGTAGACTAGTGGGTCCCGGCAATCGGCGGTCGCGCTGGATCTGCGGCCGCCAGACAATTCATGACAGACTTTCGTTACGACGTAATCATCATCGGCGGTGGTGTGGTCGGGCTAGGCGTCGGACTGGAGATTACCCGCCGTTTTCCCGGCAAGCGCCTGCTTCTGTTGGAAAAAGAGGCTCACGTGGCCCGCCATCAGAGCGGACACAACAGCGGCGTGATTCATTCTGGCGTTTATTACAAGCCGGGCTCGCTCAAAGCTCGCCTTTGCGTTGTGGGAGCAGCGGCCATGGTTGAGTTCTGCCGCGAGCACGGGATTCCGCATAGGGTTTGCGGCAAGGTCATCGTCGCTACAGCGGAAGAGGAACTCCCGCGCCTCGAAGAGTTGAGCAAACGGGGCGAGGCCAATGGACTCACCGGTCTTCGCCTGATCGGGCCGGAAGAACTGCGCGAGATCGAGCCCAATGCGGCTGGACTCCGGGCCTTGGTTGTGCCTTCCACCGGAATTACCGACTATCCGCTTGTCTGCGAGAAATACGCGGAGCTGATTATCGCGAATGGGGGCACGGTGAAGACGTCAGCCGCAGCGACTGGCATTCGACGCTCGGCGAACGAGATTGTGGTCGAGACTCCACAAGGCTCATTTGCGACGACTGCACTCATCAACTGCGCGGGGCTGTACAGCGATCGGATCAGCCGCATGGCTGGGGACGATCCTGGCGTGATGATCGTGCCCTTCCGCGGCGAGTACTACGATCTGACACCGGAGCGTGCTTCTTTGGTGAATGCGCTGATCTATCCGGTGCCCGATCCGCAATTCCCATTTCTCGGCGTGCATTTCACGCGCCGCATCACGGGAAAAGTCGACGCAGGACCGAATGCCGTGCTGGCGCTGGCTCGGGAAGGCTACCGGCACAGCGATATCAATGTTAGCGACCTGGCGTCGTCTATGTCGTATGGTGGATTCTGGCGCATGGCGCGAAAGCACTGGCGCAGTGGACTGGGCGAGTGGCATCGCTCGCTATCGAAGCCGGCGTTCGTTCACGCGTTGCAGCGGCTCTTGCCTGGGGTCGGCGTCGATGATCTCGTGCCCGGCGGATCTGGCGTAAGAGCGCAGGCGCTCAAGCCTGACGGCGCTCTGGTGGATGACTTCCAGTTTGTGCCCTCGGGCAAAGTGCTGCACGTGCTGAACGTTCCTTCTCCCGCAGCGACAGCTTCGCTGATGATTGGCAGATCGATCGTCGATATTGCCGCCGCAAGTCTTGGGCTCTCCTGAGTTCACAGCGGCGCAATCGGAAACAACTTAGAAGAAAAATCAATTCACCCTACGCGAAAAGACGTACGAAAACCGTGCCGCTATCGTGGTACTGTGCTTGAAAATGCAGCGCCGCGAGTTGGGGGTTTGGATTATGCGTACGTGCACAAACAAAAAGTGCGTAGCCTATGGCCACAATGTGTATTCGGTGGTGACCCGATGTCCGCTTTGCAAGTGCGACCTGCGAGCTACTCTGCCGGCGAGCGAAATGGCAGCATCTTCGAAACAGAATAGCCAACTACCTTCGAGCCGGTGAACTTCCAGCCGATGAGCTTCCCGTACTCTTTCTAGCGGCCAATGTCTTCATTCCACAGGTCCGGGCGCTCGCGGATAAAATCCCGCATCATCTGAATGCAGTCGGCGTCGTTGAGCACGGTCAGGTTTACTCCACGCTCGCGAAAGAGGTCCTCTGCGCCCAGAAAATTCTGATTCTCTCCCACAATCACGCGCGGAATACGATAGAGCAGCGCCGTTCCTGTGCACATGATGCATGGGCTGAGGGTGCTGACCAGCGTCAGTTCGGGCCAGTCGCGACGGCGCCCGGCATTGCGAATGCAGACCGTTTCTGCGTGGGCTGTAGGATCGCCGCTCTGCACGCGCAGATTGTGCCCACGCGCCACGATGCATCCGTGGTTGTCGGCCAGCACGGAACCGATCGGCAGGCCCCCTTGTTGCAGTCCCAGCTTTGCTTCAGCCAATGCTTCTCGAAGTAATTCCTGATCGGTCATGGAAGGTCAGCAGAAATTTAAGCACAGGCGGGCGAGATGGGAACGGAAAAACGAAAGCCGGATCAACAACGAGGAATTGTTGCACCCACGGGCCGCTTGCTCTGGAAGAGGCAAGGGCACAGAACCGAATCAAGCACTGTGCCCTGAAGCATTAGTAATCGTGAACCTGTCCGGCTAGATTCCAGTGCCAGCCAAGGTCACTTTCTGCGGACTGCCCCCGCCGTTGTCGCTGACTGCAACACTCGCCGACCGAGCGCCGGTGGCCGTCGGGGTGAAGGTGACTGCGACGTAACAGGTTGCTCCCGCTGCCAGGCTGGTGCCGCAATTAGTCTGCTCAGCAAAATCACCCGCATTCGTCCCAATGATGTTAATTCCCGTGATGGTCATTGTCTCAGGAGCTTTGTTGGTGAGTGAGATGATTTTGCGAGCGCTCGTTGTGCCGACCTTCTGATTGGCGAATGTCAAATGCAGTGGGGTGACTTGCATCCATGTTCCAACGCCCTTCAGTGCGATCTGCTGGGGACTGCCGGGTGCGTTGTCGGTGATGCTGACAGTGGCGTTGCGCGTCCCGTAGGCCAACGGCTTGAACGTCACCGAGATGGTGCAGCTGCCACCTGCCGCGACCGATGTTCCACACGTGTTGGTCTGTGAAAAGTCGCCGCTGTTTTTCCCGCTAATTACAATGGACGCAATGGTCAGAGCGATATTTCCGGTGTTCGTCAGCATCACACTTTGAGGCGTACTGCTTACACCCACGACCTGGTTACCAAAGCTGAGACTCGTTACCGAAAGTTGAGCGACGGCACCCTGCACCAGTTGGCTGACAACGGATGAAGTGCTGGGTTCGAAATTCGAATCTCCGTTGTAGGTGGCCGTGATGTTATGCGTACCTAGCGTCAGAGTTGAGGTCGTCAACGTTGCTTCACCACTGGTGTTCAGACTGGAAGTGCCGAGGTTCGTCGTCCCGTCAAGGAAGGTGACCGTTCCGGTCGGCGTGACCTTAAATCCGAGCCCGGCCACCGTCGCGGTGAAAGTCACGGTCTGCCCAACGTTTGAGGGGTTCGGCAAGGAGGTAAGTGAAGTCGCTGTCGCCCCCAGGCTTGTGTTGATGAGGACTGCGACGTCCCCAGGATTTTGACCGCACACGTTGCTGGCGCAGTTCGCCACCACGACGTCCGGTTTGCTGTCGCCGTTCAGATCCGCGACGGCCACACCGAAAGGAGTGTTTCCTCCCGGAAAGAAAGTGACCACGGGCTGAAGAGTTCCGTCGCCATTACCCAGCAGCAATCCAACATCGCCACCACCACCGTTGCAGTTGCC
The DNA here is from genome assembly GCA_963823085.1 of Terriglobia bacterium. Lineage (GTDB taxonomy): Bacteria > Acidobacteriota > Terriglobia > Terriglobales > Acidobacteriaceae > Sulfotelmatobacter. The sequence continues at coordinate 1,305 of CAWGKF010000014.1, read as the reverse complement.
GCTAACAGCGGAGCAGTTGACCACCACGACGTCGGGTTTGCCGTCTCCGTCGACATCGGCCACACCAAGCGCCGCGGCCCCGAATTCGCTGGCAGAATAAGCAACCACCGGCTGGAAGGTGCCGTCGCCGTTGCCCATCAATATGCCGACATCGCCTTGATTGATGCTGGTGCTCGTACTGCTGTTCGCTACTTCGATGTCGGGCTTATTGTCTCCGTTGAGATCTGCAATCGCCACCCAGTCCGGATAAATTCCGCCCGAGTTGTATACCACCGACGGCTGGAACGTTCCGTCCCCTTTTCCTAAGAGCACGCCCACGGTGCTGGTCTTGCAAGTGCTGTCCGCGCACTGGTGGCCAACCACAACATCAGGTTTGCCATCGCCGTTCACATCGCCGACCGCCATGCCAAAGACGATCAGTCCCCCCGTCACGAAAGGGATCTCCGGCTGAAAGGTTCCGTTCCCATTTCCCAGCAGCACACCACCACAACCGCCGCTTGCGCAATCTCCGGCGACGACGATGTCGGGCTTGCCGTCAAGGTTCATGTCCGCGATGCCCACCGCGATGGCGCCGTATCCGCCGCCCCCCAACTGGATCGTGACCACGGGCTGGAAGGTCCCATCGCCGTTGCCGAAGAGAATTCCTACATTGCCGCCCGCGCCGATGCAGTGGTTGTTCAGCGCATTGCCGCAATTCGCGACCACGATGTCAGGCTTGCCGTCGCCGTTCAGATCGCCCACCGCAACGAACAGGGCGTAAACTCCGCCCGAAGCATAGGCCACTCCCGGCTTGAAGGTTCCGTCGCCGTTCCCCAACATCACTCCCACGGAACTGCCCGGACAGGGGACGGTGTTGTTCATGCACCAATTTGAGACCACCACATCAAGCTTGCCATCCCCATTCAAGTCCGCGATCGCCACTGAGTTGGGACCATTTCCGCCGGAACTGTATCTGACCGGGAGTGGCGAAATTCATGCACGTCGAAGCAACGAGTTGTTGCGCAGCGAGGACTAGAACACACAGGAAGAAAGGGATAAAAGAAGACGAGCCCTACGCATTCGATCTCCGAAAACCAGGATTTACCACACACGGGGGATATCAAGCAGGGGGGATCCGCTTGCTGCAAGCACGCCCAATGTGTATGAGTATTTCATCCGTTTCGGGTTTTCATCAAGAAAAATTAGAGTGGGGAGGGGGAAGAGCGGATAAACGCAGCGGGTAACTTGTCGGTAACCACGCGGGCGGAACTGCAAGTTGTTGGTGCGAAAGGGGGGACTCGAACCCCCACGGTTTTACCCGCCAGA
>CAWGKF010000013.1:0-77567 GCA_963823085.1 Terriglobia bacterium | reverse complement strand
GCGTTAGCCGATTCGGCTTGCTTCTGCTCCGCGGAATTATCGGCAGTGGGCTCTGACGGTGTGCCAACAACCGAGAGTTTGTCTTGCCGAGGCAGATTGTCGTTATCGAATACCTTGGGTTTGCTCTTGGCGTCAGTATCCTTGCGTACCTGGCGCGCGTAATCGCCGAGCGACGGGCTGGCAGCCGAATCCGAGTTCGACTGAGTCTGGTTCTGAGCGCTGGCCGGGATCCCGGCGAAGCCGAGAAGCAGCACCAGTCCGATTCCGTAGTTTGCGATTCGTTTCATTTGCTCCCACCTCATGAGTAACTCTTTTTTTCTGATCTCGCTAAGTTGAAGGGCATCGCGCCCCGTTTTCCAGCTGAAATCATTTTGCGGCATGGCCGGCAGCAACATTCGCCTGACGCTTTGCCGTGAGAAAACCGCCTATGGTTCGATCCAGTTGCGCTGCTTCCTGCGCGATGTCGGTGGCGAGTTCCTTTGCCAGTTCCGGATCGCGGTTATTGGCAAGCTGTTGCGCAAACCCAGAGATCGTGGTCAGGGATGTGCGCAGTTGCAGCGCCATCTCAGCCGAAATTTCTCCATGTAATTCCTGCTGCCGGCGAATGCGTTCCAATTCGCTAAGATCGTTAATGACGCAAGCCACGCCGAGCAGGTCACCGTCAATAGCAAGAACGCGGGAAATCGTGATGCGCAGGAAACGTTTTTCGCCTGCGGGACTCTCGTAGTCAGCTTCGATCTCTCTGCGCTTGCTGCCTTCGCGGAGCACCAGGTGGACTTCATCGAGCACGCGAACCGGAGTCTCACGAGTCTCGTCGGGAAAGACTCGCGCCGATGCCAAAGAGGACGAATGGATGGCGGCGCCGCGAAAGATGTCTTCTGCACTCATGCCGGTGGTTGAGGCAAATCCCAGGATGGATTTTGCTGCCGGATTCGCCGTTTTCACCAGTCCGTTGCTGCCAAAGACCAGCACGCCGCAAGAAAGATTCGAAAGAACGGTTTGGCTGAAATTTTCGGTGGTGCGGGCACGCGTCTGTTCTGCTTGCGATTGCACCTGCAGTTCGTGCTTCTGCTGTTTCAGTTGCTGTATGACGGTGTTGTAGAGGTGAAGCGGCAGAGCGTCGATGGACGGCGTGGCTCCATTCGACATATCAGATTCTTTGGCGATGTTCTTCCGCAAACGGCGAATCATAAACAGCCCCAGAAGGAAGGCTGAGACAGCGCAGAAGAATACCAGCGCGGCGCGAAGCAGTAATGGATTCGCCAAAAGTTTCACCAGAGCCTCCCATACCAGTGAAGGAACCGGTCACCGAAAAACAGAGCGAATAGAGCCATACTGCCCAGGAAAACGCCGAATGGCATCTGGTAATTGCGATAAACCACCTGCGCGGACTGCCAGGCGCGTTGGCGAGCTGCGTGAGCGCTAGCGAGCCGTTTGGCGAATCGATGTGTACGCTTCAGCCAAACGACCAGCACAGTGGTGAGGCCAAATATGGAGCCGGCTAGGGACGCCGTGAAGATCGTGAATACCGTGAGCTTGACTCCGAGAAAGGCGCCGACCATGGCCATCAATTTGACATCCCCAAAGCCCATGCCCTCGGTACCGCGCCAGCGGAGGTAAACCGCACCAGCCCCGTATATGAAAGACGCTCCGACAGCCGCACCCAGCAGCGAATCGAATAGCGAGAGCAATCGGGAAGAGAGGTCAGCACTGAACGGGAGATTCATCATCCCGGGCAAAAACTGCGAGACGAGATCGTTCACCGGAACGATCAAACTGAAAATGATTCCCAGTGCGAGTCCGGGCAGGGTCAATTTATCGGGCAACAGCTTAGTTTCGGCATCGGTGAAGATCAGACCGAGTATCAGAAACCCGAATGTGCAGAACTTCAACGTGGAAAATGCCAGCCCGAAATATCCAGTAACATGCAAGGAATAGCAGGCCGGTGAGCAACTCGATCATCAGATAGCGAGGCGAGATGCTGGCTTTACAGTGGCGGCATCGTCCGCGCAAGATCAGCCAGCTGAGGACGGGCAAGTTGTCGTAAAAGGCAATCAGATTCTTACACTTCGGGCACGCGGAGCGAGGGGTGACAGTGGAAAGCCCACGCGGCAGACGGTAGATACACACGTTCAGAAAGCTGCCGAAGGCCAGCCCCAAGACAAAAATCGCCGATGCGAAGACAGGGTCCACGAAGTTTTAGAAGGCGTTTCCGGGGAAAGACGTGTTTTCGAGCGCACCTGGCGTCTCGCGTCTTTCGTCCTTCCTACAGAACGCAGAAATTCCTCGTTCTTGGATGGATTATAAGTCTATGGTGCCGTGGGGACTAAGGTACTGAAGTCACTGGCCGGGCGGCCAAGGTGGAGTAAGCCATTGAGTGGTTGACGCTTACACTTCTGGCTCCTGGACGACAGCGTCGGATGCATGAGATTCCGCCATCCACAGGGATGAATCTGCAACGGCAGAGATGCTGGGGCGAATCTGACGGGTTGGCTCGTCGGCTGCCTGAACGAGTCCAACCCGTCCATGGCTACTTGGCTTGCAGAGTCTCAATGTAAGAGACCAGATTCGTAATCCTCTGCTGCACTTGGCCTTCATGACCCTGACTGATACTGGAAAACAGCGGTCCCCACACAGGCATGTCCTGGCTGCCGTGAGAGGGCGTCATAGCCTGGCCACGAATGACAGCCGCCACGTGAGAGGATGGGTACTTTCCACCGTCTTTTTGAGCCAAAGCCGTCAGATCCGTGGGAGGGGTCTTCATGGCCGATGCTGCCGGGCCGTTTCCTTTTCCGTCGAGACCATGGCAAACGGCGCAATAGCTTTTGAACATCTCTTTACCTGAACTCGACGGGGCGTTGGTAATGGGAACATGCTTTACCGCTGGAGCGCTCTGAGCGGGGGCGGCTTGCCCCAGGGCGAGGGCCGATAAAATCGCCAGAACTGCGGCCACACCGATGAATTTCATTACACGCATGACTTGTTTCCTCCGGGGCTTTGAGGCCCGAAAATTGCCACAACAGCGCAGTCTAGGCGAGGCATATAGGAAGGAATGTGACCGAGATCACAAGCGCCTGTGATATCCGATTCCGAAGGTAACGGCGGTGTACTTGGCCTAGGGGGCGGGAGCTCCACGCGTGTCATGCGAAAGTCGTTTTCGTCAGGGAAAAGAGAAGCGCAAAAGTTCTCCTTCGAGCGCGACCGCAGAGGAATCTGCGCTCGGAAGGCGCCCAGACCAGCGGTGCCAGGTCGACGGCACCAGCCGCGTCTGCGCTGACGGATGCTCCACCCATCCTTCGGCTGTTTCTTCGCGCAGGAAGACGGAAAAGGCCAGACCGCTTTGCGGTAGAGGCTCCGATTTCCATTCGAAGAGGCTTGCGGCAAGACCCTCAGATACGGATTCTCTCGGATCGAGCCATAAAACCCAGTTGGAGCGAATGCTCCGAAGATAGTGTTCATTCGTTGCACCGTTAGTTCCGGCGATGATTCGCGCGCCATAATCCTGGGCGACCTGCAAAGTTGCGTCGAACGAACCGTGATCCACAATCAGGATCTCGTCGCAGGGATAGAGCGTTTCCAGGAGTCGTCCCAACCGCAAGGCATCGTTTTCCGTATGTAGCACTGCCGCGATCGGAGGCATTCCTTTGAACCTGCGAGAGAGTGTAATTCAAGAAGGCATGAGCTTTGTAGCAGGATTGCCGCTCGGTTTGCCAAACTCGGCCGAAAAAATAGCCCCGTAAACTCAAACGCTGCGACCGGCGGAGCGTCGCAGCGCTCAGAGCTAACTGTCAATATGCCGCTATTGCGAGTTGCCCAGCTTTTGGCGGCTGGCATCTGAGGGTGCTGCCTGGATAACCGTGATCGGTGCCTGAAGCGTGAAGTTCAGCACCGTTTCCGAGGGAAGCTTGATCTGTTGGCTTTTGGTGGCAGCCTGCACGCCTCCGCCGACGCCAGCGCCTGCCGCGGCCCCAATTGCCGCGCCCTTACCACCACCGGCGAGCGCGCCAATGATGCCGCCTAGCACTGCGCCACCGCCCACTTTCTCGGCAGTGTTCTTGCCGCGCGAACTGCCTTGTTTTTTGTATTGATCCGTCTGCAGGTTGTAGGTTTGTCCGCCCGACGTAAGGCTGTCCAGTTGCATAATGACGTCGGATTGACCAGCGAATTTGCCGGCACTCTTGACTTCGACGAGGTGGCCGGTCAATTCGACTCCAGCGGGTACGGCCTGTTCGCCGTCCGAAGTCAGGGGAGCATTGAGGGTCGCGTGGAAGGTGTCGCCGGTCTGGTTCTTCTCGCTATCAATGGGATCGACGAGGCGGACAGTCAACTGCGTTCCCTGATCGATGATGTACTTCTTCGGAGGTAGGGGCGGCGGAGGAGGCGCAGGCGCTGGTTGTGGCTGTGGCGCTGCTGCGGGTGGCGGAGTGGCGTCGGCCATCGGTGCAGCGTTCGATTGCTGCATATCCTCGGCGTCGGACGAAGACGCCTTTCTGGAGTGCTTTTTCTCCCGAGCCGGCTTCGGGTTTTCCGCGGGTGGTGGCGCTTGCGTTTCGGCAGGGGCCGGGGGCGCCTGTGCGGTAGCCACCGCCGGCACTACCTGCAAATTGTTGACGACCTCTTTTACTCCGGGAACCGAGGCGGCCTGCCGGCTTGCGGCTTCGCGCTGAGCGTCGTTGTCGACATTGCCGCTGAGCGTAACCACGCCATTCGCGGACTGCACAGAGAGCTGCTTCGCGGAAAGTCCGGAATCCTGGCTGAATTTGCTCTGAATGTCGCTTGAGATCTTGGCGTCATCGGGCTTCTTGGCGCAGCCTATCTCCAGAACTAGTAGGGCCGAAAATAGCAGACACACAAAGAGCGGAGATTTTCTGTTCATACCTAACTCCTGATGATTGGCCCGATCACGGGCCCCTTGTGACAGTTTAGATGCTTAGAGGGTTTCCTGCAGATGTAAGTACGGATTCGCACCTTCGGCAGCTCTCGCAACTACCGAACGCCGCTAATGGATGAACTTGTAATCGACGATGGAAGCTGCCAACCCCGCCTTGTCTTCTTCCCGCTCGGGGGCATCTTTGGCTCGCATAACCCGGCCCTGACAGACAACATTGCTGTTCTTCTGGCCGGAAATTTCCTCTGGCATCTCGAACACCATCTCGATGAGCGCGTTGACCGGAAGGGGTTGAGGACCAAGGAACAAAACGCCGCTCTGACTGATGTTCGCGATGATTCCCTCGTACCATGTGCTGGTCTTGTTGACGCGATAACGCAGTGGGATGTCGAGCTTTAAACGCCGGGCACGCGGCACCCAGGAAGGCCGTTTTTCGCGTGCATGGCTACGCCGAATTCCCGTCTCAGGCTTGTGCTCCACGCGCTCGGTGCGGCGCATGGTCGTCCAATCATATTTGTATTCCGCGGCACACAGCAGGCAAACCTGATAGTAGTTGCCATCTGCACCACGGCGGGGCCAAGAGAACTCGTGAGAGCAGCGCCCAAGCATAAGCACATCCATGAATTTTTGCGGCATGATGGGTTACTTCCGGGTCACTATAACCTTCGGACGCAGGCACATCATCTCGCGAAGACCTGACTTTGGGAAGGTTACTTTCGTGCACCACCGAAAAACGCCAGAAGCTAACCTCCAGAGCTGGAAGAACTTGCTGGCGAGGCTCGAAGTGGCTGGGATTGGATAGGCCTAAGACCAGCGATTGGGGCGCCGATGTATGATCGCCGCATGGAATCTTCATCAGCGGACATCACTACTTTCATTCTGGCGGGCGGCAGAAGCACGCGCATGGGGATGGAAAAAGCGTTCGTGCTGCTCGAAGGACGAACATTGCTGGCCCGGATGCTTGATGTGGCGCAATCGGTGACTAGGGAGGTTCGAATTGTAGGAGATCCTGCGAAGTTTCAGCCCTTCGCGCCAGTGGTAGAAGACGTGTTTCCGGGGTGTGGACCGCTGGGGGGAATTCACGCGGCACTACGCTCGTCGCAGACAGATCTCAACCTGATCCTCGCGGTGGATGTGCCGTTCGTATCGTTTGCTTTCCTGCAGTTTCTGATTACGCGCAGCCGCGACTCGGCTGCGACCGTAATAGTTGTCCGCACAAGTAGAGGTTTGCAGCCTCTCTGCGCTATTTACCGCCGGGCGTTTGCCGATATCGCCGAGCGGGCGCTGCGCGCAGGCCGCTACAAGATTGATGAGTTATTTGAGGATGGTAAGACTGAAGTGATCGGAGAAGAAGAATTGCGCGTGGCGGGATTCTCGCCGGAGCTGTTTCGCAATTTGAATACGCCGGAAGACGTGGCGGGCGCGAAGGAAAGTCGAACGATCCTCGGCTGACACATTGTGAATCGACGAATTAAGTATATGGGGCGAGTGGAAATTCCCGGAGCCGGGTTCTAGTGCGGCAGAATATCAATTCTCTCCGTGCTGGAGGTTTGCGATGGATCGCAGTGCCATGCCACTGTTCTGGGTCGCGGGTCTCCTATTCGTGATGAACGCTTGCGGCGGCAGTTCGTCCCCACCGCCCGTAGTGGAACCGAGCCCAGTTAAGCCGACAAGCTATACGCTCGCTGCGGCAGCTCTGAGCCCGAGCTCAATCTCCGCTGGAAGTGATTCCACTTCCAGCGTTACTGTGACTCCGGTCAATGGGTACGAAGGCAGCGTCACTCTTTCGTGTGGCGCGATGGGCGGCAGCGCAGCCCCGACATGCTCGTTCAGCATAAATCCGATTACTGTCTCCAGTACGGCCCCGGTGAGCTCGACGTTAACGGTGACTACGTCGACGAGCACTCCCGGCGGGAGCTATGCGATCAGCGTAACTGGTAACGATAAAAACAATGTGGCCCCAAGTACCGGCGCGCAATCGTTAAAGCTCACAACGGCAGCCATTATTCAGCATATCGTGGTCATCTTTCAGGAGAATCGAACTCCAGACAATCTGTTCCAGGATCCGGTGCTGGTGGGGCGCGGTGCCGATATTGCGACCAGTGGCGTCAATTCGCAGGGACAGACGATCCCGCTGAGCCCGATCGATTTAGGGACCGTGGGCTCCAATCCGCAGGACTACGATCTCAGCCATGCGAATGCTGCTTTTGTGGCGATGTATGACGGCGGCAAAATGGACGGGGCGAATCTGATCCCATGCAATCCTGCAGCGGATTGCCCGGCGAACCCGCAATTCATGTTCGTAAAGCTGTCGGATGTTCAGCCCTATTTCGCACTGGCCGAGCAATATACCTTTGGAGATCGCATGTTTCAGACCAATGAGGGGCCTAGCTTCCCAGCGCATCAATTTATTATTTCGGGGACTTCGGCTCCAACCGCGACCAGCAATCTGTTTGCAGCGGAAAATCCGAACCTTAGCCTCAGCCCGGCGGGATGCATTGCGCCGGCCAACGAAACGGTAGCGATCATCGATCCGACCGGAAGCGAATCTACCACGCAGTATGCTTGCTTTGAACATCCGACGCTCACAGATTTACTCGATACAGCCGGCGTGACATGGCGCTACTATGCGCCGTCCCCTGGTTCAATCTGGACCGGGCCGGATGCCATCAACCACATCTGCCAGCCACAAACGATTAACGGTATCCTGACCTGTACAGGACCAGACTGGACGAACAATGTCATCATCCCGGAGTGGCAAGTGTTGGGAGATATCGTCGGTGGCCAACTCCCCCAGGTAAGCTGGGTCATTCCTGACGGAGCTCAGTCGGACCACGCGTTGAGCAATAACGGTTCTGGGCCGTCATGGGTAGGTTCAATCGTCAATGCCATCGGGAATAGTCAGTATTGGGCGAACACCGCGATCATCATCACGTGGGATGATTGGGGAGGCTGGTACGATCACGTCGCGCCCAAGGTTGTGAATGACGGGATCAGTTGGGGATCAGGATATGTCTATGGTTTCCGCGTGCCGCTGGTCGTGGTCTCGCCGTACGCGAAAGCGGCGTATATTTCGCACACCACTCACGATTTTGGCAGCATCCTGAAATATATCGAGACGACATTCAAGCTGCCATCGCTCAATTACGCTGACGCATACGCGGACGATCTCTCCGATTGTTTTAACCTCACGCAGTCACCGACTACATACAAGACGATTCCGACACCGTTGGACGCGAAGCATTTCATGAACCGCAGAAGGCCCCCGATAGACCCGGATGACGATTGATGGTTGGTTTCCTTAATTGTTAAGTCCCTGTTTAGGAAAAACTTTGGGAATGGGTCCACCTAAGGCGAGCCCAGTTCAACGAGGGCTCACGTTACGGAACCCTTTTTCTTGCGAGCGGCAAACCAGAACTCGGTTTTTGCATCTACTGTCGCGACGCATTCCTGGCCGAGGCTTCTCATGAAAACGCTTTTGCGGTTCTTTGTTCTGGCGATTCTGACCTTGAATTATGCACTGGCACAGTCTCAGTACAAAGTGCTCTACAGGTTCAGCGGTCCGGATGGAAATGCCCCTTCCTCCCTTATCATCGACCAGTCCGGAGCCCTTTACGGTGTTACCCAGTCCGGCGGAGCGGGGACGGCTGCGAACTGCCCTTACGGTTGCGGGACGGTGTTCCGTCTCTCCAACTCCAATGGCAATTGGACGCTCACCACGTTATATCAATTTTGTTCCGTGGCTTCTTGCCTCGATGGGAATACTCCGACCAGTACTCTAGTCCCTGACTCGAACGGGAACCTCTACGGTGCAACTCAATTTGGCGGTTTGAAGAATAAAGGCACGGTCTTCGAGTTATCGCCCTCAGCGGGCAAGTGGAATGAGACCGTGCTCTACAACTTTTGCAGTCTTGGTGAGGATTGTGCTGACGGCGAAGAACCCTCTGGTGCGATCGCGCGTGACGCGCTGGGCAACTTATATGGCGCTACTGTCGGTGGCGGGAGTGGCTGTTCTTTCCAATTAATGCCGGGCTGCGGAGCCGCATTTGAATTGTCGCCACCGTCTGCTCAAGGAGGCGCCTGGACCGAGCGCGTGATCTATAACCTTTGTGCGGTCTCACAAGGTACCGAATGCCCGGACGGTTACTTTCCGTTGGGAGGCTTGACTCTGAGCAAGTCCGGCAACTTGTTCGGTACGGCTTCGTATGGTGGAAACTATTCATCGCAGTGCTTTCAGGGCTGCGGTACTGTGTTTATGCTTCATCCGCAGGCAAGGGGATGGAGTTCCAGACTCCTCTATGCGCCTGCGACTCCTGCTACTGGCGAGTTTCCCGTCGCGCCGCTGACCACAGACTCAGCAGGGGCCATTTATGGATCCTTTGCCCAAGGCGGTAAAGTCGGGGCTGGGGTTTTGTTTCAACTCCTAGCCAACGGCAAAGGTTCAGAGTACTCTCTCGCTCCTGGGAATGACGACAATACTGATGCAGCCCTGATTATTGGAGACGGCATACTTTACGGCTCGGCCTTTGGCAGCCATTCGTTTACCGACTATGGCAGCGTCTATCAGTTGACCTCTAAGGCCAAGGAAACGATTTTGTATACATTTTGTTCCGAAGCGCATTGTACGGATGGCAACGGGCCTCTGGGCTTGACGCGAGACAAGGCTGGAAACATCTACGGGGTCACCACCTGGGGCGGCAACAATACCTGCACGGACAACCCAGGTTGCGGAGTGGTGTTTGAGATTACACCTTAGCTGCCTAGACCCTCTGTATGGCGTGTCCCCTCGAAACCGAAGATCGTTTGCGTAACTTGTCCTGTCGGTTTGCCACTAAAGCCCACCCCCAAAATTTGATAAGGTTAAGAACGTCGTGCTCGAAGCTCGAGGCTCCCGCTAGCGCTGACAGCCGAAAAGATCCCATGCCCGCGCCCTACATCGAATTCCGCGATGTTTCCAAAGCCTTTGGCGACAATGTCGTGCTTGAGCGTGTGAGCTTTAACGTCATGCCGGGGGAGACCGTCTGTATCCTGGGACGCAGCGGCGTGGGGAAATCTGTGTCCTTACATCACATTATGGGTTTTCTCAAGCCCGACTCCGGACGCGTCATCGTGGCCGGCGAAGACATCACGGATTACACCGAGGAGCAACTGGAGCACATTCGCAAAAAAGTCACCATGGTTTTTCAGAATGGGGCACTGTTTGACTCGCTGAGTGTCGGCGAGAACGTGGCCTTTCCACTGCGCGAGACGCGGGATCACAGCGAGGAGCAGATTTATCAGATCGTAGACGGCTTGTTGCAGATGGTTGGAGTCCAGCAGATGCGTGATCTGCTGCCGTCGGATCTATCGACTGGGATGAAGCGGTCTGTAGCCATTGCTCGCGCGCTGGCCGCGCGTCCGGAATGCATTCTTTATGACGAACCGACCACGATGGTCGATCCGCTGATGGCGCAACTGCTGGGCGACCTGATAAAGCGGCTGAAGATCCAACTTAATTTGACCAGTATTGTGGTGACGCACGATATGCGGCTGGCGAGGAAACTCGCTGAGCGCGTGGTTTTTCTGCATGAGGGAAGAGCGATCTTCTTCGGCACGTACGCCGAGATGGAGAAGGACCAGCACCCAATCATCCAGGAATTTCTGGAACTCGATGAGTTGAAGCTGGAAGCGTAACGGCGGGGATCAGGGGCCAGAGACCAGGGGCCAGTTGCCAGTGAATCTTTCCGAACTCTACCCCCAAAGCAGTTGGAGAAACCATCTTCTTGCCTGAGCACTCTGGGTCAGGTAATCTTCCTGCCCATGAAAGTTCATTTGCTGCTGCTCTTGCTGCTGGTCTCCGGAAGTGTCATCGCGCAAACGCAATCCGAAGCGAAGGCTTCAGCGCCAACCATTGTAAAAGCTGCCAGACTGCTCGATGTGCGAAAAGGTGTTTACATCGAGAACGCCGCGATATTGATTGAAGGGGAGAGTATCAAGGAAGTTGGGCCGGCACCAGAAATCGAGACTCACGCGCCGAAGAATGCCACGGTGATCGATCTGGGGCGAGCCACAGTTCTCCCCGGACTCATCGACTGCCATACGCATATCATGGCGCGCATTCCGGAGGGCGACAACGGTTACATCCTCGATCTGGCAACCAAGTCCCAAGCCTTCCGCGCGCTCGAGGGCGCCTATAACGCGCGCATCACGCTGGAGGCCGGTTACACGACCATTCGCGACGTGGAGAGCGAGGGTTCCGAGTACGCCGATGTTGCGTTGCGTGATGCGATCAAACAGGGTCTGGTCCAAGGACCGCGTATGCAGGTAGCGACGCGAGCCATCGCCGCAGTGGGCCAATACAATCCGTTCGGCGTTTCGCCAGACCTGCGGGATTTCCCGACTGGTGCCCAGATGGTTAGCGGCGTCGAGGAGGCTCGACGCGCTGTCCGCGAGCAGGTTGGCCACGGCGCGGACCTCATCAAGGTTTACGCTGACTGGCAAAATCCGACGCTCACGGTCGACGAGATGCGAGTGATCGTTGAGGAAGCGCACAGGCAGAATCGGAAGGTGGCGGCACATGCGACGACGCCTGAAGGCATCAAGAACGCGCTGACCGCCGGCGTCGATTCCATAGAGCATGGACACGGGATCAACCGCGAAGACCTCGAGATGATGAAGGCGAAGGGTACGTTTCTGGTGCCGACCATTGGCGTAGTCGACCTCGACCTTGAAGCGCAGAAGAACAAACCAATGAGTCCGGAGCGGCGCAAGCGGATCGATGCATTCCTGCAGGGCATTCAACAGGAGGTCCAGATCGCGAAGAGCTTGGGAGTAAAGATGGCCGCGGGCTTCGATCCCGCGTCTCCAGAGACGCACGGCAAGAACGCTACCGAGCTCGAGGCGATGACGAAGCGCGGACTCACTCCGCTCGAAGCGATTCAGGCGTCGACCGTCAATGCCGCGGAGTTATTGACCTGGCAGGACAAGGTCGGAGCACTGGAACCCGATCACTTCGCGGACATGATCGCAGTAGATGGCGACCCGCTGAAAGACATCACTGTGTTACAGCACGTGAACTGGGTGATGAAAGGCGGCGTGACGGTCAGAGACAGGCAGACCAGCAGGCAATGACTTTCTGTCCAGCTAGAAGCCCTGCTCCACCAGGTCCTCGATCGTTAACGGGCTTTGGGATTGGTCGCCCTTCATCATCTTCTCGACATACTTTGCGATCAGGTCGGCTTCCAGATTCACCGGATCGCCGGGCTTGAGCGAATGCAGATTCGTCATTTCGACAGTATGTGGAATGATGGCGACGATGCAGCGATTCTTCTCTAGTTTTGCGACGGTCAGGCTGATGCCTTCGATCGAGATCGATCCCTTGTAAACCGTGTACTTCTCGATTTCTTCCGGCAATTCGATGGTGAGCCACCAGTTTTCGGAATCGGCGATGCGCTCGAAAGAAGTCAGCTTGCCGACACCATCGACATGGCCTTGGACGATGTGCCCTCCGAATCGGCCATCGGCCTTCATCGGCAGCTCAAGATTGACTAGCGCTCCTTCGTGAATGCGGGAGAACGACGTTCGCACCCAGGTTTCGGGAGCAAGATCGGCACAGAACGAACCGGGTTTGATGTCGAGAGCCGTCAAGCAAACTCCGCTCACGGAGACGCTGTGACCGGTGCCGAGTTCCTTGGGAGACTGTTCGGCTGCGATAGTAATGCGGCGATTTTCCCCGCGCTGCTCGATGCGGGTGATGCGTCCAACTTCTTCTACGATGCCAGTAAACATGAGGACCTCCGGGATGAACTCATCATCTTAACGTTTCTCGGCGTGCTACTGCGACGAGGGGTAGTCAACTCATGAATGCTCGGTGCTCATGACGCTGTGGCGGCTTGCTCCTTCCAGCGTTGCACGTTCACTCCCATCACGAGAAGCCATAAAGCCAGCGCTATCTCTGCGATCGCCGTGGGCGCGAAATAGGGGAAGATGCGGGCTTGCAGCCCGGGCGCAAGAAAAAGGGTGAAGCTGTTGATGAGATATCCCACGCCTTCGATCGCGAGCAGCACACCAATGAACCGGGGAAAGAAGGTTGATTTAATAATCAGGTATGCGAGGGTGAAGCAATCGAATCCGAAAAATACAAGGCAGATGCCGAAACCATGTTCAAACAACTGGATCGATATATACGAGGCAGCCTGTAACTGTTCTGGGGTAAATGCCGTCAGGTAGTGCTCTTTTCCCAGCAGAATCAAGGGCGCGAAATGACCGAGTGTGCTGATGGCCTCAATGGAATTGACCGCAATGTCGAAGAACACTCCCAGCAACGCGATGTTCTTGTTGACCACCTTGAACAACTTATAGAAGATCAGCGACAAGGGAAGATTGAGGGCGCAATACAGGACTTCGACTGAAAAGCCCAACCGGTAAAGTAGTTCATGCGCCTGGATATTGTGCGCGGTTGCCGCGGCGTCGCCGTGCACGACCAGACGTCCGCGAACGAGAAGCTCGGCGAATGTACCCGCCACGATGACGAACAGGTACATGGCGCCGGCGATTCGGGCGTAAAACTGCGGCCACGCTTCTGAGGTGCGATTTGTTGCATCGGCATTCATCCGGAGCTCCTCTGGATTCAAAAAATGGGACTGATGATACACCGACCTTGTTGTTCGGTAACAGAGTGAAATGGCTTTGCTGCGGACCAGGGCATATTTTGGCACCAACGAACTCGGAAAGAAAAAACGAGGGGCCAAGACGCCGTCAGATTTGGTTTTTTCTGGAGTCTGTGACTTCGCACTGAATCGATTTCATTCGCCATAAGGATCGCGCAGATATCCCTCGACCGCGAAATCCTCACCGAAGCGGTGCAAGTGTACTCGCTTCACTTGCGCGGCCTGGCTCATGTGGCGAAAACCAGCACCGGAGGCGAAGGGGACGGAACCTGTGCCGGCCAGGATCTTAGGCGCATAAAAAAGGAAAACCTTATCGACTACGCCGGCGGCAAGCGCGGCCCAGTTGATGGTGGCGCCGCCTTCGATCATCACTGACAGTATTTCCAGTTCCCCGAGGCGACGTAAGATCGCTGGCAGATCCGGACGCCCGTCCGAATCGAACGCCTGAATCTGTTCGATCCGCACGCCCAATCGTTCCAGCTCTCCTCGTTTCTGTTCATCTGCTGAGGCGCAGAGGACCAGCACATCATTTTTGTTCCCGGCACCTAGGCTTCCCACGAGTCTGGAGTCGAGGGGCAGACGCAGCCGCGAATCCAGAATGACCCGCAACAAAGGGCGGCGTCGCGGCTTTCCGCTCCGGTCGGTCAACAAGGGATTGTCGGAAAGGATGGTGCCCGCACCGACCAAAAGCGCATCACTCTGATGCCGGAGTTCGTGCACGTGGGCTCGGGCCACATCGCTGGTGATCCAACCTCCGGGAGGAGTGCCGGCGTGCGCCACGAGCGCTTCGGTGGGAGGCGGAGCGATCTTGCCGTCGAGCGTCATCGCTGCTTTCAAGGTGACAAGCGGAGTGCCTTGTCGAATGTAGCGGGCGAATGCCTCATTCAGGTAACGCGCCTGCTCTTCGAGTTTTCCGATTTCGACGCGAATGCCGGCGGCTCGCAATTGTTCGAAGCCACACCCACTCACTTTCGGATTCGGATCGGGCATGGAGGCCACCACGCGCTGAATCCCGGCTTTGATCAGGGCGTCGGTACAGGGAGGAGTTCGCCCCTGATGGGAGTGCGGTTCCAGGTTGATGTAGAGCGTTCCCCCGCGAGCTTTCACTCCAGCTTGTTCGAGGGCAAGAATCTCCGCGTGTTTTATGCCGTCGTAGGTGTGCGTGCCCGTTCCGAGAACGTTGCCGTGAGCGTCAGTAATGACGGCTCCGACGTAAGGATTGGGCGAAGCCAGCCCGACGCTTTGACCAGCTAATTCAAGCGCGCGATGAAGATGCTTGTCGTCAGACGAATGCGGGGACATTCAGAGAGAATCTACCACGTGCTTAGATGGCGAGGCATGCGGAGCACCGAGCGCTTATCTTCGCGCCGGAAAGCTGCAGAAGGAGTCGTCTTCAATGTCGGCCACCGCCGCACCGCTCCGTCCCTGGGGCCGCGGCGCACCGGAGCCATAACATACGCGTAGGGATCACCCGGCTGGGCAGGGCGTTTGCCCATCAACCGCTTCAAGAAATCCAGGACAGCTCGGAATTTTGAGTTCTTTTCTTGATCTTGCATAACGACTCCTATTCAAATAGCGAATCGACAAACTCTTTTGGATCGAAGGGCAGCAGATCTCCAGCCTTCTCACCGACGCCGACGTATCGGACGGGCAGTCCGAGTTCACGGCAGATCGCGACGACCACGCCACCCTTGGCCGTTCCGTCGAGCTTGGTCAACACGATTCCGGTTACGCCGGCAGACTCGGTGAACATGCGGGCCTGCTGCAGTCCATTCTGCCCGGTGGTGGCGTCCATCACAAGCAGAGTTTCGTGTGGAGCACCAGGAATGATGCGTTGCGCAGTGCGTCGCATCTTGTCGAGTTCGGCCATCAAACTGGTTTTGGTATGGAGCCGGCCGGCGGTATCGACGACTACGTAGTCCGTTTTGCGCGCCACGGCGGCTTGCAGAGCGTCGAACAACACCGCCGCCGGATCGCCACCTGCCTTGGTTTTGATCACTTCGGTCCCGGTGCGCTGTCCCCAAATCTCAAGTTGTTCGATGGCTGCAGCACGGAAGGTATCGGCGGCACAGAGGAGAACATTTTTGCCCTGGGAGCGAAATACCTGAGAGAGCTTTCCGATCGTGGTGGTTTTGCCAGTGCCGTTCACTCCTACCACTAGAATGACCTCGGGCGTGCCGTCTACTTTGCTCGCGGGCCTTGCATTGGCTGCGCTCAGAATCGCAAGGAGCTCTTCCTTGAGCAACCGCTTGAGTTCTGCGGCATCCTTGATCTGCTTGCGATCGGCTTTTTCGCGGAGCTTTCCGAGAACCTCCTGGGTGGTGGTGGACCCGAGGTCGGCTCCAATAAGCGTCGCCTCGAGATCATCGAGGGTGTTGCGGTCGATCTCTTTACCAAACGAGACGACCTCTTCGATACGCTCGGCAAGGTTCTCCCGCGTGCGCGTGACCGCCTGCTTCATACGGTCAAAAAAGCCGGTTTTCTTCTCTTCTTCGAGGCTGCCGAATAGGGTCTGAATCATAAAAGGTCTGCAGTTCGATTATAGGGCTTGCAGATCGGGACTGCTCGGGCCTGCATCCGCACTGGTCTGTGTTTTGCGGCTATGTTAGATCGCTGCAGGAGCGGCCCGATGTCTTTAATTACAGCCAATTTAGAGACAATATCGGCTGTAACACCTGCTATGCTTAGCGTGGCTTAAGTCAGCGTTGCCGGTGTCGCATGAAGAATTCGCCGCGCGATTCCCGCCATTTCCGGATGACCCGAGGTCGTGCTGGTTCCTTGTCCGTGCTTCTCTGGCTCAGCGCGGTATTGAGCCTCGGTGCTGCAGAGCAGCCGGCCCAAACTCCTGCCTCCAGTAATTCTGGCCAACAGCAGTCCAGTGAGATGTCAGTCAAGGAAGAAGGAACCACCCCGGCAGATGCGGAAGTCTCGAAATTCAGAGTCAACGTGAGGCTGGTGTTGGCACGAGTGGTGGTGCGAGACGCGACGGGACATGCAGTTGGGAGTTTGAAGAGAGAGGACTTCGAGCTCTTTGACAACGGGAAAAGTCAGGTGATTTCGAATTTCGACGCGGAGCGAATATCCGCGTCTGCGGCCGCAACTGCGGCTTCGGCAGGCACTGCACCGGCGAACACTTCTCCACCGGCCGGTATCGCCCCCGCTTTTCCTTCGCGTTACGTCGCTTATGTTTTTGACGATCTGCGCCTTAATTTTGGGGATTTAGCCCACGTGCGTGAGGCAGCGCAGCACCGGATCAACGAACTCCCTCCCAGCGATAGGGTTGCCATTTTCTCGACCTCGGGACAGACCGTCCTCGATTTTACCGACGACCGATCCAAACTACACAAGACTATCGATAGCGTGCAGCCACGCCCTACGCAGGTGCAGTCGGGAATGCAGTGCCCCAATATCAGCGTCTACATGGCGGATCTCATCGTGAATAAGCACGATCAAAACGCCTTGCAGACCGCAATCAACGACTACGTAGTGTGCGCCAATTTACCGTCGCAGTTCGTTGCTACTGCAGGACCGGCGGTTGAGGGCTTTGCTTCGCAGGTTCTGAACATCGGCGAAGAGGAGAGCCGGATGGGTCTTCGCGTTCTCAAGGAGGTCGTCCGTCGAATGAGCGCAATGCCCGGCCAGAGAGCCCTGGTTCTGGTCTCCCCCGGTTTTCTGACTCCAGAGCTGGAATACGACTACAACGAATTGATCGACACTGCGCTGCGTGGACAAGTCGTGATCAGCTCACTCGACGCTCGCGGACTCTATGTTGTGATTCCCTTTGGCGACGCTAGTCAGCCCGGCCGCCCAGATGTTGACTTGCCCGGACAAGCTGCCACTCCTACGATGCGAGTTGCCCTCGACACCCAATCCGCAGCCGCCGAGAGCGATATTCTTTCGGTTTTGGCCAACAGTACGGGTGGCGTCTTTTTCCAGAATAATAACGACATGAACGAAGGTTTTCGTCGGGTAGCAGATGCTCCGGAATATTGGTACGTGCTCGGATTCACTCCGCAGAACCTAAAGAATGACGGGAAATTTCACACGCTGAAGGTCACCCTGGCGAACCATCAGAAATATGACTTACAGGCGCGGCGGGGATATTATGCGCCTCGCAAGGCAGTTGACCCTGCGGACGAAGCCAAGCGAGAAATTGAAGACGAACTTTTCTCCAGCGAAGAGTTGCACGAGTTGCCGGTTGTTCTGCACACGGAGTTTTTCAAGCCTGCGGACGACTCGGCAAAGCTGACCGTGCTGGCGCGCATCGACGTCAAGCGTCTGCATTACAAACAAGAGCAAGACCGCAATCAAAATGATCTTACTGTCATAACCGCTGTATTCGATCGAAATGGAAACTACCTGCAAGGGAACCAGAAATTGATACAAATGCGCTGGAAGAACGAGACACTACAGGCGAGACTGGCCTCGGGGATCACGCTGAAATCCAGCTTCGACGTGAAGCCGGGCCGGTATATGGTGCGAGTGGTGGCTCGGGACTCCCTGCAACAGGTAATGTCCGCAGAAAACGGTGCGGTCGAGATTCCGTGAGAGGTGGCATATGAAAAATCTGCCCCGATTCAATTCGAAGTGCGTCCTCGCGATTGTCAGCGTGCTGGCCTTTTGCCTGGCGAAGGGATATACCCAACAATCTTCGAGCCCTGATGGGACCGAGACGATCAAAGTCGAGACCCGTGTCGTTCTTGTGGATACCGTCGTCACTGACAAAAAAGGGCATTACATTCAGGACCTCACCGCCAGCAATTTCAAGGTCTGGGAGGACGGCAAGGAGCAAGCTGTTACGAGTTTTACGCGGGAAGACTCGAATCCGGATCCGGCACATCCGCACAAGCACTACCTGGTCCTGTTCTTCGACAACAGCACGATGGAATTCGGGGATCAGGCAAAGGCTCGTGAGGCAGCCGCCAAGTTCATCGACTCCAATGCAGGTCCCGATCATCTGATTGCCATTGTTGAATTCGGTGGCACACTGCGGATTACGCAAAATTTCACGACCGATTCTGACCGCCTGAAAAAAGTGGTGGCCGGGGTCAGGTTCTCGACGGTTTCGCCGAATGGTCCTTCGCCCGATCTCGCTTCGACGGCAGGGCCGCAGAGTTCGGCACCGACCTTGGGCACTCCCGGCTTCGGGGGGCTCGAGGCAGATTTCGGGGCACGCAGCGTTTTTCTCGCTTTGCGAAACATAGCAAAAGGCCTGGCTGCTGCCCCCGGTCGGAAGACTCTTGTCATGCTCAGTGCGGGTTTTCCGATGACGATGGAGCTTGAATCGGAGCTGAATGCAGTCATCGACGCCTGCAATAAAGCGAACGTCGCCGTCTATCCCGTCGACGTGCGCGGGCTGGTTGCTCCTGTGCCGAGTATGCCGGGTTCGTCCTTGAACCGGCAGCCGATGAGTTCGTCACCGCGACTGATTCCGGCCTCTTTGGCTTATGCCTCAGCCTCGCTTTTGCACCTGGCCTCGTTCGCTGCAGAACCGGCGCTTCCACCGCAGCACGTCGGAGGAGGTGGTGGAGGAGGCGGGGGTGGAGGCGGCCATCCGGGTGGAGGCGGAGGCATGCCTGGCGGCGGAGGAAGCGGCGGCAAGGGTGGCAGCGGAGGGTCTGGAGGAAGCGGCGGAGGCAAAGGCGGATCCGGGGGCGGTACTACCGGCGGTGGCGGAGGAGGGCGCGTTGGCCCGGTCGGATCGTATCCGACTAACTATGCCCCGATTAATCCTCCACAGGCTCTGATTCCGCAGATTCCGAACGTGGCAACCAATCAGCAGTTCCTGTATCAGCTGGCGGAGGGCACTGGCGGGTTTGTCATCGTCAATACCAACGACTTGCTGGGCGGAATGGAGCGCATCGCGAAAGACCAATCCGAATACTATCTGCTGGGTTACCGGCCACCAGATTCCGTTGAAGGAAGCTGCCACACCTTGAAAGTAAAGGTAGTGGACCGAGGGGGGACAGAAGTACGCTTCCGGAGCGGCTACTGCAAGGTTCGTCCACAAGACCTGCTGGCAGGAAGTACGACCGAAAAAAATCTGGAGATGCGAGCGTCGGGCGAGATGAAGGGTAATGTGACCGCTTCGTTGCGGGCCCCGTATTTTTATACCGCTCCCAACGTGGCGCGCGTGGACCTAGTGATGGAAGTGCCTTCCAATGCGGTGCACTTTGAGAAAGTCAAAGGCAAGCAGCATGGGGAAGTGAATGTGCTCGGAATCGCTTACCGGACTGATGGAGGAGTGGCGGCCCGCTTTAGCGACACAGTCAACCTGGATTTCGACGGCAAAAAGGAAGTGGAAGAGTTCCAGAAGAATCCGTTGCGCTATGAAAAGCAGTTCGACATCGCTCCGGGTACCTACAATCTAAGAATAGCTTTCAACTCGGGCAACGATACTTTTGGGAAACTCGACCATCCCTTGAGTGTCGTTCCCTACGACGGGAAGAAAATCGCAATCAGCGCGATTGTTCTGAGCAACAATCTGGCCAAAGTTGCCGACCTGAACTCTGCGTACGACTCGGAGTTGCTGGCCGACAATAAGCCGCTCGTCATCCGCGGAATGCAGATATTTCCTTCCGCGACCGGCCACTTCAAGAAATCCGATGCCGCTGCCGCTTACATCGAGGTCTACGATCCGCTATTGACGGGCGACAAGCCGCCGCAGATTGGTTTGGAATATCGCATCGTCGATACGAAGACTGGTCAGCAGAAACTCGATGTTGGGTTCACTGACACGAAGGATTCGATCAAACCTGGGAATCCGACGGTGCCTGTGGGATTAAAGCTGCCGCTGGATACACTCGCGCCGGGCACCTATCGGGTGGACCTGCGGGCACAAGACTCGGTTGGCAACACGACCGATTTCCATACGGCGGAGTTTGAGCTGGAATAGAAGCCGTGTGGTGATCCGAGTTTGCGGTAGGTCTGTTCAGAAGTCCGTGGCAAGGTCGAGACGCAGAAATCTTAAGGCGTCTCGATCAGTTGTGCCGTTCTCACCGGCAAGCCAAATCCGTTCACCATGCGGCGGCGATGCTCGAGGATTTGCTCCATTTCCTCCGGTGTGCCACGGATTGGTGGCACATTGACGATGGCATCGTTCAGCATGGCCCAACTCACTTCTGAGGCGACGACGCTATCCCGGGCTTGAGGAACCCCCAGGTTCTTCCCGGCCAGAATGGATTTTCCAAATACATCGACCATTACATCGAGCTTTTTGTCATTGAACGGCGCGCTCTTGTGAAGCGTCTCGTGCACGCCATGTAGTTCTATCGTCGCTTGGCTGAAATCGTGGTGCATGCGCGCGACGCCCTTAGTGCCGATCGCATCCACATAACAATTATGTGGCTGCTCTTTCGCCAGATGGCCATAGATGAATCCTTGCGTGATGTCGAACACGACGCCATTGGCAAATGTGCCATGTACCTGGACCCACCACGGATCTTTGTATCCCCACATGCGGAGCCCTTGCGCGTGCCAGGTCTCGAACTCACTTTTCGCGTACCAACGCGCGAGGTCGACGTAATGCATGCCACAATCGTGGAACGGCGGGCCCTCCGGAGCGTGTCCCTCGAGCGGCATATGCCCGGGCGTCATGTGGCAGATGCGAATCACCGCTAAATCACCGATCTCTCCTTCGGCAATAAAGCGCTGAATCTCCTTGTGATACCAGGCATTCCGGTTGAAGAGATTGACGGCGACGAAGCGGTCGCTGGCTTCGATCTCGCGAACGAGTTGCCACTCGGTCTCGACATCGGCAGCAAGCGGTTTTTCCGCCAGGACGTGCTTGTGATTGGCCAGCGCGTGTCGAATCTGCTGAGGACGGGCATCCGCCAGTGTGAAAAGTCCTACTGCGTCGATGGATGAATCCGAAAAGATGGCTTCGGGCGCGTCGTAGATCTGAGCCTCGGGGACCTGTTTTCGAGCCAACGCCTGGGTCGCGGGGCAGATGTCATAGACTGCGGCCACTTCCCAAAGATCGCTCTCTTGCATGGCGGCTACAAAGCTGCGCCCCATGCGCCCGTATCCGAGAATCCCCGCCCTGAGCTTCCTGGCCATGCTCCCGTTTCATCATAGGAGGAGGATTGGAGTCGCTCTGTGATCAGTGTCACAATTCGTCATAAATCGTTTTAATGAGACGCTGACCAATCGGGAGTAGAAGCTGCAGCTGACTGGAACCTACTTGGCCGCCGTATTTTTCAAGACCAAGACCAAAATTCGGCCATCCGAATGAAACTCGCCCCCAGTGGCGGTTTTCGCGGTGGTCAGCGCATTTGGCGGCGTGACATGATCTCGCTGTACGACGAGGCCGGTCCCCGAGAGAGTGCCGTTGACATATTCCCGTTCGCCGTCGATTGCGGGATCGATCTTGTGCGTTACCCCGTTATTGCGCTGATCTCGTTCGAAGCCGATGTCGTGAGTCGCCGCGATGCACCAGAGCGGGCGGCCGTTCACTTCATAGGGTGACTTCCACACCCGGAGATGGTTCCGCGACATGGCCACACGGACCGGCTCGGCATGGGCAAAGCCGTAGTCCTGCGGCCGATCAAAGAGATAGAGAACGCTCATCGGCATGGTCAGGTAGTCTTTTTTCTCGAGCGACTCCATGACGGCGTTCATGGCGGTATTGCGGACAGTCTTATCGACCTGAGCCCAACCCGCGGTCGTAAACGTTTGCACAACCTGATCCTGCGTACCGATGATGAGAACGTTGACCATATCGCCGGGATTCTTCGCCGGATCCGAGACGCGGCGAGGGATCTTGGTCAACAAATCCGGAGTGATTCCTGAAATACGCGTCTCAGCGGGACCGCCCAGTGCCCCAGCTTCGCCAGTGCCCTCAGCCAGCACCTCCACCGTCACCTCAAAGCTGCCAGTGGCTGTTGACGCGTCCTGATTGCTCTGATTGATTCCAAGGAACAGGCGACCGGAAACGGGGACGTCATATTCCTTGCTGGCTCCGACCAGGAACGCCTGCGCGTAGTCCGGTGATCCGATGCGTCCAATCAAGGCGCCGTGACCAGCGCTGCCAACCGCATAACTATGCAGAAGATCGGCGAAGCCTCGAGACAGGCCGTCGGGTCCAAATGTCCCTGAAGTGTGAGTTTTCGATTCATACGACTGGTCGCCCGCCGGATACGTAATCTGTCCGGTTGCGGTGAAGCGCAGCTTTGCGCCGCCGCGCAGATTGATATTTGTATCGACCCATTCTTTCGTTCCTGGAACCTCGATCTTGTACGACTTGCCAGTGCTCGACTGTGCAACTGTAGGGGATGGGCGCGAAATGATGCAAAGCGCAGCGAAAACAACAACGCTGACTAACTTACGAGCAGGCTCGGAGTCGATAATTCGCATGGTGGCTGGATTCCTGGAAAGCATCATTGGTGTATGGAGAGAGTGCCGGGTGCCAATTATAGTTCGTAGAATTGCCGGCCGAATCATGCAGCCGCGCTAGCCTCGCTCGGATAGTTGAAGAAGAGCTGATTGCCGTCGGGATCATCGACCACCAGGAGCCGGTAGCCCCACGAACCCTCCTTGACCGAAACGCACTTGGCCTCGAGTTCCGCGCGAAGCGCATCCAACGCGGAGATCGCCGCCTCGCGCGTCTGCGGCTCGACATTCAAAGAAATGAACATCAGCCCCTTGCCAACCTTTTCCGGCCATGTGTCGGCTAGGATAAGCGCGCAGCCCTGCCGGTCGACCTGTGCGACATGTGCTCTGCCATCCGCGTCATAGCGCCATGGGCTCGTGAAGCCGAGCCGGTCAACGTAGAAGCGGAGCGAGGCTTCAACGTCGGTCACATGCAGCACGGGGCGTGCGAACCAATCTGTCATACGCTATACATCCTCGAATCAGACAATTGCTTCCTGCATCCTGGATTTTATCCGCAATTATGATTCTTGGCCGATGCGGAAGACGCGAAACGCGCGTAGCTTCCGGGCGTGGCATCTACCCTTCGTTTCCGACCCCGGCAAAATAGTCGTCGCGCCCGCTCACCGAACGCTGGCGGTACATGCGGTGCAAGACTCGTTCTTCACATAACGATAAAACCTGGGCTTGCCGCGACTTCTCCAATACCGATTGCTGTAGTCATCGATGCCCGGTCCCGCGCTCAGAAAGCTGAAGAAGGCATGGCGTGACGGCCGGATCACAATACCGACATGTCCATGCCACGCGACCAGGTCGCCCGGCTCGGGATGCGATACTCGCTGGAATCCCGTTGCCCCGTCATAGATGTCATCGGAACTGGCATAGGGATAGGAAAAACCGGCACGCTCGTAGATGGCGTGCACCAAATGGGAGCAATCATGCTCCGCGTAGCGCAGATGTTTGGAATCGAGTGCAGCTGCGATGACTGACAAGCGCTCATCGACGTCAAGTGTGGGTTTCCGTGAATGACTGACTAGGACGAATGTCGTTGGCGCGGTGCCGCTGCCCGGATTCGTGATAACGGAACCGGCGTGGCTGTCTTGAGCCGACGATAGACACGCTAGGCTACAGGCCAGCAGCAATATTCCGGATTTGACCGGACTTCGCACGTTCCCATTTTGATGCCGGCTTAATGGCGCGGGGTGGTTACGGTTGTTCCTGTACTACCCGACTCTGGATGGCTTTTTCGGTCTGCAGGGCCTGCTGACGGACATCATTAGAGACGTCCGGAAGGTCACGTTCGTATGGGCGAATCGCGGGCAGGTCGTTCGTTTGACCAATGAGGTAGAGGGCTCGGAGGGCTTCCCAGACCTGGTCGGTTCCGGGATCAACCACAGCCATTTCGGCTCCGGCCGAGAGGTTTGCGCCGGGTTGTGCGACCGAGCGGATGCGTCCCGCAATTGGAGAACGGATCTCGATAGGTTGGGATGACCCTTCAGCAGTGAGTTTCGCAATCAGGCCGCCTTGATGGATTGCAGTGCCCGGGCGATCCGCATCGACAATGCGTCCCCCTGCTGGCGCGGCGATGTGGGCAGGTTGCAGAAGCGCGACGATTTGTTGGTGGCCAGACGCATCTCCAAAGCGCACCAGGGAAAGCGCGGCGTTGCCGCGAACCATCGGCGATGGATCTTGCAGCATCCTCAAAAGCGCGTCGTGGAAGCCTGAGATAGAGGTGTCCTGCCCCATGACCCAGGCATCCGTGTTGCGGACTTCTTCGACACGATCAGTGGCGACCCGCAGCAGATCTGGGTACCACCGTTTCGCAGTCGCGTCATTGTGGCTCATGCGATCGCCGAGTTGTACGAGGGCGTGTTGGATGTGCCGCGGCTTTTTGTCGTCGTGGAGATACTCGGTCAGTTGCTGGTCAGAGAGATGGCGTCCGAACCACGTGTTCCACCAGAAGAGGAACGGCATGAGAACGATGAGCCAGCCGGTGGCGAAGAAGAGCAGCTTTTGGGTGCGCGACATCGAGCGCTTCGGCGTGGGTCGAGGCATCGGGGAGCCGTCGGTTGTCACGTCGGTTGTCACGTCGGTTGTCACGTCGTTTGTGTGAATGGTTCCCATCCGGCCGATGGTCGCTCTTCTGAGCCCGTTGAGAGTTTACTACTCCACGTCGGCGTCGAGCACGCGTTCTTGTTCCAGGTAGTGCGACATGGCGTATTGGGCCAGAAGCGGCGTCTGCAGGCGAATCTCGGCGCCGATCCATTCGCACTTAGCGTGAGGAGTGTCGGGAGGATGATTGCAGCGTCCTCCGCTGCCGAATTGCGGTCCGAAGTCGGCTGATTGGATCTGGTCGAATTGTTTGATCTCACGCCAGGCGGCATCCCCTACTGTACCCGAGACGTCAATTTTCAGTTTCAGCAAGGACATGAGTTTCACCACAGGGGCACAGAGGATCACTGGGTAATCATTGCTGATTGATGACTCCTGACTGCTGGTTACAACCAGATCCCGCGAGATTTCAATCAACAATCACAAATCAGCAAATCAACAATTCTTCTAGCTGTGCGGGAACCACTGGTAGAGCATGAAATAGACGAGGACGCCGGTGACCGATACGTACATCCAAAGCGGCCATGTCCAGCGGGCGATGGCGCGGTGCTGCGGATAGCGTCCGCCCAGGCCCCGGCTTAAGGTGACGATGGCCATCGGAACGATCACGATCGCGAGCGTCACATGCGAAATCAGGACAGAAAAGTAAACTGGGCGAACCCATCCTTGGCCAAGGAAAAGAATATTGCCGACTTTGAAGTGGAAGAACAAATAGCACGCGAGAAACAACGCGGACGCGACCACCGCCGCGATCATGCACAGACGATGCGCCGCCACGCGGCGCTTGGCGATAAGAACTCTTCCAGTTAGAAGCAGGACGGCACTGGTTCCGTTGAGCGTGGCGTTGAGAGCGGGGAAGAAGGCGTATTGTTCAGCGATCATAATTTGGTGGATCAGGCGGCGGGCTTGGTAGTGCGGCGATTCGCCATTACCAGAGCGATGCCGAACATCACCAGTGAGAACAGCACCAGAGTCGCTATCGCCGATGAGAGTTGGAAATTCGTATCGACTCCGGGATAGAGCAGGAATCGCAGAGCCTCTACTCCATAAGTGAGCGGATTGAGATACATGATGACGCGGATCCAACCAGCGGCTCCGGCCAGCGGAAATAAGGCGCCAGATAACAACCAGAGGGGAATCAGGAAAAGGTTGACGATCCCGTGAAAGGCCTGCGAAGAATCCATTGGCCACGCGATCGCGAAGCCGAGCGCGGTCAGCGAAAAGGAAACCAGAAACACTACCACCGCGACCAACACAATCTGGATCGGGTTCAGATGAATTCCGGCGAATGGAGCGAAGATCAGGAAGATCAGCCCCTGTACGGCCGCGAGCGTGGTTCCACCAAGCACCTTGCCGAGAACGATGGCAGTCCGCGGGACCGGCGCTACCAGCACCGAAAGCAGAAATCCTTCTTTGCGGTCCTCGATGACCGACATCATGGTGAAGATGGAAGTGAAGAGCACGATCAGGATCAGGATTCCCGGGTATGAATAATCGAGATAATGCTGCTGGCCGGGGCCTCCGCCCGCGCGGAAAGACGTTCCGAAACCAGATCCAAGAACGGCCCAGAAGACAAGCGGCGAAGCCAGCACTCCGACGACGCGGCCGGGTTGGCGGTAGAAGCGCACGATTTCGCGCCACCACAGCGTAAACGAAGGGAGGATGACTCCCGCCGATTCCGGTGCCACGGGCCGCGACAGAGTTGCTGCCTGGGTTGCCATTCTTTATCTCGTTTCTCTCACTCGAATTCGTTTCCCTAACTCGCGTTGGCTGCTGGGGCTTTCGCGGCTGCTGTCTTCACGGCCGGAGATTTCTTTTTGCCGATAAATCCTAAGTCCCGGGCCTCCCAGAACGCATTCATCAAAAAGCAAGCGGTCAACGCGAGCAGGATCAGTGTCATGAAGAGCCCGTCGACCGTGGCGGACGGCGGTGAGAGCGTGATCATGCCGCTTGCGAATATCCAGGCGACACCTGCCAGAGGAACGATACCGAGCACCAGAGAAAGCACCAGGATCATAAGCCGCATGCCTTACCTCCTCTTTGATTTCTTTTCTTTTTTCAATATCTTTCTTCGATCCGGACGGCGAATCGGACTCGCCATTCTCACTCCAGAACTTGTGGCCGGTGCGATGGATGAAGACGTCTTCGAGTGCCGGTTTGCTAACGGAAATCGCTTGAATCTCGCCGGGGAAGGCTTCTACCAGGTCCGGGACAAAGCGGTGCCCGCCTTCGCGCTCGATGCGTACCTGGTTGCCGAGTACGGCAGTTTCAACATGAAATCGCGCGTGGATTTGCTCAGCTAGTGTGGTGGCATTCTTGGCAGCATCGAGCAAAATCACGTCGCCGCCGATTTCGCTCTTTAATTCTGCAGGCGTTCCGAGGGCTACGAGGTTCCCTTCATTCATAATGGCGAGGCGATCGCAACGCTCGGCCTCTTCCATGAGGTGTGTGGTCACCAGCACCGAGACTTGTTCTTCATCGCGCAGGATCTGCAGGTACTGCCAGAGGTCGCGGCGGGCACCCGGATCAAGGCCAGTCGTTGGTTCGTCCAAGAGCAGGACTCCAGGGTGGTGCAGCAGGCCCTTCGCCAGTTCGATGCGACGCTGCATTCCGCCCGAGAAAGTTTCCACGCGCTCTTTGGCGCGATCGGCGAGGCCGACGCGGCTCAGAATCTCTTCGACGCGACGTTTGAGCGCGGAACCGCGCAGCCCATAAAGATGGCCCTGGTGCCAAAGATTCTCATAGGCGGTCAGCTTGGGATCCACACTCTGCGCCTGGAAAACCACGCCAATTTGACGGCGGAGGCTCGCAGGATCCTGTGCTGCATCACAACCCATGACAATGGCGCGGCCGCCGGTCGGGATCATCAAGGTCGACAGAATGCGGAAAAGCGTGGTTTTGCCGCTGCCGTTCGGGCCCAGCAGTCCGAAGAGTTCTGCCGGACGGACGTCGAATGACACACCATTCAGCGCGGTGCGATTTTCATAGCGATGAACCAGATTTTGGACGGAAATGACCGGTGCGGCTGAGGCGCGTACTTCGTCCAGACCATTATCCGATAGAGCGGCGACTTTCGTGACCAAAGCGGAACCCCAGGAGACCAAGCATTAGTTTACGACATTCGGCGTACAGGCAGGGCGTTCTAACCGATTTAACACGGAGACACGCAGGCACAGAAAAGAATTGCTGATTTTTGATTGCCGATTGTAAAGCTCAGAAGCGACCGCATTTGATGTTGAATCAACAATCAAAAATCAGCAATCAAAAAAGTTCTTCAGGCGGCCGAAGGATCGCGTTCCGCTTGTGGCAGCCGTTCCTCAAATGCTACAGGCGCGTGTCTCCAAGTCTGAATCGCAAGAATGACGGTAGTTGCGAGCAGCAGTGCTCCTACGGCAACGTGCGCCACGGTGGACATGATCATGGGGAGTTCTGGCTGAACGGCGTCGCGTCCCCAAGCCACGCGCGTCAAGAAAGCGGTAAAGCCGAGACAGAGCTGCGCGATGAGCAAAGACAGCATGAGAATGGCCGGGCGCCGGATGGCTTCCACCTTGGAATAGGCAGTCAGCCCACGGACCGCAGTCCACGCCAGCACAAATGACACCACGACTGCGTGGGCTACATGCGGCCACCAGCTCAGTCCGTGGTGGCGAAACATGGCTCCCAAAATCAGCTGAACGTAGAGGACGAAAATGGAAAGCAGCGTCAGGGTAAAAAGGGTAGGTCGGCGTTGATCGAATTCAATACGAGGCTGCTCCTCCACCCATTTTTGGCCGGTGAATACGGCTATGGCTACAGCGATGCAGAAAAACGTTTGTGCCAGAGCGGCATGCGCAGACGAGATGGGCGGAGGCAGAAAGAAAAGAACTGTGAGTCCACCCAGGACTCCTTGTGCGATGACCGTACCCACCGCTCCAATGGCAAGAAGTCTCAGCCAGCGGCGCTTCTCGGCACGCCAAGTCCAGACCGCCAGGATGATGGTCAGCAAGCCGGCGACCTGAGCAATCATGCGGTGCGTATGCTCGAACTGTACTCCGCCGACGAGTTTGGGGATCTTGTACCACGAGCCGAATGATGTCGGCCAGTCAGGGACGGAAAGCCCCGCGTCGTTGCTGGTAACGAGCGCACCGGCAATGATCAGAAAAAATGTCCAGCAAGCGAGCACGACAGCAAAACGATGAAGGCCGCGATTGTAAATAATGGCGAGAGATTTCAGAGTAGGGCCCCTTGCGTCGGGAAGGGTAGCGGGCGCCTTCCCCGTGATGCGGAAGGTGGAGCAGTTGCCATGCTCGCAACCTTCTCCAAACAACGCCGTATTCTATCAAAATTGCAGGAGGGCGGAGACGCCCTCCTGCGATCTGCCGGAGCTGGTTACATTTCGCTGGAAGCCTTGAACGATTGATCGACAGTCTTGGTCTCTTTAGGTGCGACCGTCACTTTTTGATCCTGCTCGCCAAGTTTCTCCTGAACGAAGGCGATGGTGTAGTCACCGGGCGGAAGACCTTTGATCTCGTACTTGCCATCTTTGTCGGTGACGGCGAAGAACGGGCTCTTCACCACGTTGACATACATCTTCATCCACGGGTGCTGGTTACATTTCACCGGCAACATGATCTCTTCTCGGGCAAAGTTCTTTTCGAGAGCCGGAGAGGAAGGTGGCTGCGACTCGTTCCACTCGCGATTGTCTTTCGGTGTGGGATGGATGTTGTGGGTGGTGGGATCATCGTTCTTGATTTGAACCGTCTGGCCCACCATAACGCCAAGCACGTGGGGATGATAACGGCAGCCCTTCTGCTCAAGCACCACGGGGTCTTTGGGAACGTCGAAGGTGCGGTTGCCAAGTCCATCCTTTACGTAAACGAAGACGTTTTCCAGGTCTCCGCCACTAACCACGATGTTCTCCGCTTCGTTGGCGCCTTTGCAGCCGGGATCCTGGCTCATATCGATCTTCGCGGCTTTGGGTGCTGTGCCATCGAATTTTACGGTGCCGTTAATGGTTGCGACCGTTGCGGGATCGATCGGGGTAGCGGCCGGCGCCGGTTGGGCTGGTTGCTCGGCTGCATTGTTGGATTGCTCGGTATTTTCTTTCTTGCTACATGCGGCTAGAGCCAACAGTGCGCACAGTGCCAGCATGCTGAGAATGTTCTTTGTCAACTTTCGATTCATGATGTCGCCCTTTCTGTGGTTTGCACTGCATTCTTTGTTCGAACGAGCCGGAGCGGGTCTGACGGCGACTCGAGGAATCTTGCTGCCGACAAATTCTACCGCGAACCTCCGCTAATGGAGTGACGCGCTTCCGCTGACGCCTGCTTGCGATTTCCCGATGGGCGCACTGATGCTGTTTTCGCGTGTGGCATGGATGCGGCAACCCGGCGCTGCTCCTCCGGTGTCAGCTGGAATATATAGTCGGTCAGCAGTTTACGGTGGTCTCCTTGATACCCGTTGAAGGTAGATGGAGTCGGCCCGGCGAATACCCACTGATTGTCGACTTGCTTAAAGAGGCCCGAAGGCATGGATGTGCCGGGGCTGACCGCTTGCGGGTCAGTAATCCAGCGCTCGACCCAATCGGGCTTTAAGCGTTCTTTCGCCAGCAGGAAGTTCGGAGCCGTTGCGATCTTGTCGTGCGCGGGATCGCCCGTCGCGTGGCATTTCAAGCACGGTGCCGCCGTGCTCGAGAATAAGCTGCGGGCCATATCATTTTCTTTAGAAGTCAGCACCGGCACTTGCTCCGGAATGTAAGGCAGCGGTTGCTGCGACAACGCCTGGAAGAAGCGGACGAGCTTCCGCAATTCATTGTCGGAAAATGAGAACGTGGGCATGCGGACTTTCAGGTAAGGCCTCACGCCGTTGCGATTGCTGTCGGTCGTGCTCAATGCCGGATTGGAAAGGAATTTGCGAAGCCACTCAGGATCGACTCGTGCCCCTTCGGTCAGCAGCTTAGGAGGCAGTTGATCCTGTGCGTCCTGATACTGCGAAAGTCCCATGAGGATCGTCTGCTGGCCGGGGATGAACTGGTGACATCCCATGCAGTTGTATTTCTTAACGACCCACCAGCCTTCCTGAATATCGTGCCGGGCATCGCCGGGCTTGTACTGATAGCTGGCGGGCAGGGAAGTCTCCTGACTGCCCATCAGGAACGTGGTGATGTCGAGTACCTGATCTTTCGTCAGGTGCACGTTGGGCATGCGCATCGCTTCGGTCTCACTCTTGACCTTGCCCTGATCGTAGATGTTCGGCTCGGCCAGCTTGTGCTCGAAGAAGCCCTTATGGTCGTACCAGGGTTTGTTGGCAGGGCCGTCCGGCAAGCGCGCGAGATCTTCTTTGTCTTTGATTGGTTCAGCGTCTTTGCCACCGCGCTGCGCCGCTTCGGTGAAGAGTGCGAAGTCAAGCCGCTCGATCGGCTTGCTGCCCTCGAATGTAAGTTCGGTGCCGATGCGGCCTTCGTCTTCCATACCGGCGATTTCGTGGCATCCGGCGCACCCGAAGTGGCGAACCCATTTCTTGCCTTCTTCTTTCAGCGAGGGATCGTCCATGAACGCTGCATCGGGATACGAAGATGGATCTTGTTTCTTTTGCGAGATCAGGAACGTGGCAATGTCTTCCGCATCTTCGGGGCTCAGGCGCAGGCTCGGCATCACCGTCATGTTCTGCACCTGCAGTTCATGGCCGTCATTCGGGCATTTGCTATGTTCGAGATCCCACTGATAGGGAAGCCCCTTCTTGGCGTAATCCTCGGGGCCGATATCCTTTTTCTCGTAGGGACAATACGGACGCGTGCGCTCGCGGGCATTGTGGACCCAGCGGACAAGGTAGTCGTAGTTCGCTTTTTCGCCGACGCGGGTCAGGTTTGCGGCAAATGTTCCGCCGTGCATCTGGTCGCCTTCGCCAATGGAGTGGCACGCGAGGCATCCGCGAGTCTGGAAGAGTTCTTGGCCGTGCGCGGCATTGCCCGGCTTGTGCTTTGGAAGCGTATCGGTGAATCCGGATTGCCAGATGAAAGCGGAGATCGTCTGAATCTGGTGATCAGTCAGCCGGAAGTTCGGCATCTTCGTGGTCGGGCGGAAATCGGTCGGCTTTTTCAGCCAGACGGGAATCCAGTTCTTATTCAGCTTGAGGCGAACGTCTTTCAGGTTTGGCCCGATCTTCTTCATGTCCTGCATCAGGCTGTGGGACTGGAAATCGAGCTGTTGCAGGCGACCGTCCAGCTTGCTGTTGGCGACGCGGAGGTCAACGGCTTGGAGGTTCAGCTTGTTGGCTTCCTCATTGGATTCGGCGGCGTCGGCCTGTTTCATCAGATAGGCCGTCTGCTTAACATTGTCCTTCTTCTGGGTTTCGATTTGCTTGATCTGCTGGCTGATGGAGTTCAAATCTTCCGGTTCTTTGTCGTAGCCTTCGTAGCGGTGACAGCCATTGCATCCTCGCTGACGGAAAAGATCTTTGCCGGTATTGATGGTTTGGAACTGCAGGTCGCCACTCACGAGCACCATATCGGCAGCGTGGCAGGTCTGGCATCCGGCCTGGGAATTTTCTTTGGGAAAGAGCGGCCAAAGCCAGTGCTCGTAATTGCCATGCGCTTTTTCGACGCTGGTGGTAGCTCGTCCGTTGCCCTGATGGCAAGGCGAACATCCAAATTTGTCAGGATCGTGAATCTGCAGAAGTTCGGGTTCAGGATGACTGACGAATGCATCTGCGTATTCGTCGGGCTTCTTCTCACCTTTCGGAGTCATTGCCGCAGGAGTGATTCTCAATGGCTCACGCGCACCCATGTGACAAGATTCACAGCGGTCGACAATATTGGCTTCGGCGACATTGATCTGAACGATCTTCGGGTCCCAGTCTGCGGTTTTCTTCTTCAGACCATCGATCTGCTGGGGTGTGAGGTCGACCATGTGATCCGTGACGTACTCGTCCATCTTGGCCCTGGCGGCGGTTACTGGCTTGAGAACATCGCCGAGTTCAAGACTTAACTTCGTGCGTTCATCGCGGATCTCGTTGTAGGTCTTCTCGAGTTCGTCGAAATTGAATTTCTTTCTCGTGCCGTCTGGAAAGTCGACGCTCGCTTGTTGAGCCTTATATTTGTCGATTTCTTTTTGCTTGCTTGCCTTGGACGAGGGACTCTCGCTGGTTTCGAGTTCGTAGGTAAGAGCGTTCACGTAGGCGCGGCGGTCGGTGAAAACACTTTGAACGGCAAGCAGGCGCGCGCTGGCGTCATCGAGCTTCTTACGGGCTTCTTCGCCCTGCGCTTTGGAATCGTCGTAGGCCTTCTGGTAGGCCTGCTTCAGCGAAGCATAGTCAGAACTCTGCTCGACGTCTTTCTGAGAAGTAGTGGATGCCGAGCGGGCGGTGTTCAGGAAGGCGCTATAGCGCGTCTTGAAGGTTTCCTGGAATGCCTTCCACGGACGCTGGCCCCACGCCTCGTCCCACAAGGCCCAAAAAAGGGTAAGCATCAGGAGAATCGTCGCAATCACATAGTGCGCGGCGTACGACTTGCTCGTGATTGGATCTTGCTCGGGGATCGGTTTATCGGGCACCAGTTTTACCCCTCAACGATCGATTTCAGATTTCAGATTATTGATTTCAGATTGCACTGCGACCTTCACCAATCTGAAATCTCACTTCTGCGATTACCGTCATATATTGAACCACGGCGTAATCCACACGTACTTGATGTGCCACAACAGGCGCAGAGCCATCTTCAGCGGCAACGCAATCATCGTCAGCCAGAGAAATGCCATCAGCGAAAACTGCAGCAGGCTCATGCGCTGGAAATCCTTCGGCATTTTTCTACGGAACAGCGAATACACAGCTCCGCCACCGAGCACATAAAATCCGCCCACAACGATCGCGCCGAAGATGCCTTTGCCCAGATTCGATGTGATCCCGAAGATGTCGGGGAGATCGCGATTGACCTCGTAGATGAGGCGATTGTGGTCCCAAGTCTGTCCGGGCCAGAACCACTGCCAACCGGGGCCGCGGATGAACGTGCCGATGATGATCATCGCAACCCAGAGGATGATGAAGCCGAACAGAAATGTTGAGATAGAAAACTTGCGCTGCTTCCACGTGTAATAGCCGCTACCGAGCGGATTGGTATCAATGTATGGAATGACCATGAGGCCGATGATGATCATCGTCGGCATGACGACTCCAGCAATCCAGGGATCAAAGTAGACGAGCATCTCCTGCAGGCCGAGGAAGTACCAAGGAGCCTTCGCGGGATTCATCGTCAGGTTCGGATTCGCGGGCTCTTCGAGCGGTGCATTCAGCGTGATCGACCAGACCATCAGGATGATGGTGATGATGATCGCGGCGAGAAACTCGATGCGCAGCAGAAACGGCCAGACGTGAACTTCTTTTTGCCATCCTTGCTTGAACGGCCAGGTCTTGCGGTGGTGCGTTTTGGCCATCGCGGGATCAGCTTCGAGTTGGGCGATGAGCTGGTCGTTGGCGTGCGCTTGCTTCCATGCAAGGTAAATGTAGAACGCAAGCAGCGGAATCAGCCCGACGATGGGAACGTTGTCGGGGGCGGAGCAAATCTCCCAGAGTTGTCGCCAATCCATAATCACTCTCCGGCCGCCTTCGGCCCTCTGCGCGGCTTATCGGCTTCTTCTGTCAGCATCACTGGAGCTGGCCCCGAGATGCCACCATCTTTCCGGACCCGCCAGAAGTGCACGATCATCAACACCGAGGCGACGATTGGAATGCCGATGCAGTGCCAGATATACGAACGCAGAAGCGCATTCGCATCGACGATCGATCCGCCCAGCAACCCGAAGCGCACGTCGTTATAGGGCGTCATCCCCAGCATCGAGCCGAACGGGCCTTCGTGCCCGAGCAGCGGCGTGGCTCGTGCCATGTTCGTGCCGACGGTAACGGCCCAGAATCCGAGTTGATCGTCAGGCAACAAATATCCGGTGAACGACAGCAGCAACGTGAAAACTAAAAGCAATACGCCGATGTTCCAGTTAAATTCGCGCGGCTTTTTGTAGGACCCCGTGAGGAAGACGCGGAACATGTGCAGCCAGACGCCGATCACCATCAGGTGAGCCGCCCAGCGATGCATATTGCGGAGAATTTTTCCGAAGGGAACGTCGTGCTCGAGATAAAGCACGTCACGGAACGCCTGCACCTTGCTGGGGTGGTAATAGAACATCAAAAGCACGCCGGTGTAGGTCAGTATGATGAAAAGGTAGAACGTGATCCCACCCATACCCCACGTGTAGCTGTAGCGGACGGCGTCGCGATTGATCTTCGCCGGATGCAGATGCAGGAAAACATTTGACAGCACGCCGAGCGCGCGGTTGCGGGGCGTGTCGTCATGCTTGTGGCGAAAGATTGAGGTGTAGACCTGGGTCTTGGTCGGATCTTTCAGACCATCGATCTGTTCCCTCGCTTTGGTCGGGATGTCAGTCTTGAGGGCCTGAATGTCGTCTTTGACTCCGGTAGTGACTTTTTCGAGGAGTCCGACCTTCCCGCCGTTCGTTCCATTGGCGCCTGGATTGCTTCCGCCATTGCCACCGTTCGGGTTGTTTGCGTCAGCCATATTAGTCCTGAAATTGATTCATTGAGTTATCGGGCCATTGCGTGATTGAAGATTGCTTACACGCCTGTCAGAAACGCTCCCGGATCGTTGAAGTGCGTGGGTTGCCCTTTTGGCCACTGGTACAGCCGCGAAGTGTCTACGATGATCTGTCCATCCGGCGCCAGTTCGACCTTCGCGCGATCCATGGGACGCGGCGCGGGGCCTTCGAAGTTGATTCCTTCACTGTCGTAGCCGCTGCCGTGACACGGACATTTGAATTTGTTTTCGCTGGGCTTCCAGTCGGGTGTGCAGCCGAGGTGCGTGCAGCGCGCGTAGATCACGAACAGGCGGTCTGGGGTGCGATCGACCCAGATCCGGTATTTCTGCTGGAACTTGGTATCAACGCCGAGGGCGAACTCCGAGGGATATCCAATTTTGAAGACGCTATTGGGTTCGAACAGTGTGCGAGGAAGGAAGAATCGGAAAAAGGCGAGGAACCACGCGGTCAGGAAGGCGGTGACCATGGTCCAGACAAAGCGGCGGCGCTTGCGGTCGATTTCGGTGGAGGGTGCAGTTCCGGCCACGCCGCCGGCTGCTGCTGCTTTCGAGGTTCCAACTGCCGGCGTGCCCACATACTTAGTCGCGTCCACCTTGGCTGCGGGCTTGCTCGCTTCCGGATTCGGATTGACCTTATCGGTCTCCAACTCCGCCATGAGTCCTCCTCTGCCTGATATCTTGCTTGGCCCTTAATCTAGTCCCCGGCGGCGGCCGCGTACTGTGGCTCCGCCAACTCCCTCCCAATCGCGCGAATAGAAATCGATGATGATAGTGCGCGCCCCAGAGCGTCTTGCACGATCTGCCCCAGCGCTTGTATGAATTTCGTAGAATCGTTGAGGCCGCTACTCATTTCAAACTGAGTGAAGCCGAGGTGCTCCGCAACATGACGGGCCTCATGATTGATTTCTCCCAAAGTCTCTACATGGTCTGAGACAAAAGCGATCGGCACGATACAAACCTCTCGAACCTGCTCGGCGGAAAGCTGACGCAGGGTCTGGTGCAGGGAAGGTTGCAGCCACCGGCTGGCGCCAACTTTGCTCTGATAACAGAGTCGGTGATGATTCACCCATCCCGCACGCTCCGTTAGAAGGCGAACAGTCTCTTCGATCTGCCGCTGATAGGGATCGCCCTTTTCGATCACAGATAGCGGGATGCTGTGCGCACTGAAAACGATCTCCGGGCGATGCGGCGCAGGAAAGCGAGATAGTGCCTCGTTCACTCTTTCGATGACAGAGTCGAGGTACAACTCGTTTCTATAAAACATCTCCACGCAGTGCACCGGAAAGTCGTCGCAGAAGAGTCGCCGCCATTCGTTCAGGCTCGACCCGGTAGTCGTGGAGGAATATTGCGGATAGAGCGGTAGCAGCACGAGTTCGTCGCACGCCGCGGCGCGGACCTGGGCGATAGCTTCACTGGTGAACGGATGCCAGTAGCGCATGGCAACGAAACAGTGGGCATCGATGCCCTGATTCTGCAGTTGGGTTTCAAGGGCCTGCGCCTGCTGCTCGGTGTGGCGACGGATTGGCGAGCCTCCACCAATGGTCGAGTAGTGATGTTGAACTTTGCGGGCGCGCGTGGTCGAGATCAGTTTCGCGAGAGGCTTGCGACCGATTCGCGCAAAAGGGAAGTCAATGATATCGGGATCGCAAAAGAGGTTGTAAAGAAAGGGCTCAATCGCCTCCAGAGTGTCCGGCCCGCCAAGCTGGAAGAGAACTATCCCCACACGCCGGTTTGTCCGCGTCATCGTACCCCAGAACCCTTTCCCACGTTCCCCAGAACGCAGGTAAGGTACTCCCAATCGAGCGTGCGAGTCAATGGCGGAATTGCAAAACTTTCAACCAGTAAAGAAAGCTGCGATTGCAAAATCATCGGAGATCCGTGCAATCTGATAGGGATGCCAGAGTTGCCGGACATTGCCGCGTACATCACGGCACTCGAGCCACGGGTGATCGGAAAGCGTCTGGAGCGGGTGCGTTTGGGCAGTCCTTTTCTGTTGCGGACGGTGGAACCTCCGCTGGCGAGCGCAGACGGACGCACCGTGGAAAAGCTTCGGCGTATCGGAAAAAGAATCGCGATCGGACTCGAAGGCGATCTCTGGCTTGTGCTCCATCTGATGATTGCCGGACGGCTGCACTGGAAGAAAATTGGCGCGAAGCTGGGAGGCCGTCAGAACCTGGCGTCATTTGACTTTCCCGATGGAGCGCTGGTTCTGACCGAGGCGGGCAGCAAGCGCCGCGCCTCGTTGCATGTCATAGAGGGAGAGACAAACCTGGTTTCACTCGATGCCGGCGGCATTGACGTTTTCGAAGCTGACCTCGATTCTTTCCGCACCGTACTTGCGGCTGAGAACCACACACTCAAACGTTCCTTGACGGATCCGCGACTACTGAGCGGCGTTGGGAATGCTTACTCGGATGAGATTCTGCATGCCGCCCAACTCTCGCCGATCACGCTGACCAACAAGCTGAATCCCGACGAGTGGCAAAGACTCTTTGATGCGACACGAAGTACGCTGCAGCTCTGGATTGATCGTCTTCGAGCGGAGGCGGAATCAGATTTTCCTGAAAAAGTTACGGCGTTCCGCAAGGACATGGCTGTGCATGGGCGCTACGGGTTGCCCTGTCCCCGTTGCGGCGAAAAAGTGCTCAGAATCCGGTATGCTGACAAAGAAACGAATTATTGCGCCCGTTGCCAGACGGGAGGCAAGGTTCTTGCCGACCGCAGCCTATCGCGCTTGCTGGGATCAGACTGGCCGCGCACTCTCGATGAACTGGAAGCTTTGAAGCGGCGATAACCTTTCTGAGGTTTCGATCCAGTGGCCCCTAATTTCCTACGTTAACCTATTCTGGAGATAAGTACTCTAAGTAGGATTCTCCGAAGCGAGCGCCGGCAAATGAATGGAGTTGCGCACATTTCGTCGTCGCCCGAAATTCCGCTGAAATATGAATTCGCCAGTGCGCGCGAGCGCGCCACGTGGGTGTACGGAATTCTGCGCGACATTCTTGACGTTCCCATCGCCCGTCGCACTGAAAAGCTCACGCACTTAATGGCCAGCATCGATGCCGATCCGCATCGGGATGAGATTCGCAGCGCTTTTCGGGAATTCTGGTCGCACCATTCCTATGTTCGCGTGATCTCGGAGGCAGGCCTGCCGGATGAGATTTTCTTTCTGCGGGAGCTCTATGTCCGCGCGGCCAAGCGCTTCATTCCGGAAGACGAGGTTCGGGGAGATCTTTACGTCCTTCTGGACTCGCTTGACCTGAAAGAAGGCGACGCCGCCTGGCTCGACTCGCTGCCGGATGAGATCGTTGGCTGGTGGTCGAGCATCTTCTCGTTGTCGCTGGCTTCGATGCTGGCTTCCTGCAAGATTCTCGCGTTGCGCGCTGCGAATGTGGCGCTGTCGCGAGACATGCTGTTTCTGGCTAGTGATGACGACATCACCAAGTCGAGCTTTTTCCATCTGCCTTCCCTGGTGGAGCATGTTGTTCTGCATCCCGAAGAATATCCACGCTGGGAGCAACAAAGAGATGCTTGTGTCACGCAAATGCGCGAATTCAATGAGCGCCTCGAAAAAGAGGGAACCTCGGCCGGGTTGATCTTTCGGCTGCGGCTACTGCGATCGTTTGTGTGGCGGATCGATCAAGTGTTGGCACTGCGCAGGCCGGGCGCTGATCCGCGCAAGTTCGCCGCGGCCCTGATCCACGGATTTGCCTCGCAGCGGCGCTTCGGAAGGGTGCTCAGTACAACTTTCCGCCGCATGGCACGCAGCCTGGTTGAGAAGACCGGCCGCGTAGGAGTGCACTACATTGCGAAAAACGCCAGTCGGTGGCGGGTGATGGGTGCGGGCGCGATCATGGCAGGGGTCATCACCTGCTTCACGGCACTGGTGAAATACACCATTTCGAGCAGAATCATCCACGCTCCGTTCCTTGTCGCCATCGGGCACTCGTTGAACTACGCGATCAGCTTCCTGCTGATGCAGGCAGGAGGATTCCTGCTGGCGTCGAAAATGCCGGCGGCCGCTGCCGCTACGTTGGTCGATGCCATGGAGGATCCGGCGAAAGATCACATGAAGAGCTTGCAGGCGATTTCACAAACCCAGGTAATTGTCACGATCGGCAATCTGCTCGGCGCGATTCCCGTGTCGATGGCGATGGACCGCCTTTGGCATGTGGTGACTGGACACCCGTTCTTGACGCAGGCGGAGGCGGAGCACGGTGTGCACATGGTGATTCCTCATCAATCCCCGACCATCGCGTTTGCGATCGTGACGGGAGTGCTGCTTTGGCTAGCATCGCTGGCGACCGGGTGGACGGCAAATTACGTCGCTGTCAGCAAAATGGACACTGCGATTTCGAACAGCCTGCGGCTACGACAGCGTCTTGGATTGAAACGTACCGCCCGTCTTGCGGACTGGGTGAAACACCACGCTCCCGGATCGGTGGGATACATCGTACTCGGATTTTTGCTCGGGACTGTTCCGATTCTGGTTACGCTCTTCGGCATTCCTCTGGAAGTTCGTCACGTAACTTTATCGGCGGCGAGCTTGGGGTATGCCCTGGACGGTCTGTTGTTCTATCGGCGACTCGGGCGGATTGAAGTCGTGTATTCGCTGCTGGGAATCCTGACAATCGGGATTCTGAATATCACGACATCGTTTGTGCTGAGCTTTCTGTTGGCCGTTCGGGCGCGTGACGTTGGAAAGGAAAAATCGCGCAAGTTCCTGAAAGAAGTCGGACGCGAATTGATCGCCAATCCTGGATCGTTCTTGCTTCCTTCCCGGATAAAATCCTGAGAGCCCGCCTTAGCGGGTTTCGGCAACGCCTGCTTTAGCGTTTTCCATT
This sequence comes from Terriglobia bacterium, assembly GCA_963823085.1. GTDB lineage: Bacteria > Acidobacteriota > Terriglobia > Terriglobales > Acidobacteriaceae > Sulfotelmatobacter. The sequence continues at coordinate 37,130 of CAWGKF010000013.1, read as the reverse complement.
TCCTCAATGACGGCGTCGGCGAATTGCGAGGTGCCGGACTTTCCGCCAATGTCGCGTGTCAGTTTTTCGGGATGCCGGTAGACTCGCTCCAGCGCATTGCGGATTTGCGTGGAGGCTTCATGCTCCCCAAGGTGACGCACCATGAGCAGAGCGGAACGCAGGAGTGCTGTGGGATTGGCGAGATTCTTTCCTGCTATATCTGGAGCGGAACCGTGCACGGCCTCGAAGATCGCGCATTCGTCGCCCAGATTTGCGCTGGGTACGAATCCCAGGCCGCCAACGAAGGCTGCACACAGATCCGAGAGAATATCGCCATATAGATTCTCCATGACCAGCATGTCGTACTGATAGGGATTCATGACAAGCTGCATGCAGGTGTTGTCGACGATGTGCTCCGCGTAGGTGATCTCCGGATAGTTTTTCGCAACAGCGCGCGAGCAGCGCAGGAAAAGACCGTCCGAGAGCTTCATGATGTTTGCCTTGTGAATAGCGTGGATCTTCTTGCGCTGGTTCTTGCGGGCATATTCAAAGGCAAACTTCGCAATGCGGGTCGAGGCCTTTTCGGTCATGATCTTCAAGCTTTCGACCACACCTGGAACAACCTCGTGCTCCAATCCTGAATAAAGCCCTTCGGTGTTTTCGCGGATGATGATCAGGTCGACGTCGGGGTATCGCGTGGGGATATGAGGCAGGTTACGGATGGGACGGAAGTTCGCATACAGCTCGAATTTCTTTCGCAGGGCGACGTTGATGCTTGGAAAGCCTTCGCCTACGGGAGTGGTGACGGGCCCCTTCAAGCCAACCCGTGTGCGCTCCAGCGACTCGATCAGATCCTTAGGAATATATTCGCCGGACTTCTCATAGGCTTCTGCTCCGACGGCGAAGGTTTCCCACTCGAATTTTATCCCGGTTGCTTCCAGAATGCGGACTACTGCATTCGTCACTTCCGGGCCGATTCCGTCGCCCGCAATGAGGGTTACTTTGTGTGCCATGACTTTGAATCCTTCCAAAATGTCGAGTGATTGATAGGGAACAAACGAAGGCGGCCAAGCCGCGTCGTAGCTACTGGGCCTTTGCTTTGACCAGATCCTTCAGTTCGTTCATGAATTCCTTCACGTCTTTGAAATCGAGATAGACCGACGCAAAGCGTACGTATGCGACCTTGTCATACTTTCGCAGCCGATTCATGATGAGCTCGCCTAATTCGCTGGTCTTTCGCTCGCGCTCGGCTGACTCGATGACAAACGACTCGGCTTCGTTCACGATCTGCTCCAGTTTGCTGATCGGTACGGGTCTCTTCTCGCAGGCCCGGAGTAAGCCGTTGAGCACTTTCTGGCGGTCGAATTTCTCACGCCGGCCGTCCTTTTTGACGACCATGTAAGGAATCTCGTCGATGCGTTCGTAGGTGGTGAAGCGCTTGCCGCACTTCAGACACTCACGCCGACGCCGAATCGAGTCGGCTTCTTTACTCTCGCGTGAGTCGACCACCTTATCGTTTTCAAATCCGCAAAAAGGACATTTCATGGCGCTGGTTTAGCCAAGGGAGAATCATGCACCGTCCGAATGAGCCTCCGCCTAACCAATGGGATTCATGCGAACAAACAAGAATTCTCTCTGACCGGGTAACTGAAAATTGTAACAGTAACTGTGATTTGGGATGGCTTGGCTGGTTGATTACCTGTGCTCAGGCGAGGGCTTTCCTGTTTTGCGAAGGACAGAAAACGGCGCTCGCACCCCCTGCGGTACGAGCGCCAGTTTTTCCTCATCCTCCCCGGTGACGGAAGGAGTGAAGCCTGCGATCCAGAAAAATTCCATGACGACGGTACTTTAAGGATCTGCTGCCAATGTGCCCCAACTCGGCGCAGAACTTGTCATTTCGTTGTCTGCAAATTGTAAAAACTAAGGTTCGCGATTCAATCCGCGCGATTAGCGAGAGCTTTATGTGGCGCTGATATCATTGGAAATCGGCCTGAACACGGTGCGCGCGCTACTTCATCTCGGGACCCTGTTGCTCGCTTTACCCATGGTGGCGCAAAGCCATCTTGGGGAACTCCACATTACAGTGCTGGATCCGCACGGGTTTGGGGTGAAAAGTCCGGTCGAACTGATAAGCGAAGCCAACGAACTTCACGAAACGCTCAGTACTGACGACTCGGGAATCCTGATCGCGAAGCGCTTGCCCTTCGGTCTCTACCGAATCCAGATTCAGCAGGCTGGTTTTTCCGCCGTCTCGATGCCCGTTGAGCTGAGGTCGGCAATACCGCTCGATTGCCTAATTAAGCTCACTATTGCGTCGGTGAGCGCCTCCGTTACGGTGCAGGCCGCCGAAACGCTGGTTGATCCGTATCAGACAAATTCGGTCAATGAAATTGGCTCAGCCACGATCGAAACGCGTGTGACTTCGCTGCCGGGCCGGTCGCTCCAAGACCTGGTGAGTTCTGAGCCTGGGTGGGTCTTCGAGGGCAACGCGGTGTTGCATCCGCGCGGCTCCGAGTACCAGACCCAATTCGTTGTCGACGGCGTTCCACTAACTGACAATCGGTCCCCAGGTGAGGGGCCGGAAATCGAAGCGGACGATGTCGATTCGCTGACGATTTATACCGCGGGCATTCCCGCTGAGTTCGGACGTAAGCTGGGGGGCGTAGTCGAGGTGAACACCCTCAAAGATACGAAGCCCGGTTTTCATGGAGAGGTCGATCTCTACGGTGGCAGCTTCGAAACGGCGGGGACATTCGCGCAGGCTCAATATGCCTGGAGAAGAAGCACCCTGGGCGGCAGCGCTTCCGGCAGCATGACGAGTCACTACTTGAATCCGGTGGTTCCAGAAAACTACACCAACCGCGGTACCACCGGCGACTTCTCCCTACATTACGAGCGAGACATAACCACCAATGACCGTTTAGGAATGATCGTGCTTCATGAGTTGTCGCGCTTTCAGATTCCAAATGAGCAAGTGCAGCAGACAGCAGGTCAGCGGCAGGATGCCGACAACTTCGAGACGTTGGGTATTCTCTCTTACCAGCACGTCTTTTCTGCGAACATGCTGGGCTCGTTGTACGGCATGGTGCGCGACAACTCCGACGATCTGACGTCGAATCCCCAATCCACTCCGGTCAGCGCGTTTCTGCATAACCATTTTCGCGAGGCATACTTTAACGGATCGTTGTCCGTTCATCATGGGCGCCATGAATTCAAGGCAGGAGTGGAGTCCGACAATATTTTTCTCAATGAAAACTTCAGCGATGTAATCACGGATCCAGCCTTCTTCGATCCGGGCACGCCACTGACTTTCAACTTCCCGGGGAATCGGCCATCCGATGGGAGCCGGCCGGACCTTGAGCAGTCGGGCTACATTCAGGATCTGATTCGAGCAGGGAACTGGACTCTCAGCGCTGGTCTACGCTGGGATCACTATCAGTTGCTCGTCAACCAGAATGCGGTGAGCCCACGGCTCTCCGCCTCGCGTTATTTTTCTCACGCCGGGGTCGTGGTTCATGCATCGTATGACCGCGTCTTTCAAACGCCGTCGGCCGAAAACATTCTGCTATCGAGTTCACCCCAGGTTATCTCGCTGAATCCGAATGTGCTGCGGTTACCGGTCGAGCCGTCGCACGGAAATTACTTCGAGTTCGGCGCGACCAAAGGTTTTTTCGGGCAGTTACGAATCGATGCCAACTACTACCGCCGTTATGCCGGCAACTACGCCGACGATGATCAGCTTCTCAGTACGGCCGTTAGTTTCCCCATCTCTTTTCGCAAGGCGGTGATCTACGGTGCGGAGGGCAAGATTGAAGTTCCGAAGTGGGGCCGGTTCTCAGGCTTCGCTAGCTATTCTTACATGGTAGGAAATGCCTGGTTTCCTGTGAACGGAGGATTGTTCCTCGGAGACGACGCCGTAAACGCCACCACGCAGTTGCGCGGGCATTTTCCGGATTCGCAGGATCAGCGAAATACGGTGCGGGTGCGTGGGCGGTATCAGCTCATCTCTCGTTTGTGGATCGGAGGCGGTGCGGCTTACGGAAGCGGATTGCCATTCGAATTTACCGGCACATACCAGCAGGCACTTCTCGAGTATGGGCCAGCGATGATTGACCGCATCAATTTCGCTCGCGGACGAGTACGGCCTTCATTAGCGGGTGATCTCTCGATGGGTGCGGAAGTCTACAAGAGCGATCGCTTCGCAGCGCGGTTGCAGGCGGACGTCCAAAACCTGAATAATCGGCTGAACGTCATTGACTTCGGTGGATTGTTTTCCGGGAACGCGATCGCGCCGCCGCGCAGCTACTCGCTACGACTGCAGACTAGTTTCTAAGTGATGTCATCCTGAATCGTGGCATAGCCACGGTGAGGGACCTGACGACTGGTGGCAGTGCAATGGGGGTTAACGAGATCGTCACTCCGTGCAGCGTCCGATACTGCATACTGACTCCGCACCGTCGTAAGATCCCTCGCTGCGGCGTTGCCCGCCTCTCAGGATGACATCGGTCTTACTAGACCACAAAATACTTCGCTGCCGGATGATGCACCACAATCGCCGATGTACTCTGCTCGGGTTCGAGCAGGAACCCTGAAGTCAGCCGAACGCCCACATTTTCTTCTGGCTTGAGAAGCGCAAACAGCTTCGTCTGGTCTTCCAGATTCGGACACGCCGGATAACCGAACGAATACCGCGATCCGCGATACTTCTGATGGAAGAGGTCGCGAATCTCGGGTGCGTCCTCTCCGGCGATCCCCAATTCTTCCCGCATCTTTTTGTGATGCAGTTCGGCTAGCGCTTCGGCAGTCTCGACGCTGAGCCCGTGCAGGTACAAATATTTTGTGTATTCCCCACCTTCAAACAGGCGCTGCGTCTCGATGCTCGCCGCCGGTCCGATCGTAACGAGCGATAGGCCGATGACGTCCATCTTTCCTGATGCTTTCGGAGCGAAGAAGTCGGAGATGGCGAGCCTGCGACCTTCCTTCTGGCGCGGGAAGGTGAAGCGTAGAAGCTCAGGAAGCCCTTCCTCCCAACGCGCGCCGCAGGAGTGTGCTTGTCACTTCGGTGGCTCGTACACGATGACATCATTGCCATCGCCTTGTGCAGGGAAGTACCCGTACACGACCGCGGGCGCGAACAATCCCGACTCAAAGACCTCATCTTCCAACTTATGCAGGATTGGGCGGAACTTCTCGTCGACGAGACGCAGGTAATCGGACTGCGACGCTGTCTTCAGTTGCCACTGGTTCTTGAACAGTGCTGTCTCGTTGATGTAACGGAACAGTTCGCGGAGATCATAATCTTTCTTGACGCGCACACCCCAAAAGGGCGGCGTGGGAATGTTCGGCGCATCGGTCACGACCGGGCTGCGCTCGGCGAATACTGGTCCGCTCTCTTCGTCGATCGCAGTAGCCTTCGCGTATTCCTTCACCGTTCGCCCTTCGCGCAAGCGCTGATCGCGAGCCCCGTCTTCGGTCGATAGATCCTCCATGATGTGCAAGTCCGGCGAACGCGTCGTCGGCATAGAAGACTGCCGTTCGCATATTCCCGCCGCAGATCGTCTTCGACATACTTCCGCGTGAGTGCCGCGCCGCCGCAGATCACGGGGAACTCCAGCTTCTGCCTCTCGAGATCCTGGATGACGTACTTCATCTCCAGCGTCGACTTAACCAGCAATCCGCTCAGGCCTATGGCGTTGGCACTATGCTCTTGCGCGGCACGGATAATCGAATCTCCCGGCTGCTTGATGCCAAGATTGACGACCTTGAATCCATTGTTCGACAGGATGATGTCGACTAGATTCTTGCCGATGTCGTGAACGTCGCCCTTGACCGTCGCGAGCACGATCGTGCCTTTCTGTGAGCCTGATTTTTTCTCCATCTTCGGTTCGAGATAAGCTACCGCCTGCTTCATCACACCCGGCGGAATCAAGAACCGAAGGAAGCTGCATCTTCCGCGCCCCGAAGAGATCACCGACAGTCTTCATGCCATCGAGCAGGACCGTATTGATCAGTTCAAGCGGCGAATAGTCTCGCAACGCATCTTCCAGCAATACTTCTAACGACTTCTTGTTGGCTCCGTCGCCAACAGACTTCTCCCCGTTTATGATTGCAAACTTCAGCTTGTCTTCGATCGAGAGCGTGTCGACGTGCGCGGTGGTCGAGGCGGCTGGCTTGCCCTTCATGCCGGCGAAATGCGCCATGTAAATTTGCAACGGGTCGCCGGCAGAGTTGTCCCGGAAAATGAGCTTGCGCGCGAGCTCAACCTCTTCATGAGGAATCTTGTACAACGGATAGATCTTGGTGTAGTTGACGATGGCCATATCCAGGCCGTGATCGACTGCCTCATGCATAAACACAGAGTTGAGAACGCGTCGCGGATAGGCATCGAGACCGAACGAAATATTGCTGACGCCGAGAATGGTTTTGACCCGCGGCAGCTCCTTCTTGATGCGCTCGACGGCATTGAGCGTTTCGATTCCGGCCGTGCGGTACTCCTCCTGCCCGGTCGAGATCGGCAGAGTTAAAGCGTCGAAGATCAGGTCGGTCGAATCGAGCCCGTATTTGTTCACAGCCAAATCGTGGATGCGATGGGCAATCGCAACCTTCTTGTCGGCGGTGAGCGCCATTCCGTCTTCGTCGATGGTTAGAGCGATCACAGCAGCGCCATACCGCTTCGCCATGGGCAGGACTTTCGACGTGCGCTTCTCGCCATCTTCCAGGTTGATGGAGTTGATGATGGCGCGGCCCGGAATGCGCTTCAACGCCTCTTCCACGACGTCGGCTTCAGTCGAGTCGACCAGGATCGGCGCAGGAACACGGGTCGCGATCTTTTCAAGAATGGAAGTGATGTAGCCCTTTTCGTCTTCGCCCACGATCGCGCAACACAGGTCGAGCATGTGGGATCCGTCGTTGACCAGACGTTTCGCCAGCCCCAGGATTTCGTCATATTTCTTGCCCTGCACCAGTTTCCGGAAATGATCCACGCGGGTCGTTGTATTCATTTCCTCAGCAACGATCAGAGGCTTGGGTTCCAAATCAAGAGGAACGCTGGTGTACGCGCTCGAGGCCGAGCCCACACGTTTCACATCGCGCTTCGCCGGTTCCACATTGGAAACCGCGTCTACCACGGCTTTCAGGTGCTCCGGCGTGGTGCCGCAGCATCCTCCGACAATGCGCACACCGTAATCTACGACGAAATGCTTGTGATACTCGGCAAGTTCCTGCGGCGTCAGTTTGTACACGGCAATGCCACCCTCATTGTGCGGCAGGCCGGCATTCGGCAACACTGAGACTTCCTTAGTCGAGTTCAGCGCCAGGTAGCGGACCGCATCGTTCATCTCCTTCGGTCCGGTGGCGCAGTTCAAGCCAATTGCATCCACCTCGAATGGCTCCAGAGCCGTCAGGGCAGCGCCGATTTCCGTGCCGAGTAGCATCGTCCCGGATTCCTGCAGCGTGACCTGCACAGTCACGGGAAGACGCTTTCCGGATTTGCGCATCGCTTCAAGAACACCGATCAGCCAATCTTAGCCTGCAACAAGTCCTGCGCGGTTTCGATCAAAAGGACGTCTACGCCGCCTTCGATCAGCGCGGCCGCCTGTTCCTCGTAGGACGCGACCATCGCATCGAAACCAATGTGCGCCAGCGATGGAAGCTTGGTCGTTGGCCCCATCGATCCGGCTACGAATCGAGGTTTGTCCTTCGTCGAAAACTGTTGCGCCACTTCTTTGGCGAGTTGCGCGGCCTTCAGGTTGATCTCATGGACGCGATCGCGCAGGTCGAACTCGCCGAGCACAATTCCGCTTCCGCCGAAGGTGTCGGTCTCGACGATGTCGCAGCCCACGCGGAAGAAATCCGCATGAATGTCGCGAATGATGTCGGGACGGCTCAACACCAACACTTCGCTGCAATTTTCTTTGCCCCAGTAGTCGTCCAGAGTGGGATTGCGCTTCTGGATGTTGGTGCCCATCGCGCCGTCGTAGACTACGACGCGCTCTTTCACAGTTTGTAAGAAGTCAGCCATGTTTAGTTTCTAGCCGCTAGCTCCCGGCTCGAATCGAACGAGCCTGGTTGTAATCCGTGGTGATCCGCGTGAATCCGTGGCCGGGACTTTGCTCTACATACACGAACGCCGGTCGCGAATGGACCGGCGTGAAGTCTGGAATCGCGATGAACTTAACTTCCCGGCACCATTTCTGCCGGCGCCCCACCGTTCACGTCGGCCTGATTGAAAACGATGTTCGCTCCCATGTGTGCTGGCCGGGGGGCCAGCATCATCTCCTTGCGGTAAACCAGATTGGTAGCGTTGAAAGTCGCCAGCTCAAATCCGTGTCCGTGCGTGATCGCGTCGGTCGGGCAGGCCTCAACACAGTATCCGCAAAAAATGCAGCGGTTGTAATCGATGTTGTAGACCTTGGCATAACGCTCGGCGCCACTGACGCGATTCTCGGCGGTATTCTCGGCCGCCTCGATATAAATGCAATTCGATGGACACGCCGCGGCGCAGAGGAAGCATGCCACACATTTCTCGAGTCCATTTTCGTCACGCTGCAGCACGTGCGCACCGCGGAAACGGGCCTCGATACGAGCGCCGCGTAGCGGCCCTTTCCCATCCGGATAGTTCTCGACGATCGTCGGCCGGAACATCTCCGAAAAGGTGATGCTCATTCCCTTGGCGATGGCAGCGATGTTTTTCAGAACAGCCATGTCTTAGTCAGTATACCGAAAGAGATGCGCAGCCGTCGCGCGCGGACTCGCCAAACGGCGATGAAACCTGGTCGAACTGCGCTGGGCACACAGCCGATGGCGGAATCACGCGTGTCCGTTGGGGTCGGATTACTTCTTTGCAGGAGCCGGGGCCTGATGCTCGGGAGCCGGTTGAGCGCTCTCAATCCAGGCCGTATACCAAAGGTTCAACAGCATCTGGGATCCGGCGGCCAGGCGGTGAGTGGTGAAATCAAACGCCGCGGGCGTGCCCTTGCCGGTGAATCCTCCGGTTTTGTCCAGAGAATAAACGTTCTCGACAAGCCCGTGTGACTCATTCAAATACGCGAGGTAGTCGGCGAATGGATCGCCCAGTTGCGAAGGAGCTTTCACGTAGCCAGCGAAATCGGGAGCCTTGATATTCGCACCCACGTACTCAGTCTCGAATAGCGAGTGGATGCCGTGCTGCGTGGTGTAACCGTTGGGATTCGGTCCGACCCAGCCGTTGTATTGGATTGTTGTGTGTAGCGGCTGCGATCCGTCGGCGACGTAATGGCCGAGCCATCCCGCGTAGAAAATGATCGCCTGCTGCACCGCCTGCGTAGGCTGATGCGCGGCTAGTTGCTGCCGATATTCCCGGAACGCTGCTTTCAGGCGTCCGTAAACTTCCATCGTGATGTAAGGCTGCAGTCCGACGCGCTCGGGAAGGTAGTCATCCGGATGGTCGCTGGTTGCGGCGCGCTTTTCGTAAAGTTTGCGATAGAACTCATACCGTCCGCGAGGCAGCGAATCGAGCCAGGATACGCGCTCTAAGTCGATGAAATGGTCGGGTTCCTGCGCGTTCTTGAGCGCGAATTCCGCAGGATTGCGCCAGCGGTCGGGTTCTGGGCCGAGATAGGCGATCTCGACTACGGCGCGCCGCAAGAATCGCGGCATACTCGCCGGAATCTTCTCAGCCGCAACGCGGTTGATGTAGGTGTGTCCCTCGTTGCCCCAAGCGAATGCGGCATTGCTTTGGACGAGAATGAGGGCGATCAGCGCCAGGCTGACCAGCCCTCGTCGAAATCGCCGAGTTTTCATTGCACTCTGCAGAATTTGCTCGTTCCTTTCGCTTCAAATCAGAACGTCAAATGCAGCGACAGCTGCAAGAAGCGTGGGCTGCCAATCGTGTGCTGGATGATGCCCAAGCTACCTTGCGGGGGAATCGAGGGCGGACCGACATAATTGGGAAAGAAGTTCACGTTGTTGTTCGGAGTGTCGAAATCAGGATGGTTGAAAATATTGAAAGCATCGGCTTCGAACCTTAGCTGGTAGCGCTCTTTGATCGCGAACGTCTTGGCCAAGGTCATGTCGAAGCGCACCTGGAAGTGGGCCTCGAAAACTGTTCCGGCCTGTGTTCCAAACAAAGACTCAAAGTTATCGCATCCGCTGGCGTCGCATGCCGGAACGCCGTTGGTCCCCGGAGCCACGAACTGGGGCAAGAAATCAGCCGGAATTGAGCTTACAAATTTTGGTCGAAATTCCCGCGCAATTCGCACCGGGATGGGCTGCCTGCGCGGCAGTTACGCCCGGCACCAGAGGCACAATGGGGTTCCCAATATAGTTGCTGGTGCCGTAATACAGACTCGCCACCGAGCCCGAATAGTCATAAACGCTGTAGGGCTGCCCGCTCTGCGCGACGGTCTGGCCACCGATGGTCCAGCCATTGGTTACGTAGCCCCACGCCCCGCTCTCCACGAACTTCGGAATCGTATAGCTGTAGTTGACCAGGAAAACGTGGGTCTGATCGAAATCCGAGGAGGCATAGTTGGCTCGCGGGATGAGCGGATTGTTTCCGGTGAAAAACAGTCCTAATCCGCTCTGCTCGTCAAGCGAATGAGACCAGGTGTAAGAAGTGGTGAATTGCAGGCCGTGGGACATGCGCTTGTGAACCTGGAGTTGCAACGCGTTGAAGTTCGAGATCCCCTCCGCCTTATACGACACCGAGTTCATGTCGTACCCGGGATAGGGTACTCGAATAGGCGCATTGCCCGCGTATTCGTTCGTATAGATGGGCTCGGTGTCGAGCGGCGTTAATCCTGTGTAATACACGTTCTGGTTAGCAGCTGGGCTGGTACCCCCGTAAGAACTAGTCTGTCCGTTGACTACATGCGTTGGTGTGGCGATGAGTGGTTGGTTGAAAGGAACGGGGAGCACCAAATGGGTACCGTGATTGCCGACATAACCGACCTCAAACATCCAGGTGTTGTTTGGCTGATATTGAAGGTCGAGTGTCCAGTTCTGCGTATATGGCAGTTTGTTATTGATATCGTAACCGCCAAACAGGAAAGGACCATAAAGATTGCCGGACGGCCAACATCCCGGGTAACCGCAAGCAGTCTGTTGAAGATTCGGCAGGTAGGCGAGGAAGTCTGCCCCCGTGGCTGGCGGCGGCGGTGGCAGCGTCGTGCCGAACGGCTGGGCGAGTGACGCGCCTTTCGCAGACCGAGATCGGCTGCACGAACGGCGGCGCGAGCGTGACGCCGAATGGGCCATTAAATCCGGAGCCCGCGCTCGGCGACAAGTAGCTGAAGAACTCGCCGCGGTCATAGTACATACCGTACCCGGCGCGGACCGTGAGCTTCGGCATTGGAGACCACGCTATGCCAATGCGGGGCGCGAAACCCCACTGGTGATTTTTCATGAGCGAATTGCTGACTCCCGGCGTGGCGCCAGTCTTGTTATTCCCCGCGATTACCAGACCGGAGCCGGTAATGACGTCAGTCCCTGAGTCGCAAGTGCCATAGTTGTACTCAGTCAAAGCCGGGTCCGCCGGATCTCCATTGACCTTACATTGCACGTAACTGTATTTCGAAGGGTCAAAACCGGTGAGCTTGCCGTATTTTTCCGAGAGCGGCCCGTCGATGTCCCAGCGCAATCCGGCCGTGACCGTCAGGTCTTTCCTCATCTTGAAGTTGTCGTTGATGTAGGTGCCGACCGTATCGGAGCGGTAGTAGCGGTTCGCCGAGCCAGCGAACTCACTGCCGCCGTGCAAGTTGCCTTCTACAAAATCCTGGAAGGTCTCGAAAGTCAAGCGTTGTCGGTATTTGTATTGTTATTCAGGACATTGAGCTGAGTGTGGTCCCAGGTCGTGCCTACGCTCAGGATGTGTTTTCCTTTTACCCAGCTCGCGGAGGTCCCAAATTCCCATTGGTTCTGGAACATGCCGCCATCACCAAAGCTGGGGCTGGGACCGAACTCCAAGCCACTACTGATCGTAGGATCCGCCGTGGTGATTTCGAACTGAGGGAAGGTCGCTCCGCCAGGCAACGTAATGCCCACCGAGCTTGGGGTGAATTCTTTGGTGGTATTTGCATACGCTCGCAGGCGAGTGAAACCGACATGCTGTTCCCAAGTCAGGTTGGGAGAGAGCACGACGGAGTTCGAGAGGGAAAACACCTGGCTCCCAGCGGAAAGCTGTTGAGGAAATCCGAGCAGTGATCCGACCGCGCCAAAAGGATTGTTGGTGGGATTGCTCTGAAGGTAATATCTGCCCGGCCAACCGATCCTTGGCGCTTACAACATAATCGATGCTGGCGATCCCTTGGTTTACTGTGGCTTTCGTATTGGGGCCTTGCACGATGGCATCGTAGCCTAGCGTGACGGCCTGCGTCGCATTGTACTGAGCGCTTGGTATCAGATACTGCCCGTTGGGAAGTTTGGCATTCAGGATCTGCGAGGCAGCGCTATTGATCTTGCTCGAAGCAATGGTTTGGCCGTAGGTCGCCTGAATCATGTTAATGATGCCCTGCGTACTACGGTCATCCGTCAAACCCAGAGGCACCGTCACATCTTTGGTGGAAGCCTGCGCATCGGCGATACGTACTCCCTGATAGGAGCCAAAGAAGAACAACTTATCCTTGATAATCGGCCCGCCGATGGTCCCGCCAAAAGCGTTCCGGTTCAGGAAAGGACGAGGGAGATAAGGCTTATTGGTGACAGGGTTGATGCCTGCAGCATTGTAGAAGTATGGTGTGGCATTCATATCGCTGTTCTGCCACTGTTCCCATAGTGAACCATGAATCGCGTTCGTGCCAGACTTAGTCAGTACGCTGATGTGGGCGCCGCTGTTGTTGCCCTGTGTGGCGTCGTACTGCGAGGAGTTGACGGCAATTTCCTGAATGGCATCCGGCGGCGGAGTGGGAAGAGCCTGGCCAATTGCCCCATACACGGATGTGCTGGTTTGAATGGTACCGCCCGCACCGAAGTTCTCGCCGGTATTGAGCACGAAGCGGTTCTCACCGACCTGGCTGGTGGAATTGCCGTTAAAGAGATTGTTGGTGCTGACGCCGTTCAAGGAAAAGCTATTGCTGGTGTCCCGGTTGCCGTTGGCGAAGATGGCCTGATTTCCCAGGCCGGTGTTGGCGCCACCTCCGCCGAGGAAATCCGCATGAACGCCAGGGCTGAGAATTGCCAGTTGCGTGAAGCTGCCGGTGCCCAGCGGTGTTGTTTCAATGGTGTTGGTATCGACGACATAGCCGATCGTGGTGTCCACCTGGTTCATCAGCGGCACGGCGGTCACTTCCACCGTGGAACTGAGCGAGCCCACCACCAGGGTCGTATCCACGGTCGTCGTACGGTTACCGGACACCAGGATTTTCGTGTGTGTTTCCGTTTTGAAGCCGTCCTTTGTGATAGTGACTCGGTAGGTTCCGGCAGGAAGGTCTGGAATCACGAAAGAGCCATTCTTGGTGTGAGCCGAAACTTCGAGGTTGGTCGCGAGATTGACCGCTTTCACATCGGCGTCGGACACAACTGCTCCCGACGGATCAGTCACCGTGCCGGTGATGGCGCCCAAAGTCTGCTGGGCCGATGAAAGTTCAACCATGCAAACGGCACCCAAAATAACAATAAACAGAACGCGTAACAAACTCGAAACAGAGACAGATACACCTGTGGCAGCACGCACGGGTAGAGCCTCCTGTGATTCGGAACACCTTATAACAGAGCTATTTGGCGAGATTCAAGACGGTTCAGTGCAAAAAACAGTCAAAACTCGATGAATTTTTCTTCAGGTTTGTAGAGGAAATCTTGCTGCCCTTGAGGAGACTGGTGCGTCTTAGCCACGCGTCCCACGGGAGGGCTATTCTCTAGTCGTGAGCCAGCAGAAGAAATCGTCGTCTCCGCCTGGAATCGGCCTTTGCGCCGACTGCCGCTTCATGCGGAGAATGGAATCCGATCGCGGCTCCGTGTTCTATATGTGCCAACGCTCGGCAATGGATGCGAACTTTCCCAAATATCCCCGGCTGCCGGTATTGGAATGCCGAGGGTACGAGCGAGCCTCGAACGAGGATGAGGATCCTCGCAGCTAGTTTCTTGTCTCACAAAACGCGTGACCCACGTCACTGCGGTCGCCTCCGACTTAGGGCAACATTCCTCTTAGTCCAAGAGTTTTATTGAGACTACTGGAGTTGCCTTGTGAAAATCATCGCCGTGATCGCGATCGGTTTGTTTTTCGTTTGAACGATTGCCGTGCTCCAGGGCTGGAGCAAAAACACAATTCCCGGGCGGATTATCGCCCTGGCGTTCGTCGTCGGCATGGCACTTGCGGCTCGATGGGGAGCACACGTCTTGGGGATCTTCCATCACTAAGAGACCGCGACGGGGCCTCACCGGCCTATCCGATCCCCAGTTCTTTCGCCAGCGCTTTCCATTTACTGTCGACCAGCGCTTTCGTTTTTGTATCCATCACGATCTCGTCGGGCCAGGGGCGCGCGAAGCCTTCGGCGGACCATTTGCGAGTTGCGTCGATCCCCATTTTCGATCCGTAATTCGGCAGGCGGCTGGCGTGATCGAGAGAATCCACTGGCCCAAGCGTGAACTGAATGTCCCTTTCCGGGTCGATATGGTTCAACACTTTTAGCGTGACGTCGCCAATGTCTTGCACATCGACATCTTCGTCCACGACAACGATGCATTTCGTAAACATGGCCTGGCCGAGCGACCAGATCGCGTTCATGACCTTCCGCGCCTGCCCGGGATACGACTTCCGGATCGAGACGATCATCAGATTGTGGAAGACGCCCTCAATCGGCAAGTTGATGTCGACTAGTTCCGGAATGGTGAGCTTCATCATGGGCAGGAATATCCGCTCGACCGCTTTGCCCATGTAGGCATCTTCCTGCGGAGGCTTGCCCACGATGGTTGCCGCATAGATAGGATCTTTCCGATGCGTGATGCAGGTGACGTGGAACACGGGGTATAGGTCTTCGAGCGAATAGAAGCCTGTGTGATCGCCGAACGGGCCCTCTGTGCGCAGCTCCTCGAGGTTGACATATCCCTCAAGAACAATCTCACTGGTTGCAGGAACCTCGAGATCGACCGTTTCGCATTTCACCAGGTCGACCGGAGCTCCGCGAAGGAATCCAGAGATCAGATACTCTTCAATCTCCGGAGGCGCCGGCACGATCGAGGCGAACGTCACCACGGGATCGGTGCCAATCGCCACGGCGACTTCCATCTTTCCTGAAGGACGATCCCCCTCGGCGAGGACGCTCCCTCCGGAACTTCTTGCCATGATGTCGACAGCTGCTGACTTGCCCTCGACTGCAGCGCGCATACGATCGCGCGCATGCTCTGCCGCGTTCTTTTGCCGCTGCCAGTGCATTCCGGCGGTGCGTTCGTCATAGACCTGCATGCGGTACATGCCGAGGTTACGTTTGCCGGATTTCGGGTCACGCGTCGTGACGCAGGGAAGCGTAATGAATCGGCCTCCGTCTTTGGGCCAGCATCGCAGAACAGGGAAGTCGAATAATGAGAAGTTATCGCGCTTGATCACTTCTTTGCATGGGCCAGTCGCCACGGTTCGTGGGAAAAATTTCCCTGCCTCCGTCAGCAGCGGGAGCATCTTGAGCTTATCGAGAAATCCTTGCGGCGACTTCATATCCATGAACATGCGGATACGGGCTGCGATCTCATCATAAGAACTGACGCCAACTGCCATCTTCATCCGGGCATCGGAACCGAACTGATTGATCAAAAGTTGGGAACCAGCGTGGCCTTTCAGATTCTGGAAGAGAAGAGCGGGGCCGCCGGTATTTCCCTTGGCATCGCGGCTTTTGGAGACGCGATCAGTGATTTCGGCAATTTCAAGAATCGGATCCGCTTCGGTCTTGATTCGCTTTAATTCGCCCGCGCGGTCGAGCGCAGCAATCCATTGGCGGAGGTCGTCAAATGGCAAGAGGTTCTCCTGGATGACCGACGATTATAAAAGATTCGCGCGCACGAAAAACTTCTTTGCCCCGGATTCACGCCGACGGAGCGGATTTCACGCGGACCAACGTGGATACCACTACTTTCGTTGTTCGAGCTTTACGCTGGCTGTGACCGGTTGTCCATCACGCAACACTTTTACTTCCACCACCTCACCGACTTTGCTGCGCCGCAACGCGTCTGTGAAGTCGTAGAGATTCTTGATGGGCTTGTCTCCAAACTGCACGAGAATGTCTCCCGCCTTGAGACCCGCTTTTTCCGCTGGCGAATTCGGTCTCACGTCAGAAAACTTCACACCGGTTTCGACTTGTCCAAAGTCCGGGATCGACCCAAAATAGGGCCCATAACCGCTCCCGCTCCCGCCGCCCGGAGGTTTCTCTTCGGCAACAACCTGGAACGTTGGCGCGTCCTGCGCGTCGGCCAGTTGCACGCCTACACTCTCGACCATATCGAGCAGGCGAGTCGCTGAAGTCGCGTTGATCTTGTCCCATGTGTCGGACGGCTTGTGGTAATCGGAGTGCAGTCCGGAGAAGAAAAACAGCACCGGAATTTTCTTGCTGACGAAAGAAGTGTGATCGCTCGAAGAGTATCCCCCGGCGGAATATTCGATCTTGAACGGTGTGTCTTTCTGCGCCTGGTCGAGAATCGATTTGAAGGTCGATCCCGTCCCAACGCCTCCGATATAGACCTTTTCGTCCCTGATCCGACCGATCATATCCATATTGATCATGGCGACCGCTTTCGCAAGAGGCCTGGTCGGTTCTTTCACCCATTCCGCCGAACCGAGAAGGCCAAGCTCCTCGCCTGCAAAGTTCATGAACAGGATGCTGCGCTTCAACTGCCCGCGCTCTGGGGTGAGCAGGCGCGCGAGTTCCAGCACTCCTGCTGTGCCGCTGGCGTTATCGTCCGCTCCGGGATGAATTTGGCCAATCTGCGACGGCGCCAGCGAATCGACGTTGCCGCGACCGAGATGATCGTAATGGGCTCCGATAATTACGTATTCGTCGGTTTGTCCCGGCAACCATGCGAGAACATTGTTCACCGTCGCGCGAGTGGTTTCGATATCAATGCTGAGCGCAAGACGAAGACTATCCGGGAACGAAAATGAAGCAGGCTTGGTCGTCGAATTGATCTGATCCTGCATATCCTTCAGATTCTTTCCCGCCGATTGGAACCAACCGTCGGCCACGGCATTCTTGACCTGAATCATCTCCGTCCCAATGTTCTCGGGACCACTCACGCTGCCAAAGCGAGTCAGCAGGTCCTCCTCGCCGTCCCCCAGCTTTCCGTTCAGGATGATAAGCGCCTTGGCCCCGTGGTTCCGCGCATTGATCGCTTTCGTGATGAGCTGCGAATGCTGCGTCAGCCCGTGATTGTTGCTCTTGCCTGCGAATCCCGACGGCTCGTAGCGGAGCACGACGACAACTTTGTCTTTTACGTCAAGTCCGGCGTAATCGTCATAGTGGAACTCATCGGCGGTCGCCCCGTAACCGGCAAACACGAGCGGGCCGTCGGTTTTTCCGGAAGACGAGAAACTAAAAGGAACGAAGTCCTGCTCGATCTTCAAAGCTGTTTTAGCGCCACCTTCGAGCACAGAAACGCTGTTGTCGTTCTTCAGCCGCGCGCCGGTGATGACGGTAAATGGCTGCGCATAACCGTTGACTCCCGCTGGATCGAGATGCAATTCCTTGTAACGCTTTTCGATCAGATGTTCAGCACGCGTCAGACCCTTGCTGCCCGCTCCGCGGCCTTCCATTTCCGGGGAGGCCAGCGCCTTCACATCGGTCAGATACCGGGCGGGATCCGCCTGCGGCGTTGGCGTTGACGCTGCCGTAAACAGGACAACTGCTGCAGCAAGCAGGTAGAACCGGTGGAGCTTCACGCATTTCAGCATGGGTTTCTCCGGAGAACGAAATCCTATGGGGCTGTTATCGACGTGTCAATACAACCTACGGAAGAGAGTTTTCCGGATAGAGACGCTGCCGGCACTCAGGGCAGATCCCATGGCTGAAGTCAGCTTCGGTGTGAGTGCGGATATAGATTTCGAGATAATGCCAGTGGCCGTCTTTGTCGCGAATCTTCTTGCAGGATGCGCAAATCGGCAATAAACCGCTGAGGCTCTTCACCTTGCCCAGTGCTTCCCGCAATTCCTGAATCAGTCGCTCCCGCTCGGTCTCGGCAGCCTTGCGCCGACTGATATCTCTGATGATCAGGCAAGTTCGGAGGTGTCCACCGGGATTCTTGAATACCACGGACGACATCTCCACTGGGAAAAGTGTCCCATCTCTGCGCCGGCCGGACAGTTCTCCGTGGGCGACGCCAGTTCGTTGCCGCCGCTCGATCAGAATCGCGAGACGAGGATCGGAGGAGTCCATCAGTCCGTCTCTGCCGGCGGCGATAATCTCTGCGCGCGTGCGTCCGAACATCTGGCAGGATGCCGGATTCGCGTCCAGAATGGAGCCGTCTGGCGACGTGAGCATAATTCCATCCATACCGTTCTCAAACAGCAAGCGGTACAGTGTTTCGCTGGTTGCAGGCAGGACTGCGTCCGGCGCCGCATGATTTTCGAATGGCATGAGCTTGTCTTGCCGAACTGCTCCTCACAATGTCCGGGCTATGCGAAGAGGCCTGGATAGTGCAGAAATTGTATGCAAGATCGGTCGCAGCAGCAACATTGGGAATGCTGTGGACAAAGCTACAAAAAGCTAAGCACTGAGTTCGCGCGCCGTTTTTTGAACCTGCTCCCACGCCTTGCTTCGGGGATCGATGAGATCGTAGTGATCGGCGCCGCTGATCTCCAGCAGGTGCACGTCTTCCTTTTGGCGTCCGTGCAGTTTCTGCTTTGCCGTCACATATTCGCGGCTGAGCGCCGGAGGGATAACGTCATCGGCAGAGCCGTGAATGAGCCATTGGCGTGTCTTTGGCAGCGAAAGCTGCATGGGATCCGCTTCGCGATAATGATCCGGAACCTCGCTCGGCGTTCCATGCAGAAACTCGACGACCGCGTCATTGCTCAGATGAAGTTGATACGCTCGCTGCAGATCTACCACTCCAGCTAGAGAAATAACTCCTGTTACTCCAGGTTCGTGTGAGGCAAGGCAGAGCGCGAGTTGGGCACCGGCAGAGTGTCCCATGACTACAATCTTTTCCGCACTGAACCCGTGCTTCTGCGCATTCTGGATAAGAAACTGGTAGGCGGAACGAATATCTTCGAACGTGCCCGGCCAGCCTCCGCCTTCATTTCCAACCCTGCGATATTCAACGTTCGCCGTGGTCAGGCCAAGGAGCGTAAGTCCAGCGCAAAGGTGCCCCGCGTGCTCAAGACTGTACTTGGCGCGCCAAAAGCCGCCGTGGACGTTCATCACCAAGGGCGATGGCCGGTTCTTGTCTCTTTGTGATGGAAATCGAAGATCGATAAATTGATTCGGATCTGAACCGTATTTCAACCGGAGGTCGCCGGGAGGTGGCTGCCGCGAAAGTATGTCTTCAGACATGCGGAGTCGATTCTACTCGGGTTGAAGTGCGTCGAGTCACGCTTATCTGTGCTCAGCGTCACTGCGAGGCGACTTGGACAGAGGTAAGGTTTCTTCGACTTTTCACCACATGACCGGTGTTTCGGGACCGGGCTCGACCGAGGCCATCTCGAACCCACGCATTTGTCGGGCACCTTCCCGAGGAAGGAGTTTTACTTATGTTTGCCCGTATTCTTGAAGTCACCCCCAAACTGGAGAAGAAGGACGAGTTGATTAAGACAATTCGTCAGGAAATTCTCCCCATTCTGAAGAAGCAACCGGGATTTCTGGAATTCCTGCCATTTGTTCCGGAAATCGCCAAGGAGCACATGATCGCGATTACCCTCTGGACAGAAAAGCGCGAGGCAGAGAGGTATGTTGTAGAGGCGTTCCCGAAAGTAGAGCAGATACTGAAACCGTTCCTGAGCGAGCCGGCGACCGTTCGGATGTATACGGTCGAGACCACGCTGTGCGAGCATCTTGTGGAGGCGCTAACCACAGCCGCCTAAAGAGGACCGTTCGCAGGATCAGCCGGGGCGCAGCGCGCTCCGGCTTTTTGTTGTTCAGGTTGTCGCTGTGTTCCTTACTCGTATCGCAGCGCTTCGATCGGATCAAGATTCGCGGCGCGAAGAGCAGGGACCATCCCGCTGACCACGCCCACCAGTGCGAGGATGCTCGTCGCCACCACCAGAATCATCGGCGACACGATCAGACGTATATCGGCAGCTTCCGCATGTTTCGCAAGGGCGCTATAGAAAGTAATCCGTCCAGCGAAGATCGACACTGCATAGGACAGCACAATTCCCAGAAATCCCCCAACGGCGGTTATCACCATCGCCTCTGCGAGGAATTGAAACAGGATGTGGCCGCGTTGGGCGCCGAGAGCTTTTTCCACTCCAATCTCGCGTGTTCGCTGTGTGACGGATACCAGCATGATGTTCATCAGTCCAACGCCGCCGATTCCGAGCGTAACAGTTCCAATGAAAGCCAGCAGGACCTTCAAGGCCATGGTGATGATTCCAAACTGCGAAAGTTGCTTCTGGGCGTCGAATACAAAGATTGCGCGATGATCATCCGGCTTGAAATTATGAGCCGTGCCCAGAGTCTCGCGAATGGTTTTGTCCATCTTGTCGTGATCGAGTCCGATCGAGTCGAGCCATATTCCGTCAAGGTAGTGATTATCTTTCAGCACATCCATGGAATTGTAAGGGATGTAGACGACGCGGTTGTTGTCGTTATCTCCCTCCTGCATGCGAGGTGCTCCCACCCCAATCACCTCGAAGCTGACTCCGTCGATGCGGATGTACTCGCCCACAGCGGGCATTCCCGAGAAAAGTCGATCGCGAGCCTCGGAGGCAATTACGGCCACCAGCGCGTGCTGCATGTTGTCGGCGTCGTCAAGGAACCGGCCTTCCGACAGATCGAGGTTCCAGATCGCCTGAATCGCCGGATCAAGACCCATGACGGGGAATGAGAACGAGCGATTGTTGTTCTGCACGGTGGATTGCTTGTCCGACTCGCGCACCACGTGCCGGCATAGCGGCAGATTATTGCGCATCAGTTCAATGTCGTCGTTCGTAAAACGAACCTGCACCCCGGCCTTGTTGCCGCCGGCCTGTTGTGAAGTCCGGCCCGGGAATACCCCTACTGCAGTCGCACCGAAGCTTTGAAAGATCGCCTCAATTGCTTTGCCAAAGCCATTGCCGTAAGAAAGAAGCAGCACTACCGTTGCAATGCCCCAAGCCATTCCGGCCATGGTGAGCAGCGTTCGGCGCAGGTCGTGGCGCATCGCGGAATAAGCCTGTTTCAAAAGGTCATGGTGCATGATTATTCCTTGCGGAGAGCCTCCACCGGTTCAAGCAAAGCCGCACGCCGGGCAGGGTATAGTCCTGCGGCTACTCCCGCTACACCCAAGGATATAACTGCCAATGCTGCGGTTGAAGCAACCAACTTCGGAGGATCGAATCCCTCGCCTAAATTGACGTGCGACAGCATTTCCATCAGGCCAGCCGCGCCCGCGATTCCAATTCCCCCACTCAGCAGGGTCAGAAATGCTCCTTCCACAAAAAACTGAAACATGATGCTGCTGTTCGTAGCCCCGACTGCTTTGCGCAACCCGATTTCACGCGTGCGGTCGGCAACCGCGACCAGCATGATGTTGATAATGCCAATCGCACCCAGGGCAAGAGTGATCAACCCTACGCTGCCCAGGAACATATTCATTGCGTCAAAAATCTTGCCCACCTGATCGACCGTCTTCACCGTGTCCCATTCGTCAAACGAGTCCGGATTGTTGGGATCGAAGCCATGGTTCCGCGCGATGACCTGATGGACCTCCCGTTGTGAGGCTTCATGCAATGCTCGCGATTTTGGCTGGTAATTGATCAGAGAAACCACGTCCAGATCGATACCAGAATTCAGCGGAGGAAAATATTCGTGCATGCTGCTGAAGGGGATGAAGTTCTTGAGGTTCTGTGTGTTGTTGTCCCCGTGACCGACTCGCTCCAACGTGCCGATGACTTCGAACCGGATGCCGTTCAGGAGAATAGTACTTCCGACCGAGGGATGCCCCGAAAACAATGTTTTTCTGGTTTCGTCCCCGAGTACGATCACTCGGCGCTTTTGTTGCTCGTCCATCTGATTCAGCCAGCGCCCTTCATTCATGGGCACATAACGTATCCGGCTGAAATCAGGTAGGACCCCATTGATCTGACCACTGGCCTGGAAGAAGTCACTTACCGCCCGGATGTCATTTCGGCCAATGACAGGTGTTGCCGCGCCGACGCTGGGACAATCCCGCAAAATGTCCTGATAGTCGCGATAGTTTAGATAGTACTGGCGGAGTGCCGTGAAACTCCCCTGCACCGCCGGTGCTCTGCCCGACCAGATAAACATCACATTCTCGCCAATGGAGTCGAATTGTTTTCGATTCCCCGAGCGAAAACCCTCCCCCAATCCCACTAACAGCAATAGCGAACCGACTCCCCAGGCAATGCCAAACATAGTCAGGAAGGAGCGCATCTTGTGCGCCCAGAGAGTTCGCAGGGTCTGACCGAAGATATCGAAGATGAGCCGCACGCTTCATTATAGAGGCGATAAAGGCGACGTAGGGCCGAGCCGTTTCCTGTTCGGCGATTGGCCAGAATGCCCGCGCCTTCTTGCCCGAACCAGCTAACGGTGGGATGTGCTATCTTGAATTCGGCCGATAGGGCGGCCGACGGTCCGCGTAAAGGGTTCAACCCACCTTCCAAGTAACTCTATCTACAGAGACCCTGACTTCCAGCCCGAGATGCGCGGACACCGGGCAAACTTGGAAGGAAGGCGTCTATGCCAAATTCAAAGCTACCCGAAGACCCCTCTCTCGAATATCTCAAAAAGCTGGCCAAAAAAAGATTGCAGGAACTGCGCCAGAGCGATCCTGCCGCGAAACTGGCATCGGCTCTTCTCGATGTAGCCCGCGAGTACGGGTTCACAAGTTGGCGCACCTTGAAGGCTCAAATCGACGGACGCCGAGCGAAGAAGATCGCAAGCCCAGTGATGCGATTCCTTCCGGTCGTTGACGTCGACCGAAGCATCGCCTTTTACCGCGATGTCCTGGGATTTGATGTGAAGAAACAGCAAGACGGTGTCGAAGCGATCCTGGGGCCGGCGCGAATCCGGTTCGGCAAAGAAGGATACGCGTCCGGAGATTGGGCATACCAAACTCCACGGCCTCCCGGATCGGTCATCCTGTTTCTCCAGTGTGACGATGTCTCTGCGATGCACTCGGCTGTGCGAGGCCGAGGGGGCTCTCCGAGCGACATCGAACGGGTCAACTGGATCAAGATGCGGATGTTTGAAATCCGCGACCCGGATGGGAACGTTCTGTGGTTTGGGCAGAGCTATCACAAAAATCAGGACAACCCGAGTCGGAGGGATGCGCAGCCCGAGGGCTTACGTCAGGCGCTGCCGAACCTGCCCTTCGACAATGTGCCGGCCGCGGTTGCCTACTATTGTGACGTACTGGGATTTCGGATCAATTATCAGCAACACGACTTGGGAGTGATGGATCGAGACGCGATTACCATTCTGCTGATTGCCAGAACTCCGCAGCACAAGGGAATTGGCTCGTTTGAGGTCTATGTCTCGAACGCCGATGCTCTGTACGAAGAATTGCTGGCGAAGGGCGCCAAAGTTCTCGGACCGCCCGTAAGCCGTCCTTGGGGTCTCCGCGATTTCACCGTAATCGACCTTGAAGGCAATCGGATCACTTTCGCTCAGACGTTTGAGTAAGGGCGCTGACAATAAGTGCAAAAACTGATTCCGAATTGCCCCTGAGTTGTTTATCCTCTAGCAGGATGATAACTCTTGCTCTCAGCGAATTACTGGGCGCCACGGTGTATGACCCGTCTGGCGCGGCCGGACGGGTGCGCGAGGTGACAATTGTTCCGCAAGAGGATCGCTCCCGCATTTCCTCGCTGATTGTCAAAACGAAAGCTGGCAATCGGCTCGTCGCCTTTGAATCCATATCGGCAATGAATGGCGGAATTCGGACCAGCACCGCTGCCGGACAGTGGCCGGCGGTCAATGGAACCGAGGGTCTATTCCTGTTGGAGCGCGACCTGCTCGATCAGCAGGTGATCGACGTAAACGGAAGAAAGGTTGTTCGGGTCAACGATGTCGACCTCGAGTTCGATCCTCAGAAAGACCCGAAAGGCCCGCTTCCCATATTGCGGGTTCACTCGGTTGACGTTGGCGCTCGTGGCGCGCTCCGCCGTCTGCTGCGTGGCGTGGCCCCGAAAAACGCGATCCACGCGCTACTGGGGAAAATACCGCCCCGCACCATTCCCTGGAACTTCGTCGATCTGATCGAGACCGATCCAGCGCGGCGAGTGAAACTGAAGATTTCGCACGAAGGTCTGGCCAAACTGCACCCAGCCGACATCGCCGACATCGTTGAAGATCTCGCACCGGATGAGCGCCAGGCGGTCTTCCAGACGCTGGATGAAGAGACGGCCGCCGAGGCTCTCGAGGAAGTGGAACCGAGGGTTCAGAAGTCCATCGTAGAGTCCCTCGATTCCGGACGCGCCGCCGATATTGTCGAGGAGATGGATCCGGATGCTGCCGCCGACTTGCTCGCCGACCTTCCGGAGGAGCGTACCGAGCAGATTCTCACCCAGATGGAGCCCGAGGCCCAGCAGGACGTTGTGGAGTTGCTGGAACATCGGGAAGAGACAGCTGCTGGGCGCATGACCACCGATTTCCTGGCACTGCCTGTCGCCGCTACCGTGCAAAATGCCATCGACTGTCTGCGGGAGTTCGAAGGCGGCGTCGAGGCCGTGAGTACGATCTACCTCGTTGACTCGCGTGGTACCTTGGTCGGCGCGGTTCCCCTGGCCAGGATTGTCTTAGCTGAAGCGTCCTCCCCTATGCTCGCGCTCATCCAGGAACCACTCGTATTGGCTCATGAAGGCGTTGCGGAAAATGAAGTGGCGGAACTCTTCGACAAGTACAATCTGCAGACGCTCCCGGTCGTGGACGAGCACAACAAACTGACCGGTGTCATCACCTCCGATGACGTGATCAGTATGTTGCGATCGAAGCTCTAAAGAAATTCTTCTTCGGCAAGCGAGAAAATATTCGACTTTCCCACTTTTCCTTTGGCCATAGTCGCCGAGTGCATTTATCCTGTCGGGTCGTCGCCGCTAAATTGCTCCATCTTTATGTCTTCGAAGTGTGCCCATGAAGTTACTGAGACGTTCGAAAACCCGGATACTGTTGTTCCTTGCCGTCGTCGGGCCGGGATTCATCACCGCGAACGTCGATAACGATGCCGGCGGCATCCTGACCTACTCGCAAGCCGGCGCACAATTCGGACATCTTCTGCTGTGGACCATGATCCCGATCACCCTCTCCCTGATCGTGGTGCAGGAAATGTGTGCCCGCATGGGCGCCGTCACGGGCAAAGGGCTCAGCGACTTGATTCGCGAGGAATTTGGTTTTCGCATCACCTTTTTCATGATGTTGGGCATCCTGATCACAAATTTCGGGAACGTGGTCACCGAATTTATCGGAATTGCCACCAGCCTCGAACTTTTCGGCCTCCCAAGGCTATATACGGTGCCGGTGTGCGGAGTCATCGTGTGGCTGATTGTGGTCAAAGGCCAGTACAAGAGCGTGGAAAAAGTGTTCCTGGCCGCCTCATTTTTTTACGTGACTTACATTTTCGCCGGCATATTAGCCCATCCCGCTTGGGGCGAAGCGACGAAAGCCACTTTCGTTCCGCCCAAGATCGCCGCCTTCAAGGATCAGGCTTACCTGTACATGGTCATCGGAGTCGTCGGTACGACCATCGCTCCGTGGATGCAGTTCTATCTACAATCTTCGATCGTGGAAAAAGGTGTTACGCGCCGGCAATACAAGGCATCGATGCTCGACGTTGTGACTGGCTGTATCTTCACCGATGTCGTGGCTTGGTTCATTATCGTTGCCTGCGCCGCCACATTGTGGATCCATGGCTTCCGCAACATTACATACGCAGCCGATGCGGCCGCCGCTCTGAAACCGCTGGCTGGCCAGTACGCCTACATTTTGTTTGCTGTTGGGCTGTTCAATGCCTCGTTGTTTGCGGCCTCGATCTTGCCGCTTTCGACGGCGTATACCGTGTGCGAGGGTCTGGGCTTCGAGTCGGGAGTCGGAATGAAATTCGGCGAAGCCCCGGCATTCTACTGGCTCTACACCGCGCTGATTGTAGCCGGCGGTGCCGTGGTAATGATTCCTGGACTACCGCTCGTGAAGATTGCCGTTCTATCGCAGGTGGTCAATGGCGTAGTTCTTCCCTTCGTCCTGATCTTCATGCTGTTGCTTATCAACAAGAAGGAACTGATGGGTGAATACGTGAACGGTCACCTCTTCAACGCAGTCGCATGGGCCACGACGGTGCTGATGATCATCCTTACATTAGTCTGGTTCTGGACACTGCGTTCGGGCTAGAGCAGTTTTCCGGCGGCAAGATCTTTGACTAGCGTCAAATCAGCTTCGAGAAAGTCGAATTTAGGAAGGTCTTTCGGCGCCGCCCATTGCATATCCTTGAAGATTCGATTCTCGAGTTCGCCTCGGAATTCCCGCACCACAAAGAGCCGCAACTCCACCATGCCGCCATTCGGATATTCGTGCTGAATGCGCGCGAGTTCATCGCCAATGGTCGCCGCGATCCCGAGTTCTTCATCGAGTTCCCGCCGCAGGGCGTCGCGCGGCTGTTCGCCTTCCTCAATCTTCCCACCGGGAAATTCCCACTTCAGCGGCATCGTCTGATGGCGCGTCCGCTGGCACACCAGCAGTTTGCCATCCTGCACGATCAGTGCTGCGACGACGCGTTTCATACTTTGGCCGGACCCGGCGTTTCCAGTTTTTTCCCTGCGAGCAGGGCGCAGTACTGGACGAACTCCTTGTGTTCTTGCGTGAATGCGGCAGGGAAGTGGCTGTCGATATCGAGTTCGCCGACAACTTTTCCGCGAGCGAATACCGGAACGACGATCTCCGATTTTGTCTCGAGCGAGCAGGCCAGATAACGTGGATCCTTGTTGACGTCGTCGACAATCACAGTTTCGCCGCTGGAAGCGGCTGCCCCGCAAATCCCCTGATTTAAAGGGATGCGTGTATGCGGCGTCATCGCACCTTCGAATGCGCCGAGGACCAGCATCGGCGGCTCGGCTCCGGGTTCAAGCATGTAAAACCCTACCCAGTTGTATTTCAGCATCCGCTCATGCAGCATCTTCACCATTGCCTGCATGAATTCCCGTGCGGATGAGGTTGACTGCGCCAGTTGTATGACTTCGTTGCGGACTTCTTCGATTCGTGTGGTCACGGGTGATGAGAATTCGAACGGTTGAATCTTAACTCAGCAGGGCGCTTTTTCCGCATCAGTGGCGGAAACGGCGGTAATCTGCCGGATTCCTTTCGTGCTCGGGAATAATTCCGGATGAATGGCATAGGCCAGAGCGTCCAACCCATGCAAAAGCGTGGGGGCAGGCGTGTTCAGAAAGTCGTCTCGTATACAAAAGACTTTGCCGGCGAGCGCAGCGGAGCTTTTCTGCCAGCCGCGATCGGCGACAATCTTCTCCAAAGGAACCCGCTCGCCCGCTCCACACCACGCCGCGATAATAACTTGCGGATCGGTGCGGAGTACTTCTTCCACGGTTGTCCGTTTCCCCGGCATGCCAACAAATTCCCCACCAGCCGTTTCGACAAGCTCCGCAACCCAGGGCTGTGAAGCAATGATCGGCTTGCCCCACTCCTCACAGAAAACCCTGGGCCGCGTTGTACCGTTGACGCGTTCCCGCACTTCATCGATTCTTCGTTGCATACTGCGAATGAGTTCCTCACCCCGGCTGGTCGCGCCAACTGCACCGGCAATTGTGAGCAATGTCCGTGTAAATGTCCGCCAGAGTCTTTGGAGCCAAACCGAGGAAACGGGCTCCGGCCTTCAGAATCTCTACAACAGCCTTTTCTTGGTATGGAACCGAAGCAATTACGAGATCCGGGTCGCACTGCCACGATCTCGGACGTTTCGGCAGTCCACGAATCAGCCAGGATCGTTCGCGATCCCTCATTGACCTCCGGGATCAGGTCAGCGCAATACCGCGTACAGGCCGCGACTCGGTCGAGCTCCCCGATGGCAGCAAGAATGACGGTCGCACTTGGCTGCAGGCATGCGATCCGGCGGCAGGTATGACCCATAGCCATAAAGTTCATCTTATGTGAAAAATAACTGCCCAGATTTTTGCAACACTTTAAAATTTGTCGGCAACCGTCCTGATGGCACCCAGCATCGAAGTCGCGCTCTCAGATCAGCACTTCGAGAGAAACCCGTGACTCACAAAAATTTGAAGCAGTACTCCCTGGCAGTTGGGCTCTGTCTGGCGTCCTGCGGAGCGACCTCCTCGGCACAATCGCCGGTACATCACATCGCGGACGTTGCGAACACAAACTACACGCTGACCGTAAGCCTCGCAGGAACAAGCACCGGCACGGTCACGAGTAGTCCCGCAGGAATTGCTTGCCCAAGCACCTGCAGCGCCTCTTTCGCCTCAGGAACGGTCGTCAAGCTGACAGCCAAGGCTAGCACTGGCGCTTTTTTCGCCGGATGGAGCGGAGCCTGCACCGGCATGGGCACATGCACCGTCACCATGAACAGCAACGTAGACGGTCACCGCAACCTTCAATGTGAGCCAGACGGTGAATGTCTTGAACCATATTATTTTCATGGCGCAAGAAAACCGTGGCCTGGATCACTATTTCGGAGAACTTCGCGCGTTTTGGCGGGAAAACAAGGTTCCAGACATTTCTTTCGACGGGCTGCCGCAGTTCAATCCGACCTCGGGTACCCCTCCGCTGTACGGGCCACCTCCGACGAACCCGGGTTGCGATCCTAACTATCCCCCGCCGGCCGATTGCACTGAAGACAACAACAGTCCAAAGATTGCTTCTTATCACCTGATCACGCAGTGCATCGAGAATCCCAGTCCATCCTGGGATGATGGTCACATCGACTGGAACCTGACCGACCCGGTGTCCAAGACTCCTACGTTGAACGGATATGTCTACTCGGGCGGCCACGATTCGCGACATATTCAACCGCCTTACTACGACGTGAACGGCATTCGCGTGATGGGTTACTACGACGAGACAGACCTGAATTACTACTACTACATGGCAACGGCTTTCGCGACGTCCGATCGCTGGTTCGCTCCCGTCATGACGCGAACCTCTTCAAATCGTGACTATCTTATAGCCGCTACCTCGCAGGGATATGTCTATCCGATCGGCACCGACTCCCACGATCAGGCGCTTTTGACCGCAGCCCCAATCTTTGAGGAATTGCAGAACGCCGGTATCAGCTGGAAGATTTACGTGAATCCGCAGAATACTCCCTGCGAGTCGAACCCTACGGCGGAATGCCTGCTCGGCTACACTTACGTTCAGAACTTCGAATGGGGACATACGATTCCGCAGAACTATCCGAATAATCTGGTTCCCATCTCGCAATATTTCACGGACGTGCAGAACGGAACGCTGCCGCAGGTTGCGCAGATCGAACCCGCATCCCCCGCAGGACTGGATGAGCATGGCTCCGACTCCGATCAATACCCCATCAACATTCAACTGGGAGCGCAGTACGTCGAGTCGCTGGTTAATTCACTGATGAACAGCGTCTCATGGAAGGACTCCGCATTCATCCTGACCTATGACGAGGCCGGAGGTCTTTACGACCACGTGGCTGCGCAGAAGACCGTCAGCCCCGACGGCATCAAGCCTGTCGACCTGGAACCTTGGGACATCTGCACGAAAGGAGTCGTTGGACCGAACTGCGACTTCACCTATACGGGATATAGGGTCCCTGTCACTGTGATTTCGCCTTATGCGAAGAAACATTATGTAAATCACAATCCAGCCGATCACACCGCAATCTTGAAGCTGATTGAAACGCGTTTCGGAGTTCCTCCGCTCACTAAGCGCGACGCGGCACAGATCGACATGACCGAGTTCTTCAATTTCAATAACCCGCCGTGGATGACGCCACCGGTTCCACCGCAGCAGTCCACCAGTGGCCCGTGTTATCTGAACATGCTGCCTTAGAGCACTTGGATTAGGCCAGTCTGATTTTTGCAAGCGCAGTAGAGAGGACATCGAGCGCCAGTTGCGCGGCGTGAGAAGACGCATTCGGCAAGCCCCCGACGGCTTTGACCAGATCTTCGCGTTTCAGATCGCGCGCTTCGGATATCGTCTTGCCTTGAGCCAATTCAGTTAAAGCCGAGCCACAGGCCATGGCGGGAACGCATCCCTTTGCTTTAAAACGAATCTCTGCAATTCTTCCATCATTGATTTTCAGGCTGAGCCGGATCACATCGCCGCAGACAGGATTTTCGAGTTCCACGGCTGCATCGGCGTCGGCAACATCTCCCACATGGCGCGGGTTCTGAAAATGATCGAGGACTTGGGCAGAGTACACCAGATCGATTGTAGCCGTTCTACTTGCGAGCGCTTCCGTTCGGAAAATAAATGGTCCAGCCGCGCTGGCGTGCTGTCGCTTCGAGATCCGGATTCGGATTCACCGCGAACGCATGCGTGGCCCTGGCTAGCATCTCGGTATCCCATTTCGAGTTGCCGAAGGCTGCATCAATCTCTTTTTTTACTACCTCATCCAGCGCCTGCGGTTTGCCGGGACCGGAAGGAACGCGCACCAGACGATCGGTAACGATTCCATTTTCCAACTCAACTCTGGCCGCAAGAATTCTGTCTGCCTCGATTCCAAATTGCGTCATCCCGGCACGGATGACCCATTCATTGGAGGACGAAACCGCCCAGATTTCGCAACCGTTCTCGTGCAACCGGTCCACCAGATGCCGCATTTCCTCAAACACGTATCCGGGAAACGACGACGTCATAAATTCCGTTGCGGCCGCCATCATCGCCGCTTCCGGAATGCCTTTGTGCATCGTCACCATTTCGCCGCACATATCCTCTTCGCTAACTTTGCCGGCCTTGTATTCGACATAACGCGCGCGCATCGCCTCGCCGACTTCGGCGGAGACGAGGCCTTGTTCCATCTCCCAGCGGAAAAAAGTCTCACCCGCGTCACCGGACCACAATGTGCCATCGCAATCGAACGCCGCGACTCGAGGTTCGAGGCGGAGAACTGAGTCTACAAAGGCCTGCCCAGCCGGGTGGATGGTTTCTGTACCGATCGTATTCATGTACCTCGACAATAACGTGCGTACGGCGAAATGTGCAATCGTAAGGGCGCTGTTCATTCCGAGCGGGTCTTCTCGTTCCAGCCCGTTATGAAACGACAGGCTAAGAAGGAGATCTTGCCAATAATGCCGCGTAGTCTTCAGGAGTGTTGATGTTCAGTGCGACGGAAGGATCATCAACAGCAAGATACTGAATGTGTTCCTGAAATCTGTGTTCGATGTCGCGGGCATTGTCCGTGACAGGCGCCTGTAGAAATCGTTCCATCATCTCCCGCCCGACAACATACGGATGCCCGTGCTTCCCAGAGAATTCCGGCACGACCGCCCAAATCGTATGCGGAGCTACGTCAAAGGCATCACGCAAAGCCCGCACGGTCGCTGCTTTGGCTGGAGGCCGATCGACCAGCGTCACAATCGCTCCATCGCGCCCCCGATTGAGTACTTCCCGTATTCCGACCTGCAGGGAACTGAACTGACCCTGGCTGGGATCGGGATTGGTCACCACCGAGGCCCCATTCGCATAGGCCGTGGGCGCCAGAGCATCTTCATTCTTGCCCACGACGATCACGACAAAATCGGCCGTCAATCCCAGCGATCGGATGGCCGCCGAAAGAAAAGTGTCTCGTGTCGGCACCTCACCCTCGGCAAATGGGGGCCAGGGGAGCAGAGCTTTGTCGCGTCCCATGCGCGAGGATTCGCCCGCAGCCAGAATCAACCCGCCAAAACTGGAAGCTCGCGCCATGTTGCGGAAGATAGCAGAAAGGAGAAGGAAAGTCAGTGATCGGAATCAGCGGGTGCGCTGGTCATCGTTAACTGGTTCGTGCGGCTGATCAGCTGTGGAGCTATCGATCCGTGCGCCTTTGAACCAGCTCAAGTGAGGCAGAGGCCGGGAGACGTGCCGCCGGATCGCGATCAACTCCGCTGTGATGGAGACCCCGATTTCTTCCGGTGTGACTGCGCCGATATCCAGTCCTATCGGAGCGTGCACCCGGTCAAACAGATGCTCCGGGATTCCCTCAGCCCGCAAGGCTTTGAAAATCTCGATGACCTTCCGCTTCGAGCCGATCATTCCGACGTAGCGTGCCCGCGTCTGCACCGCCCAGCGCAAAATACGCATGTCGTCGCGATGGCCGCGGGTGACGATCACAATAAACGAAGATTCGTTCGGATCGAGCTTGTGCATGGCCTCGTCGAACTCCAGCGCGTGGACTTCGCGGGCAGCGGGGAAGCGCTCCTGGGTTGCATAGGAGGAGCGGTCGTCGGTCACAATGACGTCGAATCCGGCAGCAGTAGCCGTTCGGCAAACGTTGAGAGCTACGTGCCCTGCACCAAAAACATAAAGTAACGCTGGAGGAAGCACTGGCTCGACGAAAACTTCGAGTGTCCCACCGCATACGAGGCCAGTGTCGTATTTGGGATCCTGGTTCAAGTCAAACTTTAAGGTTCGCGGCTTCTCCGATTCCATGACCTCTCGGGCGGCTTGCCAGACGTCAGCCTCTACGCATCCACCCCCAATCGTACCGACAATCGAACCATCATCGCGCACCAGCATTTTGGCCGTTTGAAACGATGGAATCGATCCTCGGACGTTCACGATTGTGGCTACTGCCCCGCGGCGTCCTTGCCTGCGAAGCTCGACGATTTGTTCGTAGATATCCATCAGGCCGGAGCAGCTTCATTGATTATCAGCGGTCAACAGGAGCCAGTCAACGCAGGCAAGCAAAAGCCCCGGGTCATCGCTCCGGGGCTCTCGCAGAACCAGTAATCCTGAACACGACTTGCCAAGCAACTTTAATACTGATCGTGGCCCATCCGTTTGTCAATAATACTTTGGTGAGTAGGCCGCAGAGGGCGGCGGAGTTGAACCGCAGTGGCTGATGAGCCACTCACCGACTTGGCAAGCCGTGTCCAGCACCCACTGGCAACGCCCTCTAGACCACGATCTGCCTCATCCAAACTAGTACCGAAGCTGGCTTCCGTTTCGTGACGTTCATCACACCAGCGAAAAAAGGTTTTGGAATTTCCTGGAACGAAACTGTAATCGTGCAATCGAAGCGGTCATCAAGGAAGCCGAATACGCTTCACTTCTTCGCTTCCACTGGGACCTTCCAGTACGCCTGATGGCCGATGTAGTCGTCATCCGCGAGATTCGCGATGATCATCCGCTTCAAGACGAGCGGATCCACGCTGGTGCTCTGCACTTTGTAGGCAATCGTGCCGTCCGGACGGATCAGGAGCGTGTACGGCACCGCTGCATTCCAGTCAGGGTCAAACGCCGCGAGTTGTGCATACAGATCAGTCGAGCCCAACATCATGTTCGTGCTCGTCGCATGTTCCGCCTGCAACACTTTCTCGACTCCGGGCTTTTCGTCCGGATAGTTAATACTCATCGTGACCAGGTCGAATGCACGATGTCCATACATCCGATACATGGTCTCGAAAGCTGGCAATTCTTTGCGGCACGGACCACACCATGTGGCCCAGAAATCAACCAGCAACAACTTCCCGGTCGTGTTCTTACGTAAGGCCTTCAGATCGTCGATGGATACGGGCTTTACACTAACCGGTTGTTTCTCGATTTCCGCCAGTTCCTGCCGGCGGCCCTCTTCTTTATAGATCCACTTCGTCGAACAGCCGACGGCTGGCGTTTTCGGCATCTCCACCTGTTTCCCTGACAATAGCGCGTCTAATGCTAGGCGGACATCGCGCCGCGTCACTAACCCCTCGCGAGGATTATTGTCCACACGACCTTCATAGCGCACCTTGCGCTCTGAGTCGAAGATGAAAATGTGCGGTGTAGCGCTGGGCCCGTACAGGTTTGAAATTTTCTGGTCCTCCCCGTCGTTTAGGTAAGGGAAGTTGAAATTTCGGTACGCGGCGCGAATCTGCATTTCCTCGAATGAATCGCCAACGTCGGTATACCCCATCTCATCCAGACGCACCGCGTTCGGATTGTTGGGCTCAATCGCGACCAGGGCGACGCCGCGATCTTTGTAGTCCTCGGCGATCTGCTTGATGCGGGACTCGTACAGCTGAGAAGTGGGACAATGATTGCAGATGAACGCGACAATAAGAATCTCGGCGGCTGCGTAGTCCTTAAGGCAATGAGTTTGGCCATCTACTCCCTTAAGGCAGAAGTCCGGCGCCGGGGAGCCAATAGCGAGCGGAGGAGGGCCGTGATGCTCCTCTTCATCTTGAGCTACGAGTTTACTGGCACTGACTATGATGAGGATCGCAAAAGCAACGAACCCTATGACCGCAGTAAGAACAATTAGATTTTTGCGCATCGTATCTACCTCGTACGCGCCGATTCTACATCTTCAATCCGGTGCGGTTTTCGCGAGATGAGAAAGGGTCATCCATTGTGTTAGCTTGATTTCTCATTACGCCTCGAAGGAGCACGCCCTCATGAAGGCCGTTCGCATCCATCAGTTTGGTGGACCCGAAGTTCTGACCTACGAAGACATTCCTGATCCACAGCCGCGCAAAGATCAGGTGCTCGTTCGCGTGAAGGCCTGCTCGCTGAATCATCTGGATGTTTGGGTGCGAAAAGGACTGCCCGGCATAAAGCTGCCGCACATCCTGGGTAGCGATGTCGCAGGAGAAATAATGGAAACCGGCGAGTATGTCACCGGATTCAAGCTGGGACAGCGTGTGCTGGTGGCTCCCATGCACTTCTGCGGACACTGCCCAAAATGCCTTGCCGGACTGCAGAATCAGTGTCGTGAATTCACTGTGCTGGGCAATGCCGTCGATGGCGGCAACTGCGAATTGATTGCCGTGCCTGAGGCGAACGTTATCCCGATCCCCGACTCGCTCGATTTCAATCAGGCAGCCAGCGTTCCTTTAGTCTTTGTCACCGCGTGGCACATGCTGGTCGGTTTGGCCGGAGTTCGTCCCGGGCAGACAATTCTCGTTCTCGGTGCAAGCTCCGGCGTAGGCATCGCTGCCATTCAGATTGCCAAGCTATTTCACTGCCGTGTGATCACAACAGCGGGCAATGATGCGAAGCTAGAAAAGGCGCGGGCACTCGGCGCTGACTACGGCATCGATCACTACAAGCAGAAGATTTCTGAGGAAGTCCGCAAGATTACAAATAAGGAAGGCGTCGACATCGTCGTCGAGCACGTTGGAGCCGCCACATGGGACGAGAGCATGCGCTGCCTCAAGATTGCGGGTACACTCGTGACCTGCGGTGCGACCACAGGGCCAAATGTCGCAATCGATCTGCGGTATCTGTTCGCGCGTCAATTGCGGCTGCTCGGCTCCTATATGGGAACCATGGCCGAACTTCATGAGGTTCTCGGCCATGTCTTTGCTGGAGGTCTCAAACCCGTGGTCGATCGTGTGTTCCCGATGAGCGAAATCCGTGCCGCGCATGAATATCTGGAAAAGAGCCAGATGTTCGGCAAAGTGATCGTGAATCCGTAATGCGCTACCTCTCGCTGCAGTCACGAATATGTACGTGCACCGCTTGCGCACGCGTAGTTGTTTTTGTCCCGCCGCTTATGATAGAGAAAACGGATGATTTCTTTGAGGGAATGGTCACACGGCTTGAGGCCGATGCTGTTGATCGCTCTATTGGCGGGCGGGACCCTGCACAACGCCAGCGCAGAGGATAATGGTCTCGAGCGCACGCCCGTTCTTGGCTGGAGTAGCTGGAGCTTCCTCCGCAAGGATCCCACGGCAGCAAAAATGAAAGCTCAGGCGCTCGCCCTGCATGATTCCGGATTGCAGAAAATCGGTTACGAATACGTAAACCTCGATGACTTTTGGTATCAGTGTCCGGGACCGCAAGGTCCGAACGTCGACTCCTATGGCCGCTGGATCACAGACTCCTCGAGATTCCCGCCTCAGGGAGACACAGACGGCATCAAGGTAGTGGCTGACTACCTCCACAGTCTCGGGATGAAGTTCGGAATCTATGTTACGCCGGGTATTTCGAAGCAGGCAGTCAGCCGCAACACGCCCATTCAGGGCACATCGTACACGGCTGCCCAGATTGCGGAGCCGTCTGTAAAGGAGAACAACTACAACTGCAAGGGCATGATCCGTATCGACTACAACAAGCCTGGCGCACAGGAGTATACGAATTCATGGGCAGATATGCTGGCGGCGTGGGGAATCGATTACATCAAAATTGACGGCATGACCGACAACAACGCCGCCGACGTTAAGGCATGGTCGAATGCTATACGAAAGAGCGGGCGACCCATGGTCCTGGACGTCACGCAGGGGGACCTTACAATCGCTATCGCCCCGACGTTGATGAGGTATGCCAATCAATGGGAATTCGCGCCCGACGTCGAATGCTATCGCTGCGAAAAGGGCGGCAGCAGCTACCCTCTGACCAGTTGGGCCGACGTTGCCAAACGATTCGACTACGTCGCGGAGTGGCAGCCTTACGCTGGTCCAGGCGCTTTCAACGACTATGACTCCCTCGAGGTAGGAAATGGTAGCAACGACGGCCTGACTCCGGTCGAGCGTCAGACTCAGATCAGCCTGTGGGCCCTTGGAGCGTCACCCCTCATCCTCGGCGTCGATCTTACTCACCTCGAGCCAACAGACCTGCAGAAATATCTGGAGAACGCCGAAGTTCTTGCTGTCGACCAGGATTCGATCGCTGCAAAAAGGGTGCTCAAAACCGGCAACCAGCAGGTGTTCGCCAAGCGGGAGCCGAACGGAGACGCGATCGTCGGTTTGTTCAACACAGGCAGGAAGGCAGAGGAAGTCTCCATTCCAGCATCCACCGTACCCCTCCCCGAAAACAAAAGCGGCTATTCCTTGCATGACCTGTGGACCGGCGAGACGAAGAAAACAACCAGCATCAGTGCTGTTGTTCCGTCGCACGGGGTCGTCCTGTACCGCGTTAGTGGACTTTAAACTTTCTCGATGGCTGACGACCCAGTCTGGATGGGCGGATTTCCGACCTTCAAGCATTCCGGAAGCCGGAATC
>CAWGKF010000012.1:0-319147 GCA_963823085.1 Terriglobia bacterium | reverse complement strand
TCCTCTGTGGTTTAAAATAAAACCATAATGTCTCGCGAACTCAATTTCGGTCCTTATGTTGAAGTCGAAAACGGCAAGAAGGTCGTCAGAGACCTGACGTTCGGCAATCCCACTCCCGAAGGCGTGGTGCTCACCACGCTCGATTCTGCTGTGAACTGGATGCGCAAGAGTTCAATTTGGCCCATGACCTTCGGCTTGGCCTGCTGCGCGATTGAAATGATGTCGATGGGGGCTGCGCGTTTCGACATCGCTCGCTTCGGCGCCGAGGTGTTCCGCCCCTCGCCGCGCCAGAGTGACCTGATGATCATTGCCGGACGTGTTTCCAACAAAATGGCTCCAGTGATCCGCCAGCTCTGGGAGCAGATGCCCGAACCTAAGTGGGTTATTTCGATGGGCGCGTGCGCGACTTCGGGTGGTGTGTTTCAGAACTATGCGCTGGTTCAGAGTGTGAATCAGGTCATACCCGTCGATATCTACGTCCCGGGATGTCCGCCACGGCCCGAGCAGCTGATCTATGCGATCACGCTGCTGCAGGAGAAAATTCAGAAAGAGCGCGGCACCATACGCAAGGCCCTGAATCTTTCCTAACGGCGCTGCTGTAACTACTGCGTTTATCGGGCAACACCCCCCTGTGGGCGTGGCATCTTTTTAGTGCCGCAGATTCTGCGGACGGTCCGGCCTGCTGGCGCTATAATCGGGGCAAGTCGGCCTGGGGTGGTTATGCATCGGTTTCATTTGTCGGCCCTGCTGCTCGGTAGTTTCTCTATCGCAATCCTCTGTTCTGCCCAAGACGTTCCCTCACCGGCTTCGCAGAACCCTGCGGCCCTCGCGGCGTCACAGGCTCAACCCTCTGATTCATCTGGTCAGTCCTCAGTCGCCCCTTCTTCGGCTGGCCCGTCCAATGTTGCGCCCGTGGCTCCGCAGATTCCTGCGAATGCTCCCCATATGTCGCGGCAGACGCGGCTGGAAATCATCCGTGACTTCGAGGCCCAACTGGTTTACTCGCGCACGCTGTTTCCCATGGGCAGCAAGGGTCTGGTTCTGAAAGATGGCGTGACCACGCCCAACGGACAGAACCTGCAGCAGTTGCTCGCTCTCTGGGGACCTTCGATCAAGCCTGGCGACCCCACCCACATCTCTTATGTGCGCATTCATGACGATCACATCCATTTCGATCTGAATGGCGGGGCCGTTCACCGCAAAAAATGGTACCAGCACATCGAAGTCGCGGGTGCCAACGGCGCGTCAGTGCCCCTGTCCGCTAATCAATCGACCGACAATCCTCACGGAAGTTATCTCGATCTCTACTTCGATAAGTATGTTCCGGAAATGAGCGCAGCACAGTTGCGGGCTCTTCTGTTTCCCGTGATTGACTTCAATGCCAGAAACAAAGAAGAGGCCTATCTGGATACGGTGCCGCCGAAGGTGAAGGCGGCGATCAAAGCGCATTACGTTCTCGTGGGGATGAACACCGAGATGGTGTTGCACGCGAAAGGCAAGCCGCCTCAGAAGGTCCGCGAACGCGACGGCGACACCGATTACGAAGAGTGGATTTACGGTCAGCCGCCGCAAGATGTAGATTTCGTCCGCATTGTCGGCGATCAGGTTGTGCGTGTCGAGACCATGAAGGTCGGTGGCGAAAAAATCGTGCGCACCGAAAAGGAAGTCATCCTCGCCAACCCCGACGAGCAAAAAGAGGCCAAGAGAGAGGAGCAAGACCGCCCTGCCAATGCGCCGAGTTTACGGCGTCCCGGAGAGGCTGCGGACGATGTTCCCAAGCCGGACGACGGCATTATCGCCTGGACCTCCAGTGGCCCCGCCCACGATCCCGCAACCCACGAATGATCCTGGGCCCGGCGATATCGTGGCTAGCCAGCAGCGATAGTCTTTAATTTGACGACGTCGGATTTCACGACGTTGGCTGACCCGTTTCCCTGGACTTACCTCGCGGCCACGGTGCTGACATCTGCGAAGGAGAAGGCCATCGACACGTTCGAATATTCCTGCCCATCTACTTCGACATACGGATACACGAAATAATTCAGTTGCTTGCCGTCCTGCGGAGGACTCAGCCGCAAATCGCGCCCCATGCTGAACTGCACGCGATTGACATCGTGCGATCCAAAAAAATAATCATGCTTTTCGGGATGCTTCCACGCCTCAGAGATGTCTACCGGAATCCACCCTTTTCCATCAATATAAAAATCGGACCAGCAGTGGTAGCCGGCGATTTCAGCCGAGTGTTTATCGGACGGAAGAGGGAAGCCGATCTCAAACCGAGCCGGAATTCCCTGCGAGCGCGCCATCGCGATGAACAGGGAATGGAAGTCGGTGCAGTTACCTTTCTTCGCGTCGCAGGCGTAGAGCACATCGCCGTGACCCCATCCCGTCCCGGATTTGTCATATTTCATGGTCGTAAACACGTAGTCGTAAATGGCGCGCGCTTTCTCGAGAGGAGCAGTCTTCCCCTCGGTGACTTTCGCGGCTAACTCAGCGGGCAGGCCAGTGACGGGAACCAGTGCATCGGGCTGCAGATCCTCCTCGCGCTCTTTAGATGAGAGATTCGCGACGGTTAAGTGAGCCTGTTGTGCGAGTGCCACCCGTTCGTGTCGTATCACGTCATATTGAATATCCACGTGCAATTCTGGCGCGGTGGCGTTTTTTGCTTCGGCGAAATAGATCTCGTTCCCATACTTCGATTCGTGGGTGCGTTTCAGCGGCAAGTCACCTTTGGTGGAAATAACCTTTACCTCTTGATATCCATCGGACTGGGCCTCAGGAATCCAGATGCGCACTGTCTTGTTCGCAGGCAGGTCTTTCACCGTGAATGCGTAATGAAAAGTGAAGTGACGAGACTCTTGCGCGAAAGCACAAACGCTCAGAGCGAATATGGTTAGAAATAAACAATGCTTACGCAGCATAAGGCGGCATCCTTTCGAGTCTTAGAGCGGAGTAATTAGCTTCAACGACACATGGGCGTCAGGGAACGCGGTCAAGTGAAACCGCACCCAAGGATGTGCATGGGACTCAAGATGCTCAATCGCGAAAAAGCGATGCGATATTTTGCCCCGAAGTGCTGGCTATCGTTAACGCACGTTCGGGCCATTCCACAGCCTTGATCGGAAGATAGGCTAGTTATTGAGGCCTCGGGGGAGGACTGTTCAACGAGCTTCTCGTAACCCAAACGGGGTCTTCAGGCGCTTTCGTTTTTTGAGGCAGTGTGTTGGTTTTCAGTGTAAACGTCCGGTTTCGATAGCTGAGACGGCGCATACCCAATGCGCAAATTCTTGCAGCTTGACTCCCGTCCAACCCGTCACTACATTTGATCGGCTGCAACCAAGTGCCTCGGGACTGCAGACCGCCCAACATCCCCTGTCCATAGGCTTCCGGTGTCGCAGGTTTCTTACCAGCAGCGGGAACGAGATCACTCAGGAGAATAATGAAAATGAATCAAAGTGCGAACCCCGTACACCTCACCATTATCGCGATCTTAGGGCTTCTGCTGGTTGGTGCAACTCTCACGCCGGCGATTGCTCAGAACAACTACAACACAGTCCCCGTGCCCACGGCCTTTGTGCCTGGGGTTCTGGGTTCGTCGGCCAAGCTCGGGCCAAACATCAACGTCACCAATGAGCCCGGCCCGCAAAGTGAAACCAGCGTTGCCGTAGATCCCACCAATGCGAACCATCTGCTCTATAGCGTGAACGACCTCAACGCTCGTACCGGCGCGGCCGCCGTCGTTTGGGAATCCACGGACGGAGGCAAAACCTTCACCAGCTTCAATCAGAATCCGAACGGTTTCTGCTATGACACGTGGTTGGGCTTCAACACCAACGGGGATGCGTTCATGTCCTATCAGTGTTCTGATCAGAACATCGCCTACAAGAAAAAGGGACAAACCACCTGGACCTCCACTCTGCTCGGCATCGCAGGCATTGCGCCCGATCGCGACATGGTGACCGTCGATAACGCGCCGAACAGCCCTTTCAAAGGCAGCGTATACATCGGCTACGATGACAACGGCACCAACAACACACCCTACGTCTTGTACTCGCGAAATGGGTTTGGCGGTTGGCTGCGTAGCACCGCCATTCCGACCAGCGCTCCTACGATCGGAGTCAATGTTGCCACCGGACCGGATGGAACGGTCTACGCCTCCTGGGAAGATTATTCGAACCGAAAGCTCTGGATCTCGAAGTCCACCAACGGTGGCGCGAGCTTTGGAACTCCCGTTCTGGTGACAAACTATCGCCTCGACACGACCGGATTCTTCGTTTTCATCCCGCCTCAGGATTCCCGCGGGATCGTTCCGTTTCCGTTCATAGCGGTGGCCCAAGGCGGCGCTCATGCGGGCCGCGTCTTTGTGAGCTACACCGATCAGGATACTTCCGGCAGCAATACCAATATTTACATCCGTCATTCCGATAACGGCGGCGCGACCTGGTCCGCGGAAACCAAGGTGAACGACGATACCAACCACGCTTACCACTTCCACAATGCGATTTCAGTGTTGTACACGGGACTGACCGGAGCGGTTGGCATTTCTTTCTACGACACGCGCCGCGACCCGAGCAACGTGAAAACCGACCGCTACCTTACGTATTCAACAGATGGCGGCGTCACCTGGGCGAAGAATATTCGCGTCACTACCGCGCAGTCGGACGAGACAAAGCCCGGGTCCGACTTCGGCAACCAATATGGCGACTATCAAGGGATGTATCCGGATCCTAGCGCCGGCGTGCATCT
Source organism: Terriglobia bacterium (assembly GCA_963823085.1). Lineage (GTDB taxonomy): Bacteria > Acidobacteriota > Terriglobia > Terriglobales > Acidobacteriaceae > Sulfotelmatobacter. The sequence goes on along the minus strand of CAWGKF010000012.1, from coordinate 314,401 downwards.
GTCATGGACCGACTCGCGTTCGACCACAACGTTCGAAGACATGTTTGCAGCCAGCGCTCACCAGTAAGCTGGGTGCTTCGATCGAAGGGAATTGCGGCGGAATTTTGGGTAATGGATTCCGCCGCATCTCCGGTTTGTATGTGCCTTACGTTTCATTAGTCCAGGTCGAACCTTCGCATACATTCCACTCTCGGCCTTTCGAAATCGCCTGCCAGTAGCCGGATTTCGCCCCATCGACGTGTATAATCCGGAAACCATTCTGTGGTCAGGGAACTCGCATTCGCCAATTTCGCGATTGCGAGTCCCGGTCCCGAACTACGCAAGAACTTACCAGGAGCTGCTGTGAAGCCTTCAATCCGATTGCCCTTCGTGTCCCACATTCGTTTGGTCGTTCGCGGCGCTAACACTGTTCTTATTCTTTTGGCTCTGTCGGTTGCCGCATGCGCCCAAAGCGGCTACACGGGAATCTTCGGCGGCGGCCCGTTCTATAAGAACGCCGCGCCCAACATCACCGAGATCGAGAACTCCGGCTTTACCGAGGCCATCGTGTGGAGCGTCGAGGTAAACAGCGTCGGAGACTTGAATTTCAATGGTGAGTTTCCCCTGACGTCCGGCGGGGTGTACGTCGGCAACGAGACTCATCCGGATTTTCCCGGGAACATGGCCAAGTTGAAGCAGGGAACCGTGAAGCGAGTCACTTTCAGCGTCGGATCCTCCAACTACGGCGACTGGGAAAATATCACCGCTTTGGTCAACGCGCAGGGCACTGGACCAACCAGCATTCTCTATAAGGACTTTCAGGCTCTGAAGGCTGCCATCCCTGCCCTCGATGCCATTGATTTCGACGACGAGAACAGTTACAACTCGCCGACTTCGATCGAATTCGGCGTGATGCTCGGCCAGTTGGGCTATAAAGTCATGCCCGATCCGTATACCAACAATAGCTATTGGATCAATCTCGTCGCGCAGATTAACAGCCAACTTCCCGGCACAGTCGATGGCGTCCATTTGCAGGCCTATGCGGGAGGGCAAGGCAATAATCCTTGCGTGGATTGGAATTTCGGCGCGGTCCCCGTCTTCCCCGGATTATGGGACCAGGTCGATACGCCAAGCCAGGTCTATACGATCATGAGCGGCTGGCATCAGGAATGCGGCATCATCGGCGGATTCATGTGGCTCTACGACGACTTTGTCGGCACCGGCCTTGCCGCGCAATACGCCAATGCCATCAATACCGCCGTAGCCAGCAGCGGGTTCACTCTTTCCGGACCGTCAAATGTATTCGTGAACCAGAGCGCAACTCGGCAGGCGCCGTAATTACGATTACTGATTTTGGCGGCTTCACCGGCACCGTAACCCTCAGCGTCTCCGGCTTGCCGAAAGGCGTGCAGGCGGTGGTCCAGGGTACAGGCAACAAACAGAGAGTCGTGTTCAAAGCCAATTCCACTGCTGTTACAGGCTTCGCCTCCGTGAACATCATCGGCACGTCCGGTACTCTTACGCAGACCTTGCCGATGACGCTGGCAGTCAGTGCCGGTGTAGGCGCAACTGGAGTGGGCACACCCGTCGATCTTTCACCATACTTCGATATCTATGGGATCTATCAGGACGGATCAACCTACACGACCGGCGGCCTGGATGGCGTTGGTTACTCGTACTCTGCCAACCTGCTCAGGACGTCGCGTGTTCTGGACACCGCGTTGTTCGATCTCGGACCGTCCAACTCGCCCGATGCCGTAGCCTCCAACGGTCAAACTATCTCTCTTCCGGCGAAAAAGGCTTCCAGACTCGTTCTATTAGGAACCGGAATAGAGGGCAATCAACTCTCACAGGTAATTACCGTGACGTACACCGACGGAACCACTTCGAAGTTTACGCAGAGCTTCAGTGACTGGTACACGCCGCAGAAGTTCCCACGCGAGTATGAGGCTGTAGCCATGGCTTACCGCAACTACGAGGACGGAACGAAAGATAATCGTACTTTCAACTTGTACGCCTATCTCTTCCCGTTGAACTCGGCCAAGACCGTGCAAAGCATTACTCTGCCCACGAACGTCGATGTGATGGTGCTGTCGGCGACTGTACTGCCATAAGTGGTAGAGAGAACGGGACCGCGACTAACAACTTAGGCCAGAGAAAAGATGGAGCGGGAGACCGGGATCGAACCGGCGACATCCAGCTTGGGAAGCTGGCGTTCTACCGCTGAACTACTCCCGCTCAAGCCGGACGAACGCAATTAGATTATCACCGCAGCCCATCGCTCACAACCGCACCCGGCATCACGGCGCTGCCTTGTTCTATGTAAGAGCAGAGCCGAAATCTCGCGTCGAGGGCCGGTGCGACCTATCCCGCCCGTGATGCCAGTCTTCCTTTCGTGTATAAAGGTCCGCCAAGCAACTCGAATCCTTCCGCTAAAGGGAAATGCATGAGTCCTTTCTTCTCCACCGCGAGTTCGCGTCGTAAGTTCCTGAAAAATATCGCCATCACCAGCGCGGCCAGCACGATCTATCCGGCACTGGGTGCAGCGCGCGAGATTGCGCCATCCCGAGAAGCAAGTAACGCCGAGGTTAAAGCCTTCGAATTGGATGAGATCACCATTCCTGAACTGCAGGAGGGCATGAGCTCCGGCCGATTCACCGCCCGCTCGCTGGTGGAAAAGTACTCCGCCCGCATCGACGAAATCGACAAACGCGGTCCAGCCGTGAACGCCATCATCGAGATGAACCCCGACGCGGCAGCGATCGCTGACGAACTCGATCGTGAGCGGAAGGCGAAAGGTCCTCGCGGCCCAATGCATGGCATCCCCGTTCTGATCAAAGACAACATCGACACCGCCGATCGTATGATGACGACGGCAGGTTCTTTGGCCTTGGTTGGTTCGAAACCGCCGAAAGATTCTTCTGTCGTGCAAAGGCTGCGTGTGGCGGGCGCGGTGATTCTGGGCAAGACAAACCTGAGCGAGTGGGCGAACAGCCGCTCCGGCCACTCGACCAGCGGCTGGAGTGGACGCGGCGGTCTTACCAGAAATCCCTATGCGCTCGACCGCAATCCCTGCGGATCCAGTTCCGGCACCGGAGCCGGCATCTCTGCGAACCTGGCCGCGGCTGGGATTGGCACGGAAACCGATGGCTCCATCGTCTGCCCTTCTTCCTCCAACGGACTCGCGGGCATCAAGCCCACGGTTGGTCTCGCGAGCCGCGCCGGTATCATTCCCATTTCTCATACGCAGGATACTCCAGGCCCCATGTGCCGCACTCTGCGGGATGCCGCGATTCTTCTGGGTGTTTTGACGGGAGTCGATCCCGATGATCCGGCGACGACCGCGAGCGCCGGCAAAACGAAAACCGACTACGCGCAATTCTGCGACCCCGACGGACTGACGGGCGCCCGCATTGGCGTCGCCCGCAAATATTTTGGTATCAGCGACGCCGTCGATGCGCTCATGGAGCAGGCCCTCGATGTAATGAAGAAACGGGGAGCGGTGCTGATCGACCCGGCCGATATTGCCACGTTCGGAAAGTTCGATGACACCGAAGCCACAGTCTTCATGTATGAACTGAAAGCGGATCTGAACGCATATCTGGCGCGTCTCGGCCCTGGCGCGCCAGTGCAGACACTCAAAGATGTCATCGACTTTAACGACCGCAACCGCCAGAAGGAGATGCCCTACTTCGGCCAGGAGTTATTCCTCAAATCGCAGGCCAAGGGACCACTTACAGAGAAGGAATATGTCGATGCCATCGCCAAGAACATCCAACTCGCACGGACCGAGGGCATCGACGCCCTCATGGATAAAAATCAACTGGATGCGATCGTCGCTCCGACTGGAGGTCCCGCTTGGATGACAGACTTGGTCACCGGGGATCACTTTACCGGGGGAAGCTCAAACGCCGCTGCAGTCGCAGGTTATCCCAATGTCAATGTGACTGCCGGATATATCTTTGGCTTGCCGGTAGGAATCTCATTTTTCGGTCGCGCATGGAGCGAGCCTACGTTGATTAAGCTGGCTTACTCATTCGAGCAAGCGACTAAAGTGAGAAAAGCGCCGCGATTCTTACCCAGCATCAGTCAACCGTGACTACAGCGATTTCCCGGTCCGCGCAAACTGGGCCATGCAAAAATGAAAGACGACTCTAATTTTTCCAACTTATCCGATTCTCATGTTAGCCTTGGAGTTATGAGGGGGTACTAAATGACCAACCTGAATAAGGTAGTCACTTCCCTACGCAGTGAGTACTCCCGTCTCCAGAAAGAGATGGAGAGGGTAGGGAAGGCATTAGATGCTCTCGGTCATGTAAGTAGCGCCGGGTTCAGGAGAGGTAAGCGCGTCCTGAGCAAGGAGGCCCGTGAGCGGATTGCGGAGGCGCAGCGGCAACGCTGGGCCAAAGTGCGGAGACAGGCCAAGCAAGCAAAGTCGTAAATAGTATTCGCAAGCGCCGCAGACGGCCTCGTTCGAATTTATCAGTCTTACGACCGGGGCCTCTGAGCGCCCTCCACTGCCAACTAAGTCCAGCGGAACCATTTCAGCGCCAACGCGAACGAAATTCCACCCCAGAGAACCATTACCAGCATGCGCGGCCATTGTTGCACGAGCGGTGTGCCTTCGAGAATGCTCGCGCGCAACGCATCGTTTAGCGCAGTGAGCGGCAACGCTTTAATCAGCGGATGAATCACCGCAGGGAAACGTTCATACGAGAAAAAGACCCCGGAGAAAATCCACATCGGCATCATGACCAGGTTAATCAGGCCGCTGACGCTCTCAATCTTTTGCGCGCGGCTGGCGGTGAGCAGTCCGACGCCGCCAAACGTCAATGATCCCAACGCCGCGATGAGCGCAATCGAACCCACCGATCCCAGCACCCGCATGTGGAAGAAGAGGACGCCGAATAACAGCAGCAGTCCCACCTCGATAATCATCAAGATCAGCCGGCTCGAAGCCAACGCCAATAGAAAGTCTCCGCGGCGCATCGGAGTTCCCACGAAACGTTTGAGCAGTTTCCGCTGCCGCATGTCTACCAGCGCGAACCCGATTCCCCACATCCCGGAGTTCATCAGATTCATGCCGAGCAATCCCGGAATCAGAAAATCGATGTAGCGCGATCCCGGCTCGGAAGAGGTCAGCGCCGTGATAGCCACCGACTCTTTGCGACCCGCAGCGCTCTGCAAAGCGTCATTCACTTCGGATTTGGCGAGCACGCTCTCCGGCCGCGCGGGATCGTACCGGTAAGTGAATCCCCCTTTCGAATCTGGCTCGATCACAAGGTCGTACTTGCCCAGGCGGAATCCTTGATGCGCATCCTCTTCATTGAGAACCTGAATCTTGAATTGCTCATGCTGTTGCGACCTTCCCAGCAACTCCACCGCATCTTTCCAGCCCAAGGACTGCACGATCGCAACCGATGTCGTATTCACCGGCTTGTTGCGGAAGGCGATTCCTAATCCCAACGCCAGCAGCAAGGGAAAGATGAACACCCAGAACACTACCTCGGGCTCACGCTTGAGTTCGAGCATGCGCGCCATCAGCAGATGGCGGTAGCCGGACCAGCGGCCATTCTGCCGCGGCGGAGTCGTCCCCTGAGTTTCGTCCTTAGCCGGTATTTCCTGCGCAACACTCATAACGATATTGTTGATTGATGATTTGTGATTGTTGATTGAAAAGCCGCCTCTGTCCGGTACTGGTTTTGGGTTTCAATCAACAATCAACAATCGAAAATCATCAATGCCTTTCTCACTCCTCCCGCAGATGCCGTCCAGTCAGCCTCACGAAGACATCCTCCAAACTCGCCTGCCGCGTGGTCAGATGCTGCAACTGGCCGCCTTGCTGATCCACGGCTTCCAGTAGAGCGGGAATCGTCAAGTGTGGTTGTTTCACATTCAGAGCAATCAGGCCATCGTCCTCGCGCACGGACTCCACGCTCGGCAGCGCGCGCCAGATCTGTCGTGCGGCATCCGAATGATTTCCCGTCACCGCGAATTCCACCACATGATGTCCGTCCAGGCGGTTGATCAAGTCCGCTGGCGATCCCTCCGCGATAATCTGCCCGTGATCCACGATGGCCAGCCGGTCACAAAGCCTTTCTGCTTCATCCATGTAGTGTGTGGTCAGCAGCACCGTCCCGCCATTCCGCTGAAACGCGCGGATGATGTCCCACAACTGGCGGCGGCTCTGCGGATCGAGCCCGGTCGTCGGCTCATCCAGAAAAAGGATCTTTGGATTGCACACCAGCGCTGTCGCCACGGCAAGCCGCTGGCGTTGTCCGCCCGAAAGCTTTCCCACCCAGGAGTCGGCCTTTTCCGTAAGCTGTAATTCTTCCATCACTTCGTCCGTAGCCCGGGGCAAGTGGTAAAAGCTGGCGAACAGGTCGATGGTTTCGCGGACGGTCAGCTTCTCGGAGAGCCGAGTTTCTTGCAACGAAATGCCCAGCCACTCGCGCATCTCGCGTTCGTTTTCGCTCCAGCTATGCCCAAAAATCGAGACTTGGCCCGACGTGGGTTCAAGCAAGCCTTCCAGAATTTCGATCGTCGTGGTCTTACCGGCGCCGTTCGGACCCAGCAATCCGAAGCATTCCCCTGCCTGAATTTCGAGGTTTAAGCCGCGAACCGCCTCGACCTTTCCGTCGTAGGTCTTGCGGAGGTCACGGCATTGGATGGCAACTGGCATTGCGGAATCCGATTCGCGGTACGGCGGATTCGGCAGTATACACCGAACGTGGTGATGAACATCGTCCGCGAAGCATCGGCATCAGATTACCCTATGGTCGCTATCTACCGTTGTTACTTCAGTTTTACTCGGGAATGTTCAAAACCGTGATTTCGCTCACAAAGAGCCGTGATGTCGGCCATTTGCCCTGCTGGAGGCTTGAAGGAAGATGTCCTTGGAATGTGACCGTTGAGCACGTTTCCGACCGGACGGCTCGGCGATCGAAACGGGAGGCTGGGAGGTTCTGATGGGCACAACCGAGATCCATGAGCCAGAAGTAAAAAAAGAAGTTAAGCCGGCAAGCCGTCCGGCTGTCGCGGTTCTGCCAAAGTCAAACTTGGTGGCAGGGCCGGCAGTCGCGCCGAGAATGATGTTCTCCGATAGCTTGCTGGAATTTGGGCAGCAGAAAAAACGCCAGACCTTGGCGACGACTACCTCTTTTATTTTTAATTGCATGGCTGTGGGCCTGATGTTGATCATGCCATTGGTTTTCACCGATACCCTGCCCAAGGCCCAGTTGCTGACGTTCCTGGTGGCGCCGCCTCCGCCGCCCCCTCCGCCACCGCCGGCCGCTGAGCAAGTGCAGAGAGTCGTTCGTCAGATTCAGACCGATATGCTGAATACCGGACAACTGCGCACGCCTACCAAGATTCCACAGAAGATCGAAATGATTAAAGAAGAAGAGGCGCCGCCGCCAATGGCTGTCACCTCAGGCGTGGTGGGTGGTGTACCGGGTGGCATCCCCGGCGGCTCCGCCGGCGGTGTCATTGGAAGCATCCTCAACTCTACCGCGGCTGCAGTTCCCAAATTCCAGCCTGTGGTCCCGCAACGGGTGCGTATCTCGCAGGGCGTTACTCGCGGCTTGCTGATCCATCGCGTCGAACCTGGTTATCCCCCGCTCGCCCGCGCTGCGCGCGTGCAAGGGGACGTGATACTGACCGCTGTAATCAGTGTCAATGGCGAAATTGAAAACCTGCAGTTGGTCAGCGGGCATCCGATGCTGGTTCCCGCAGCCATCTCTGCAGTCAAACAGTGGCGTTACAAACCCTATCTTTTGAATGGGCAGCCGGTGGAGGTAGAGACCACGATCACTGTGATCTTCTCCCTGTCGTCTTAAGGGAGCGATGGCCTCCGGGATGCCAGGAGTGTGAACATGTCTGCAGAATATACTTATCGCGTTTCGGCATGGTGGACGTCCGGACGCACCGGACTAGCCAAGTGCGAGTCCTCTCCCAACACGATTCACTTCTCGGAAGCTGCTGAGTTGGGAGGCCTGCAGGGCCGCTGGACACCGGAGCAGCTGTTGCTGTGTGCGCTGGCGGGCTGCTTTACAACCACGTTCCATGACATCGCTCGCAGTGCGAAGTTCGATTACACCGATCTCGAAGTAGAGATCGAAGGCAGTGTTCGCCGCACCCGAGGTGCGGGATGCAATTTCAACGAAATCCTGATCCGACCCCGACTCACAGTACATTCCGAAGATCAGTGTGAAGCCGGGCTGACGCTGTTGCGCCGGACAAAATCGGTATGCATGATTTCGCGCGCCATCACGGTTCCGCAAACGCTGGAGCCGTTGGTCGAGACCGTGAAGCTGCCCGTCGAGGGTTGGACCGTTCAAGATACGGCTGTGAAAATTGGGGTGTGACGCCGGGGCTCGTGTTCAAGACGAGGGGGTGCGTATGATGTTCTCTTACAGACTGGTACGTCTGATCGAATCTCACGCTGATGCACTCGCTGGCGGCCTGGAAGAAAAAGTTCAGACCAATTCCCAAGTCAGCCATTTCAGGACGATCCCTGCGCACGAATTAAGGGAGCGCGTGTACGAGATTTATCGCCATCTTGGCGAGTGGCTGCTGGGAAAGAATGAGCTCGATATCGAGCATCGCTATCGGGAAATCGGCACTCGCCGCGCGCATCAGAACGTACCGCTTAGCGAGGTCGTTCAAGCCATTGTTCTCACCAAAGAGAATCTCTGGGAGTTCCTGAAAAGTGAAGCCGTAATGGACCGCGCCGTGGAGATCATGGGCGAACTGGAACTGCTTCAAATGCTGGAGATGTTTTTCGACCGCGCCATATATTATGCGGCTGTGGGGTATGAGGAAGAAGTCGCCCGCCATCCTGAGGAAACGGGGGCGTTGCGGGCTAGCTAGGAGAATTTACCAGGAATGTCAATGTCATGGGAGATGGAGTACAAAAAGCGGCTGAAGACGGCGGACGAGGCACTGGGGTGCGTCAAGTCCGGAATGCGTGTCTACATTCAGCCTGGCTGTGCCGAGCCTGAGACCTTAGTCGAAGCGCTCATGCGGCGCGGACCCGACCTGTTCGACGTAGAAATCGTTCACATGATGACTATGGGCTGTGCGCCCTATGTGGCCCCCGAAATGGCCGGCCATTTCCGCCACAATGCCATGTTCATCGGCGGCAATGTACGTGACGCCATCAACGACGGCCGGGCCGATTACACGCCGATTTATCTGAGCGAGATCGAAGGACTGTTCGAGAGCGGCCAGATGCCGATCGATGTAGCGCTCATCGAAGTCTCGCCGCCCGATTCGCACGGTTTTTGCAGCTTCGGCGTGGGCGTCGACACCACTCTCACGGCCGCGAAGGTTGCCAAACATGTGGTCGCGCAGATCAACGACAACATGCCCCGCACCTACGGCGACAGTTTCATTCATGTCGATGATATTGACACCTTCGTCGAGTCCTCGCGGCCGCTCTGCGCCATCAAGAGGCCGGTTGTCAACGATCTTCAGATCGCGATTGCACGCAATGTCGCCAGCCTGATTGAGGACGGCGCGGTTCTCCAAACTGGCATTGGAGGCATTCCAGATGCCGTTCTGCCCATGCTGATGGACCGGAAAGATCTGGGCGTTCACAGCGAACTGGTTTCCGATGGAGTCATTCCGCTTATCGAAGCTGGCGTGCTCACCGGCGCGCGAAAAAACTTCAAACCACGCAAAATCATTCTGGGATTCGCGCTCGGCACAAAGCGCCTGTTCGAATTCATGGATAACAATCCCATCTTTGAATTCCATCCCACTGCCTATACCAACGATCCCGGACTGATCGCGCGCAACGACAAAATGGTGGCGATTAATTCCGCCATCCAGGTCGATCTCACGGGTCAGGTCTGTTCCGATTCCATCGGCAGCACGTTTTACAGCGGAATTGGTGGACAGGTCGACTTTATTCGAGGAGCATCGCGCTCCAGGGGCGGCAAGCCGATCATTGCGATCTCTTCCACGGCAAAGCATGGAACCATTTCGCGGATCGTGCCGGTGCTTGACCCGGGTGCGGGCGTGGTCACATCGCGTGGCCTGGTGCGTTATGTCGTAACCGAGTTTGGCGTCGCTTATCTGCACGGCAAGTCGATCCGCGAACGTGCGAAGGCCTTGGTTGAGATCGCCCATCCAGATTTTCGTGCAGAGCTTTGGGAATTCTGCGAGAAAACGAAGTGGTTGCAGCATGCACCAGTGATTCAAGGAGCTGCTCTAACGAGATAGAGAGAGTAGGAGACGAATATGGCGGGTCCGGCGCGCGGGAAAGTCACCATCGATGTCGAAGAGTGCAAAGGATGCGGGCTCTGCGTCGAGTCATGCCCGCCAAAATGCCTCGAACTTTCTCCTGAGTTAAGCCACTATGGCGTCCATCCGGCGCATTACACCGGCCACGACTGCACAGGATGCGGCATCTGCTTCTATTGCTGTCCGGAGCCGGGCGCGATCGCGGTCTATCGGCTGGCTGCTCCTCCCAAAACCGTGGCGACTCCGGCGCAGGCAGGAGGCGAAAATGCGGCAGCTTTGTAAAGGCAACGTCGCGGTCATCAAAGGTGCAGTGCTGGCCGGGTGCCGCGCCTACTACGGATATCCCATCACTCCCGCCAGTGAAGTCGCCGAAGCTGCGGCCCTGTACTTTCCTGAAGTTGGCGGAACCTTCGTACAGGCTGAGAGCGAGACGGCTTCGATCAACATGGTGTACGGCGCGTCTTCCGCCGGGGTTCGCGTGATGACTGCGTCTTCCGGCCCCGGGCTCAGCCTGATGCAGGAAGGCATCTCCTATCTCGCTGGAGCCGAGTTGCCCTGCGTGATCGTTGACGTTATGCGCGGAGGTCCAGGCCTCGGCAATATTGCTCCTGAGCAGAGCGATTATTTCGCCATGGTCAAGGGCGGAGGTCACGGCAACTATCGCAATATCGTAGTCGCCCCTGCGTCGGTGCAGGAAATGGCCGATCTCACGATTCTTGCTTTTGAACTCGCCGACAAGCTACCGCAATCCCGCGATCGTCCTCACCGATGGATTCGTCGGCCAGATGATGGAGCCGCTCGATCTCCAGTATCGCGAGATCGTGGCGCCTCCGAAGCCCTGGGCGGTGCAGGGAACTGCGGGCACGCGTCAGAACATGATCAGCTCGATTGTCCTCGAGCCAGATGAACTGGAAGCGCACCAGCGGAAAATGGAAGCCAAGTACATCCGCGCAAAGCAGCAGGAAACACGCTGCGAACAGTACCTCACCGACGACGCCGACCTGATCGTGGTTGGTTATGGAATCGTTTCGCGCGTGCTGCGCTCAGCCGTCGACGAAGCGCGCAAGCAGGGAATCAAAGTCGGATTATTCCGTCCGATTACCCTCTGGCCGTTCCCGACGAAAGAACTGGCCAAAGCCGCGCTGCATGTCGAGAAACTTCTGGTCGTCGAATTGAGTAATGGACAGATGGTGGAAGACGTCCGCCTCACCCTTGAGGGCAAGCGCCCGGTCGATTTTTATGGACGCGTCGGCGGCAACGTGCCGAGCGTCGAAGAATTGCTGGTAAAGATTGAAGAGCAGGTAGCGGCAGCGGTGTAGAGAGAAGAGGGAAGGGCACGACTTCAGTCGTGCCGTGAAGGCAGCTTGTCTTCCGCGGCTTTAGCCGCTGAGGGGAACGAGGATTATGACGGAGAAAAACGTAACTCTGGAAGAACCGAAGGTGACGACCATTGGATACGAGGTCGTCCACTCTAAGTCCGACGTCTTTTATCCCGAGTACGAACGAAAAACCGACCTCCGTCACCAGACGCACTATTGCCCGGGATGTGGTCATGGCGTGGCGCACAAGCTAATCGCCGAAGCCATCGAAGATCTCAAACTCCAGGACCAAACCATTCTCGTGAGCCCCGTCGGTTGCTCGGTCTTCGCGTATTACTACTTTGACGTCGGGAACGTGCAGGTCGCACACGGCCGCGCTCCTGCAGCTGCAACCGGACTGAAGCGCGCCTGCCCCGACAAGATCGTCATCGCCTATCAGGGAGACGGCGACCTCGCCGCCATCGGCACCGCCGAAATTGTGCATGCTGCCAACCGTGGCGAAAAGATCAGCGTCTTCTTTGTGAACAATGCAATCTATGGCATGACCGGCGGCCAGATGGCTCCCACCACGCTGGTTGGACAGCGCAGCACCACTTCTCCCTGGGGACGCCGTCCCGTCAACGAAGGCTTCCCGCTGCATATGGCCGAGATGCTCTCGTCGCTTGAAGCGCCGGTTTACATCGAGCGCGTCGCGCTCTCCGATAACAAGAACATCATGAAGGCGCGCCGTGCGGTCCGCAAAGCGCTCGAACTGCAACGCGATCAAGCCGGATTCACCTTCGTAGAAATTCTCTCGCCCTGTCCGACGATCTGGGGCAAGGATCCCATCGAGGCGCGGAAGTGGGTGGCCGAGAAGATGATTCCCAACTTCCCGCTGAACGTCTTCCGCGACAAGAAAATCGAAATCCCGAACAACAATGTTCCTCCACACAAAACTGTGCAGGAACTCGTTGAGGGCGAGCGCAAAGTCGCAATCGATGCCATGGTCCCCGGACGCACCCATCGTTTCCGTCACCTCGGTATCAAGATCGCCGGATTCGGCGGACAAGGCGTCCTGCTGCTCGGCCAGCTCCTTGCCGAGATGGGCATGCGCGAAGGTCTGGAAGTCAGCTGGCTGCCGTCCTACGGCCCCGAGATGCGTTCGGGCAGCGCACACTGCCACGTGTGCCTGTCAAAAGACCGCATCGGATCGCCCGTACTCTCGCGTCCCGACGTGCTGATCGCGTTGAACGAAATCTCATTGCGCAAGTTTGCCGCGCAGATCGCGCCCGGAGGCACCATCATCTATGGACGCGAGAAACTGCCTGAAGATCTCCCGATCACCAACGCGCAGGTCGTCTGCATCCCCGCCTCGGAGATCGCTGACAAGCTGGGCTCCGCCAAGGTCGCGAACGTAGTCATGATGGGCGCTCTGCTGGAAGAAACCGAGTGCCTGTCGTCGGCCACAGCGATGAAAGTGCTGGAAGCGAAAGTGAAGAACCCGGCACTACTCGAACTCGATCGTAAAGCTCTCGACGCCGGTCGCGTCTACATCGACCACACCATTGCCATCGGCGCCGTCACCCAAGCCGATGGGTTCGCGCAATAGTCCGACGACCGGAGTGTTGGCCCATTCTCGCTCGTCCTCCGGCTTTGCCGGGCAAGTCCCCGCAAAGCCGCGGCGGCGTCTGTGATCCTAATCACAAATTCGGGTGACAACGGGCATACCCCTGACAACCTCGCGGCATGATCCTAACAGTGGGTGCGGAGGTGTCTTATGGCACTCGTCGAAACTACCAAAAGCGCAGTCATCGATCGCGAATCCAGGCCTTACTCCCTGCTCTCGGTGAAGAACGTTCTGTTCGCGACCGACTTCTCGCTCACCTCGGAAGCGGCTCTACCTTACGCCGCGGCGATTTGCCGCCGTTTTGGAAGCACGCTGCACACCGTACACGTACTCTCTGATGCCAGCCTCATGATGATGACCGGCGGCGTTGACTACGTCAGCATGGGCACCATCTACGAAGATGCGCACGCCGAAGCCAAGCAGCGTCTCGATCAGATCTCGGAGCGCGTCGAGGGCATCTGCCATCACAACTACGTCCGGCATGGGCAGGTCTGGAAAAGTCTGTGTGGCGTCATCCACGAGAACGAAATCGATTTGGTGGTGGTCGGTACTCACGGGCGCACTGGCTTGGGAAAGTTGCTGCTCGGTTCCGTGGCCGAGGACATTTTGCGGCATTCTCCTTGCCCGGTTCTCACCGTTGGACCAAAAGTTTCTGGACGCGCGAAATTGCCCGATTTCCCCAGCGGCGGACGCGATCTTGCGCCGCCCGAACTGGAATTACGGCAGATCCTGTTCGCCACTAATTTTGCTCGTAACAGCGCCCTCGCCGCCCAGGACGCTACCGCACTCGCCGCTGAGTTTCATGCCCGGCTGATCCTGATGCACGTCATCGAGGACTACACCCGGCTGGGAAGTGAGCCGGGACCGATCGAGGAAAATCGCCACCGCCTACAGGAACTGATTCCGAAGAATGCCCAATTGCAATACAACCCGGAGCTGGTGCTGGAATTCGGGCACGCACCGGATCGCATCCTGAAAATCGCGGCCGAGCGTGAAGCCGACATGATTATTCTGGGAGCACGCTCGCCGGAGGTAGGTGCGACGCATCTGCCCTGGTCGGCGGCCCACCACGTAATCGCGCAGGCGCGCTGCCCGGTGCTTACCATTCGTCAATAAGTCCCGGGTACGATTTGTCTAACTGCTCTGATGTTTCAGCGCTCACGAGCACTGCGATGGCTTGCGCTCGCGAGCGCCATTCCACATCGCAGTTTCCTCATCCGAAATAGAACCAAAATGGAATGCTTCATCGAACTTTAGTTTCGTACCGTCATTGCGACTGGCGATTGTGCGGACTAGAATGATCAGTTCCATCGCAAATGCAAATCCGAATTCATCACCTCATACCGAAGTCATCAGTGAGCCAGAGCGGATATGCCATCATACGTAGCAAAACCTACTCCTCCCAATCAGGACAAGCGCTGGAAGCTGGTCGACGCCACTATTCGGCGTCAGGGCCAGCAGGCGCGCGGTCTGATTGAAACGCTGCACACGGTTCAAGAGGCGTTTGGATACTTAGACACGCAAGCGCTGCGCTATGTCGCCATGTCGCTGCGGGTGCCGCTGAGCCGAGCCTACGGCGTCGCCACGTTCTACCATTTCTTCACCCTGAAACCTGCGGGCGAACACACCTGTGTCATCTGCATGGGCACGGCGTGCTACATCAAGGGAGCGCCACAGCTTCTCGATGCGGTGCAGCGCGACCTCGGCATCCGCCCTGGGGAAACTACCGCCGACAAAAAAGTTTCGCTGCTCACTGCCCGCTGTCTGGGCTCGTGCGGCCTGGCTCCCGCGGTGGTGTATGACCAGGAGGTTGCCGGCAAGGTAGCAACGCCCGCCATCCGTGAGCACCTGAAGAAATGGACAACGCAACATGACGCCTGAGGAACTCGACCAAATCGCCGAAACCGAACGCGAGCAGCAGAGCCACTTCACCGAGCGGGTGAACGTGTGCGTCGCTGCCGGATGCCTCTCTTGCCAGAGCCAGTCGGTAAAAGATGCTCTCGATCAGGAAGTCGCCCGCCGCGGCACCAAGGATCACTGCCAGGTCAAAGGTGTGGGATGCATGGGCCTCTGTTCGGAAGGTCCGCTCGTCTCCACCAGCTCAGGCGTGCTCTATAAGAAAGTGGAAGCCGCCGATGGCGCTGCCATTCTCGATAGCCTGGAAGGTAATCCGGTTACAAAACTCGTCTGCCCGACAGATGTGCCGTTCTTCCAGCGCCAACAGAAAATCGTGCTGGAGAATTCCGGTGTGATCGATCCCGACCGCATTGAAGACTACATCGCGGCAAACGGCTATACGGCGCTGATCAAGGCGCTCACCGAGATGACCTCGCGGGAAGTGGTCGATGAGGTCACCAGGAGTGGCTTGCGCGGACGCGGTGGCGCCGGTTATCCCACCGGCCTGAAGTGGAGCACGGTTTCGAAGTCGGTCGGCACGCAGAAGTATGTCATCTGTAATGCCGACGAAGGCGACCCGGGCGCGTTCATGGATCGCAGCGTCCTCGAAAGCGATCCGCATCGAGTGCTCGAAGGCATGTTGATCGCCGGTTATGCCGTGGGCGCTTCGGAAGCCTACATCTACGTGCGTGCTGAGTATCCGCTGGCCATCAAGCGTCTGCGGAATGCCATCCGTCAGGCGGAGAGGATCGGACTGCTCGGCTCCGATATTTGCGGCACGCGCTTCAGTTTCAAGGTCGATGTCCGCCTCGGTGCTGGAGCCTTCGTCTGCGGAGAAGAAACCGCATTGATCGCCTCGGTGGAAGGCAAGCGTGGTACGCCGCGTCCGCGCCCTCCGTATCCCGCGATGGAAGGGCTCTTCGGACAGCCCACCCTGATCAATAACGTGGAGACCTTCGCCAACATCGCTCCCATCATCCGCAATGGCGGCGAGTGGTACTCGAAGATCGGCACCGAGAAGAGCAAAGGCACCAAGGTCTTTGCGCTCGCCGGCCGTGTCGAGAATACTGGCTTGGTCGAAGTCCCGATGGGCATCTCTCTGCGCGAGATGGTTTTTGAAATCGGCGGAGGCATTCCGGAAGGCCGCAAATTCAAAGCTGTCCAGACCGGAGGGCCCTCCGGCGGTTGCCTGCCCACAGAATGTCTCGACATGCCGGTCGATTACGAGTCACTCGCCAAGGCTGGTTCGATCATGGGCTCGGGCGGCATGATCGTGATGGATGAAAGCTCGTGCATGGTCGACGTGGCGAAATACTTCATGGACTTCTGCATGACGGAGTCCTGTGGCAAATGCATCCCGTGTCGCGTTGGTACCTACCAGATGCACCGAATTCTGACCGCGATCGGCAATATGACCGCGACCGAGCAGGACTTGAAGATGCTCGAACAACTCTGCGACCTGCTCAAGCACACCAGTTTGTGCGGGCTGGGACAGTCGGCTCCGAATCCGGTAGTCAGCACGCTGCGCTCGTTCGCCGAGGAGTACCGGGCGCATATTCAGGACCATAAGTGTCCTGCCGGAGTCTGCGTAGCCCAGGCCGAGGGAGAAACCGCATGAGACCCGTCGCCACCGTCAAAACGCTGAGAATCGACGGCCGCGATCTGAGCGGACGCCAGGAAGAAACCATCCTCGACGTTGCCCGGCAGAACGGCATCTTTATTCCGCGGCTCTGCGAAATGGACGGCCTCTCCGACGTCGGCGCCTGCCGGCTTTGCCTTGTCGAGATTAAGGGCCAGAACAAGCTGCTTCCTGCCTGCGTCACTGTGGTCGAAGAGGGCATGGAAGTCACCACCGACTCCGAGCGCCTGCAGAACTACCGCCGCATGATCCTTGAGTTGCTGTTCACCGAGCGCAATCATGTCTGCTCGGTCTGCGTCTCGAACGGTCACTGCGAGATGCAGATGCTGGCGCAGCGTCTCGGCATTACGCATGTGAGCTTTCCGTATCGCTATCCGAAAGAAGATGTCGACGCCTCGCACGACCGCTTCGTCATCGATCACAACCGCTGCATTCTGTGCACGCGTTGCATCCGGGTTTGCGACGAGATCGAGGGCGCGCATACCTGGGACATGATGGGGCGCGGCATCGACGCCAAGGTCATTACGGATTTGAACGAACCGTGGGGATCGTCTGAAACCTGCACCACCTGCGGCAAGTGCGTGCATGTCTGTCCGACGGGCGCGTTATTCGAAAAAGGACGCTCCGTCGCCGAGATGCTCAAGCGACGCCAGTTCCTGCCGTATCTCACGATGATGCGGAAAGAAAATGAATGAAGGCTAGCGGATGCCGACGTCGTGGGATGTGCCGTCAGGAATGGGGCTTGGGAGCACCGTGGAAGAGCGGCGCTTTAGCGCCGCGTTGGCGGATGAAAAATGAATTGGGCTTTAGCCCCTGTAACGCCGAATCGATGCCTTGAGGAAGCGAGTGGGTTCCATGAGTAAGAAGCGAATTGCCACCGTATGGCTCGATGGCTGCTCCGGCTGCCACATGTCATTCCTCGACATGGACGAGCGCTTGCTCGAAGTCGCGGCCGCTGCCGACCTGGTCTACAGTCCATTGGTCGATGCCAAGGTATTTCCCGAGGGCGTCGACGTCACGCTGGTCGAAGGCGCCGTCAGCAGCGAAGAAGATCTGCACAAGATCAAGCTGGTTCGCGAGCGCACCACGACGCTGGTCTCGCTCGGCGACTGTGCGGTAACGGCGAATGTCCCCGGAATGCGCAATCCGTTTGGCACCAAGGCTGTCTACGACCGCGCCTATCGTGAGAATGTCACCTTTGATCCCGGCATCCCGAATCAAGTTGTTCCCGCGCTGCTGCCGAACTCGCGTCCGGTGCATGAATTCGTCAAAGTGGATGTGTTCGTTCCCGGTTGTCCGCCCTCGGCCGACACGATTTATTACGTCGTGACGGAGCTGCTCGCAGGCCGCAATCCGGACGTGAGTCTGAAAACCCGATTTGGATCGTAAGTGAGCTGTGAGGAACGAGCTACGAGCTCTGAGGTGCGAGGTATTTATATTGGTCGAGAACCGGTCATGGGAGCTGAAAGTTCTAACTCGTAACTCGAAGCTCACAGCTCGTGGCTAAAGGGAGCTATTCGTGAAGCAGGAAAGCACCATCGTCATCGATCCGGTGACGCGCATCGAAGGCCATTCCAAGATCACGCTTCATCTGAATGAAGATGGGCGCGTTGAAGAGGCGCGCTTCCACGTCACCCAGTTTCGCGGCTTCGAGAAGCTCTGCGAGGGACGCCCGTTCTACGAGATGCCGTCGCTGATGGCGCGCATCTGCGGCATCTGCCCGGTCAGCCACTTGATCGCCTCGGCCAAGGCCTGCGACTCTCTGCTCGCAGTAAAAATCCCGCCCACAGCAGATAAGCTGCGCCGCATTTTCGGGCTGGCTCAGGTCACGCAGTCGCACGCGCTCAGCCTCTTTCATCTTTCCTCGCCCGACCTGCTTCTCGGCATGGACGCCGATCCCGCCAAGAGCAACATCTTCGGCGTTGCCGAGAAGCATCCCGAACTCGCGCTCGATGGCATCCGCCTGCGCCAGTTTGGACAGAAAATTATCGAGCGGCTGGGCGGCAAACGCATTCACCCGGCGTGGATCGTCCCCGGCGGAGTCAGCGAACCGCTCACCGAAGCCAACCGGGACGCCATCCTGTGGGCGTTGCCCGACGCTCTTGCCATCGCCGAGCGCACTCTCGAGTGGTTCAAGAGCAGCATGGAGCGCTTCCGCGAAGAAATTTCCACCTTCGGTAACTTTCCCACGATGTTCATGGGCATCGTGAAAAGAGACAACGGGCTCACCTTTTACGACGGCAAACTCCGCATCGTAGACGCTTCCGGCCACGTGGTCGCGGACGATCTTGATCCCACGCAGTACTCCGACTACATTGGCGAGAAAGTCGAGCCGTGGAGCTATCTGAAATCCACGTATTACAAGCCCAAAGGATTTCCCGACGGCATCTATCGCGTTGGGCCGCTGGCCCGCCTCAACGTCGCCGACCGTTGCGGTACGCAGCGCGCCGATCAGGAACTGGCCGAATTCCACGAACTGCAACGCACCGCCGTCTTGAGCTCGTTCCACTATCATCACGCGCGGCTGATCGAGATTCTCTATTGCATCGAACGCCTCGAGCAACTGCTTAACGACCCGGAGATTCTGTCGAAGCACGTTCGCGCTGTCGCCCGGCCCAACGCCCTCGAAGGAGTCGGGGCATGCGAGGCTCCGCGTGGGACGCTCTTCCATCATTACAAGATCGACGAGCAGGGCTTGATCCGCTGGGTGAATCTGGTGATTGCTACCGGGCATAATAATCTGGCCATGAATCGCAGCGTCCTGCAGGTTGCCAAACACTTTGTGCAGGGACGCAATCTCACTCCCGGCATGCTGAATCGTGTCGAGGCGGTGATCCGCTGTTACGATCCTTGCCTGAGTTGCTCCACGCACGCCATGGGACAGATGCCGCTCCGCATCGACCTCGTCAGTCCCGAAGGAGAATTGCTCGACACGGTCGCGCGCGCGTAAGAGCTTCTCGGGATCAGAACGATGTCATCCTGAGCGGCGGCGAAGCCGGCGTGAAGGACCATACGTCGGTGTAAATCTGAGATGCAGTGGATGGGAGGTCCTGCACTTCATGCAGCACCACAGTTCCCTTACTCTGCCGAAGACAGGGCGAATGTCGTAAGGTTCCTCGCAGTGCCGTCGCCCTCAGAATGACAAACTGTTTTCCCTGAACATGCCCCGCGTCCTCATCGTCGCCTACGGAAACCCGCTGCGCTGCGATGACGGCATTGCCTGGCGCGCCGCCGATGTTCTCGCGCAGAGACTCCCGGAATCCGAAGTCGAAATCGTTCGACTGCATCAACTCGCCCCAGAACTCGCGGACGCGGCCCAGCACCACGAACTCATTTTTTTCGTTGATGCGGCCTGCGTAGCTGCCGCTCACGTGGACAATGTCGAGAAGCGCAATGCCGGTGACATTTGCGTTCGAGAGATTCGAGCCAACAACGGCGCGCCACGTAAGGAAGCGGGGCAATTTTCCCACGTCTATTCTCCCGAGAAAGTTCTCGACCTCGCGAAGGAACTCTACGGCGCTGCCCCCAAGGCTTTCGTCATTACCGTTGCGGGAGAAAACTTCGGGCACGGCGATTTTCTTTCCGCTCCCGTGACTGCTGCCCTTCCGGAATTGGTGACCGTGATCGTGCGTTTGGTCGACTCAAATTCGCACAAATCGTAACCACGAAGGGCACGAGATAACACGAAAGTCCGAGTTTGCGATTCTCCCTCGTGTACCTTGGTGTCCTTTGTGGTTGAAGCTCTTGCGGGAGCTTAGAATCAGAGCGTGTGATGTCAGTAGTATCCAAACCCGCGATGCAACGCCTTCGCATCACCCTGCGCGGAGCTGTGCAGGGCGTGGGCTTCCGCCCATTCGTCTATCGTCTCGCGACCGAAATGTCTCTGGCTGGATGGGTGCTGAACTCTTCCTCCGGTCTCGTCGTCGAAGTCGAAGGCTCTCCCGACGAACTGCGCGTTTCGAACAGCGCATCGAGCGCGAACGCCCCAAAGCCTCTGTCATCACGACTCGCGAATCTGCGTGGCTTCCACTCCAGGGCTTTACAAAATTTGAGATCCATCACAGCGAGTCGGACTCCGCAAAATCCGTGAATGTTCTACCCGATCTCGCCACCTGCGATGACTGCCGCACCGAATTGTTCGATCCCACGAACCGTCGATTTCAATATCCATTCACCAACTGCACCAACTGTGGCCCGCGTTACACCATCGTCGTCGACATCCCTTACGACCGGCCGAACACAACGATGCGAGAGTTTGTCCTGTGTCCGGCCTGCCGCGAAGAATACGACAATCCAGCCAACCGACGCTTTCACGCCCAGCCCAACGCCTGCCCGGTCTGCGGTCCCAACCTTGACGGCACAATCGCCGATACCGCCGCGGCTCTGCTCCGAGGAGAGATCGTCGCGCTCAAAGGCATCGGAGGCTTTCAGCTTCTGGTCGACGCCCGCCAGCCAGTCGCCGTGGCGCGATTGCGCCAGCGTAAGCATCGCGAGGAGAAGCCCTTCGCACTAATGATGCCTTCACTCGATATGGCGCGCGAGTACTGCGAGATTGCTCCGGCAGAACAGGAACTGCTCGAATCGCAAGCCGCGCCGATCGTACTTCTTAAACCCAAAAACGGTACTGACATCGCCTGGAATGTTGCCCACTGTTCGCCCTATCTCGGAGTGATGCTGCCATACTCCCCGCTGCACTATCTGCTGATGCGGCAATGTCCGTTCCCCTTAATCGCGACCAGCGGCAACCGCAGTGACGAACCCATCGCCATCTGCGAATGACGAAGCCACCACTCGGCTGAAAGACATTGCCGATCATTTCCTGATGCATAACCGGCCCATCGTCCGCGCCTGTGACGACTCGGTTGTGCGCTTGACTCGCGGACGCGCGGGAATCCTGCGCCGTGCTCGCGGCTACGCTCCCCTAGGCATCCGCGTTGCCAAAGAACTTCGCCCCGTGCTGGCGGTCGGCGGGCATCTGAAGAATACGGTCGCCATCGCCGTCGGCAACGACATCTTTGTCAGCCAGCACATCGGCGATCTCGAAACTGTCGAGGCCCGTCACGCCTTTGAACGAGCTATCGAGGATCTTTGCCGCCTCTACAGCTTCAAGCCTCAAGCGGTTGTCTGCGATCTTCACCCCGACTACGCTTCCACGCAATGGGCAGAAAAGTCAGGATTGCCCATCGTCCGCGTGCAGCATCATCAGGCGCACGTCGCCGCCTGTGCCGCCGAGAATAATGTCGAAGGCCCTTACCTTGGCGCCTCCTGGGACGGCACCGGATACGGCCTCGACGGCGCGATCTGGGGCGGAGAATTCTTTCGTGTGGACGCAAATAATTACGACCGCGTCGCCCACCTGCGATCCTTCGGCTTGCCCGGCGGAGACGCGGCCGTCCGCGAAGGCTGGCGCTCGGCAGCGAGTGTTTTGTTCGAGGTACTTGGACTGGACGGGGATATACCTCAGCTTTCGACAGGGAAACCCCGATTGGACGATTCGAAAGTCCGATTTATGCTCCACCATGGGATCAATGTCGTACCCACCACTAGCGTGGGACGGCTGTTTGACGCGGTGGCATCTATCACCGGCCTTGCCCAGCAGAACCGCTTTGAAGGCCAGGCCGCGATGTTGCTCGAGAATGAAATTGGAGCTTTGCGCACCGAAGAGGCGTATCCTCTGAGCAGTGGTGACTGGGGTCCCTTGATTGCAGAAGTCTTGAACGATCAGCGCAAGGGAGTTTCCGTTCCAACCATCTCGGCCCGGTTTCACAACGCGTTGGTGAACTGGATTCTGGAGGTCGCCACAACCGTCGGATTGAAGCAGATCGTGCTCAGCGGCGGCGTTTTTCAAAACCGCTACCTGACGGAGCGCGCGGTCGTAGTGCTCGAATCCCGCGGCTACGTCGTGCACACGCATCAGCGAGTGCCACCGAACGACGGCGGTATCGCTCTTGGACAAGCGGTGATGTCTGGTGACGTGCCGGGTTAGGTTTCTGGCCTGTATCGAGTTTTGGTTCGTATCAGGACAGTATCGAGTTTTGCTTCGTATCAGGACAGTGTTGAGTTTTGCTTCGTATCAGGGCCGACTTTATCTGCGTAACGTCGAGAAAAAAGATTTGCGGCTTCAGCCGCTGAGGATCCATTTCATGTGTCTCGCGGTTCCAGGTAAGGTCGTCGAAATCATCAATGCCGGCGATATTGCCTTCCGTTCTGCAAAAGTCGACTTCGGCGGCATCCGCAAGGAAATCAGCCTCGCCTACACTCCCGAAGCCGAAATCGGTAAATACGTCCTCGTCCATGTCGGATTCGCCATCAGCGTAATCGACGAGGAAGAAGCCCAGCGCGTGTTCGAATACCTTAAGCAGATGGGCGGATTGGAAGAGGAACTCGGTGAAGTTCGTCAGTGAATATCGCGATCCGAAAGCCGCCGAACAATTAGCGGCGGCCATCCGCAAGAAGGTCACCCGCCCCTGGACGATCATGGAAGTCTGCGGCGGCCAGACTCACACCATCGTCAAAAGCGGCCTCGAAGATCTGCTCCCGCGCGAGATCACGCTCGTCCACGGCCCCGGTTGCCCGGTATGCGTCACGCCAATTGAGTTAATCGATAAAGCGGTTGCGATCGCCGCGCGGCCTGACGCGATTTTCTGCTCCTTCGGCGATATGCTGCGCGTGCCCGGCTCATCCAAGAGTCTGTTTGACGCCAAGGCCGAAGGCGCCGACGTCCGTATCGTCTATTCGCCGCTCGACGCACTGAAGCTGGCGAAAGCGAATCCCGAGAAGCAAGTTGTATTCTTCGCGGTCGGATTCGAAACGACTGCCCCGGCGAATGCGATGGCCGCGTGGCAGGCCGATCATGATGGAGTTGAAAATTTCTCGCTGCTCGTCTCCCACGTGCTGGTTCCTCCTGCCATGGAGGCACTGCTTTCGTCTGACAGTTGCGTGGTGCAGGGGTTCCTCGCTGCCGGTCACGTTTGTACGATCATGGGATTCGAAGAATATTTTCCCATCGTCGAAAAATACAAGGTTCCGATCGTCGTTACCGGATTTGAGCCGCTCGACATTCTCGAAGGCATCCACATGACCGTCTGCCAACTGGAAGAAGGCCGCCGCGAAGTGGAGAATCAGTACGCGCGTGCCGTGCGCCGGGAAGGGAACCTGCCTGCGCAAAAAACGATCGAGGAAGTTTTCGAAGTCACTCCACGCGAGTGGCGCGGCCTTGGCGAAATTCCCGCCAGTGGCTTCCAGCTTCGCGGACGCTTTCAGAAATACGACGCCAATCGCCGCTTCCCATTCACCGGAACGCCGGCGCACGAATCGCCGGAGTGCATTAGCGGATTAATCCTGCAGGGCATCAAGAAGCCGCACGACTGTCCCGCGTTTGCCGTGAAGTGTACGCCGGAAAACCCGCTCGGCGCTCCCATGGTATCGTCAGAAGGCGCGTGCGCGGCCTACTATCACTATGGCAGACGCCAAAACCATCTCGTTCAACCTGAACTGTCCAGTCCCGCGAGTCGCTGACGATCGCATCGTGCTGGCGCACGGTGGCGGTGGACGCCTCACCCACCAGCTCATCGAAAAGATCTTCATGCCAGCGTTCGGCAATCCCATGCTCGAGCAGCGGCATGATGGCGCAGTCGTCGCGGTAAATGGATCGCGCCTGGCGTTCACTACGGATTCGTTCGTCGTCCGTCCGCTGATTTTTCCCGGAGGCAATATCGGCGATCTCGCCGTCAACGGCACGGTGAACGATCTCGCGATGTGCGGTGCGCGCCCGCTCTACCTGAGCGCAGGATTCATTCTCGAAGAAGGACTCGAGATGGAAACACTCCGCACCGTCGTTACCTCGATGCAGCAGGCAGCCGCCAAAGCCAACGTGAAGCTGGTCACCGGCGACACGAAGGTCGTCGATAAAGGAAAAGGCGATGGAATCTTTGTCAACACGTCTGGCATCGGCGTGATCGATAGTTTTGAAAGGGCGCGGCTTCAGCCGCGCCGTCAAGACCCAACAAACACGCGGGCTTTAGCCCCTGAGGGGATTGACGAGGCCAATTCCAACGCAAAGATCATCGGTCCGTCCTCGGTGCAGCCCGGAGATGTCGTGATCGTCAGCGGAGACTTGGGCCGCCACGGCATCGCGATTCTTTCCGTCCGCGAAGGCCTTGAATTTGAATCTCCGATCCTCACCGACTGCGCCAACCTGTGGCCCTCAGTCGAAGCTCTGCTGAATGCCGGAATTGAAATTCACTGCCTGCGTGATCTGACTCGCGGCGGACTGGCGACAACTTTGAATGAAATTGCCTCGGACCGAAATGTCTGCATCAAGCTGGAAGAGTCTCTGCTCCCGGTGGATGAAGTCGTGCAGGGTGCGTGCGAGATTCTTGGTCTGGATCCGTTATACGTAGCAAACGAAGGACGCTTCGCCGTTTTCGTTCCGGCGGCGCAATCCGACGCCGCTCTCGAAGTCATGAAGAAAGTGGAGGTCTCGCACGGTGCAGTTCGCGTCGGCAAAGTCGAAGAGGCTCCAGGTCGCACAGTCGTCCTGCAGAGCCGCATCGGCGGCAACCGCGTTGTCGACATGTTGAGCGGGGAACAGCTGCCGCGAATCTGCTGACAATTAACATCACCCCCAAGCCCTGTCATCCTGAGCGGCGGCGAAGCCGGCGCGAGGGACCGTACGTCAGCGACAGAGCTTATATGCTGGCGCGAAGTGCGCTTCAAGGGCTGGCGCCGTAGGATCCCATAGACGTTAACGAATCGGGACAATGCCGTCACAGATGGCTTGCACCGCCTCAGCATTACATCGGCATTCGAGTCGAGACTTCATCCCTCCCACGGATTCACCAGCCTGACGCCGCATCCTTCGAACACATACGGATTGCGCGTGGCCAGCGTTGCGCCGTGGGCGCGCGTGATCGCTGCAATTTGCGCATCGAATTCTGACATCGGTTTGCCCTGCCGACGGCGCGATGACGCGATTTGCGAGAACATGCGCGAGGCTCTCTCTTCAAAGCTGAGAACGCGGTCTCCGAACACCGCTTCGAACATTTTTTCAGCCCCTGCCCGGATCGCGTCGCGGCGCCGGCTGGTCGAAATGAGTTCGATGCCATAGAGAATCTCTGCCATGGTGACGGCGGTTACGTGCAGGTCCTCGGCAGTCTGGCTGCTGAACCAGCGCAGGACGTGCGCATCCGCCGTCGGCTTCATCAGTTCAGAAATCACGTTGGTGTCGAGAATGATCATGAGTTGGATATCGGAGCCGAAGTTGCACTTTCATTCAGATTGCAGATCTTCGACATCAATCGAAAAACGGAACTATGTAACCACGCAGTCACTCGCGCTCCCCGACCCAGTCAGGCTCGCGTATCGGTTCGCGCGGACGCCGTTCGAGTTCTACTCCGCCCAGCGGACTGAAAATGTCGCGAATACGGTCGGCGAGGTTCGTCTGCTTCTTCGAGGGCCGAGCCAAAACGCTTTTCAATATCTCTCGCGCCTCCTGTTCCATGGAGCGCCCATTGGTAGCTGCCCGGACTTTCAGCTTGCGTTTCGTGCTCTCATCGAGATTCCGAATAGTGATGCTCGCCATGCCATCAATGATAGCAGTGCAATCATTGATTGCATAGTAGCCGGTCGATAGGCGCGAATCTTCAAGGGATATAGCCCGCGGTATCCGCGAAGTCACCTTAATGGCTCCGTAGCTCATTGATTCTACGGTCGTTACTCAGGAGTGACCCCAATCACCCGTGCGCGTGAGAATTATCACTGCCCCTTTCTCGTAGAAGCCGAGAATGAAGAGCGGCATTATGTTTCCAACGCTGTACCTACGGAGGTAGGAACTATGGCTGTGATGACACACCCAGGAGTCAAAGTACCTGGTGACTACATTGAATCCGTGATGATCAGTGTGAAAGCGAAGAACCCCGCCGAGCCCGAATTTCATCAGGCGGTTGCTGAAGTGTTCGACTCTCTCAGGTTGGTCCTTGCGAAACATCCCGAGTATCAGTCAGCGCGCCTGCTCGAAAGAGTTGTCGAGCCCGAGCGCGTGATCATGTTCCGCGTGCCGTGGTTCGACGATCAGGGCAACATTCAAGTCAACCGTGGATTCCGCATCGAGATGAACAGCGCCATCGGCCCCTACAAAGGCGGATTGCGTTTCCATCCCAGCGTGAATCTCGGCATCCTGAAGTTCCTGGCATTCGAACAGGTCTTCAAGAATTCGCTCACTACGCTGCCCATGGGCGGCGGCAAGGGCGGATCGGATTTCGATCCCAAGGGCAAGAGCGACAACGAAGTGATGCGCTTCTGCCAGAGCTTTATGACCGAACTGCAGCGCCACATCGGCCCCGACACCGACGTCCCGGCCGGCGACATTGGCGTGGGCGGCCGCGAAATCGGTTTCCTGTTCGGCCAGTACAAACGGCTGCGCAACGAATTCACCGGCGTCCTGACGGGCAAAGGTCTGGGCTGGGGCGGATCGCTGATTCGTCCGGAAGCCACCGGCTACGGCTGCGTCTACTTCGCCAACGAAATGCTGAAGACGAAGAAAGATTCGTTCGATGGCAAGCTCTGCCTGGTTTCGGGCAGCGGCAACGTCTCGCAATACACCATCGAGAAGCTGATCGATCTCGGAGCCAAGCCGGTCACAGCATCCGACTCGAACGGCGTCATCTATGATCCCGATGGCATCGATCGCGAGAAGCTGGCTTACATCATGGAGCTGAAGAACGTGAAGCGCGGACGCATTCGCGACTACGCCGACAAGTTCAAGAAAGCGATCTTCATGCCGACGGATATCAAGCTGGAGCACAATCCGCTGTGGAACATCAAGGCTGATTGCGCGTTCCCGAGCGCTACGCAAAACGAAATCACCGCGAAAGATGCGGCGAACCTGATCAAGAATGGCATCAAGGTCGTGGCCGAGGGCGCAAACATGCCGTCCACGCTCGAAGCTACCAAGATGTTCCTCGATGCCAAGATCCTGTACGGACCGGCCAAGGCTGCCAACGCTGGCGGCGTGGCTACCTCCGGCCTCGAAATGGCCCAGAACAGCGCCCGGCTGAGCTGGACTCGCGAGGAAGTGGACGACCGTCTGCACAAGATCATGATCGCCATCCACCAGAACTGCTTCGAAACGGCCGAGAAATACGGCACGCCCGGCAACCTGGTGAACGGCGCCAACATCGGCGGCTTCGTGAAAGTAGCCAACGCGATGCTGGATCAGGGACTAGTGTAGTTGAGTTGATTATGTGGGGACAGCCGCCCTCGGCTGTCCAGCCCGGCGAATGCCGGGCAGTGCATGCAGTGAAGATGAATCGGGTGCCCCTCGATAAGAGTGAAGGCGGTGTCAAGGACAAAAGTATCCTGTCGGTGTTTTTGGCACCGCTTTTTTGCCAGAGAGGGTTGAGGACCAAGACTCTGGAAATCTCACGCTGAATCACCTGCAGTGGTAATCTTCACCGAAGATCGTTCCACCAACCATCGATTCGGCCTAAACCTCGACCATGATTCTTCTATGCGAACATCCCGCCCTGTGCGGGATGCGAGAGCGCCCAATCAATCCTGCGGTCTAGCTTGCGCCGACCAGGGGCACCCGCGGGCTGCTCTCGATGCGAACGATCTCTGGATAGGCCACATTGGTGCGCAACATCCAGTAGAGTCGTACCGCTAACTTGCGCGCCGTTGCCACCTTGGCCACGCCCTTCGGCTTCTGATGACAACGATGCCAATACTGCTTCTTCATTTCCGGGTCGAAGCGCACCGCGATCTGGGCCGCCTCCACCAGCAACGAGCGCAGCATGCGGTTGCCTTGCTTGGTGATCGCACCCAGCTTCTGCCGTCCGCCCGAACTCTCCTCGCGCGGAATCAGTCCCAGATAGCTAGCCACCTGCTTGCCCCGCCGGAACCGGCTTACGTCGCCGATGGTCAGCACATAGGCCAGCGCCGTGTTCGGCCCGACTCCTGGCTGCGTCATCAGCAACTTCGCCTGCGGATTCGTTTCCGCCGCGGTTTGCACCGCATCGTCGAGTTTGCCGATCTGCTGGTTCAACATCGCCAGCAGCCCCAGCAAATCTTCCCGCCGGCACGCCGCCCAGGGTTTTAACGGAAGCTCGCGCAACAACTTCTGTCCCGCCTGGCTCCACAGCTTACCCTTCCTTTGCATTCCCTTATTCAGAGAAAGGTGTTGCAGTTCGTTTTTCACCCGGCTGCGAATCTCCACCAGCTTGTGCCGGTGTAGCACCAACTGCCGCAGATCGCGTTGCTCCCGGTCCGGACTCCACAGCCGCGGAAAACGGCCTTCCACCACCAGCTTTAAAATATGGGCTGCATCTCGTTTGTCGGTCTTTTGCTTGCGCACGTAACTGGCTCGGATCTGCGCCGCATCTCCGATCCAGATCTCGTGCCCCAAGTCTTCGACCAACTCCACGAACCACTGACTGTTCCCCGTGGCTTCCATGCCGATCAACACCGGCGCCGCCAGTTCCTCATAGAACATCTTGGCGTCCCCCGTGGCATGCACCAGCTTACGTTCCCCGCATTCGCCCGTCTCCGTATCCAGCCACGAAACTTGCTGCCAGCTGGGATGGAAATCACATCCTATAATCATCATGCGAAGGCTCCTTTCTTCCCAGCGTCTTTGTCCTCAAACCAAGACTACCGGATCAATCGAGCCTTCACTCTTATCCAATCAATTCTAACGCCGCGCTTTTGCGGCGTTAGAGTGGGGATTTTGATTTGTTTGTAAGGGTTCCGGCCAGCCCAGCGTCGGCTACGAACCGGCGGTGCGCATTAACGGTTTCTCAGGACCGCTACCTTCTTGGTAAGTTCCTTGGCTGAGGCGTTGAACGTTCCCTTTCCCGACCAGCGCCCCGATCGCAAGACTGAGGCAACGAACTGCCTTAGCGTCGAGCGCAATTACCGCTGCCGCCGCGCCGGATACCGAACTTTCTTGAGCAACTATGATGTTGTAATCGTAGTTCTCGTCGGATTTGACTAGCAGCAGTTTCATTCCACGCTCGCTGAATTCGCGTTTGCAGCTTTCAACAAATTCGGGTCGAGCCCTGCTCGACCGGACAGCCGATGGCGGCTATCCCCACATGGATCTCACCGAGCCTACGGCGTTGCCTTGCCGCTCGCAGAGGGCCCGAAGCCGTACCCCTCATCCATCGCTTTGCGAAACTTCTCCCGCTCCTCCGGACTCATGTTCCGGCACCGCCCGCGAAATCCGCGCCCGCCATGCCGTCCCGGTCCACCATGCCCCAGTCCGCCAAAGAGGATCCGGCACAGCGCCAACAGTCCCAGCGCCTGCCAGAACCCGAGCGTGCGCCATCCGAACAGCGGCGGCAGCAGCCAGTTCCACAGGTGCATCACGACCTCGCCGCCGACGAAAATAAACAGCGGAATCGCAATAATCGCCAAAGGCGCAATCCAATACCATTTCTTTCTCATAATTCCTCCATCAGATTCTTCAAACTGTGTTTCATAGGTGGCACCCGCTTCCATTCTTAAAAAATGGCGTCATCCCGAACGCGCGCGTTTTTGCCAGCGCGCGGAGGGATCTCGCGTGCTCCAGGCATTCCTCATTTCCCAAAATCCTCGTACACGCGCTGCAAGCGCTCACGCAGGTGCAGCACCGCATATCGTTTGCGCGAGAGCAACGTATTCAAACTCACACCCGTTGCCTCCGATAGTTCTTTGAAACTTCGTCCTTCCAACTCGTGCGCGATGAACACCTCGCGCTGCTCTTTTGGTAACCCGGCCAGCGCCCGCTTCAACTCATCCAGAAGCAGGTTGCGGACATATAACGCTTCCGGTCCGTCATCGGGGGACGGCAGTAAGTCTTCAAACTGCAAGCCGTCTGCATCCTCGTCCTCAATCTCGATTTCACTGAAATTCTCCGGCTCCTTCTTCCTAAACAGATCCGTGATGCGATTGCGCGCCACGCGAAACAGCCAGCCAGTGACGTGCTCGATCGGCATCAGCAGCCGGTTGGCCTCGACCAGACGATAGAAGACGTCCTGTAAAACGTCTTCCGCATCGCCCGGATCGGGTACGTGCCGCCGGATGAAATTGCGCAGCCGCGACTGCTCACGCCGCACGACCTCGGAAATGCGCTGGTCTTGTTCTGTCACCATCCGCTCGGTACCAATCCGTTCGAGTGCCATGCGCTCGAGTGCTGTGTACCTCGGGCTCGCCGCTTCGTTCATCCACTTCTGTAGACGAATGAGCGGGTGCCGATATTGTAGGGTCTGCTAAGTCAATGAGGATTCTGGACTTCGCTCTGGAGTGGAACGGGCACATATGCCGCGCGGTATCGCAAACGCACATTCCTGTATTGTTCTTTCACCGCATCGGTCAGCTTGACCGTGAGTTTGTGACGCTTGCCATCCAATAGAGGCGGTTGGAAGCCAAGCTCGTAGCGAAAATGCAACTGCTGGAGAATCTGTTCGAAGCCGCTGCCATAAGTCTCGGGAGTGACGTCGAGATATTCGCCTCCGGTTTGCGCCGCGACGTAGTGCGCGACTTGCCGCTGCTCGCCGGGAAGCCACCAAATGTGCGGAGAGCGCTGATCACGCAGCCCAAAAGCGACGGCGGAAGTTTCCAGCAGTTCGCCGATGAAGTGATCCGCCTCGGATCGCGGCATTCCGCTCCAGTCACCGTAGAGAAAGATGACGACGGGCAAGGGCTCGGGCTTCGTGCTGCGAGTGGTATCGACGATGAGTTGCAGAGTTCGCTGCAGCGCCAGTTCGCCGGTTCGATCGTGATTGCCGGGTCTGGGTTCAGCGGCGAGGACCTGCTCCACGGCCGCAGCCAAGCCTCCGACATGGCTGGTCGGCTGTAAATCGAGTTGCGAGTCCCCGTTGTCGCACCAGTGCGCGACGCCGACGGTATCTTCCTTTTCCAGGTTTTTCAGCGCGGGAACGAAGCGATTCATCTGGCCGGCGAAATAGCCTGACCCCTGTCCCTCCCAACCTGGCATGCGACACTGCACCACTAGCCAGAGTGCAAGTGGACGGCTGGTCGACTGCGTGCCCGTGTCGAAGGTCTTGATCGGGACGGGAGTATTGTTATCAAAAAGCTGGAAGTCTTCGCGCTTTAGGTTCTTCTCTGGCAGTCCCTTCTTCATGGCGACGACATCGACTAACACCAGGTTAGAGGAGGTGTGAAGGACGACTTCCGGCTCTTGGGCGACGGTTCGTGTCGTACTAAACGCAAGCGGCACCAGTAGCCACCAGCCTACCGAACCGAGTATTCGAGTCGCGCGTGCCATCGGATGTCAATCTCCGCTCGCTTGTTGAGCAGCTAGGTTCTTCTCGTACGTTGGAACGATCAAGATCCTCCAGCGGGCACTAAATTTCACTCGCACTACCCAGTAAATCAGTAAGAAGAGTGGCAGGATCGCCAGCGGCGCAAGGATGTACTGTTTCCGCAGCGCTGCGGGAAACACCTGCTGCTGACCGAGAAAGAAGGAACCGGTCGCGATAAACAGTCCAAAACACATCCGCCAGAGATGACGCACCAGGCGCGGACGGCCCGAAATTCCGCCGCGGGCCAGCACGCGAACATCACCGACAGCGGCGAGCAGAGGTATCGAACCCATGAAAAAGTACATGCCAATCGGAACTCCTGCTTGCCCTTCGGCCTGACCGTTCATCACTCGCACCCCCAGAGTGAACAGGCTGGTCCCGATCGCCAAGGCCATCGCCAGAGCGCCCCAATCGAAGATGCCTGGGCCTTCATCCCGCTGTTTGCCGCTCAGCCACGCCGTGGTGATCAGATAAAACGTGAGGAGCCCGCCGAACACGTTGTTCGTCTGATGTTTCAGCAAGGCGAGATACGATCCACACAGCCCCATCGTCAGCATCGCGACTACAAAGATGTCTCCTGCCATGCGATGCCGCTCTGACCCTTTGCGGAAGGTCATAGCGAAAGCGCCTGAAATCAAGCCGACGATTCCGGCGCTGATGTGCAGTATTAAGAAAGGCAATCGCATTGAAAATCCGTCAGTCGACGATTGTGTTCTACAACACCCTAACGAGCTGAACCACGTTTCCGCGAGGGGATGATGTTTCCCTTTGTGAACCTTCGTGCCCTTTTGTCCTGAAAAGCTTTGGAATCCCGAAGCTTAGAAAACGCTCTGCATTAAAGACGGTCCCTGACGCCGGAAATTACAGAAGACGTTCAAAGATAAGCCGCCGCGTACGCCCGGAATGTTTCACATTGCCCGATTTTTCACTCCCATCTCCTGTTGGATACAGCTGTTCCCGAAATGGAACTGATACCGTTAACAGCGAGCGTTTTCGATTGACTTCTCCCAATGCCAGGTCGAATCATGAAGTTTGCTCTCGGTTTTTTGAGGGATCAGCATTACTGCGGCTAAGTGCTGATGGCTCAAGATTTTACCCGTAAGTGATTGAGCCCCAGAGATTACTTTTCGTTTTGGCGCTAAGTCTCTGATTGCAATAGGGCACCCCCCGGGGGGGGTACCTCCCGTTAATCAAAGAGTAAACACTCGCCGAGACCAAGAAATTCTGGCGACCCTGCCTTTCACTCTCCCTCCTCGATGTAGTCTCAATCACTTTCCGCATAGGCTCGGACGAGTATCATGAGCAGTCATTGGCCTATGATTGTCCGCTCCATCGCCGAGCCGATTCTCGATGCCGAAGAACGCTTCGAAGGTTTCGAGAACCTCATGCCGTTTCGCGTCCAGGACATTCTTCTGGTCTCGAGCCTCTACGACTCCTTCATCCTGCGCGAAGACGGACGTCTCAACGAACTTCTCATCGATGAATCGCTCGAACTGAGCCTGCGGCAGATTCCCAGCATCACGCACGTCGCGAGCTGCGCCGAAGCGCTTGATCTGGCGAAGTCGAATCCACGATTCAATCTGATCGTCACTAACCTCACGGTCGGCGACACCAACGCTGCCGATCTTGCCCGTAAGGTGCGCGAAGCCGGACTTGATACTCCTGTCGTTGTCCTCGGATACGACTATCGCGAAATCAAGAATTTCGTTGCGCGCAATCCTGTGACCGATATCGACCGCGTCTTCCTTTGGCAGGGAACCGCGCGCATTCTGATCGCCATTGTTAAGTACATCGAAGACAAGTACAACGTGCTCCACGACACGCGCGCCATGGGCGTTCCCGTGCTACTCGTGGTCGAAGACAACATTCGTTATTACTCGTCGTTTCTGCCCGTGATCTACACCGAGCTGATCAAGCAGTCGCGCCGCGTCATTCAAGAAGGCATCAACGTAGCGCACAAGCTCGTGCGCATGCAGGCGCGGCCTAAGATTCTGCTCAGCTCGAACTTCGAAGAAGCGGCTGAGCTAGTCCAGAGATATCGCGACTACATCTTCGGCATTGTCTCCGACGTCGAGTTCCCGTGGGATGGCAAGCTCAGTCCGGATGCCGGTTTCGAGCTGGCGCGCATGGTCAAGAACCTGACGCCTGACGTGCCGGTTGTGCTGCAGACCAGTCGCACGGAGTTTCGCCCACGAGCGCATGCGGAAGGGTATTCCTTCTTGCGCAAACGCTCGCCAACGTTGCTGAAAGATCTGCGCCGGATTCTCACCGATTCAGTTCGGATTCGGCGATTTCGTCTTCCGCATGCCCGATCAGACCGAGGTCGGACGCGCGAAAGATCTGAATGAACTTGAAGAAACGCTGCAGACGCTGCCGGCCGACAGCCTCATGTATCACGCGCAGCGCAATCACTTTTCTCACTGGCTGATGGCGCGCACGGAGTTTGCGCTGGCGGCGAAACTGCGGCCGCGCAAGGTCTCGGATTTCAATGGTCCCGAGCATCTTCGAAGCGACCTGATCGAATCGATCAATGATTACCGGCGCGAGCAAAATGAAGTACTCATCGGCGATTTCAGGTCGGATACTTTTAAGCCCGCTCAATCGAGTTTCCTGCGCATCGGTTCCGGCTCTTTGGGAGGCAAGGCGCGCGGCCTGGCCTTCGTGCGTCATCTCCTGCGCACGCGCCGTATCGCCAAACGCTTTCCCGGCGTCCGCATCTCGGTTCCTCCAGCCGTCGTGATCGCTACCGATATGTTCGATCTCTTCCTGAGCGAGAACAATCTCAGCGACTTCGCACTGCACTGCGATGACGACAGCCAGATCGAGCAGTGCTTTCTCGATTCCCCGCTGCCCGAATCGTTAACTGAGAATCTGAAAGCATTTCTGGAAGAAGTCCGCTATCCGCTGGCCGTGCGCTCGTCGAGCTTGCTGGAAGATTCGCAATACCAGCCATTCACCGGCGTGTACGAAACATTCATGCTGGGCAATCAGCAGGCGGACACGAAAATCCGGCTCGAAGAGCTGTCGGAGGCAATCAAACGTGTGTATGCCTCCACCTTCACCCAGCATGCCAAAGCGTATGTCCGCGCAACGCCGTATCGGCTGGAAGAAGAGAAGATGGCGGTTATCCTGCAGCAGGTGGTCGGTGCGCTGCATGGGCAGCGCTTTTATCCAGACTTTTCCGGCGTGGTGCGTTCCCACAACTTCTATCCGATCGAGCCGATGACTTACTCCGACGGAATCGCCGCGATTGCGCTCGGCCTCGGACGAACGGTTGTGGATGGCGGCAAGTGCATCAGTTTCTGTCCGAATATCCGCGAAACCTGCTGCAGTTCTCGTCCGTGGAAGATATCCTTGCCAACACGCAAACCGAATTCTGTGCACTGGAACTTGATGGACCTGACCGCATGGAGCGGGTACCGGCCATCTGCGCGAAGTGCGCTTCGGTCTCGATGTAGCCGAGGCGGATGGAACGCTGAATGCCGTCGCGTCAACTTACTCCGCGGATAATCAAGCTGTTTACGATGGCCTGAGCCGTCCCGGACCCCGCATCGTGACCTTTGCTCCCATGCTCAAGCATGGAATTTTTCCGATTGCGTCGATCCTGGAAATGCTGGTGCGGGCGGGTGAAGACGCTCTCGGCAATCCGGTTGAGATTGAGTTCGCCGTGCGACTGCCGGAATGTGAAGAACCGGCCGAATTCGGATTCCTCCAGATCCGTCCGCTCACGCTGGCTCGCGATCATCAGGATCTTGAGATCGCGAATGTCGATCCAGCGCAGCTTATTTGTCAGAGCACAAAGGTATTGGGTAACGGACGCATCGAAAATCTTTTCGACATCGTTGTGGTTGACTCCCATCGCTTCGAGCGCAGTCGCAGCCAGCAAGTCGCAGAAGCGGTAGCTCGCTTCAATGCCACGCTCAGCGCAGAGAATCGGCCGTACCTGCTGATTGGAGTCGGACGCTGGGGATCGAACGATCCATGGCTGGGCATTCCCGTCGAGTGGGACGAGATCTCTGGCGCACGCGTCATCGTCGAAGCAGGATTTCGCGACTTCCGCGTCACTCCTTCACAGGGAAGTCACTTCTTCCAGAATCTTACGGCATTTCAGGTCGGTTATTTTACGGTCAATCCGGACGCCGGCGAAGGCTCGCTCGACTGGCAATGGCTTTCGGAGCAGCCCGCGCGGGAGGAACGCGAATGCGTGCGGCACCTGCAACTCACCGAACCATTGCGGATCGTGATGAACAGCCGGACCAGCCAGGGAGTGATCTTCAAGCCGGAAGCGAAATAAGAATTCGAAAGAGACTGATCCGATACGAGTCAAGACCGTATGCGGATAAAAAAGGACCCCGAAATCTCCGGGGTCCTTGCCTCAGATCGTGCTAAGGCCGAGTTGAGATGTAACTGCACGTCATCCCTCCATGAACGAAGAGACGACGAAGCATCACTTAATGAATCCACCGGCCTTGGGACTGCCCCAGCCAGTGACCAGATCGTAGCCCTTGGTCGCGTTGTAACCGTTGCTTCCCGCGGTGATGTCGTTTAGATCGGTGTTGTACTTCGCGCTCAAACCAAGCGAATACAACGCCGGGTTGATAAACCCGACCGTTTTATGGCCGTTGGCAACTTCCATTTGATTGACCAAGGCCAGCCAACCAGCCCACATGGGAGCGGCAAAGCTGGTTCCACCGTAATAATTCGCGGTGCAGGTCGTTTGGTCGGCGCAGACATAGAAGGTGAAGTTTGAGTTTGCCGCAACGTCAGGACCGTTACGGAGAGTTTGCGAACAACTCGCGCAGCCGCTGGCCGTCTTTTTCTGCCAGGTAGGAATTGGGATGTTGTTGGGCGAGAAGCCGCCACCGCTGTCGGACCAGCCAGTTTCCGACTTCCATGCCCCACCCGGACCGGTCGTCGTCAGGTCGGTTCCACCAACCGAAACCACATACGCGTCGTCGGCCGGCCAGATGGACCCTCCAACTTGCCAGGACCGGTTGTCGCCAGCGGCGTCGAACAACGTCTGACCTTGGGCCTGGAACTCCTTGAAGTAAGGATCATCCGTTTTCGGGTCTGCCGGACTCCAATACCACGAAGAGCTCAAGTTGTAGTTGAGCGGCTTTGCGGTCGCCATGCGTTGAAGAGGGCCGAATCGCTAGACCCAATGTACATCACCAGACTGGCCAGACCAGGAGCCATGCCCAGCGCCTGAGTCATATCGAGGGTTTGTTCCGTATCATCACAGCCTTGCGAGGCGAGGCACTGTGTTGGCGTGCCGTCCACCGATTTCAGAGTAATGGGAACGCTGTTGGTTTGTTTTGCATTCGTGTAATAGGTGTTCAGATCCGCAATGTCGGTGCCAGCATATTCGAGTAAGCCGACGGACTGTCCCTTTCCCGTCAGAGCAGTTCCGCCGTAATACGCCGCCCGCATGTCGCTGCCGCAGAAACTTTGTTGTGGGCAGGAGCCGGTTACCGCGAGGCTGTGCGCGTTGTTTTCTTTCCGGTGCCTAAGGGCCGAATGAGGAATTGAATAGTTATCCAAGCCGGAGATGTGCCAGAGCGGAAAGGAAAGACTCGTTGTGGGTTCCCGGTCCGGTGCGAAGAACGTACGATTCTCGGTAGGATGTTGGTAAATTCCCATCGTGATGTGAAAGGTTCTTTCGATGGTTGCTACCGACCCTTGAACATCGACGTTGACCCGATTGCGGGAGGTGCCAACCACGGAGAAGCCGTTCTCACGCGCGAAACGAATTAGGGTGTCATAGTCTTCCTGAGTGGGGCCGTACTTGGCGGTGAATTCCTCTACAGTCAGAAACTGTCGATAAGAAGTGCTGGTTGGATCGTAGAGGTCCTCCAGGAAGCTGTCGAGGTCCGCTTCGTTGCGAAGGGGCAAAGCAAGTACCAGGCGCATAGTCTGCGCGGCTGGAAGATGTCCGATCTGCCGCGCTTCACCGTACGAAACTGTATCGCGCATGTGACGCGTTAAAAGGCGAGACTCAGCGTGACAAACCATGTTTAGAAACGTCATCGACAGAACGAGGGTCAGCAAAAGCGTAAACGGTCTTCGAGCCATTTATTTCTCCTTTTTCTTTCTCTTGCTAGTCTCCGACAAAGATCGAAGTTTTCCTTGATTGTGATTTATCGTGGGACTGATTTGACAGCAACGGGGGAAGGCAAGATCGGCGGAAAAGCCTGCCAGCGGCCAGTTTTCATCGTGGCGGGAAGTATACACAGATTTTCGGAGCTCGCATCAGGAATGAGGAGAGATTTTCTGAGGATTTTCCTTACGGGCGAAAAATGCGCGCAAAGAGTGAAGAACTTTGCATGTTTGCAGTCCTCAAGAACCTGTTGTCGAAGTAATCTGACCCATTGTGCTCGCACGAGACAGCCCCAGCTTGCGTCCGGAGGTTCGCTGAGGCAAAAAAAAACCCCGGGTTTCCGGGGTCCTTGGGTGCAGCGTTAACCGCAGTTGTTTAGTGGACTTTGTAACCGCCCACGTAGTCCTGTGAGAACGAGCCGTTACGCATATCCATCCATGAGGCATACAGGGTGCTTCCGGCAATCGTGTTGCCGGTATAGTCGCCCATGAAGCCACCGCCGAAACCGTCGTCGTTCGGATTCGACATGACGCTGGTCAGCTTCGCATTCAACGGGAAGCTCTTCCCGCCATTTGCGGAACCGCCAAGATACGCGTCGTACATCAGGTTACTGGGATCGTTGCGACGGTCGAGCCAGGTAGCGCCGACATCGCCATTGGCAGCAACGTTCAGCCAGGGGAAGAACTGGTCGTGGGTTGCCGTTGAAGGAGCGACAGGCACGCCAGCGCTCCAGGTTGTTCCGCCGTTGGCAGAGTGGGTCACGTAGATCTTCATCTGCGTACCCGTCCAGTTGTAATAGACGACGTAGAGGTGACCCGCATTCGGGCCAGTGCCGTTGTCGATCGCTATGACCGGAATGTTCGAAACCCGTTCAAACGTGTTCGGCAAGCACCCGTAGTACGCGCCGCAGGTGTCCGGGGCGAGGTTCGCAGAGACGATCGCTACCGGAGCGGACCAAGTGGTGCCGCCATCGGTCGACTTCGAGACGTTCATTGTGGCGAGGGTGCCACCGCAGTCGCCGGTCGGACCAGTCGGCGGGCAGCGTTGCCATGAGACATAGACTGTCCCATTCTTACCGATAGCCAGGTCGCTGAACTGATCGATCACGCTGCTCTGAACAGGATCGACGGTTGCGGTCTTCCAGGTGGTTCCGTGATCGCACGAGTGCGAGACGCTGATCTGGGTCTTGAAGCCAGTGGAGTCAAACTGGGTGTTCGAGACATAGAGGCAATTGACGTGCGGGCTCGCCGCAGTGGTATCGATCTGCAACCAACCCTTGTCCGTGAAGCCGCCACTGATCGTCGGTTTCACGGCGACGGCTGGAGTGCTCCAGGTCGTCCCATTATTAGTCGAATTGGCCACCACGATCACCTGTCCCGGAGGACCGGACTGAATGCCCCCGGCAAAGGCGTTGCCCAGAAGATCGTACCCTACCATGGGGTCGCCAAGGCCCGACCCACCCGAAATGGCAGGCAAACAGGTGCGAGTCCAAGTCGACCCGCCGTCACTGGAAGCGTAAAAGCCCTGCAACGTTACAGAGCAGCTATAGTCGTTCGCACCCGTCAAAATCTGGGAGGGATTCTTAGGGTTGACCACGATGGGATCTTCATTGGCGATGTTGGTGCCGCCGGATGCCTGGACATTTGGCAGCACGCAAGGAACGGGAGAGCAGGTGAGGGCCGGCTCGAAGAGCGACGTCTCGTACGACGGCGCCAGTTGGAGCGCTCCGCTGTGGATAGCTTCGCCGACAAGGACACTACCCGACTTCGGAGAAACTGGCAAGCCGAGCGGGTTCTGTGCAGTCGCGATGGTTGTACAAAATGCGAAAGCAAATACTAAGGCCACGCAGGCGACAGTATTGGCCTTGAGCTGGTGTCTGACCGGCATGAGTCCTCCTGGGAGTTGTGGGACGTTGTTGGGGGATGTTGATTCTGACAGGTGTTCGCGGCGCCGAGTTCAGCCGCAGGGCAACGAGTATACACACCTTTGAAGACTTGTCGTTGCGGGCGGTGTGAGAAATTTGTAAAATCTTTGGCCTGTGTGAGACGAGTATGCAGAAATCTGCATACCGGCGACAGGACACCGCGCAGTCCTATCGAAGGTCTGGCAATGCGATATCCGCACACCCTCCTGTGATGCTAATCACAGCCTGTGTAATGTGATCCCGGACACAATCACAAGGTCGGGACGTTGATTGTCTTTTCACGGAGCGCCTGTGTTCAAAATCGTCCAAGCACAATTTCTTGCGCCGGGTATCAAGCGGTTCGTTATCGAAGCGCCGCGGATCGCGCGTAAACAGAAGCCGGGGCAGTTCGTCATTCTCCGAATTTACGAAGAAGGCGAGCGGATTCCAGTCACCATCGAGAATTCCGATCCCGAGAAGGGAACCATCAGCATCGTTGTCCAGTCGGCGGGCAAGACGACGACGCTGCTGAACTCGCTCGATACTGGGGATTCGATTCTGGATGTGGTGGGTCCGCTCGGGAAGCCTTCGGAGATCAAGAATTATGGCACCGCTGTAGTAGTCGGCGGGGATGTTGGCACCGCGATGGCGTATCCCACCGCTGCCGCTCTCAAACGCGCGGGGAATCGGGTGCTCTCGATCGTCGGCGGCACGAAATAAGGAGCTTGTGATCCTGGAATCGGAGATGCGCGCGGTGAGCGACGCACTGATGATCACGACCGACGACGGCAGCTACGCCGACAAAGGATTCGTAACGGACAAGCTGCGGCAGTTGATTGAAAACGGGACGCGCATTGATCTGGTGGTTGCGGTCGGGCCGATTGTGATGATGAAGGCTGTTTCGGAGCTGACGCGAAAAGAGAACATCCACACGGTCGTGAGCCTGAACCCGATCATGATCGATGGCACGGGAATGTGCGGAGGGTGCCGCGTCATGATCGATGGCAAGAGTGAGTTCGCCTGCGTCGACGGTCCGGAGTTTGACGGGCACAAGGTGAACTTCGAAGTGCTGGTGCAACGAAACGCCATGTACCGTACGGCCGAGCAGAAGTCGATGGAGGAATACAGACGCAGTCGGGAACCGGAGCACGCTTGCGTGGCGGACTTCACCTCAATGGTTTCATCTCCGGCAAAAGGAGAAAAGCGATGAGCCCGGCCGCGAAATCGAACAACCCATTGTTGCCGAAAGAGCGCATTAAAGTTCCCCGCCAACCGATGCCGGAGCAGCCAGCGCAGGAGCGTGCGCACAATTTCGAAGAAGTGAATCTTGGTTATAGCCCGGAACTGGCGCAGCAAGAAGCATTGCGCTGCCTGGAATGCGCTAAACCGACGTGCACCGATTATTGTCCGGTGGGCATCGATGTGAAGGCATTTGTGCAAAAGATTGTGATTGGGGATTTTCTTGGCGCCGCGGCGAAGATCCGCGAAGCCAACGTGCTGCCTGCGATTACTGGGCGCGTCTGTCCGCAAGAAGATCAGTGCGAAGGGAAGTGCCTGCTATCGAAAAAGGTGAAGCCGCTGGGAATCGGCTATCTGGAGCGCTTCGTCGCTGATTACGAGCAGCGCATGGGAACGCACATAGTGCCGCAAGCAAAGCCCACGGGGAAAAAAGTTGCGGTTGTCGGTAGCGGTCCTTCGGGATTGACCGTTGCAGGCGATCTGATTCAGAAAGGCCACCAAGTCCGTGTGTTTGAAGCGCTGCATGAGATTGGCGGCGTGCTCGTGTACGGGATTCCTGAATTTCGACTGCCAAAACAAATTGTGCGCGAACAGATCGACTACATGCGTCAGATGGGCGTGGAGTTCGAGACAGATGTGGTGGTTGGACGCACCGTCACGATTGATGAACTGCTGGAAGAAGAAGGCTATGACGCGGTTTACATCGGCACTGGTGCCGGGCTGCCGCAATTTATGAATGTCCCCGGAGAACATTTGAATGGCGTGTATTCGGCGAATGAGTTCCTGACGCGTATCAATTTGATGAAGGCGTACAAGTTTCCGGTCTACGACGAGCCCATGCTCGATCTGCACGGGAAGCATGTTGCGGTGATAGGGGGCGGGAATACGGCGCTGGATGCGATTCGTTCGGCACTCAGGCTCGGGGCAGAGAAGGCCTATGTGATTTACCGCCGCAGTGATGCAGAGATGCCGGCGCGCGCGGAAGAAGTGCACCATGCTCGGCAAGAAGGCATCGATTTCCAGATGCTCACCGCGCCGGTCGAGTTCTTATCGGACGGCAAGGGATGGTTGACAGGCGCACGCTGCGTGCGGATGGAACTGGGCGAGCCCGACGCCTCAGGGCGCAGACGGCCTGTGCCGAAAGAAGGATCGGAATTCGAGTTGCCACTGTCAGTCGCGGTCATTGCGATTGGAACCAGCGCGAATCCGATTGTGCAGAGCACGACGCCTGGGCTGGGAACTAATAAGCGTGGATACATCCAGGCAAGCGAAGAGACGCAGCGGACGACGCGCAAAGCTGTGTTTGCAGGTGGGGACATCGTGACCGGCGCCGCAACGGTGATTCTCGCGATGGGTGCTGGACGCCGTGCAGCGAACTCGATTCACGAGTATCTGACGACAGGCGCCTGGTAATCGCAAAGCCGTCTTCAGTCTTAGTCGAGATTGGGTCTTTTTCGAACGGGAACGGACGGAGGCGATCAGACCGTTATCGCTTGCGGGCGATGAACCGTAGCCGCATGTAGTCGGCGGTCCAGCGACCCCTCTCGTCGCACAGCACGGAACTCAACAGTTTCGTAGCTTCATCCAGATAATCTCCTCGTTGATCTTCCGGTAACAGCGCACAAAATGGATTGGCGAATGTTTCCAGCCACGCGCGCATTCCTGTCGGAAGCGGTGTGGGACGCGGGATGAGTTGGACACTTTCTGCGACAAATCCTGCGCGCTCCAGCCGTGCGGCGTAATCATCCACAGTCGGGAAGTACCAGGGACAAATGCTGACGGCGTTTTGGATTCCGCGTTTTTCGAGTCCGACGATGAGGGCTAGCGAGATCGCAGCAACACATCCGTGGCCACCCATCTCCCCGACGAATCGCCCTGGGCGGCGGAGAGCGCGGTAAGCTGAGGCGATGGCGGCATCTGGATCATGTTTGATCCAGTGCAACGCTGCGTTCGAGAAAACGGCGTCAAACTCCTGGTCGAAGGCGAGCTTAGTCGCGTCCATCAGGCGAGCGTCGAGTCCGCGTCGGCGGGCAGCCGCAATCATGTTTTCGGAACTGTCCACGCCCACAACTTCTGCCCCGCTCGCGGCCAACTTTTCGGTTAACACGCCATCGCCGCAACCGAGATCAAGAATGCGTTCGCCTGGACGAGGTTGAAGCAAATCGAGTACGGGCTGGCCCAGGGCAGGAACAAATGCCGCGTTGGCGGCGTAGCGCGAAGCATTCCAGGTTTGCGTGGACATTTCGATATTGTAGTCGCGGAAATCTGCGGGTGTGGTTTCAATGCACAGCGCGCGAAAATCCTGTGTTGTGAAACCGTGTCTCACCCAAGCGTGATCTCGAAGTACGTATCCGTTCGCCACCAGACCAGAGGGATACGCGCCATCCAATATTTTCGGTTGATGGTCTGCCGCGCGCGCTGATGTTCTTCTGGCGGCAGGATGCGAGCTGTCGCAGCGAACTCTGGCCCGGTGACCTTTCCACGGATGGTGCAGGGCGCGACCCTTACCTGCGGGTTATTGCGAATGCGCTTTACTCTTGCCCATGTCAGCAGCGCGTCATTACATACAGTTTTCCATCGTCTTCGCCGAACCAGACTGGAGTCGGAACGGCCACGCCGGTCTTGCGAAAAGTGGTCAGAGATATGTATTTCTGGCCGTGAATCGCGGGAGGTATTTGGCTTGCCATAGGTTCCATTGTAGGAGGGGCGTCGCAAGATTTCACGTCAGAGACGAACTTCTCCTATCATTGCTGGTTCGGAGCGGATTGCTCCAATCCGGCCATCTGTGTTACAAGCCTGAACATGCGTAAATGGATGCGCGAGCGCTTGCAGCGCCGCAAAAAGAAAACCGGCGAGCAGGAGAGCCAACCGGCGCCTCCACCACTGCAACCGGCATATTTCGATGCAGACGAATCGACGAAGCCAGAACCAGCGGCAGGTCACGGTGGGCCAGTGGAGAGCCCGGCCGGCGAGCGGGAGTTTACGGCCGAGCCGATCGCGGAAGAGGCTGCGCCTGGCAAGGATGTTCAGAAGACGACTGCCCGCGGAGCTGGGGCCGCTGGTCAGCGCACGCGCAGACGTCGCGGTGGACGC
The DNA here is from genome assembly GCA_963823085.1 of Terriglobia bacterium. Classification (GTDB taxonomy): domain Bacteria; phylum Acidobacteriota; class Terriglobia; order Terriglobales; family Acidobacteriaceae; genus Sulfotelmatobacter. The sequence goes on along the minus strand of CAWGKF010000012.1, from coordinate 270,080 downwards.
GGACGCGGTGGCCGTGGCCGCGAGCAGGCGGTGGCCCAAGCCTTTACCCCGAAGGGTATTCTCGCGGACGCCGGGGCGGAAGCGGCCGAGGTCTCCGAGCCTGAGGCCAGTGAACCTGAAGCGGCTATCGGGAGTTCAGCCGAAGGCGAGGGTATTCCCCTCCCGCCTGTGCCCAAAGCACCGGCGGTTCCAGCGGCAGTTCCCACTGTCCCAGCGCGCCCTCCGAAAGGAATCGTCGTGCTGGCGATCGGCCTGCCCGGTTCCGGTAAGAGTTCGTGGTTCAAACGGCACAACGTAGTCCCGCTTTCGAGCGACATGGTGCGCTCGCTGCTTTTCGATGACGTCCGCGAGCAGCGCTTTCAGGACCTGGTTTTTTCGAATCTGCGTTCGATGCTGAAGGCACGGCTGATTGCGAAGCGTCCGATGAACTACGTGGACGCGACGAATCTTACGCCGCAGGAGCGGCAGCACTGGATCAAACTCGCGAAGGATTACAACTACGAAGTGCATGCCGTGTTCTTTGACGTTCCCTTGGAGGTCTGCATCGATCGGCACCAGCGGCGCGACCGCGTCGTGCCGGAGGACATCATGCGGCGAATGGCGGCGAAGCTGAAACCACCTGCGTTCCAGGAAGGCTTCGCCAAGATCACGGTGGTGCGGGTGAAGAAAAAAGAGCAAGAATCGGAGCAAACGGAAGGGTAATACTACTAGGCTCATAGTTTCAGCGTTGCAATATCGCAAAGCCGTCGCCGCTACGTGAAACTTGAAACTCTCTTATCCCTTCAAATGCGGCAAGAGTTCTTTGAACGCGGCTGAGGAAGACGACCGCATCAATTCGTAGATCATCATCTCCGTCGACGATATGACCGCGCCCGCCGCCCGCATGCGATCCAAGCCAACTTTCCAATTCCACTCGGTGCGTGAACTGACTGCGTCCGAAGCTACGTGAACTACATATCCGTCCCGCAATGCCGCCAATGCCGTTTGGGTCACGCAGATATGGCTCTCCATGCCGCAGAGCAGAAGCGCGGAGTGCTGACCGGGAAGACGTTTGAGCAGGCTGCAGAAGGCATCGCTGCCAAAGCATGAGAACAGAGTCTTGTCGACAGCTTCGGTGCCGGAGAGCAGGGAAGTAATTTCAGGGACAGTGGCTCCCAATCCTTTTGCATATTGCGTGCTGACGAGCGTGGGAATTTTAAGAATATGAGCGGCACGAATCAGTAATTGCGAATTGCGGACCAGTTGTTCCTTCTGAAAAATCGGTGGGAGCAACTTCTCCTGGATATCGATCACTACCAGGGCACATTGCTCGGCCTCCAGCGGGCGTCGGGCGAGCTCGGCGTAATCCGAAGTGCTGGCGGAAATAGCGGGAATGACGTCAGAAGGAGCTACCATTAAAACCTCCTCGAGGGCGAAGGCGCATCTTCAGGAATTTTACCGCCTTCAGGTCGTTTCGTTCTCTCGCGGTCCACAGTTTGTATTGACCATTGTTCGCAGCGGATCACTCAAGTCAAACGAAGTCGGCGTCGCCAGAACATCTCAGCTATTTGTTCGCGACATGCTATGAGGGATGCTGACGCGCTTCACGCGCTTTGCCGCGTCCTCACCTCTCTTCGTTGACCGGTCGTTTGTCTGGCACTACAATTAAGAGGCGTCGATCAAACCAAAACTGCCCCCTCGTTCAACGGCTAGGACACCTGCCTCTGGAGCAGGTTATCGGGGTTCGAATCCCTGGGGGGCAGCCAAATTAAGAATCACTCGCCGGTTAGTTCTCCCAGCTTTCGCTGTTCCCGATGTGCCGTAGTGTGCCGTGAATTTGACGCGAGACGCGCGATCTGCGGTTCCGGGTGCTGACGATTCACTGTGTGGCCCACGCTGTTCATGACCGTCTTGAGATTTCTCTTCTTTTAAAGCAGCTCCGTCCCAAAGTCGCTTCGAGCACAGCGACACCAATTCTGCGGTAAGCCAGTCTCCAAATTCCTAACTCCCGCATCGTCGGTCGGATGCAGTGCGGTTGATCTCTCTGGTTCGGTTACCTCGGTTACGTTCCAAATTGGGAAGCAACAAACTAAATTCCCGAATAGGGAATATTCGTCGTTCGATCCCAGATCAGTTCTCTCGTTCGTTCCACTACGAACCCATGTCGCTTTGAACATCAGCGATTAACCATCAGTACCAACTTACTTGGACCAGGAGCCGTTTCAGACCTATGAAATACTTCGCGTCACTTTTCGCTTTACTGCTTGCGGGATCCATGCCGGGATTTGCCTCCGTCCATCCCACAGGCCCGAATCCTGAAAATCAATTTCACTTCAAACCGACTGGCCGGCGGCGTTGCACAAGCGGCACGCTTAGAGGCCGTAAGAGAAGCTCATAGAGTCAGCGTGCAACAAATGCGCGGACCTAAGAATACGAGGACATTAGTTCACGCTCACCCGGCTTCCGCGAAGAAGATTCACCGGAACACCGCGAACCCTCCGACCGGTAAGCTCGGTTTCGCGTCGGCAGTCGACGTTCCGGCGGGCGGCGTACCCTATTCGAACGACTACATCGTGGTACCCGGCGATTTCAACGGGGACAAGAAGACCGACATCGCGACTGTGGTTGAGAGTTACGACACCAACACATTTCTTATGTCTATGCCATCTGCAGTCGTCCTGAGCAATGGCGACGGAACCTTCAAGGCCGCCTGTTTTGACGCCGACTGCCAACCGTGATCCGTGTCCTGACTAGTCGTGGGCGATATGAACGGTGACGGCAAGTCTGACTTGTCGTCGCGCCATCAGCCGGGACAATGCGGCAACTGCTACACCATTCCGACCTTTGACGTGCTGCTAAGCAATGGCGACGGAACGTTTACCGCGAGCGGGAACACGAATAACACCGTTAGCGCGCCGGGGCTAGCCGGTGGAACTGTGGCGGATGTTAACGGTGATGGAAAGCTTGACCTCATTGTCGTTGACGACGGCAATCCCGGCAACGTTTGGACTCTCTTGGGCAATGGCGACGGCACCTTTCAAGCACCGACTTCCGTAGCCTTGGGTGGAAGAAGCGGGAACACGTTGTCATCGCCGATTTAAATGGTGACGGCTTCCTTGATATTGCCGACAACGACTACAACTACAAACCAACTTACAGTCTATCTGGCGACGTCAGCGACTACCTATGCGGCGGCGGCTCAGTACACAACCTCTGATGGCAACTACTATGGTTGCAGCACTGACCGTGGTGATCTAACCGGCGACGGAAAGCCGGAAATCGTCAGCTCCAATTGCAGCAACTCGGGTAACGACATAACCGTCTACGTGAACAACGGAGACGGCACCTTCGCAACTGGCGTTTACTATGATGGCGCCGTGAGCGGTGGGGCAACTTCTGGGGCGGCTGACGTTTACACGAACGCTGTTGCGATCGCAGATGTCAACGGAGATGGCAAGGGCGACATCATCGCCACGAATGACTATACGTGGCGATGTCACCATTCTGTTCGGCAATGGGGATGGCACTGTAAACGTGCCGACGTTCGGCTATGCCACTGGGCGGCTATCCGGTTGTTCCAGCGATTGTTGCCGACTTCAATGGTGACGGATTCGCAGATCTCATGGTTCTTGATGAGTATTAGCCTGGTGTATCTGAAGGGATACGGAGACGGAACGTTCCGCGCGGCGCTCGATCACTATGCTGTCGGCGGATTCGTTCGCCAACTCCTATGCTGTTGCCAGTGGAGATTTCAACGGAGACGGCTATGCCGACTTCGTCGTTGGCAACAATTGCAATAGCTGCACCAATCCGCTGGGCATCACAGTCTTCCTGTCGAACCCGGATGGCAGCTATCAGCCAGGCGTGACGTACGGTAGCTCGTCCAGCATGTGGTTCGCGGCAGTCGCCGATTTCAATGGGATGGCAAACTCGATATCGCTGCGACCGACTACAACGCAGGTACCGTTCAGATCTTTAATGGAGATGGTAACGGGCAACTTTACTGCCGGCCCAACCTTCAACACGGACTTAGCGAGCGCCAACCCCTACGGCGTGTTTGTGGCTGACTTTAACAAGGATGGCCATCCCGACTTGGCCATCGCCAATTACGGTAACGACATCAGCATCCTGCTCAACGACGGCACCGGGAATTTCCAGGCACCAATTCCGATTCCGCTCAATGGCTATGTCTGGCAAGGAGTCGCTATAGCTGACCTGGGGAACGGTAACCTGGACATCGTAGCGCCCTTTTGGACGGGATTGGACGTCGCGGTGCTGATTGGTAATGGTGATGGAACGTTCCAGCCGGAAGCAGGACCTCCCGCTTGGCACGGGCTATGAACTAGATGCCGTTGCGCTTGGCGATTTCAACGGCGACAAAAAGCTCGATATGGCAGTCACCATGATGGCGGGAGCGGTCAGGACATTGCCATTGCGCTTGGGAACGGCGATGGAACTTTCGGTACGTTCTCCGATTGTTCCAAGTTCCCTACAAAACCTGAACCTCGTTACAAGCCCGTATCCACAGAGTATTCAGGCCGCGGACATAGATGGAGACGGCAATGTCGATCTCGTCTATACCAACGGCTTACGGCACAGTCGGCGTACTGTTCGGTCAGGGTAATGGCAGTTTCTATGACCCCGTCGAGTACCCGGTTGGTGGATATGCCTGGGGTCTGTTGTCGCAGATGTGAATGGCGACGGAGCCCCCGACGTTATCACAGCGGATAGCGACTTCGCCGGAGCAACTGTCCTTCTCAACGCCAATGGCTCCGGTGCGCTCGGGTCCTACACCATCGGAACCAACGTGCAGGGAGCGACTATCACTGCGGGGCAGAGTGCGACGTTCACGCTGACCATTACGCCCAGCAATCACTACAACGGAACGGTAACCTTTACTTGTCCCTCGGGCCTGCCTGCACTGGCGACCTGCAGCTTCAGTCCTTCATCCGTGACGCTCGATGGACTAACTCCGATGACCGTGCAGATGACCATCACCACGACAGCGCCAACAGCCTCACTGCAGATGCCCGCAGGTATGGATGAGAATCCACATCATCGGAGCTCTGCGATGTTGTTGGCGAGCCTGAACGGAATGGGAGTATTTGGCATGGTGCTGGCAGGAGGTTTCGGCAAAAAGCGCAATCGCTGGGGCGTGCTGGGAATCCTCGCCCTGGCCATGTGCCTGTTTCTCGTAGGCTGCGGCGGATCGAGCAGCACGACAACCACAAACCCACCGCCAACCAAAGCAAATACCACGTCGAGCGTGAGCTCTTCGGCGGCGACTGTGTTGGTCGGACTGCCCGTGACCTTCACCGGAAAGGTATCCGCCAGTTCGGGTACCCCCACCGGTACGGTTACGTTTCTTGATGGCACGACGAAACTGGGAACCGGGACGCTGAGCAGTGGCAGCGCAACGTTCCAGACGTCGTCCCTGGCCGCTGGAGTACACAACGTCACCGTCGCTTATAGCGGTGACTCGAACTTCAACGCCAGTACCTCAACAGCGCTGAGTCAGACAGTCGACAAACTCGGCACCGCCACCGGAAACTACAGCGTTACGGTGACGGCAACGGGAACGGCAGGAACCAATGGCGTCAAGAGCGCGAATCAATCGATGAAACTGACGGTGATCGTGCAGTAATCGAGCAATTCAAACCATGAAGCGGTCGGGATTGTTCCCGGCCGCTTTTCCTATTGTGCGAGGGAAATCTCGAGTGTCTGCGGGTTGCGGTGTCTGAAACCAGGAACTGGCTTACAATCACCGTGACGCTGCAGAGGATCGACGCAGCGGCGATCTCTTCCCAATGAAAACTTCGCTGAGAACGATGAAGTGGATTTATCGCCTTCTTGCTCCTGTGCTGGCAGTCGGTCCAATGGCAGCGCAGACGTATCCGGGAACGTATCCACAGAAGCAGATTTCGAACGGGGTGCTGACCGCCAAGATCTATTTGCCTGACGCGGAAAAGGGATTTTACCGTGGCACGCGCTTTGACTGGGCGGGCATAATTGGCAGCCTGGAATACAAAGGCCACGACTACTTCGGACCGTTTTTTGAGAAATTCAACCCTGCGGTTTCTGACGTCGTCATTGGCAATCCGATCGAGGCGGGCATTAACAGTTCGGCCAGCGGGCCCGTCGAAGAGTTTGTCAGCGGGCCAGACGGAACCGTCCTAGGTTACGCTGATGCCAAACCCGGCGAAACGTTTTGCAAGATTGGGGTCGGGGCGCTGCGGAAAATCGACAATGCTCCCTATAGCTCTTACACGAATTACACGATCGTGAATGGTGGCAAGCGAACGGTGAAGAGCGATGCTGCGTCCATTGAGTTCACGCAAGAACTGGATTGTGGCGACGGCTACGCTTACTCCTACAGGAAGACGATACGTCTGCTGAAAGACGAGCCCATGATGAGTATCGAGCACTGCCTGGTGAATACGGGCTCCAAACCGATTGAAACCCAAGTGTACGATCACAATTTTCTGAGTATCGATCATCAGTCGACGGGACCGGATATCAGCATTGGTTTTGCGTTTACACCGAAGCCGACGCAGGCTCTCGATCGTCTGGCGAGAGATTCAGTTGGGAAAGAGCTTCATTTCTCGAAAAAGCTCGACGGGCAGCGACACTTTCTACGCTGAGTTCTTGGGATTCAGGAAAAGCGCCGAGGATTATGGAATCCGGGTTGAGAATCGGAAAACGGGCGCGGGTGTAGATATCCACGGCGATCAACCGTCTGGTGAACCTGGGGTTGTGGGCAGTGCGGACTGTAGTTGCGCCCGAACCATACATCGAGATGAATGTTCCTGCCGGGAAGGAATTTAGCTGGAAGTACTCTTACCGCTTCTACACGATTCCGGCAACGAAAGACACGAAGCGGTAGCGCAACCGACAGGCAGATGTTCTTCCTGCAGCACCGCGTTGTATGCTGAACTTTCCATCTGAGCATGCAAATGCTTCGAAACCGGCTCCTCGTTCCCACACAGATTGCCCTTCTGGTCCTGCTCGCAATCTCTGCCGCTGCAAAAAACAGCCCGCATGTGATTGTGGTTCCTGTCGCCAACATGTATTCGCGGCCAACCGAAAAGTCAGACGTGGTGTCGCAGGCGATCTACGGCAGTAACGTGGTGCTGTTGCAGGCGCGAGGCGAGTGGTCGAAGATTCAGACTCCGGATCACTACAAAGGGTGGACACCGAGCCGATACCTGCGGATTGTGCTGACAGGAAATGGTTATGCCAGTTCGGGTCCGACCGTGCAAGTGGAGAGCCTGTTTGCCAATATTTATGCCGAGCCCGATGTGACACGGCACAAGCCAGTGATCACTGCGCCCTTCGAGACGAAGTTGGAGGTTGCGCCCGAGGGCGATTCTTCAAAGAAGCCACAGCAGCAGCACGAAGGTTGGCTGCAGGTGCGGCTGCCAGGCCAGACTCTGGCGTGGATTCGGGCGGGCGATGTGGAGACGGATCCGAAACCGCTGTCGATCCCGGAGTCGATCGAACTCGCGAAACGCTTTCTGGGGCTACCGTACTTATGGGGAGGAAGGTCGAGTTTCGGATTCGACTGCTCGGGCTTCACGCAGATGCTGGTACGAGCGCGCGGAATCATCATGCCGCGGGACGCCGATCTGCAGGCCGCCTGGAGCGGCGTGACGGCGATCGAGCGAGCGGATCTCCAGCCCGGAGACCTGCTGTTTTTTGGTTCCTCGGTAAAAGACATCACGCACACAGGGATGTACATCGGGGACGGTCAATTTATTCACGATACGACCCACGAGCATCCAGTGATTCAGATCAGTAAGCTGGATGACGAACCCTGGACGAAGCTGCTGGTGGCCTGCCGCAGAGTGAAGGCGCCCCAATAGGCTACGCGCAAAGTATCGCGCGCTTCGTGGAACAGAATTCGGAGACAATGCGTTTGTTCAGCTGGTCTCGACTGCAGCTCACTTATCCGCGGGACCTTGCGCTCCCACGGCGGCTGCGAGTGCGTTCGGCCGCGCCGGGCTTGGCTGTTTCCCGCACAGTTCGATCACTTCGGCAATGCGCTGGCTCTCCGATTGCATGGCGTTTTGCCAATTGCGTAGCGCGTCTTTTTCTTTCGTGACCTGATCCAGATTGTTCTGGATGCGCTGGGCATAGTGGGCGCGAATCTTCTCCATCTCTTCTTCAATGCGAGCGTTCTCCTGCCCCTTGTGTGCCTCAAAGTCTTCCAGCCGCTTCTTCTGCCCGGTCTCATAGGAATTGAGGGCGCTCTGACGCCGCGTGGCGTCGGTGAGCATGTCATCGACCGAGATTCCGGCAGCATCAAGCGCCATGAGCACAGAGGCTCGCTTGATGTCTTTCGAGAGGTCGCGGATGCGCTCGCTGTTCAGCATCTCGACTACTTTGTGAATTCCATAGCCGGAGCCCGGGCTCAGTATGCCGGCGGCCCGGTAAATGTCTTCATAAGAGAGTTGATCGCCGCGCGGTCCGCTGGCTGATTCTGTGGCGTGAGTCGTGGGCTTGTTCACTGGGGCCTCCGTGGATGTGGGTTTCGCGGGCGCGTCTCCGTCCTGCTGACGGCGCCAGAATTGCGGAAAGAGCGTTTTGGGTTGCATACCTTTCCTTTCGGAATGAAGAGACGTGCCGGATCTTTGCTGTCGTAAGCGGGCAGTCATCGGTGGAGATTCGGTTGCGCGATCGAGTCCGCGAGAAAGACGGCGGTCTTCGGGGAGGTCTGGGTCGTGTTTTGCTCGATCTTCATTTCGCTGGCGGATCGGAAGGGCCGGCCTTGGGGTCTGTGGTCGAGATGCGTCGGTTTTCTCTGACGCCGGCGCAGGATCAGTTTTTGAGCCGGCTTTCGGCAGTTCGGCCGGCGAAAGCTGGGCCACCACCGATACAGCAGTGGGGTTTAGCGGAGAGCCGCTGTCCCGTTCCCGGAGCACTCCCAAAAGGAAATCACGCCCATCATGGCGGCAGTTTCTTGCGATGGCGGAGAACTGCTCGCGGTGCCACCTGATGATGACGCGCGATCCGACCGAAAAGGCTTGATGGACGCGGACGCAGGCGCCGGAGGGAGAAGTGTCTTCGAGTGTCGCGGGTGCATGAAAGGACGTGCCGCTGGCGTCTTGCCAGATCACCTCCGCCATCGCCCACATCACCTTCCGCGGTTCGACATAGCGCCCGTCCATGCCATCCTTATCGGCATGGCTTCACAGGAGTTTAATTGTCCAGAGTAGGGTGTCGGTGTGGGAAGAATCAGGCAAACAGCCGCATGAGTCCGCTTGCTGCAAGATCAGGAGAGAGGAAGTGCTGCTCTTTCAGGCCGGCAGCGCGAGTCAGAGCCTCTGCAGCGAGGTAGCCGCTGCGCACAGCACCTTCCATCGTGGCGGGCCAGCCAGTCGCGGTCCAGTCGCCGGCGAGAAATACACGTGGCCAGGCAGTAACTGGAGTTGGGCGGAAGGCGTCGATGCCCGGCCGCGGTGAATAGGTCGCGTTCACTTCTTTGATCACGGTGGATTTCACCAGATTGGCTTCTCGGGCAGCAGGAAAGAACTCTCGGACTTCGCTGAGGGCAAGATCAACGATTTCGGAGCGGGATTTTTCGATCAGAGTCTTGGAGGAGCTGACGACGAGCTCGATGTAGCTGCCACCGATTCCATTTTCTCCCTGCGCGCGCATAGGCTGAAGGCGCGATTTGTGGAACATCCATTGAATGGTGCGATCAAGCAACACGGCGTGATCAAGATCGGAGATCTGACGATCGAACCATAAGTGGATGCCGGTGATGGGGGAATTCTCGAAATGCGAGGCCTTCTCGCGAATGGGCGTGCTTTCGGGCGCCTGGGGCAGCAGGGAATCCAGAGTATCGAAGGGAAGGGCGAGGATCAGATGGTCAAAGGCTTGTTCCGCATCTGCGGTGTCTTCTTTTCCACGCACGCGAACTCGAATCTGATCGCCATCGGGGGCGAATCCTTCGACGGGGCAACGGAAATGTAATTGGCCACCCCGGGCGCGAACATAATCTCCCGCAGCGTTGTAAAGATCGGTCAGAGGCAGAGTGGGCACGCCCATATGCCGCGCTTCGGGTGACTTCATCGATTCGCGGACAACTTGTGCCGCGGCGGGAACGGAGATGCGGTCCAGTTCCTCGCTGAGCGCGCTGACGAGGATCGGATGCCAGAAGCGCGCGATCGCGTTGGGCGTCTGGCCGTGCCGTTCGAGCCATTGCTGGAAGGACTGTCCGTTGTCTTTTTGAGCGCCGAGAGTAAGAGGCATCAGCCCGCGTGTGATCGAGAGTTTGTCGGCGGCGCTCAAGAACGGGAAATGCAGAAACGATGGCGCGGTGTGCAGCGGCGCGGGAAGAGGTGAAGACTTCATCACCGAGACGCGTCCGCCGGGCTCGATGAAGTTCATCCGATCAAACCAGCGAATCTGATTGGCGACGCCGATGCGATCGTAGAACTCGACGAGATTCGTACAAACCCGGAACAGCACGTGCTGGCAATTGTCGACAACTTCTCCGGTGCCGGGATGCTCCCAGGATGAGGCGCGGCCTCCGAGGAAGGGTCTCTTCTCGAACAGCGTAACCCGGAAGCCGATGTTCGAGAGCGCGCAGGCCGCAGCGAGTCCGGCGAGACCGCCTCCTGCGATGGCGACGGAAGGTTGGGATGGGGAGGGGGACATTGTTTATGCGGGAGCGAGCTTACACGTCCGTCTCATTGCAGAATGATAAGGATCCTTCGACTCCGTGGATACTTCGCGTTCGCGAATATCCACTTCGCTCAGAATCACATCAGCTGAGTGCTGAGCCGTCATGTCAGGCGCTTGAGGAAGCCTTTCCCAAGGATGCGGAGCTTTTCCCAAGTGCTCAGAGCGACTTTTGCAGTGAAGACATCGTACTGCTTCAACGCGATCTTCTCGAGCAATCCGCGATAGATGTTGATCAGCACCCATAAAGCTGGCTGGCTATCTTCGGCGATGTACGCGATCAACTCGTCCCCGGAGGCATAAAATTCGCGGGCGCGGTCGGCCTCGAGGGTCAGAACCGGGCGAAGGCGCGATGGCTCGGTCAATGAGAGTACGTCGGAGACAGACAACCCGGATTTCGCCAGATCCTCTTCGGGCAAATAGACACGTTCGAGGCTCGCATCTTCTTTTACGTCGCGAATGATGTTGGTGAGCTGAAAGGCCAATCCGCACCGTTCCGCGAGGGGTTCGGCTGCTGGATCGCGATATCCGAAGATGTGAATGCAGACCAGGCCGACAACGGACGCGACTCGATAGCAGTACAGCCGCAAGTCTTCGAACGTCCTGTATTGGACGGCCACACCGTTTACCTGCTGAGGTTCGGAATCCTCGACGTCCATAGCGGTGCCATGCGCCAATTCATCAAGCAGGCCTGCTGGGATGGCGTAGCGGCGCTGGGCGTCGGTTAAAGCCAGGAGGATGGCATCGTCTGTGGGTTGGCCCTGCTGGGCGCGATGCAGAGCGTCAAGCCAAGTTTCGAGCTGCTGACGACGGTCAGGCGGGCTTAGCTTGGGATCATCGGTGATGTCGTCGCATCGCCGCATGAACGCGTAAACGGCGCACAAAGCTTCCCGCTTACGGCGGGGCAGCATCAAAAATCCGTAGTAGAAGTTCTTGGCATTCTGACGCGTAATGCCCTTACAGACCGAGTACGCCATGACGAGCTGTGGAGGAGCAGGCGTCCAAGGAATGGGGACCTGCTGCGTGCCGGCGCTCATCGTGCCGCGTCTCCGGAGCGTCCAAAGAGTTTGGCCATGGCGGCGTGAGCCACAAGCGCCAGCTTGCGAGTTTTGGAAATCGAAGGGCGGTTTCCCAGAACAGCAAAGTGCTGCTTTTCGATCGCGTTCAGGATTTCGAGGCCTCCTCGGCTGAAGAGGCCGAGATCGATGGCGAGCTCGTGATCGACTTTCCCAACCAATGGCAGACCCCGATGAAACCAATCGCGGGCGCGCTCGACTTCGAACTTCATCATTTCGCAAAAAGCGGGAGTGTTCTGCTTGTTCGCAAGGTCACCTTCACTCACGCCGAAACGCCGAAGGTCTTCGAGAGGGAGATAAATGCGGCCTTTTTCATAATCGACGCTGACGTCCTGCCAGAAATTCGCGAGCTGCAGGGCAGTGCACGTGTAGTCCGAAAGCTGTTGGCGGTCGGAATCACGATATCCGCAGAGGTAGAGAACAAGATGTCCGACGGGATTCGCAGAGTAGTGGCAATAGGCCAGAACGTCGTTGAACGTTTCGAATCGAGTAATCGTCTGATCCTGGCGGAAGGCGGTGAGCAGGTCAGAAAATTCGTGCTTCGGGATGTCGAACAGCCGAACAGTTTCCGCCAAGGCTACGAAGACAGGATGTTTCGGTGATCCGCCGTAGCAAGCATCGAGCTCGCGCTGCCACTGACCGAGCAGTTCAAGAGAAGCATTGGTGTCGCCGACTTCGTCGCCGAGGTCGTCAGAGATGCGGCAATACGCGTAGACGTTGAAGAAGTGCTGACGGAGTCGGCTGGGCAGGAACCAGCTGGCCACCGAGAAATTCTCATAGTGTGAGCGGGCGAGACGGGCACAGTATTCGCGGGCATCGTCGAGACTGGGGGCCGTTGGTGGAATCGCGTAGGCGGCGGGCAGGCGGCTCCATCCGAGAGCTGATTGCGGATTATGGGCGACGACTTGGTTCATGGTGCTAAAGACATTGTTGATTTTCGATTGGTGATTGTTGATTGAAAATCTTATGAGCTGACGTTTTCGAGGCTTTCAATCAGCAATCAACAATCAGCAATCGACAATTCTGTTCAGTGGCCCGGGATGATCGCCGTTTTGATGTCTCCACCGCGATTCAGCATGTGACGCAGAACCTGCTGCAAGCGGGAGAGCGGCGCCTCACCGGTGATGTAGTCGGTGGGACGAATTTTTTTGGCGGCGATCAATCCGAAGGCCCGGCGGACGGTTTCCGGTGTGTGATGGAACGTCGCCTTGAGTGTGATTTCGGAATAGTGCAGGCGATTGGTTTCGAGCTGCACTTTGGTTCCGCTGGCACAGCCACCGAAGAAGTTGACCGTGCCACCTTTGCGGACCATGTCCACAGCCCATTCCCACGCTTCGGGTTTCCCAACAGCTTCGATCACGACGTCGCAACCCCGCTTCTGCGGAGACAGTGCGCGGACCGCGTCAACGACGTTCGTAGTCTTCGTAGTCTGAATAATCTCGTGAGCGCCCATGAGACGGGCGGCTTCAACCTGTCCGTCCCGCTTCACCACCGAGATCACGTTGCAGCCAATGGCACGCGCGACTTGCACAAACATGAGGCCGATAGGGCCTCCGCCAAGGATGGTGACCGTGTCGCCAATCTCGACCCCGGTTTCATGGAGTCCGCGAAGGACGCACGCCAGCGGTTCGGTCATGGCTGCGTCTTCGAAACTGACATTTGTTGGGATGACCAGCATGTTGGCTTCGACAATGCGGCGCGGCACGCGGATGTATTCGGCGTAAGCGCCATTGTTGAAGAGCAGGTCTTCGCAGAGATTCTCCTGGTGCTTGGAGCAGTAGAAGCACATCTGGCAGGGCGCGGAGTTGAGAGCGACGACGCGCATGCCTTTCTTGAAGCCGTTGACGCCTGCGCCGACTTCTTCGACGACTCCGGCCAGTTCGTGGCCGAAAAGCGCAGGAGGCACGATCATCCGGGCGTGGTAGCCCCGTTGGTAGACCTTGAGGTCGGTGCCGCAGGTTAGGGCGACTTGGACCTTGACCAACACCTCGCCGTCACCGACGCGAGGGATGGGCACTTTCTCGATTTTCAGGTCTTCTTTGCCGTACAGGACGGCAGCCGTCATTTTTCCATTCACCGCTGATTTCCTTCCCAGCCACTGCCGGGCTGAATCACGATCTTCATGGAAGAGGGTTGCGGATGGGCAGCCAGATCTAACGCCTGTGTGCACTCGGTAAGCGGAAAACGATGGCTGATCAACCGTTCCAGATCCATTTCGCGATCCATCACAAAACGAACTGACTCCTCTTGCAGGTCGACTGACGCGCTGTAGGAGCCCACCAAACTTTTCTCATCGACGCAAATGGCAGCGGGATCAATCACTGCTTCACCATGCTGTGTTTGCGCAAATAGCAAAACTCGACCCCCGGGACGGGCCGCATCCATCGCCGTACGAATCAGGGAATTTCCGCCGACCGCAAGAATGACTGCGTCGGCACCTCGACCCTGGGTCAATTCACGAACGCGCTCAACTACATTTGTCCGCGATGCATCAATTGTAAGGTCTAGTCCGAAACTTGAACCTATTCTAAGCCTCTCTGGATACAAATCGGAAGTAATTAAGGTGGCCCCGGCCCGCTTTGACAACACGCTTAATATGATGCCGATTGGCCCCTGCCCGATCGTTAGAACAGTCTCCCCTTGACGCAGGTTAAGGGCGTAAACGCCTTTCAGGCAAGTATTTACCGGCTCGACAAAGCAAGCCTGCTCAAACGAGACGCTATCAGGGATACGGACGGTTCCGTGTTCCACGATCCAGTCCATCACGCGGACATACTCAGCAAAGCCACCACCCGACGGCTCGAAACCAGCCGTGCAGCCAACCTTCTTGTAGGTGGCGCACTGGGCGAAGGTCTTGTTCCGGCAATAGAAACACTCCCGGCAGGGGATGTGATGGAAGACCATGACACGATCACCGGGGCCGTATGCAGTGACATTCTCTCCAACGGCGGCAACGATCCCGGCGGTTTCGTGCCCAAAGATGCGCGGTGCAGAATGTGATCCAGTAGAAATTTTCTTCAGGTCAGTACCGCATACGCCGCAGGAATGGACGCGTACTAACATCTCTCCTGGTCCGATGGACGGAGCGGGAACGGTTTCCAGGCGGACATCGTTGACTCCGCGGTAGACGGCGGCTTTCATTGTCGCAGGAATAGTTGTGCGGTCGGTTTGGACCGAGTACTGTCCAGCTATGGCCATGGAAAAGTCTTAGATGATGATAACAAGGGATTTGGTTCAAAAGGGGATTAACACCGAGATGGCGTAAGTCGGCGCTTTTGCAATATTTCATGCTATGCTGCGCAAAACTTCCACGTTCCAGGTGACTTGTGCTGATTGAACTCAGGCTGGAGAACTACGCTGTCATCGACAATCTGGTGGTGGAATTTGGTCCGGGCCTGAACCTTCTGACCGGCGAAACAGGGGCGGGGAAGTCAATTCTGATTGATGCCCTTGCGCTGCTCCTGGGGGATAAAGCTTCGAGCGATGTGATCCGCGGCGGAGCGGAGAAGGCTCTGATTTCGGCCGTTTTCGAGGTCGAAGGCACTGCGGACAAGGCTGCTGAAAAGGTGCTGGACACAAACGGACTGGATGAATCGGACGACGGCACGTTGATTCTGCGTCGTGAGATTGCGGTGGGAGGCAAAGGGCGCGTCTTCGTAAATAACCAGCCTGCCACGGTGTCGGTGCTGAAGCAGTTGGCGCCACATCTGGCGGTGATCCATGCCCAAAACGAATCCATACTTCTTTTTGACGGACCGGCGCGGTTGGAACTTCTTGATACATTCGCGGGCAGCGATCTTGCCCCCGTGTCATCGGCCTTCGCGAAATGGAAAGAAATCCGCTCGCGTATCGACGAACTGGAGCAGGGAGAACAGGACCGGCTGCGGCTCGTTGATCTATGGATTTTTCAGAAGAAGGAGATTGACGAAGGACGGCTGCAGAATGGCGAGGACGAGCGGCTGGAAGCAGAAAAGCGCGTGCTCGCCAACGCGGAGAAGATCTATAACGCGGCGATGAACGCTTTTGATCTGCTTTACGAAGGCAGCGGATCGACGGCATCGACGCTGCGTGCGGCACAGAAGCAGGTCGAAGAACTCGGGCGCTACGAGCCGAAGTTCCATAGAGGCGTTTGCCGCGCTCGAATCGGCGCGCATCAGCGTGGAAGATGTTGGTGCGACTCTGCGCGATTATGCAGGAGGAATTCAGGCGTCCCCGGAGCATCTTGCGAAAGTGGAGGACCGCTTGGCACTGCTGGACCGTTTGAAACGGAAGTATGGGCCTTCTCTGGATGACGTGATCCAGTTCAGAGCCGACGTTTCGCGGAAGTTGTCAGAGGTCGAGAATAAAGACGAGATCTTGCGACAGTTGCGGGCAGAGCTGGACAAAGCTGCCGATGAATATCTGCGGGCGGCTCATGCGCTCTCAAAGAGAAGAACCGAGGCGGCACGAAGGCTGGAGAAATTAGTCGAGGCTGAGATCAATGACCTTGCCATGAAGTCTTCGTTCCGGATCGACAAGACGCAATCGGAAGAAGAGCGAGACTGGACTGCTTCCGGTGTCGATCAAGTCGTGTACATGATCTCTACGAACCCCGGGGAACCGATGCGGCAACTGGAGCACATTGCCTCAGGGGGTGAGTTGTCGCGTGTGATGCTGGCGCTAAAAGCGAGCGTCGAGGCAGGGAGAGTTCCCACATCCTCCAAGACCGGAAAAGGCCGCGAGAAATGGGGATCGCAGAAAACGCTGGTATTCGACGAAATTGATACTGGCATCGGTGGGCGAGCGGCAGAGGCAGTCGGCAAGAAATTGAAGGCGCTTTCACGCGCCAACCAGGTTTTGTGCGTGACCCATCTGCCGCAGATTGCGACGTTTGCCGATCAGCACTTTGTGATCGAAAAAAGGGAAGCCGCCGGAAGGACCAAAACCACAATCCGTCCGGTAACCGGCGAAGAGCGTACCGAGGAAGTGGCGCGCATGTTGAGCGGAGCGAAGCTGACCGAGACTTCCCGCAAACATGCGGAGCAGATGATCAAGGCGAACGCCTGATCTGCGATACGCGGCTGGATTGATTTTGCGTGAAGAGAGTTTTCCGCTAAGAGACTAGCGGGTGAGGATGAGAGTCTGCTCGGGGCGGCTCTCGGCGATCGTGGTCTTGGCAGAGTTATCCGCTACCTTGATGGTGAAGTTCACGGTGATCGTAGCCTTGGACTCGACGGCCTGACCGTTCTGCACGATTGGCTTGAAGCGCCATTCACGGATCGCCTGCTGGGCTGCTGACGCCAGGATGGCCGGGCCGCTCGTCACCCGCAGATTTTGAATGATCCCGTCGGTTCCGATCAGGGCCTCTAACACTACCGATCCCTGAACATTCATGTGTTGCGCCAGTGGAGGATACGTTGGTTGCGAGGCGTCGGCGATCGGCTCGCGCTGCGCTGCGTTGGTTGCGGCCTGAATCTGCGGAGCAGACTTCGTCTCCGGCGTTGCGACCTGCAGATTCGTGGTCTTGCTTCCGGGATGGATGTTGCTGTGCTTGCTGCCAGTTATGACTTCGACGTCCAGTGGCGGCAGGATTGTGCGATGGGCCGTCACCGCGGGAGCTTCCTCAGGATTCGATTCGGCGACCGGCTTGGCGGAAGATGCCGGCTTTTTGGCGGCGTGTGTCTGAACTGGGTTTACCGACTGAGCGGCGGAATTTACGGGAGTCTGCGAATGTGTTGAAGTTTCCGGTTCGTAAGGCTCAATCGTGGAAGAACCGGCGCCAAACCAGAAGTCCCGGTCCTTAATCAGAACGGCGGTCAAGGCCACCAGCAGCAGAACGAGAGCGATGAGAAGACGACGCATTTGCTGGGGCTCGATGGCGACCGAAGCCTGCGAGTTGATGTTCCGTCTTGAGCTTAGTTCCAGCATGTTCCTGACCTGGGAGTTCGGAAGACGGCAACATAGTGCAGCAGGCTCTCAGGAACGACAATGGCACGGCGAGGGTAGTTGGGGGCACGATAGGGCCATCCCCTGCCTGAAATGTGCTTGGAGGCTATGCGGAGTGTGATTTCTATCACAGCCTATGAGCGTTGGCGAAACTACATTCAGCCCATGAGTACAACCAACAATCGCGCGGCTTGGATACAAGGACCCTCGGTCCAATGCGAGACCACTCCGGAGGGAGCCTTGCTGCCATGGAGGCTGATTTTGCTGGGGGCCCCGGGGGTGGGAAAAGGGACACAGGCAGAGTTGCTGAACCGGCGTATGCGGGCCTGCCACTTATCGACCGGAGATGTATTTCGCGCCGCAGGAAGCCGCCCGGACTGTGAACAGAGTCCGGCGATTAAAGAAGCGCTGGGATACATGCGCCGAGGGGAGTTGGTGCCCGATTCGACGGTCTGGGAAATGGTCCGGGAACGAAGCGGTTGTCTGCACTGTAGCGGCGGCTTCATCTTAGACGGGTTTCCACGGACTTTAGGGCAGGCGGAATCACTGAAAGAATTAATGGATCACGAAGGACTGAAGCTGACTGCCGTTGTGAATTACACCCTCCCGTTCAGCGAGATTGTGGCGCGGCTGGGTGGCCGCAGGACCTGCGAGCGGTGTAAGGCGGTCTATCATGTGACCGAACGACCTCCGAAAGTCGAAGGGAAATGCGATCACTGCGATGCCAGGCTCTTTTTGCGGGAAGATGACCGGCCGGAATCAATCAAGGTGCGTCTCGAAGCCTATGAACGAAGCACCACGCCACTGATCGAGTTTTATAGGAGCTTAGGCCTGCTGGTTGAAGTCGCAGCCATAGGGTCGCCGGACGACATCTTCGAAAGTACCTTCACACAACTGGAGGCCCGGCGAGTTCGAGAGGTCGCGCAGAAGGTCCTGGTGGCCCAAGCCGATCGTTGCGAATGACAATCCTGACGGCCTCACGCGCCAACGTGAAAACTATTCAACCAGATGGAAGGTGTACGCTTTTCCCGTCGAACCGCTTGCCGACGATCCCGTAAGCCCGGGCGCCAGAAATGCATATTCGCCGGGAGGAGCGGTATCTGGAAGTGTGATTTTATAGGTCCGCTTCGCAATACGTTTCTGCTCAAAGGGGACCGCGTCACGGTTAGAGCCTCCAGAGGAGTGGATCACGCCTCCAGTCATAGTGCGAAATTCCCGAGCATCGCTTTTTACGTGCAGACGTACCAGTTGAAAGTCGGTGGCTTCAATACCGTCGGGCGCCTTGATAAGAAACTCGATCGGAGTATTCATCTTGGTCGCACTTGTAGGGCCCTGCAGATGTCCATTGATGTCGCCCTTAACGATGCCTTGGCTGGCGATGGATTTGAGGACTCCGCCCGACTTCCAGTTCACAGGCTCAGTCGCGATCAGGGTCCAGACATCTTTGACTTTGTGATAGACGCCGATCTCGAGATCCTCGTACTCGTCCGTAGTTTTTTCGGCGGGAGGCGCCGCGTTCTTGGCGGCCATGGCGGCGAGAACCTTGTCTGAAAGACCGCCGTTCTTGAGGGCGACAAGCGTGTCAGGAGTTAAGTCGTAATGTCCGGGCTGGCTTTGAATCATCGACACGATGACGTCATCGCCAAGACCGGCCTTGGCCATTTTCTGAATCGACTCGTTCGTCAAGGGCTGCTGTTGGGCGATGGCAACGCTGGCGAGCGCTATGGTTAGCGTCGCGACAAGTACGCAGGTTCGCATGTTGTAGACCTCAGGAAGTCTGGATTCAAGAACACGCTGGGCAGGGGAATGGAGAAGAATAACCATCGGATGTGCACCCGTCAACATCTGTTTCGTAGCGCCGGGTCCTCTTCCAAATCACCCCCGATTTTCGACCGTTCGCTGCTAATCCTTGCCATTTCTGGTGCTTACGTTGACCATCGCGATTCTTTTCGGTAGTTTAGTCGTATAGCCAAAATGGGGATCGTGTACCCTAAAGGTAGCGAGTTTCTGTGGGCTGGCTTGCATCAATGAGGAGAAAGCTGTTTCTTGGCTTCGCTCGAATGACAAGCTGGATTGGAAGCCAGTTTACTGGGGGACGGCTCATATCGTGACTGGAATTCTAGGCAATACAGACGAAAAGACCTTGTTGCTGCTGAAGCCGCGAGGGTTCTGCGCGGGAGTTGTGCGGGCGATCGACGTAGTCCGCATAGCACTGGAGGCGTTCGGTCCGCCAATTTACGTCCGCAAAGAGATCGTCCACAACAGTTTTGTTGTGGAGGAACTTCGCGGCAAGGGCGCGATCTTCGTTGATAGCGAGGACGAAGTGCCGAACGGCGAACGCATTATTTACAGCGCACATGGCGTGTCGCCCGAGGTCCGCGAGCACAGTACTAAGCGCGGGTTGCGCGTGATCGATGCCACTTGCCCCTTGGTGACGAAGGTCCATGTGGAGGCCGTGAAGTTCGCCAAGGAAGGTTATTCTCTGATCCTGATTGGCCATAAGGACCACGACGAGGTCATCGGGACTCTCGGCGAAGCTCCGATGGTGACGCAGGTGGTTGGGTCACCGGAGCAAGTGGCGTCGCTGGACGTCCCCGACCCGAATCGCGTCGCCTATCTGACGCAGACGACGCTCAGTCTCGATGAGACCAAGGACATCATTGCGGCACTGAAGGAAAAGTTCCCGAATATCAAAGGACCGGCGGCGCAGGATATCTGCTACGCCACCGAAAATCGTCAAGTTGCCGTGAAGCAGGTGGCTTCTGAGGCAGATCTTTTGTTAGTGGTGGGTTCGGAGAACAGCTCGAATTCCAACCGCCTGGTGGAAGTGGCGCGCAATCTGGGCACAAACGCCCATCTAATTGACAGCTGCAACGACATCGAGGCCGGATGGTTGAAGAGCGTGAAAACCATTGCTCTTACCGCGGGCGCCTCGGCTCCGGAACATCTGGTGGAAGAAACGGTGGCGTTCTTACGTTCAAAGGGTTTTGGCAACGTTCAGGAACTGGAAGTAATGCCCGAGAATGTACGGTTTGGATTACCACCGGAGATCGTGGAAGCGATTGCCGCGGCTCCGACAAGCGCGAACTAATGGAGCAGTAATGGACGATAACTCCCCCGACGGCAGTTTAGCTGCTAGAACGCTCGGTTCTAATCCTGAGCTTCGCTTTGGCAAAATCGAAGAATTGGGCAGCCGCGTCAGCGCGGCGATCGCAGCGGCGCGTAAATATCTTTTCTCCGAGCAGCACGAGGATGGATATTGGTGCGGGGAACTGGAAGCCGATACAACACTCGAGTCGGATTATATCCTTCTCCACACGTTGCTTGGCACGGGCAACCAGGAGCGCTTCCAGAAGGCGGCGAACTGGATCCTGCGCCATCAGAATGAAGATGGTGGATGGGGCATCTACGCCGGCGGTCCTTCGAACATCAGCGCGTCGGTGAAAGCTTACTTCGGATTGAAGCTCGCGGGATATACGGCCGACCATCCGGCTTTGGAGCGCGCCCGCGAGAAGATACTGGAGATGGGCGGCGTCACCGAAGTCAATACGTTTACGAAGATTTATCTCTGCTTCTTCGGGCAGTACGATTATGACGCGGTTCCGGCGATTCCTCCCGAGATTGTTCTTTTTCCGAACTGGTTCTGGTTCAACATTTACGAGATTTCGTCATGGTCGCGTGCCATTCTGGTGCCGCTATCGATCTGCTATGCCAAAAAGCCATTCAAAAAGATTCCGCGAGAAATGGGTGTGGAGGAGCTTTTTGTCGGTGGCATGCGGAAATCGCGAATGCATCTGCACTGGGCTAAGAAGTTGGTCTCGTGGCGGAACTTCTTCCTGGTGATCGATC
This sequence comes from Terriglobia bacterium, assembly GCA_963823085.1. GTDB lineage: Bacteria > Acidobacteriota > Terriglobia > Terriglobales > Acidobacteriaceae > Sulfotelmatobacter. The sequence goes on along the minus strand of CAWGKF010000012.1, from coordinate 248,565 downwards.
GCGTGACGCACTGGTTTGAGCGCGTGCACGTCCGACCGCTTCGTTCCATCGCGCTGAAAAGTGCGGAAAAGTGGATGCTGGAGCGTTTCGAGATGAGCGATGGATTAGGTGCGATCTATCCGTCGATGATGAATGCGATTATTGCTCTGCGCTGCCTGGGATATTCGCTCGATGATCCGCAGGTCATTCGCGCGATGGATGAGTTCGAGAAGTTGGGAATTGAAGAGGAAGATACGTTCCGCATGCAGCCCTGCATGTCTCCGGTGTGGGACACGGCCTACGCGCTTTTTGCGTTGGGCGAAGCGGGCGTTCCGGCGAATGATCCTCGCATGGTCAAGTGCGCCGACTGGATCCTGCAAAAACAGGTGCGCACGGTTGGCGACTGGAAAGTGAAGAACAAGGCAGGCCAGCCAGGCGGCTGGTACTTCGAGTTTAACAACGAGTTTTATCCGGATGTCGATGACAGCGCAATGGTTTGTCTTGCCTTGAGTCGAGTGGAGCATCCCAATGGACGCTACCAGCGGGAGTCGGTGCAGCGCGCGATTGACTGGATTCTCTCCATGCAGTGCAAGAACGGCGGATGGGCGTCGTTCGACAAAGACAACGACAAGATGGTGTTTCAATACATTCCCTTTGCCGACCATAACGCTATGCTGGATCCGCCAACGGTCGACATTACGGGACGCATCCTGGAAATGCTGGCGACCTACGGATATGACAAGAATCACCCTGCAGTGAAGCGGGCCATTCAGTTCGTTCGCGACGAGCAGGAGCCGGATGGAAGCTGGTTCGGGCGCTGGGGCGTGAACTATATCTATGGGACAGCTTTGGTGCTGCGCGGCCTCGATGCCATCGGGACGGACCTGCACGAGCCATGCATTCAACAAGGCGCTGAGTGGCTGCGAATGGTGCAAAACGCTGATGGCGGATGGGGCGAAACTGTCGGCTCGTACGATGATCCCACGTTGCGCGGACAGGGTGACAGCACGCCATCGCAGACAGCGTGGGCCATTCTGGGCCTGCTCGCGGCTGGCGATACGCGTAGCGATTCCGTGGCCCGGGGTGTCGCGTATCTGATGCGTACGCAGACGACCGACGGATCGTGGGACGAGCAGTTCTATACCGGAACGGGCTTCCCGCGCGTCTTCTATCTGATGTACCACCTGTACCGGCAGTACTTCCCGCTGCTGGCGTTGACGACCTACGCGAAAGTGATGGAGAAGGCCAGCAATTAGCACTTGGCACTTAGCATTTAGCCAATAAGGTTCCGTGCATATCTCGAAAACTAGTGGCCCTTGCAGGCCAAAGCTAATTGCTGACTGCTAAATGCTTGCTTTCGTCACAGGCGCTACAGGATTTCTGGGTTCCCACGTCGCACGCACTCTCGGAGAGCAGGGAGCCAATCTGCGGTTGCTGGTCCGTCCTACGAGTAATCTGAAAAATCTGCAAGGATTGAATGCCGATACCGTTACTGGCGATCTGCGCGATGCGGCATCGCTTGAGAAAGCAATCGCCGGTTGCGACACGGTTTTTCATGTAGCGGCGGATTACCGGCTCTGGGTGCGGGATCCCGGCGAGATGTACCGGTCGAACGTGGATGGCACTCGGGCGCTGCTCGAAGCTGCGCGAAAGAATGCTGTGCGCCGTGTGGTGTATACGTCGAGCGTTGCGACGATCGGTTTTACGAGCAACGGGCGTCCAGCGAATGAAGATTCTCCGGTTTCCTTGGCAGATATGATTGGGCATTACAAGCGATCGAAATTCATGGCCGAGCAGGTCGCGATGGAGGCTGGCCGCAGCGGGATGCACGTGGTCACCGTCAATCCGACTACACCCGTCGGCGAGCAGGATGTGAAACCGACTCCGACCGGCAGAATCGTCGTTGATTTCTTGAAGAAAAAATTTCCTGCGTATGTGGAAACCGGGCTCAATCTGGTGGATGTACGGGAGTGCGCGCGTGGTCACGTGGCCGCGCTGGAAAAAGGGAAAACTGGGGAGCGGTACATCCTGGGCGGAGAAGATCTGACGCTGAAACAGATTCTGGATAAATTAGGAGAGATCACCGGCTTACCGTCTCCGACGGTAAAGCTGCCATACGCGATTGCGTTTGCGGCCGGAGTGTTCGGTGAGATGATCACCGGCCGCGTGCTGCACGGCGATCCCCGAGCCACGATCGACACGGTGCGCATGGGCAAGAAAAAAATGTTTGCGAGTTCCGCCAAAGCTGGGCGTGAGTTGGGATGGAAGATCGTGCCAGTCGATGATGCGTTGCGACGGGCTGTGGAGTGGTTCCGGACGAACGGATATGCCTAGCCTCGCGATCGTAGCCGCGTTGGAACGCGAAGTGCGTCCGCTGATAAAAGGCTGGCACGTTAGCGAGCGAGAGCACGATGGACGGCGGTTCCGCTTTTTCGAAAATGGCGATGTCGTGCTGGTTTGCGGAGGAATCGGTGCGGCCGCAGCGCGACGAGCGACTGAAGCCGTGATCGTCGGGTTCGGGCCTAGAGTTGTGTATTCAGCCGGATTTGCCGGAGCGCTGGATCCGAAGCTGAAGGTCGGAGATCTCGTAACTCCGCAGCGTGTTATCAACGCTGGTGATGCCAGCAGCACCGCAGTAAGCGGCGGTTCGGGAGTACTGGTGAGTTTCGGATCGGTTGCGGGTCCGGCGCAGAAGGCAAAGCTGAGGGAATCGTTTGGCGCGGAAGCTGTGGATATGGAAGCGGCTGCGGTAGCACGGGCTGCAGAGGCCCGTGGAGTGGAATTTGGGGCGGTGAAGGCGATCTCCGACGAAGTGGAGTTTGAGTTCCCGGCAACCGAGCGATTCGTAGATGCGGAAGGCAGATTTTCCGAGGGCCGCTTCGCTTTGTTTGCGATCCTGCGGCCATGGCTTTGGCGGCGTGTAATTCGATTGTCCAAGAATAGTAACCAGGCTGCGCGCGCGTTGTGCGGCTATTTAAGCAACTTAATAAGCAGCCACGCGGTTCATACGAATGTGGAATCGCGTGCATAACGCGTCGAGGTCGCGGCGGCCATTGTCAGCGCTAAATGTTGAAAATGGATCGCACTGGCGCGAAACTTTCATTGCCAGATCAGGTTCGTGTGGGAAAATCGCGGGTTCAGTTCATCTATAATCACAAAAGGCATTCTCCAAAACCCAGATGCAATTGTCTCCATTGCTAGTAGTGTTCGTCGGCGGCGAGATCGTCGACATGATTTCCAATTCTGGCGCAGTCGCCAAGCTGGTTTTACTCTTCCTGCTGGCGTTCAGCCTGCTCTCGTGGGCCATTATCCTCACGAAATGGAGCCTGCTGCGGCGGGCGCGGACGCAGAGCGGGCGCTTCGTGCGCGCGTTTCGCAAGGCGCAGCGTTTGCAGGATATCGCCGCGGTGGCGGATCAGTTTAAGCCGAGCCCACTCGTCGGCGTATTCGAAGGCGGATACGAGGAGTACCGCCGCCAGATTGCGGCGGTTGGCGGGATCAGAAATCTGGTTTCAATTCAGCGCGGTATGCAGATCGGTGCTTCCGAAGAAATTACACGGCTCGAACGGAATATGCCCTGGCTGGCGATCACAGCGGCAGTCACTCCATTTGTTGGATTGTTCGGGACAGTGTGGGGCATCATTGATGCATTTCATGGACTGGGAACCGCGGGGGCGGCAACGCTGCGCGCAGTGGCACCCGGCATTTCGGAAGCTTTGATCACGACGGCCGCAGGATTGGCAGCCGCGATTCCTGCGGTGATTGCTTATAACCTGATTGGATCGTCGATTCGGGAATTTGCCGCTCGTAGCGACGATTTTGCTCTCGAAGTGCTGAATGCTGTAGAGAACAGCCAGGCGCAGATTCCGGCGGCGAGTTCCGGCCGACGTGAGGCGCTGATGGCTTTTACGACTTCTAATGGCCGAACGCAAACCGCACTGGCGGACATCAATATCACGCCGCTGGTTGACGTTGTCCTTGTGCTGCTCATTATTTTTATGGTGACGGCTCCGGTGTTGCAGTCCGGAATTGACGTCAGCGTTCCCAAGACCCGGTACGTGAAGCAGATTACCGAAGAACGACTGGTGATCACGATCAATAAAGATCAGCGCGTGTTCTTAGGGAACGATGCCATCAACATCAACGAGATTGGAACCAAGCTTCGGCAGAGAATTCGCGACCCGCGGAACCAATCCATCTTTGTGCGGGCGGACGAGAATGTTCCTTTTGGCGCTTTTGCAACCATCATGGATGCGGTGAAGCAGGCCGGATTTGCCAACGTGAGTATTGTGACTCAGCCTCTGGAGCAAAGTGGCAAGCACTGAGATCTATTTCGAGCACGACCACTGGGGACGTGCGATCGCGTGGTCAGCGGGGCTGCATGTCGGTGTTACCGCTCTCTTGCTGCTGTATACCGCACTCCTCAATCACACCAATGGGGATACGTGGGGTGCCGGCGGAGGCGGAGAGGCGATCGGCGCGACTTTGGTGAGCACAGTTCCTCTTCCCGCAAATCCGACGCCGACGCAGAATGTGCTTGCCAATGAGTCGAAGGGCGTGACGCAGTCGCAGCCTAAGGTCCAGGAGAAAGAGCCGGACGCGATCGAACTTCAAGGCAAGAACGCCAAGATCAAACCGAAAAAGAAGCAGGAGACGGCCTCGACGAAGCAGGCGCAACCAACTCCGGAGCCGGAAGACAATCGAGTCGCATTCGGTGAGGGTGGCCCGGTGAGCGGGCCCTACGGAACGTTCAGCGCCAATGGGGCGAAAGGCGGATTCGGAATCACGGGCGGGGGCGGAGACTTCGGAACGAAGTACGCATGGTACGTGCAGGTGATTCAGCGGAAGGTATCGGAGAACTGGTTTAAATATGAGATTGATCCGAGGATCACATCCGCGCAGCGCGTGTACATCACCTTTGATATTGCGCACGACGGGCACCCGATGAATGAGCGGGTGGAGCAGTCGAGCGGTGTTCCCTCTCTGGATATCTCAGCCGTCCGTGCGTTACAGCGGATCGATACGTTCGGCCCGCTTCCCCCGGATTATTCGGGGAACAAGATTTCAGTCGAGTACTGGTTCGATTACAAGAAGTGAGTTGCTGTACCTCCGACTGGTTACCAACCGGATGCGCGGGGGTTAGTGTGGCCGAAAACAAGTGCAGAATGGGGAAGTTGGGTGATGAATCGTAACAAATCTACGAGCAATCGTTTGCAAAGCGAATCCTATCGGAATACGATATTGTGTCACAGTAAAACCTATTCTCCACGAATGGACGAGGGCGATAGTTCACTTTTCAGACGCCGGCTATGCGGTTCCCACAGGCTGGCCATCTTGCTCGTCCTTTTCTGTATTTGCTGCATGTTCACATCTGCGCTCGAAGCGCAGGACTGGGTAAAAACTGGAACGGCCCTCGGTGTGGACAAAGTGCGCCTGGCGGTTCCGGACTTCAAGCCTTCTACAGGCGATCCCCAAAACACGGCTCTTCTCAAGACCTTCAACGACACGTTGTGGAATGACCTCGACGTGTCGGGAGTGGTTGAACTCGTCTCGAAGAGTTTCTATCCGCTGCAGGTACCCGGGCAGCCCACAGAAGTGAATTTTCTGACGTGGAATGCTCCGCCGCCCAATGCCGCAATGCTGGCTTTCGGGAATCTTGGAGTCGCCAGCGGGAACCTTACGGTGCAGGGCTGGCTGTACGATGTTAAGAATACGCAATCGCCGCAAGTGCTGGGGAAGCAATATACGGACGTGGCGAGCGATGCTGCAGCGCGATTGATGGCGCACAAGTTTGCGGACGAGATCATCTTCCGGCTCGGCGGAGGAATTCAGGGCATTGCGGAAACGCAAATCTATTTTGTGAGCGATCGTACGGGACACAAAGAAATCTGGGCGATGGACTACGACGGCTCGAATCAACACCAGATCACTCACCTAGGCTCAATCGCCTTGTCTCCAAGAATTTCTCCTGACGGATCGCGGATCGCATTTAGCGCACTGACAAAGACGGGATGGGAGATTATGATGTACTCCCTCGAAATAAACAGGATGGTGAGCTTTCCACATATGGGCGGAACAAATTTGTCGCCGGCCTGGTCGGGGGATGGAACGAAAATCGCCTTCTCCTCTTCGCGGGCGGGCGATCCGGAAATCTACGTTGCCGATGCTTCCGGAGGGAACGCTCATCGGTTGACAACGGACAAAGGGCCGGACGTTTCGCCAGTATGGAACCGCAAGACAAATGGGCAGATTGCATTTGTGAGCGGTAGGACGGGTTTGCCGCAGATTTACACGATGGAATCGGATGGCACGAACCAGCAGCGCATGACCGATCAGGGTTACGCAGTTTCGCCAAACTGGGCGCCGAACGGGCAATTTCTGGCGCTCGCGTGGGTACGCAAGTATGGACCGGGCGAGCCCGGAGCTTCTGACCTTTACCTGATGGATATCGCCAGCAAGCAATGGGTGCAGCTCACCCATGATGGTGGACGCAACGACTTCCCATCATGGTCGCCGGACGGACGGCATATCGTATTTCAGTCGAACCGTACGGGAAGCCTCCAGATCTGGACGATGCTGGCCGATGGATCGAAAGCCCAGCAATTGACTTTTACAGGACACAATTCGCAACCGAATTGGAGTTGGAAATAGTAAATAACTTCGTCTGGCCCCGGGGGGTAACTTTGGGGTCGCAGGAGGAATATAAAAGTGAAGAAAAGCATGAAATGGTTGTTTCTTATAATTGGACTGAGCGCTCTGCTGATGTTGGGCGCTTGCAAGAAGAAAGCGGCGCCGCCGCCACCACCACCGCCTCCGCCACCGCCGGCCCCAACCGCATCGATCTCGGTGGATCCGAGCAGCATTCAAACGGGACAATCTGCCACATTGAGCTGGCAGACCAGCAATGCCACCGACGTGTCGATCGATGGCATTGGCGCTGTGCAGCCTAACGGCTCGCAGAGCGTTTCGCCTTCGGCCTCAACCACCTATCATCTGATGGCAAAGGGCGCGGGTGGTACGCAGGAGGCTACGGCGCGTTTAACGGTGACCCAGCCGCCACCACCACCGCCTCCGCCGGCTCCGACGGTCACGGATGAGGACTTGTTCTCGCAAAATATCAAGGACGTCTATTTCGACTATGACAAGTCCGACATTCGGTCGGATCAGCAGGCTTCGATTCAGGCGGACGCGCAGTTCCTGAATCAGCACGCCAATATGAATTTCACGATCGAGGGACACTGCGACGAACGCGGGTCGACCGATTACAACCTGGCATTGGGCGATAAGCGCGCCAGCGCGGTAAAGAATGCGCTGACCGCATCGGGCATCAGTGCCAGCCGCATTAAGACCATCAGCTACGGCAAGGAAAAACCGTTCTGCACAGAGAGCAACGAAGCTTGCTGGCAGCAGAATCGCCGTGGCCACTTTGTTTATCAGAAGCAATGAATTGACGGGGGACGCCGGTGGCGTCCCCCTATTTAACTTGCGCCTAGATGCCGATGCTGCGGTGCGCGAACTGCAGTGCTTCTTCCCGTTGAATGTTCCGGTTCCCGCTTGTCCTTTCGGTGCGGAATTCACCTCGTCTGTGGGAAAATCAAGGCATCTAAACTGATGTACCCAGGAAAACACTCATGAAAACACGACATGTGTCCGCGTTTGTCGCACTGCTCGCAATGCTCTGGATGTCGACCGCCCCTGCCTGGGGCGTCAGCAAGGAGATTATCCAGCTGCAAACCCAGGTCCAGCAGCTGCAGGAGCAGATGACCGCCATGCAGCGCAGCTTCGACGAGCGCATGGGTGTGATGAACAATCTGGTGCAGGGGGATGCGGACTCGGTAAACAAACTGGTGGCTGCTCTGACCGCCTTGCAGACCACGTTGCAAAAACAGCAGGCGGATAGTGGAGCGAAGACCGACCAACTCTCGGGGCAGATTCAGGCGCTTAATGACACTTTGGACGAGCTCAAGGTGCGCCTGGCCAAAGTGACCAAGCAACTGGAAGACATGCAGGCAGCGCAGCAGAGTCTAGCCGCGCAGCAGTCCCAGCAACAACAGCAGGCGCAGGCGTTGGCTCAGGCTCCGCCTCCAGACGTGCTGTATAACAACGCCTTACGTGACTACAACGGGGGCAAGAACGACTTGGCATCACAGGAATTTTCGGATTACGTCAAGTTTTATCCGAACACGGATTTGGCGGGAAACTCCTACTACTATTTGGGTGAGATTCAGTTCAAACAGGGGAACTACCAGCAGGCCGTGCAGAGTTATGATCAGGTCTTACAGAACTTTCCCAGTGGAAACAAAGCGGCCTCTGCGCAGCTGAAAAAGGGATTTGCTCTGGTTGAACTGGGCAAGCAGGATGATGGCGTGACCGAGTTGCGGCATCTTATTCAGCGCTATCCGCACTCGCCCGAGGCATTGCAGGCTCGTGATCGGCTGCGCAAGCTGGGAGTATCAACTCGCGGCGAGAACGGCACAGCTGAGAACTCAGAACCGCAAAGCTAGCCAGAGCCTATGCTCTGTGGCGCGGGTGCTTCGGGGCATGATGCTTCGTGGCTTTGTGTGCGTGATGCCGCTGAACGTGGTGTTTTGCCGGCACGAGCACCGCTGATGATGTGTCTGCTAAGGCAAACGTGCTCGGAAGAGCGAAAAATATTAGATACAGAAAGAACCTCTTCATAGATTCCCCACTGACCTCTGCATCAAGAACTCTATTCTATTCAAGTTTCCACAAGAATAAACTTATTCTCAAGGGGCGGTTCTTATCAGTCACGGTTGTGGCCCCAATTATCCGTAAGGGAGAAATCATGTTACACAGCAAAGATGACCAGGATACTGCAAAGGGCGCAACTGAAACGGAAGATCACAAGATCCCCGGAAATGTCGGCATGCAAGAGCAACTTGGACATCGGGATCAGGATCCGATGTTAAAAGATGCAGATACGGATTTTCCTGAGCCTGGAGAGAATCCGGAGCACAGCGGGGAGCCACAGCGTAAGAGCGCTTAGGAGCGGTTCAGCTCAACTAAAAAGGCCTCCAGAGCGGAGGCCTTCGTTTTTGCAGGAATACTCCTAGCGCAATTCTTGCATGCAGGCGTCGAGGACTTCTTTTGGTGGACGCGTCATCGAATCCGGCAGCGTTGCCAGGGGTTGGTCCACGACGTTCAGCATGTCGATAAAGTTCGGCGCCTCCGGATTCACGTAGAAAACGCCTGTCAGTACTTCACCCTTATCGTGAGCTTCGGTCAGGCGGCTCATGGCGCGAATTTTGTCGGTGGGATCGTAGTCCTCTTCGAGTTTGCGAAGTTGAAGGCGCGAACCGTCGTGCATAGTGACTTGGATCGTTGATCCGGGATCGTATTCGACGTCGATGTCCTCAAAGTGGGGAACAAAACTGACTTCCTGCAGCGTCTCCTCGTGGTCCTTGACGTATTTGTAGGACTTGGTCGAGCCCTCATGATCGTTGAAGGTCACGCAGGGAGACACGACGTCGAGCATCACGGTGCCTTTATGGGCGATAGCGGCTTTCAGCATGGCGCTGAGTTGGCGCTTGTCACCCGAGAAGGAGCGTCCCACCAACGTGGCGCCAAGTTGAATGGCAAGCGCACAGGTGTCGATCGGAGGAAGATCGTTGACCACTCCGGTCTTGAGCTTTGAACCGAGATCGGCTGTTGCGGAGAACTGACCTTTGGTTAGGCCGTATACACCGTTATCTTCGATGATGTAGATGATCGGTAGATTACGCCGCATGAGGTGCATGAACTGGCCGATGCCAATAGATGCGGTGTCGCCGTCGCCGCTGACGCCAATGCAAACGAGTTTGCGATTCGCCAGCAGCGCCCCCGTGGCAACGGACGGCATGCGCCCGTGAACTGCATTGAAGCTGTGGGAGCGGCTCAGAAAGTATGCGGGGGTCTTTGACGAACACCCAATACCGCTGGGCTTGATGACGTACTCGGGTTCGACACCCATCTCATACATGGCCTCGATGATACGTTCCGAGATCGCATTGTGGCCGCAGCCAGCGCAAAGAGTAGTCTTGCCACCCTTGTAATCGATGACCGTAAGGCCGATGCGGTTTGTCTTTGGTCCCGGTGAAGCTGCGCCGGGCTCAGCCGTGGTGGTTCCCATTATTTACCCTCCATGCTGGTCAGTTCGTCGGTGATGGACCGCGCATCCAACGGCAGACCGGTGATATGCGCGATGCTGCGCAGACGAGTCACTAATTCGGGTTTGAGGTCGAGCCTGAGCAGGCTGAGCATCTGTGCATCGCGGTTTTGCTCGACCATATAGATGTGCTCGTGCTGCTCGATAAACTCGTGTACTTCGCGGGTGAACGGATATGCCCGCAGACGGAGATAGTCCGTCTCGATGCCGTATTCGTCGCGAAGTTGATCCCGACTCTCGGTGATGCCCCAGTGCGATGTTCCGTAACCGATGATCCCGATCTTTACTTTGTCCCCTCCGGCGTTTTTGCCCTTGGTGATTTCGGGTCGCGGAACGAAGGAGCGCGCAGTTTCGAACTTGCGGTTCAAGCGCTCCATGTTGTTCTCGAAGTCGTCGGCACGTTCGCTGTACAGTGCCTTCTCGTTATGGCCGCTGCCACGCGCGAAATAAGCTGCGGCAGGATGTGACGTGCCGGGCAGCGTGCGGTACCCGATGCCATCGCCGTCAACATCTTTGTATCGAGCGAAACCACCAAGGCGATCGAGATCTTCCTTGCTGAGAACTTTGCCACGCTTGATTGGAGCTGTCGGGTACGGGAATGGATCCGCCATCCAGTTGTTCATGCCGAGATCGAGATCGGACATGACGAAGACCAGCGTCTGGAATTGCTCCGCCAGGTTAAAAGCCTCTGTCGCCATGGTGAAGCATTCCTCAACGGAACACGGGATCAGCATGATGTTCTTCGTGTCGCCATGGGACAGGAATGCCGTCGAGAGGATGTCACCCTGCGAGGTGCGCGTGGGAAGTCCGGTTGAGGGGCCGACGCGCTGAATGTCCCAAATGACGCCGGGAACTTCAACGTAATAAGCCAGGCCTGCGAATTCCGCCATCAGCGAAATGCCGGGGCCGGCGGTCGCCGTCATACTGCGAGCTCCTGCCCATCCGGCGCCGATGACCATGCCGATTGCGGCAAGCTCGTCTTCGGCCTGAACTATGGCGAATGTGGCTTTTCCGTCGGGACCGATGCGGTATTCCTTCATATATTCGATCATCGTCTCCACCAGAGACGATGAAGGAGTGATCGGATACCAGGTGACGACTGTGCATCCGGCGAACATGCAGCCCAGCGCGGCGGCGGAGTTGCCGTCGATGATGATCTTGCCGGCGGTTTTGTCCATGCGCTCGATGTAGAAGGCGCCACGCTTCTCCAGATTCGCCTTGGCGTATTCGAAGCCGGCTTGTGCAGCGGCCAGGTTCAGATTGGCGGCCTTCACTTTCTTCGCGAACTGCTTACGAATGGCCTTCTCGATCTCGGCCATGTCGATCGTCAGCAGACTGGCCACTACTCCGACGTAGACCATGTTCTTGACCAGTTTGCGCAGCTTGGCCTCGGGACAGACCTGGGCGACGAGCTTGTCGTAGGGCACAGGGTAGAAAATCAGGTCATTGCGAAGTTTGTGCAGCGCGAGCGGCTCGTCATAAAGAACCGAAGCGCCTGGAGCCAGAGACATTGTGTCTTCCGTCGCTGTCTCGGGATTCATCGCCACGAGGAAGTCGATTTCCTTCTTGCGGCCGATGTATCCATGCTTATTGGCGCGAATCGTGTACCAGGTGGGGAGTCCGGCGATGTTCGAGGGGAACATGTTCTTGCCGGAGACCGGCACGCCCATCTGAAAAATACTGCGCAATAGAACTGTATTCGAACTTTGCGAACCAGACCCGTTGACCGTCGCGACTTGAATGCTCATGTCATTGACGATTCGCTGCTTGGCCATGCCTCCGGCCGATTCCCGGGGCACGACATCACTAGTGGCCATCCCAACACCTTCCTTTTCGTAGGCGGGCAGAACCCGATTGCCCGTAATTTGTGAATTGCGAAGGAGGAAACATTTCCATTATACGGCGGTGTTGACCCGCCAGTCGCGGCCATTCGCCCGCCTGTGGCCCGGAGGAATCTGCTTTCGAACGAGGGGAGTCCGGCGGCTCAGGATTGGGTCTTGTAGAACTGAGCGATGGTCCGGAACTTATTATATCGTGATGCGATCAATTCGGCGGTCGAGAGCTTCTTCAATTCAGCGAGATGCTTCCGCAGACTGGCGTCAAGAAGGTTCGCTGCGGCTTCATAATCGCGATGCGCCCCGCCTTCAGGCTCTAGAACGATATCGTCGATACATCCCAGTTCGCTGAGGTCGGTAGCGGTAATGCGCATGGCCTCGGCGGCAAGTTCTTTCTTGGAGGAGTCGCGCCACATGATGGCCGCGCAGCCTTCCGGAGAGATCACCGAGTAGATGGCATTCTCCATCATTAGGACTCGGTCTGCGACGGCAATGGCCAACGCCCCGCCGCTGCCGCCAACGCCAATGACGGTGGCAATGATCGGGACCTCCAGCCGTGCCATCTCCCGCAAATTGTATGCGATGGCTTCCGCCTGGCCTCGCTCTTCCGCATGAATCCCTGGGTACGCGCCGTCGGTATCCACAAGAGTGAAAATGGGCCGACGGAACTTTTCAGCGATCTGCATGACGCGAATCGCCTTGCGGTAGCCTTCGGGATGTGGAGTACCGAAATTGCGATAGACGCGCTGCTTCATATCGCGCCCTTTTTGCGTGCCTACGACGAGCACTTCTTCCCCGTGGAATCGGGCCATGCCGCACACGATCGCGGCGTCATCCCCGAAACCGCGGTCACCGTGAATTTCGCTGAAATCTGTGAAAACACGCTCGATATAGTCGAGCGACTGCGGACGCTGCGGATGCCTCGCCAGTTCGGTTTTTTGCCATGCGCTTGGTGGTGTGTTCATCTCGCGGCGAAGCGTCTCGATCCGGTCCTGCAACTTGATCATTTGACGCCGGGTGGCATCGTCGGTTTCGCCGGTTTCCATTTCGGCGACCTGCCGCTCAATCTGTTCCAGTTCCTGTTGTGCCTTTTCGGTTGGTGGCATGCTCTCAGTCAGCTGATAATGCGGACGCTACCGCGCCCGCACAGCTGTTCGACGCGGGCAATGAAATTACGGTCTGGAACGACATTATAGCCTTCCGCTTCCATCACCACCATGAAATCCCCATGGCGCTCAACGTCGAAGAGCACTTTTGCCTCACCTTTTCGTTCCAAGAAGAGACTGTGCAGGGTATCGATGGTGGCCTCGCCGGCGGATTCGAGAGGGATGCGCACCCGGATGGCGCGGGGCAGGGGAACTTTGGCGTCCTCGAGAGGCATGATTTCGGCCGCGGTGATTTTCGGGTTGGAACCTTCCTCGAGGCGGACGCCCGCCTTCACGAGTACTGGGACCTCCAGTTTGACCTTCTCGCCTAAACGTTTGTAGGCCTCGGGGAAGACGATCATGTCGATCGAGCCGGACATGTCTTCGAGCGTGGTCTGCGCGTAGAAATCGCCCTTTTTTGATTTAAGGACGCGCACGTTGCTGATAATCCCCGCGGTGACGATGGTCTCGTCTTTGCCGGTGGACTTGGTCATGCCACCGATCTCTTCAATGCTTAGCGCTTGGAGGTCCTGCAACTTGTCTTTGTATTTTTCGAGAGGGTGGCCCGTGATGAAGAATCCCAGGATTTCCTTTTCGGCAGCCAGTCGCATGTTCTCGTCCCAATCAGGGATATTCGGCAACCGGTCGTTCTGGGTCTCAGGCTCGTCTTGCTGGAAAACACCAAAAAGCCCATGCTGGCCGGATTCCGCGTCCCGCTGTGTCTTTTGCGCCTGCTCCATAGCTTTATCGAGGACGGCCATAAGTTGGGCGCGTCGGCCCATAGAATCCATGGCGCCGCTTTTGATCAGTGACTCCAGTACGCGCTTGTTCAGCAGACGCAAATCGACGTTCTCACAGAATTCAAAGATGGATTTGAAGCGGCCGAGTTTCTTCCGCGCAGCGATGATTGACTCGATGGCATTGCCGCCAACGTTCTTGACCGCGCCCAGCCCAAACCGGATCGATTCGCCGTGAGGCGTGAAGTTTGCGTCGGAGACATTGATGTCGGGGGCCTCGACCGTGATGCCCATCTCGCGACATTCGTTGATGTACTTCACGACGTCATCCGTTGAGCCGGTCACGGACGTCAGCAGCGCCGCCATAAACTCAACCGGATAGTGCGTCTTCAGATAAGCGGTGTGATAGGCGAGCAGGGCGTAGGCCGCGGAGTGGGATTTGTTGAAGCCGTATCCGGCAAACTGCGCCATGAGATCGAAAATCTTCTCGATCTTCTTCGGTGGATATTTTCGCTCAGCGGCACCTTGGATGAATCGCTCGCGCTGCAGCGCCATCTCCTCGGGCTTCTTCTTGCCCATGGCGCGACGGAGCAGATCGGCATCGCCCAACGAGTATCCCGCAAGACGATTCGCAATCTGCATTACCTGTTCCTGATACACGATCACGCCCAGGGTTTCCTGCAGGATTTCTTTCAGTTCGGGCAGGTCGTACTCAACCTTTTTGCGCCCGTGCTTGCGGTCGACAAAGTCATCGATCATGCCGCCCTGGATCGGACCCGGACGATAGAGCGCGTTAAGAGCAGTAAGATCTTCGATCGAGCTCGGCTGATACTTGCGCAGAACGTCGCGCATGCCATGCGATTCAAACTGGAAGACGCCGGACGTCAGGCCTTTGTGGAATACCTCGCGATAGGTCTCTTCGTCCTGGAGCGGAATCTCTTCGAGAGTTAGCGGGCTGCCGCGCTTTTGTTCGATCAACTTCAGGGCATCGGTCAAGATCGTGAGCGTGGTCAGGCCCAGGAAGTCCATCTTCAACAGGCCCATCTTCTCGATGGCGACCATGTCGTAGGCGGTCACGATTTCGTCGTTCTTGGTGCGATGGAGCGGCACCAGATCGGTCAGAGGACGCGGTGAGATCACAACTCCGGCGGCATGGACCCCAGAGTTGCGTACGAGACCCTCCAGTTTCCTTGCGGTCTGGAACAGTTCGCGAATCTGGCCGTCTTTTTCGATGGCCTCCCTTAGTTGAGGAGAATCCTCGATGGCTTGTTCCAGCGTGATGTTCAACTGGGTGGGCACCATCTTCGCGATGCGGTCGACGTCCGCGTATGGGATGTCCATGGCGCGGCCCACGTCTTTGATTGCAGCCTTCGCAGCCATCGTGCCAAACGTGATGATCTGTGCAACGTTGTCGCGGCCGTACTTGCGGGTGACGTAGTCGATCACCTCACCGCGGCGGTTCATGCAGAAATCGATATCGATATCGGGCATGGACACGCGCTCGGGATTGAGGAAGCGTTCAAAGAGCAATTCGTGCTGCAGCGGGTCGATATCCGTGATCCCCAGTGCATAGGAGACGAGTGATCCGGCAGCCGAGCCGCGGCCCGGCCCCACCGGAATACCGTGCTCTTTCGCGTAACGGATAAAGTCCCAGACGATAAGAAAATAGCCGGGAAACTTCATCTGCTGGATGATTCCGAGCTCGCGCTCAAGTCGCTGCTCGTAATCAGTCAGCGAGTGCTTAAGTTTGTTTTGCTCGCTAAGCGGCCGCAGTGTTTCCAGTCGCCGGGCAAAACCTTGGCGGGTGACGTGAACGAAGTAGCTGTCAATCGTGTACCCGAGCGGAACTTCGAACTCCGGGAACGGATTCGCTACTTTCTCAATGCGCAGGCTGCAGCGCTCAGCGATATCTAGGGTGCGTGAAAGCACGTCGGGCGAGTCCTTGAATACCCGATACATCTCGTCGCGGTTTTTGACGAAGAACTGCGTACCCTCGAACTTCATGCGACCGGTATCGCGGATCGATTTGGCGGTCTGAATACAGACCATCACGTCTTGAGCGTGGGCGTCGTCCTCGCACAGGTAGTGGCTGTCGTTAGTCGCGACCAGTGGGAGGCCAACATCTTTTTCCAGCTTGAATAGACCGGGATGAATGCGGTGCTCGAGCTCGAGTCCCTGATCTTGAATCTCAAGGAAGAAGTTCTGCTTTCCGAAGATGTCGGTGAAGGTGCCGGCTGCGGTGCGGGCAGCTTCGTAATTGCCCTCGACCAAACGTTCGGCGACTTCCCCCTTCAGACATCCGGAAAGGCCAATCAGTCCGCGAGAGTGCTCGGCGAGGAATTTCTTGCTGATGCGAGGCTTGTAATAAAAGCCGTGCAGGGAGGCCTCGGAAGTAATTTTCACCAGATTGCGGTATCCCTCCTCGTTTTCCGCCAGAACCAGCAGGTGGTTGTAGGTGTCGCCTTCGGGGGCGGCGCGGTGATCATCTTTCTTGCAGACGTATAGCTCGCATCCGACGATCGGTTTTACTCCGTGTTTATGCGCAGCGTTGACGAAATGCACAGCGCCAAAAATGTTGCCGTGGTCCGTCATGGCCACCGCCGGCATGCCTAGCTGTTGCACGTGCTGGCAGAGCTTTTCGACGTCACAAGCGCCATCCAGTAGGGAATAGTCGGTGTGCAGGTGCAGGTGGACGAATTGGGACATGGGGTCTAACACTAGTTTAACGCACAGCAGAAGGCCGAAGCTGTGGATGGCTGTGCGTTTTCGGGCCACTGAAAGCCTTGCTTTTGCTTCCGCCAACGGGCATGATTACGGACTGCAAAAAGCAGGGTATGAGTCCAGACCAGGAGTTCAGACAAATGAAAAGGTTTCTCAGGGCATTAAAGGCAGCGGCAGTCGCTCTCATTGCGGCCAGCATGTTTCTCGGCGTGACTGATTCCAGGGCTTTCTCGCAGAACAGAGAGGGCTGTGTTCAACGGGCATAGAATCATCATCCCCGAATCGAGCATTCCGGAGATCGGCCGCCATCACACGAACTATTTCTTTGTGGACTCCGACCAGGCAGCGCCGCAGCCGCCCCCGGGAGTAGAGACGCCCGGCTCGGTGGCGTGTGTATACCACTTGGTAAGCGGGCCCTCTGGCTGCCCAGTGGCCACCAGCACGACTGTGCCTTCGGGAGGCTGGGGTGCAATCGCGATAGTGGATGCAGGGCACTACCCGACTGCGGCCCAGGATCTGGCGGCGTTTTCAGCGTACTACGGAATTCCTGCCGCTGACCTAACTGTGACGTGGCCCGGTACCAAGAAGCCCCCGACCTATTCAAACTGGCTGGTGGAGGAGGCGCTCGACATCGAGTGGGCGCATGCGATGGCCCCGCAAGCGAAGATTTATCTGGTCGAGTCTGTCCAGGTGAATACCGACCCGACATGGGCGGCGGTGCAACTTGCTGCCAAACTGGTTGCCGAGGCGGGCGGCGGCGTGGTCAGTATGAGCTGGGGCGATCCGGAAGTGAGCCAGGAATTGTCCTGGGACAAGTACTTCACGACGAAGGGCGTAGTCTTCTTTGCCGCCAGCGGCGACAGTGGGTTAGGTGTGAGCATATATCCTGGGGCATCGCCGAATGTTGTCTCGGTGGGTGGCACGTATTTCAACCGCGATCAGAACGGCAATTTTGTGAATGAGGTTTATTACACCGGCGCCGGAGGGGGCGACCTCAGTCCTTATGAACCAAGGCCGGCTTATCAGAACGGCGTGGCAAATGTTGTGGGATCGCATCGTGGATATCCCGATGTTGCCTCTGATTTTTGCTGTGCGCCAATATATCTCGAGGGAGGCTGGTATTCCGTGGGAGGTACGAGTTGGGCTTCTCCGACATTCGCGGGGATCGTGAATGCGGCAGCTCATAAAGCCAAGAGCAGCGTGATCCAGCTTACCGCGATGTACCGGGAACTGGCGTATCCGACTTTATACTTCGATAATTTCAACGACATCACCCAGGGCGATCCTCGGTGCACGGTCGGCTTTGATCAATGTACGGGAATTGGCTCAGCGAAGACTTACAAGGGAAAATAATGAAAGCAAGGTAGGCGCAGTAGCGTCCTAGTCTGAGCCAGCCCCGGCTGCTTGAGCCTTCATGAGTAATCGTCTCGCCTGGCTGATCAGTTCTGCGACTTCGAAGGGTTTTACAAGGTACGGAATATCGTTTTCCTGTAGGAAGGTGCGTCCTTCGCCGGGCTCTACGCTGTTCGAGAAGGTATAGAGGACATGATCCTCCATGCCCGGGCAATTCTGTTTGAGCCACGGGTACGATTCTTTAGTGCTCCACTCGCCTGGCATTTTGCCGTTCATGATGAGGGCGTCGAACGGTTCTGACAGCAACCGGGTCTTCACGTCCTCAGCATTCTTTGCCGTGACGACGGTTGCGCCGGCGCCGGTAAGAACGTCGCGTTCGAATTCCAGAATGGCCTCTTCTTCCTCTACCAGCAGCACGCGTCCGTGCACGGCATGTTCGTGCTGGCGAGGTGCGGTCTTCGCGGCCTCCGGTTCCGCCATCGTAGCCACAGCCGCCGGGAGCCTGACCTCAATCATTGCGCCGCCCTCTGGGTTGTTGCTTGCGGTGATATCGCCGCCATGTTCCTTGACGATCCCGTAGCAGATACTGAGTCCAAGGCCAGTGCCTTTGCCGACATTCTTCGTGGTATAGAACGGATCGAAGATGCGCTTAGGGTCTTTTATGCCCGCGCCATCGTCGCTGAATTGCGTGCAGACGTGACCGTTTTGCGTGCTGACGCGGATCTTCAGGCTGCCGTTGCGGCCAGTCTCGAGAATAGCGTCTACCGCATTGTTGATGATATTCAGAAAAACCTGCTCGATCTGATGCGGATCGGCAACCACCATGGCCGGTTCTGCGGGCAGATTACTGTCGACTTTGATGTTGTTGATCTTTAGATCGTAGTCGCGCAGGGCGAGAGTCTCTTCCAGCACCTTGCGCACGTCGACATCGTCGCGCTGCGGTTTGCGTTGTCGTGCGAAAGATAACAGGTTCTGCACGACTCGGTGAGTGCGTTGTGCCTGCTTAAACAGTTTGCTGACAAAATCCTGCGCGCGCGGGTTCAGGCCCTCGGTCTCGAGAAGCTGCGCATAACCGAGGATCGCTGTCAGAGGATTGTTCAGCTCGTGCGCCACGCCGGCGATCAGCTGGCCAACGGCCGACATCTTTTCGCTCTGCAAGAGTTGTTCCTGAGTCTTGCGCAGATCCTCGTAAGCGCGGCAGGTTTCTTCGTACAACCGGACTTTCTCGATCGTTGTGGCCAGTTGGCGGCTGATGGCAACTAACAGATTCTCGTCGTTCGAAGAATATTGATATCCGAGATGGCTGCAAAGGCCCATGAGTCCGACTGGACTATCTTTCGCCCAAAACAGGACCCATATCCATGAGCGTTCGGCATCGGAGCGCATGAATTCGGCAACAGTGGCAGGCAAATGAGGCAGATACTCAGCCGTCACGACTTCAGCACGGGAGCGTATCACCAGATCGCCGAAGCCCTCGGCGAACGAGATCTCCGCCGGCCGCACCTTATCGCGACTTCGTGGACCCCATGCGGCGCGGCGGCGGTAGGTTGGCGAATCCGTATCGGAAAGATAGACTGTGCCGCTCTCGGCGCCAAACAGAGTGACCACTTGGCGGAGTGTCAAGTTCAGAATTTCATCTAAATCGAAAGACTGCGCTGCAACCACGGCCATTGCATTGAGCGCATTCAGTTCACGGTTGCGCCGCTGCATCTCGTCTTCGGCACGACGCTTCTCCGTCATGTCGAGGACGAATCCCTGGTAGCGCTCGACGTTGCCCGTTGCATCGCGCGTGGCGAAACTACTCTCGATAGCGAGCAGCAGCGTGCCGTCACGGCGGCGAAGAGTGACTTCGAAATTGCGGACGTAATTATGCGCTTCGATCTCGCGACGGAAGGCATCGCGCTGCTTGGGATCGACGCAGATCTCGGTATCCAAATTCAGGACCAGCAGTTCGTCACGGTTGCCGTAGCCGAGCATGTGGACGAAGGCATCGTTGCAGTCGATGATCCGTCCTGTGGTATCGGCGACGTAGACTCCCTCTTGTACCTGCTCGAACAGCAGTCGATATTTTTCTTCCGCGGAGCGCCGTGCCGTAATGTCGCGAACGACGTGAATGGTGCCTTTCTGCTGGCTACCTTGTTCGGTGTAAGAAGAGGTCGACACCACTGAGAATCCACCGAAGCAAGGATCGGCGCCTTCGGTGAACTCTTCGTCGCCACCCATCGCACAGTACGGGCAACCGGTCCATTCCCCGAAGCTGTGGGGCAGCGCGGCTTCGCAACTGTTGCCGATCACGTCGGCGGCCGCCTTTCCCAGTTGCTCCAGCACAACTTGATTCGCCTTGATGATCCGGTAATCCGCATCGTGAGCCAGAATCACGTCATGGATGGAGTCAAAAGTGTTCATCCACTGACGTTGTGAGCGGATGACCTGCTCGAGCAGGCGGAAGTTCTCGACCGCCAAAGCCAGTTGCCGGGCACAGGCCTGCAGGAAATCTAGTTCTTCTGGAGTCCACTGCCGGGCGCCGGATGTGCCCAGCAGCAACAGTCCAACGGGAGACTTGTTGCCGATGACCGGTACGGTCACGGCCTGGCGAATCTTTTCAGACTGCAAACACTCGGCGGGTTCCGTGGCCGTCTTGTCCGATCTTGTAACCTGGGTCTCGCGCTTTTCCCAAAGTTTCGATACGTTCTCGTTGATCTCAGCAAAACCTGCGTCACGGAGGAAATCATTGGAGAGTCCAGCCGCGTGAGTCGCGATGAGATGGCCACTTTCCGCCAGCCGGAACCATGCTGATCGGACGCGCATCACGCTCGTTAGTTCGTCGACGGCGCATTGCACGACGCTTCCGTACTGCTGCGCGCTGGCGATGCTGTTGGTGATGGCCTGCATCGCGAGCAATCTGCGTGTGCGGGCCCGTGCTTGATCGAATACGATCAGCAGCATGCTGATGCCCAGGGTTATCTCGATGCCAAGGGACGCAGCAGCAGGAATTTGCTCGGTGAACGGCAACCAGGTGAGATGGAGTAAGGGTAAGCACAACGCCATCAGCCAAGCCGACGGCTCGAATCGTCCACGGCGTGCCCGGAGCAAAGCCAGCGAAGCGGTTACGAGCAGAATACGATAGCCGACTTCCACAGCCATTCGCAGGGGCAGCGATTCTGGCCACAAGAGCACGCGAGCGCCGGTGAATCCTACGAGGATGGGAGTGATGATAGCCAACGGAATGAACAGGTCACGAAGCCGGGCGTACGCCAGGATGGCGCCGGCCAACACCCCAACCGCAAGCACGAATGAAGCTTGCACGACAACCAGATCAAAAGGGGCAGGGATCTTCGCAGCGAGAGAGTGCTCTGCTAAGCGGGAGGCTAGCAGCGCCAGCCATCCTACAATCCAAATTTTGAGATAGGTTTCTCGAAAGGCGCGCAGAGCGAGCAGGGAAGCGCCGAATAGGATCAGCAGAGATAACTCTGACCCCGTGGGCTTAGCGATGCCAAGCCTTGCTGACGAGTTCCAGATCGACCAGAGAAAAACGTTCATCGCATGCGGACGTACGGATTCCTTGTTTTTGAATATCACGGTCCAGAGGAATCTCGATGGAGTTTCAGGACCTCAATGATTACTTTCGGAATGTGGCGAAACCGTTACAATCGCCGATAGACTTCCGTGTACTCCTATGGCAGATCGCATTCTGGTCGTTGACGACGAAGAGCCGATCCGGGAAATCGTGGCCTCCATGTTGGGGACCGCCGGATATTCATGCAAACAAGCGGGTTCCGGGATGGAGGCGCTCGCGGTCCTGACTTCTGGCGACGAATTCGAGTTGATGCTTTCCGACCTCATGATGGCAGATCTCGATGGCATCGGGTTGCTCGAGCGTACTAAGGAAAAGTATCCGGACATGCCGGTTGTGATGGTTACGGCCGTGCACGATATCTCCGTCGCGCTGGCGGCCATTCGCAACGGAGCCTATGACTATCTGCTGAAGCCATTCGAGCGCGAGCAACTACTGAATACCGTGAGCCGCGCTCTGGAAAATCGCCGTCTCAAAGTCGAAAACCGCACATATCAGACAAACCTGGAATCGCTGGTAAAAGCGCGCACCGATCAGTTACAGGCTACCGTTCGCGAGCTGGAACGTTCCTATGACATGACTCTCGAGGCCTTAGGCGATGCGCTCGACATGAAAGACGCCGAGACCGAGGGACATTCACGGCGAGTTACCGCCTTCACGATCGTGATTGCGAAGGCCATGGGCCTGCCGCCAGAGCAGATTCCGACCATCGCGCGCGGTGCGTTTCTCCACGACATCGGTAAGCTGGCAATTCCTGATGCCATCCTTCGAAAGCCCGGGAAGCTGACTCCCGACGAGATGTCCATCATGCAGGAGCACTGCTACAAGGGGTACCAGATTGTGAAGAAGATCCCTTTTCTGGTTGACGCCTGTGACATCGTCTATTCACACCAGGAGCGCTACGACGGTACGGGTTATCCGCGCGGCCTGAAAGGAGAGGAGATTCCACTCGGAGCACGAATCTTTTCGATAGCCGATACGCTGGATGCAATGACGGTCGACCGCGTCTATCGACCGAAGCAGAGCTACCAAGCAGCACGCGAAGAAATCATCCGCTGGAGCGGCAGGCAATTTGATCCAGATGTAGTTAAAGCGTTCCTTGAGATACCGGAAGATATTTGGGACCGCTTGCGGAAAGACATCGATTCTCAAATTTCTCGCATGGCGTACTCCACTGGGGCCAAGGGCTAGTCTCGTAAGCTGAAGACTGAACTGTGAACCGTCACAAAGCGCTGCAAATGTCGGTTTTGTGCGCCGCGTTGCTGGTTGCGGTGCTGGCGGTGTCGTGTCTTTTTCTGCCGCGAAGTTTTTTTCAGATTTCCGTCAGCGATATCGTAGGTGCCTTGCTGATGATGACGGCCCTGTTCTCATTTGCTCTGTTAGGGCTGAACAGCAAGGGCCGCATGCGTTGGTTCTGGATGCTGCAGGCGGCGGGATGGGCCATGTGGCTCAGCGATCAGGGCGTGTGGATCTATTACGACTTGTTCCTGCGCCAGAAGATGCCTCCCATGCATCCGGCGGACGCGCTCCTGTTTCTCGCGGGCGCTCCCATGATGGCGGGCTTGTTGCTGCGGCCGCACCGGGAGCAGTCGGTGCGCACCGCCCAACTGGGTGTGCTGGACTTTTTTCTTTTGCTCCTTTGGTGGCTTTACCTCTATATCTCGCAGGTCGTTTCCTGGCAATACGCTTACCCAAACCTCGACGGATACAACCGGAACTTCGATCTGCTCTCTTTGGTGGAGGCGGTATTGCTCGCGGCTGTCCTGGTCTTCTTCTGGAGGGAGACCTCGGGAAAATGGCGAAAGTTCTATGCCATGTTATTGGTGGCCGTAATTTTCAATTATGTGTGGTTTTATATTCTGAATCGCGCCATCGAGAGGGATGTCTATTACACCGGCAGTTGGTATGACATTCCTTATTCCAGCTCTTTTGCCATCTACGCCGTCGCTGCTTTGTTGGGGGATGGATTGGCGCCGACGCCTGACACGTCCGCCGAGGAATCGTATAGCTCGTGGCTGGCGAATCTTTCTGCAATAGCTGTACTGTCGCTGCCGATAGTGGCGCTTTATGCTCTCCTCGATCCTCGACTTCCAGACAAGGCGTCCCGCTTTCGTGTTTTTGTCACGCTGGCAACGATGTTCGCGATGGCGTTTTTGTTGTTTATGAAGCATCGACGCCTGACCAGCGAATTGCGGCGCACGAATGTGGTTCTGCAGGAGGCGTCGCTGACCGATCCGTTGACCGGGCTTCGCAATCGCAGGTACTTTTCCGCCAGCATCGAGGCCGATGTGGGCCAGGCTTTGCGTTCTCACACGGATAATCACGACCCTCACACGCGGGATCTTGTCTTCTACTTGATCGATGCCGATAACTTTAAAGAGGTAAATGATCGCTACGGCCACGATGTCGGCGATACCGTGCTGGTTGAGATGGCGCAACGACTCAGTTCATCGATACGGCACTCCGATGTTCTGGTACGCTGGGGCGGGGAAGAGTTTCTCGTCGTGTCGCGGTATACCGATCGCACCGAAGCCGAGTTGCTGGCGAAACGTGTTTTGTCGGCTGTGGCGGATGCTCCCTTTCGGCTGGGTTCCTCCGAAGAAACGCTTTATCGGACTTGCTCCCTTGGATGGGCGGCCTTCCCCTGGTTCCCCGAAAACCCGCGCGCAGTCAGTTACGAAGAAGTACTCACGCTGGCGGATCGCGGCCTGAATCGGGCGAAGCAATCAGGCAAGAACTGTGCAGTGGGAATGATGCCAGCCAGTGGCAAGCTGCCTTCCACGACTGTAGCGGGGCTGCATTCCAACGCTCTCGATGTCGAAGTGCTTGGCAGTCACCGGGCCCCAGCCCGCCATTTAGTATGTAAGTCGCACATTTCCCATAGGTTTGCCTCTGGGCAGCCAAATAGTACTCTGATTCCATCCAATGTCATGGAGTTTTCTTCCCAGGAGACCTTATGTCCAAGTTCGCCAGCGGTTTTGCTGTATTGCTGATTGCACTGTTCTGTATTCCAGGGTTTGCGCAAAACACACCCCAGGTTCCTCCTAATGCGGTCGTGCAGGGCACAGTGGCGCTGATTCAATTGACTGACAGACTCGATACCCACACTGCGAAAGCTGGTGATCACTTTCAGGCGCGTCTTGCGGAACCAATGACAGCGGCCGATGGAACTAGCCATTGGTGCTGGGCGCAAGATCAAAGGACATGTGAGTGCCGTAGAACCCGGACTGAACACGCGGCTGTTGCTGAGCTTCGATGAAATCGATACGGGCCATGGTTGGGTGCCACTCATTGCGACTGTTACTGGGGTGCCGGGCGAACACGGATTGCGGCAAGTCGGGGAAGAAGGCGAAATCGGTCGCAAGGGCATGCCAAAGAACAGATCGCGGAGGCTGTCGTGGTTGGAGCAGGCGAAGGGGCAGAGGCCGGTGCGCACAACGGCGGCAAACGCGGCGCTGCAGAGGGAGCCGGGGTTGGTGCGGCGAACAGCGCCATGACCGCATTTGAGTCTGGGCATGATCTCGTGCTCGACAAAGGCACAGCTCTCGAGATCAGGCTCGATCGCAACCTGACAGTTCCAGGAAGGTAGCAAGAGCAGAGTCACAGAGTTGAACTGAGGCCTTCCACTTGGAGGCCTCTTTGATTTTGTCCTCGCCGCTTCTGTCCCGCAGGCAAGATTTTCGACTTCAGACGTTCTTTCAAAGGAACAGCAGCAATGGCGTTTGTTCGATAATTGCTCGCGGAGGGCCTTATGAGACCAGCATGTACGGTTGTGGCAATTTTTCTTGTCAGTGCCGTCATGACATCTGCGCAGGAGCATCCATCGGTCAGTGCGCTGCCGAATACCGTCTACGTTGGTGCTGACGGCAAGTTCGAGGCCGTCCCAGACACCGCGGAAATACAGATGAATGTTGCCGCGCAAGACGATTCGTCGCAGGCTGCCTATCAGCGTGCCTCGAAGGATGTCGAGCAGGTGCGGCAAGTACTGCGGGCGAATGGATTAGATCCAAAGAGCGCCACCGTGGGATTTTTCTCCGTTCAACCGCTTTACGAATGGAAGCCGAAACAACGGGTGATCGGATACCGGGTCACAACAGACATCACGCTCAAATTGAAAGACTTTTCAAAAATCGGGACGATCACGCAGCAACTGGCGGACGCCAACGTCAGCGAAACGCAAACCCTGAATTACATTCTCGAGAATATGGACGAAGCGAAGAACAAGGCCGTGGAAGATGCCTATCGGAAGGCGAGGAATTCGGCAGATACGATTGCCCGGGCCAGCGGCAGAGTGTTGGGCGATCTTTCCTATGCCTCTGTGGACACGTTTGAAAATCCACGGGTGATCATGCCGCGTATGGCTCGGGCGATGGTTGCCGGCCCGAATGCTGCGACTCCTGCGCCGACTGAGGAATTCTCTCCACAAAACGTCACGGCTACCGCGCACGTGAATGCGTTGTTCAACCTGAAGTAGCTGAGCACACTGAGCTGCCAGCTGCTTAAGAAGTCATCATTACCGTGGGACGAGAGGTCACAGCTGCTAGCGGATCGACCTGCAGGGTCAATCCGTCGATTCGTCGAACGACTACTAGCTGACCGACGGGCAGGGGCGAACTCGCGACGGCATCCCAAAGTTCGCCGTGCACGAAGACCTTTCCCTGCGGCGTCAAGGCGGTTTGCGCTACTCCCGTTTCTCCAACTAAGCCTTGCTCACCCGTAACAACCTTATTCCGACGCGCCTTGAGCGCGATGCTCATCAGGAATGCCGTGATCAGACCGAGCGGGACGCTGATGGCTAACGCGGTTGCCAGGTGAACGCGCATCTCGGGAATCGGCGCGTCTACGAGGAGCAGGCCACCTAACGTGAGGAGCGCGATTCCTCCGATCGTAAGGACTCCGTGGGAAGCGAATTTGGCCTCCGCCGCGAACAATGCGAAAGCGCCCAAAATGAGGACCAGAGCGGCAAAACGAGTTGGCAAAAGATTCAGGGCAAAGGCAGCCACCAAAATGAATACGACGCCCACAGTTCCCGGGATCACCGCACCTGGGTGATTGAACTCGATGTACAACGAAAGCGCACCAATGGCCAGAAGCAAAAACGCAACGTTCGGATCCATCAGATAGGCCAGAATGCGCTCCTTCAACGTCATGTCGAAGAGCGAGATCGGCTGCGTCGCGACCTTCAGAGTGACTTCCTGGCCATTGAACCGCTTGAAACTTTTGCCATCAATCTGTTTCATCAGGTCGGTCTCATTCGACGCGATGTAGTCGATCAGGTGCTGCTTCAGCGCTTCCTCGTCGGTGAATGACTTGGACTGTCGCACGGTGCTTTCTGCCACTTCCACGTTGCGTCCACGACGCGAGGCTACGGAGCGCATCAACGCGGCAGCATCGTTCTCAAGTTTTTCTTTCATTACGTCGTCCATCTTGCCGCCGCCGAGAATGACCGGATGAGCCGCTCCCGTGTTCGTTCCCGGGGCCATGGCCGCGATGTCCGCCGACTCAAGAATAAAGAATCCAGCGGATGCAGCGCGGGCCCCGCTCGGCGTGACGTAAATGATGACGGGCACCGTAGAGGTTGTGATGTGCTCGATAATCTGCCGGGTAGAATCGACCAGCCCGCCCGGCGTATTGATCTCAATCAAAACCGCCTCATCGTTACGGCGCGCGGCTTCGGCTATGGCGCGCGCGATGTATTCCTCACTGATGGGCTGAATCGTGTCGTCAACCACAATTTTGAGGATCTCAGCCGAGACCGGGCATGAAAAGACGACAAGAGCGACTGCCGAGAGAATGACGCGGAGAATCCAAAATCTCTTCATGGCTGCTGTGGAACTTGCTAGGACCGGACTGCTCTTGCCGGTCTCCAAGACTATTGTCCACCTATTTCCGCGCAGGCGAGGAAATATCTTGTTGCGCGGGCTGCGCATTGGTAACTGTGGAAGTCGGGTCCGGCGCGGTCCATCCCGGCAAATACGTGCTGCCGGTAATCAGCCTTGCACCGCGCTCATACGTCACGTAAGACCATGCCCACTGAATAAACACCAGCAAACGGTTGCGGAAGCCGATAAGGAAGAAAATATGTACAAAGAGCCAGGAAAGCCAGGCAATGTATCCCGAGATGTGGATTTTGCCGAACTGGGCGACCGCAGCGGCTCGCCCAATCGTTGCCAAGCTGCCTTTATCCCAGTAATGAAAGGCAGGACGCGACCTGGTCGGCCCTGAGTTCTTTGTCCCGCTCGCCTCCAATTCCTCTCGAATCAGCTTCGCTACAAATTTGCCTTGCTGGATCGCCACAGGAGCGACGCCCGGCAGCAACTTTCCTTGTTCATCCTTTGAGGAGGCGAGATCTCCGATCACGAAGACCTCTGGATGTCCGGGAAGACTCAAGTCCGGCTGTACCGGCACCCGGCCGGACCGATCGACGGCGCTTGTTAGCTGCTTGCCGAGTGGAGAGGCGGCCACTCCGGCCGCCCACAAAATCACCGTCGCGGGCACTTTGGTGTTTCCCAAATGAACCGCGCCCGCCTCGACCAGCGTAACCATGGTTGAAGTTCTGACTTCAACACCTAGTTGCTTCAGTTGCTCTTCAGCGCTGCAGGATAGGTCTTCCGCATACGCCGGCAAGACGCGCGGGCCACCTTCAATCAGCAGTATGTGTGTACGCGCGGGATCGATCGATCGGAACTCATGATTCAAAGCATGCCGGCTGATTTCCGCCAGAGTACCCGCCAGTTCGACGCCGGTAGGGCCACCGCCCACCACGACGAAATTCAGCGGAGTGTTACCTTCTCCGCTTGCCGCTTGGCGCTCAGCAAGTTCAAAGGCAAGAAGCACGCGACGCCGGATCTCCAGCGCATCCTCAATCGTCTTCAGGCCGGGAGCGAAAACTTCCCAATCCTCGTGGCCGAAGTAGGAGTGTCCCGCGCCAGCTGCCACAATCAGGTAATCGTAAGGAATCAGCGAGTCTACGGTTTTGACAAGCCGTTGTTCGAGGTCAAATCCAGTGACCTCACTCATGAGGACTTCGATATTTTTGTGGGAACGCAGAATCGAACGAATGGGCGCGGCGATTTCCCCCGGCGAAAGCCCAGCTGTAGCGACCTGATACAGGAGCGGTTGAAAGGTATGGAAGTTCTTGCGATCAATGACCGTGATCTGCACCTCGGCCCTAGCCAAAGCCTGAGCGGCATTCAAACCGCCGAATCCTGCACCGATTATGACAACCCGAGGTCTGCCATTCATCTTGCCGCTCCGTGCCCTACATCTATAAGATTCACGCGATGGCCGATGGTTCCAGAAGTTCTCCGCGCTCAGACGAAACAGCATCCGTCCCTACATGGGTTCGCTGGGGAATGCCTTCGGCCGCTGACTTGGTCTTTGTGGCACTGCTTTGTACTCTTCTGTTGACGCCTCTTTCGGTAAAGCTACTGGGGGATGCCGGGATCGGTTGGCATATTCGAACCGGCCAGCAGATTCTCGCGACTCACAGCGTTCCCCGGGTTGACTCGTTCTCCTCCACCATGGACGGAAAGCCGTGGTTTGCCTGGGAGTGGCTGTATGACGTCTGCGTGGGCGTACTGGATTCGCTTTGCGGACTCAACGGACCCGTCTGGTTTACCGCGATCGTGATCGCAGCCGTGTTCGGCTGGCTGTTTCGATTACTCATCCAGCGCGGTACGAATCTGATGTTCGCGCTTCTCATTTGGCTGCTAGCCATTTCGGCATCGACCATTCACTTTTTGGCGCGGCCACATGTGGTGAGTTGGTTGTTTGCGCTGGCCTCGTTTTGGATACTGGATTCCACCGAGCGCGGAAGCACTTGCACACCGGGAAATCGGCGGAATCGTCTCCGATTGTGGTTGCTACCTCTTGTGATGCTGGTATGGGTGAACGTGCACGGCGGTTTTTTGCTGGAATTCATGCTGCTTGGCATTTTTTGGTTGGGGGCGCTATGGACATGGTTGCGAACAGGTGATGTATCGCTCGAGGCGTCACTGCGCAAAATCACGGCGGGAAAACGCGTTCTAGAGTTGACCTGGGTGGGCCTCGCCACAGCAGTGGCGAGTCTGATTAATCCTTACGGATGGAAGCTGCACGAACACATTTATCACTACCTTTCGAACCGGTTCCTCATGGATCACATCGAGGAATTTCAATCACCGAATTTCCACGGATTGGCTCCGCGTTGCTTTCTCTTGTTGTTGCTCTTGTCTCTGGCGGTTCTGATTGCACGCGGACGACAGCTGTCCGCGAGCGAGGCGCTTGTCGTCTTATTCGCGGTGTATGTAGGAGTGTATGCTTCTCGAAATATCCCTGTATCTTCCATCTTTCTCGCAATGGTTGTCGGGCCGTTGTGCCCGAATCTGGGTTCTCGCGAATTTTTCACCCGAATGGAAAAGATCGAGTCTGAGCTACGGGGTCACCTCTGGCCGCTTTTATTTGCAGTGGCAACACTTGCAATCGTGGCGCACGGAGGGCGTATTGGTTCCGACCAGTTGATCGATGCCCACTTTGATCAGAATCGGATGCCCGTGGAGGCCACCTCGTTCCTTCGCACCGAGAAGATCAAAGGTCCAATTCTCGGTCCGGATTACTGGGGCGGATATTTGATTTACACGCTCTATCCGGAAACCAAAGTCGTTTTGGATGACCGGCATGACCTTTACGGATCCGACTTCATGAAGTCGTATTTGAAGTTGATCCGTGTTGAGGATGGCTGGGAGGGGCTGCTGGCACAAACCAACCCCGGCTGTCTCCTGCTGCCACGCGATTCTGCCCTAGCCAATATTCTCAGCAAGACCGTGGGGTGGAGATCCATCTACGCCGACAAACTCTCCATCGTCTTCGTACGCGATCCCGCAGATCGTTAATTTCGTTCTGGTGACGGAAGTGCATCTCGCACAACAACTGACAATTGACCTTTGATGATTTGGCGGTGATGATGGGACCGGCGTTGCACTCCCCGGATACCCCGTCAGAACTTTTCGTATGACAAAGCGTTCGTGCGCATACTTCCTTCTTAGTGTGATTTCATCCTCAGTCGTTCTGTTGCTTTCCCTTGTTCTCGCTTCCTGTTCGGGATCGCCATCATCTTCCACTACATCGCTGAACCAAGGTGGGAGCGGCGGAACGATCCCGGGCAATCCGGTGGGAGCGAACCTGACCCTGATCAGTTCCGATCCGTATACGATCGGTCCCGGGCAACATGCAACTGAAGTCGAGCCGCACATGTTGGCGAATGGATCGACCTTGGTTGCCGCCTTTCAAACGGGACGAATCATCCCGGGAGGCGCGACGAATATCGGATGGGCTACATCGACGGATGGCGGCAAGACCTGGACCCACGGGTTTTTACCTGGGTTGACGACGGGCGAGGGAAGCGGGCTCTACGACGCGGCCAGCGATCCAGTGGTTGCATACGACGCGAAGCACGGAGTCTGGATGATCGCCTCGTTGCCGCTCTCCGCTGCTTTGCATCCACCAGCAGTTGCGGTGAGCCGTTCGATCGACGGGCTGAGTTGGCAGAATCCGATCAGCGTTGATCCCAGCGCGCCTGGTTCCGACAAGAACTGGATCGTTTGTGACAGCTGGTCGAGCAGCCCACACTACGGGAGTTGCTACGTGGAGTGGGACGATCCGAGCAATTCAGAGGAAATCTTCATGAGCACTTCTGTCGACGGCGGATT
Organism: Terriglobia bacterium; assembly: GCA_963823085.1. Classification (GTDB taxonomy): domain Bacteria; phylum Acidobacteriota; class Terriglobia; order Terriglobales; family Acidobacteriaceae; genus Sulfotelmatobacter. The sequence goes on along the minus strand of CAWGKF010000012.1, from coordinate 217,367 downwards.
GACGTGGGGACCTGCGACCGCGACCGCCAACGGAGCGACTGGCATTGGAGGACAGCCATTAGTCCAGCCCAACGGGAATGTCGTCGTTCCTATTGAGACATTCGTGTCGCAAACTGCCGCGAATATGTCCGCTTTCACTTCGAGCGACGGAGGCCTGACGTGGAGCGCGCCCGTGACGATCTCCGGTATTCAATTTCATGCCGACTCGGGGAACATTCGCAGCGGACCGCTGCCGTCGGCAGCAGCGGATGGGGCGGGTGTGATCTGGACCGTCTGGGAGGACTGCCGCTTCCGCTCGGGATGCGCAACCAACGATCTGGTGTACAGCATTTCGTCAGATGGCATGAACTGGAGCGCAGTGACGCGAATCCCGATTGATGATGTTTCCAGCACTGTTGATCATTTCATTCCCGGCATCGGAATTGATCCTGCGACGTCTGGTGCGAGCGCGCACGTGGCGCTGCATTATTACTACTATCCGCAAAGCAACTGCGATGTATCCACATGCCAGCTTTTTGTCGAATACATAGCATCGTCCAATGGCGGGAGCACTTGGAGCAATCCGACGCCGCTCACCGGCGCCATGCTGCTGAGCTGGCTGCCGCAATCGCAGAATGGATTGATGGTGGGAGATTACGTCGCCACTGCTTTTATCAATGGCATACCCCATGGGATATTCGCGGTGGCGCAGGGAAATTCCGGCACAACATTCAATGAAGGCATGTACACAGCTCGAGGACTCACGGTGTCCGTAGCCGGATACCAGCGTTCCTCGAAGGGTGACAAGGCTCTGCACAATCTCTCGGACAGGATCGAGAAGGAGACTCCGGAGAAGGGTGTGCCTCCTGAACGCAGGGCTCGGCGAAGTCGCAAGTAACGCACGGGCGCTGGAGGGAGTGCCTTGCAAACGATTTCCACCATAACGCTGGGATCGTCACTCCTCAGCAGTTGGCTTCTACTCTCTTGGTTCCTGTCTGGGGTTGGGCGAGGTTACTTCACTTCCCATTCGACCGAATAGACATCTTGGGTGCCAGTGTCGTGAAGCAGGAGGGGCTGATCGTCAGGGGTCAGAGCGAGCGCTGCTCCGTAACGTCCTGTTGCGGAGAAATCTGCCACGTTCGCAATCTTCTCCACCTGGTGATCGACGACCCGAATGCGGACGACCGAACTCCCGCTGCTGTAATCCAGGAGATAGACATACTTTGCGTCGTGCGACCAGTTAAGCCAGCTCAGCGAGCCGGTCGCCAGGTTGGTCCACTTCTGATTCTGCAGGTCGAAAACCAGAAGCGTCTTCGAATCGCCGGAAAATGCTGAAATGTAGCGGCCGTCCGGGGACCAGCGCGGTGAATACAGACCTTGTGAGCCTGGCAGATCTGAGAGCTTACCGCTGGCCAGCTCAAGGATATGGATTGAGGACGACGGGTTGTTCGATTCTCCCCCGAAAATGATCTTCGACCCATCAGGAGACCAGTTTGGATCGAGTTGCTGGCTGCGGTCGGAGGGTAGAAGCTCCCGCGGAGTGCCTCCATCGCTCGATACTTCATAAATTCTGGCCGCTTTGTCTGGACCAGTTGCGAACTCAAAGAAAATGATCTTCTTCCCATCTGGAGACCAGCGGGGCAGCACAGGATACATGGGCGCATACGTGAGCTGTAGGCGCTCCGTTCCGTCGAGCTTACTGCGCCACAGACGCCCCATCCGGATAGGAGACGTACGCGACCCACTGACCGTCTTTTGAGAAGCTAAGGTACTCTGCCTGAGACTCCGCCGAGAAAGACTGCAAAATGACCGGATTTCGCATCGTAGCGCATCAGTTCGCCGCGATAAGTGCGGCCGATGACGAAGAGCTTCTTCCCGTCGCGGCTCGGCAGCGGCGAAGAGAGCGTCATCGGGCTGGAGGTCAGTGCGATGGGCTTTGGATCCGAGTGGAAAAAGCCTCCGCTGCTGGCAAGGGCCCAAATTTGACCCTGAGACTGGAACACGAAATACTTTGCGTCCGGGGTCCATCTTCCACAGCACTCATCGGGAGGCTTATGCCAGCCTGCAAATAAACGGTGCAGATGAGTGCCGTCCGTTGCCACTTCCCATTCGGATTGCTGGTCGCTTCTGCCGGCAGACTCAGACGAGTCGAAGCGCAAGTGTGAGTCGTCAGGAGACCATGCAATATGTCGTATATCTCCACCCACGCTGAGCAGTTTTCGTGCCCCGCTTCCGTCTGCACTTGCCACAAACAAATCGCCAAGATTGTTGTAAGCCACCATTTTTCCGTCGCCGGACCAGGCGGCAGTTTCCGCGACGAACTCCCCCAATCGCCTTGGTGAACCGCCCAGCACAGGAACGCTCCGCAAAGGACCACGTGGAGGAGCACCCTGCCCCTCTACGACCAACAGTTCGGAACCATCGTGCGATAGATCAACAGCAATCATGTCGGCCGAAGTATTTGCACCGATCCTCTTAGGTTCGCCGCCGGCAATCGACATCTCTGCTACCCCATGCAGAATGAAGCTGCCGGAACTTCCTACTCCGGTACCCAGATAAAGCCGCGCCCCGTCCGTTCCAATCAAAGACTTAGGCTGTCCATCATGAGTGAGCTGAACATAATTCCCAACTCTCGGAATAGGAGCGGGTTGCATCCAGAAATAAACAATGGTGCCCACCACTACAAGTAAGACTAGCGCCAGAGCAATCGAGGAAGGCCCGATGCCCTTAGCTGGCTCAACCGCGACGGGATGCGCCCCGCTCGGCGACCACGCTGCCGGATCAGATAGTGCTTCAAGTGCGAAAGCAAGATCGGACGCAGATTGAAAGCGCTGTTCGGCATTTTTCTCCAGGCAGCGGCGCACAACGCGCTCCAGAGACGCCGGCGTATCGGGAGGGAACTCCGAGGCAGAAGGGAATTCGTCGTTGAGGATGGCGCTCATCGTGTCAGCAGAGGTTGGCCGGGCGAACATTCGCTTGCCAACGAGCATTTCGTAAAGGATTGCGCCGAAGGCAAAGATGTCGGCCCGATGGTCAACGGCCAGTCCGCGTACCTGTTCGGGAGACATGTATCCCACAGTGCCCATCGCTACTCCGGCTATCGTGACCGTGGGAGCAAGAGTCGCGAGCGAGTCTTTGGGCTGAATCAGCTTGGCCAGGCCGAAGTCAAGAATCTTGATTCGTCCATCTTTTGTTAAGAAGATGTTGTCCGGCTTGAGATCGCGGTGAACGATCCCTTTCTCGTGAGCAGCAGCGAGACCGCGGGCAATCTGCACTCCGTAGTTGATCGCCTTGCGTGGAGGTAATGGAGAGCGGCGGATCGTTTCTGTAAGAGTTCTGCCCTCAAGCAGTTCGGAAACCAGATAAGGAGTATGTCCGTAGGTCCCCATCTGGTACACGACGAGAATGTTCGGATGATTGAGCGAGGCTGCAGCTTTCGCCTCTTGCTCGAAGCGAAGCAGGCGGTCCCGATCGAGTAAGGATAGTCCCGGGAGGACTTTAATTGCGACGTCGCGGTTTAGCCGCGTATCGCGAGCTTGGTAAACCTCGCCCATACTGCCCGCACCCAACGGCGAGAGGATTTCATACTGACCAAGCTTCGTGCCAGAGGCCAAGGTCATGTGTGCGTCATTATATCGCTCGGAACAAATCAGACGATCACGCGTATGTGGATAACTAGCGAACACGGCGCATAAAGAGTGTTACGCGCAGCCGCTCGTACAGAAGGGTCTGAGAGTTAGACGCGGGTTCGTTCTAGGGGTGCGGTCTCCGGAGCCGGTGCGGGGGCTGCGGCTGCAGCCGCCAACGCCACGTCGGCAGGTTTCGGTTGTGCTGCTGGGGCTGCGATCGGACGCTTGATGGTGAAGCGTTGGATCCGGATTTCTCCGCGTTCGTAGACAGCCAGAAGTGCCGCGACGGCTCCGGGATCAAGTCGCTTGCCCGCCAGATTTTGGATAATCTGCAATGCCTGATCGGGGGTATGAGCCTGCTGATAGGGGCGGTTTGTGGTCAGTGCGTCGAATGTGTCCGCCACCGCGATAACACGTGCCAGCAGTGGAATCTGATCGCCTTTTAATCCATACGGATATCCACGCCCATCGAGAGCTTCGTGGTGCAATTCGATGCCGGGCAGCATTTCGGCGAGCTGTGTGACCGGGCGCAGGATATTTGCCCCTTTGGTGGTATGGGTCTTCATCACCTCGAATTCTTCTTCGGTCAAGGCACCAGGTTTTTTCAAAATATGATCTTCGATGCCGATCTTGCCGACGTCGTGGAGCTGCGCAGAGATCTGCAGAGTCTCCATGAATATCTGCGGCAGGTTCATTTCCTTCGCGATGAGCAGGGAATACCGCGTAACGCGATCGGAGTGACCGCGCGTATAAGGGTCTTTTTCATCGACGGCTCCGGCGAGCATCTGGATGGAGCCCATAAAAAGGGCACGATTCTCATCAGCGGCGCGCTTCAGATCCTCAACGAAGCGTTCAAGTTCCTCAGACATAGTGTTGAACGTTTGCGCAAGCTCGCCAATTTCCGTGCGACTCCACACGTGAACTCGTTGCGAAAAATCGCCACGGGCGAGAGCACGGCTTGACTCGGTCAATACATGCAGAGGATAGGTGATGCGACGGGCGGCGAAGATGCTGACGCCAACACTCAACAGCACAACTAGTAACGCCAAAAGCCGGCCTGTACGTTGCATCTCGTACACGCTCCGGTAGGCTTCGCGGCGTGGCTTTTGCACAATCACAGCCCAGTTCAGCGAGGTCACCGGACTGAAGGTACCGAGCATTTCGACGCGCTCTTTCCCGGTATTGACGTTGAATTCGCGAGTCTCGGCCAACTGCGCTTTGTTGCCACCATCGACAAATGCGCGGACGATGTCGAGATTCTTCATGTCCTGGCCAGTGGCAAATTCGGGAGTCGCGGCAGCGACCAGGCGGCCTTGAGAATCGACTACGTAAGGGGTGAGTCCGCCGCCGCTCACTTCGCGCAGACGGCGAATCAGGAATTGCAGATCCACAACCGAGGCGATCATTCCCAGAAAACGAGGACCGTATTGCACAGGAGCGCTGACTAAAAACACGGTGCGGGCATTCTTGCCGTCGCCAACCACGAGTGCTTGTCCGGCATAAACACGACCGTCTCGAGCGGCGGAATAGGCCCGCTCCAATTCCCGCTGCAGAAAAGCATCGGGAACGATACGGCCCGCTGAAATGCCCTTCGCTTGAGAGTTCAGTAATGTGGCATAAGCGATTTCGTCGGAAGAGGAGACGAAGTTCTCCAGCAACGCTCGAAGTTCGGGAGCCTCGATATTCTGATCCCCAAAATCTCCGCCGCTGGCGATTTTGATGGCTGACGAAAGATTGTCGAGCATCATCCGATGCGAACGCTCGTGCTGCATCAGGTCGTCCGCCAGCGAACGCGTGACCGTATTCTGCAGCAGCATTTCGTCCCGCTTCAGACTGTCGCCGTTGATACTCTCCACGTGCGCCGAGTAGAAGTACATCGGGACGATGCTGATCGCCAACAACACACCGAGAATGAGGTAAAGAATCGGTATGCGGGCGTGTTTGGAAGCGCTCGAGGACAAGTTTCTCCCTTCACTCGTCGCAGACGCCGAAGGCGAAGTGGCGGCAGCTTTCAAGGGTATCTATAAAAGTTTACCGGGCGGGAGGGGCGTGGCGGGAAAAAGGCGGCGTATTTGCCATTACCAAAGTACCTGTCAAAAGGCCTGACCAGCGCGGGTTTTGGCAGGCAAAGGCTCGTTTGCCAAAGATTGAGATCTCGACGCTCACAAGCCGTGTTTTCAGCAGGTTAGTTGAGTAATTTCTTTAGATCTCTCCAGTGAACAAGTACGACGTGATTCGCTTCCAGCGCATTCTTGAATTCCGGGCTGGTGATGACCTCGTAATCGCGCTGCCGCCAAGCTGAGCCGTAGTCAGGATGGCCAATAGTGATCGCCTGCAATTCGGCGTCGTCACGCCCCAGGTGGACGATGATTTCGGTGATGCCCGGCTTCAGTTTCTTGACGGTATTCAGATAGAAGTCCTTCCAATTGTTGGTCGGGATCCCCGGATACGCCATTACCACTCCATTAATCAGCACGTCGTTTGGCGAGATAAGCGATGAAAGTTCTTTCGGAGTATTCGGGTCGAGAAAGGCGAGGAATGGTAGCTTGTACTCGCGAGCAACCTTCACATAGGCAGCAAAGAGGTCCGGACGCTCGAACAACATCCCCATGTGACTGTCGAGGTGTGTGGGATGAATTCCCACGGCGAGAGCATGCTCGATCTGAGCGCGAATTTCCCGCTCGGCTTCGTCTGCCCTGATGTGTTTCTTGCCGGGCTCAGTTTCGGGCCACAAATAGCCTGAAGAATCGAGAAGGCTGGGAACGTTGTCCTTGGACGCGACTGGCCCCCAGCGATAGGTCTGCCATTCGCTCGTGAGAGTCAGGTGCAGTCCGAGATCAGCGTCTGGATGCGACTTAGCGTAGTCAGCGACTTCTGTGAGCCAAGGGCAGGGAACCATGATGCTGGCGGAAGTTACGGCACCTTTGTCGAGCGCATCGAAGCTGGCCACATCTTCGGAATGCGCGACGGCGAGATCATCGGCATGAATGATCAGTAGTTTGGAGTCGGCCGGATAGCCGAGGCGTTCGGCAATGGCTTTGGATTGTCCCACTAAACTGCTGAGTGCAGAAACAAGAAATAAAATAGCAACGGCACTCGTGTTCAGACGCATGAAACCTCCGACGCCGCTCATAAGAGCCTTTCGGAAACGGTACAGCGTAGCACGGGTTGCAAGGTGCCGCTAGGATCTCGCGCGGTCGGAAAGCAGACTCCTCGCGCGATAGGGCCGCGCGTCGGAATGACCATTTCGAAGACACTTTCGACGGAGCGATTACTGCCGCGGGTTTCACTCTTCCCGGTGCGCGTCATCAACTCCTGGATGGCCTCGCGCGGAGATTTTCCATCGTGCAGAATGGCGTGCATCTGTTCGGTGATCGGCATTTCTACTCCGCGCGCATGAGCGAGTCCGACAGCTGCGGTGGTGGTGAATACTCCTTCGGCGACCATGCCATGCATGCCCGCGATGATCTCAGGGAGGTTCTTGCCGCGCCCAAGTTCGACACCGACACTACGGTTGCGTGACAATCCTCCGGTACAGGTAAGGACGAGATCTCCCAAACCGGCGAGCCCGGCCATGGTTTCCGCGCGGCCTCCGCAGGCAACGGCGAGGCGAGTCATCTCCGCGAGTCCACGTGTGATGAGTGCGGCAACCGAGTTGTGCCCCAATCCCAGACCGTCGCAGATACCCGCCGCAATGGCGATGATGTTTTTCAGCGCGCCGCCGAGTTCCACGCCGACTACATCATTGTTGGTGTAAACACGGAAAGCTGGATCGCTGAACTCTCGCTGCACCGTTTGAAGAAGAGCTGAATTCTGTGACGCTACCGTAATCGCGGTCGGATCGCCACGCGCCACCTCCTTCGCGAACGACGGACCGCTTAATGCGCCGAGGGCAGGTGCCGATGTTCCTGGTTGTGCCATAACGCTCGTTATTACCTCCGTCATGCGCTCCAGAGATCCTTCTTCCAACCCTTTGGTTGCACTAACGATCAGAGCCTTGGGTGAGATATGCGGACGCATACGCTCGAAAAGACTCCGGCAGTGCTGCGAGGGCATGACACTGACGATGATCTGTGAGCTGTCAATTACGTGGGTCAAGTCGTTGCTCGCCACGACGGACTCCGGAATCGGTTGTCCCGGAAGAAACCTTTCGTTGACGCGATTCCTCGAAATGGATTCGCAGACGTCGATTTCGTGCGCCCAAAGTCGGACACGGTGCGTGCCCTTGCGTCCAAGCACGATCGCAAGGCCCGTGCCCCATGCGCCGCCGCCGATGATGGCAATTTCACTCATTTGCGCCCCAGAGAAAACCGAGGTTCTTGGCCGGAAAGCAGTCGGCGGATGTTTTCATAATGGCGCGCAATGATCAGCAATGCAGCTAGGCCAATTAAAGCCAAAACTCCGGGATCGTTCGAAAGTTTCAGCGCCCACACCGTCGAAGGAAACAAAGCGGCAGTAACGATCGATCCTAAAGAGATGCGTCGCGATAGAAGAACAACGACGATGAAGATAACAACGGCGACCAACACTGCCGAAGGAGCGAAACGCAGAAACCCACCGAGTGCTGTTGCCACACCTTTGCCTCCGTGGAAGCCAAGCCAAAACGGAAACATGTGTCCGATGATTGCAAAGAGGCATGCCGCAGCCATGGCGCCTTGCAGATGTATTTCACCGTGGGGAAGACGCGAAATCGTACTGGCAAGTTGTACCGCGACGAAGCCCTTGGCCGCATCGAGAATGAGCGTCATCGCACCGAGTGCCGGAGACTTACGCGAAACATTTGTCGCTCCAATGTTCCCGCTCCCGCTGCGCCGGACGTCTTCGCCGTGAAAAATGCGGACCAAAAGATATCCGAACGGAATCGAGCCCAGCAGGTAACTCAGTGCGAGGATCAGAACAAGTCTCAACATGCGTCCGGGTGGTAACAAGCTAGCCAGAGTACGCCGAATCGGATGCTACTGAAGCGCAAATCTTGCCAGCTTGGTGTATTTCGATCCTTTCGGCGAGAGTTGGCTCTGGTATAGAAAGAACTCGTGGGGCCTCATCGTACCAAACTCCGGAGCCGGCAACGCCGACAGTTTCTCTTGCAGCTTCTGGAATGTTTGATTCCGGCCATCTCTCTTGTTGCGGTGGGGAGAACCTGAGCCCCCAGGCCCGCGAGCCAGAGTCAGATGCGGGCTGAAGGGACGTTCTTCTTTCGGAATCCCGAGTTCAGCCATCTTGTCGTCGACCATTCCTGCCATGGCGGCCAGCTCTGGCCCGGCTTCCATGCCGGCCCAGAAAACGCGCGCCGATTTTACCGTTGGGAAAAACCCATATCCCTTAAAGTGAATCTCGGTTCCAGCGGGCGACAATTCCGTCAGCGACTTCTTCATCGACTCGAAGGTCTCTTCAGGCTGCTCACCGATGAATTTCAGAGTCACGTGCATCGATTCAGGTTTCATCCAGCGCGCGTCGGGCGCGAAGTTGCAAACACCTTCCACGAAGCGAGAGATTCGTTGGCGGATGTCCTCATCAATGTCGAGTGCAATAAACAAGCGCATCGAATAAGCCGTAAGTTTCGAGCCACGAGCTAAGATCCAAAGAATCGCAGTTCAAAGGTCCAAGCTCGAAGCTTCTATATCAGTTTTTTTCTGATCATATCCAGCGCCATGGTCGAGGCGAATCGCCGGATTCGCTTGCGATCGCCGGGAAAGTTTCGCTGGATGACCTCCGTGCCGGAATCGCTGGCCAGAGCGTGAAATACCAGGCCTACCGGTTTTTCCGGCGAACCGCCTCCTGGACCTGCCACTCCGGTGATGCCCACCCCGAGGGTCGATTCGCAACGATAACGAATGCCTTCGGCCAGGGCTGCAGCCACTTCGCGACTGACTGCTCCGTGGCGCTCGATCATTTCGGCTGGAACTCCGGCCAGTTCGCTCTTCAATGCATTGGAATAAACGACGGCACCGCCCAGGAAATAGCGGGAGCTACCGCTGATAGACGTAATGCGCTCGGCGAGCAGGCCGCCAGTGCAAGATTCGGCTACGGCCAGGGTAGCGTTCCGCATCTGCAGCCAGTATCCCACGATTTGCTCGAGCGACTCCCCATTGCGAGAGTAGACGGCATCATCCAGTTCGTCTTCCACCAACCCGGCTACTTCGTCGGCGCGAGCCTGCGCCGCCTCCAATGTCCCTGCTCGGGTTTTGAAGTGCAGTTCGATTTCGCCTGCCCCCGCGAGAATCGTCGTCTCGACATCGGAGTAGCGCTTGTAAATTGGAGCGACGCGGGCGTCGACCGCCGACTCTCCCAACATCGCCACCTTGAGAGTGCGAGTGAAAAGATGAGCCGACGGAACTTTCTGCCTGAGCCGTTCGCGTACTTCGTTCTCAAAAAGTGCTTTCATCTCATGAGGCGGACCGGGCAATAGGATGACGATGCGTTCGCGTCCTTCGAATTGACCGTTGAGCCATTGTCCGGATGCCGTGCCGTTGGGATTAGGAAGCACGGTCGCTCCCTCGAGTACGTCCGCCTGCTTGGCGTTGTTTGGGGTCATCTTCCATCCACGCTGGGCAAAACGTTGTTCGAGCTTCGCAATGATTTCCGGATCGCGTCGCAGGCCAACTCCAAGGGCTTCGGCGACAGCTTCTCGCGTCAGATCGTCTTCGGTCGGTCCGAGTCCTCCGCTGAAGATGAGGATGTCGGAGCGGAAAAGTCCATGCTGGGCGGCAGCTACCAGACGGCGAAGGTCGTCCCCCACAATACCCTTAAAGATGACGTCGATTCCCAGCAGGTTCAATTGCTCGGTCAGGTAAAGCGAATTTGTATCGACGCGGTGGGGAGTGAGCATCTCAGAGCCCACCGCTATGATCTCGGCGTTCACGGGTTAAGAGTTTAAATGAAAACGTAAAGGCGGAGAGGAGTGTGACCGCGTCTGGAAGCGGATTCCTCGTGGCCCCAAAGCCGTTCGAAATGACAGGCTTTTGCTTTTTATCAGCTATTCGGGCACCAGGCGCAGGCCCTGGATATTCCACGAGAGATGATGCACTCCGCTGCCGGTCGCAAGAATCACGGACCTGCCGGGAGCAAACGCCAGCCCAACGAGGCCCTGTCCAGAGACTTCCAGCTTTGCCTTGCCGTCGGGTGTGATTTTCACAATACCGCGGGTTCCTGCGAGTGAGGCCGCAACGTAGAGGTTGCCATCAACGTCGAATGCGAGTCCCTGTGGCCGCCCTAACCCTCTGTAGAAAGTGCTTACGGTGCCACTGGGATCAATCTTGAAAACGCGATCGTTAGGACCGGTAACGAACAGGTCTCCCTGTGGATTGAAAGCCAGGTGATAAGCCGAAATGCTCAGCTCCAGCGTGGCAAAGACGAAGACTTGCTGGTCACGTGCAATTTTGAAGATGGTTCCGTTTCTGTCACCGACGTAAAGACTTCCCTCGCGGTCAAACGCAATGCCAGTCGCGACGCCCATACCCTCTGCGTACGTGGTCGCGGTGCCGTTCGCAGCCACGCGATACACGGCACCATCGAATCGAGATGAAACGTACAACTGCCCCTGCCGGTCAAAGGCGATCGAGGTCGGATTCATCATCTCCGCGACCAGAGGCTTGACGGCATAATTCGTATCGATCTTGTAAATCCCGACCGGAACTTTCTGGCCGCGAGATCCCGAGAAAGTCGCGTAGATATTTCCCTCTGCATCAAGAGCCGGATTGGTGACCAGGTGGAGACTTTCGGCGATAGAGACAGCGACCTTCACTGGGTGCCCATTGCTGACATGACCGTCGGTGGCCACGACAACCGGGCCTGAGGTCGCACCTTCAGGAACTCTGGTCACGACGAAACCGTCGGAGCTGACGACAATCGGCCCTTCGTAGTCTCCAAATTTCACTTTGGGGCGTAGGAGTTCCTGAGGGCGCAGGCCGGAGCCCATGATGCGGAGCTCGCCTCCGGCGAGTGCCGCCGCAGGCGCAATCGAGTCAATGCGTGGTCCGCCGTTAGTATTCTTTCGCCCGAGAATGCGATCAGAAATTCCCATGAACGAGTACCGCGTGCGGCGCCGGCGACTGCTCTCGCGTCAACCCTTCTTGCCAACCTATCTTAGTAGACCCAAGTGGAGTAGAAGTTGCATCACCGCCAGCGCGTAAATTCCAGCTGCGATGTCGTCGAGCACGATTCCGGTTCCTTCCGGAAGCTTCTCCAGTTGGCGAACGGGCGGGGGCTTGACGATATCGAAGGCTCTAAAAAGTATAAAACCCGCAAGGAAAGTTTTCCATGCGAGCGGAACGGCAATCAGCGTGATGAGTTGCCCGGCAACCTCGTCGATAACCACGAACTGGGGATCTTTCTTCGAGGATGCCCGGGCAACTTGTGTGGCCGCCGGAATACCGATCGCCGTCACGAGCACAGCGAGAAAGATGACTGCCGGCCTGCGTGCGGCTTCGGCTAGTTGGTGGGCAATAGCCGCCCATAAAAGCATGGCGGCGGCCGATCCCCATGTTCCGGGTCCCGGTCGGAAATAGCCGACTCGGAAGAAGGTAGCGATGAGTTCAGCCCAAAGAGGCGCACGGGGGTGATCCAGGGAGTTCTCGGTCACCTTTTTTTATCCAGGTCGTCGGGACTGATGTCTTGCAGCAGTTCCTCCGCATCGGTCACCGGGGACGAAATCACGTATCCACCGCTGGCCCACTTGCCTAAGTCGATGGTTCGACAGCGTGCGCTGCAGAAAGGGAAGTCGGGGTCTGTGCTCTTCACTCTCTTCTTGCAAATGGGGCAGCTCAGCTTTACGGATCGCTTGCGGGGCATGGCTTCTATTGTAGCGACTTGCTAAAGGATTCGAGCCACAAGGTCGTAGTCGTGAGCTTCAGTGATCTCGCAGCGATAGAACTGCCCGGGTTCGGCCTTGATCTCCTCGGGAAAATCGTTCACGAATACTTTACCGTCGATCTCCGGGGCGTGCATCGCAGTGCGTCCCTCGAGCAACAACTCTGTTTCTTCCGACTCACCTTCGAGTAACAGATCGAACTCGCGTCCGATGAGTGCTTTCTTTTTCTTCTTGCTGATCTGGCGCTGGATCGACATCAGGTGCTTGCGCCGGCGTTCAATTTCGCCGGACGAGAGCTTCTTCTCCATACCGTATGCCCCCGCGCCCTCCTGATCCGAATAGGAGAAGGTCCCCATCCAGTCGAACTGTGCTTCTCGAACGAATTCGCAAAGCTCTTCGAACTCTTTTTCCGTTTCTCCCGGAAAGCCAACGATGAATGAAGTTCGCAGCGTCAGCTCGGGTATCACGCGCCGCATCTTTTGGAGTGACTTTAGAAAAACTTCGGCTCCTCCTCCGCGCTTCATTCTTTTCAGGACCGACGCGGAGGCATGCTGCAACGGCACGTCCATGTAAGAGCAGATCTTCTCGTGCGACGCGATGGTCTCCAGTAGCTTGCCCGTAATCTTGTTCGGATAAGCGTAGAGAAAGCGCACCCAACGCAAGTATTCAACGTTGGCGAGTTTCTCCAGCAGAAGCGCCAATCCTTCTTTCAGCCCAAAGTCTTCGCCATAGCAGGTGGTGTCTTGGCCGATGAGCGTGACTTCTCGAACACCGGATTGCGCCAACCGCTCTGCCTCTGCGATCACCGACTCGAATCGCCGTGACCGAAACTGCCCTCGCAATTGCGGGATGATACAGAACGTACAGGGATGATCGCAGCCCTCAGCGATCTTGATATAAGCCATGTGCTGCGGTGTGGCCAGAATTCTGGGAGTGTCTTCGTCGTAGAGATAGTTGGGCAAATCGCCGACCGCGCCATCCCATGATTCTCTCGAGAAACGTCCTTGCGCCGCGCGGGCATCGCCCTCCGGACGCGAGTTCAAAACCACAAAAGGCGAATTTGTTGTCGTTGGCGCAGGGGCAATCCCGGTCGCGGAAAGAATCTGCAACAGCTCGCCAGTTCCCACGACCGCGTCGACTTCGGGAATGTCCTTACGGATCTGGTCCCGATATCGCTCGACCAGGCAGCCAGCCACGACGAGTTTCTTGGCTTTGCCGGAAGTTTTATGTCCGGCCATTTCCAGGATCGTATTCACGGATTCCTGCTGCGCGCTGTCGATGAATGAGCAGGTATTGACCACGATCACGTCCGCATCTTCGGCGCGGCGCACCAACTCGGCGCCGGCGCGGGCCAGCATTCCCATCATTACTTCACTGTCGACGAGGTTTTTTGGGCAGCCCAAGCTGATGAAGCCGACCTTCTGCGGACGGTCGTTCGATGCGCCAAAGTCCAAGTGCGTTGGTCCCGTATTCTCCTGAGATCTTCTCTTCTTCAACTCAGAGGGACGGCTGACGGTGAGGTCTTTTACAGGCATGCAATCTTTCTATTTTAGCATCCTGCGCTGATGCGTCTTTCGGCAGAACATGGCGCGCGGAATATTCTCAGAACCACGGAAGGTAGGGTTTCTGAGTCCAAAAGACCCGCTGTCGTGCTAGGCTAGGTTCTACCGCCGTAACAATTTAGGAATTGAACCTCGCCTGGGAGGGGAAATGTCTGGCAAACAGCTTTCGGTTGCGGTCTTTCTGATTGGGATACTGCTCTCGGCTACGGCGATCGCGCAGGACGAAAAGAACGAAGTCGGCGGAAGCATTGGACGCACTTTTATCAGCGATCAAGGTATCCAGAACGCGAATTATTTTGACCCGATTATTCATACCGGCAAAGGATTGAGTTTCGAGGTCGAGTACGCGCGACGACTTTATGTCGCCCCCGTCTTCGCGGTTTCTGGGGAAGTCGTATTCATGGACAACCATGATGAAGACGTTAATGCCGGGGAATACGGACACTCCGTCGTACCGTCCGACTATCGCGAGATGTTCATAACACCTGCGGCGAGATTAAATCTCTTTCCTACCACAGCCGTGTCTCCCTGGGTGAGTCTTGGAGGGGGGATTGGCCATATCAGTCAGGGAAATCAGCTGATCTACGGTGGAGTGAATCCTGGAAAGTCGACGACATCGGGCGTCATTCAGGGTGGATTTGGACTCGATTTGAAGGTTTGGAGAAGGCTCAGCGCCCGCGCCGAAGTCCGCGATTTCTGGTCCGGCGAACCTGACTTCCCGCTGGCTCCCACCGGAAAGACCCGCCAGCACAACTACTTCGTTGGCGGCGGAGCTTTCTGGCGATTTTGAAAGGGCGCTTTCGTCCCGGGCCCAATGATCCAACTTTCTGATATCCAATCCGCGCTGAGCAGGATCCGCGCGGATATCCGCGTTTCCCCCTGTACCCATTCCGAAACGTTCTCCGGTCTCACGCATAATTCGATCTTTCTGAAATTGGATAACCAGCAGCGTACCGGCGCCTTTAAAGAGCGCGGGGCGCTGAACAAACTGCTTACGCTGACGTCCGAAGAGCGGTCGCATGGCGTGATCGCAGCCTCTGCCGGGAACCACGCCCAGGGTGTTTCCTATCACGCCGGACGACATGGCATTCACGCCCGCATCGTGATGCCGCTTCCCACGCCGTTGACCAAAGTCTCCGCTACTCGCGCGTACGGCGCAGAGGTAGTCCTGCATGGCACAAACTACGACGAGGCTTATGAGAAAGCGGTCGAGCAAAGCCGAGACGAGCACCTGACTCTTATCCATGCATTCGATGACGATTCCGTCATCGCAGGGCAGGGAACTCTGGGGCTCGAAATCCTCTCGCAGCACCCGGATATCGACGTTGTCGTTTCTCCCATTGGGGGAGGCGGCTTGATCGGTGGAATCGCCTGTGCGGTCAAGGAAATGAATCATCGAGTGAAGGTTTTTGGGGTGCAGCCATCGCGGATCCCATCCATGAAGGCCGCAGTAGCGCAAGGGAAGCCGGTTACGCTCGAGTCGGCGAAAACAATCGCCGATGGAATTGCGGTGCGCCGCGCGGGAGAGCGGACGCTGCCGTTGGTTCAGAAGTACGTCGACGACATCGTTACTGTAGAAGAAGAGGAAATTGCCAACGCAATTCTGCTGCTCCTGGAGCGCGAGAAGACATTGGCGGAGGGCGCAGGGGCCGCGGCCATTGCTGCTGTTTTGAATCGAAAGCTGCCGCTTGAAGGCAAGCGGGTCGCGGTGCTGGTTTGCGGTGGGAACATCGATGTTACCCTGCTCTCCCGGATCATCGAGCGAGGTTTGGTGAAGGACGGACGACTGGTCCGCCTACGCGTTCACCTGCCTGACTATCCCGGCGCTCTGCACAGGCTTACGGGAATTCTGGCCGAACATCGGGCCAACATCGTGGAGACGGCCTATGATCGCGCCTATCATGGAGTGAATCTGGGTGATACGGCCATTGACATCACGATGGAGACGCGCGGTCCCGATCACATCGCGGAATTGCTTTCTGCACTGGTCTCCGCGGGTTACACGCACGAAAGAATTCTTTGATTGTGCTGTGAGGCCGTCGAGATTACGGGCTGGAAGGGCTGACTTCATTCTTTGTGCCTCCCCCATTGCCACCGAAACAATGAAGTAGAACGCAAAGCAGGAGTCCTGCTCCTGCTGCTCCGCCAGCAATCCATTTAGGACTGATCCCATTCGCGGCGCCGTTGGGCGGAGCGGGTGCGCCACAGATCTCAGATTCGTCGTACGTCTTCTGCTCCCCTTCATGGACTGAGGCACGCTGCGCGGCTTGACTCTCCGGCGTAGGTTTACCGCGTCCCTGCTCGTGTTCGACATTCACATCCAGTTTTTTCGCCGATACCTGGACGCTGCCGTTCAGGTCGCTGACAATGTATTGGGTCCAGTCGTTCTGCACCGGAATTACACGAATGCAATTCACACGAACCTTGTAGCTTTTCGCAGTCACAACAGACACGACGCCGTGGTCTAATTCAAAAATGTCATTTTGAAATTTCCCCACAGATTCTGGAGCGAGCAGCAGAGTTGATCCGTCCAGAGCGAGATTCGCGGAAGCTCCTGGTTTGGTTTCGACGACGTCCCCGGGAAAGACGGCCGAGGAGTCGTGTGCTTCGTATCCATTTATCCACACCCCGCCCTCAGAGTGAAGGATTGCGCCTCCAGATTGTGCGGGAAGCGATTGGCCCAGTAACGAGCCGGGCATAAGGGCCGCAAGAGCCCAGCAAAGAAAACCTCGTAGAATAGCCGAACGCATACTGTGGCTTTTTGAGAACACGTCCCCTCACTAAAATCGTATCGGCGCATAGGGGCAGCGTCTATTGGCTGGGTGGATGCCGCCCAGGGCGTTTTCACTGTGCGGGGTAGTTCTTTTCCGACTTGTAATCTTTGTTTCAGCTTGGGTAAAACTTTGTAAATCATACATTTGCAAGCGGTTGGACAAGGTAAAGTAAAGGTGGGTATATGGCAAAGAAGATCGCGGTAATGTTAGTACTGCTTGCGGCTGTATGTGCCGGGAAAGAACTGTTTTCGCCGACCATGGCTGCGGCCGCGCAATCGGCAGGTGCGGCGCAACAGGCGATCGCAAAACGGATCGGGACCATCAAATCGATCAGCGGGAATGTGCTGACTCTGGAGCCGACATCTGGTCCGACAGTGACCGTGAATGTGCAGCCTAACGCTCGTATCCTGCGGCTTGCGCCCGGCGAGAAGGATCTGAAGAGCGCAACGCCGATCCAAGTTACGGATCTACAGGCTGGCGACACGATTCGTGTTCGCGGCACAGCCTCCGCGGACGGAAGTTCGCTCGCAGCCTTGGAAGTCATTGTGATCACCCGTGCAGCGGTTGCTGCCGTTAGCGATCAGTTGCGGCAGGATTGGCAAAAGCGGGGGATGGGGGGGCGGGTCGACTCGGTCGACCCGGCGACGGGCGATGTCGTTATTTCGATACCCAGCTTGGCCGCCAAGAAAACGGTGGTGGTACATACGAATAAGACCACCGTGGTCTACCGCTATGCTCCAGACTCCGCGAAGCCTGAAGATGCCAAGCCGAGCAGCCTGAAGGATATTCAGGCGGGTGATCAATTACGCGCGCGTGGAAACCGGAATGCTGACGGCAGCGAGATATCCGCAGAGGAAATCTTCGCCGGAGTCTTTCCGCAGTTTGCGGCTACCGTTAAATCCGTGGATGCAACTGCGGGCACTTTGAGCGTTCAGGATTTGGCGAGTAAGAAGACGGTGGAAGTGAAAGTTACACCCGATTCGCAACTGCACAAGATCCCGCCTGAGATGGCGCAGGGTTTCGCGATGCGGTTGAAGGGAGCGATGACCGGTGGAGGTCGGGGCGCGGCTGCGGGTGAGTCTGGACAGAAGCCCGCAACGGCCGCGAGCGCCCAAGGCGGCGCGCCTCCGAACGGAATGGCTCAGGGCGTAGGGCAGGGTTCAGGAGTGAGTGGCGGCAGCGGGGCGAGAGCCGGCGGACCGCCAGATTTCCAACGCATATTGAGTCGGCTTCCGTCTTCCACTCTGGCGGGCTTGGATCTCCACAAAGGAGACGCTGTAATCATCCTGGCAACCGAAGGGACGCCCGCGACCGGCCACACCGCAATTACTTTGTTGAGCGGGGTGGAACCGATTCTTCAGGCAGCACCGAGTGCTGGTCAGGCGATGATGCTGACACCCTGGAGCTTGGGAGGCGCGCCTGGCGGCGATGCCACGCAATAGGAGTTTCCTGGCGTAAGAGAATTTTGTTTCCGGACTCATACCGCTCAACAGAAACGGACGAATTGATGATGAAGTTTCAGGAGTGTCTTCGCTACACATTCATAATTTTCTTATCGATGTTTGCCGCTTCTTCCTTCGCGCAACAGGCCAATGGAACTCTGCGCGGTCAAGTGACGGATCCATCGGGCGCAGCAATTTCGGGCGCGAGTGTGATTATGACCCCGGCGAACGGCTCGCCGATTGTGATCCAGAGCAATGCGCAGGGGATGTACGAGTTCAAGGCTCTTCCACCCGGCAAGTACACCCTTACTGTTGCTGCCACCGGGTTCACACTTTATGAAAACGACAACGTAATCATCGCCGACCAGCCCTTGCGATTGAACGCAAGCTATGGCGATTGAAGTGGAGACGCAGAAGGTGCAGGTTTCCGACACCGCGCCTACGATTGATGTAAATCCCAACAACAACGCCGGGGCAATCACAATTTCCGGCAAAGAACTGGAAGCGCTGCCTGACGATCCCGATGAACTTGAGTCCGACCTGCAGGCGCTGGCTGGGCCTTCTGCCGGACCGAATGGCGGACAGATGTACATCGACGGATTCACCGCGGGCCAACTTCCGCCCAAGTCATCGATTCGCGAAATTCGTATCAACCAGAACCCGTTTTCGTCCGAGTACGACAAGCTTGGCTACGGCCGCATCGAGATCTTCACCAAGCCTGGTACTGACAAGTTCCACGGACAGGTTTTCGCCGACGGCAACGATTCTCCGTGGAACTCGCCCAATCCTTTTGTAACCAGCATTCCGCCGTACTACTCCACTCAATTCAACGGCAACATTGGTGGGCCCATTAACAAGAAAGCGTCATTCTTTTTCAACATTGACCGCCGCGACATCAATGACTTATCTGCCATTAACGCCACGGACCCCACGACCGGTGGGACCTTCGCCAGTTCGATCCCGAACCCGCGCCAGCGCACCAATTTGAGTCCGCGCCTGGATTGGGCCTTGACGAAGAACAACACCGTAACTGCGCGCTATCAGTACTACCGCGATACCGAGACTGGCAATTTGACCAACCAGTTTAGCCTGCCAACCCAAGCCTATTACTCGAAGAGCACGGAAGACACCGTACAAATCAGCGACACCCAGGTGTTTGGTACGAAGATCGTCAACGAGTTGCGCTTCCAGTACAACCGCGACAATAACGTCCAAACGCCTCAGAGTACAGGTCCGGCCGTAAGCGTCCTGGGCAATTTCCTGGGCGGCGGCAACAGCGAGGGAAATCTGAATGACCTACAGAATAGTTATGAAGTGCAAAACTACACTTCCTTGATCCATGGCAATCACACCATGAAATTCGGCGCTCGGGTTCGCGCCACGCACGATTCGGATTATTCGACTGCCGGATTCAATGGTGAATTTATCTTTCCCAGCTTCTCCGCCTACCTGGACTCCAAGCCTACCCAACTTTCACAGACTACCGGTTCGCCGAATGCCGCGGTCAACTACTATGACGTCGAACCCTATTTCCAGGACGACTGGCGGGTGCGTCCCAACATCACTGTTAGCCTGGGGCTTCGTTACGAGACCCAGAACGCCATTCACGATCATAACGACTGGGCTCCGCGTCTCGGATTCGCCTGGGGAGTGGGAGGCCGATCCGGACCTCCCAAGGTCGTGATCCGCGGCGGCTCAGGGATTTTTTATGATCGCTTTCAAGTGGCCAACTTGCTGCAGGCAGAGCGCCTGAACGGCATTACGCAGGAACAGTTTGTGGTCACCAATCCGACCTGCTTTCCCGGCCTTGATGCGCCGCTTACCACGCCTGTCACGAGCTGCGGGCCCCCTCCGGCCGTCGCTTCTACGACCTATCAAATCGGTCCCAGACTGCACGCGCCTTACACGGTGCAAAGTGCGATCAGTGTGGAACGGCAGTTGACCAAGGCGGCGACGCTAACAGTCAACTACTTGAACTCGCGCGGCTTCGACCAGTTCCTCACAATCAACGCGAACGCGCCATATCCTGGAACGCCCTGCTATCCCAACTGTGTGCCCCCCCTCAGCAATCTTTATCGTTACGTCTCAGAAGCCAATTTCAAGCAAAACCAACTCATGGTGATTTCGAACGTAAGGGTCGGCTCGAAGGTGCAGATGTTCGGCTATTATTCGCTGAACTACGCCAACAGCGATACTTCAGGGGTCAACAGCTTTCCGACAAACTCATACGACATCGGCGAGGATTACGGACGTGCTTCCTTCGATGTTAGAAATCGGCTCTTTCTCGGCGGAAGCATTGCCTTCCCTTACTTGTTTCGGCTGAGCCCTTTTATGGTGGTCAGTTCCGGTTCTCCGTATAGCATCGTTTCGCCCCTGGATTTGAATGGAGATTCGCAATACAACAATCGTCCAGGACTTGTGTCGAATGCGACATGTGCAGGCCAACAGAACATCCCAAGTTCACCGATCTATTGCACGCCGCTTGGGACTTTCGATATTACGAGCGGAACGGGCACGCTCGTACCGATTAACTATGGCACCGGGCCAAACCATTTCGTCATGAACTTGCGTCTGACCAAGACGTTCGGTTTCGGCCCCAAGGCCAGGACGACCGGTGGCCAGGGTGGTCCTGGAGGCGGGGGCGGTGGTGGGCACCGCGGCGGACCGCTTTACGGTGGTGGTGGCCCCATGACGATGTCGTCGAGTTCCGATCGCCGTTACAACCTGACGCTCGGCATAAGTGTCCGTAATGCGTTTAATAACGTCAACGTTGCCAGTCCGGGGGGAGTTCTGGGTTCAAGATACTTCGGAGTTTCGAACGCGCTGCAAGGGGGCCCGTTCTCTCCCGGTTCGGCGGCAAATCGGCGTCTTGACCTGCAGGCGACCTTTAGTTTCTAAAGATGAACCCGGGGCTTTATTCCTTCGCGGATGGAGCTCGGGTTATGCTGGATTGTGCCGACGTGCACCGAATAATTCTGGTCTCCAGGCTTCAGAGCTATTGTCCCTTCTTCCAATAAACAGGCGAAAGTTTTTCAAGCTGGCCGCTGTCGGTGGTGTGTCGGCACTTGGCGTCGACGCTTTCCTGATTGAACCGAATCGTCCGCGAATTATTCGGAAACAAATAAAGCTGCGGCGATGGCCCTCCCAACTGGATGGCTTTACCATCGCGCTTCTTAGCGACTTCCACTATGATCCCTATTTCACGGTTCATCCCATACGAAGCTCCATTGAGATCGTGAACAGCCTGAACCCGGATCTAATTGCCCTGACCGGTGATTTCGTCACTGTGCCCTACATCGGCGATACATCAAAAGCCGCTGAGGCCGCAGACCCTTGCGCACAGCTTCTGAGAAAATTCCAAGCGCCCTACGGGCTGTGGGCTGTTTTGGGAAATCATGACGCTTCTTCGCATCCCGCACATGTGACCCGTGCGCCTCAAGCCGCGGGCATTCATGTGCTGTCGAACCGTTCGGTCCCTGTGAAGAAGGATGGAGGGCGATTCTGGTTGAGCGGCGTTGACGACGTGCTGGATGGCCATCCCGATCTCGGAGCGGCTCTGCACAATGTTCCCGCGGAAGAAGCATCTGTCTTGCTGGCGCACGAACCTGATTTCGCAGACTATGTGGCTCGATATCCGGTAGACCTGCAACTCTCCGGACACTCACATGGGGGCCAGGTGAGATTGCCGTTGATCCCCCCGTTGTTCCTGCCTGACTTGGGCAAGAAATACATTTGGGGCCTCTACAACATTGGCGGACTTACTCTTTACACAACAGCCGGAATCGGCACCGTCCGACTCCCGGTGCGCTTCAATTGTCCTCCCGAGGTCACTCTGATCACCCTCGGGCGAGCTTGACTACGCAGTGAACTTAGACAGATGCATGAGCCGAGCTCCATTTGTGCAAGGGATTTCACTGGTCTTAATCTCTCTGCTGATGAGTGATTTGTAAGTCATTGAATTAGAGCGTGTTGTTACAGGATTGAATGGCTCCAGGTTTGCGGAGAACCATTCTCTGTACTTGTGCTCCGGAGACTACGAACTTGATGCTGCGTCGCGTACTCTTACCTGTGATTATTGTGCTGACGCCGATCATGGCTGTCTCCGGCAGCACCGCCGCTCCGTTCCAGCCTGGTTCGTCTACTCTGGAATACCGGGAACGGCAGGTTTCGGGAACCTTCAGACGTGCCTCTCAATATGTTGACGTTCCTCACATCAGTTCGCGGCCTGCGTGCTCGAATGTCGAGCCACCGCAGGCCCTGACTACGCCGGACCCGCTGATGACTTCGTCGGTAGACGATCGAAGAGTGCGGGTAAGCTTCATTATCGGCACCGACGGGCGCGTGCACAGCCCTCTGATCTTGGAGAGCGCCGGTATCGCCAGAGACCGCCGTGTCCTGCAAACCGTGAGGACGTGGAGGTATCGTCCGGCCACTTGCAATGGCGTGCCCACCGAAACGGAAGGAAAGATCGAATTTTCCAATCGATAGCTTCCTGGGAAGCCGCTGGGCTAAAATCCTCAGCAGGTGATTCCATTCGTGGATAAAAAAGAAAAAAAATCATCGATGCCAGAGCGCCCGGCCGAGGCGGCGGGTGCAAATCCGGAGTTAGACGACTTTTTTAGAAGTTTAAAGGCGGGTCGGCCGAAGCTTGGTTCCGAAGGCATTTCAGCGGCGCTGGATGCGGCGCAACGTTTCGCCACCGAGCAAGATGCCGAGGACGCCGCCGGCGATGCGGTGCGGGATCTGGCGAGCGAGTCAGCCGGAATCGCCTGCAAAATATGCGGATACCGCAACCGTGAGGGTAACAAGTTCTGCGGGATGTGTGGAGCGACGGTCAACATTAGCGGGGGAGCTCGCCGAACCTTGGGTCGGGAGAGATTCGTCCCTCTACTGCAATCGCAGTCTCACCCGATTCGTTTTTGGATCCTGCGATGAGGCCTGCGTCGAGGCCTCCGACCGGAAACGAAACGCATCATTACCACCATCACTACCATCACCACTACTTTCCCGGAGCACCAGAGGGCGGCTATCCGCGCGCGGGAGAGCTGACGCGGGATCTGGCCACCGAGGACAAGCTGCGTTCGACAACCATGGCGTTGCGCGGCGATCTCAGCCGGGCCGAGGCGTCGGTTCGAGCGATCACGCAGGAGTGGGTACTCGGCTGCAATACCAAGCATCTGGACGATTTGCTCGAGTTGTATGCTTCGGACGCGCTGCTCTTGCGTTCGAACTATCCTCCGATCCGGGGAGCGGCTGCGGTGCGTGAGTTCTTTTTCGGAGCGCTGGACGCTGGCCTTGGTGAAGTCGAGATGGAGCCTCTACGAATTGAAGTCGTCGGCGATCTGGCCTACGAAGCAGGACGCTGCAAGGCGTTGATTCCAAGTTCGAGTGGAAAGCGGCGTGAGGAGCGTGGCAAATATTTGTGGGTCTGTGCACGACAGAGCAACGGTGAGTGGAGATTGACCGCCGATTGCTGGTCGAGCGATTTGTCACTCGGCACTCTCGAATCGGACATACCGGCAAGTGCCGGAACGAGAACCAGCTCCGCCCGGAAAAATTCCTGAACGGTCGAACCTTGTTCCTAAGGCCTGATTCCTATCCTCTCCAGATCTGCCTGGAGTTGCTCTCGTGTATCCATCTCGATGGTGTGCATTCCCAGTTGGGCGGCGCATTCCAGATTTAGAGCACGATCATCGATGAAGCAGCATTCTTCGGCCGGGATTTGCGTGGTTTCAAGGGCCAGGCGGTAGATGTCGCGCTCCGGCTTGCGCAGGCCGACAAAACAGGAACTAAAGAATAGGCGGAACATTTTTCGCAATCCGAATCTCTCGATACGGTAGTAATTAAGCTCCCGAGATTCGTTGTTGATCGTCGCCATCAGATACCTGCCGGAATCGCTGAGTGATTGAGCAAACTCCAGCATCCCGGGTAGCGGTTGCGACAGGGAAAACATGTATTCGCGAAATGCATCACGTGAGAACGGACGAGGACGATAGAAAACCGTGCGGTCGAGGTACTCATCGAGGGTGATTTTCCCGCGCTCGAACGACGATACGACCATCTCATGACGATCGTGGAATTCACGCTCATCCAAATCAAACCGCTTGAGCGCCGCGGAGCGTTGTGTGTGGTCCCATGCGTTGGTGAGCAGAACGCCGCCCACGTCCCAGAAGATCGCGCGAATAGCTGACAAGATCTTCCTCCGTACATCTGGAGTTTAAAGCATTTACCGCAGAGCGCGCCGAGAGCGCAGAGGCACGCGAGATTAGTTGCGGCGGCCTTTGCGTTAGCGAGGATGATGTGCTCTTTGGGCTGCTTCAGTGCTTGTAGATTGTAGTTTCTGGATGATAGTTGCGCCAATCAAACCAATAATCCTTCAACGCGGAGACTCGCTCTAGGCATTTGCCTTGAGAGGGCCTGAAATCGCGCAGCCCTGAAAGTTCCATTCGCTGGCGGTCGATGTATCGAACAATGTCCAAGGTTTCGCGGCAGGCGCCGGATTATTTTGCGGCTCTGGGATCGGCATTGCCAGCCGTCGTTGTGACCTTCGAATTACTCGCACTGGCAGCCGGATTGCTGCTTACTTCCTCACCCTTCAAAAAGAACTCTGCATCTTTTCCGTCGATCCGGCTGATGAAGGCGCGAAACGACTTTCCGTCGGGACCAACCGCAATCAGGAGCGGCATCCCGTGTACGCGATCGACCACGGGCGATTGTTTGACGAGGGTGTCCCAGGGGTAGGCGCGGCTAGAGCCCTCGATTTCAAGGCCCACAACAACATCACGGGACTTCAACTCCGTTCCGGGGAAACTGATGACTACAGGCAGCTTCGCGACTTCCGGCTCCCAGTTGCTGTCGTATTCTTTGACATATTTCGGGACGGGTGCGAGAACTCTACCGTCCGAAACCTCGGATTTCCATTCTCCGAAGGTGAGTTCGTCGTAGGGTACGAGTTCAAGAACAGCGCCGCGTAAGGGACCGTACACTGCTTTTCCGGTAATCTGCTGCCACCAGGTGCCGGTCTCTTTGTCGCGCATCAGAAAATTCTGATTGTTGATGCCTGCCAGATAGAAGTGCAGCACTCTGCCGTTTACCGTTCGCGTCCACACCAGACCGGTGTGACAGAGCGTTCAATAGGTGACGGCGATCGGGACTCCACCGACGACATCGTTGAGAATGTGGTGATAAGCCATCTCGCGAATGGGATAGGCGCGAGCATCAGTGCTGTAGCGCACCGCGAGGATCATCTCTCCCGCGCCAAGCTTGCTCGCGGACTCGGCTTCAAATTGGGGCGAGTCGACCGGATGGAACATCCATTCGAAATAGTTCAGCCGTGACATCACGGCTGCCGCAGTAACCAAGAACCATCATCGCTGAGAGCACGCACTTTGCGCCATTTTGTGCTGCCTTGCCACATCGCTAAAACGAAGACGACACAGACGAGTGCACAAACCAGCGAAATCATCGGCGAGCGCTGGCGAACGGCCATTGCCCACCAAAGCGAGCGAGGATTCTGGTAGCGAAATGGCCGGATGATGAATGCCGGAAACATGAAAGAACCGAATCCGGCGACAGCGAAGCAAGTCAGTAATGTCCAGAGAAGCCGCGAGCGGGAGATGGATGTTGTCATGTCAGATGGAAAAAGAATCGAGTCCCCAAACCCGACGAGAAAAGGATTCTACTGAATCGGCAAAGGTGGAGGGATAGTCGGAAAGCATTACGCGGTATTGACTCAACATGCTCGCGTTCGTGCAAAACGCTGGGACAAGAGCGGTCCACGCTTCACTGTCAATTTCATTTTCATTCGTGATTTCTTCTTTTCCCGTTCTGGGAACACTATTCGATCAACAGGAGTACCCCCCTCCCCCCTGAATCTCTGGAATCATCGAGTTATCGGGAAGTCGCCAAATAAGGTAAGTATCCCTTGACAGTATGTAACGCTGAAATCTAGACTTTTCGGCTGGACTCCGGTCGGTCAGGCTATTCTGTCGGTGTGGAACCTCGACTGATTGATGACCGGATGGGCGGAGAGCCGCTGTACTATCTTTCCCAGCCCAGAGGCATCTTGATGCGCATTTCGGATACGGTAAAGCGGTGCGTCGGTTTCGTCGGCATCCGCGAGGGCCGCGAGATCAAGTGGGGCGGTACCGTTTTCTTCATTAACATTACCGATGGCGGGCTGAAGTTTTGCTACATGGTGACGGCCAAGCACGTTGCTGAAGCGCTAGAGGGAAGCGATTGCGTTCTGCGGGTGAATAGTCGGGAAGGTCACGCCGTGATCCTGGAAGCGAGCGCGACCAAATGGTGGTATCACCCTAATGAGAGCGCGGTGGTAGATAGCGCCGTGGCTCCGCTTGCGCCTCCCACACGTGACCTTGATATTGCAACCATTTCCCACACTCTGTTTGCCACGCCCGAGGTCATTCAAGAATACGAATTCGGAATTGGCGATGAGGTTTATGTATCGGGCCTGTTCACTCGGGTCACGAGAACTGCGAGGATTCAGCCTGTGGTGCGGACCGGCACCATCGCGATGATGCCGGATGAGAAAATCGAGTTCTCGACTATCGGCCTGATCGACGCTTATTTGATCGAAACAAAATCGTTCGGCGGTCTCAGCGGTTGCCCGGTGTTCGCGCGGCACACCGTCAGTCTGCCTCTCGCCGGAGAACCCAACGGGCCACCGATTGGGAAATTCAGGCGGCTCTACGGTGGCGGCTCATCCTACCTTCTCGGCTCGATGATCGGGCACTATATCGTGCCCAAAGATTTCGATCCGACGTTAAGCGAAGCCGTGAACATGGGACTGTCAGCGGTCGTTCCGATCCACAAAATTCTAGAGGTCATAAATCACCCGGAGTTGGTTGAGATGAGAAAAGCCGAGATCGAAGATGCGAAGAAGAAACGGGCGGCAACCACCGTATTGGATACGGCATTCGGGAAAAGCGATGTGCAGAAAACGCCCGAGGGTTTGGAAATTCCTATCCCCAGCGAAGATCAATTCCTCAGCGATCTTAAAAAGGCCAGTCGCAAGAAAAGGTAGGCCGTTGGGCTCGCTGGTAGTCTATCGCTGCTTACACTCTGGGAAGTAAGGCTCGCGGGCAACCGAGTCTAGAAATGACTTCTCAATGTGCTTCAGCTTGACCGGCTCGGACGCGGCGGCTTCGCGATAAGCCTCTTGACATGTGACCGTCTCGGCCATCCAGTGCGTGGGGCCGATTCCAGCCACTGCCTTGCTCTCTACGATGAGGCGGCCAAAGTATCGTTCGCCTTCGTGAAGCGATAGCGTTGTCTGGGCACTGCTCTCATGGCCGCCAAATCGCTCCCCGGCAAGCGAATGCTCGCCTTCCGGCAGTTTCACCGTCAGGAATTCTCCGGGCAGGATGAAACCAACTTTCCGGTGGTCTACCCACAAGTGGCCCGCCCAAGATTTTCTTCCTGGCACTTCCATCATGCTTGGGCCGTGCGGAGAATAGAGTGTAAGAAGTACCGGCGCGCGGGGAGGCTGCGCGGGCAAGTCTTGGGCAGCGGCAGCGGCGAGCAAGGTAACGATTAGTATCGGTGCCCATTTCACTCGAATAGCAACCGAAAGGAGATTCACCTTGAGCCCTTCAACAGGTCACGAACAATTTGAAGCTGCTGATTCATTAACGGCAAAAGTTCGTCGGCACTATAACCGCTTTCTCGCATCACTTGGAATACCTGACCCTGAGCGTCTTCGAATGGTAGAGGAGGCTTACCCGACGCAACCGAGTCCCGAAGAGCAAACAGCACCACCTTCAGACCCTCTATCTCATTGTGCTGAAGTTTGATGAGTTCCAGTGCGATCTCTAGCGCCCTCGCCAACTGCTTCTCTGTGTCTTGCATATCTTGAACAATAGCGCAAAAGCCAAGATGGGATCACTTAAATCTGCGCCGCGTGCGCTGGATTGGAGTGTAGCCGTCGCACAGCAGAATGCGGTGATTGGGATCACTCCGCGCTAGGTTCCTACCTCTTTGAATCGCGGAAGTTGTCGTAGATGGCGGTTTCGTCGCGAGCGTAGTCCTCGAAGCGATATAACGTATAGACCTGAAAACAGGCTCGGGATTCGATCCTTAAAAGGTGATGGATTTGAATCTCACCGCCGATGTGCACCCTCTTCTCTTTCGGCTGGCCTGCTTGGACAGCCCTCTGATCATCCATCATTCTCCTGAGGTCGTGCGGGAGGGAGCAATTCTCAGGGACAGCGCATTCAGGCTTCACGCCTACCGCATAGGGAAGCCGCTCAGAGCGGAAATTGTTAGTTGACCTGTAGGCGAACGAATGGATCAATCCTGTGATCTCGGAGAAACCAAAATGATAAATGGTAGCCGTTACATCTTGGGCGACGGAATGCTCCTGTTTGTGCCCCGGCCAAATAGAGGCGAGAACGCGCGGTGCGTGGTAGTCCAGATGATCGATTCCCTTCACGATCAAATTGTCGTTGACGCGAACGAACCATCTCCCAAGAAATCTTCCCTCGCCCAGTCCAGCGATTATAAGTTTGAGGTGTGGCACGATGAAAGCCTTGGTGGTGAACTTGAAGGGCCTTCCGTTTGGTGATGTCGCCAACGTATCCGTGGCGACGAATGCCTGATTTTCGTCGGTGTGAAAAATGAGAGCAGACAACTTACCTCCCGTTCACCGCCGCGATCTGTGCCGCGTGCGCTCGTAGCGGCCAAAACCGAGTCAGAATGGCTCGACTGGAACTGGCGACTGGCGCACAACCGCATCTCGCTTCTCGATCTGGTGCAAGAAGCTGGTGAACATCGGCTGTTCGTCGAAGCGGCGGTTGTAGCGGAAGCTGTATTCGTTCAAGTAGGTTTGCAGGTAATGACGCCCAACCGAATGATAGACGCCCTTGATTCCATTCTTCACCAGCGACCAGAAACCTTCGATGGTCTGCGTATGCACGTTGCCAGCAACATAGATTTTCTCGCTGTGCCGGATGCGGCGATGGTAGTAGTTGTACTGCGTTCCTGCCAGCCCATCGTAAGCAGGAAAGTCATCCGTAAAGACGAGATTCGACGGCATGACGTGCTCTTTGATGAGGCCGTGCAAAGTGTCCTTCCTCACATCCGAAGTGACGAAAGCGCGGACGCTGCCCTTGCGCTCCACTAATCCGACGACGGGAGTTTTCGCCTTCTTATCGAGAATGGATGCACGGCCCCGCTGCCCGCGCTGGCGACCGCCATAATACGTCTCGTCTACTTCGACTGGCTTCTGGCTTCCGCCCAACTTCGGGCCTTTCTCGTTCTCGTCGAGCATGGAACGAATCTGCTTGAACATGCGCCATGCGGTTTTGTAGGTGACGCCAGTTTCGCGCTCGATCTGCTTGGCGGAAATTCCGCAACGGGTAGCGGACATGAGGTACATCGCATAAAACCACGTCGTCAGCGGAGTGGGAGATTTGTGGAAGATCGTGCCAGCAGTCGGATGAACGTGGTTGCCGCAGTGTTCGCAACAGTAAGACGGGCGGCTCGCTACTCGATAGTGCTTTGTGATCTCCTCGCACTTCTTGCAGTAAATGCCTTCCGGATACAGACGGTTCTTGAGCCATTCGAGGCAGGCCGCGTCATTGGGGAACTGCGCTTGGAAGGCTTTTAGCGGGTAGCGCTGCATCTTGGGTTTGCGGTTCATGGCGTTTACCTACAACCAAGGTAGCAGGATACGTACATACTGTCAAGGGATAATTACCCCAAATAATCTATGGGCATCAATCACTTAGGGGTAAAATCTTGAACCTAAATGACTTAGCTTGTTTATAACGTTTCCGGTCGACAGCGCCAGTATTCAGGAATGAAAGTTGAGGGTCAAGGTTGAATGAACATTGGGTACAAGAAAACTGTGGAAATCGCCCGGAGGAGGAAAGAAAATGCCCCGGTCTTTTTCTCCCTTTGAGGAAGAACAAGACCGGGGCAGCTTTACCTCAACTCGTTTTATTGCGTACTGAAGCTCTGGTGATAGCTCAGGCTGACCACGTCCTGGAACGATGGGGTTCCAGGAGGGAGGTTGTTCGGATCCAGGAACTGAGTATCAAAGAAATAGTTACGAATTGGTGCGCCGTACACAGCATTACAGCACTTGAACACGCCCGTATCGTATTGCGAGTAGTACATGCTGATCATTGACCCGGCATAGTTAACGGTGGAGCTGTTAGCGCCGCGGTTTTCCAGATACCGCAAGAAGTTATGCATACCACCGTCGGTTCCCATGTCCTGCCCGCCCCACGCAGGCTGCGGGAAGGGAATGCTCTTGCCGGCAGCGATCGCCATACGGTAATAGCTGGTGTTCCCCGGTCGGCTGGTCGCCGTTGCTGGGTAAACAAAGCTCTCGAGATCGGTCCAGCCAATCTTGGCTGTTGATGGAAGTGTTCGGAGGATTCGACAACAGAGTCACCGAGTCGGCAATGATAGCGGCCGCCGAGTGCGGAGTTGTCGTCGTATTTTCGCTCGGCCAGAACGGATCTGCAGAGCCAGTATTGTAGTCTCCATAAACGTACACCGGCTCTTCCGAGGCGACGGTGAAGCCCTTGCCGTTGTTGGTCAGGTTTCCATTCGTGGGTGGAACAAAGCTGTTACCAGCTGTGTCCATGCCGCCGTCGACTAGGCGCAGAGCGTGCCGCGGACCCGTGACCATGTTCCACTCTGCCGTAGAAACGTTATAGGTTGGAGCAAATCCGGTGATAGCACCGCCCGATGTGGTGACTGTCCCGGAGTAGCACTGCACCGCGCTGGCTGTGACAGAACCGTAAATGTAGTAAGGCAGCCTCGTGTTCGAGGGTGACGGGCTGATGCCAAAACCGGCGCCCAGGTTTGTCTGTCCCCAGTTGTCGACATGCCCGAGATTCACCGCAGCGCCTTTGACCGCTACGTCTTCCGGTGAATACGGCGTTGGCGTGGCCGTGGAGTAGTAGGACATCGGTTCTAATGCGCCATCCGGCACGCCAACGTTTGAACTGCTATTGATAACGTCACTGAGACCGGACATGCCGGACAAGCCGTTGTTGAACGTGGTCAGCGGATACGCATCGGTCAACATGCCCCGATGGTCTGCGAAGTAAAGGATGTAGCCGTTGTAGTTCGCAGCCGTAACCAGATTGCCGCTGCCGCCATTGTACGGGCCGACCTTTTGCAGCCAGAGCCAGAGATTGCCTACGTCGAGTTCGACGGAATTCATGATGCCGTTCGGGCTGCAGTTCGCGCCAGTATCCCCCGAGGGGCGAGTATCGCGCGGTTCGCCTTCACGGGCGTCGTAGAAATTGAGGGGTATGTAATAATTCGCAGCTGCGGCGCCGTAGGCGTTAGCTGCGGTCTTTGCCTGCTGCAGCTGCTGGAGGATCAGGATCGCGGGGCTGACGCTGTTCTGGCATTGCGAAGAAGCGTACGTCGGAAGGTTATTGCAAAGCGGCGCCGTACCTGTGGACGTGTTGTAGGGATGCGTCGGTGGCTGATCGTAGTTCCGCGCAAAGCCATAGCTGAGCCATTGCGTTGTAACTCCTACCCATTGGCCCGCAGCGTTTTGATATTCCACGCGCAGCCACGCACCCTGGCATGCCTTACTTGAATTGGTGACTTGTCCGAAAAGCGGCCAGGCTGGCGGCGTATTGCCTAAAGTGGAAAGAGTGGCAGGGGTGCACCCAGTGGGTGTGGTCGTCCAGTTATTTGTACCGCTCGTCTTTTGGGCGGTGGCGAAGTACATGTTGCCGCCAGCAGTCACGGTGCTCGCGGCAACAGGCACATAGCCGGATGTTCCGCTGGCCAGGTTCGTGAATGGATATCCGATCTGAATGTCTTGCGTGCTGCTGTCGGTGCGCGTTTCCCCAGGGTACAAATCTCCCTGAGTGTCGGCGAGTAGGATGCGGATCGAAGCCTGGTTATAGAGGCGCGAACTGGCCAGCAACGCACTATCGCCCGGAGTCGGCTTGCGGATGATGTCGATGGCGCCGGCTTTCGACGAGTTTACGAAGGGCAGCTGCAGCTTAGTCGCGCCGGTGTATCCGTTTTCGATGAACCCGTTGAAGGTGGACTTGGAAATGGTCGTCCACGGGCCGGGATTATAGTTTGGAGTACCTGTAGGAGGAAAGCCTCCCGTCCAACTGCCAGCAGCAAGTTGCGGGCAGTTCGCAGCCGGGCCGGTGCCTGGAGCTGAGGGGCAACCAGCCGCAGCATTCGGAACGTAGACGGTTCCTGTATAGCCAGATGAGGTGGCGTGACCGTTCTCCAACTGATCCAGGATTACCTCTTTCACGGCCGCGAGTTTGTCGGTGAACGTGAGCTTCGCGCCCGACGCCAGGAAAAGGCTTCCGTTGGTATGAACGCGTCCGCCGAAGTTGAAGTTCGGGCCGGCGAAATAGTCGCAATCGCCATCGCAGAATATGCCGAACTCGAAGGCAGGAAGGAGTGCGACCTCAACGGTGCGGGTGAGGGTGGCGGCTGATCCGGTCGCGGCAGCGGCGTCAGTGGAATTCTGTCCGGTTCCCGCTTGGCGGGTCGCCGTTACCGTCAATGTGAACGGAATCAGGGTGGCTACCATCCCCTGGTCCGATCCCGCGCCCACAATGTCCCACGATCCGCACGGGTTGGGTGCGTTGGGGCAAGGCGTTCCGTTGGTCTGAGTCGCAGGCCATGCAATCATGGCAGTCCCCGACGGACTGTTGTAACTCACATTGGCGATATTCGAGCCTGGAACGACGTTGGCCCAGTTGTTGGAACTGGCCAATGCGGTAATGGAAGCGGCAGTCGGCGACTGCGAGCTCTGATAAAGCTGGGAAAGCTGCGAGGTCAGGTTCTCAATCTGCGCCTCGGCGGCGTAATACGCCATATTCCCTTCCAGATCGTTGCCGCCCATGCGGACTTCATTGCTCACCATATAGAGCAATCCCACCGCCATTCCTGAGAGCAGAACGGTCAGCAGCAGGGCTGCGATCAAAGTAAAGCCTCGTGAGTCCTGGTGTTTCTTGCGCATGGTTTCTCCCTCTATACCCTCGTATCTCATTGGCATTGTGTAGTCTGAGAACCGTAAGAATTGCAGAAGCTCATGTTGCTTGTACTGACCGCAGTGGCCAGGTACATGTTCTGGGAGCGATTTCCGTCGGGGGTCAGACTCATTCCCATGATCCAGATGTTCACCTTTTGAATCAGGCTGGGAGAGTCGCCGGCGCCGATCGGATTCTGCACGTTTGCGTTTACAGTGCCCGTCACCGAATTGATGACGTCATAGGTGAACTGCAGGTTGATGATTCCATCGGCAACCGGTACGGCATTGAGGCCATTTACTTGTCGCATCAGCCGTGGAGTCTGCACTGTTCCTCCTGCGGGAGGGACTTGGAGGAAATAGCTCACAACCTGGAGCCGGCAGGCACTCGTCTGGGCACCGGCTCCGCCAGCCGCCGTAGCGACCGCGGCTAAGTTGTTTGTGCCAGAAGTGAAATTGAAATTCAGCGCGTCGCCCGTCGCGAAGTTGATGACTGTGTTACTTGGTATGCCTGTGATCTCCGCGGCTACTGCGGCTGTTTGAACCGCACTATTACCGTTGGGGTTCCCAGCGGTCCCGCTACCCGGGACGGAAACGGTAAACATGATCAAATCTCCGACCTGCAGTCCACCTGGCGCGAGGATGTTGTTCGGAGTAACGCCTGCGTTATTCACCGTCACGTTCGCCTGGGTCCCGCTCGGGAAAGTGAACCCAAAGTTCGAGAGCGGGAAGTTGTAATCGCAATAGACCGATGTGAAGCTGCTGTTGGTTTGGCCAGGAGCGTTGGGGATGACGACACCGTTCTGCACACCCACGCCGAAGCCTGGCTCAATGGCGTACATGTAGTTCGCCGTTCCGGTGCCACTGTTCGGGTATGTGTCGCCAGTGATATAGCAGGTCCCGGTTTGGTTGCACGCGAACTTCGAGAGGCCGCCACTTGAAAGTTGCAGTCCACCGGAAGGCAATCCAGCGCCCGCCAGACTGATGTCTTTCGTCATAAGTTCGATGGCAGCGCGCATATTCTGCTGGGTCTCGGCGCGTTGTGTGACCTTCATGGTGGCATCCATGCCGGTCTTGAATAGACTCATCATGACGAGAATGACGGTCAGACCAATCGACGAGGCGACCAGCAATTCCAGCAAGGTAAAACCGTGTTGCGATTTCCGCATTCGCATTTGAGAGTCCTCGTCCACGCTCTAGTGATAGCTCGTAATCAGCCCGTTGGCTGTGAATGACCGGGCAGGGATACCGGCCTTCGTGTAGGTGATCGTGATGGAAATTGCCATCATGTTCGGATTGACCTGCCCCGCATTGGGCCCGGTCGGATAAGTGGTCGGAGTGATCGCGATGGTCCGGCGTAAAATTGCCAAGGCTCATCGTGACGTCATCGGCGGTGCCCAGGATGCCGTCGTTCCCGGGTAACACCATGCACTCCGCTCCGTTATCAGGACAGGTCGCGCCGGCCTGAGTCGTGCAATTTACGTCATCGCCCGTGTTGACCAGCCCGTCGGGGCCAGCGCACTTCAGCGTTTGGGCTCCGTCAAGGAAAATGCCGCCGTTGGAAACGTTCGCCACAGCCGCGAAGGGAAGCTGCTGACTGTTGCGGGCCGTATAAATGCTTTCCATCGCCTCCAGCACTTTCTGGCGGGCGATGAGATCTTCTTGTGCCGATTGCGTGGCTGCGACAGCCGTCGCAAATGAAGCGATGACGGCCAGGATGCCCACCGACATCACCACGATCGCGATCATGACTTCGATCAGGGTGAAGCCTTGGTCGCCGGAGCGTGCGGTCTTGTTGAATTTGCTCTGCGTCATTGTTGTACCCAAATGGTTGTTCCCGACTGTTTATAGAGGCTCCAGCCGCGAATGCGACCGGTGGCCCCCCATACGCTGATGGACTTTGCGGTATAGATCGTTGGATCCGACTGCCGCGTGAGGTAAATCACTCCATTGTTGTAGTTCCCCAGGTTGTCCCGCGAAGATCCGTCGGGCATGAAGCAAACGTAACTGAGACTGCCCCCACCGAGTCCTTGACCAAAATCGATGGGAACGATCCCACTGCCGAATCCGTCGGGTGCGCTCGCTGGGAACCCGGCCTTTACCGAGAAGCTGACATCTGGCGGCAGCGCAACTGTGCCCACTTGCTGCACGGCCGGCAGAATGCCACCCACGGCGGGCGGCTGATACGTGATCTGGATCGTCCCCGCCGGGAAGCCGCCGGGATTGAAGTTCACGAAATACTGGTGGCTCTGCGTAATCGCCAAGTGACGCGTATTCCGCAGCGCCATGAGGGTAGTGTCGTAGGCCAGATCGACGTGGTTCCTGTTGAACATCGGCATCATCGCGATGAAAGTGATGCCCGCGATGGTGAAGCCGATCGCCACTGTGATTATCAGTTCGAGTAGCGAAAATCCGCGTTGTTTCATCGAGGTCATTATGATCTTTCCGGGAAGGAAGTCCGATTTCGGAAACGCCCTCTCCCGTTCAAGAACGTCAACATGGGGGCGGATCGCAGTCGCTCCAAAAACAGAGCGGCTCGCGCTCCTTCATAGCGTCACTGTTCATCCTAGGAACGGGTTGCGGTCGCGTCAAAGCACGAGCGGCCAATAGACCTGCACTGACCTTTCGGGCGGGGGCGTGGTTACTGGTGTCACTTACGGGAGATTCATTCGAGTTAGCAGCTTTTCGCGGCAGACGAATCCTGCTTAGAGTGACCCTGGTAACTTGTTTGTGAAACCTGCGGAACCTTACGATGAATGCCAGGTATGACTCTATCTGCTCTGCTCGTATGCGCCGACGAAACCGCCGCAGGAGTATTGCGCCAGGTATTGGAAGAGCTGAACATTCGCGTGGAGTCCTGCCCGGACTTTGTGCGAGCCGGCATTCGCGCAGCGCAAGAGCGGTTTGATGTGATTATCGTTGATGGGAAGTCAACCGCGGACATTCTCTCGCTGTTGCGCGAGACACGCATGTCGCGGCTTAATGATTCCAGCCTTGCCGTTGCGGTTGTGCCTTCGCAAGAAAGCATTCGCGAGCTATTCTCCCTGGGTGTGAACTTCGTTTTATACAAGCCCGTCGCCTACGACAGAGCCTTGAGTAGCTTACGGGCAGCGCGGGCTGTGATGCGTAAGGACAAACGTAAGAGCGCACGCGCCGCAGTGCATACCCAAGCGACCGTGGATTATGCCAACGTCGAGCAGGAGAAAGCGACCTTGATCGATCTGGCGAAGGACGGCATGTCGGTAGTCTTCGGGAAAAAGTTACCCCCGACCAGCAAAGTTTATTTTCAGTTCAAATTACCCGGACAGTCATCCAGCGTACGACTTTCCGGACAACTGGTCTGGCAGGAGTGGAATGGTCGTGGAGGGATTCAGTTTCTGGATGTTCCGCGGAGCTCACGCCGGCTGATGGATGAATTTCTTGGCGCCAATCTGGCAAGGAGTGGCAAAAGAGAGTTCCCGGAAGTGACTGTCGAGATGGAAGAGTCGTTGCAACTGGCCGGATCGGCCGTCGCGGAACAGACGCATGGTGGTCTGCAGGCGGAACAGAACGCTCAAGAGCCGGGCTCTTCACAAACATCCGCAGAGCCCGCTAAAGAGCACGATTCCGATAACCGTCGCACCCAAACTCGATACAACTGCCGGATTGGGGCTGAGGTCTACCATACAGGAACGTCCGTCCCAAATCATTGCTGTCTTACCGACTTGAGCTCTGGTGGATGTTACCTCGAAGTGTCTCTGCCATTTCCGATGGGATCGTCAGTGGAGATTCTGGTCCGCACCTACGAGTTGAAGCTAAGGCTCAGTGGAACAGTGCAGGCTTCCCATCCGGGCTATGGTATGGGCGTAGCATTCGATTTGAAGACAAAGGAAGAACAGCTGTCGGTTAAGAGACTTACCGATTTTGTTGCCGCCACTCAGCCAAATAGCAACTAACGCGCCGCAGCGGAATCCCCGGCAACGGCCTTCTTGAAGTACTCCAATGAAAGACGAAGACCCGATTCAAGATCGATTTTCGGCTCCCACCCCAATAATTGCCGTGCTTTGGTGATATCCGGCTGACGCTGCTTTGGATCGTCCTGGGGCAGTTCCTGATAACGAATTCGGCTATTTGACCCCGTCACTTTAAGAACCATCCGGGCGCATTCGAGGATCGTGAATTCTTTAGGATTCCCGATGTTCACCGGAAGGTATTCGTCGGACTTCGACAGCCGGAGAAATCCATCGATCTCGTCGCTTACGTAACAGAAGCTGCGCGTCTGGCCGCCGTCTCCATAGACGGTCAGATCTTCTTCCCGTAGAGCCTGCTTCATGAAGTTAGGAACGACGCGCCCGTCGTTTAACTGCATTCGGGTTCCATATGTATTGAATATCCGCACAATGCGGGTGTCGACCTTGTGATAGCGCCGGTAGGCCATGGTCACGGCCTCGGTAAAGCGCTTGGCTTCGTCGTATACCGATCGTGGCCCAATCGGGTTGACGTGTCCCCAGTAAGTCTCTTTCTGCGGATGCTCGAGCGGATCGCCATAGCATTCGGAAGTGGAGGAGACGAAATACTTCGCGGAATATTTGCGAGCGACATCGAGGGCATTGAATGTTCCTAGCGAGCCCACCTGTAGCGTTTCGATGCCGTGGGCGTGATAGTCCTCGGGACTGGCCGGGCTCGCGAAATGAAACACATAGTCGACCCTCCCGATATCGAAAGGCTCGCAAATATCTTTCTCCACGAACTCGAAGCGAGGTTCGCTGCTGAGGTGAGCGATGTTGGCCCGACGGCCGGTGAGGAGGTTGTCGACGACTACGACACTCCAACCTTCAGACAATAGGGCATCGCAGAGATGAGACCCCAGAAATCCCGCGCCTCCGGTGACCAGAGCTCGTTTCATTCCTTCTTGCCGTTTCGCAGGATCGCTGCTGGAACTCCGTCGGGATGAGAAGCCGCACGCCCTACGCTGAAATAGGAGAATCCTTGGGCAGCCATTACCGCAGGATCATATAGATTGCGGCCGTCAATCACGATAGGGTATCTGAGTTCTTCCCGGAGGCGCTGAAGATCGAGATTTGCGAACTCCTCCCACTCGGTAAGGATGAGAAGGGCATCGGTATCATGGGCAGCTTCATAGGGTGAATTTGCATACGCGATCCTGTCGCCAAGCACCTCGCGGGTACGCTCGGTGGCGGCCGGATCGTACGCTGTAATCTGGCCCCCTTGCTGCACCAGGTTCTGCACGATACTCAGCGCCGGGGACTCGCGAATGTCGTCCGTCCCACCCTTGAATGCGAGCCCAAGAACGGCTAGCCGTTTGCCGCGTACTGTCCAAAGCGCGCTGTGGACCTTCCGCAAGAAACGATGACGCTGCTCGTCGTTGATCTGCATGACTGCATCGAGCAGCTTGAAATCGTATCCATGTTCTCGCGCAACAGCTCGAAATGCCATTACATCTTTTGGGAAACAGGATCCGCCGTAGCCTATGCCCGGATTCAGAAAACGAGGACCGATGCGACTGTCAGTGCCGATGCCATGAACGACCTGATTTACGTCTGCTCCGACAGATTCGCAGACCGACGCGACGGCGTTGATAAAAGAAATTTTCATTGCGAGAAACGCGTTGGAAGCGTGCTTGATCAGTTCCGCGCTTTTAGTGCTGGTCACAATCAAAGGGGGAGGAATGAGTGCGCGATCGGGTTGTGGGATCGCGCCCGGCCGGCAGTAGTAGCTCGCGTCAGTCAGAGGCGCGTAGATGCTACGGAGTACGTCAGCAGAGCGAGGGCTGTCGCAGCCGACAACGATGCGGTCGGGAAAAAGAAAGTCTGTGACGGCCGTTCCTTCGCGCAGGAACTCAGGATTGGATGCAACATCGAACAAGTCAGGGTCAGATCCGTTGCGCAGAAGGATCTTACGAACCCAATCACTGGTGTAAACGGGAACCGTG
This sequence comes from Terriglobia bacterium, assembly GCA_963823085.1. GTDB lineage: Bacteria > Acidobacteriota > Terriglobia > Terriglobales > Acidobacteriaceae > Sulfotelmatobacter. Next base: position 178,245 of record CAWGKF010000012.1, on the reverse strand, counting down.
CTCTTTTCCACGATTACCTTGTAATCGTCGATTCCGCCGGAAATCTCGCGTGCCACCGACTCAACGAACGACAAATCAGCTTCGCCACTTTCAGTCGGAGGCGTGCCCACGGCCACGAAGATCGCTGAGCTCAGGCGGACGGCCTCCTTTAGGTCGTTGGAAAAGTGCAACCGGTTTCCGCGATGGCGGCCCAGCAGTTCAGGGAGAAACTTCTCATGGATTGGGACTTGCCCGGCGCGTAGTGCCGATAGCTTTCGCTCGTCATTGTCGACGAGAATGACCTCGTGACCAAGATCGGCGAAACAAGCACCTGCAACCAATCCCACGTAACCTGAACCTACCACTGTGATGTGCATCGGTGTGTCCCCATGGTACTGAATCCAATCGTTATCGCTCAACTAGCCGCGGTGCAAGATGCAGAATGATTCTACAGAATTTCATTGCCCTGTATCGTTGCGCTGCTTAGGAAAATGTTCACCGCCCTGCCATTACGACCGAAACGGGAATGGACTTGCAACGGCTACGACCACGAATCCGGCAAGCAACCAGCGTTGATATTGACATCCGTGAGAATTCGCGCAACACTTCGCTCCAAGAAGTGACGGCCGGATAAAGTTCCTTGTGTAACCGTGGACCACTCCATCCGCGGCCGTTACGGTGGGAAAGGTTGCGCTCGGGTTATGGCCGAAGATCCCCGATTCGCGCGGGACCATGCAGTTTCATTGAACTCGCTGAAAGACGAGCGGGATGTATTTCTCCACGATCAAACCTTCGAAAACATTCGTGACATAGCTCGCAAGCTTGCATCGCACGTTGGCGGCCCTGCCTCACTCGATCTGGCGCTTGACCTATTCCTGCACGACATCGTTGAACGCGCACGAGAGGCAACAAGAGCCACGGGTGCGGCTATCGCGCTGGCCCGCAGCGGGGAGGTTGTGTGCCGCGCTACTACGGGCGAGAATGCTCCCGATCTAGGAGTGAAGGTCGAAACCACGTCAGGATTAGTGGCAGCATGCCTCAATACCGGAAATATTCAGTATTGTCGAGACGCGGAGACGGACCTCCAAGCGAACCGCGAGGCTTGCAGGCAGTTGGGTGTGCGATCGATGCTGGTGATACCCATCGGTGCAGATGAGATCTTCGGACTTCTGGAGGTTTTTTCATCTTCGCCGAACGCATTTGGTGACAAGGAAATTACGTTCTTGCGGTCTCTGGCGCGTCTGGTCGCAGCTTCTATCAAGGATGTACGGCAGCGAGCGAATGCCGATCCGAGGCATGACGATTTCTTGCCCTTAGCGCGCGCACCAGAATCTGTACAGCAAGGGGGTGACCCGAGCGATTTGCCAGAGCAACATTATTCATTACAGAGCTTAACCACCAAAGCCGGCGAGCTCTGGACAACCCTCTTATTCGCTGGAGTCATCGCTGCCGCAGTTGCGCTGGGGATCGTTGTCGGATGGAGCGGTGGTGCGAAGTCAAGGGCCAACAGAACACCATCGAAACCGACGACCACAGATCTCGCGAGTAGACAGAAGGACCAGGGTTCGCGTACTCCAGCGGACTCCTCATTGAGTCCCAAAACGGCGATCGCGGGGCCCTCCGCGAATGTGAGTTCCTCTCCCATTCCAGAGGGTGGTCTTCTGGTCACTCAGAATGGCAAGGTTATTTATCGTTCCGTCGGTCCGACGAGTAAAGGTCAGGCACGGGCAGGATTACATCAACCAGAGAGGCGATTGATTCATCGCGTTGAGCCTGACTACCCGTCGGTGGCTCGGGCCCAGCACATCGAGGGCACAATCGTACTAGACACGGAAATTCTGCCCAGTGGTGAGATAGGAAACGTTGTCGTGGTTTCCGGCAATTCGCTGCTAGCGGATGCCGCGGTTCGCGCGGTGAAACAGTGGCGCTACGAAGCAATCCCAGATGCCAGCCAAACACGAATTAATTTGAATTTCGTGCTCCCAGCGAACACAGGGCCCTAACAAAGATTTTCAACCAAACGAAGTCTCTCAATCGACCCTAACTAGGGGGCGATCGGTTGTACCTTTGCTCGAGCCTGATTCGCGGGACGCGTCGAGATTGCAACAGCCTGAGAGCGGCGGCGGGCAGCCGGAGCGGCGGACGAACGCTGCTGGTTTGCGTTGCGTACGGCGTAAAGCAGTACTTCAACTCGGCTCGAAACGCCGAGTTTGTCGAAGATTCTGGAAAGGTAATTCTTGACTGTGTGTTCCGTCAGTTTCAGCCGTAAAGCTATCTCGCGATTCGTCAGGCCTTCAGCAAGGCATCGAACGACGTCCGTTTCCCGTGCCGAAAGCAGCCCTACTCCAAAGGTCAACGAGCACGGCAACGCCGGTTGAGCCAAGGCCTCCAGTACCGCTTGCAATTCACTCCGACTCGCCCAAACTTCTCCCCTGGCAACGCACTGAATACACTTCGCGAGCAAATGAAAGGGTTCGGTACGACAAAATACGCCCTGAGCGCCAGCGCGAAACGCAGCGATAATCGCTGCCGGTTCAGAATAATCGAGCAAGATAACCACGCGGGTCTCCGGTGATTCCATGCGCAAATTCCTGACCAAATCGCTGGCTGGACTCTTGGGATCCTCCAGTTGTGCACTGATCACCGCAACCGCTGGTTTCTCTTTTCTTATCAGAGGGAGCAAGGCCCGAGAATCAGAAGGGGATTCGAGCATCTCAAATTTACCGCTTCGTCCCAAGGCATCGACCAGCAACTGCGTGGTCATTGAGGTTGAGTCCGCGGCCAATACGCGAAGCCGAGCTTCACTTGCAACAATCGTTGGCTGGTTCATAGCCTCGCTTCGTCGGAATAGGATATACGGGGTCCCTCTGACAGAGGAACAAAACCCCAGTATCGCCTAGGCTATGGGAAATTAGACTCTACGTAAATAGCACCATCGTGTAGTAACAAACCCAACGTCCAGAGCGCCAACTGAACGAGCAATAGGGTCTTTAGTCCCTATAGATTTTAAGACTTTCTACCACTTGCACGGTTTTGCGACCTCCTGTAATTTCTTTCCAAGCTTAACGCCTGCTTAGCAGGCGCTCAAATTGTTCAGCCAATCCCCCCAATTTTGAGACTACCAGTGGTCTAGCTAGAAGTGTTTCAGTTCTTCGAGACTACCCGTTCGAGGGGATTCGTGTACTTCAATTCAAAGGCAGTCACGAATGTGACTGAGAGGGCGGAGCTGTGAATATCGCTGGCCATCTGATTGAAAACATTCCGCTGCCGGTTGCGTCGGGAGTTGGCTCAGACGTCAAGTGGTATGCGATTCGCACACGTTCCCGCCATGAGAAAGTGGCGGTGCGAGAGTTGGATGGACACGGGATCCCGGTTTTCCTGCCGCTGATCACTTCTGTTCGGCAATGGAGCGATCGCCGCACGCAAGTAGAGCTTCCTCTTTTCCCCGGTTACGCGTTTGTGCGGATCGATTATCTGTCCGGCGACCGTGTACGTGTTCTCCGTGCCATTGGCGTGGTTGATTTTGTCGGCCACAAGACGGATGGCAGCTCGATCCCTGATGAGCAGATTGAGTCAATCAGAACCGTCCTTACACGCAGAGTCCCGGTAAAAGATCACCCCTTCTTGAACGTTGGTCAGCGCATCAGAGTTCGCAGTGGGGCTCTCAGCGGCGTGGAAGGCATCCTGGTAGCACTGAAAGGTTCACGCACACTGGTGATAACCGTAGAGCCCATTCAACGTTCGCTTTGCATCAGTCTCGACGACTACGACGTTGAAAACGTTCCGTCCCAATCGTAAGTTTCCGGATCAGAACGGGCACTTTGCTTAGCGTTCGATAAGAGTTTTTGAAATTGCAAGTCAGGTCTTCACATGTCCAATATTCTCGGCGCGAATTCAGTTCAAATCATGGAAGAGGTTGATAAGAACCCCGAGCAGTCGGGAGTTTCCGAAATCGGCCTCACCTACGTTCCCACGAGTGAAAAATCAACATTGCGCGGAATACTCGATGAAGCGGAGAGCCAGGTAATTCTGTGCGCTCTCCAGTACACCGGGTGGAATCGCAAGCGCGCCGCAGCGTTGCTGAAGATCAGTTATCGCGGATTGCTGTACAAGATTCGGCGGCACAGCATCACGCCGCCGCTGGCAGGAGATTAGCTCCTCCGGTTGAGGCATTTCGTTCAACGCTCGAAAACTGCAGAGAAGGTGGCAATCGTTATGGAGATGAAAAAGATGACAAGAACGCTGGCTGTGCTGCTGGTGGGGTTGGAATTAGCAGCGGGCTTTGCCGCGGCCCAGGATCATATTCTGGCCGAAGCATCGAAAGTAGAGGAGACCAAAACCTCAAGTGCAAACAGCACGACCTCCCCAGACAAGGACTTTCACACTCGGCTCCCGCGATACAAGTTGGAGGCCGGCGATGCCTTCGATTTGTCGTTCGAACTCAATCCGGAGTTTGACCAGACCGTGTCTGTCCAACCCGATGGCTACGTTAGCTTGCGGGGAGTCGGTGACATTCAAGTGAAGGGGCAGACGGTGCCGGAAGTGACAGAGACAATCCGGACTGCGTACAGCAAGATTTTGACTACTCCGCTCGTTAGCATCGTACTGAAGGACTTCGAGAAGCCCTATTTCGTGGCCGACGGGCAACTCGGGCATCCAGGGAAATATGACTTGCGCGGAGACGTGACCCTGACCCAGGCAGTCGCGATGGCGGGTGGATTTACGGAGGCGGCAAAACACTCGAAAGTGCTGCTTTTCCGGAGGGCTGCGCTGGGATGGTATCCGGCCGAAACCTTTGACGTAAAGAAGATGGAAAAGAGCGGGAGCCTGAAGGAAGATCCAGTACTGCACGCTGGCGACATGTTTTTTGTTCCAAAAAATACTTTCTCCAAGTACAAGGCGTTTATACCAGGATCCAGCTTCGGGGCTTTCGTGCCCTTGGCGATACCGTAAGGAGAGCGAGGAAAATAACTATGACGACTCAAAACTTAAACACAAGACAGGTACAGGGGTCCTATTCGTTCTCCATGCGGGATCTGGTCGCCATCGGATTCCGTCAGAAACGTGCAGTAGTCATTGCCTTCTGTAGCCTGCTGCTCGGGGCAATTGTGGCAACAATCCTCATGCCCGCAGACTACCAGGGTTCAACCGAATTCCTGATTGAACGGGCACGTATGGACCCGGTCGTGAGCCCTGGTCACGAAGGTGGAATGGTCAAGTCAGAGGTCACCGAGGAAGAGCTGAACTCGGAAGTTGAGCTGCTCAAGAGTGACGACGTGATGCGACAGGTCGTTGTCGCGACGGGACTACATCACCACAAATCTATGCTGGGATTTCTGGCCCCGGACTCCCTTCTCAGCCACCTGGGATTGAAGCAGACGGAAGAGCAGAAGATTGCCAATGCGGCAGTCCGCCTTAGCAAGAATTTGCAGATTACTTTGGTCAAGAAGAGCACACTGATCACGGTCACGTATTCCTCTTCCGATCCAAAGCAGGTTGCCAAAGTGTTGCAGGCTCTGGACGACGCATACCTGCAGAAGAACATGGCAGTACACCACCCGCCAGGAGAGTTTGAGTTCTTTGAACGGGAGGCTCAGAACTACCAGAAAAGTTTGGCGGAGGCTGAGGCCCAGCTCACCGAGTTTTCCAAGCAGCAAGGTGGTGTTTCGCCCCAACTCGCACGCGATATCACTCTGCAGAAGCTGAGCGACTTCGCCGCCAACCTGCAGCAAACCTATGCTGATATCGCTTCGACGGAAAAGCGGATTGCCGATTTGGAAAAGCAGGAGGGCACGACGCCACAGCGGCTAACGACCCAATCTAGCGCCAGTGACGACGCGCAGGTTCTGCAAGGGATGAAGAACACCTTGATGTCCCTTGAGCTCAAGCGCACGGGGTTGCTGACGAAGTATCAACCTACATATCCGCTGGTGCAGGAAGTAGATAAAGAGATTTCCGATACCAAGGCTTCTATCGCGACGGAGGAAAGCAAGCCTCTGCGCGCCGAAACCACCGACCGTAACCCCACCTACGCGTGGATCTCGGAAGAACTGGCAAAAGCAAAGGCGGACCAGGCTGCTCTACAAGCTAAAGCTGCTTCGATTCAGGCGATTGTTGGTCGATATCAGGCGACCGCTCATGACCTGGAGGAGAAGGGAATCGAGCAGCAGGATCTGCTTCGCCAAGTAAAGACCGACGAAGACAATTATCTGCTGTATGAGCACAAGCGCGAAGAAGCCCGCACGACCGACGCTCTGGACCAAAAGCGAATTCTGAACGTTGCGATCGCGGAGGAGCCCGTTGTTCCATCGATACAGACCAACACTCGATGGATGGTGCTGCTCGCCGGAGTGCTGTTGGCTCTCTTAGCGCCAATCGGTCTAGCCTTCGTCCTTGAGTACACCGATTCATCGTTCCGTACTCCGTCCGAAGTTTTCACCGAACTGAATATCCCGGTGCTCGCTGCCGTTCCACATCACTCGTATGCGTTCTCGAGTAACGGAAATGGCAATACCCACGGGAACATGAATGGCAACGGTACCGAAACCCACGACGCTCCTGTTTTCATCAGCAGCGAACTGAACAGCAACTGAACACGGGATAACCTACATGTACTTACAGTTTTACGGTCTTAAGGAACAGCCTTTTGGAGTAACTCCGGATCCGCGGTTCCTATATCTGAGCCCGACTCACCGCGAAGCGCTGGCTTCGCTCTACTACGGGATTGACGCGGAACGAGGATTTCTCGCTCTGATTGCCAAGCCCGGTATGGGCAAAACCAACCTACTGTTCCAATTACTGCAGCAGTTCCGTTCGAGAGCGCGGACCGCATTCGTATTTCAAACGCAGTGCACCTCTCGAGAATTCATGCGGTTTCTCTTGCTCGAATTGGGTTGCGAAATCAGTGCGGACATGGACCTCGTTTCCATGCACGAGCTGTTCAACCGCTGCCTTTTGCAGGAAGCGCATGCCGGCCGGCGCTTCATCGTAGTCGTCGATGAAGCCCAGAATCTCGATCCCTCGGTTCTCGAAACCATCCGGCTGCTTTCGGATTTCGAAACCCCGCAGGCGAAGCTGCTGCAGATCGTGCTTTCGGGCCAGCCTCAACTCGCAGATAAGCTCTCACGTCCATCTCTTCGCCAGCTGCGGCAACGTGTTTCGTTGCTTAGCACGCTGAAGCCTTTGCCGCCGGACGAGGTAGCCAAATACATCGAGCACCGCCTTCGTGCGGCCGGTCGCCCGGACAATGGGCTCTTTACGGCCGCAGCTATCAAGATGATTGCGGAGATGAGCGAGGGGATTCCGCGCAACATCAATAACATTTGCTTCAACGCATTATCCCTTGGCTGTGCCCTGCGGCAGCAGAACATCGACGTTGATGTGCTGCGGCAGGTTGCTGCCGATTTCGATCTCGCCGGCATGGTCTCGGATCCGGGCGGCGACTTTGACACGCTGCCCCATGCCGTATCGGAAGCGCAGTCACTTATCACCAAGACCAACCCACCAGCTGCTAAGACACGGCAAGGTGAGCTGTTGAACTCCGAAGATGCTCTGGCTTACATCCAGGAGTTCATCCGTCGATTCAAGAAGGATCAGTTTTTGGCGAATTAACCTGCCAGCAGTTGGCAGGATAGGTCAAGAAAGTATTCCCTGGAGGCCGCTTTGAGCAGAAACTTCGAACTATTATCTGAGGCAGGAAGATTGCACGAATTGGTGCAGTCTCAAGCCGACCCATCCCAAGTACCGCCGCGCGCGGCAGAAGACGGCTTTGGCGTGTCTCAAGGCCTGGAGAGCAGCTTTTCCGCGCCTCAGCCGGTAGAAGATGACTTCCCGGCCACTGCTTCCCTGGAGACGAGCGGCCCGATCAAGCAAGAGATCGTCAAACTCGTCCAGAAGTTGTTTCTGTCCCAGCAAGGTCCGCGTCGCGTCGTTTTCGCCGGTGCCGAATCTGGTTGCGGATGCAGTTGGATGTGCGCCCGGGTCGCGGAAGAGTTAGCTTCGCAGGGTCGGGGAACGGTTTGCGTTGTCGATTGCAATTTGCGCTCACCTGGCTTGCACCATCAGTTCGGCACTGAAAATCACCACGGACTTTCGGATGCATTGCTCGGACCTGGCCCGGTGCGGGATTACGTTCATCGCTGGGCGCGTAATCTCTGGCTCGTAAGTTGTGGTGCCTCGCCCGAGTCCGGACTCACCATGCTCGGTTCGGAGAGAATGCGCGCCCGCTTGGCCGAGCTCCGTGCGACCTTCGATTATGTCCTGATCGACGCCGCGCCCCTCAGTTCGTGTAATGATGCCATCGTTCTTGGAGGTCTGGCTGATGGAGTGGTGTTGACGTTGAAAGCGAACTCCTCGCGCCGAGAGACCGCCCGGAACATCCTCAATGAGCTGCAAAACGCGAACGTTCGGGTACTGGGTGCGGTGCTAAACCAACGGACCTTTCCAATCCCAGAATCGCTTTATAAGAAGCTGTAGAATCGCGCTCTGCTCTTTGCAGTAGTAGTCTCCGCCTGTTGTCCAAGGTCGCGCTGGCTGGTGCGGATTCATTCACACCAGCCTCAAAACCGTAAGTAATGTCTCGGGTCTGCTGTCCAAGTTGTCCTCCCCTTTTTACTCCTGGCTGAAGAGGTTCTCAGATGAGCAAGTTCCGACGCGAAATATTCGTCTACTCCTTGCAGTTGGTGGATCTCATACTGCTAGTTCTCGCATTCTCAGCAGCCACATTACCCGTCCTGTTCACGGATGGGCTGGAATCGTTTGCAGCATTCCTGGCCCTGAAGATCAAGCTCCAGAATTTTGTCGCCTTTGTTGTTTTGGTCTGGCTCTGGCGGCTGGTTTTTGCTGTAGTTGGCCTCTATGGTTCCAAACGTCACGCCAGTCGGCGAGCGGAAGCGATCGACGTACTTAAAGCCACGTCAATTTGCACCATCATTCTGATTTCTTTTTCGTTGGTGTTGCGATTCAGGATGGTGGACGCAAGATTTATCGAGATATTCTGGCTCTGCAGCACGTTCCTGATCGCAAGCACACGATTAACCGCTAGGACCTGGCTCCGTCGCATTCGAGCCAAGGGTCAGAACCATCGCAATATGCTGATCGTCGGTAGCAACTTGCGGGCGATTGAATTTGCGAAAACTGTTCCTCACCGTCCGGAGTGGGGATGTCGCATTGTCGGCTTTGCTGATGACGAATGGGCTAGAGGTGACGCCATGGAGAGCGCTGGCTTCAGGCGTGTCTGCGACTTCGCAGCTCTGCCTGGCTATCTGAGACGCACTGTCATCGATGAAGTCGTGATTGCGCTGCCCTTCCGCTCGCTCCATGAGCATGCCAGCAAGATTGTGGAGATGTGCGAGGAGCAGGGCATCATCGTGCGAGTGCTCTCCGATCTCTTCGACTTGAAAACGCCGCGTCCCGAAGGCTTTGATGAAGCGCCGGTCATCACACACTATGCTGGACCACTTCAGGGCTGGCCGGTACTCATAAAACGAGCGTTGGACATTCTGATCTCTGGGATCATGCTGATCATCCTGACTCCGGCCATGATTTTGACCGCGATCGCGATCAAGTTGACATCCCGTGGCCCGGTTCTTTTTGTCCAGAAGCGAGTTGGGCTGAATAAGCGCGTTTTCAACATCTATAAATTCCGCACGATGGTTCTGGATGCGGAGAAGAAACTGGCACAACTCGAACATCTGAACGAAGTTTCCGGACCAGTGTTCAAGATCAAGAGTGATCCACGCATCACTGTCGTTGGGAAGTTTCTTCGCAAAACCAGCATTGATGAACTGCCTCAGCTCTTCAATGTCCTGAAAGGCGACATGAGCCTGGTAGGACCGAGGCCCTTGCAATTACGCGATTACGAACTGTTTACCGAAGGCGGACCGGACTGGCAGCGTTGCCGGTTCAGCGTGCGGCCAGGTATCACTTGCCTCTGGCAGGTAAATGGCAGGAGTTCAATTCCCTTCGAGCAATGGATGGAGTTGGACCAGCAGTATGTGCGCAAATGGTCTTTGTGGCTTGACATGCAGATTCTGGCCAAAACGATTCCAGCCGTATTGAAGGGATCCGGCGCGGCATAAGCTTCTTCTTGCCCTGATTATCCGATGAGTCAGAACGAGAACATCTTGAGCGAGGGAAGCCGCTTGCCAATGTCCAGCATCGAGTTTGGGATAACTCCTGACACGAGTTGTGCAGATTATTGGCAAGTTCGGCTGGCCGATGTCTCTGTGCTTGAGCTGCCGACGGACCGGCAGCGGCCCGCGATTCTCGGACAGCGCATGGAACTGGAGTCGTCCTGCCTTCCTGACAATCTGAACTCGGGAATGCGACGAATCGGCGCAGATGCTGGCGTCGAAGTTTCGACTGTGACGTTGGGTGTATTCGCGGTAATGCTCCACCGTTACACTGCGCAAGAGAAGTTTGCAGTGGGCGTAGTTCTCGGTTCGCGCCTGCTGCCGATCACGGTTGATTTCTCCGGCCGCCCATCCTTCCGGAACCTGCTGCAGCGAATGGAAGCGGCGACCAGTACGGGTTCTACGGTGGGAGGCGTTCCCGCTGAGTTGTCTGCCAAGTTGGGGCGTGACGCCGATCGGAGCCGCCACCCCATCTATCAGGCTGGGTTTTCAGCCGAAAGAAACGGCGCTCCTTCTCCGACGGTCGAAACTCCCGGTCTTGACCTCACCTTTCAGTTGACTCTCTCCCACGACGCGAGCTTTCACATCTATTACAACCGCGATCTGTTTGAGCGCGAAACTGCAGCGCGCATGCTCGGTCATCTCCAGACGTTACTCTCAGGAGTGATCGAAAACAGCGATCGCTCAGCAGCCGAAATGCCCATGCTGACTGAGCGGGAACTTCACGAGTTATTGGTCGAGCGAAACCAGACTTCGCGTGATTTTCCGACTGGATGTCTCCACGAACATGTCGAGAACGTAGCTGCCAACACTCCAGAACAGATTGCTGTCATTCACGCTCGCGAGCAGCTCAGCTACGGAGAGCTGAACGCACGCGCCAATCAGCTGGCTCATTATCTTCGCAAGCGAGGCATCGGGTGCAATTCGCGCGTCGGAATCTGCCTTGAAAGATCTCTGGATTTCGCAATCGCTCTGATCGGAGTCCTTAAAGCAGGCGGGTCCTGCGTTCCTCTTGATCCGAAGTATCCCGCTGAACGGCTCGCGTACATGATGGAAGATGTGGCAGCTTCCATGGTGCTGACGGAGCGCGGGTTGCTCAGAGCTGTGGTTCCAGCCGGGACTCAGATCGTTTTCGTCTCCGAAGAACGTGAGCGTATTTTAGCGGAAGATCGCAGCAATCCATCTCCAGCCTCGAGCCCAAGCGACATCGCTTATGTGATCTACACCTCCGGCTCGACCGGCAGGCCGCGTGGCGTCCTGCTGCCGCATGCCGGCTTGGTGAATTACACGCTCGCTGCAGCCGAGCAGTTTGAGCTTCGTCCCAGTGACCGCATCCTGCAGTTCTGCTCGATCAGCTTCGACGCCGCACTCGAGGAAATCTATTCCACCTGGGCGGCCGGCGCCGCGCTTGTCTTCCGCAAAGACGATGTGTCACTCGAACCGGGAGAGTTTCTTCGCTGGGTTTCTGAGCAGCACGTCACGGTCGTGGATCTCCCAACAGCCTTCTGGCATGAGTGGGTCTATGCGTTGCCGGAACTCTCCGAGAAGGTTCCTCCGACACTGCGGCTGGTGATTGTCGGTGGCGAGAAAGCCTCTCCTGAAGCTTATTCAACTTGGCATAAATTTGTGGGGAACCGGGTTCGTTGGGTAAATACCTACGGCCCGGCTGAGGCGAGCGTCGTTGCGACTGCCTACGAACCGAAGCCGCGAGCTGATCAAGAGTTGCCGGCGCAACTTCCAATCGGACGACCGGTAGCCAACACCAAGGTGTATCTGCTGGATTCAGATCTGAATCCGGTCCCTGTGGGTGTTCCGGGCGAGATCCATATCGGCGGCGTTGGTGTGGCAAAAGGTTATCTGAACCTGCCCCAGCTGACTCAAGAGAAATTCATTCGAGACATCTTCAGTGATGATCCTTCGGCTCGAATGTATAAGACCGGAGATCTGGCAAAGTATCTGCCGAATGGCGAAATTGAATTTGTCGGCCGTCGCGATAATCAAGTCAAAATCCGCGGTTTTCGGGTCGAGCCCGGGGAGATCGAGTCTGTCCTCTCAAAGCACTCAGGCCTGCAGGAAAACGCCATCGTTGTTCGCCAAGACTCCACCGGAAATAAGCGGCTAGTCGCTTACGTCGTCCGCAGCGAGGCTTTAGGCGACAGCGAACTTCGGCGACATGTCAAAGCTCATCTTCCGGAGTACATGGTGCCCTCAGAGTTTGTGTTCCTCGACTCAATGCCGTTGACGCCAAATGGGAAGATCGATCGCCGTGCCCTGGCTGCGTTGAAATCCGATTCAGCCGCCGTCACCGCACCAGCGACTCCGGTCGATGATCCTTTGCAGGCACAATTAATCGCGATCTGGGAAGAGTTGCTGGGACGTAAGCCGATCGGCATCCGCGACAACTTCTTTGATTTGGGTGGGCACTCTTTGCTGGCAGCGCGCTTGATGCATCGCATCAAGCAAATCCATGGACAGTCGCTCCCACTCGCAATACTCCTGCAGGCGTCTACGGTTGAGAAACTCGCATCGGCAATCCGTGGCGACTTTTCAGAACACTGGTCTTCCCTGGTAACGATTCAGCCTGAGGGATCAAAGCCTCCGTTCTTCTGTGTTCATGGAGTGGGCGGAAATGTCGTCGGCTTTCACGAACTGGCAAAGCGCATGAAACCCGACTTTCCTTTCTATGGATTGCAGTCGCAAGGCCTAGACGGGAAGAGCGATCTCCTCACTACCATCGAAAGTATGGCGGCGCATTACCTGAAAGAGATCCGCGGAGTTCAACCGAACGGTCCGTATCATCTAGGCGGTTTCTCCATGGGCGGACTTGTCGCCTACGAAATGGCGCAGCAACTTGTGGCTGCCGGAGAGGAAGTCGGCCTGGTCGCGCTGTTTGATACCTACGCGACTGCTCCAAAGTCCGTCAACGAATCGCTAAGGGATCTGCTGTTTCATCCGACTTGGACTCATGTGAAGCGGTTGCCTGCGGAATTGCGCAAAAAAGTTCGACGCACATGGAATGGCATGCGTTTGCCCGAGTATCTCAAGAAGGTAATGCGCACCAACGCCAGGGCTGCCGATCACTACGTTTTGCGTCCTTATGAAGGGAAAACGATCCTGTTGCGCGCTGGCGATACCTGGCGCGTTGCAGATGATCCTTACGCCGCATGGACGCAGTATGTGGCAGAACTGGAGACGATCCAGATTCGCGGCACGCACATGGAGATCTTGCGTGAGCCAAACGTCAGTACTCTGGCGGAACGCCTGAAGAACTGTATTCATGGAGCCAGTGACTTGTCGGATAAACCAGAGCTTCTGGCGACGAATGCTTGATTTGTCAGCACTGAAACCAGCGGGACGAACCGTAACACGGGTGAATGATGAGTAAAGGGATCACACAGCAGGAGGCCATGGATACTGGTTCTTTCATGAACCGACTCGTCCGCTGGGTGAGTAAGGGCGGGTTGGCGATTTTGGACCAGGGGCTGATCTCGGGGTCCAATTTCATGGTCAGCATCCTGCTGGCACGCTGGCTCATGCCGGATCAGTACGGAGCATATGCAGTGGCGTTCGGCATCTACATGATGCTGGTGCTGGTGTACCAGTCTCTTGTTCTGGAGCCAATGGGGGTATTCGGCGGCTCCGTCTTCCGGCACAATCTTCGCGGCTACGTCCGGACGTTGGTTTCGCTCCACATCATTCTTTCCATATGCGTTTTTTCCGCCCTCGTTATTTCGTGGGCTGTATCGCACCACGTGGATTCCGGGAGCGCGGTGACGGGTGCGCTGGCAGGAATCGCCTTCGCCTCTCCATGCCTTCTGGCGTTCTCGCTCGCTCGCCGCTGCTTCTATGTTGAACTCTCGCCTGCCCCGGCTGCGGCAGCCGCATTCATCTACTCGACCGTAGTTCTGTCAGGCTTGTATCTCGTTAATCATCGGGCACTGCTCTCGCCCTTCACTGCATTCCTGCTTCTCGGTTCGGGTGCGTTGATTACGGCCATAGTCCTGATATTTGGTGCGCGAGCCAAGATGAGCGGAACCGGTCCATCGCCCTCGCTCGGCGAAACGTGGCACCGCCATTGGCGCTACGGTCGGTGGGCTCTGGCGGGCTGTATTGCCGGATGGCTTCCTTCGTATATCTACTTCCCGCTGCTCAGCAGCTTTACTGGGATGGCGGCGTCTGGGCAACTCAAGGCTCTCATGAATCTGACGCTCCCATTCGAGCAAATGAAGGGTGCGTTAGTCATGCTCGTGCTGCCTTACGCTGCACGAGTCGCTGGAGAGGACGGAAGAGCCGGCGCGCGCATTCTCGGAACAAGACTTACTTGGGCATCGATCATTGGCGCTGTCATGTACTGGGCGTTTATTATTCCGCTACAAAAGCCCGTCTTTCATTTGCTTTACTCCGATCGTTATACGGACGTTGCCTATCTGTTACCGGCTCTGGCGCTCGGGCAAATCTTTTGGAGTGCCACATTCGGACCCTCATTAGCGCTGCGCGCGATGGAATCCCCCGCCTCTGTTTTTGTCGCGCTGGCGATTGCGACCGTTGGTTCTCTGCTGATTGGAGTGCCAGCAACCTGGTTTTTTGGACTAAAAGGTGCAATCTGGGGAAGCAACGCTGCAGACGTTTTTTCCTTCGTGGCCTTGTGGTGGGCCTTGCAACGTAAGCTGGCGACCGCTGGGCCAGAAGAAGTGGCCGCTCAATCCAAGTGGTTTGGAGCGCGAAACACTGTGCGCTCGACCATTCCAGTTGAAGTTTCGGAAGAAATCTAGGCCAATTCCATTAAGTTGGTGGAAATGAAAGTTGAACCCGTTTTGTAATTGGGACCAAGGAGATGTAATGACCGAGCAAATTAACGGCAATAATAATAACGGTAATGGTGCAAAGAACGACGGCGTCAAGCGGAAGAAGCCCACCTCCGCTTATCGCAAGTTTCGTCGCAAATTCGCAGGGACTGTTTTACGGGCACCTTTGGTTTGGTTGCGCCACCGCGGGTTGAGTTCCTCGGACACGTTTTTTGCGGCGTATCCCAAATCGGGTACGACTTGGGCGCGCTTCGTTTTGTTCGAAATGCTTTCCGGCAAGCCGTCTGGTTTTAGAGCCACAAATCAACAGATGCCAGGAGTGGGCTTGCACTTCAATGCCTTGCGGCTCTTGCCGAAAGACGGTCGTCTGCTAGCGACGCATGAATACTATCGTAACGATTATCACCGCGCGATTTACATGGTGCGTGACGCTCGGGACGTGTTGTTGTCGGAATTCGCATTCCTGAGCGCGCTGGAGTATTACACCAAAGATCTGGATCATTTCGTCGAGACCTTCCTGTTTACGCGGGTCAGCGCCTATGGCCCTTGGCAAAAGAACGTTACCTCGTGGCTCGAGTCTCCGATTGCCAAGAACGGAAACATGATGCTGGTTCGATACGAAGATTTGCGGAAGGATCCTGTTCCGCTCTTTGTACAGATGGCAGATTTCCTCGGCGCCAAGGTATCCGAAGAAAAAATCAAGGAAGCGGTAGCGAATAATTCGATACAAAAGATGCGCGCTAAGGAAGACAAGGAACCCGTCAGAGCGTCGATCGGAGGCCGTTTCGTCCGCGACGGTGCGGTTCGAGGATGGCTGTCAAAGCTCTCTTCCGAGCAGGTAAAACTGATCGAACAGTACGCCGGCGACACGCTGCTGCGGCTCGGGTATCCGCTTTCCACACAGCTAGTGACAGAAGAGGCCCCGATCGGCGAAACAACCGTTCATGTCTAAAACAGCGTTGCTGGTAGTGCGGCGGTGAAATGACGTATACGTCCCGGGCTTAACACACTTATGGCAGATACAGGAAAAACTTGGTTGAACACGGCAGGAATGGCGACGTCTTCTGCGACAGGCTCCATTGCCGGCCCAACGTCATCCAGAGCTAGTCTCGTCCGGAGCTTGCTGGTCGGTGGAGCAATAACGCTGTTGGCGTTTCTGTATCTCCACCTGGTGCCGGACGAGTTCATGTGGGAAGGCCTCCGGGTCATGGGAATCGGCGTCGTGATATTGGCCTCGTTCTATTTCCCCCTGGGGCGTCCGAAGCCGTCTTTCGTCATTTGGTTTCTTATGTTGACGTCGGATTGCATTTTCTTTCATGAAGGAGACATGAGCGCCAGTGCGAACGCCTACCAGGGAAGCTTTCCGACAGCCGTATATGGGGAGGCCATCTCCTGGGTCATATGTTTCCTCGCCATTCTGTTGTGCACCACGCGGATTCCAGGGTTTTCCAAGCACATTCTGAAGGGACCAGGCAAGTGGATCACCCTGTTTTCATTTGTATGTGCGGCCTCTTGCATCTACTCGCCGCGGCCAAGTTTTTCTGCCGTATGGGCCTTCAAAATGGTATTGATCGCTTTGCTTCTGCAGGTCTGCTGGTATCAGATGGATGGGTTTCAGGACACTCTTACTTTCCTGAAGATCACCTTCTTTGGTTACGCGCTGGTTGCATTTCAGCCGGTGATCGTATCGGCGATGCGCGGAGAGATGTTCGACGACGAAGGGCGAATGAGCATCATCGTGAACCCCGATGCTCTTTCCGCGGATGCGGCGACGGTTTTTATCTTGGCATTGACTTTGTTTTCTCGTGTGAAGAATGAAGGACTGCGTATGTCGGCAGTCGTTTTTGGGGTCTCAGGATTTGCGGTGATGATTCTTGCCGGTGGCAAAGCGGGTATCATCAGCGGGCTTGCAGGAGGAGCTCTCTACTTCTTGATTCGAAGAGGCTTGGGCCCGACCTTGGGATACATGATTGGCGCCGCCGGCGCGGCGCTCCTGCTAATTTCATTCACGCCGCTCGGGGACTACTTTTCCCAGTATCACTCCGGCGGAAACGCGGCAACCCTATCGGGCCGCACGCTGCTGTGGAGCGCGGTTATACCCGCTATCCTGCAGAACCCAGTCTTGGGTCACGGATATGTTGCCTCGACATTCGTATATATGGAGCTGAATGCAGTGGGTTGGGCGGCTCCTCAATTGCACAATGGTTTCTTGGAGACGCTCTATAACACGGGCGGGATTGGATTCGTTCTGCTTCTCATCGTTATCCTGCTGATCCCGAAAGACCTTTTCCGCGTGCTCCGCCGCACTTCTCCCTCCGATCCCTTATATCGAATTGCAGCGGGATCCATCGCTCTTTATGCCGTCCTCCTGATGAACGGACTATTCAATGCCACATTCGGCGGTCGCGTTCGCGCTCCCTTTGCCCTGCTCATGGCTATGGTTTTCGTGAGCGGCAAATTGGTGCAAGGAACTGAGGATCCAATGGGATCCCAGCTCGCAGGGAGTTGAACAGTTCGGCATGCGCATTCTCTCAGTACACAACCAGTTTCGGAAATTTTCAGGCTCGGACGCGGTCGCTGCTGCAGATGAACAATTATTTAAACAGCACGCCGAAGTGACCAGTTACACTCGCAACAGCAATGAAGCAGCATCTTTCTCGAGGATCGAAAAACTGGGCCTTGGCATTGACACACTCTATTCCAAGCGCACCGCGGCTGAGATCACCGCTCTGGTCGGAGAATTCCATCCTGACGTTGCGTACGTCCATAATGTTTTTCCGTTGATTTCGCCCTCCCTGTATCACGTACTTCATAGGCTCCGGGTTCCGTCGGTCCACATCCTTCACGACTTCCGACTGTGGTGCGCGAATTCGCGCTTCTACATTAACGGGCAGGTATGTGAGGCCTGCAAACTTGGGAACTACTGGAGCGCTGTAGAGAAACGATGCGTGCAGCAAGATGTCGCGTACAGCGCGCTATACGCAGCGTCCCTCTACGCGAACCGAAAGGCTGGACTCCTGGACCGGATTGGCGGGTTTATATGCCTCACCGAGTTTGCCAAGAACCTGCTGATGCAAGCCGAAGTGCCGGAAGAAAAGATTTACCTTTGTCCGAACCACATTGACACCTCTGCCATCACTCCCCAGTTCGGAGAAGGCAAGTACGTTCTCTACGTGGGAGGTTTATATCGCGATAAGGGAGTCTTAACCATAGTTAAGGCATTCGCGCAGCTTCCCAAAATTCCGTTGAGACTTGTGGGGACAGGCGATGCCGAGCAAGAGATACGGGATTACATTCGAGACAACAAACTGTCGAATGTGGAAATGGTCGGGTTTCAGAGTGGACAGGAAAAATTGGACTCTTTGCGGAACAGCGCATTCACGATCGTCGCATCTCACTGTTATGAGAACTTTCCGATCGTGGTGTTAGAGGCATTCTCCAGCGGGAAACCTGTCGTGGCGTCGGGAATCGGTGCGTTGCCCTACATCATCGAAGCCCAAAAAACAGGGTTATTATTCGAGCCGCAAAATAGTGACGACCTGGCTGAGAAGGTCCGCTGGCTGTATGACAGGCCCACCGAGATTGAAAATATGGGTCGCCAGGCGAGAGCAATCGTAGAACGCAAATATGACGCTAAGTTTCGCTACGAGGCTCTTAGAACGATTTTCGAAAAAGTGATCGAACGCTCGCGCATGAACTAGCGCGAAATGAACTCCTGTGTATTTTTAGTAGTCGTTCTTCTGATGCAATTACTTCGTGCGCCACTCCGAGCAGGATCAGCGGAGAGAACCAAATGGATGACCAACAGAATATGGTGACACTACAAGAAACCTTACAAGAGCTCCCACAAGAACAAAAGGGTGCTGCTGTCGATCAACATTCCGGCCATGTTGCGCCGGTCTTCGTGGTTGGCGTATGGCGCTCCGGCACCACGCTGCTGTATTCACTTCTGAATCAGCATCCGGACTTACGCCTGTTCTTCGAGTCGGATTTACCTGTACTGTGGCCGATGTTTCGGTTTCCGTGGACCGGTAAGGGCTGGCTGGAGAAGTGGGAGTATTGGAATGCGAGCCTGAGTCGGCATGATCTGGATCCGGAGCGACTCCAGGGTCCCGTGCGTTCCCTGGCTGAGGCGATGGAAAAGGCTGGCAGGGAATATGCAGCCCAGAAGGGAAAGAAGCATTGGGGATGCAAATCACCTTCTTACTATGATCGGCTCGATTTTTTGGCTCGCGAATTTCCAGATGCCCGATTTGTCATCATCTGGCGTGACCCGGAAGAAGTGGGTCTAAGCGTGATCAAAGCAAAAGCTACCGCGCTTTGGTTTACTCGGCCAGGGATGAATCGCAAAGCTCTTTTGGCGCCCCAGATTCTTAAGACGCAAGTCGACAAAATCATTTCGATGGGAGCGTTGGTTCATCAGCTTCACTTCCGCGACCTGATCGAAAAGACCGATCCAACCATGCGCGCTATCTGTGGGTTCCTGCAGTTGCCCTTTGATCCGGCAATGACGGAGTTGAGCAAAGCCGACCGTACAGCGGTGTTCGAAGGGGGACATCACAAATTGGCAATGGGCGACAAGATCGTTGCCAAGAAAGAACGTAAAGACGCACTTCCGCCGGCGCTGGCCCAGAAGATCGCACGGTACAAGGCCCGCTGGAGAGCCAAGGAAGGCGATCGCTGGATGCTGTCGGCACGCTTTGCAAAAACCGAGTCCAGGCAACCTACTCTCTCGGAGCGGAGCAGGGACCAGTTCTTTTTGATCGCATCACGCGCATGGGACATCGTGCCGCGAATCTGCTTTTCGATCCTCCCCCTCTCGGCATGGCAGACTTATCGAAAGCTGAAATATAAAGATGCGGACTGGGTGCATCGCCAAATTACAACCAAAGAATCGAAGTTCCCAGTTAAACCGCACCCAAAAAAAAACTCTAAACAGTCCCAGGCGGCGTGCGCAATCCGCTTCGGAAAAATAACTCTACAGTCGATGCCAACAGATGATCTCTTGTCCACCGACAATGATCAACTCAAGCACATCGTCACCGTTAATGCCGAGATCTTTACCTACGCGCATGAGAATCCAGCTCTTGGGGCAGTTCTGCAGCACACGGTGAACACAATCGATGGTCGAGTGATTCATCAAATGTGCTCATTGCTGTATCCGGGGCGCGGGTTGCGTAAACAATCCGGCTCGGACTTCATTTACAATCTGGCCGACCATGCCTCCAAACGCGGAGAGCGCGTTTTCCTGCTCGGTGCAGATCCGGAGGCAAACCGAGGCGCTCTCGCAGTTCTACGGAGTCGATATCCCGAGCTGAAAGTAGATGGATTCTCACCAGAGTTCTCGCCCAACGTACGAGATCAGAAGTGGAACGAGGACATCCTCAGCAGAATGTCTGAATTCCATCCTGTTCATCTTGTCGTCTGCTTTGGCCCGGTTAAGCAGGAAATGTGGATCTCGCAGAACGCAAACCTGCTCTTTCGCCTGGGAGTTCGTTGTGCATATGGGCTCGGAGGAACGCTCGACTTTGTTTCGGGTCGCAAAAAGCGCGCACCGAAATGGACCCAGACCGTGGGGGTTGAATGGCTCTACCGCGCAGTGACCGAGCCAGGAAGACTTGCACGAACCGCGAAGATGTTTAAAATGCCTTATTTTGCTTTGCGCTACTTCAGCCGTGAAGTAGAGCTTACTGGTATACCGGGACAGTCTGCGCGGCTATCAGAACAATAACGATTCCACCGGATTCCGGTTCCCGTTGTTTCGCTGTATTCGGGACAAGGGCAAAGTCGAAAAAACAATATGCGTAGATCATTGACGTCGACGGTGCTGTGCGCAGCCCTGTTGTTGGTGACGACCTCACACTTGTTTGCGCAGAGCAAAGCTGTTCCGATGTCAGCCAACCCGATACAGCCGACAAGTTTTGGCTTTTCGTGCAATTTCGACCGGCCAGATGCCTGTGAGCGAGCAAAATGGATCACAACGGTGTCGCAGCCCGGCACTCTCCGGATGCATGATACTGGGACGACGTGGCAAAGACTGACTTCTGGACCGAACTCGTACAGGTGGACGAACCTTGATCTGTGGCTCGACGCGATTGCTGCCCATCAGCCGCTCGCGGTATTGTTCACGTTCAATCGGGTGGCCTGTTGGAATGCGCGTGAATCGCGATCGGAATGCATGTCAAGAGGATCACCTGGCTCACCCGATCCTCCAAAGGATTTGAGCGCAGACGGCAGTCCTTCCTTTAACACGTTTGTGGACGCGGTCACCAAGCATTGTTCACCGGCCCACCACTGCGTTAAGGACTACATTAAGTATTTCGAAATGTGGAATGAGCCGAATACTCCGCGCTACTGGAACGGCACGGTGGAGCAGCTGTACGAAATGGTCAAGCCCGCGGCTGCTATTGTTCGCGCCAATGTACCTGGTGTTCTGATTTCAACCCCGGCGCCGTTCATGGCTGTCAATCCGTCGTGGATGGACGAGTGGCTTGCGCTCGAGAATAAAAGAGGAAGGATTTCAGATATTTACGGATTTCACGCGTATATTGGCCCGGGCGACCAATGGTTTAACGACAGCAACGCTCCCGAGCGGAGATTTGTCGAAAACATCATGGAGATGGTCAATAAGAAAAACAATGCCGGTTGGACAACCACGCCGTGGATGAACACCGAAACAGGTTTTCTGGGCTCCGGTCCCTACGACTGTCCTTTGGATAAGGGTGCAACCCATGCCATGTGTGGGGCTTTTATGGCGCGTTGGTTGATTGCGCAGTTTGCCTTGGGCGCGCAGAACATCGACTGGTATTGGTTCAGCTCCATAGGCCCGCAGGATGCAACTTACAGTCATCTCATGCAATGGCTCGTCGGGACCCACTTCCCGCGCGCCTGCACGCATGAGGGAGGCATCGTTGAGTGCCCGCTGGTTCAGGCGAATGGGCAGGACGCATTGATCGTTTGGGACTTCAGCAGCGACTGCAAGGGAACCACGTGTGGAACACCAACATCGTACACGGCGAAATCGCAGTTTCGAACTGCAAGTGATCTAACCGGTAACACATCAGCGATTCCGGCAAATCATGTGGTAGGGATTGGCGCGAGCCCGGTCCTGCTCGCGATGCAGTAAAAAGGCGTAGAACGGCCTGATCGGCAAATTCAATGAAAACGTATCCTGCGGAACAAGATCTAACGACCGTGGCGGCGAGCGCCCACGAGAAATTTGTGACGATAAGCATTGACGACGGGGATCCGAGCGATCTCCGTACCGTCGATTTGCTCCACAAATATGGGTTGCAGGCGACCTTCTACATTCCCGGGTCGAATGAAGAACGGCAGGTCATGAATGCCCGGCAGATTCGAGAAATCGACCAACAGTTTGAAGTGGGCAGCCACACTTTGCATCATGTGCGTTTGCACAACCTCCCGACGCGTCAGGCGTGGCAGGAAATAGTGGATGGCAAGAAGTTCTCCGAAGATGCGGTTGGACATGAAGTAGTTTCGTTTTGCTATCCCGGGGGGAAGTTTAATCGGCAAGTCGCCAAGCAGGTGGCCGACGCGGGTTTCCTTGGTGCACGGACCTGCCGGTATTTTAAAAACAACTATCCAGATGATCCGTTCTTTTGGGACATTAGCACCTACGCCAATAGTTATCCGTCGTATGTACAACTCCGGCACTGTCTTCTCGAATACAACTTTGGCGGAGCTTACAAATATCTGACGACATTTCGAGCTGAAGTTCCATGGGTATCGCAGTTCAAGCGCGCCTTGGAGGACGTCTCCCAAAATGCCGGGATCGCTCATCTCTATTTCCATAGTTGGGAAATCGGAGAGAATGATGAGTGGGGAGAACTTGAATCAGTCTTTAAGGCAATCGCCGATTATCGTCTCACGCCAGTGACGAATGGCTTTCTCTACCGGCGGTGGCACGAGAAACATGCTACGGCCAATCAAGGACTCGAGCACCACGCCCCAAGAGTAAGCGGTTAGAAGATCTTGGTTTCTTAACAACGCTAGCCGTTAAAGCTCGTCAGGGCCACTCTCAGTAGCTCCAATCCAGAAAGAACAAACCACCAGGATATTTCACTTGATTCTGCCAGCTGCCCTCTAATCGGCAGCTTCGGCGATCGTGAGTGTTCTCTGGACGGATTCGTGCTCCATCAGATTTCGGAACAGCCCTTACCCCAAGACCTCGTTGTAAGACTGAAACAAAGACCAAAGGAGAAACATATGTACTCAGCAGTAAGCAAAGGTGCGAATAAAGATCTCTCAGTAATTACTCGGGGCGGGGAACGGGTCACGGCCAGCCCGGTTTGCCCAGCAATTTTGGCAGCGCTTTGCGCTTTGCTACTGCTCGTGGCTCACCCGGCACTGGCTCAGACCGAGAGCGTCCTCAACAGTTTCACCGGTACTCCTGACGGTGCAAGCCCCACCTCGAGGCTGACATTCGATCAGAAAGGAAACCTCTACGGTACGACAAAGACTGGCGGAGCCTATGGTAATGGAAGCGTATTCGAGCTCTCGCCGAGCGGCAATGGAAAGTGGACCGAGACCCTGCTTTACAGCTTCTGCCCGGCTGCTCCTTCCTGCACAGATGGACAGAATCCGACCTACTCATATCTGACTTTCGACAAGAACGGAAATATGTATGGAACGGCGTATGCGGGCGGCAGCTCTGGAAACGGTGTCGTATTTGAACTTAGTCCATCGGGCAATACCTGGATGGAAACTGTGCTTTATAGCTTTGCGAATAGTCCCGACGGCGCCAATCCTATAAACGGCCTGATCATGGACACTGCCGGCAACCTCTATGGCACAACCTACGCCGGAGGTGCAGCCGGTGGAAACGGGACAGTATTTGAGATGAGCCAGTCTGCTGGCGTGTGGACCGAGCAGCCGCTTTTCGCCATCAACAGCAACGGAGCCGGATTGACGATGGATTCCAGCGGCAATATCTACGGCACGACGTTCTCTTCGGCCTACGAATTGATCTCGAATGGCAAGGGTGGTTTCAATTTTGCCACGATCTTCTCATTCAATCCCGCTAACGCAAAGACACAAGGGTCGAATCCAATGGGGACTCTTGCGTTCGACAGCACCGGTAACCTCTGGGGTACGACTGTAGCGGGCGGCACTAATAACTACGGTGTGCTCTACAAACTCAGCAACGGATCCAAGGGCTGGTCGCAAAGTGTACTGGGAAGCTATAGTGCTCACACCGGAGAGAGTCCTTATGCAGGCGTAGTATTTGATAAGGCGGGTAACATGTACGGCACCACGTCGTATGCTGGCTTCTACGGGGGCGGCACTGTCTATGAGCTAACGAAATCCGGTAAGACTTATTCGCCAAGAATCGTCTTTGCTTTCAACGGCGAGGATGGCGGAGAGCCGCTGGCGAGCTTGATTGTTGACAGTGCAGGGTACCTTTATGGCACGACTGTCATCGGTGGAACCACCGGTAACGGTACGGTATTTGAAGTGAACCCGCACCCCTCTTTGAGCACCACGACGCTCACCTCAACGCCGAATCCGTCGACCTTTGGAGAGACGGTGACATTCACTGCAACGGTGACATCAACCGGCGGCACACCGGCTGATGGAGACATCGTTGTGTTCGAGCCGATCGGACAGGCTCCAACCGTTAATGGTGTGGCGACCTACACCTATTCCGCGCTTAAGGTTGGTACAACCAAGGTCACCGCGGTGTTTCAAGGCGATCTGAATTTCGTGAAGAGCCGGTCAAACACCATCAGCCAAGTTGTGAACCCTTAGTTCTGCCCTAATGATCGCAATCGCCGGGGGCAAGCGGAGACGTTTCCCTCCCACGGTTGCAAATGGGCGAAACCTACCTTGCTGGTGTCAGTACCGCTTTTGCGCAAGATCTTGCAGCTCTTCCTCTTCGAATCAATATAAGTCATTGTATTTAAAAGGGGAAAGCGATCACCACCTTGGTCCCTTGATTGCTTTTTATTCGGCATCCCCAAGCGCGGAAACCTGCCCACCCCCTAGGCGGCGAAAAGGACTCGATCATGCAAATCAGGCATTGGGCTTTAAGCTTTCTTTTGTTGGCCGCTCCAACTTTTGCGAAGCCTTGCACGACCGGAGATTGCCAGCAGGGCGTAATCACTGGACCCTTCGTTGCGCCTCAGCTGGCCGAGTTTACGTCGGCCGGCGTCTTCCCGATTTGTCAATCGTCTCTATGCACTCAAGGAGTGTGGACGGGGGACCAGATCGAAGGGATCGATGCCGAGCAGAATCTTGGGACCAAGTATCAGTTCTACGACAATATGGGCCCGGATATTGATGAGAACATTGCTGTCGGTCCGAGTATCAGTGGCCAAAACGCACAGGTCCTAGAGTGGGTCAATGCCCAGTATATTCAGGCCTTCGACAAGGTAACCGGCCAGCCGATCTTTACAACGAGCGGTGGGACGACGGCAATACCGGCCACGGTTGAAAGACTATGGTCCAGCACGAGCCAGCCGGAATGTAACGGCTATCCATCAGGTAATGTGCAAGTAATCTTTGACCGTCTAGACAATGCCTTCGTGATCAGCCGAAGAGTTTCCTACGTGGCTGCTGGTGTTCACCAATATGCCTGGTGCATCGCCGCCAGCTCGGGAAGTGATCTGTCAAACACAGGTACGCAGTGGTACGCGTATGAATACAAGATGGGTTCGGTCATTCCGTGTCTGCCGAGTTCCAGCAATTGTTCGACGGGTGCGTTTCACTACTATTTCCCCGACTGGCCGAGAATCGGGACTTGGTCAAACGGCTTTTACATCACATTTGACTTGCAGGATCCCACAGCGAGTTACGTAGAAGGAGGTTTCGAGGCTTGTAAACTTGACCGTGCCGATATGGTGCAGGGCAAGGTAGCCAACCCCATGACCTGCTATGCGTACACCGTTCCCTTGGCTCAGCGGCCCAGTCTGGTTCACTCCGTGGATGTCGCCGATATCGATAGTGCAACTGGACCCAACAGTGGCGAACCGGAGTACTTCGTAGGCATCATCAATCCGAGCAATGCGCAGCAGGGCCTTAGCGGTAAGAACTTGTGCACTAGCCAAACAACACCGTGCACATCTAATCTACTCGCTCTGTTCACCTGGGGTAACAGCGGGTTAACCGGAACAGGCATTTTCGTGAGTCCCTACACCCCTGGTTGCTATAACACGACTAAAGGTCAGGAAGCGAATACCTATTGTGTCCCCGAACCAAGCACGAATTTGAACTCCATCGGCGGTTACGGACATCTGACGTGTGGGAACTACAAGACTCCTTGCCTGGACTCATTGGGTGATCGGATGGCCAATCGCTTGACCTTCAATAATCTGTCCTCCACATCCGGCGGACCGAATGGCCAGTACCTGACGGCGTCTCACGTCGTGATGGAGGATGCGAGCAATCAGCGAACCGGCATCAGATATTACATTCTGAAGGTTGCGAACGGAAAAGCATCGGTCGTGGTGAATAGCGGTACCTCAGGACCGCCTGACTTGCAGGATCCAAATGGAGTTCTGTATTTCCTGATGCCCAGCGCGGCCCTCGACCAAAACGGGAACCTGGGGATCAGTTTCACCACTTCGGGGCCATACTGCTCGTCATGTCAAACCCAAAACGATCCGGCCATCGGCTTCGTAGTGCTGCCATGGATGAGTTCCAGCTTTGACTCACCCACATTGATTGTGCAGGGACAAGGAGATCAGGAGAACACGGACCGCTTTGGCGAATACGCCGCTACTGTGGTCGACTCGACCGACGGTCTGACCTTCTACGGGGTTGGGGAATACTACAACAAGAGTGAGACTGGTACCGGCAATTGCGGAGTTCCATCCAGCAACTGCTACACCTGGCAAACTCGAATATTCCGGGGTCAGTACGGCCAGTTCTAAAATGAAACGGCCCGCCTCGGAAGGCGGGCCGTTTCAAAGTGTCACTGCTTTCAATTCTCGAACATAACCGGGATTACGCCAACGGTAGTCTTTTCGCCGGGTGAGATGTTCACCTTGGTGCCACCGTAGGTGCCGTTCATTTCCTTGTAGTCGACGTACTCACTTGCGGGCGTGTACTGTACATTGCCCGAAGTGTTCCAGACGATCAGCGCCGAAGTGCCGTTCGCTTCAGTCATCGGGCATGTGTACAGCGTACCGTTCTTCTGCGTCGTGGTGCACGATGTCTTGAACGTTCCTCCGACCAGCCACTGCATCATCGTGTAATAGTAGGGGTCATAGTCGATTGGGGAATCGATACTCGGCCAGTTATACCAACCTATGAGGAAGGCTCCGCCGGGTCCTCCCTGATATGAATATTGGAGCACGTGCCACCTTACCAGCTGACCGCGACAGTCTTCTGCGGTGTACTGCGGCGAGCACGCATACGTTGTATTGACAAAGTTGGTCTCGGTATTCATCCACGGTGCGGTGCTGAATCCATTGCTGTTTTTGACCGATACCATCTGGGCGACCATGTTGATGCGCGTCTCGGGCGTCGAGTCCCTCAGGTAGACGTGGAAGCCGTAATAGTCGGACAAACGGCCCTTGCTGTTTTCGATTTGAAGCCAGCTAGCCATCCACGGTCCATTCCCCCCGCATACGGGTGGAGTAGAAACGATGGCGCCCGGAACGGCGTTGCGGATGATTGCGATTGCTGGCTTGGTCAATTGGTACAGCTGCAGTTGAGTGCCGGTCCAGTAGTTCTGGAGATTGGCTTCGTTCCACCCTTCCCAGTACTTGACATAGTCCTTAACGCAGTGTCCGGCAGAGGAGCAGTGCCGCACCAGTTCGGTGATGAATGCGTTGAACGAAGGACTGCCGGCTGAGGTCAGATCAGATGGCGGATTCGGGGACCAATTGTCCCAGCCCTGGTTGGAGCACTGTCTACCGCTCGTGGCCCAGCACGGAACGTGCCCGAAAGTGTACAAGGCTAGAGTTGGCTGGTGTTCCGCAAGCAGATCGAGCCACGTATCCAAGTTGGTCCAGTCGTAGGTCGTGGAAGACGGGTGGAGAATGCTCCAACTCGTCCCCGAGTCCCAAAGCCGGACGGAGCCGGGCTGCGATGTGGTCGTGATCCACTGGCCCGTTGTGCCGCACACGTGGCCGTACTCACACTGGAAGCTCCAATTTGCGGGAGAAATGGGCCTGCTGCTTGTCGGGGTTAACGACTGGTTTTCCTCCGCAAAAGAGCGGAAGGTTGAAGTGAATATCAATGCCGAACAGAGTGCGGCAAAAGTAAGGAGCTTACGCATGGGGGATCTCCTCGCTTGCAAATGGCCGAAAATTGTAGACGACGAATAATTCGAACGACGGCCGAAAGCCGCCTCTACTCATCACCTGGGATTCTGCGAGTATCGCCCACCCTCTCCCTTGCTGGCTAGGTCACGGAAGGCCATCCGGTTCGAGGAGCAGGTGCTAAGCCTTTGCGGACACTTGGACTTGTCCGAAAGGGGTACGTGGAATGGGCCTCCAAGCGTGGTTTTCCACGTTTTAACGTCTTTTTAGGGGCCCGTTGATTTAATTCCCATTTTGGGAAAGTGAGGCCAGAGCGAGCTCGTGCGGGGGCCGGCTCCAGGAAAGCGGCAGCAGCTTGGTTTTAAGTCTGCCAGGGAAGTGAAAACCGTAGTGCTTTTTCCAAACGTCAGGTATCGTGCTTGAACATTTACTCAGTTGAGGTGAAAAGCTGTGAGAAATAGCCGAATTCTCTGCTGGATACTGCTCGCGATGCTCGGAGTGTCATGCTGTTTGGCCCAGAACCCCATTCAGCATGTCGTATTCATCGTGAAAGAAAATCGAAGCTTCGATAACTATTTCGGGCTGTATCCTGGCGCAAACGGGGCGAGCCAAGGAACTTTGTCGAACGGGCAGGTGGTACCGCTCTGGCACATGCAAGACGCGCCCTATCACGATATGGCGCACGATTGGATTTCGGCCAATGATGCGATCGATGGCGGGAAAATGGATGGCTTCGACCTCATTTTCCAGGCCAACGTGGACGGCGACTACCTCTCTTACAGCCAGTTGCAGCAAAGCGATATCCCGAATTACTGGACCTACGCTAAAAACTTTGTGCTGGGCGATGCTTTCTTCTCGTCATTGCACGGCCCCAGTCTGCCCAACCACTTTTACACCATCGCTGCTACTTCATGGGGAGTCATCAGCACACCTGACGTATCGAGCTCCAACAATTCCTGGGGCTGCGATACCACCAATCCCAATATGACTGTGCAGCAGATGAATTCGAACGGCCAAATCATGAATGTGTTCCCCTGCTTCGACTACACAACCCTGGCCGATATAATGGATACCTCGGGTGTGTCGTGGAAGTACTACGCACCATCCGAAGGGCAACGTGGCTATTCTTTCTCGGTCTATAACAACATCCGTCACATACGATACGGCAGTGATTGGACGAACTACGTTGTACCCGACCCTTCCTTCGAAAGCGACGCCCTGTCGGGAAATCTGCCGGCGGTGAGCTGGGTTGTGACTGGGTATGCGAACGAGCATCCGCCCAACCCCTCTTGTTTTGGTGAAAACTGGACCGTCAGCAAGATCAACGCCATCATGCAGGGACCTGACTGGCCAACCACTGCAATCTTCCTGGAGTGGGACGACTTCGGCGGCCAGTATGATCACGTGGTGCCCCCCACGGTAGATCAATTCGGGTATGGGCCGCGCGTTCCATTCTTGATCATCTCTCCATACGCGAAACCGGGTTACATCTCGCACACCATCTATGAGCATTCCAGCATTGTGCGATTTATCGAAGAGACATTTGGGCTTCCGAGCCTTGGCAACCGTGACCTCACCGCAAACGATACGATGGACAGCTTCGATTTCGGTCAGAAACCGAACTCGCCTCTTGTGCTTACGCCCCGCACCTGCCCTTTAGTGAACAGCAAGATGACCTTTGGGCAGCATACGGTCGGGTCGAAGGCGACTACTTCCTTCGATCCAGCGACGCAGCCCTTGCAGATCTTTAACACCAGCACAACGACAGCGCTGAAAGTCTATAGCGTAACTACAACGGGTGATCCGGATTTCGCAGCTTCCGGCTGTCTGAAGGGAACTATCGCACCGGCCACACCATGTAATGTTAACGTCACCTTCGTTCCACAGCAGCCCGGACTGCGATCCGCGACCATCACCATCAAAGACAGTGAACCGACCAGCCCTCATGTCACACAGGTGACTGGGATTGGCTCGAATCTGGCCCTTCAGAGCATGGCGTTTTTCGGAAAGAGCGTGGTCATAGGCAAGAAATATTGGCTGACCTTCCCGGTAAAGAATATCGGCACCACCCCGATCACCATCTCGTCCGTTGCATCTCCCCTTGCGGCTAGCGCCAAGGACTTCACGATTACCAGCACGACCTGTGTAACCACTCTGGCCCCGGGTACCAGCTGTTCGGTTCAGGTTCAGTTTGCTCCCACCGTTACCGGATCAAGGTGGGGACAAGTAAACCTGACTGATACCGATCCTGGCAGCCCGCATCAGGTGCGTCTCGTGGGCACGGGTGCTCCTGCGGGTCCTCAATCCGGTATGGCCCCTCTGGGTACTATTGATGAGAGCAAGGAACTTACCGATGACGGTGATGACGACTAACTCCGCATCGAACGTCAGATCGTAGAAAAAGAAACCGCCTTCATGGCGGTTTCTTTTTTCTGCGGCAACATTTCAGGATGTAAATCTACGGCGCGGCCGTCGCTGTAGCAGTCAGGAGGATCGGCTTAATACCAACCTGCACGGTTCCAGCAGATAGCGTTGCTGTTCGCTCCCGTCAGGTCTTGGGAGTTTGCGAAAACAGAAGCACCTTTGGGGGCTCGTGGAACATGTACCGTTCGAGCAGGACTTTGAGAAGTATCCCAGATGATCTCAGCTGTGTTTCCATTCGCGAGGGTCAAGTTACAGGACCAAACGCTACTGTTTGCCGAACAGGCCGAAGTCAGCTTGGCGCCGAGAATCCATTTGTTTAGCGTGTTGTAAGCTTGGCCCGCCGGGTTCAGGCTGCCGTTCCAAAGCTGACCATAATGGGGGCTGTCGTAGGCGTACCAGTACATTCGTGCCAGGCCAGCGCTCCAGCCAGCCAGATAATATCGAGCCACCCAGGCCGCTTGCAGATCAGGATCGGGGTACTTGTCGTCTTCGCCCCAACTACCCTCGCCAGACCATAAAGGTTTCGCTTTGTCCGTTGAACTGAGTACGTTGTTATAAGAAGCGACGTCCGTGATCAGAGTCTCCGGCTGCAACCCCATCGAAGGTGGCTCATACCAGTGCGTATTGATAACGTCGACTAACGCCGAACCCGCAGTGCTCGGAGTTGCACTGGCTGCCCTGCGATCGGACTGGCATTGCAATAAAGAAAATTCTGGAACACTGACAGACTGGGGCCCGTGTCCTCACCATCGGAGGGAGAAACGATCTTGGCGGTTGGATCGATGCCCTTTACTGGATAGCTGATGCCAGTGAGACATCCCGTCCCGACGATGACGCACCTCAGGTCGGCGGTCATGCGTACCATCTGAGCGTAGGTCGCGTTGATGGAAATGTGAAGACTCGCCTGGCTGAAATTCGGATAAACTTTGGGATTTCTGTACCACTCGTTCCACGGCTCCCAGTACGTGATGTGCGCGTGGGTCTGCAAATACGTCGGATCGTTCACGTGCTGCGCGATGGCTGCGACGAAGTTCATGTATGTGGAATCCGTGCCCGAACCATCAGGATTGATGTCGCTCGGCAGATCGCAGCCTCCGGCGGTCGTATTGGTTTGGGACGCAAAATCGCAGTTAATATCTGCGGGATTCGACGAGGCCCACGACGGCACCTGGCCGATCGTGTACAGCACATCGCTGATGCTATTCAGATAAAATTCGGACAGGAACCCGTCCACGACAGTGAAATCATAGGTGCCAGGTCCGGTGTTGATGTTGGCCCAACGCGCGGCATCCACGTTGGACCAAATGCGCACTTCCTTAAAGGCGATCGACGGCCAGGGCGTTGCAAGAGCCTGAAGATGCTGGGCAAAAAGCTCGGCGCTCGGCGCCGGAGGGCGCGGCGTCGGCGGGGTGACGAATGAGGTGTGGGGGGAACTGCCTCCGCATCCAGCAAGGTAAAGCAACAGCGCCAGAACCGCGCAAACGCGTGTCACAGACGAGATGCGGCCATTGGCGAGAGGCTGAGGCATGAGTGTGTAGTGCTCCCAAGCAGATCTAAACGGGTTCTGCAACTTTAACACGCGGGGCGCCGCAAAGTTTCGCTGAGGAAGTGCATGCTGGCGATCAGAGGATCAATGTCATGGTTCTTGATTAAGTCAGTCCCGATCCCTGTGACGTCCTGCTTCCTGTGGGTCAAAGCTGCCATTGCATATGCAAAGTTTAACGCTCGATTTCGTTGGGATCGATCCGGGACCTTGGGTAACTCCTTAGGTTTGAATTACTTATCTCCGATGTCCGTGGCAGCAGAAATGCTCTTCCCATTCTTGCAAATTTGAACTATCGTGGCTTTCTATTGTACTGAGGAACTCCCCTATGGCGGCTACCGCTATGACATCACAAACAGCATTTGACACGATCGAGAGCGCACAGGAGTTTCTTGTCCTGCTGCGTGAAGCCGTTGAGGAAGCGAAGCAAACCTCAGAGGCCGATATCTTGGAACCGGGAGTGAAGGAGGGTCGCCAGTTAGATGCCGTGCGGCTCGTCCTTTATAAATTGGATAAACTTGAGCAGCATCTCAAAGTTAGCGCTCGTCTGCTGAATGATTTGCGCACGCTTCGGCGGCTCCTGCTCGAAGAAAGATCGGAATTGGGTTTGGCGCCACGCCCCATTAAGATCCGGGCTTAAAGGTCTTTAGACGTAAATTGGCGGATTTGCAACGGAGAGATGCTGCCGCGTGGCACAAGGTTGGTAGCGAACAGACTACGAAAGACTGTGATTCTGGGACTTCATGATTCGCCCGCATTAGCTTATAATTACCTCAATTCTCCGACTCGTAAGGCAGAGAACGTCCGAGTTTTTGGGCGGTCATTTTAAGGTGTATCTTCTCCCCTGAGTAGTCTCTCCACATGGTTTTGATGGTCGATCCAGAAGGATGGCGATGGGCCATCATTTGGAGTACAAAACATAGTTCCCCAGCCATGCTGGAGATCAGAGCTATGAATTGAACGCACCCTGTTGAAGAAAGAGGCAGAGAAGCCCTATGGACGAAGTATTAGCTAGAGTTCAAACGGCATTTAAATCTGCGTTTGACGTCGATCCGAACACGATTACGATGAAGACCACGCCGGACGACGTGAGCGCATGGGATTCGATGGGCCACGTGACTCTGGCCAGCAGCCTCGAGCAGGCCTTCGGCCTGACGTTTGATGTTGACGACCTGATGGAGATGGAAAACGTTCAGGCGATCTGCAGAATCGTGAACTCAAAGATTGGCAGGGCGGGGAATGCCCAGCTCTCCTAATTACAATTTCGCGGCGCGTCTGGCGCAAAAGCTGGGCGGGAATTCTGTGCTTATTGACGCCCCTAGTGGTCAGACGTTTTGTGCCGCAGATATTTCGGGACTCATTGCTGGATTTTCCAGGAAATTTCTATCCGCGGGATTGCGGTCAGGCGACCGCATCCTCCTGCGTTGTGGGGTGAATCCGGAAAGCGCGCTGGCTTACCTCGGCGCAATGTATGCAGGAATCGTGCCGGTTCTCCTGGATGAGCGCACGCACACAACTTCTGATCTGATGTTTGAGAAAGCTCATGCCAACGCCGCATGGAGTTTCAAATCATTTCGTTGGGAGTGGGCGCAGAAACATGGATTTCCTCAGCTCGAAGGCATCTGCGAGCCTTGTCCCCTAAATTCAATCCAGCCCGCGCCCTGCGAAAAAAACGACTTGGCTGTCCTGATGCCCACCTCGGGATCGACTGGCATTCCTCGCCTTGTGATGGTGAGTCACGGAAACCTGATCGCCAACACCGAGGCCATCATTCGCAGTCAGCATCTCGGAACGGATGAAAAAGCCATGCTCATCATGCCCGTGAGCTATTGCTTCGGAGCCAGCGTCCTGCACACTCATTTGTATCAGGGTGGCGGAGTCGTGTTCGATTCGAGATTCATGTTCCCGGATAAGGTCCTGCAGGCGATCGATAAGTATGGGTGTACCAGCTTTGCGGGCGTCCCCACCGTATACAACATTCTCCTGAGGCGTTCGAATATTCGCACCATGGCATTGTCCAGCCTGCGGCGCTTTCTGCAGGCAGGTGGGGCGCTTGCTCCTGAAAGCGTCGAAGATCTGCGCAGCATCGTGCCCAACGCGGAGTTCTTCGTCATGTACGGTCAAACGGAAGCCACCGCCCGCATCTCCTGTCTGCCATCCGAACGATGGAAAGAGAAGTTGGGTAGCGCGGGTCTTCCGCTCGACAATATCAAGGTTCGCATCGTGGATGAAGACGGACACGAGATTGAAGATCGCGATATCGGGCGAGATCCAGATTTCTGGACCGTCCGTCTGTTTGGGCTACCTTGATGAGGCCGAGGCGACTCTGAACAAGTTTTCTAACGGCTGGCTCAAAACCGGGGATCTGGGCTATCGCGATGAAGACGGATATCTCTGGATTCAAGGACGAAGCGGTGACTTCGTCAAGATTCGCGGATATCGCGTCGGACTTACCGAAGTCGAAGCGCGGGTGGGCGCCGTCGCCGGAGTCGGTGAATGCGCAGCCACAGCTGTGCACCATCCTGAGGCGGGCGAAGCGCTCGCGTTGTTCGTAGTCAGGGAAGATGGAGAAACAAACGGCTCCGGTTCTCTGGTCGAGAGAGTGCGGCAAGCCCTTCCTTCCCAGTGGACATGTTCATCCATAAAAATAGTGTCTGAATTACCGCGCACCGCAAATGGCAAGATTGCTCGTTCCCAGTTGCAGACTCTCGCATGAGCGCACCAACGGAGATTGAAGAGGGAATTGAAAGCCTGTTGGCGGAGTCACCGTACGCTCTGGACTCCACGCAGCGGCGTCGACGTCTGCTGGCGCTCATGAAGGACGAGATTGCCTTCGCTCTTCAGAGAAATTCTCAGTATCGCAATTATGTGGAGCATTGGCCCAGTGACTTCCGTAGCCGCGGAGGAAATCGCCGATCTGCCCTATCTTCCCGTTGGGGTGTTCAAAGCGAGTCCGCCGCTCGCTTTAATTGGTCCTGACGAAGTGAAACGAACCTTGACTTCGAGCGCAACTACCGGGCAAGTGCCTAGCAGAATTGTTCTGGACGCAGCTACAGCTCGGCGAATGGCTAAGGGAGTCCTGACCATTGTTCGGGATCTCATCGGATCGGCGCGCAGGCCATACTTGGTGATCGACACCCCAGAGAACCTGGCGGCACGAGGAAACATCGGCGCTCGTGGGGCGGCGATTCAGGCTCTTCGTTCATTTGCCACGGAAATCGTTTGTTGCCTGAGCCCCAGCCAAGCGGGAGATCCCCAACTCGAACTGGAGAAACTTCTGGCTTGCGCAACGAAATGGAAAAGTAACGAAGTCCTGGTTTATGGCTTTACCTACGTAATCTGGAAGCAGCTTATCCAGCCTTTGCAGTCTCAGGGCATCACGCTCGCTATGCCCAACATCCACCTCCTGCACAGCGGAGGGTGGAAGCGCTTGCAGCAGCAGTCCGTCACTCAAGAGGTTTTCAACCAGGGCGTTTCCTCCGTATTTGGCTGTTCGACCAATCGCATCATCGACTACTACGGTATGGTCGAAAACGTTGGCGTGATTTATCCGGATTGTGAATATGGAAACAAGCACGTACCCGCGTTTGCAGAGGTTATCATTCGAGACCCGTTGACGCTGGCTCCAGTGAAGGCCGGACAAAAGGGGCTCATCCAGGTTTGCAGCGTGCTGCCGACGAGCTTTCCAGGTTTTCTTTTACTGACTGAGGACACGGCCGAACTGATCGGCTATGACAACTGTCCTTGTGGCCGGAAGAGGGCCGAGCTTCCGCTTTGCAGGACGAGTTCCCAAAGCGGAAGTGCGCGGCTGCGGCAATTTGGAAAGCGCGCGCCTCAGGGAACTTCAGATGAGCGGTGTCGCATGATCACAACAGAATTGATTCCAACGATCAATTCCGCGCAGGAGATCAGTTCCGCCGCGCAGCAACTGCGCGAAATTGTGCGCGCCGAAGAGATCACTCCGCTAGCGGTCCTTGAAGTCTTCGAGCGCTGGTCGGCTGCGCTCAATACCCGCGATTTGCAGGAAGTGCCCGGGGTCACTTTTCTGCGGCTTTGGCTTCGACGCGGAACCTTGGAGCCCATCGTACTTCGCGAACTGGGTCCCAATAGTCTGACGGGCGGTTGGCAGGAAGACGGGCGTGCGCGACTACGCGCATTTCCGATTGGGGTGATTGGACATTGGCCGGCGGCGAATATCGAGATTCAGCCAATCCTGTCTCTAACCTGTGCTTTGCTTGGCGGAAACGGATGCCTGGTGCGTGTTCCGAGTGGCTTGGTCAATGTGACCCGCCAGTTGATGGAAAGCCTGCTGGAAGCAGATCCTGCGGGACTGCTAAGCCGGCGAATCGCCGCACTCAGCTTTGATCACTCGCGCACAGATCTAATGGAAGCGATGGCGCAAGCGGTCGACGGAGGCATGATTTGGGGTGGTGGGGAATCTGTCTCGCAGGTTCGCCGATTACCATTTCCGCACTGGGCGCGTTTACTTGTTTTTGGACCGCGCGTCTCGGCCGCCGCGATGGATGCGAAAACCTGGGGCAACCGCGCGGATCGTTCTTCTTGGTGTCGTCGCATTGCCCGCGATGTATGGCAGTTCGATCAACAGGCGTGTTCATCGCCCCAAGCTCTGTTTCTCGAACGGGGTGAGGGATGTGATCCCAAAGAGTTCGTCGAGGAGCTTAAGAAGGCGTTTGAAGAGGAGAACCGCGCCCATCCGCGTCGCGAGATCGAACCTTCCTTAAGTTCCGCAATCTGTCTCGCCCGCGCTTCGTGGCTGCTGAACGAGAAGGAAAATGCAGCAGTGTTTCCGGCATCTCCGGATTGGACGATTCTCCTGGGTGAGGGCCCGGATATGCCCAATCCGACACAAGGGCGAACCCTCAGCGTGCTCGCGGTCGATGACTTGTTGGATGTCATCTCGAAGTTTGATGGGACGCTGCAGGCCTTGGGCTTGGGCATCGGAGATCGCGAAAGGGAAACGGTCCTCGCCCGGGCTGCCGGGCGGAATGGTGTGGATCGGATCGTGAAACTCGGCCGGATGCATGTTTTCGGCTCACCCTGGGACGGAACGGAATTGATTCGCCCGCTGGTGCGTCTCGTGCGTCACGTAGAATCTCAAGACTAATCTTCTGGGGGAAAGATGGAGCAAGGAGATCGTTTTCTCGAAGCTCTGGATCGCAAGGCTAAGATATTTTCCCGCTCGGCTCGCGCAAACGTCGCGGCGAACCGCGAGCTATGCATGTGGCTCCTGAATCCACTTGCGCGCTGGGCTGAGGCGGCCTACGGCAGCGACGTTTTCGACGTTGCAGCCCATGGATACGCGGAATACTGTCTCGGAGTCGCCAAAGCAAAGCAAATCTACGAGCGCGCCGGCCGCTATACTCCTGAAACCATGCCAGAAATCCTCTCCGGCGTGTACGAAGACGCAAGCTACATGGTGCCCTACATGTGGGCTGCCATTCTCATTTATCCTTTTTGGCCTTCTGTAGTCGGGCACATCGC
Organism: Terriglobia bacterium; assembly: GCA_963823085.1. Classification (GTDB taxonomy): domain Bacteria; phylum Acidobacteriota; class Terriglobia; order Terriglobales; family Acidobacteriaceae; genus Sulfotelmatobacter. Next base: position 140,633 of record CAWGKF010000012.1, on the reverse strand, counting down.
CATGTTTCGCGACGATTTTGTGAGGCGCTTGCCGAAAAACGCGACCGTGCTCGAGTTAGCGGCGGGACACGGCGTTCTCAGCCTTCTGGCCGCCGAAGATCGGCCCGACCTGCAGATCGAGGGGTCGGATATCAGTCCTCCGGCGGTCGCTGTCGCTAATCGATTGCTGGCTGTTTCCGGAAACGCTGGCCGAGTTCGATTCACCGTAAAAGACGCGCTGAATGGGAATGGCGCCGCTGAAACCAAATGCCAGGGGCTGATTTCCGCTATGCTTGCCGAGCACCTTCCCGATCCTAAACCGCTCTTCTCGACCATTTCACGGCAAATTGCTGGCGATGGCATCGCCTATTTCAGCACGGCACTGGAATCTCCCCAACGCGATCACGTTTTCGAGTACAACCAGGAAAGTCAGCCTTTGCAGATGGCGGAGAATGCCGGTCTGCGCGTCAGCAAACTCGTGTCTGATGCAAGCGCCGTACCTCCAGGTACACGTTTTCTTCCCCGATCCACTGCTATGATTCTGAGGGCGCGGTAAAGGGCGCTTCCAGAATGACAACCCCGGTCATGAACTTCGAAGAGGTTCGCGCGACTCTCAAGCAGCGGTTTCCGATGCTGATGGTTGATACTGTAATCTCTTTGGAACCGGGTAAGAGCATTCGAACAACGAAAAATGTCACAGGAAACGAATTGCATTTTTTGGGGCACTTTCCCGAGCATGCTGTCATGCCCGGAACCCTTATAGTAGAGGCGATTGGTCAGTCGGCCTCTATCTTGTTTTCAAAGACGACTGGAACCGGAACTCAACAAGGAGAATTTCTGGTGCTAGGCGCCATCAACGAAATGAGATTTCTAGTCCCGGTCGTTCCGGGAAATAAGTTGGAAATGGATATTCAGGTCCTTAAATTTATTGAAGGGTTCGCCTTGATTGAAGCGGTCGCGACCGTTGATGGCACCGCGGTGGCTCGGGGCAAACTAGGTTTTGCCAGGCGAAGTCTGCAGGGAAATCCTCCGGCATAGCGACGCTTTAAACGTTTATGGGCTCTCATACTTCCGGTAAAGATCTCCCTGCGAATCCGACAGCGCCCGGTTCTTTCCGCAATGCTGGAAAGAAGGATATGGCTATACGGCCCCTTGCCCAAGCTGACATCCCGCAGATCGTCGACTTGTACTGGCGTTATATGCGCCAACGGGAAGGCTCAGCTCCCGCAGACCTTCGACGGCTTTTTCACAAGCTATACTTCGAGAACCCTTGGGTAGATAGTTCTTGCCCCTCTCTGGTATACGAGGGGAAATCCGGCGACGTAATCGGGTTTCTCGGGATTATCCCGCGCAAGATGTCGATGTCTGGCGAGTCCGTTCGCATCGCTTTTGGCGGCAATTTCATCGTTCAGCCGGGTACTCGATCGCAACTCGCTGGTCCCCGGCTTCTCGGCACTTATCTGGGAGGGAACTATGACGTTTGGCAGACGGATTCAGCCAACGATATTTCCCGAAAGTTATTAGAGCGGCTCGGATTCCGCACTATTCCAGCTCTCAACCTCCATTGGATTCGTCCGCTCAGGCCCAATCAGTATGCTGTGTACGTCGCGACTCGCGGGAGTAAGGGCTCTCTATCATCGGTTTTAAGGATCGCTTCCAAACCTTTTTGTAGTTTTGGCGATGCGATCGCTTCACGCCTGCCAGTGAGTCCTTTTCATCAAAAAGCGCCACTTCTGCGTGGTTCCGAACTTGACGTCGAAACCCTTCTGGAGTGTCTTACGGAGTTTCGTAAGGGCTACTCGTTTTGGGCTGAGTATGATCGGACTTCACTCAATTGGCTACTGAGCTTCATGGATCGCGGTACTACGCGGGGACGTCTACGGAAGATTGTAGTTCGGGACAAAAAGGACAAAATTGTCGGCTGGTATATGTATTACGTGAAGCCTGGTTCGGTGGGGGAAGTGGTTCAGGTTGGTGGCGACAAAAAAGTTGCCAAGGACATTCTCCAACATTTTTTTCACGATGCTTGGCAACAAGGAGTAATAGGCCTGCACGGCGTCCTCGACCGGCGCTGGATGGCGGATTTTTCAGACATGGGATGTCTTTTTACCTGCCGTGGAGGATGGAATGTCGCATTCTCACGGAATCCCGAATTGCTCGACACGCTCGAACGAGGCGACGCTTTTCTGACGCGTCTCGACGGAGAATGGTGCTTGGATCCAGGGGATTGAATTGATGCCACGGCATCATTCAATAAAGTAGCGAATTACGATTGCCGCCCTCCTCAGGAGGACGTGTGAATCGTTTATACTTCACACCTTCCCTCAAGTGCTGAACGTATTTTGAGTTGCTGCCAAGCCGAATTATCGGTATTGGGCTTGTTAATGTGGGACGAGCCCTCAAATATTAGTCATTTCTACGGAGCCTAACGAGATGGGCGTACGTCCATTAACGGAAGCTGACATCCCGCAAGTGGTGGATCTGTACTGGAATTATATGCGGCGACGTAAGGGCCGTATCCCGCAGGCCTTGTTTTCTCTCTTCCATGAACTCTTCTTCGTAAACCCGTTCACCGATAGCTCACTTCCTTCTCTCGTTTACGAAGGCTCAGGCGGAAAAGTGGCGGGGGTTGTAGGCCGGAATGTCCGCAACATGTCTTTTCGAGGCCGTCCCATCCGCGCGGTACTCGGCGGAAGCCTGGTGGTACATCCCGATTTTCGGTCTGGTCTCGCGGCTCCACGATTGGTGCAAGGATTTATGGCGACCGACCATGATCTGACGGTGGTGGATTCAGCGAACAATATTTCCAAGAACGTATTGGAACGGATGGGATATAGCGTCATACCAGCTTTGAACATCCATTGGAGACGCCCGCTGCGGCCCAGTCACTACGCTTTGTACGGATTGTCGGTGACGGCCGACTCTACAGCAGTGAGACTCTTGAGGTTGGCTGCAAAGCCATTCTGCAGTCTCGCCGATCGTGTTGCTGCAAGACTCCCGGCCAGCCCGTTTCGTCCCAGCAAGCCCCGACTGCAGGGCGGAGAACTGGATATCGAGACACTCTTGCAATGCATGCAGGAATTCCGCAAGGGCTATTCGCTCTGGCCCGAATACACTTCGGATTCACTCCGGTGGCTTTTGGGGTTCATGGGCAGCAGGACTGCCCGTGGTGCCCTCCGCAAGGTCGTGCTCCGCGATGAGAGTCAGAAAATCGTTGGTTGGTACATCTATTACGTCAAGCCTGGAGCTGTGGGTGAAGTCGTGCAGGTCGGCGGCGATTTAAAGCTGACGAAAGACATTCTCGATCATTTGTTCTGGGATGCTCTGCAGCACGGAGTCATTGGCCTTCATGGTGTCGTGGATAGCCGACGGACTCCCGACTTTTCCGATAAGGGCTGCTTTTTTACATGTCGAGGCGGTTGGGCATTGGCGCACAGTCGAGACCCCGAAATGATGAAACTGCTGGAACGCGGAGACGCCTTTTTCACTCGTTTGGATGGCGAATGGTGCTTGGACCCAGGGGATTGATCTTCCCTTGCTAGTGCGCGAGATTAAGAGAGTTCAGTCCAGAACTCTCCTTCGTCTCGTTTGCACCCGCATCTAACCGTATGACCCTACGTCCATTAACTGAAGCCGACATTCCGCAAGTGGCGGATTTGTACTGGCAGTACCTGCGCCTGCGCAAGGGCCCGGCTCCGCCCGGAGTGCGCGCCGTTCTTCGAGAGCTGTGCTTTGAAAGCCCCTTTGTAGACGATGTCGTTCATCCCATTGTTTTCGAAGCCGAAGATGGACGGATTGGCGGATTCTCAGGTGGGATGGTGCGGAAGATGTCAGTCTGTGGCCAGACGATCCGTGCGACCTTCGGCGGCAGCCTTGTATTTCATCCCGATTTTCGCTCCGGACGCATCGCTCCCCGACTCGTGGAGACCTTCTTTGCTCAAGACTCTGACCTTAAGATCGTCGACACCGCGAATAATCTCGCGCGCAACATACTGCTCAAGAATGGCTTTCAAATCATTCCAGCGCTCAACATCCACTGGATTCGACCTCTTAGGCCTACCCAGTATGCTCTCTACGGCGCATCTCGCTTCGGGGGTTCTTATCTCTCTGCCGGTTTGCATCTTTCGAAGCCACTATGCCGCCTGGCAGACAGCATCGCCGCTCGCATCGGCGTCGGCTTACACGCTCGTCAAAAGTCTAATCTCCGCGCAGTGGAGCTCGACGCTGCGACTCTGTTGCAGTGTCTTCTCGAATTTCGCAACGGTTACTCGCTCTGGAGTGAATATGATTTCACTTCACTCCAATGGCTTCTCGCCTTCATGGAGCGAAGGGCTGCCCGCGGCGCTCTGCGGAAGATTTTGCTGCGGGACGATAACGACAAAATCGTTGGCTGGTACATCTACTACGTAAAGCGGGGTTCCGTAGGAGAGGTCGTGCAACTGTGTGGACACCCGAATGCGACAAAAGAGATTCTGGATCACCTATTTGAAGACGCGTTGAAACAGGAATTGATAGGACTTCACGGCCTAGTCGAGATGCGTCGCATAGCCGATTTCTCCGACAAACACTGCTTCTTCACCTGTCGCGGCGGCTGGACCATGGCGCGCTCCTCCTATCCGGAATTGATGGACTATCTAGATCGAGATGCCTTTTTTACCCGCCTTGATGGCGAGTGGTGTCTCGACCCCGGAGCATAAAATCGGCGATCGCCCCTCGTTCTTGGTTGGCCCCACGATGCCCTAGTGAATTCCGCGGGCCACACTCAGATCTTCTAGCAACTGCTCTAACCCGCCGATTCCTTCTCGCACCCTCCTGGCAATTCCCGCAATTCGCTTCTCTCCTCCACTTGAATCCTTCTGTTTCTCCAGCTCAGCTTTAGTGACCTCGCTTAGTCATCATCGGGGTCCAATGGCTCACTCTTATCATTGATGAAGTGTTCCGGGCCGATAGGTGCGTTGATTTGTTTGAAAGTTGTCGGGGATTGGTTGAAGTTGAAGCAATCCGAAAGATCGTTCGCAAACGAATCGGCATATCCTAGGGATGGCAGGCTGAACGTCTGTTCGACCATCTTGAGAATACTGCCGAAATCGTATATCACGTGCGAAACATAGGCTGGCCTGGCGTAGGGAGAAACGACAACCAGCGGCACACGGAATCCATATTCATAGGAGTTCAGGATCGGCGGGGCAACGTGATCATACCAACCGCCCCAATCATCCCAGGTGATGAAGATGGCTGTATTCTCCCAATACGGACTATTGCCGACAGCATTTACGATAGAAGATACCCACGACGGACCCGAGCCGTCGTTGATCGCCGGATGATCTGATTCCTGCCCCGTAGGCATGACCCAACTCACAGCTGCTAATTTGCCCTGGGCGATGTCAGTCAAAACTACCGAGTTTGGCATGATCACATTTTTTGCCCAGTCCGGACCGTAGCGCAGGTGATGGATCGCATTGGGTCCATTCCAAATGGAGCCGGCGCTTGGTGAATAGTACTTCCAGGAAATGCCTGCATCGTCCAATTTGTCCATGATCGTTTGATGTTCGAAGCAGGGATATTGAGTCTGTGTGTTATTTCCGTACGGGTCGATCAATTGGACCAGGACATTCGAAGGAGCGGAACAGCCCGCAGCCTCATTCTGCGGGTAAGGTTCCCCAGAGGCAAAGAGGTCGCTTGTAGCTGTTGGTGCGGACGTGCCAGCAATGATGAACTGGTGCGCAGGGAAGCTCGGTCCCTGATTTGTCTGGAACATGCGGTCCGCAAAAGTGTATTGCCCAGCCATCTGGAAATAGGGAGCAATATCTGACTGCTGGACGTACCCATATTGCGGATTAGGCGGAGGAGGGCAGTGAGTTCCGCACCCGACCGAATTCAGATTGTCCCCATCCATCTTCCCGTTGTCGTACATAATGGAGAATGCGATGTGAGAATGTTTTAAGTCCCAGGTATTGGCCAGCGGAACGGGCTGGAGTTGTATCAGCTGTCCGTACGAGTTAAGTCCGTAATTCGCTACGTCGGCGCCGGGCAAGCCATGAAAGAGATTATCGGTGCTGCGGTTCTCTTGCATGATGATGATTACATGCTGAATCGCCGTCACCGCGAACGCAGCTGAATTCGTGATGGATCCGGCACTAGCCGTTATCGTGGTCTGTCCGACCCCTTGGCTCATCGCCAGCCCTGTTCCATTGATTGTGGCTACCTTTGATGAGGCCGAACTCCACTGCACGCTATCAGTCAAATCGGCCGTCAATCCGCTGAGATAAGTCCCGGTCGCAGTGAACTGTTGGTCTGTGCCGGGCGGGACCGTAGTGGTTGATGGCGTAACTGTGATTGAAAGTAGTTGGTCCTGCACTGCCAGCGTCGTGGAGTCGTCTATCGATCCCGAACTCGCAGAGACTGTGGTGACCCCAGAACCGATATCGCTTGCTAGACCTTGTGTGCCAGCCGCGTTGCTGACGGTCGCCACATTAGGGCTCGATGAACTCCATGTAACGCTGGTGGTCAAATCGGACGAAGTCCCGTCGGTGAAAAATCCTGTGGCCGTAAATTGAGTTGTGCCTCCGACCGGGCCAGTCGCGCTCGCTGGCGTGATCGCAATGGAGTCCAGGATTGCATTCGTGACCTTGATACCTGCGTTGCCGGACACCGATTGTAATGAAGCTGTAATCGTGCTGCTTCCGTCAGCCACACCAGTCGCCAATCCATTTGTGCCCGCAGAATTGCTGATGGTGGCGACAGCGGGATTCGACGAACTCCACTGTACCGAACTCGTTATGTTTACAACCGAGTGGTCGCTGTACGTTCCCATTGCGGTATAGGCTAGATCCAGGCCAACAGCAAGGGAGGCACTTGCCGGTGTTACCGCGATCGACACCAGCACTGGGGGTGTGGGCACCACCGTCAATCCCGTAGTCCCGGTGATTGCGTTCAGCGTGGCGCTGATCGTAGTTGCACCCACGGACAACGCTGTCGCTAGCCCCGCTCCGTTGATGGTGACGGCAGTCTGATTGGACGAACTCCAAGCGACAAGCTTGGTTATGTCCTGCTGGCTGTTATCGCTGAAGGTCCCGGTCGCCGTGAACTGCAGTGTGCCTTTCACCAGCAGGGATTGGTTTGCCGGAGTCACGGCGATACTCGTCAATACGGCTGAGGTCACGGTGAGAGGAGCGGAGTTGTTAAAAGATTTTAGGCTGGCGGCAATTGTGGACTGGCCGGTACTCTCACCAGTCGCCAGACCACTTGCACTGACGGCGACCACCGATTGATTCGAAGAACTCCATGTCGCCAGAGTCGTGAGATTCTGCTTGCTGCCGTCACTGAATGTGCCCGTCGCAGTGAATTGCAGCGTCGTACCCGCGGCGATTTTTGGTTTGGCGCGATATACGGCTAAGGACGTCAACGTAGCGGACGTAATCGTAAGCGAGGCGGAATTGCCGATCGATCCGAGTTTCGCGGTTATGACTGCCTGACCCGGCGTTATCCCGGTTGCGACACCATTCGCATTGATCGTCGCCGTAGAGGAGTTGGAACTCCAAGTCACAGACGTGGTGATGTTCTGCTGGGTTCCATCACTGTAATTGCCTGTAGCTGTAAAAGCCTGCGTGGTTCCGAAGGCGATAGTGGGCGCCGCAGGGGTCACCTTAATCGATACAAGTGACGGACCTACGTTGAGCGTGGCTGAGCCATTATGGGCGTGAAGGGCTGCCTTGATCGTCGTCGTTCCCGGTGCGATTCCTGTCGCTAAACCAGCGGTACTGATAGTTGCCGTGCCAGGATTGGAAGAAGTCCAGGCTGCGGACGAAGTCAGGTCGTGAACGGACTTGTTGCTATACGTTCCCGACGCCGTGAATTGTAACTGCGCGCCCGGCGCAAGTAACGGAGGACTTTCCGGATTCAATGAAATCGTTTGCAGCGTTGGCTTGCACATGCCTCCGCTGAACGCCTCATATACCTGCTGGATTTGCTGTGGAGTTAGTGACTGATTGAATATGGCAATCTCATCCATCTCTCCCACAAAGGATGAGGCCGATGCCCCAAGATAGGAACCAAACGAAATCTGCTGATACCACGACTGGTTGGGAATCGTTATGGCGTTTGCGACTGGATTCCCATCCAGATAAACGTTAACCGCAACGTCAGAGCCCGAAGTCGCGTATGTCAGGGCAGCATGATGCCACTGGTTCGGATTGATTTTGCCAATCGACTGACCGTGAAGGTCTCCAAACTCCCAGGAGAGGTTCCCGCGAGAATCCATCGAAAAACCTGGCGCCCGGTAAGCTGAACTGGCAATGCTGCCTGTCAATACACCGCCGCCATTGGGCAAGAACCAAAACATCAGGGTTCCGGCGGTGGGTGAATAGACATTGGCATTCACCAGCACGGATGCGCCGTTCCCGCCGAAGCTAAACGCCGTCCCGACTTCTCCTGGCGCGTAGGTTGCACCGTCTTGCAGAGTTCCGGAATTACTTCCCGCAATGTCAACCGCATCGCCATCGCCGGTCCACCATCCGACAAATCCCGTGGGAGCCGTTGTGCACTGGCGCGACGAAACGGTCATTGAGGTGCTTCCGGTAACCGAACTCTCGGTTGCGCTAATGGTCGTCGTTCCGCTCGCGACAGCAGTCGCCAGGCCAGAGCTATTGATCGTTGCAACAGAATTCGCCGACGAGGACCAGCTGACTGTGGTAGTCGCGTCCTTCGTGCTTCCGTCGCTGTAATGCAGGACTGCCCCGAATTGCTGGTAGCCGCCCGGAGCAGAAGAAGGGTTCGTTGGAGTGATCGAGATTGAAGTGAGCTGTGGACCCGTGACGTTGACCGTAGCCGTGCCGCCGACTGAGCCAAACGTCCCGCTGACCTTACTCGTTCCGGCTGAAATGGACTGCACTAGCCCAGTCGAGTTCACCTGCGCAACTCCAGGTGCTGATGAGGCCCAGGAAACCACATTGGTGATTGTTACCGTCATCAAATCAGCCCACCCGCCACCGGTGGCAACAAGCTGCGTTTGCGCTGGGCTGGGAGTCGTTATGCTGGCTGGTGTGATTTGGATCCACGTCATGCCGGTCAAATTTCCCGTTCCCGTCAGACTGGCTGTTTGCGTATTAGGGATTGGCGTTATCCGTGACTGTGAGAATTCCATTCCGGGTACCAACATTGGTGGGCGTAAACGTAACATCGATATCGCACGTTGCGCCTGCCGCCAATGTCTGCGGTGAGAGAGGGCAGGTGGATGTTTCCGCGAAATCGCCGGAAGTCGCGATAGAAGAGATCGTTAGTGCCGATGCCTGATTATTCTTGAGCGTGATTTTCTGTGGACCGCTCGTTGTCGTAACAATTCTGGAGGGAAAAGTAAGTGTCGTCGGGCTGAGCGTAACTGGTTGGGCCGTTGCGGCGACTGCGAGTGAAAGCAGACAGAATGTGGCTATCTGCACGGACAATTTAGAACTGCTCATCCCGCGCTCCTCTGAACAAACCTACAGCCTTGGGTTAACTTTCGGGGGATCAAATATAGCCAACTCGCAACAGTCATTAGGACCGGTGTTCGAGAAGACTGCGGTCTACCGGATAGACGAACAACGGCAGTACTCCACAACAAATCGTGCGGCAAATCATACAACTGACGGAGAGACTTTAGAAGCGCAAATCGAAAATTTGGTCGGCTTGACCACATCATCACTGTGCAGAATTTTGCAACTCTTTTAAGGCTGCGAGATCCGAAGGCCTGAGAAATGCCACCTTCGTTCCTGTGTCCGTAGCTCACTGTTCCCGAGAGGCAAGCACTTCTTCGAGAAGATGCCGGTAATCTTCGATCGTCTGGGTAACGGTCGTAGGAGTGAACAGGTCTGGATTGTACTGCGCACGGCCAAGCAGTGCGTCCACGCGATCGCTGAATTCAATGTAGAGATCCCATCGCGCGCCACCACTCTCCACGTCCATATAGGTCATGCTCCAACCCGGCGGCAACGGAGCGACGTCCGGTGCAACCGAGAGCGCTACCGTAAAAAAAGAGTGCCGTCTGCGATCAGGTCGAACGCCCAGTCGCTCCGCAATCATGCTGAGCGGAACGTCGTCGTTTGAGATAGCGCCAAGCGTTACTTCACGCATTTGGCTCAAGAGCGATTGAAATGAAGGATTGCCCGGAAAGATTGGCACGCAACGCTACGGGATTCAGGAAATATCCTATGCACCCCTGAAACATGCTCTGTTTACGTCCTGAGGGAGACAGTGTTCCCACAATCAGATCTTTCTGGCCGGTATAACGGTTGAGAAGCAAGAAAAGTCCAGCAAGCAAAAGCATGAACAAGGTTGCGCCTTCACGTCGCCCAAGATCTTTGAGAGACGTCGCGAACTCGCGCGGCCATTGAAACCCGTACATCGCTCCGCGATAGGTCTGCTGCGGAGGCCGCTCAGCCGGCCACTTCAGAACGGGCAACTCGCCCGCAAGTTGCCTCTCCCAATACTTCAACTGCGTTTCTTTGGAACCTCCAGCGAGTTTGCGGCGCTGCCAGCACGCGAAATCTGCAAATTGCGCCTTCAGGTCCGGCAATGGCGACGGCTTGCCCTGTGCGAAATTCTCATAAAGTGTGGCCAGTTCCGTCGGGAAGATATCGAACACCGTGATCCCGTCGACGATGCTCTGGTGAGCCGTCAGATAAATACGATGTTCGTCATCGCGCAGCATGATCAGCCGGACGCGGAACAATGGTCCCATCTTCAAATCAAACGGCACGCAGGCATCTTGAGTAGCCAACGTGACTGCCGTCGATTCACGGTCACCCTCCGGGAGACTCCGCAGGTCTGACACTGGCAGTTCAAACGAATTGGCAGCGGGATGAACAATCTGAACCACCCGCCCTTCGACTTCGTCATAGGTCGTGCGCCAGATTTCGTGCCGGCGGACGATCTCATCCAGGCTTCTCTTGAGAATCGCTGGATCGCAAGCCCCACGCTTATGAATCGTGATGGACTCATTGTGCAGTGGCGCGATCTTCCCGACGGCCTGATCGAGTTGCCACACTTCCTCTTGCGCGAGTGACAGCGCGACTGGGCTCTCGCGCGGAGACAATTTCTCTGGCGAGTCCGACGGAGCCGAAGGGCTTCCAGCTCGCTGCATCTGCAACTCCAGCAGCTTTCGCTTCGCCTCGGAAAGGAGCGGTTCTCTGGGCATCAAAATGTCGTGGCTGCTTATGCGGCGTGAGAGGCGCGGAACTTCACGGGTAGAGCGGTCAGTCCTCGTAGCCCCAAATTATTGCGCCAGGTGAGATGCCCGGGCGGCAACTCCAGGTCCTGCAAGCGGCGCATGATCGCCTCGAAGACTTCCTGACCTTCCACGCGCGCAAGCGCCGCACCGAAGCAGAAATGAGCAGCATATCCAAAAGCGAGATGGCGGTTATCCGGGCGTGAAATATCGCAACGATCCGGGTCCGGGAAACGCTCTGGATCGCGATTGGCCGCGGCCATTACCGCCATAACGGCCTGACCCTTGCGGATGAGACGGCCACCTAACTCAACATCTTCGGAAGCAAGCCGTCCGGTGTGCTGGCTCGGGCTCTCATACCGCAGCATCTCTTCGACGGCGCTGGGGACCAACGTCAGATCCTCCCGCAGTTTCTTCATTTCTTCGGGATTGCGCAACAGCGTCAACACGCCGTTTCCGATGAGATTCGTGGTCGTCTCCAACCCACCCACCATGGTCACGATGCAAGTGGCGACGACTTCTTCGTCGCTCAGGCGGTCGCCATCCACTTCGGCCATCATGAGAGAGTGAACTAGTCCCTCTCGTGGCTGATCTCTTTGACTGCAGACCTGATCTTTGAAGTAGGCGGTCATCTCTTCAACGGCACGCAGCATCCGCGGGGCGTGCTCCGGATTGTGCTGGAAGTTTCCCAGCATCTCGGCAAAATCAGCTGACCAGTTCTTCAACCGGTGCCTGTCGCCGGTCGGAACGCCCAACATCTCCGCGGTAACAATCGCAGGCAGCGGGTCCCCCAAATCACGAATGATGTCCATTTCGCCCTTATCCTGAACATCATCGAGAAGGCGCTTCACGATGTCTCGTATATGTGTGCGCAATACTGCGACGCGGGCCGGACTGAAGGCCTGCGATGCCAGGCTGCGCAGGCGGGTATGCGCCGGCGGATCCATGAACAGCATCTGCTTCACCATCAACTGCGCAATCGGGCTCATGTCTCCCAGTCCCATTGCCGCCAGCTTTGCCGGCGTATGAGTGCGGTCTGCGGAGAACTTGTGCAATACCTCAAGCACGTCCACGTATCGCGTCACGACCCATGTATGCAAGAAGCACATCCCAGTGGACGGGATCTTCCGTGCGCAGCCGGCGAAATAATGGATAAGGATTGGCCAGCACCTCGGGATCAAGAAGGTGATACAGACTCAGCGCACTGGCTCCCGAGCTTCTGGAGATCGCACCGCTGATTGAACTCATACGCTGGCTTGTTCGGTGTTCAAAGAGAGTAGACGCTGAGCCTCTTCTTCGCTCATCGCGTCCAGCTTGGCTACCATCAAACGTTCGACTTCGCCAGATAACTCCTCGACAGTTGGATGATCGAACAGACTCAGCAATGCCACTTCTACCTGGAATGCGTCCCGTAGGCGAGCGATCAACTGCGTTCCAAACAGAGAGTTGCCGCCGAGATAAAAGAAGTTTTCGTTTACACCAACGCGCTCCAGACCCAACAACGACGCAACAATCGCCGAGACGCGCCGCTCCGTGGCCGAGCTGGGATGATCAAGGATCTGATCGCGCAGCATGTTTTGGTCGGTCGGTATCGGCAAAGCCAGCCGATCCACTTTTCCACTCGGTGCCATCGGAAGTGCGTCGAGCTGTACGAATATCGCGGGCAGCATATATTCCGGTAATTCTTTCGCCATGAACTCCCGGAATTCGCCCAGAGAGGGCAGGGAAGTCGACGGAACGACATACGCTACCAATTGCTTCTCGCCCGCTTCATTCTCTCGCGCGGCCAGCGCACACTCACGAACCGAAGGATGGCGACGAAGCGCGCTGGCGACATCATTCAATTCGATGCGGAAGCCGTTGATCTTGACTTGTTCGTCAACCCGACCATGGAACGAGATCTGTCCATCCGGCAGACAAGTTCCCAGATCGCCGGTTCGATAAAGCCTGGCGCCTGCGATATTGCTGAAAGAATCGCGAACGAACCGCTCTCCGGTAAGCGGAGGATCGTTCAGATAGCCTTTTGCCAGGACATCTCCACCCACATAAATCTCGCCTAAGATTCCATTCGGAACGCGCTGGAACTTTTCATCGAGGATATAGATCTCAGCATTATCAATCGCACGGCCGATAGGTGGTAGCTTACCCTCATTCTCCTGCGCGGGAACGGACGTCGAGGTGGCCACAACCGTGCACTCTGTTGGTCCGTAATTATTCACGAGGGTAAACGGCAGACCTACGGGCGGGTAGAAATGCAACGCATCCGCTCCGGTCAGCAAAACGCGTAAAGCTGTTTCTTTCGGCCACGACAGCTTCAGCATCCGTTCCGCCATCGGCGTCGGAGCGAAACTGATCGTAATTTTCTCTCGAACCAGCCAGTCGCGGAGTCTCTCTGCATCCGTGCGCGTTTCATCGTCTACGAGATGAACGCTCGCTCCAGCGGCGAGATTCGGCCAGAGCTCCCAAACCGCTGCATCAAATCCGATGGAAGCCAGTTGCGTCGCGCGATCTGTCGATTTCACGTCAAAGGCACGAATGTGCCAGCGCGTCAGATTCAGCAAACTTGCGTGTCCGACCGCAACAGCTTTGGGTGTCCCAGTAGAGCCCGAGGTGAAAATCACATACGCGGTGTCTTCCGGACTTACTTCAACGGTAGGTGCCTCGGCAGAGCAGCCTTCGATCTCTTTCCTGCAGCAGTCGAGAGCAACGAGCTTTCTTACATTCTCGATAGGCAGACTCGCGGACTTGCTGTTCGTCACGAGGACTGAAACCTGCGCGGATCTCAACATGGTTTCGAGGCGTCGGGCAGGGGCTTTCGGTTCCAAGGGCAAATACGCCGCGCCGAGTTTCAGAACGGCCAGGGCTGCAACGGGGAATTCCAGACCGCGGTCCAGCGAAAGCCCCACGATGCTGCCCCGAACTACTCCCAAGCCCTGGAGATAATTTGCCAGCCGGTCTGACCGAACATCGAGCTCTCGATATGACAGCCGTTCGTCACCCGAGCGCACCGCCAGATCATTCGGAGCGATGGTGGAGCGCTGCCGCACTAAATCAGCAATACAAGAGCTTAGACCTGTCATACGATGTGTCCGGACCTGATCTCCTTGACGAGTCGAAGGAAGCGAAACCACGTTGAGGGAAACGCGATCATTTTGGTTGGAGCAATGTGGCTGCAGGGGATACAGCCTTCTTCAATATGTCCGACCATTTTACATCAGTTCTTCTGATGTCTCAACCATGTTGTCCGGTTGCGGGACCAAGATCCTCGACTCGATGTTGCTGAAAATGCGCACCTTATGGATGTGTGCCTTCGGCGTCGTTCGAAAAGCCTCGCGTGCCTCTGTAATATAGTGTTCTAAGCCGGACACGTTGGTTTGGGCATCCTAATCCTCATTGTTCATCTCCAACGCTTTGCGCAGCCCAGGATTTCGCGAAAGTTCCAGCCGCTTTGATATTCATGAGCCCTGAACTTCAAAACAAGAGCACGTCCCCTCCCAGAGGCCTGAAAGCTCCGAAGTTACGCGAGGCTCGATTTGAGGACCACTCGCAGATAGCCACGCTGGCCTCCAGGTTCGATCTGCATGTGGAAAGCTTTCCGGCCTGGGTTCATCTGTGGACGAATAATCCTGCCTGCCGAACTTCGCAAAACAAGTTTTCGATTGGGTGGGTGCTCGACAGTGGGGAAGGCATCGCTGGCTATCTTGGCAACATCCCGATGGCCTACGAGCTGAGAGGACAGAGATTTGTCGCCGCCACTACCCGCGCTTGGGTAGTGGACACACCGTACAGGTCTTATTCGCCATTGCTCCTTGCCACATATTTTCAGCAACGCAACATCGATCTTTTTTTGAGCACAACCGTGAATCCTCTGTCTGAACCGGCATACAGCAGCTTCCAAAGTTCGCGGGTATCCGTAGGTGCGTGGGATCGAACTCTATTCTGGATCACAAACCACAGGGGCTTTGTGGCCAGCTATTTGCGAAAAAGTAACAGAACCGCGGCGGGATCCCTGAACTATCCGTTGTCCGCGGGTTTATTCCTTCGGGACGCGATCATGCGAAGCGGGTTGCCGAAGACAAACGCCATTACCGTACAACTGTGCGCTGCCTTCGATGATCGCTTTCAGCCTTTTTGGGAATCTCTGAGAACCAAAAAGTCCAACATCCTGATAGCAGATCGTAGCCAGGAGGCCCTCGATTGGCACTTCAAATTCGCTCTGCAACAGAATCGCGCATGGATCTATACCGTCGCAGGAAAATCAGGACTGCTCGCTTACGCAGTTTTTCTCCGCCACGACTTTCAGCAAGTTGGACTGACCCGCATGCGTCTGGCCGACTTCCAATGCGTCGACCCGGAGAAGTCGCTTGATATATTAACGGCGATTTTAGCCATAGCGATCGATCGTTGCCG
Source organism: Terriglobia bacterium (assembly GCA_963823085.1). Classification (GTDB taxonomy): domain Bacteria; phylum Acidobacteriota; class Terriglobia; order Terriglobales; family Acidobacteriaceae; genus Sulfotelmatobacter. The sequence continues at coordinate 125,044 of CAWGKF010000012.1, read as the reverse complement.
CAAAGAATCCATTCATATGTTCGAACTGGTCGGAGCTACTCCGGCGTTGGAAAGAAGATTAGCCGCGTACTCGCCTCATCGCCGCTCGCTCGGCAGTTGGCTCTTTTACTACAAAGCGAAGCATTCAGGACTGGCTCAAGATCTAAAGAATTCTGATGTATGGGAACCATCTCTGTTCGACGGAGACTCCAGCCTCTAGCGGGTTCAACAAGGTTCACACGGGTCACAGGATGGCACAGCCGATCGGCGCGATGAAACGACTTCTCTTTCGGGTGATAGCGCGAACTGCGATCACCGTCTACTCCTACTTCCCGATCTTTGGACATCTCCGCGCGTCCGTTGCCGTTCTGCGAAAAGGTGATCTCATCCTGATCATCGATCGCAACGATGGTCGCGGATTTTCATTTCCGGGGGGACTCGCTCATCTCGGGGAATCCGCCGAGCAGGCCATGCGGCGGGAAGTTCACGAAGAGACTGGCTTGCAGGTTGAAAAGTCCAACTTTCTTTTCGAATATCGCACCTCGCTCGACATTCTGTGCGCGATCAGCGTCTTCAATGCGGAAGCAAGTGGAAGCCTGGTTGAATCTTGGGAAGGAACGCCGCGTTGGCTTTCTGTGGACGAAATCAGAGCGCGGTTGGTGTCCAGTCAGCAAGAGGCCCTGAATCGCGTTGCCCGGACATGAGCCGCCCTAGAAAGAAGCGTTTTCTTCAGAGACTGTTCGCCCTGGCTGAGCAAGCGTCGAACGAAGGCTTACCTGACCAAAAACCTAGAAAGGTATATCTTCATCCGTGATCGGGCTCGATCCTGCCGGCTCCGGCTCGGGAACACGCTGATCGAAATTGTTGCTGCCCGCCGCCGCACCCCGCGAGCTTCCGGAGGAGTCTCCGCCCCCGCCGCCTTCACCACGGCCGCCAAGCAGGATCAAATCGCTGGCCACGATTTCGGTCATGTATTTTTTCTGGCCGGTCTGCTTGTCGTCCCACGAGCGGGTCTGCAGACGTCCTTCGACGTAAACTTTGCCGCCTTTTTTCAGATATTCTCCGGCGATCTCCGCCAGTCGTTGCCACAAAACAACGTTGTGCCACTCCGTTCGGTCCTGCCACTCTCCGGCTTTATCTTTGAATCGTTCATTGGTGGCGATCGTGATCTTGGCCACGGCGGTTCCCTGCGGCGTGTATTTGATTTCCGGATCCTTGCCCAGATTGCCAATCAATTGAACGCGGTTCAGACTCTTTCCAGCCATGACGGGCTCCTTTGCAGGGGTTCACTATAGCAGAAGCAAGGCGGTGGATTCGTGCCGGCGGTCACAAACCAGCTGATTTCAGTCTCATTTTGGGCTAACGGCGCAATTACCGTTTGACCAGAAATGGATTGCTCTCACGCTCCTCACCAATGGTCGTCAGCTCGCCATGACCGGGCACCACGACGGTCTCATCCGGCAAAGCGAGCACGGTGTCATGCAGCGAGCGAATAATTTTTTGCATCGAACCGCCGGGCAAATCGGTCCGCCCGATTGAGCCCGCAAACAGCGTGTCGCCCGCGATCAGCTTCTGTTCGACAGGGAAGTAAAGGCAAATGCTCCCCTCGGTGTGTCCGGGCGTGTGCAGAACCTCGGCCGTATGCATTCCAGCCGAAACCTTCTCTCCGGTTGTGACGCTTCGATCGATCTCAACTTTGCCCGGTGAGGGCACGCCGATCCATGTCGCCTGCGCGTCCAGCATCTTCAACAGCGCATAGTCATTTTGATTGAGCAGAATAGGGGCTCCAGTCGCCGCCCGGAGCTTCATCGCGCCTCCGATATGATCGATGTGCGCATGAGTAATCACGATCTGCTTGACCTGCAGGCTGTGCTTGCGAATAAGATCCAGAACGTCGTTGATGTCGTCGCCCGGATCGATGACCATCGCTTCTCGCGTATTCTCGTCACCAATGATCGAGCAGTTGCATTGCAATGGTCCGACCGGAAAGATTTCGTGGATCATGGGAATATTGTAGCGGGACATAATTCCGTTGGCCGCGGATTTACACGGATTTCCACGAACGCAAAAACAACTACGGTAGTGGGATCCGTGGCTGATGTCTTTTCTCGAAACGCTGCACTTGCCGCGTGAGCACCCTCGGGAGGACAATACTCGCTGCTTGGGGAGGCTTCCTTTGGCCAAATATCGTCAGCCTGGTTATCAGGACAATGAAAGAGAACCGCGTCGCGAAGCGCCGCGTAAGGCGCCTCCTGAGCGCAAGAGCGGTCCGCCGCGCTGGGATCATTCGCTTGGGCCGAAACCTGTAAACCTTCCCGGCACACGCGTCGTTTCGCGCTGCGCGCAGTGCGGGACTGTGCTGCAGGGTGCGCCCAGTTCAGGCGAGGGACAGTGTCCAAAGTGTGGGTTCGAACTGCACTCTTGCAAGCAATGCACCTACTTTGATCCTGGCAGCCGCTTCGAATGCATGCAGCCAGTCAAGGAGCGCATTGCCAAGAAAGATGCACGGAATGATTGCACCTTCTACGAGATTCGAGTGACCCGCGAAAAAGAGACCTCCACGCCCGCCAGCCTCCGCCCCAACGATGCACGCGCAGCCTTTGAAAACCTCTTCAAGAAGTAGAGGACTAGCCCTGAGTAAGTCTCGGTACGGTTAACCCGCTCAGTCCGGGAGCCCGAAGCCGAGAACCGGAAGCCCTGTTCTACGGTTTCTGCGTTGGCCGAATTGATACTTCGCTCATAAACGATCGCGGCGCCTGGGTTACCAGCATGGCGACCGCATGGGCTACATCTTCCGGCTGAAGCATCTTGTTCGGATCTTTTCCGGTATGCGGACCGAGCTCGGTTTCGACTGAGCCCGGACAAATCACCGAGACCCGCACATTATCACCACGCAGTTCTTCCGCTACAGAATAAGTCAGCCCGTTCAATCCCCACTTCGAAGCCGCATATGCCGCTCCTTTCGCCAGCGGATTCTTGCCCGCCAGTGAAGAGATATTGATGATGTATCCAGATTGGGCGCGAATCATCATTGGCGCAAAGGCCCGGATTGTGTAGTAGACCCCACGCAGGTTCGTGTTGAGAATGCGATCCCATTCCTCCAGCGTGAGATTATGGAGCGCTTCGGTGAAGCCGCCGACACCAGCATTATTTACCAGTATGTCGAGGCGTCCGAACGTGCTCTCAATACGGGCTGCGGCATACTCCACTTGATGGAGAACTGTGACATCGCAGGGGATGACTTCAGTCTTACCGCCAGCGCCAACGATCGTTCGTGCCGTCTCGTCGAGTGTCGCTTGCGTGCGCCCGCACAGCACGGCAGTGGCGCCTAGAGATGCCAGCGTGCGCGCTATCGCCGCACCAATGCCTCGGCCTGCTCCGGTGATGACGGCGACTTGTCCATTAAGGGGGTGCGCGGTGTCCATAGTCTCAGGTCCTTCGTTTTTCGGTTCGAGCGGCGCGGAGCAGAACGGATCAGAACCATCCACGTCATCCGCTATGCGCATCTTAGCAATAAAGAGGAGGGTGAATGGGAAGGCGCTTGCCTTCGGCTGTAGAGGTACTTATAATCCGGCCAGCCGGGAAAACGGGTCAGCCGCCTTATCGCTCCAACCGGGTTACCCCGAGTATCCCGGAGTCCCTGCCAGGAAGCCCGGGCATTCCAAAGCAGGATCCGAACACAATGCGGTCCAGTCGGAATGCAGTTGCTGCTGAGTTGTACGAACAAGATTCCCAATAAGCCATTTCCCAAGGAAGTCAAGGAGCCAAAGTGATGAAAAAGATTCTGCTTACGGTTGTGCTTGGAGTATCGGTGGTCGCGGTGGCACAAGATGCTGCGCAGCCGGCTCAAGGACAATCGGCCACACCGCCGGCGCAAGGCCAAGCGGCCGCACCCGTGATCAAAGATCCCGCCGAGTACAACGCCTATGTGGCAGCGATACAGCAGAAGGACCCCGCCGCGAAGATCAGCGGCCTGGAAGCATTTCTCACGCAATATCCCAACAGCGTGATGAAGAATCAGGCGCTTGAGATTTTGATGCAGACCTATCAGCAGAGCAACAACGTCAAGAAGGCAACTGAGGCTGCTGCCAAGCTGGTGGCGGCCAATCCATGCCAGGTGCCGGCGCTTACGCTTTTGACCTACATTGACCGCATGATGGCGCAGCAGGGCGATCCGAATGGCAAGCAGGAATCCGCCGACGCAGAGAAGTATGGCCAGCAAGGACTGGATTGCCTGCCGAAATTTCAGAAGCCTGAGGGTACCAGCGACGCCGACTTCGCCAAGATGAAGGCTCAGATGACCGGCAACTTCGCCGCCGGTGTTGGTTGGGGCGCCCTGCAGGATAAAGATTACGCCAAGGCCGCTCAATTCCTGAAAATGGCCGTAGACGCAAATCCTCCCGACTCCCAGAAGGATCTCGCTCTGCTTTATCCTCTGGCGCTTGCCTATCTTCAGCAGAATCCCCCCGATTATCAGAACGGAATTTGGTATGCCGCCCGCGCCGCTGCGGTCGCCCCTGCTGCCAATGAGCCTGCCATCGAAAAATATGCGAAGTCGCAATATGTCAAGTTTCATGCCGGGGAAGACGGTTGGACCGATGTGCTCAACGCCGCCAAAGCCGGTGGCCCGCAAGTCCCGATCAAGCCGGCTCCGACACCCGCTGAACAGGCGCATAACATGATTCAGCAGACGCCTCCAGACAAGATGGACTTTGCCACCTGGGAATTCGTGCTCACCAACGGCAGCCCGGAAGATCAGGCCACCGTCTGGAACGCCATTAAGGGCAAAGCAGTTCAGATGAACGGTACCGTCATCAGCACGACGCCGGAGGAGTTCATGATCGCCGGCAGTTCCGATGACATCGACGCAAAGAAAGCTGACATCACACTGAAGTTCGAAGAAAAGGTTCCCGCGAAGTTGATTCCCAAAGACGGAGCTTCACTCGATTTCCAGGGCGAGCCCGCTTCCTACACTCCTAGCCCCTTCATGATGGTCATGGAGAAGGGCCGGTTGCTGAATAAGCCAGCGCCTGCCAAGAAAGCTCCCGTCCATCACAAGGCGGCAGCTCAGTAGGTACGGCAGCGAGCAAAATTAAGGGCAGCCCTCAAAGGGCTGCCTTTTACTTGTCTGGGAGGAATCTTAGCGGACGATCTTCTTTTCGAAGGTAACGGGGCGGGTACTGCGCGGTGGCCTCTTGACGCCGTCACGCAGCTGGCGGACGTCAATCTTCAGTTCGCTGATAGTCCGGCTCAGAGTGTTGCGGTGCATGCCCAGTTCCCGAGCTGCCCGGCACTGATTTCCCTTATTTTCCTCCAAAACCGTCAGTATGAACCGCTTCTTGAACTCTCGTACGCCCTCTGAGTAAAGAATATTGCTACGGTACATTTGCAGCACGAGTGCTTCCAGTTGATCTTTCACGTTGGGTCTCTCTTTTCCAGGAATTTGCAATGCGCCGTAGCCTATTTCGGCGGAGAAACAGCGGTGCCGCTCAACCTTTGCGGAGCTTGATGGACAAGATCCAGTCCCTGATAGAAACGAGCCCGCAATTCCGAAGGAGCCAGCCAGATCGCTGCCCGCCCTACCACGAGAAAATAGGGCGCCAACTCGGACTCATGCAGCAACTTTGACGCCGGCTCAAACGCCGTCATTCCCATCAGGATTACCGCCACCATCAGCCCGCCCCTGAGCAGTCCCAACAATGCGCCTAGGAAACGGTCAAAACTGCTGAGCCCGGCTTCTTTCATGATCCAGCGAGCTATCCTGGCCGCTATCCCGAACAGGAGCAAGATGGCAAAAAATATGATCAGAAAGCCGAGTATCTCAGCTAACCACGGGTTCTTCAGAAAAGTCTCAAACCACTCTGCAAGTCTGCGGTACTGCCACGCAGCCACGATGTAGCCCACAACCAAACCAGCCGTCGTCAGCGCTTCAGAAAAAAAGCCCTGAACTGCGGCTGTGATTACGCTAAAAAGTATCAGGGCACAAATGATCCAATCTAGTACGGTCATATTGCGTGCCCACTGTCTGCAGCTAACCCCCCGTCATACATCCAGCTTGCGTCCGGTCAGTTGGAAGTACGCTTCCAGATATTTATCGCTGGTCCGGCGCGCCACTTCTACCGGAAGAGCCGGCGCCGGCGGCTGCTTGTTCCAGTGAATTTGCTCGAGGTAATCGCGGACATACTGCTTGTCATACGAATCCTGCGCCCGTCCTGGCGCGTATCTGTCTGCTGGCCAGAAGCGTGATGAATCCGGTGTCAGAACTTCGTCCGCGAGCGTGATGCCACTTTCTGTCCGGCCAAACTCGAACTTTGTGTCGGCAATGATGATGCCGCGCTCCCGCGCGTAGGCCGCGGCCTTCTTGTATACGCGCAGCGTCAGATCCCGTAAGTGGCTGGCAGTTTCCACGCCCACCAGATCGCACATTTGATCAAACGAGATGTTTTCGTCATGCCCAGTCGTCGCCTTCGTTGACGGCGTGAAGATCGGTTCTGGAAACGCGTCTGACTCCTTCAGACCGGTCGGCAGAGTAATGCCCGACACCTTGCCGGTGGCCTTGTACTCTTTCCACGCCGAGCCGGAAATGTAACCGCGCACAACACACTCCACCGGAAACATCTCAGCCTTCCGCACCAACATCGAACGGCCGCGCAACTGATCTGCATACTTGCGCACGGCCGCCGGGTATTTGTCGACATCCGCGGTGATGAGATGGTTGGGAACAACTTCAGCCAGGAAGTCGAACCAAAACAGCGATATTTGGTTCAGAACACTTCCCTTGTGGGGAATTCCGGTTGCCAGAATGTAGTCGAAGGCCGAAATGCGGTCCGTGGCCACGAACAGCAGTTGTCTATCGTCTATATCGTAAACGTCACGGACCTTGCCGCTGGCGTGCAGTTTGAGATCCGGGAAGTCGGTGCGCAAAAGGACGGAATCAAGAAGATCAGGGCTCATGAGTGAAATTTTACAGGCAAGAGGCGAGGCGTATTCTAGCTGGTCCGAAAAAAATGTCAACGATTCTCGTCACGTAGTGGAGTGCGCCACCGTGTCCATTGGCCCGAAAGACGTTGACAGATAAGTAGATGCCTGAGAGTGGGCCACAGACAAGGATTTCGCAAGCCAGGCGTTGTGGAAAACCTGAGGATGACCGTGGATAAATAGGTAGGATCTAATTCGCAAATTCCCGAACAAGGTCTTCCATCGGGGAAACATCAACGATTACTGCTGTGCCCCGAATCGCACCGAGACGAGCTTCGACACGCCGGGCTCCTGCATCGTCACACCGTACAGCACCGGTGCAATGCTCATCGTCTTCTTGCTGTGCGTGATCAGCACGAACTGCGTTTGCACGCTCATCTCTTTCACTAGTTCCGTAAAGCGTCCGACGTTGGCCTCGTCGAGCGGAGCGTCGACCTCGTCCAGGATGCAGAACGGGCTAGGCGCGTACTGGAAGATTCCAACCAGAAGAGCGAGCGCAGTCAGGGCTTTCTCTCCGCCAGAGAGCAGCAGCACGCTCTGTAGGCGCTTTCCCGGAGGAGACGCGACGACGTCGATGCCGCTCTCCGCGCTATTTTCCTCGTCCGTCAATTTCATAAATCCATGCCCGCCACCAAACAGCTTCTTGAACGTTGCCTGGAAGTTCTCGTTGATCTTGTGGAAGGCCTCTTCGAACTTCTGGCGAGAGATTTGATCGATCTCTTTAATCGTTGCCGCCGTGTTCTCGATTGACGAAATGAGATCTTTGCGCTGCGTATCCAGGAACTCGTGACGCTCGGCCGTTTCTTTGTACTCCTCGAGCGCCATCATATTCACCGGCCCCATGCCTTCCAGCTTTGCGCGCATATCGCGATAGAGTTGGTCTTCGTTCGCGAGCTCATCGCCAGAAACGACCGGTAGGGAAGTGTCGCTCATCAGAGCAGCTCGCTCCATGCCCAGCTCGTTCAAGCACGTCTCCGACATATACTGCGCATCAGACTGAAGCTTCGCCGCGGTGGCTGCCAGTTCCCCCCGACGATCGCGCGCCTGGTCCAGCAGCATACGGCTAGCTTTGAGCAGTTCGTCGATCTCCGCCAGTCGTGCCCGGAGCTGTTCGCTCTCGAACCGCAGCAAGCCCTCGCGCGCTTGAGAGGCATTGCGCTCGGCTTCGAGGTCCGCCGCCTGCTGCACAAGCTGAGCGTTCTCTGCTTCGCGTTGTAGCGTCTCTGCAGCAGCGCTCTCGATTTGCGAAGTCAAAGCATGAATCCGCTCATCCATTTCAGCAAAAAGCGATTCGATGCGCTGCAGAACTGTGCCAGCGGATCGGTGCCGTTCTTCCAGCGTCGCAACCCGTGCCGCGTGCTGCGATGTCGTTTGCGCTGATTCTTCCCGCCGTTGACGGAGCACCGCAACGGTCGTTTGTGCTGTCGCCATCTGCTGTTCAATCTCCAGCCGCTTCAATTCGAGCGCTTCGATATCCGATTGGCGAGCGCACAGAATCCCTTCCTGCTCTGCCCGTTCCGACGCCAACCTTGCTAACTCCATCTGAGCCACATTCAGCCGTTCGCTGACTCGCGCCATTTCGGAATCAAGCTGTCGCAGCAGGTGGCCCGACGTCATCGCCTGATGCTCGGCCTCACGCTTCTCGCCCTCGAGCCGCTCCAACAGGGAAGAGAGTTCCTTGATTTCGCGCCCCAGCGTCATCACACGAGTTTCTTCCTCGCGCAGCGCCCGCTCCAGCTCTTCCACCTGCCGCATGACATCCCGCAACTCGCGCTTCATCGACAGCGGACCTTCCGCGCGCTGCTTGCCGCCCGTAACCGTCACATTGTGAAAACACTCTCCGGCTTGTGAGAGGAAAAATGCATCCGGATTCGATAGTGCCAACCCGCGAGCCACATCGGCCTCCGGAACGATGTAGCCATCCCGCAGCTTCGGCAGGATCACCTCCAGCGATTTTCCAAAACCGTTGAGCACGCGGATCGTGTTCTTCAGAGGAGTAATTTGCGCGGCGGGCGGTGCGCAATGCGCCGCCTCATCGAGAACAAACGAGAACTTTGCCTGCGAATCCTCCGGGTGTACTAGGAACGTCGCGCGCCCATCGACGTCGGTGCGCAGCATGCGCAAGCCTTCGTCGGCGGCGTCCCACGACTTCACGACGATATAATTCAATTCATCCCGCAGAAAGTCTTCGACCACGCGCTCGTAGCGAGGCTCGACTTCGAGGAAGTCGGCCAGTACTCCAACCGGCGCCAATCCGCTCTGCATGACTCCTGATTGAAACAGGCGGCGGACCGACTCGGTCGAGTATCCATGCTCGGCAATGACGGCTTCGAGCGAACCCCTCTTGCCCAGTGCCGTGGCATACTCCGCGCGGAGAACGTCCAGGTTGGTCTTGCATCGCGTCTCTTCCGCTTTCTTTGATTCGATCAGGTGGCGAAGCTGGTTGATCTCTTCGCTAATGCCAGTAGCACGCTGTGTGATGGTTTCGAACTCGAGTGCAAGTTGGCCACGCTGGCCGCCGAAAGCCTCCACCTGCGTATTCGCATTGGCGATCTCCACTTCGAGTCGCCGCGCTTCGCGATCAGCTCCCGCGAGACGCTCTTCAGCTTGCGCCAATTGATTCCGCAACCGGGAAGCTGATGACACGATGTCGAAGATTACAACCCGGGATTCTTCCTGCTGCCGCTCGATTTCAGAGAGGCTCGTGGCTGCGGCAGCCGCTTCTTGCTGGCATAGTGCGAGGTCGCTCTGCGCCGCAGCCAGATCAGCCGCAGCGGATTCCAGGATCTGCCGGTTCGCCTCGCGCTCAGCTTCCAGCGCGGTCAGGCGGTGACGTGCCTGCGCCAACTCCGCCTCTGCCGAAGCCGAACGCACCAGCAGTTCGGCGCAGCGTTCTTCATTGTGCCGTCGCCGCGCATGGGCGCGGTCGATTTCCAGTGCGATCTGGCTTATGCGGTCGCGATTCTCGCGTAACTCAGTTTCAATTGAATATCCGCGCTGCTGTCTCTCGCCGTGTTCTGCCTCGAGTTGCTGCACTTCTTCCGACCGATGCCGCATTTCCTCAGCCAAGGTGTTGAGCTGAGCATCGATCTCCGCGCTTTCCTGCTCAATTGCAGCAAACTTGCTGGCCAGTACCACGCGCAGTTTCGCCCGCATTTCGTCGCGCAACCGGGCGTATCGCTCGGCCTTTGAAGCCTGCCGTTTCAGCGAATTCATCTGCCGCGTGACTTCTTCGAAGATGTCATTGACGCGCGCCAGGTTCAGCTTGGCATCTTCCAGTCGAGCCTCAGCCAACCGTTTCTTCGTCTTGAACTTCGTGATGCCTGCAGCTTCCTCAAGAATCGCGCGCCGATCCGTTGGACGGCTGCTTAGGATCTGTCCAATTCGACCTTGCTCGATCAGAGCATACGACTCCGGTCCGAGCCCCGTGCCCATGAACAGTTCCTGGATATCTCGCAACCGGCAGAGCTTCCCGTTCAACAGATATTCGCTATCTCCCGACCGGAACAACCGCCGCGTGACCACGATCTCGCCGCCATGAAACTGCTGCTGGTTGAACTTGCGGCGCCGGATCTTCAGCACAACGTGCGGAGCTACAGTCCCCATCGCCGCGTTTGCCGGAGGAGCGCTTACCGTGTGTGCGGGCAAAGCAAAGATCGGTTCGTCTTCGGGGAATGCAATGGCGATCGTATTGACCTTCGATCGTGGTACTTCTATCTCTTCCATCTTCCCCGGTTGTGCATCTTCTACCGCTTGCTCAGTGTCCGCCGCTACGCGTGCGCGAATAGCGGCTTCATCCCAATCGTCGGTGACATGAGCCGCGGCTGACTCGGGCATCTCATCCTGGATATCGATCTCTGTGGCAACGTTGGCATCGGTTCCAGCGTAGGCTTCGGGATCGATTAGCGTCAGCGAGACTTCCGCCATGCCGGTTGGTTTGCGGTCACGAGTGCCGGCAAAGATTACGTCTTCCATACGCGACCCGCGCAGCGTCTTGGCCGACTGCTCGCCCAGTACCCACGAAATCGCGTCCGAGATATTCGATTTGCCACAGCCGTTCGGACCAATAATGGCGGCCACGCCATCTCCATGGAACTTAAGTTCCGTGCGGTCGCAGAACGACTTGAACCCGAGAATCTGAAGCCTCTTCAGTTTGAGCAACGTGAACTCCTTAGAACCTGTGGCCAGTTGTCAGCGGCCAGTTGCCAGTTGGACTCGGCACAGTGGCTTGCCGAGGACTCCGGGCATCCGTGTTTACTAAAAGGATTCCACCCATGCAGAATCCGATGCCTGCGTTTCCAATGCTGCGCGTGTCTCACCCCAGGCTGGATAGGGCTGGCACAAAGTTAAGCTACTTTACCGATGAAATTCAGGCGGCGTCAAGCAATATAACACTATATGTAGTGGGGGGATAGCCAGTACCGCCCTGTATTGCACAGCCTGTGTAGCCAATGCGCAATCTTGTTATGGAGAGGAATTGGAGGTGGGAGGAACCGCGAGAGCAAATTCAGGCTAACGCGATTGCCGGGCGGAATCAACGGATATTTGATGCCGGCTGTGCAAAACGAAGCGGCGGGGCTTACACAGCGCCAGCCCCGCCGTCTTCTTCAGACAGCTACTGCTCGTACGCTCCAATGTTGATCTGCCCGTTGCTATTGATACGCGGGTTGCCAGCATAATCCACGCTACCGTAAATCGATGTCCCGCTGCCGCAGTATCCAACGCTGCATGTGAGGCTCGTGCTTCCCGCATTGATCGCCGGAGATCCCGACTGCACGTCCAGATTCGGCGGGTTCCCAAGACTGTCGAACAGCGGATTCGCCACAATCGAGTTAGCGTCTTCCCCCGAGCCCGATTGATACGCGGCAAATGTCTTATAGGTGGATTTGCCGGCCCAATCGATCGACGTGCCCGAGACATAGCCTGCCGTCGAGTAGTAAACGTTCCAGTTCATTGTCGCCGGCGGCGCGGGATAGGTCGTCGTCCCTTTGACGAAGCTGTAGATCCAAACGTTTTGCGTACCCGCATACACGATGTTGTTCTCAAAGATGTTTCCCGAAGACGAGCCAGAGTGATATTGAATTTGAAACTCTGCGCCCTGGTTTTTCGTGTTGTTGTTGTAAAGCGAGTTATTGACGATGACGACGTGATCGCTGGCCCCCACGGTATTGGAGTAGCCTCCAATCGAAATGCCTACGCTGTTGGCGTCATAGAATACATTGTTGCGAATGGTCACGTAGCTGCTGCTGTGTCCCTTATGCTCGCTGGCCGCTTCCATGTTGAGATCGCAAGCATAGACGGTATTGCGCTCGAATATCACATAGGCGCAACCGTCGCAATAGAGTCCGTCGGCATCGTAGGAATTACCTTCACCTGGATTGTGAATTCCGCTGATGTTGTAAACCGTATTGCCGCTGACCTCGCCGTATTTGGCCTGGTCGTGTCCAGTTGGCCCGACTCCCTCAAACCCGATTGCGTCGATGCCGATGTTGTCGTTGTCGTGGACGATATTGTTCGAGATCGTGAAGTAGGTCACGTTTCCGTCCACGTTGACCGACTCGCTCTGCCCGGTTTTCAGGCTGTAAACCTGATTGCCGCTGATTGTAAGCTGCGTGATGGGCGTGCTCGATGTGCCATACACAGCGATCCCGAACGCGTTGCCGTTCTTCTCGGAAGTTGTTGTGATGTTATGCACGATGTTGTTCAGCAACTGCACTCCCGTTCCTGATCCGCTGATCCAGACTCCAGCAGGAGTCAGACTCGCGCTGCTTGTCGTGTAATTCCGGATCTCAAATCCATTCACCGTGATGTAGCTCTGATTGACGATGTTGATCAGTCCCTGTGTTCCACTGACGGCGAGCCCGGTGCCATCGATCGCCGGAGCCTGTCCGGGATAGTTCGTAAACGTGATGTAATTCGACGCAGTCCCTGAAGCGTGAAAATTCACCGACTCGTTGTAGACGCCGGATTCCACGTAAACAGTCGCGCCCGCAGTCGACGGAATTCGCCGCGTGCTGGATCGTCAGCCACGGCGCAGTGTAGCTGCCGGAGTTCGTATCACTGCCATTCTTGGCGACGTAGAAAGACGAGCCGGATTGCGCGAGCAGCGAGGTGGAAGCGAAAACCCAAACCAGAAACAGCTTCCCAAAAGATGTCATGGAGAATCTCCTTTCGTGCGAGTAATGCGTGTGAGATTAACGACCAGACGAAGGTGGCGAAGCGATGTTGCGGAGCCCTGAGAACCCGACTGCGGCACAGCTTAAGCCGCTTACGAAAGATTGTCAATGATTATGTTTATTTGCGAATACAGAAGGGTTGGCTTTCGATTGATTTGCTTTGTCCGCAGAGACTTCGTCCCCAGTTCGAAGGCACTCAACCTTAACTGCGCCCAACTGATCTCAAAGTATCTGTATCCGACTCAGAGCCCGAGACCGCCATCTACGGCCAAAATTTGGCCGGTGATGAATTGTGGCGCCGTTGCAAAGAACAAAACTGCTGCCGCGATCTCATCTCCCCGACCGTTGCGAAGCATCGGTGTTTGCTTTGCCATTCGCTTCATAAAGGCCGCAGCCGATCGTTCTCCCAGATCAATCATCCCAGGCGCTACAGCGTTTACGGCTATCTCTGGAGCCAACGCTTTGGCCATCACTTTCGTCAGCATGTGGAGAGCTGCTTTTGACGAACAATAATGAGCATGCGTCGGCCAGGGCCTCAGCCCTCCGAGCGATCCCATGTTGATGATCTTGCCCTCGATCGGTCCCGCTCCCTTCCCGCGGCTACGCCGCATCCATTTCAAAGCTTCGCGGCTAACGAGAAACGGCCCCCGCGTATTAGAGGCAAAAATTGCATCCCATTGTTTGACCGTTAGTTTTTCGAACTCCGCGGTCTCATAGTTCGCTGCGTTGTTAACCAGAATGTCGATTCGGCCGAGCTCGCGACCCACCTCCGTCATCATGACTCGCACGCTGGCTTCGTCGGTCACATCGCAACGGAGAGCGAAGGCCCTGATCCCGTGCGCCGACAGGTCGACGACTGTCTCTCGGGCCTGGCGCGCAGAATCGAGGAATGTGATGGCGACATCAGCGCCAGCTTCGGCAAGGGCGAGGGCCGTGGCGCGTCCCAGGCGCTTCGCGGCGCCTGTTACAAGCGCGGTTTTCTTTTGCAACGGCTTCATATACGGATCTGGCATGCATGGATTCTACTGGTTTCGGCATCACGGGAAGGGAAAAGTGGTCGGACCACCCGACCTCAGTTTCCTGCTGGAAAGTCGCGAATTCCCCACGTTAGAATCCTCTCTGCATGCCAGACGCTCGAACTGTTGTCGTCTATTCCCGCAAAGGATGTCATCTGTGTGAGGTGGTGAAAGAGAGCCTCAGCAAACTGTCTCGCCGCGGAGGCTTCACCTGGCACGAGATCGACGTCGACACTGACAACGAACTTCGACGCCAGTTTAACGACGAAGTTCCCGTCGTGTTTATCGATGGCCGAAAGGCTTTCAAGTACCGCATGGACGAGCAGGAATTTCTTCGCAGGCTCGCCAGCTAGCCACTCCGCTTAATGTCTGTATAAGCATTGACACGTACGTGTCGCTCCTGACACGTACACCGTTCCGATCTCTTCCTAACTCCAATTCGCTCAATGCTGGCGTTGCGGCATTCTCCCTGCAATTCAAACCTGCGAATCGCTGACAACAGGGAGGACAACTTTGCTGCGCCAAATTCTTGCACTCGCTTTCATTTTCGTTTGTACAACCATCGCCTGGATGATCCTGGGTGCCACGATTTCCTCTCGTACTTATGGATCCAACGAGCAACTGCAGGGCCATGTAGCTTCCACATGGGGCACTGCGCAACAGCAATCGCCGCCAACCGCTTGCTACGCGATCAAAGAGACAAAAAGTTCCACAACCGTAGAAGACGGCAAGGTTGTTGTCCACGAAGAGCGGGTCGAGCGAAATGTTCCACTCGTGGTGGAGAGCAGTCGAATTCACGTCAACATAAATCTGGATCCGCGGCAGAAAGGCCTGCTTTGGTACAGCACCTACGCTGTCGACTTTGCAGGGGATTACGTCTTTCACAACGATTCTGCCGAATCGCAAAACGTCACTTTCCGCCTGAAGTTTCCCGCGCAGAAGGCAGTCTACGATGGGTTGCAAATAAAGATTAACGATCAGACCGTTCCGATCTTTACCGATGAGCAAGGCACGATTGGCCGCTCCACCGTGCCGCCCCAAAGCGATGTGAAGCTGCATGTGGCATATCGCTCGCAGGGCCTGGACTCATGGCGCTATCAACTTGGGGAGGGAATCGCGCAGGCGCACGATTTTCAACTGGTGATGCAAACCAATTTCCCCGATATCGATTTCGCGGACGATACACTCTCACCTACGTCGAAGCTGCGCGTCGGCGGTGGCTGGCAGCTGACCTGGCAATACTCGAATCTGGTCTCCGGATTTCAAATTGGCATGACCATGCCCGAAAAGCTTCAGCCGGGGCCGCTCGCCGGCGAGATCAGCTACGCAGCGCCCGTGTCCCTTTTCTTCTTTTTCTTTCTGATTTTCATCATCACAACGTTGCGCAATATCGACCTTCATCCGATGAATTACTTCTTTCTCGCGGCCGCCTTCTTTGCCTTCCATCTATTGCTTGCGTATTTGGTGGACCACATCTCGATTCATCCGGCCATGGCCGTTTCTTCGATTGTTTCGGTGGTGCTTGTGGTGAGTTACCTGCGGCTGGTCGTGGGGATGCGTTTCGCTGCTTTGGAGGCCGGAACAGCGCAACTGATCTATCTGGTCCTCTTCTCCTATGCCTTCTTCTGGCGAGGTTTCACCGGCCTTTCGATCACAGGAATCGCGATCATTACGCTGTTCGTTGTAATGCAAGCGACCGGGCGAATTCGCTGGTCCGAGCGTTTTGCCTCCCGTGGGCGAACTCCTCTTCCAAGCCCTCAATAGCGCCGTCGACATCGGGCTGGTTGGCACGACCGATCAGCCCTTTCTCTTCGGGTTGCGCTTTCCGCTACAATGCCATGCGGCATGCTTCGCACCCAGCTCTACGCGGATCCTCAGAATGTATTCCTGCACGATCTGATTCTCGACTCCTGTAGGCGCAATCCCAACAAACTGGCAGTCGTGGATACATCTTGCGGACGGCGTGTCACGTACTCCGAATACGGCGAAATGGTGGAACGTTTGGCGCATGGATTGATCGCTGCCGGCGTCCAACCAGGCGATGTCGTCGCCATTTTCCTGCCAAATTCGTGGGAGTTTTGCGTCGCCTTCCACGCTTTGGAATTGGCAGGAGCGATTCCCACGCTGCTGAATCCCACGTATCGCGAACGTGAGGTGCGGTATCAGCTGGCGAATTCCGGTGCGGTTGTCCTTATCACGGACGGCGCCAACATCAAAGGCATCGACCTGTCGAGGCTGCCCAATCTTCGCCACGTATATTCAATTCGCGAAGTAGTCCCGGGCACGGAACCGTTTGCAAATCTGCTGAGACCCGTTTCAAACAGTATCCCTCACCCCACGCAGCCTTCAGATCAGATGCTTGCGACGCTTCCGTACTCCAGCGGAACTACAGGAATGCCGAAAGGGGTAATGCTCTCGCACTACAACCTGGTCGCGAACATTTTTCAGCTGCTCGGACCAAATGCGACCGAACTAAATTCCAGCGATACTATCCTGTGCTTCCTGCCTCTGTACCACATCTATGGGCTGAATGTGATGCTGAATCCTGCACTAGTGCTCGGAGCCACACTCGTTCTCGTGCCGCGCTTCAACGTGCAGCAGGTTACAGGTTTATTAGTCGAAGAGCGCATCACGATGATGCCGATGGTGCCCCCGGCCCTGAATGCTCTCTGCCAGGCCGCCGAGGCGGGACAATTTCCCCGCGAGCACTGCTTACGATGGGTCAAGTCAGGCGCGGCCCCGCTGGCACCGGAGCTTCCACGCCGGTTTACGACGCTCACTGGAATCCTGGTCTGCCAAGGTTACGGGATGACCGAGGCCTCGCCGGTCACGCATGTAGGTTTCCTGGATCCTGAACTCTATCGCCCAGACTCGATCGGACATCCGCTGGCACAGACCGATTGTCGCGTGCTGGCACAGACCGACATCGACCCCGCCGACACTCCCGACGACCTTACCGAGCCACCGTCTGGGCAACCGGGTGAGTTGGTGATGCGAGGCCCGCAATTCATGCTGGGATATTGGAAGGAGCCCAACGCGACGGCTGCGGTGCTACGGGATGGCTGGTATTGGTCCGGCGATATTGTCACGCGCGATCGCGAAGGTTTCTATCGTGTCGTGGACCGTCGAAAGGAAATGATCAAGTACAAAGGTTTTGCGGTCGCTCCTGCCGAGGTGGAAGCGGTCCTTCTGGAGCATCCGGCAGTAAAAGAATGTGGAGTCGTTGGCCGCCCCAATCCGGATGCGGGAGAGATTCCGGTCGCATTCGTCGCGTTAAGAAACGGTTTCGTTGACAGCCGGAAACTCGAGGAAGAGCTCTGCGCGTTTGTGGCCGATCGCCTCACGCATTTCAAGCAGCCACGCGAAGTGCACTTCGTTGATGTTGTCCCGAAAACCGCGTCAGGCAAGATATTGCGACGTGAGCTTCGCCAGGCGCTGCAATGAGTTTCTACCGAAATAGTGACAGGCTTTTGACATCCGCCTGACAATTCCTTTTACCAGACATAACAAACTCCTCCTCGGCACGCGCGTGAGAACACTTTCGGCTCGCGCGTGTCCCGCAAATGCCCAGCCCTGCGCCTCGTTCCGCGGGGTGGCGGGGGAATCGCATAGGAGGATCGTTATGACTTTCTCGCAATTGAAACAATGGGTTGGGGTAGCCTCGCTCTGTGCCGCAAGCGCCCTCTCTGCGCAAGCGCAGGGAAATCACTTCAATACGCCCGGCAACGTTCTGATTTCCGACCAATACAATAACCGGCTCATCGAAGTGAATCCCAACAACCACAAGATCGTTTGGCAATTCGGCAACGAATCCTGGGTGGCCGGTCCACATTCCGTCGTAGGCGTGAATGATGCACAGCGTGTCGGCTTTCTGACGCTGGTCGCTGGCACCGGCGTACCAGCAGGGGCCGAACCAAATTGTCCGAATGGCTGCCCTGACAATCGAGTTATGCTGGTCGATCCCGCAGGACAGATTATCTGGAAGTACGGACAACCGGGCGTCAGCGGTTCCGGACGGAACCAGCTCAACACTCCGGTACAAAATACCTGGCTGCCGTCATTTCATGTTCTGATTACCGACCAGGCAAATGCCCGAGTGATCGAAGTGACCCTCAATAACAAGATCGTGTGGCAGTATGGACAGACTGGCGTGACTGGCGATGGCAACGATCAGCTCAACAATCCGAACAGTGCCGAACTATTGGCTAATGGCCACATCTTGATTGCGGACGAAAGCAATAATCGCGTGATCGAGGTCACCCGCGAGAAGCAGATCGTGTGGAGCTACGGGTGCGCCACTTGCAGCCAGCTGAATGCTGCCGCGTTTGCCAGTCGCCTTCCCGATGGCACCACGCTCATCACCGACGGCGGAAACAATCGAATCCTTGACGTGGATGCGAACGGAAACGTGCTGTGGACGTACTACACGAATATGCGCGAAGGCAGCGTTACGAATCCCGCTCCAAGCCGCGCTGTTCAGTTGAAAAATGGAAACATCCTGATCAGCGATCAATACAACATGCAGGTGATCGAGATCGATTCGAAGCAGAACATTGTCTGGAGCCAAGGTGAAGTTGGTGTGGCGGGCAATGGCTTTGACATGCTCAATGGACCGTACGACGCAAAAGTCATTGGGGACTATACGGGGCTGACGCCGCCTTTCGGCAATGGACACCAGCACTAAGACAGTTTTGCGGGAATTCGCGCTTCACTAGCAGAATGCCAGCCTATTCAAGCTGGGCATTCTTGGAACTTTCTGCACGCTAACACCGTACCTTCTATCGGAAAGAGGATTTACCCCAAAGCGCGCGGCAAGCGCGAGGGAGAAGGAGAATCACCATGGAAGGGCTTACGGGTCTGGCAGCGGTCGTGATGTTCTTCGCGATTCCCATTACAGGATTGGTTATGTACACATTTTATCGGGTGCGCAAGTTGCGCACTGAAGAGCGGCTGGCGGCGATGCAGCGCGGCGTAAGCATTCCGATGGAGGCAGAACTCTCGGAGTCCGCACGTTCCCGGCGAGCGGGTATTTTGCTGACAGCCGGTGCGGTCGGATGGATGGCGGCGTTCTCGATCGTCGCTCGAGTCGAACCTGACGCTCTGATGGCCGCTGCATTCGGAGCTATTCCGTTCGCGCTCGGACTGGGATATTTCCTGGATTCGGCTCTCATTCACCGTGACGCGCACATTTCGTAAGTACGCGCCCTGAGCCTGTGGTGGCGATTTTGAGCGCACCCCATCTTAGACCCGTGAAACAGCGAGTCAGGATGGGGTTTTTCTTTGCTGGGAATTTGGCTGAGGATTTGAGATTTGTTCGAGCTATTCGCCAGTTAGAAACTTGTACTGCGCCTCATTGAGCGGCACTACGCTCAGCCTTCCCTGACGAACCAGCGGTGATTCTGAAAATGTGTTGCTGGCCTTCACACCCGCCAGCGTTTTCGGATTCGCAATCGCCTTGCCTACTTTGATTTTGACCTGTGGGTTGCGCGGATCCGATGTGTTCACAGAAACGACGCTCGCGGTTCCTACTGCGGTCTTCTCGTCTCCCGTGTGATAGATCACCAGTCTCTCGCCGGGTTTCATACCACGGAGATATTTCAGCGCCACCGGATTCGACACGCCGTCCCAGACGGTCGTCTTCTCTTTTTGCAGGTCAGCAAATGAGTAGGTAGAAGGTTCAGTTTTCAAAAGGTAATCCATAGGTCCCGTTTTTCGCTCCAAGTCTTCTAGTTCGGCTTCTGCTGATCTGGCGGAGGACTGCCCTGTTTCGGTTGCGGGTCCTTAGGGTGATCGTCATAAATCGAGAACTGTCCCTGCGGCCGCTTCAGCTTGATTGTGATCTCGACTTTTGGCTTTGAGATATCGAAGTCTTCCCCGTAAGTCTGATAACCATGCGCCAGCACTTGCACGCGAAGTGCCCCATACGGAACTCCGTCCAAATTGGTTTTACCGTCAGGATCCGTCTTCAACTCGAGGTCGCCACGCTCCTGCTTACCCTTGGCATCGACCGGATGAAGAATTACTGCCGCATTGCGTACGGGCTTGCCGTTGTCATCCTTGATCACGGAAAAATACAACCAGGAGGTCGGTCCTTCGTCTTTATCCTTCTGCGCCACGGCGAGGCTTCCGCTTAGAAGAACCACCATCATCACCCCAGCAAAGGACATTTTCCCCATGCGTGCCATTTTATGCAGCGGGAGCACATGCTGTCATCTGCTTGTCTGATCCGAGTTCAAGGTTCGCAAGACTCCTAAACATAATGTCTCTTACAATTGGCAAAGTGAAGACTTGGGACGTAATCATCATCGGTGGAGGCATCATCGGCCTCTCGCTGTCGATCGCTCTCCGCAAGCGAGGAGCGGCAGTTTTGATCGTCGAACGCGGAGAACCCGGACGCGAAGCCTCGCACGCTGCCGGCGGAATGCTCGTCGATTGTCCACTTGAAACCCCTGCAGCGCTCCAGGATCTCGCTAGCGCGAGCGCTCGTATGTATCCCGAATTCGTACTCGAACTAGAACTCGAATCGGGAATAAAGGTGGACCTCCGGAATAACGGTACGATCTTGTTCCTGTCGGCCGATCATGCAAAGCTCCATGCAGAGTTTGTGTCGAGCCATGCGCTTACGGCTCCCTTGACGGAGATCGAGCCTGCGCTGACGCTTGCGAATGGAACGTGCGCTGTACTTGAAGGAACGAAGCGTTGATCCACGCGCGCTTAGTGCTGCTGCCTGGAAGACAGCAAAGAATCGCGGAGTCGACTTCTCCTCCGGCGATGAGGTAACAGCAGTTACCGTCTCGAATGGTTCAGCCAAAGGTGTGAGCACGACGAAAACACTCTTAGCAGCTCCAACCGTCATCAACAGTGCCGGAGCCTGGTCAGGAGCGATTGCGCCTCACCCTTTTCCTACTCGTCCCGTTAAAGGCCAGATGCTTTGCCTGGTCATGCCATCACGCGACCTGCTGGAACATGTTGTCCGTACGCCGAAGGTGTATCTCATCCCTCGCAGCGATGGGCGATTGCTCGTCGGTGCCACGGTGGAGGAAGCCGGGTTCGACAAGCGAACAGTGCCTTCTACGATTCAGCGCCAGCATCAGGCCGCGCTCGAACTCGTGCCGAAACTGCACGATGCCAAGATCCTGGAAGATTGGGCGGGCCTGCGTCCCGGAACGCCGGACGGCCTGCCGATCCTCGGCGCCACCGAAATTCCGGGCTATTACGTAGCAACCGGCCACTTCCGTGACGGGATCCTGCTGGCTCCAATCACTGGCGAGGTCATGGCCGACGTGATCGAAGGCCGCGCGCCAACAATCGACCTGACTCCATTCTCGCCGTCAAGGTTTCCCCTGTGAACCTCTGTGTCCCCTGTGGTGAAAGGTGTTGAATCGGGCACAGCACCGTCCATCGCGCTATACTGATTCGTTTCCTGAATCCCTATCTGGCGATGCCCGCCTTGCCCCAAATCGCACAATTCAGAAAGGACTACTATGGCCTCTCCCGCAGTTGACTTTGCCCGCAATAATCAGCAGCGTTTCCTGAATGAACTCAAAGATCTTCTCCGCATTCCCAGCGTCAGTACGGCCGATGAACACAAGCCCGACGTCCGCAAAGCCGCCGACTTTGTGGCCAATGAACTGCGCCGCATCGGCATGGAAAATGTCGAGGTTATTCCGACCCAGGGACATCCGCTCATCTACTGCGATTGGCTGCATGCCTCCGGCAAGCCCACCGTACTCATGTATGCGCACTATGACGTTCAGCCTGCCGAGCCGCTCGATGAGTGGCACACTCCTCCGTTCGAACCGACCGAGCGTAACAACAATGTCTACGCGCGGGGCGCGGTCGACGACAAAGGCCAGCTCTGGATGGAAGTCAAAGCGCTTGAGGCTCTCATGCAAACCGGCGGGGGAAAACTGCCGATCAACGTGAAGGTGATCTTCGAAGGCGAAGAAGAAGTCGGCGGAGAATCGATTGCCGAATACGTCCGCAAGCAGAAAGCCAAGCTGAAAGCCGATTTCGCGCTGGTCTGTGACACCGAGCTTTTCGCGCCTGACCTTCCGACGCTGTGTGTCGGGTTGCGTGGACTGGTGTACACGGAGATCGAAGCCTATGGCGCGAAGACTGATTTGCACTCCGGCGTGTACGGAGGCGCGGCTCCGAATCCGTTCTTCGCGCTGATTGAGATGATCAGCAAGATGAAGGACTCAAAAGGCAAGGTGCTGATCCCGGGCTTCTACAAGGGAGTGAAGGCTCCGACCGCAGCCGAACTAAAAACCTGGAAGCGGTTGCCCTTCAATGAAGAGCATTACCGTAAGACCGAAGTCGGATCGAAGGTGCTGACCGGAGAGCCTGGATATTCGGTTCTCTATCGCACGTGGGCGCGTCCGACGCTCGAAGTTCACGGAATGCCGGGAGGCTTTATTGCCGATGGCGCGAAAACAGTGATTCCGGCGAAGGCAAAGGCGAAAGTCTCGATGCGCCTTGTTCCCAATCAGGATCCTGATGAGGTCCTTAAGAAATTTCTGGCCTTTGTGAAGAAAGTCACTCCAAAAGGGATCGAGACGAAAGTCAAAGTGTGGAGCAAAGGTCCTGCTTGTGTCGTGAGCACTGACAACGAGTACATCGAGGCCGCGACGCAAGCGCTGCATGACACGTTCAAGAAAGATACGGTATTCATCCGCAGCGGCGGTTCGATTCCGATCGTCACTGACTTTCAGGACGTGCTGAAGATACCCAGCGTGATGATGGGCTTTGGGCTTCCCGATGACAATCTCCATGCCCCAAACGAGAAGTTTCACATTCCGAACTTTTATCGAGGGATTGAGACGATTTGCAGGTTCTTCGAGAAGCTGGGATAGGAAATCAGGGTTCAGGGGTCAGAGATCAGGGATTAGTGGTCAGTTTTGAAAGGGCGCGGCTTTCGTCCGCGCCCTTTAACTGGTCTTTGCGTTTTTTATTTTTGCGGAGTCCTTCGAATTATCCTAAGAGTGGAAGATTACAACTTAGTAACCTCCCTGCCCCCCCGGGGTGGACCTGTGGAATCATGGGATTAGCGGGAAATCGCAAAGTAATCTATGAGCTACAATAACTTGCGGCCAAAATCTTGATTCGCAAGGACTTACGTTCCGATCTCTGTTCTCCGATCAGACCGATCATTCAGCATATGGAATTCTCAGTCAAGGTTGAATGAACATCGTGGGGCTGTGGAAAAAAGGCTGGCCGTTTCTTGCACCGAAGGAAAAGGAATGCCGCGCCCGGCTGCAAGGCCAAGGTAAGATTGGGTCAAAATGAAACGAAAGAAAAATCCTTCTCATTCGGCGCAATCATCTGCGAAGCCCGTATCACCGAGATCACCTCGGTTTGCCGTCGCCATTATGGCAGCCGGCAAGGGAACCAGACTCAAATCGCAGATTCCCAAAGTACTGCATGAGGTTGGCGGTAAACCGCTGCTGGAGCATGTGATCCGAGCGGCTGTGCAATTGGTGCCCGCCACCGATGTCTACGCGATTATCGGACACGAAGCCGAACGCGTTCGTTCCGCCGTCGAACACACCGGAGTGAAGTTCGTTGTGCAGTCTGACCAGAAAGGCACCGGGCACGCCCTCATGGTGGCGCAAGATGCCCTGGCTGGATACGACCACGTGATCGTGCTTTCCGGAGATGCGCCTCTGATAACGGCTGCAACCATCGAGAAACTGCGCGACTTCCACCTGCAGGAAAAAGCCGCTATGACGCTGCTCAGCGCCGATCTGGAAAGTCCTTATGGATATGGCCGGGTCGTTCGGAAAGGGCCGCGGAGTGCCGAGGTGCAGTTCATCGTCGAAGAGAAGGCAGCGAGTGCTGCTCAGAAAAAGATCCGGGAGATCAACTCCGGCTTCTATGTTTTCTCGGTAAGCGATCTCTACGGACACATCGGACAACTCTCGACTGCCAATGCGCATGGCGAATATTACTTAACCGAAATGGCGGGGGTGCTGCGAAAAGCACGAAAACGTGTGGTTGCCTGGAATACGCCGACTCCAAACGAGGTTCTCGGTGGAAATACGCGGGCAGAACTCAGTGATATTGACGAGCAGATGAGGATGGCCAAGTGTCGGCGGCTTATGGCGGAAGGCGTGACGATTTTCTATCCGTCAACGTGCGTCATTGACGCCGATGTGGAGATTGGGCCGGATACGGTCCTAGAACCCTATGTGCAATTGCTGGGCAAGACGAAGATTGGGAGCAGCTGTCGTGTCCGGTCGTATTGCGTCATCCGCGATTGCGAGATTGGGGATAGCGTCATGATTCGCCCGGGTTGCGTGATGGAAGATTCGCGAGTCGCCTCGGGGGCGATCATTGGGCCGTATTCGCATCTTCGAACCGGCAGCGATGTTGGCGAAGGGGCGCACGTCGGAAATTTCGTTGAAACCAAGAAGATCAAATTAGGCAAGGGATCCAAGGCAAATCACCTGACTTATCTGGGCGACGCGGAGATTGGCGCTGGAGTGAACATTGGGGCGGGTACGATTACGTGTAATTACGATGGGGTCAACAAACACAAGACAGTTATTGCTGATGGCGTATTTATCGGTAGTGACAGCACGCTCGTCGCCCCTATCCGCGTCGGGAAAGGCGCTTATGTGGGAGCCGCATCGTGCATCACGGAGGACGTGCCAGAAGATTCGCTCGCAATCGGACGAGCGCGACAAGTGGTGAAAGAAGGCTGGGCGCGGGAGAAGAGAAAGAAATAAACAAAGGTAGCCGATCCAGAACTGAAACAGGCCGACTCGCTATGCGAATCGGCCTGTTTCTTCATACGGCTAAGGAGAAATCAGTGGGTCACTGCTGCGAATAAATCCGAGTGCATCAGAGATTGGAACTGCTGGTCGTTGGCTTTGAAGTGGACGCCGACGTTTTGTCCGTCCGAATCAACGGAAGTGTTCTCTACAGCCACCTTCTCCGCGGGAGTAGCGCTCATCTTCTTGTAGAGCATGTATCCCTTAAGAAGGGAAGCGACGGTAGCGGCAGTCGTTGAGTCAGAGGTGATGACTGTCATGTCGAAGTTCACGCCACTGTTGAAGCTCATGGCATAACGCGACCCGACGAGGCGTTTCTTGATGGTGTCGTAGTCGGCGATCTTCGAAGCATCTCCCATCGCGGAATGCAGCGCATTCTGCGTGCCCTGCTGGTCGAGGATACTCCACACCGGAGACGAGTCCACGTCGGCCATCATGTCGGCCATGTTGCCGTTCGTATCGAGGCCTAGAATCTGCCCGTCGCGGGTGTCGAGGGCAACCTTAATCGACGTGCCGTCGCCGAACAGAAGCGTGCTGTCATCCAGAAAGGTCATCACAAAGCCGCCATCCATCGGATAGATGTCGGAGTTGTTGTATTTCTTTGGGACATACTTCTGCAGCTTCATCTTCTTCAAGACGGCCTTCTCGTTAAAAGGGCCTGCCGCAACACCTACCGTCTTGACGCCTTGTTTGGCAGTCCGGAAAGAGGCGAAGGTGAGAGTGTCGACGTCTTTGTCGGGATCAAGACCGATGCCTTTGAGGGCCGCCTCGAACTGCTTGATGTTGTCGGGCATGAGTTGCTGCTTTAGAGCCATCGCCGTGGGAGAGTCTTTAAGAGCGCGGTAATCCACGGAAATCAGCTGCAGCAGGTCAGCCGGCACGCAAGAGCGGGCAGAGGAATTGATCGGCATGGCATAAGCCAGGCTCGCCAGAACCAGACAAACAGCACAAATCTTTACAAGTCTCATAACGCCTCGGATCAGAAATGGTCACGATTGCGCACTTTTAAGTTGGATGCGCAATAGCATCTCATCGTTTATAGATCGCTTTATTCTATTTTACTTGCAACCGGGCCCAAGAAAACAAAGGTACAAGGACCATTGACCCATTGTAGACATCGGCGCCTGGTCCGGGGAGAGCGGCCTGATCATCGTCTGGACTCAATCGGTCCGGTGTGGGCCTTACAGTTTGACCATGCGCCGAAAATCGTAGCTCGATAGGTCGGCTCGGGAGCCGCCGCTCTATGTTCCCAACTTGGCCGTTCGCTGCAGGATGCTTTCCTTAAATGACTGGTCCTTCAGCGACGCCAAGTTGATTTCCACGTTCGCCCTGGCTCCAGTGATGGCTGCAGCCGCTAGGGCCAACGCTGTAGTCAGATCGGATTTCATGTTCGGATTGGTGATTGTCTCCAGGGAGTTTGTAATCTGCGCGATCTCGTGCGCTTTTTCGGCGACGCCGAGGGGTACTAAGGTAGCTTCCTTCAGGGCCGTTTGTATGAATATCTCGCCGGACTTCTCGTCTCCTCCGGAGCGCGCGGCCTTGTAGGCTTTCATCACCGAATCGTATGACTGGGCATCGGCGTCGATTGCAGTCTTCAATTCTTCGCGAAGAGGCGTCAGTCGGGCGATGGCGGAACTCAGCTGGGATTCGTATTGGAGATACGCCTTTTTCCCTCGAGACATGCTGGCTACCATCGCGGCTAACCCGGCTGCCATGGCGGCCACCGCGGCCGCCGCACTCCCACCGCCGGGGGTTGCTGTGGGCGCTGCTAATTGCTCTACAAAAGGCTCGACGCCCGCACGCAGTCCTCCCACAGCCATCTTTCCGCTCATCACCGCCGCCAGACGATTCTCCAGGATCAATGATGAATCGAAGTTCTCCACCTGCAGGAACCATTCGGCGGCACTCTCCAAGGCCTTTTTGGGGATCAGTCCGACGATCTCGCTCGAGATCGGAATGACGCCGTACCTCGCAGCCTCACGCTTCACCAATTCAAATACCCGGTGGATGGGCGTCTGCTCGAAATCGGTGAGATTCATCGACACCTGGGCAAGGCCGCGCACCAGGAATCCAGCGCCTTTCACGAAACGCATCCCGCCGGAAGAGAAGCGCACCGACTTCGCGATTTTCTTGGCTATGTCAACGTTGGTCGTATTCAGGAAAACGTTGTAGGCGATCAGAAATTTGCGCGCACCAACAACGGTCGCGCCCGCTGTCGGATGGATCCGGGGTTCCCCTATATCCGGGCGCCGTGAGGGATTCGCAGTGATCTCGGCCCGAATTCCTTCAAACTGCCCGCGCCGGATGTTCTCCAGGCCCTGGCGTTCGGGAATCCTTGCGGCCGCCTCATACAGGTACACCGGAATCTGATAGCGCTTCCAGATCTCCTCGCCGACGTGGTTCGCCATAGCTACGCAGTCTTCGATGGTGACGCCATCGATCGGGATAAAGGGCACGACATCGGCGGCGCCCATCCGGGGATGCGCTCCGGTGTGAGTGTTCAGATCGATCAACTCCGAGGCCCTCCCCACGCCGCGGATGGCCGCTTCCTGAATTGCCTCGCGCTCGCCAACGAGGGTAATGACGCAGCGGTTGTGGTCAGAATCCATTTCGCGGTCGAGCAGGTAGACGCCGGGGATCTTCATGGCGTCGATGATGGCATCAACTTTGGCTTTATCGCGGCCTTCAGAGAAATTCGGGACACATTCGACGAGCGTAGACATAACGGAAGAGGATAACGGTCGGCCGAGTTCGCGCGCAAGGCTAGGGCGCAGAAGAACTGGGCTGCGAGATCAGAGAAGCTCTAGTGCTTTCTGCTGCCGAAGAACTTGCCAATTCCCAGCCGTACTTGCACTGTGTTGATCCCCGGGTTCGGATTTGTCAGACCCGCATCCGAAATGTGCAAGTAGCGCACCTCTATGCTCCAGTTGTAATTCTCGCCAAGGATATGAGTGCCGAGCGCAGCAGACGGCGTGAAGTTCACGTTATTCGCATACGTGGGAACATCATGGTTGGTGAAGAGCACCCCACCGCCTAGTTCGAGATAAGGCGAGAAGCGGCCGTGGCTCTCGAAATTCCATTTCAGCCCGAGAGGATTGAAACCTGCACCGTAGGCGGTATTGGCAGGCTGAAATACCAAGAAAACAGGTACGACATCAACCGCATACTCGAATCGTCCGCGCAGAAACCCAGGAAGATGAGGGTCTGTGAGAACCCACCCATAGCGGATGCCAGCATTAAATGCTCCTGTACGGCTCGTGCCACCGGCGACTGAGTGCCCGCCGCCAGCCCAAATCTGAATTTCGTTGCCGCCCTTTTCCGGAGCAGTTTGCGCTAAAAGAACGCTTGGCGTGCACAGTACAAACAGGAACAGCAGACGAAGTGTCATAGAGGCTTCTTGCTGCGGTTCCCGCTAATCGCCAGTTCAAGGACATCCTGTGCTGCCCTGGTGAAATTGTGGCGAGCGACTCCAGCTTCTTCGAGGTAGTCTCCGAGCACCGGAATGACACCGAGGGCTTCGACCTCGTCAAGATCAGTCACGATCTGGCAAGCGCCTTCTTGTGCGTATTTCGCCTTGAGTTCGTCAGAAACGACAGTGCGATTCAGGAGAGCGTAATCAAAAATCGGTCCTTGCGCATGGCGATTCAGAGCTCGAATATGATCAGCTGCAGTCAGTCCGAGACTCTCATTTGCCTGCGTCATCAGGTTACAGATGTAGACCTTGGTAGCGCGCGAGTCGACAATCGCTTGCGAAATTCCGCGTACCAGCAGATTTGGGATGAGACTGGTAAAGAGTGAGCCGGGCCCAATCGTGATCAGATCGGCGTTCGCAATGGCTTCCAGAGTTTGCGGCATGGGACCCACATCCGGAGGAACAAGAAACAATTCACGGATTCGGCCTTTGCTGGCCGTGATTTTCGTTTCGCCACGAACCCTCGATCCATCTTCCATCAGGGCTTCGAGTTCGATATTCGAGGTGGTGGCCGGATAGATATGTCCGCGAGTCAGAAGAATCTCGGAAGAGAGACGCACGGCCTCGGAGAAATCCGAGGTGAGGGAAGTCAGAGCCGCCAGGAACAGATTGCCGAAGCTGTGGCCTTCGAGCCCCGATCCTTTGTCAAAGCGGTGCCGAAAGAGTTTGGAGAGGAGCGCTTCGTCTTCGCTCAGCGCAACGATGCAATTCCGAATGTCCCCCGGAGGCAACATATTCAGTTCCTTCCGGAGTCGTCCGCTCGATCCACCGTCATCGCTGACCGTCACCACGGCACTCAGGTCGCGAATTAAAGGGGACGCAATCGGCGGCGGGCAAAGTTCCGCGGGCGACGGCACAAACCGCTTCAGTCCTTTGAGGAGGGTAGAAAGACCGGTTCCGCCACCAATCGCGACTACACGAAGACCTCCGGCCTGGATTGTCGGGTCCTGTGTCGCGAACTCGGCGGCCTTGGTTTCCATCCGTAGAGTCCTCGGAGGCAGTTAGAGGGATTCTTCGTCGCCGAGTTGATCGGAGGATCCGAGTTCCGCTCCCGGATCTGGATAGAGTAATTCCGTGAAGCGTGGATCCTCGGCCAGGTTCTGAAAATCCGAATCATTGCGCGCCTGAAATCGCAACTGCGGATTCAGATGGAGAGCCTCGTCCAGGTGGCGCAGGGAATCTTCCACGTGGCCGGTCAGGCAATCGAGTGCTGCCAGGCCATAAACTACATAGTCGGACTTGGGATTCTGTTTGAGCAGTTTGTCCAGATGCTCGCGAGCGGTCACATAGTCGCCCACATTCATCAGAGAAACGACGAAGTCGAAATGTTCTTCGGACGTCTTGAACTGAGTCGCAGCTACGCGCTCCAGGTGCTGGTTGCAGATGCTTAGATGAACCGTCGCGCGGTCCGTGAGTTCTTTACTGGGACCGGTGATCGCCTTCTGGAAGTGAGGCTTTGCCTTCTCAAACTTGTGCTCCTGCATGGCTCGCAGGCCAGCCTCGTAACTCTGCAAGGCTTGGGTATAGCGCGGATCCTCCGCAACAGTCTTCTTGGGGGTAGATTTTTGGGCCATGTGTAAGACTCTTCCTGTGTTCTTGGGAATGGGGAGCTCCTTGGCGACACACGTTTTGTCTGAGCAGTAAAGTATCGCCTAAGAAATGGGTGTAGGTCCAGTGCCCGCCGAGCATTGTCGGAGTTCCGATCTGCGATCCGAAATGACCAGCGCTGATCGCTGCTAGTTCATGCTTGCGGCCGACTGCAGATCGATCTGCTTCCAGTCGCCCTTGATGATGCCGTCCCGGATCTGAGCCGCGGTCTTGCCTTTTTTGTGCTGCTGGTAGGAGTAGTACAGCTCCTTTAAGCATGTGGAGCACCTTGCACCGTGCGTGTTCTCAAAGCAGCTGTGCAAGCTGTTATGCCCCATGCGGTCGCAATAGCAGTAACAGGGTTGCTGATGCAAGACAGTCGGAATCTTAGCCGCCAATTCGTAGGCGTGCGTCTGATACGCATTCTGCGCATCCGGACCCCAAAGGTCCGCCTTGGTTAGGATCGGGGGCAGCGTCGTGCCTTTTGGCGGAGGTCCGGCATTGTAGGCCGGAATCCCGCCCTCTTCTTGCGACGACCACTGCGCCGAAACCGACAGAGTTACAAGGAACAGGAAGCACAGAGTCAGGCAGCGATATACGAGTTTGTTGCGAGACAAGCGGAGCATCATCGGATCATCCCCAATTCGCTTATTGTACCCGACAACCCGATACAACTACTGGTTTCCAAGTGGCTTCTGTATACAATAGAGTCACATGCAGGAAAGTTCCTCAGAGCCGAAGGCTGCATCCGGGATAAATGTCGCTGCAGCATCTACGGGCTCGCCCTCACCACTTGTAACTGCAGCACCGCTCACCGTGGAACCTGTCCGGATCGGAGCGGGGCTCGGGGTATGGCTGCGTGACCTGATTATTTCTCTCGCAATCTCAGCTTTTATCATCATCTTCCTCTACCAGCCGGTGAAGGTCGAAGGCACAAGCATGATGCCTTCGCTGGAGGATCAGGAACGGATCTTCGTCAACAAGTTCGTTTACCGGCTGGAACCGATTGGTCGTGGGGATATCGTGGTCTTCCGCTACCCGCGGGATCCCTCAAAGAGCTACATCAAGCGGGTGATCGGCATGGCAGGAGACCGCATCCGCATCGATTCCGGGCAGGTGTACGTCAACGGCAAGCCGCTTGATGAGGAGTACGTCCCGTCCGAATACGCCGACGCCCGGTCTTACCCGGAGACTACCGTGCCGCCCGATAGCTACTTTGTTTTGGGCGACCACCGGTCGATGTCGAACGATAGCCGGGATTTCGGCTCCGTCAATCAGAGCTTCATTTACGGCAAGGCTGTATTCGGGTACTGGCCCATGGAGAAGTTGGGGCGAGTAAAGTAGCCATTGAGTTTCTAGTCGGTATCCAGTTGGAATTTTTCAGCGTTTTCCTCAGATTTCCTCAGTTCTTTGTGGCTTCTTTGCTTGGTCCTTGCGCTAATCCCTGCTAATATTCATAAAATCCACTCACCGGAGCGAGAATGCAGGCTATCCTTGCGCTGGAAGACGGCAGAGTCTTCCGAGGCAAAGGCTACGGCGCCAAAGGCGAATGCTACGGCGAAGTCGTTTTTAATACTTCCATCACCGGATACCAGGAAATTTTCACCGATCCCTCCTACTCCGGACAGATCGTCGTTCTGACGAATCCAGAAATCGGAAATTACGGCACCAACCAGGATGACAACGAGGCCACGCGTCCGTGGATCGAAGGCCTGATCGTGCGCGAATTCTCGCGAGTCAGCTCCAACTGGCGCTCGCAGCAGGTGGCCGAAGAATATCTGGAACAGTTCAAGGTACCGGTGCTCTCGGACATCGATACGCGGGCGCTGGTGCGGCATCTGCGGGATCACGGTGTGATGCGCGGCGTAGTTTCGACTATCGAGAGCGATTCCGACAAATTGATTGCCAAGTCGCGCTCGATCCCGAAGATGGATGGCACCGACCTCGCCAAAGAAGTCAGTACCAAGCGTTCGTACGTCTGGGAAGTCGGGGAGCGATCGCATGAGCCGACCGCTGTGGTCGGAGTAAAGGACGAGGAGCCACGCTTCCACGTGGTTGCGTATGACTTCGGCATCAAGCAGAACATTCTGCGCAAGCTGCGGGGGGAAGGCTGCAAAGTGACCGTGGTTCCGGCGCAGACTCCAGCGGAAGATGTGCTGGCGCTGAAGCCAGACGGAGTTTTCTTGTCGAACGGTCCGGGCGATCCAGAGCCTTGTACGTACGCGGTGGATTCGATTCGCAGACTCATGGGTCGGCAGCCAATCTTCGGCATTTGTCTTGGACATCAACTGACGGGAATTGCGTTAGGCGGCAAGACGTTCAAGCTGAAGTTCGGTCACCACGGCGGGAATCATCCGGTGAAGCAGTTGAAGACCGGCAAGATCGAGATCACGGCGCACAACCACAACTTTGCGGTTGATCCTGACTCGCTAGCTGAGAGCGAAGTCGAGCTCACGCATATTGATTTAAATGATCAGACGCTGGAGGGCCTGCGCCACCGGAACATGCCGCTGTTCAGTGTGCAATATCATCCAGAAGCCGCGCCCGGCCCGCACGATTCGCATTATCTGTTCAAAGAGTTTACGAAGATGATGGAGGAGTGGAAAGGGTGAGGAGCCATTCTTTAGCTCACGCGCTCATCGAGCCCACCGAACCTATTGCGGGACACATCGCCCGTTTAAGCCTCAAAAAAAACTTAGGAGCTTTTTACACTGGGAGAAGCGCTGCTGATCGCTTGGTCACTTGGGCCGTCAAGGAGTTCTCAGAAACCGTTCTGGATCCAATTGTGGCGACGGTGTATTTCTTGAAGCGGCAATTTCAAGACGCCGAAGTCTTGGAAGTGGAGATCCAAGGATTTGCGGAGTTGATGTCTCTGGTGAAGCCCTAGCGGCGGCGCACGAACGGGTTGAAGCAGCAAGACGATTCACACTGATTTTTTTGCTCTCAATCCCAATGATTTACCCGCTTTCGACTGTGTGGTCGGAAATCCCCCGTTTATCCGTTATCAAACGTTTAACGGGGACAAGGAATCCTTAGGCCACCAACGGGCCAAGGAGGCGGGTGTCAAGTTGCCACGGCTTGCGTCGTCTTGGGCTCCATTCGTGGTCCATGCATCTCGGTTCTTGCGCCGGGGTGGGCGACTTGGCATGGTGATGCCATCGGAACTGGGTCATGCCATGTATGCGGGCGAAGTCCTGGATTCCTGAGTGATAACTTTCGACACGTTGCGATTGAGATGTTCAGAGACAAGATGTTCGAAGACCTAGCCAGAGCACAGTCCTGTTTTCCGCGACGATATGGTGAACCCAGTCGCACCTCGTCGTTGCAGCTTCAGGATCTGCGAGGGAATTATCGCCAACTATCGAAAGTGAGGTCGAGGCGATTAGGAGCGGACAATTTCGACTTAACCATTATATTGTTCCAGCAAAAGTACGGTCATTGTATGAAGCCCTCAGTTCTGATCCTCGGGTTGAGAGACTTGGTGACGCTGCTGATATTGGCATTGGCTACGTGACCGGCGCAAATGAGTTTTTTCATCTGTCGGCCAAGGATGTGAGGGATTGGGGATTTCCGAAACAATTCCTTCGCCCATGCTTAGTCAATCTCCGAGGATTCAAAGGCATTGAATTTAACCAGCAGCATTGGAAGGACAAACGCGCGGAGGGGGAGAGGGTCTACTTGCTGGCATTGCCATCGATACCGCCCGAGGATTTGCCTCCGAGTGTTCAAACGTACCTGCGTCATGGGGAGCTTAAGGACTTCCCGCTGCGATACAAATGCCGCATTCGGGAGTTTTGGCACTCGGTTCCACACGTCCGGATTGCCGATGCTTTCCTCTCGTACATGTCCGGTGAACAACCGGTGTTGGTAAGCAACGCTGCAAATCTCGTTGCACCGAACACGCTGCATGTTCTGCGTTTCGGTACAAGAAGGAATCCACTGCTGTACGCTGCTGCGTGGAGAACATCCCTAACCATGCTGAGTTGTGAACTGGAAGGTCACGCCCTAGGGGGGGGTTATTCAAGCTGGAGCCTTCCGAGGCAAGAGATGTCTTGGTCGTCAAACCTCGCGTATCGCTGCTAAGGAACCTAATTGGCCGGCTTACCAGCGCCGGTGCTACCTCTCCACACGATCTCCCCGACGTTGCTGATCGATATTTGTTGAGACGGCATCTTGGCCTCACGCAAACGAGTGCGCGCTGCTCCGTGAGTCTGCGGCGAAAGTTGAGTCATGGCGAAAGCACAACTAACACCAATTCCTGTTCAGACGCTGGAACATGCGCTTAGGGCGTTGTGCGGAATTTGAAGACGCAATCGGGTCAACATATCAAGCCGATCCATGCACACTGCTCGAACAGACTTGTTATCGAGGGTGGATTTCCACCCGATTGGTTGCGGCCGTCGCCTCCCATGACGAGCAAGCAGGGCTCTAGTGGCAAGAATGCGCTGAACTATTCGGAAGCGGCTGCAAACCCATCCGAGCAAAGCGTTCTCGTGCAATGAAGTAAAGAATGTTGATGTGACCGTAGTTCTCCCGGGTATCGGACCTGCGCTGGGAATTTGGAAAGAGCACTGGAATCGCTTTCCGCAATCTAACGAACAGGATGGAGGAAGCGCCAGGTGACTGCGTAAATATTCATATGATGTATCCCGGATTCGTGTTCGGATTCCTGCACCTGATCAAGTTTGCGAAAGTAACCGATGTAACAAGCCAGAACGACACCTCATTTGTGCGAAGGGCAAGCCGCTAGACAGTATTGTCAGTATCACATGCGCTCAGCGCGCCGACTGGGCGAACCACAATTACTGACCCGGTAAGGCGCTATGAATCGGTGGGCCCGCTCGTGTATAAGTGCGTCGACGGTGACCGTCAATACTCCCGCGCTATCCTCTTCCTGAAAGCCCGTCACTTTCCAAGTTCTTTCAATTGCTCTACGACGGCTACGACCTTGTCACGCATATCCGGACTCCAGCGGGCGCAATCACCGAAGAGCATGGACTGTTCCGGAAGGGATGCGGCCCGATAAATTTGATGCGGAGCGGGCGTCCTTGGGATGCCCCGCCTCGGCGGGGGAGCCGAGAGTACCAATACTTGATGAATTTGTCGAAACGGATGAAGCCGAAATAAATGCCAAAGAGAACTGACATCTCGAAAATCCTCGTACTCGGCTCTGGACCCATCGTCATCGGACAATCCGCGGAGTTCGACTACTCCGGCACGCAGGCCTGCAAGGCGCTCAAGTCCGAGGGCTACGAAGTAGTCCTGGCGAACTCGAATCCGGCGACCATCATGACGGATCCGGAGTCGGCCGATCGCACTTACATCGAGCCGCTTACGCTGGAATATCTCGAAGAGATCATCCGCATCGAGCGTGAGATGTCGCCGGGCGCCGGATTTGCCGTGCTGCCCACAGTCGGCGGACAGACCGCATTGAACCTCGCCATCGAACTTTCTGACGGCGGCGTGTTGGAAAAATACGATGTGCATTTGATCGGTGCGAATGTCGCTGCCATCAAGAAAGCCGAAGACCGCCTCTTCTTCAAAGATGCAATGCAGAAGATCGGGCTCGACGTGCCCAAGTCTGCTTTGGTGAACAATACAAAAGACGGCATCGAGTTCGCCGGCAAAATCGGATTTCCGGTCATCGTTCGTCCCTCATTTACGCTCGGGGGGACCGGCGGCGGCATCGCCTATAACCGCGAAGAACTCGGAGAAGTTCTCACCCGCGGCCTCGATCTCTCTCCGGTTCACGAAGCGCTGATCGAAGAATCGGTACTTGGCTGGAAGGAATTCGAACTTGAGGTGATGCGTGACACCCGCGACAACGTCATCATCATCTGCTCGATTGAAAACTTTGACCCGATGGGCGTGCATACCGGCGACTCAATCACCGTTGCCCCTGCACAAACGCTCACCGACCGCGAATATCAGGCCATGCGCGACGCATCGATCGCGGTGATTCGCGAGATCGGCGTCGATACCGGCGGATCGAACATTCAGTTCGGGGTCAATCCCGAGACTGGCCGTATGGTCGTGATCGAGATGAACCCGCGAGTCTCGCGGTCGTCGGCATTGGCTTCCAAAGCCACCGGGTTCCCGATTGCGAAGATCGCCGCCAAACTTGCGGTCGGCTACACGCTCGACGAAATTCCCAACGACATTACGCGCAAGACTCCAGCCTGTTTTGAGCCGACGCTCGACTACGTCGTCGTGAAGATCCCGAAGTGGCAGTTCGAGAAGTTTCCTGGTGCCGACGACACCCTTGGCCCGCAAATGAAATCGGTCGGCGAAGTCATGGCCATCGGCCGCACTTTCAAAGAAGCCTTGATGAAGGGCATCCGCTCGCTCGACACAGGGAAGAAAGTCGGCTCCGACAAGATTGAGCCCAAGATTCTGACGCAGCGACTGGTCACGCCGCATCCCGAGCGATTGGCTTACGTTCGGTACGCCCTTCGTCAGGGACACACCGTCAAGCAGATCGCCAAGATGACGTCGATGGATCCATGGTTCCTTTATCAACTCAAGGAAATCAACGACCAGCAGCTTGAGTTGGAAAAGCATCCGATGGAATCGATACCACCCGAGGTGCTGCGGGAATCGAAGCGCATGGGCCTCTCCGATGGACGCCTAGCGCAAGTCTGGCGGCTCGACGGACAGGAAAAAGTTCGCCACCTTCGCAAGAAGTACGGCATCATGCCCGTCTACAAGCGGGTCGATACATGCGCCGCGGAATTCGAGAGTTTCACTCCTTATCTTTATTCGACCTACGAAGACGAAGACGAGGCCGCTCCGACCGACAAAAAGAAAGTGATCATCCTCGGCAGCGGCCCGAATCGCATTGGGCAGGGAATTGAATTCGATTATTGCTGCTGCCATGCGTCGTTCGCGCTGCGCGACGATGGATACGAGACGATCATGATCAACTGCAATCCCGAGACCGTCTCGACCGACTACGACACCAGCGACCGCCTCTACTTCGAGCCGCTCACATTTGAAGACGTCTGGGCAATTTATCAGCACGAAACGTCGAAAGGCGCGGACGTCGGTGTCATTGTGCAGTTCGGCGGGCAGACGCCACTGAACCTCGCGCTCCCGCTCAAGGAAGCGGGGGTGAAAATTATCGGCACATCGCCCGAGTCGATCGATCTGGCCGAAGATCGTAAACAGTTCAACAAGTTGCTTGAGGACTTGCAGATTCCGCAGGCGCCGGGGGTCATGGCGACGTCGATTGAAGAAGCGGTTGAGGGCGCGAAACGGATCGGCTATCCGGTGCTTGTTCGTCCTTCCTACGTGCTTGGCGGACGCGCCATGGTGATCGCCTACGACGACCAGTCGATCGTCCGCTACATGCAAGAAGCGGTCGAGTACTCGCACGATCGCCCAGTGCTGATCGATCACTTCCTCGAGGATGCGATTGAAGTCGACGTCGACGCGCTGTCCGACGGCGAGGACGTCGTCATCGGCGGAATTATGCAGCACATCGAAGAGGCCGGAATTCACTCTGGTGACTCATCTTGTGTGTTGCCGGCAGTCGACATCCCACAGCATCTGCTCGAGCGCATGCGTGAATACACGTTCAAACTCGCCAAGGCTCTCAAGGTTGTCGGGCTGATGAATATTCAGTTTGCGATCCCGCGCGGCAATGGCACCCCAGGCAACGGATCTCAGGGTGGCAAGGTTTACGTTCTCGAAGTGAACCCGCGCGCCTCGCGCACGGTGCCCTACGTTTCGAAGGCAACAGGAGTCCCGATGGCGAAAATCGCCGCTCGCCTGATGACCGGCCGAAAGCTGCGCGAATTTCTGCCGGATTTCATTGCGCGCCGCGCTGATCTCGATACCGGAAGTTTTTACTTCGTGAAATCTCCTGTGTTTCCGTGGAACAAATTTCCGGGCGTCGATACTGTTCTGGGACCCGAGATGAAATCGACCGGTGAGGTCATGGGCGTCGCCGATAACTTCGGCGAGGCTTTTGCCAAGGCTCAACTGGCAGCCGGGCAGAAGCTTCCAACTAAAGGAGCCATTTTCATTAGCGTGACCGACACGGATAAGCGCCATGTCGCACCGGTCGCCCGGAAGTTTGTTGACATGGGATTCAAGTTGGTCGCGACGGCCGGGACCGCCGACGTGATCGAAGCGGCCGGAATGAATGTGGAGCGCGTCTACAAAGTGAAAGAAGGGCGTCCCAACGTCGTCGACTTCATCAAAGGCCAACGCATTCAACTCGTCGTGAACACTCCCACCGGGCAGGAGCCGTGGTTTGACGAGAAGGCGATTCGCCGCGCCGCGGTGACCGCGCGCATTCCTACGATCACAACGCTGGCCGCGGCACGCGCAGCAGCAGAGGGCATCGAAGCGCTGCAGCGGGGCGAAGTGAACGTCCACGCGTTACAGCAGTTGCATGCGGAACGCGCGGTACACAAATAGGCCGAAGTGTGTTACAATAAGTTCACATGAGTAAGACACTCACAATCCGGCTTCCGGAGGTCCTCCAGCGACGTTTACGGGAAAAGGCCCAACGGACCGGCCGGCCGATGGGGCGCATTGTGTGCGATGCTCTCGAAAAGACCCTCGACCAAGACGGGCCGGCGAGCAGCAATCATGCGTGGCGCAACTATGTGGGGATTTTCAAAGATGGACCACCAGATCTCTCCTCCCGCAAAGGATATTCACGAAAGTGAATGCAATCGTGGACACGGGCTTTCTTGTTGCGCTGATGGAAGCCCGTGATGCATATCACGTTTGGGCGACCGAAGTTGCCGAGGAAATTCATTGGCCTGCTTTGACCTGCGAATCTGTTTTATCGGAAACCGCCTTTCATGTTCACACCAGTGAGGCGCCGCTGAAGATGGTGTCGGATGGGCTGTTGCAGATCCCATTTGAGGTTTCTCTCCAACTGGACCACCTTCGTGAACTCGCACTGCGTTATTCCGATCGCAAACCCGATTTGGCCGATTTGTGTCTCA
Source organism: Terriglobia bacterium (assembly GCA_963823085.1). GTDB lineage: Bacteria > Acidobacteriota > Terriglobia > Terriglobales > Acidobacteriaceae > Sulfotelmatobacter. The sequence goes on along the minus strand of CAWGKF010000012.1, from coordinate 86,098 downwards.
TCCGAATGAGTGAGCTTTTCCCCCGCCACACTGTTGTGACAGTAGATGAAGATGATTTTCGCGTTTACCGTCGCAATAGACGGGACGCAATTCCGCTGCTCTGCCCGCCACGAAAGTGATACGCTGAGAGCGCGATGCTTCTCCACGGAATATTTCCTCCCATCACCACCCCGTTCTATCCCGACGGCAATCGTCTACTTCAAAAAGCTCGAAGCGAATGTCGAGCGCTATTCGCGGACTCCGGTCGCGGGCATCGTCGTGCTCGGCTCGACCGGCGAGGCCATCCTCCTTTCCGATCAGGAGAGGCGTGACGTTTTAAAAGCCGCCCGCGACGCAGCCGCTCCCCACAAAGTGCTGATTGCCGGTACCGGCATCGAGTCCGCGATTGAAACTCTGCGGCTCACCGAATACGCCGCCGAACTTGGCTACGACGTCGCCATGGTGCGCACCCCGCACTATTACAAGAAGCAGATGCTGCCAGCGAACCTTCTGGCGTTTTATCGCACGGTAGCCGACCGCTCGCCGCTTCCGATCATTGTCTACAATTTCCCGCAAGCCACGGGTTATGACATTCCCGCGGAGGTTATGATCGAGCTCGCCGAGCATCCCAATTTGATCGGGATCAAGGAATCCAGCGGTGACATTGAAAAAGTCCGCAAGATGGTGGAAGGCACACGCCACATCAAACGCAGCGCGACAGTCACCGAGACCTTCGAGGCTGTAACCCCTCGCATGCTAGCGGCGGCTGCAGCGGGCGAACCTGGCAACGGCGGAGAACTGGTTCAAGTCGGAGCGCTCTCTGGTGAGAAGGAAGTGAAACCCTCTTCCGCAGCCGTTAGGGTGGTCGGCAAGATGAAGACGCGCGAAAAAGAAGTCGGATTCCAGGTCCTGGTGGGCGCCGCGCATAAACTGCAGCCGTCGCTCGACGCGGGCGCAGTCGGAGCGATTCTGGCGTTCGCATGCCCCGCGCCAACCGCGTGCTATGAGATCTACGCTGCATGGAAGGAAGGCGATGCGGAACTCGCGCATCTGAAACAGGAGAGGATCGCGAAGGCTGCGCAGCGTGTTGGCGATCTCGGTGTTCCCGGATTTAAGTACGCCATGGACTTCAACGGATATTACGGGGGTCCAGCCCGTCTGCCGTTTTTACCGCTGACGGCAGATTTGAAAGCGGAGATCGAGAGCCTGCTGGCTGATATTCGCAACTAGGAGTTCTGGGGTGAAGATCGAGAAAACTCAGCGCGGGAAATTACCTCCGATCTCCGAGCAGATGCAGGCCTGGTCTGCGGCGCTCGCGGCTGAATTCAACGACTGGCCGCAAGTTACTCAGAAATCCTTCTTCGGCTTCACGGCCCTGTATCGGGGCAAGATTATGTTCGGCATTCTGCCCCGCACTCGCAGCATCTTCAGTGGAAATTCCGTGGCATTCCGATTCGACAGGATGAGTCCGACCACGCGAGCTCTTATTGAGAAAGATCGAAGAGTCGCGGCATTTGATAAAAGCAAAACCCGCTGGTTTACTTTTCAGCTCTCGTCGGACGCCGACCTTCACGAGGCACTCGACTACCTTGCCAAGGCCTTTGACGCCGCCGGTACCCGAAAGAAAACAAAATAGATCGTGGCTGCTTGTGATCCCAATCACACCGGAGTATACTGACTTCGAACGAACGTTCGAATTGTCCGTTCGCTGCCAGGGATTATGGGAAGTCCTTCTACAGCAAACCGCGTGAATGGGCGTCGTCATCGCACCGCGCCTCCTGAGACCCGTTACGATCGGCGCCTCGCCGAGATCCTCACCCACGCTACTGAAGTCTTCTGCAAGAAAGGGTACGAGGGCGCCTCGATGCGTGACCTCTCGCGGGAGAGTGGAATGTCTCTCGCTGGACTCTATTACTACTTTGAGTCGAAAGAGCGGTTGCTCTACCTGATCCAGAAGCACACGTTCGCTACGATCGTCCAGAGGCTGAAATCACAACTGGAAGGTGTCACCGACGTTGAAGAGCGCGTCCGGATCTTTCATCCTCAACCACCTCGAATATTTTCTGGCCAACCAGGCGGCCATGAAGGTGCTCTCACATGAAGACGAAGTCCTCAAGAACGGATTCGCCTCTGAAGTGGCCGCGATCAAGCGCGAGTACTACCGGATATGTGTCGGCTTGCTCGATGATTTGAAGCGCGAGCGCGGAGGCCAGTTCTCCACGCGGATTGCGGTTTTGAGCCTGTTTGGCATGATGAATTGGATTTACACCTGGCACAACCCGCGCGTCGACGCCGATGCGACTTCCATGGCGAAAGAAATGGGAGACATATTTCTGCGCGGTGTAATGGCGGGCAAGGGGCGCAGGGAGCGTTGACTGTATTCGAGCGGGTACAAAAGAGTTTTTAAAAGGCACGGTTTAAGCCTTGTCGTGAAGACATAAACAGAGTTCGCGGCTCTAGCCGCTAAGGACGAATTCAAAGACGGATTAAGGAGTCATTGCAATGGCGACCACAATGCAGCCGACGACCACAGAGACGACAAAACAGCTTGTGAACTATCGCGCCGATGGCGGCGTAGCCGTTATCGAGATGAACGATCCACCCGCAAATACCTACACCTACGAAATGAATCGCCAACTCGATGACGCTATCCTGAAAGCGCGTATGGATAACGACGTTTACGTGATCCTCTTAACCGGTGCTGGCGACAAGTTCTTCTCCGCGGGCGCGAATATCAAGATGCTGTCGAGTGTTGATCCAACCTTCAAGTATTACTTCTGCCTGCACGCTAACGAAATGTTGCTGCGCCTTGAGCACACGCCGAAGCTTGTGATCGCAGCTATCAACGGCCACTGCGTTGGCGGAGGCCTCGAGATCGCCATGGCTGCCGACATTCGCATCGCGCGCAAGGATGCGGGAAAGATAGGGCTGCCGGAAGTGAATCTAGGTGTCCTGCCGGGCACTGGTGGCACGCAGCGCCTGTCTCGTCTGGTGGGCAAGAGCAAGGCCATCGAATTGATGGTTACGGGCAATACCTTCTCGTTTGAAGAGGCGCAGGAACTTGGAATCGTCAACGATGTTTTTGAGCGCGACGGCTTTATGGAAAACATCATGGAATACGCGCGCCAGTTCTGCCCACCCAACAAGGCTGCCAAGGCCGTTGGCCGTATCAAGCGCGCCGTGCAGACGGGCTGGGAGATTCCGATGGAATCCGCTCTGGCCGTTGAGCGCGAGAATCAGCAACTGCTCTTTCAGAGTGAGGACGCCAAAGAAGGCCTGGCCGCTTATGTGGAGAAGCGGCCGGCAGTGTTCAAAGCGAAATAGCTTTGTGTAGGACGGGCGATTCGCCCGTCCACCGCGCGACAGTGCGGTTTGATGGCAAGGAGGCCGATGCCAGCAGCAACAAAAGTAAACCTCAAGCCGGGCCAGTTGCTGATCGATGGTCAATGGATCAACGCGTCAAAGACCTTCGACACAGTCAATCCTGCGACCGGGGGAGTGCTGACTCAAGTGGCCGAGGCCTCGGCTGCCGATGTCGATCACGCCGTTGGGGCTGCTCGCCGTGCTTTCGAAGACCGCAGCGGACCGTGGCGCAAGCTCTCAGCCAGCGAGCGCGGACGCCTGATCTGGAAACTCGCTGATCTGGTTGAAAAAAACATCGACGAACTTGCCGAACTTGAGACTCTCGACAACGGCAAGCCCATCTTCGAATCGCGCTATGTCGATATGCCGATGGTGGTCGACGTTCTGCGTTATTACGCGGGGCTGGCGACGAAGATTCACGGTGAGACTGTTAACACGTTTGAAACCGCCTTCACCTACACGCTGCGCGAACCTGTAGGTGTCATCGGCCTGATCGTTCCCTGGAATTTCCCATTGTTGCTTGCTTCCTGGAAAGTGGGACCAGCACTGGCGTGCGGGAACACGCTAGTGCTGAAGCCCGCCGAACAGACTCCGCTTACGACGCTGAAATTCGGCGAGTTGGTGATCGAAGCTGGATTCGCCGCCGGGGTTGTCAACGTCCTTACCGGCGGGCCGGAGACAGGCAAGGCAATCGTTGCTCATCCCGGCATCGACAAAATTGCTTTCACCGGGTCTACCGCGGTGGGCAAAGAAATCATGCGCGGTGCCGCCGACACGTTGAAGCGCGTGACTTTGGAACTGGGCGGCAAGTCTCCAAATATCGTTTTCTCGGACGCCGACGTCGATAGCGCCGTGAAAGGCGCCATCAACGGTATCTTCTACGGCAAAGGCGAAGTCTGCAATGCGGGATCTCGGCTGTTTCTGGAAAGCAAATTGAAAGATGAGTTCACCGAGAAGCTTGTGGCGCGCGCATCGAAGATGCGGCCAGCGGATCCGCTCGATCCTAAGACGCGTCTCGGAGCAATCGTCAGCCAGGAACAGATGAATACCGTACTCAGCTTCATTGAAGCAGGGAAGAAAGACGGTGCGAAGCTGGTCTCGGGCGGCAATCGTGTTTCCGTCAATGGCGACAAAGGATTCTTCATTGAGCCGACAATTTTTGGCGAGGTGAAGAACGAGATGAAGATCGCGCGCGAAGAAATTTTCGGACCGGTCTTATCGGTGCTGACGTTCGATGACGTCGACGAAGTCATCGAGCAGGCCAACAACAATCCATACGGGCTAGCCGCCGCCGTCTGGACGCGCGACGTTAAGAAAGCGCATAGCGTTTCCCGACGGCTCAAAGCAGGTACGGTATGGATCAACACGTACGGATTGATGGATGCATCGCTTCCGTTTGGCGGCTACAAGAGTTCGGGGTTTGGCCGCGAACTGGGAGCGCACGCGATCGAGCATTACACCGAACTGAAAACGGTTTGGTTGAACATGGGATAGCTGTGTTTTACGGAGACATGGATGGGGGGATTAGCATTTCTTCCGTGGGAAAAGTGGGCGCCGCGCGCGCTCCACGGCCTCGCGGTCGGCATCAAGAAGTTAACTTAATAAGATGCAGCGGCGGCGCAGCTTATCTCGAAGCAAGGGAGGGCCGGAGGTCGATGGGACCGTTGAAGGCATTCAGTGGGATAGCTCGTTTCCTCGTGAGGAGGTGTCCTACTCTTTCGGGACGGACCGAGGAGATTACAGCGGCTACAACTGGGTGTGGTTTGAATCTCCAAACGATCCGCAATTTCACGTCGGCGATAAGGTTGTAATTCGATACCTGCAGGATGATCCCGCCGAATCCGTCCTGCTGAAGATCAAATGAGGTTTTAGTATGCCGGGTAAAGTAGCAAAAATCGGAACATTCAGTGACTGGATCGGTCTCTTCAACGACTGGCGCAAAGAGATCGGCGTCAATACGACAGATATCGAGGCATTCAAATTCGATACGCTGTACGGCGCGATCGACACGGAAGACATCGAGTTCGGACACTACAAAGGCCGCCGCAAGTGGGAAAACCTGCGCCAGATGCCTACGCAGCAGATGCGAGATGCCCTGATGAACATGATCGTCTACCAGGGCGATACCGAGTTTGCCAGCGTGGAGCAGCAGCGCAACCTGCTCGACAATGCTCCCACGGATTGGGACCGCAGGGCCATCACGCGCGTCATGATCGAAGAAATGCGCCACGGTTGGCAGATGTGCGCATTGCTGGTCGACCACTTCGGATATTCGGGCAAGGTCGAAGCGCAGAAAATGCTGGAGCGTCGTGCCTTCGAGAATAAGCGCCTCCTCGGCGCCTTCAACGTCGAGGTCGACAACTGGATGGACTTTCTTCACCTACACCGATTTTGTCGACCGCGACGGCAAGTTTCAGCTGCAGATGCTGAAGTTCTCCGCCTTTGCTCCGCTCGGTCGCTCGATGTCGTACATGCTGCGCGAAGAGGCCTTCCACATGGGCACCGGCAACGACGGGCTGCGACGGATTGTGGAAGCAGGCGTTATTCCAGCCTGGTTAATCCAGAAATACCTCAACAAATGGATTTCAAGCTCCTACGATCTGTTTGGCACCGATCATTCTTCGTCGGCGCACTGGGCCTACGTGTGGGGCATTAAGGGGCGCTACGACGAGCCCAAGAACGACAAGACCGCCGATCTCGACGACCTGAATGATTACAACCGTACCCTTTATCGCGATGAAGTTGCCGGACTGATCGAGCGCTTTAACTCGTCACTCAAGCCCGGCGAGCCGCGCTTGTACGCGCCGAATATCAAGTTCAATCGCGCCATCGGACGCTATGCCGGACAGAAATTCCACGCGCAAACCGGGGAGCCTATCGACGACCGCTCTTACGAAGAGCATTTGAAGGAGTACATGCCTTCGGTCGAAGACAAGAAGCTTTTGCTGGACATCATTAACAACGAGAAGAAGTGGATCGCCGAAAAGACTGGCGCGCGCGATCCGCTGTCGACCATTGGCGAGGTGAGAAAGTCGGCGATCAACATTTAGAGCCCATGACGGAAACGGCCACAGACACGAGATTCGAGCGAATATCGCTGGATATTCAGGGTGCGGTTGCGCACATCGTTCTGCACAATCCACCGCTGAATATCATCGATATTCCGATGATGGAGGAGTTGTCGCACGCTCTCGGCGGGATCGAAACGCAGCCTGGGGTTTGCGTGGTCGTGATAAGCGGCGAAGGGAACTGCTTCTCCGCGGGCGTGGATGTTGCCGCGCACACTCCAGACAAAGTTGAAGGGATGCTGGCGAAGTTCCACGCGGTCGTCCGGGCTTTGATTGCGACGAAGAAGCTCGCGATTGCTTCTGTTCACGGCCATTGCCTGGGTGGTGGCGCGGAACTCGCGATGGTCTGTGACATCGTCTACACGACTGAGGACGCGCAGTGGGGATTTCCGGAGATCAAGCTCGGCTGTTATCCGCCGGTCGCGTGTACGGCATTGGCCGCGCTCGTCGGACAGAAGCATGCGGCGGAACTGATTCTCACCGGCCGAACGATCCGCGGGGAAGAGGCTGCCGCGATCGGGCTGGCGAATCGGGCGTTGACGAAAGATGGATTGGACGCCGCGGTCGCAGAAACCGCGCGTCAGTTAGTCCAACTCAGCCCGGCGGCTTTGGCGATTGCAAAGAAAGCTTCGTACGCCTGGGACTCCATGCATTTCGACAAAGGCCTCGCCCGTGCGGAAAAGATTTACTTCGAAGACCTCATGAAGACCGCAGATGCGCACGAAGGCATTCGCGCCTTCATGGAAAAACGTGAGCCGAGGTGGACAGGGAAATAGCGCCGAGGAAATGGATTACGAGATTACCGCCGAAGAAGTGAAGGGGAAGATGGACACGGGAGAGCCGTTCACGTTACTCGATGTCCGCGAGCCGTGGGAATTCGAAACCGCGAAGATTGCGGGAGCCAAGTTGATCCCCATGGGCGACATACCATTGCGAGCGAACCAGGAGCTCGATCCGGAAGATCACATCGTCGTGATGTGCCATCACGGTGTGCGCTCGATGAACGTGACGGTATGGCTGCGGCAGCAAGGATTTGAAAAGGTCACAGTCGATGCGCGGCGGCATTGATGCCTGGTCGCGGCGTGTGGATGAGAAGGTGCCGAAGTATTGAAATGCTGAGCCACGAGCTATGAGCTTCGAGCTGTGAGTGAATTGTTTTTGTTCGCTCATAGCTCACGGCTCTTAGCTCGAAGCTAACAATGAAAAAAGAACTGATCGAACTACGCGTCAACGGCCGTGCCCATGAGGTCGGTATCGATCCAAGTGCGCTCTTGCTCGACGTCCTGCGGCACGAACTCGATCTGACGGGTTCGAAGCGCGGATGCGATGACTCATCCTGCGGCGCGTGCACGGTGCTGGTCGACGGCGTTGCCATGATGTCCTGCACCTTGCTTGCTGCCAGCTGCGAAGGCCAGGAGATCACGACCATCGAGGGCGTCAGCGAGCATGGCAGTCTCGCAGCAATCCAGAAAGCTTACGGCGATTGGGGCGGAGCCCAGTGCGGCTACTGCACTCCCGGATTCATTATGACGGTGAAGTCGCTGCTTGCGGAGAATCCAGATCCCTCGGAGGCCGATGTGCGCGCAGCACTGAGCAGCAATCTTTGCCGTTGCACGGGATACAACCAGATGTATGAAGCCATCCGCTCTGCGATTGCGGCGGAGCAGCAAGGCGCGGCGGCCACGAAGTGAAATCTCCCATGAACAACGGCTTTTCCATTATCGGCAAGCCCACGGCGATGATTGACGCCGCTGAGAAGACCACCGGCGCCGGCAAATACACCGATGATCTCAGCCTGCCCGGCATGCTGATCGGCAAGATTCTGCATTCGCCGTATCCGCATGCGCGCATCAAGAGCATCGATGCCAGCCGCGCCGAAAGGCTGGATGGCGTGGTCGCTGTAGTGATCGGCAAAGATGCTCCGAAGACTTACGGCATTCTTCCCGTGGGCCATGACGAATATTCACTCGCTCTCGATAGAGTCCGCTACGTTGGTGACAACGTGGCGTGCGTGGTGGCCACGACCGAGGCAATCGCTGAACAGGCGCTCGAACTCATCGACGTCGACTACGAGGTTCTGCCCGCCTATTTTGATCCGGAAGAGTCGATGAAGGCTGAGACCGACCTCATCCACGACAATAAGCCGAATAATCTCGAGAAGGATTACCACCACTCTTTCGGCGATCCCGACAAAGGTTTTGCCGAAGCTGAAGAGATCGCCGAAGCCCGTTTCATTGCCAACGAAGTCACGCATGCGGCGATGGAACCGCATTCTACCCTGGCTTCATTTGAGATTGATCCGCACACGGGGAAGCAAGGTCGCCTCACCGTATGGTCCTCCACACAGGTTCCGTACTATCTGCAACATAAACTCTCGCTCGTGCTCGATATGCCGATGGCGCAGATTCGGGTGATCAAGCCGCTGGTCGGCGGGGGATTCGGCGGCAAGAGCGAGGTCATCCCTTTAGAGATCATCGCAGCGGTCGCGGCCCGCAAGGCGCAAGCGCCAGTGAAGATCACGTACACCCGCGAAGAAGTATTCTGGGCGCATCGCGGACGCCCGCGTACCATCATTGATCTGAAGACCGGTGTGAAGAAAGACGGCCGCATTACTGCCGTAAAAGCCCGCGTCATTCAGGACGGTGGCGCCTACTGCTCGTACGGAGTGGTCACGATTCTTTATTCTGGAGCTTTGCTCGGGGCTCTCTACGACATTCCGAATATTCAATACGACGGATACCGCGTCCTGACGAACAAGCCTGCCTGCGGCGCCATGCGCGGACACGGCACGGTCAACGTCCGCTTCGCTTTCGAGTCACAACTCGACGAACTCGCTGAAAAGATCGGCATGGACCCGGCTGAAATCCGGCAGCGTAATCTGCTGCAACCACCTTGCATCACGGTCAACGGACTGCGTGTGCAGAGCTATGGTCTGCCGGAATGCATCGAGAAGACAGTTGAGCGTTCCGGTTGGAAAGAACGCAAGGGCAAGCTTCCCAAAGGACGCGGCTTGGGCATCGCCTGCAGTCACTATGTCAGCGGCGCGGCCAATTCGATTATCCGCTCCGACATGCCACACTCGACTGTCAACATTAAGATCGATCGCGACGGCGGCGTAGTCGTGTATACCGGTGCTTCAGAGATCGGCCAAGGGTCCGACACAATGACCGCACAGATTGCAGCCGAGACTCTTGGATGCTCTCTGTCTCGAGTTAGGGTGATCGCTGCCGATACCGACCTCACGCCCATCGACATCGGCTCTTACTCCAGTCGCGTCACCTTCATGGCAGGCAATGCAACGCTGCGCGCGGCACAAGAAGTGAAGAAGCTGATTGCAGCCGCCGCGGCAAAGAAGATGGCATGCGCGCCGGAAGACCTAATGTTTAGAAGTGATTTGGTAACCAAGGCAGTGGCAAGCGCAGGCGAACAACCGCCCACTCAAGAGTCGCCCGGACCTGACGGCCGAGGGCGGCCGTCCCCACATGAGTCACCCTCTGTCTCCGGACACGTCGAAGGTCAGATTCTCCGTGGCTCTCTTCAGCAAAAACGTAAAGAGGAAGGTCCGAAAGAAAGCTTGACCTTCGAAGAGGCCGTCGTCGCCGCCATCGATTTTCATGGCGCGCTCACGGGTACTGGCTCCTATGCGCCTCCGCCGGAGGCGCGCGGAGGAAAGCACAAAGGCGCCGGCGTTGGGCCGTCGCCCGCATACTCGTACTCTGCGCAGGTTGCCGAGGTCAGCGTTGATGAGGAGACAGGCGAAGTCACGGTTCACAAAGTTTGGGCAGCGCACGACTGCGGTCGAGCGCTGAATCCGGTCTCCGTTGAAGGCCAGATCATCGGCTCCGTCTGGATGGGCATGGGTCAGGCGCTTACCGAAGAGATGGTCTGGAAAGACGGCATGCTCATGAATCCCGGACTGCTCGAATATCGCAGCCCGTCGGCAGTCGAATCTCCTGCGGTCGAGCCGATCATTGTGGAAAGCATCGATCCGGAAGGGCCGTTCGGCGCGAAAGAGTGCAGCGAAGGATCACTCGCCGCCACGATCCCGGCGATTGCCAATGCCATATACGACGCCGTCGGCGTGCGGCTGCACGAATGTCCCTTTACGCCCGAAAGAGTGCTGGCGGCGATCCGTGCCAAGAAGAGTGCAAAGGTAATTAATCTGACCGAAGGCATCGATCCGACCGCGCCACAGCGTTTCCGCGAGCACGGCGGTTCACTCTGCTTCAAAGGAAAAGGTCCCGAGCGGCATGCGCTTGATCCTTCCCGCCGCGAAGTCCCGGCCGGAGGTGGGGATTGAGTCTGCCGCAATTTAAACTGCTTCGTCCGCGGACTCTTGATGAAGCTCTCGATGGGCTGGCAGAACACTCCGGAAACATTCGCGTGCTGGCTGGCGGCACGGACCTGATTCCGTCGATGCGCCAGAAATTGTTTGAGCCGGAATTCGTTCTCGATCTCCGCGGAATAAGCGCACTCCGCGGTATCAATCCGCTCAATGACGGCAGCGTCGAGATTGGCGCACTCACCACGATCCGCGCGATCGAACGGTCTGCAGATCTAGGTGAGCAATATCCCGTCCTTGCCGAAGCGGCTGCGACGGTTGCCTCGCCCGTACTGCGCAACATGGGGACTATCGGCGGAAACATCTGCCTTGATACACGCTGCCTCTGGTACAACCAGTCGCTCACCTGGCGCAAGGGATGCGGCTTCTGCATCAAGAAAGATGGGGACATCTGCCACGTCGCTCCCGGGGGAACAAAATGTTGGGCAGCATTTTCGGGCGACACGCCTCCGGCATTACTCTGCTTGAATGCCGAGATCGAGATCGCGAGTCCGCAAGGCACGCGCCGAATCCCGCTCACCGACTTCTATACCGGCCTTGGCGACAACTATCGTAAGCTTCAGCCGAACGAGCTTCTCACCCGCATCTTCCTGCCCGCATCTTCGGCGGGGTACAGCGGCGTGTATCGGAAACTCCGCGTCCGAGGATCGATCGACTATCCGCTTGCAGGAGTTGCTGTCGTGATGAAGCGCTCGAACGGGCACGTTTCCGACGCCCGTATCGGTATCACAGCGGTGAATCCCGCGCCTCTGCTGGTCGAGGGCGCCTCCGACATGCTTGCGGGCAAATTGATTGACGAAAGTCTGGCCGAGGCTGTGGGCGATCTCACCGCCAGAACCGCGAAGCCACTGACCACTTCAGCGCTCACGCCGGAATACCGTCGGGAGATGATCCGTGTGTTCACAAAGCGCGCTGTTCTTGCAGCGGCGGCCAACTGATGCACATGGTATGCTTCTAACTCTAACGGCTGCCCGGATCTTATCCACGCATGATCACTGACTGCCACATCCACATTCAGCCCATGGAGATGTTCAAGCCGCATGCGCTGGAGTTGATGAAGAAAAAGCGCTCCAATTTCGATCAGATCGTCGAGTTCTGCCGCTCACCGAAAGCCTTCCTCAAATTCCTCGATGCCAGCGGCATCGACCGCGCCATGCTCATCAACTACGTGGCGCCTGAGGTGATCGGATTCACCAGCGGCGTGAATCAGTTTGTCGCCGATTATGTAAAGGAAGACCCGAAGCGCCTGCTCTCGTGTGGAAGCCTGCACCCTCGTCACACCGATAACATTCTCGCCGACGTCGAGCAAATTCTGCGGCTCGGACTGAAGATGATCAAGATTCACCCGCCGCACCAGTTGCTCTTCCCCAACGATTACCTGAGCGGAGTCAAGGAACTCGAGATTATTTATCGTGCTGCCGAGGCCAACGCTATTCCGGTCATGTTCCACACTGGAACATCCATTTTTCCGGGAGCGCGCAACAAATACGGTGACCCGATTTACGTTGACGATGTTGCGGTGGACTTTCCCAATCTAAGAATTCTTCTCGCGCACGGTGGCCGCCCGCTCTGGATGCAGACCGCATTCTTCCTGGTTCGCCGTCATCCCAACGTCTATCTCGATATCAGCGGCATCCCGCCGAAAACTCTATTGAAATATTTTCCGCGCCTCGAAGAGATCGCGCACAAGACGCTCTTTGGGACAGATTGGCCCGGACCGGGCGTCCCTGATATTAAGAAGAACCTCGACGAATTTCGCGCTCTTCCTCTCAGCCCAGAAATCCAGCAACAGATTCTCACCAAGACGGCCTTATCGATCTGGCCCGCCTGACTCCACTCCAGACAAAAAAACAAGCCCGCAGTCTCTCTGCGGGCCTGATAAACAAAGTCAATCCATCTGACTATTTACCTGCCGTCACTCCCGCGGTTTTGGTTCCCATCAATTCATCCGCCAGTGCAGTCGCGCCATAGATCTTCCGCAGCGCCTCCTGAATGGCACGGGAATCCACTGAAACCGCGCGGCCTTGAACATCGTCGAAGGAAAAATTCCAGGCTAGCGATTGGATGTTTCCGTCGAAGATAATTCCAACCACTTCGCCCTTCTTATTTACGGTCGGCGATCCGGAATTTCCTCCGATGATGTCGGCGGTCGAAACAAAGTTCAGCGGAGTTTTGAGATCGAGCTTCGCCTTAGAATTGATCCAGCTCTCGGGCAGGTTATAGGGAGGCTTGTTGTCGTGCGCCGCTGCATGTTCGTAGGCCCCGCCCATCATTGTGTCAAAGGGAAGGTGTTTCCCGTCCTGATCGTATCCTTTGACAGCTCCATAGCTCAAGCGGAGGGTAAACGTAGCATCCGGAGGCTGCGCGAAACCGCTCTGGGCGAAACGGGCTTTGGCGATGACCGTTCCATCGCGCCGCACCACCGAGTCGACTTTGTCATCAAATTCCTTGCGTACGGATCGGGCGTCCGGTTCGATTGCCCGCATCGCCACGATCATTGGATCCGTACTGGCATCCACGGCCGCCTTACCACCTTCGTAAAGCTGCTTGCGGACAGCTACATCTTCCAGCTTCGTGTTCGCGATCAGGTCCTTGGCCGCATCCGCCGTTGTCTTTCCCTGGAGGAACTTCTCCACGTCGGCATTATCTTTGCCCAACGCATCCTGCATCTCATTGAGCGATTCCGTCATCTCCACGGTCTCCAGGTTCTTGTAGATCGGGGCTTCGGAGAAAAGCTGCTGCTCAAGCGAAGGCAGGGCGGAGTCTCGGAACTCGCGCATGCGCTGATCATTTGTTTTTGGTTTTTCTTCCGCCGCACGCACTAGAACCCGCGCCATCTGCGCCAGGCGGGGGAATCCTCGCATGCGCTCTAAATAAGTCATCCCGGAATAGATCGACGTTTGCAGCTTCATCGCTTGCGCGATCTCCTCCCACGGATTTCCGGCATTCGCATTTTTCGGGTCGGCCTTGAAACTGGCTTTTAGCTTGGCCTCGTCGTCGGCCTTGGTCTGCATGATGTTCCTGTTGAGTAAGCCCTTGTCGTATCCCGTCAATGCTTTCTGGGAATTCTGCAAGCCGAAGATTTCTTCTTTGGCGATGCGGGCATTCTCTTCAGATTCCCCGCTGAAATTCTGCAACAGCGCAATCCTCCTCGCGAGAATGTTCAGGACTGACGGATATTGGACGTCTCGCAAAAAGTCGAGCTGCGAGGTCGTCAGCTGCCGACTGGTACTGCCAGGATGTCCCGAAACGAAGATGAGATCGTTATCGCTGACCCCGGTCGGTGACCACTTCAGATAATTATCGAGATGAGCGGGCTTGTCGTTCTCATAGACTCGGAAAAACGTAATGTCGAGATCGTAGCGGGGATATTCAAAATTATCGGGATCGCCGCCAAAAAACGCGATATCGAATTCGGGCGCGAACACAAGCCGCACATCGGTGTATTTCTTGTATTTGTAAAGGTTATAAACCTGTCCCGAATAGAAGGTGACCACATCGCAGCGGAGACCGGTGGTCTTCGTGCAATCCTGCTCAACCTGAGACATCGCCGACCGCTGAGCCTGTCCGATTTCCGCTGCCGACATGTCCGGTTTCACCCCGGCATTAATCTTCGCCGTGACATCTTCAATCCCAACGAGCTGGTTCAACTCAAGGCTGGGACACTTCACTTCTTCTGCCTGAGTCTTGGCGTAAAAGCCGGTCTTGATGTAGTCGTGTCCCTCGGTCGAGATCTGTTGGACACAGCCGGCGCCCACGTGATGATTGGTGAAGGTCAGTCCGTCGGCGGAAACAAAAGAACCAGAGCCGCCGTTGTTGAAGCGCACTGACGACAAGCGAACATGATCCAGCCAGGCTTGTGTCAGTTCGAAGCCATACTTGGCTTTAATCTTGGCCGTGGGAGGCGCGTTGTAAAGCCACATGCCTTCGTCGGCCATCGCCAGATTGGAAAATACGAAAGCGCACGCAAGCAGAATCGAGCAGAAACGTCTCATTTGTGGATGATTTCCTCCATCAGGAGTGTGACGAGCCAGATGCAGAATCGCAGGGAATATCAGCGCAACTCCCTAATATACGCTCCGCGAAAGGCGCAGGGCAAAGGAGAGCGGGTACTGTTCAGTTTGCAGACTGTAACAGTACCCAAAAACGCAGGCAAAAGCCGCGGCGTCGATTAGCATCCAATCTCCGAAGGCTGCGACCCGCGCGCGTTGAAAACTTGAAAAAGTTTGAGGTATAAACAAAGGTTGCATCCCGTGGCCTCCTCGCGCGGTCGCGCAACACAATCCTCGGTCAAAGTGAGAATCGAATGCCCAGTCTGACCTCAGCTCGCGCCCCCAAGGGGCTCGAGGGCGTTGTTGCTACCAACTCCAAAATCTGCTACATCGACGGTGAAGCTGGGGTGCTCGCGTATCGCGGCATCGATATCCACGAACTGGCCGACCATTCGAACTTCGAGGAGACCTGCTACCTGCTGTGGTTCGGCAAGTTGCCCACGCGGGTTGAGCTGCGTGAATTGCACGACCGCCTTGCCGAAGAGCGCAAACTTGACGCTTCCATCGTCAATCTGCTGCGTACAGCGCCTCGGCACGCGCTGCCCATGGACGTGTTGCGGACGGCGGTCTCCGCGCTTTCCTTCTACGACCCCCAGGAAAAAAACAACGACCGCAAGGCCAATATTGATAAGGCGATTCGCCTGACGTCCCAAATAGCCATGATCGTGGCCGCGTACGACCGTATTCGCAAGGGACATCCGATCGTTGAACCAGATCGCTCGCTGTCGCATGCAGCGAACTTTCTGCTCATGCTCAATGGCAAGCACCCCTCGGCAACCGCAGAGCGCGCTTTAGACATAGCCCTGATTCTTCATGCGGATCACGAATTGAATGCTTCAACCTTTGCTGCCCGCGTTACGGCTGCGACTCTATCCGACATGCATTCGGCGGTTACGTCAGCCATCGGAGCCCTGAAAGGGCCTCTGCACGGCGGTGCGAACGAAGCTGTGTTTCACATTCTGCAAGCGATTGACGCCTCTGGCGCCGATCCCATTGACTACGTCAAGGGCATGCTCGCGCAGAAGAAGAAGATTCCCGGCTTCGGACACCGCGTCTACCACACGGAGGATCCGCGGGCCACGCACCTGCGCGTGATGTCCCGGGACCTCGGCAATTCCAGCGGGCAAGCGAAATGGTTTGAGATCTCGCACAAGATTGAAGAGTTCGTGAAAGCCGACAAGAAGCTGAACGCGAACGTCGACTTCTATTCCGCGTCGACTTATCACACGCTGGGGATTGACGTGGATCTCTTCACACCCATCTTCGCCGTCTCCCGCATTAGCGGCTGGACCGCCCACGTGATTGAGCAGCTGGACGATAACCGCCTGATCCGCCCTCGCGCCGAATATCTCGGACCGGAATACCCGAATCATTACGTTCCGATCGACCAGCGGTAAAATCCGCCAGAGGCGAGATCTATGTGGGGACAGCCGCCTCGGCTGTCCGCTGGGCGCACGCCCCGCCTCGATATAGTCGCGTAGAATAGATGTGGGTTCTGTATGCACCGCATTTACCTCGACAACAACGCTACAACCCCGGTTTTGCCCGAGGTGTTTGAGGCCATGCGCCCCTGGTTTGGCGAGCGATTCGGCAATGCCTCGTCCATTCATCATCGGGGCCAGGAGACGCGGGCTGCGGTCGAAGACGCGCGCGAGTCGGTGGCGAAGCTGCTGGGATGCAGCGCCTCCGAAGTCGTTTTCACCAGCGGCGGGACCGAGAGTGACAATCTCGCGGTTGCCGGATTTGTGGCGCCCGGCGATCACGTGATCACGTCGAGCGTCGAACATCACGCCGTACTGCATGCCGCGAAACACCTGCAGGAGATCGGGTGCGAGCTGACCATTCTGCCAGTGGATGGACAAGGCGTGATCGATCCATCAGATGTGAAGCGCGCGCTTCGACCGAAGACGAAACTGATCTCGGTAATGATGGCGAACAACGAAACTGGAGTGCTGCAGCCAGTCGAAGAGATAGGACAGATCGCAGCCGAAGCGAGTGTGTACTTCCATACCGATGCAGTACAAGCGGCAGGCAAGGTGTCGCTGGATGTCCGTCGTATCGGCTGCCACGCGCTGTCGATTTCCGGGCATAAAATGCATGCGCCGCAAGGCGTAGGTGCGCTGTATGTGAAGAAGGGAACTCGCCTGAAGCCGCTGTTCTATGGCGGACGTCATGAGCGCTCGCGCCGTGCCGGCACTGAAAATGTCCCAGGCATTGTTGCGTTGGGCAAGGCTGCGGAGTTGGCGCAGGCAGGTCTGGAGAATGGCGATACTCAGAAGATCGCGGTTATGCGCGATCGGTTAGAGCACGGCATCCTTGCGCTGGTGGAGGAAGCTGGGGTGAACGGTAGCGGAGCGCCGCGCGTTCCGAATACGACTAACCTTCACTTCGATCACATCGAAGGAGAAGCTCTGGTGATTTCACTTGATCTGAAGGGGCTGGCGGTGTCGACCGGTGCAGCGTGTTCGTCAGGGGCGATCGAGCCATCGCATGTGCTGCTTGCCATGGGCCTGCGGCCGGATCGGGCACGCGCCAGCATCCGCTTCAGTCTGGGCAAGCAAACGACTGAGGAAGACATCGATTTCGCGCTGGCGTTGATTCCTGAAACTGTCGCGCATTTGCGGGCTATTTCGCCGAGGTATCACCCACAGGTGAAAGTGGGTAGCTAGAAGCTAAGAGCTGGGAGCTAAGAGCTGACTAACGACACAATTGCGGTAGCCATGTCGGGCGGTGTGGATTCTTCCACCGTCGCGGCCATGCTGCGCGCGGAAGGGCACAGCGTCATCGGTCTTACGATGCAACTCTGGAACCAGCGCCGGCTGGCCGGGCGAGAGGGCATGCCTGAGTCCGTGCAGGGACGCTGCTGTTCACTCGATGACGTCTACGATGCCCGCCGAGTGGCGCAGCAGATCGGCATCCCTTATTACGTGGTTAACCACGAGGAGCGTTTTGAGCGGGAGGTGGTGCGTCCCTTTGTCGAAGAGTATCTCTCCGGACGAACGCCAATCCCCTGCAGCCTGTGTAACAATCACTTGAAGTTTGATCAGCTTCTCATTGTGGCGCAGCAGATTGGGGCGGAGCGCGTCGCCACGGGCCATTACGCTCGGGTGGGCTTTGATGAGGCTCGAGGCCGCTGGCTGCTCAAGCGTCCTGCGGATCACAGTAAGGACCAGACCTACTTCTTGTTTGGGTTAACCCAGGAGCAGCTGAGCCGAACACTCTTTCCGCTGGGCGAGATGAAGAAGCCTGACGTCCGCGAACTTGCCAGAAAGCATGGATTGGCGCTGGCCGAGAAGCCTGACTCGCAGGAGATTTGCTTCGTCCCCGGCGGAGACTACAAGCGCTTCATCGATGCCTATCTCGCCGAGCAGGGTGAGTCGCTTCCTGATACATCCGGCGAGCTTGTGACCACAGACGGCGCCGTCATCGGCGAGCACTCGGGCATCCACAACTTCACCGTCGGCCAGCGCAAGGGACTCGGTGTCGCCACGGGATCGCCGCTCTACGTGATCCAGATCAGCGGCGCGCAGAAGCAGGTCGTCGTCGGTAGTGACGAGCATCTTTACTCGCGCACACTTCGCGTGCGGCGGACCAATCTGATCTCACTTGACGATCTCCGCGAGCCAATGCGTGTAGCGGTCAAGATCCGGCATCGTCATGAGCCTGCGTCCGCGATGATCGAGAGAAGCGGTCCGGACGAAATCCTCGTCACTTTCGAGGCACCGCAGCGCGCTATTACTCCTGGGCAGGCGGCCGTGTTCTACGATGGCGACATCGTGGTGGGCGGTGGCTGGATCATCTAGCGGCCGATATTGCTGCGGTCACAGCCGCGAAATTGTCGGGAATTTAGTATTGCCGTGTGGGATAGTGCGTATTCTTCTGGCTGTTCCTGAACATCTTGTTTTGCGCCTTCTTCTGCCTCTTCAGGTATTTCTTCATGGCCTTCTGCTGCTTGCTCTGAGCTTTGCGCTGGGCACGACTTTGGGCGTAGACGGAGTTATTCGTCTTTGCTCCCGCCGGAACGGAGAAGCAGAGGCAGGAAATTGCCAGGCAAAGAAAGATGACCAGTCGTTTCATGAATTCTCAGCAAACAGACTTGTTAGCCTCATTCTACCGCAGAGTTGATTCAGTCTTGTCGGTCGTTGATGACCGAAGTTACTGTGATCCCGGTTGCTTAGCCTCCCACTCCTGGTGAGATGCATTCGCATCGGTCTGCGATCAGGCCCGAATATAATTCGCGGATGGCATCTGCAAATCCCCCGCTGCCCGCCGCAACATTTTCGCCCACTCCTTCTTTCTGGTCGCGCGAAGCGACCTCGCTCAAGCAAGGCATCAAGACTGGGCTCGCCGGCACGATCGCCTACGCCATCTATGCCGGATGGAACTTGCCGCAAGGCTATTGGGCTGTATTCGCCGCATTGGTCGTAACTCAGGCCAATCTGGGCGCAGCATGGCGAGCGGCACTATATCGAACCATCGGATCCACGAGCGGCGCAGTGGCTGCGGCTTTGCTAATTCCAATTCTGGGTAAGGGACCGGTGGGTGTGGGGTTGGTGCTCCTCCTGCTCGGCAGTTTATTCGGATACCTGACGGCGCTGCATCCAGCATTCACGGCTGCTGGGTTCACGGCGGCATTGATCCTGGTATTTGGCGGACAGGGCGAACCATGGCACATGGCGTGGCTCCGTGTGCTCTATACACTGTTGGGCGCAATGATCGCGTTTCTCGTAGGGGCGTTGATTTGGCCTGTTCACGCGCGGCAGGTTCTCCGTCAGAAGGTCGCCAACATACTCGAGGGAGCGGGAGCGCTGTACCAAGCCGTGACCGCGGCGGCTTTGCAAGGCGTGGATAACGAGCAGCAGGTCCGCGAACTCGACCACCGATTGCACGATCTGCGGCGAGGCATCACGCAGCAGATGGACGAAGCGCGCAGCGAGCTGGCCTTTCATCGCTTCAACCAGGGCGCGTATCAGAGGGTGGTGGAATTGAGCGACCAGATCCGGCGGCGGATTACCGCGATGGCAGAGGACCGGCCGCTCTACGTTCATGCGCAAGCATCACCGGGGCTGGTGCCTTCGATCAGCTTAGTCGCGGAGAAAACGGCGGAAGCATTTTTCAGCAGCGGCGCAGGCCGTGCGGGAATCCAAAACGACATTGGATACTTCGGAGTTAGACAGCGCCATCGCCGCGCTGGATGGCGATCTGGCGCGCTTGCGCGAGCAGCGGGCAACGGCTCCATTTGCTCTGGATCGCATGCTGCCTTTCTGGGCGCTGGTTTTCAATCTGCGCGAGGTCGCAATGGATTTGAAGGAGCTGGAAGCGGTGCTGCCGCTGCTTGCGGCAGAAAAAGTCAGGGACTGAGGGCGACTTTAGGTTCACGGTGAGAGCAGGCTGTGTTGCGGGGCGTCAAGACGTTCGGTCACGAAATTGACCCTGCAACCATTCGAGAAAAGGTTCGCCCGTCCTCTTCAGCTTTTCTTCCAAACGAGCTGTGCAGTCGCATCCGTCGCAGGCCCAGGACTCGGTACCATTCTCGTCGCGGCATTTGCGGCGGTCATGCGCGTCCTGCACACGGCTGAGATCGAAATATTGTTCCCAATAAGGCCGCTCTTCCTGAAGAGGAGTCGGGCAGTAGCAGATTTCCACCCAACGGGCGGTCTGATCTGGGCAGAGACGGGCGTCATTCATGTTGCGGAGGTATTCGCCTTCCGCGACGGAGCCATGTCCGAGGGTTTCGGTTTCGATCGCCTTCAGCAGGTCGCCTTCGCGGCCGGGTTTTACGCGGGCTCGGACGAGATAACGCATAGCAATTCGACGCTGAGGCTGCCGCTGAGGATGCATCCGATCTTCCCAAAAGATGATTCGGCTGTTAAGTGTGGCAGGCTCGGTTTATGGATATCTGCGCGGCAGTTTTCCGACCATCTATCTAGGAGCTCAACCGTCCGAATACCAAGAAACTATGGAGACTTTCTCCTCTATCCGATGCCCGACGACCCGTGCTATCGTCCAGCGCGGAAGGTCCATATGAAGCCTTGTACCGTCGCGCTCTTTGCACTGCTAGTTTTTCTTAGTTTGCCTGCGCGAGCCGCGTATACCACCGCTACCGTTAAAGGTAGCTACAGCTTCCTTTTGAATGAGTGGACAGCCACTCCCGGAACAAATTCTGCGTCAGTGGGTGTCCTGACATTTGACGGAATTGGTGGAGTCTCCGGCTCGTTCCTCCAAGTGACCAGCACAGGACCGCAACATTTCGATGTCGAGAACGGAAGCGTCTATTCGGTCGAACGCAACGGAGCCGGCTCCATGAGCCTGGTGACATCCTCGGGCACTCTCCCGTTTGCGTTTATGATGGCGTCGGTTTCCGGCGTTGTCGCCCAGCAATTGCAGTTGTTGTTGCTGAATCCAACCGGAGCTAACGTTGTAACCGCTGGAACAGCCATTGCCATCAACCTCTCCAGCCCAGGCAGCAATGCGAATTTGAAGGGCACTTACAGTTTGTTGATCAATAATTGGCAGGCAGACCCAAGCTGGCCGATGATTGGCGCCGTGGGCGGCCTCAGGTTTGATGGAACGAGTAGCGTCACATTCTCGTATATGCAGGAAGTGGGAGGAGTCTCCTCGACGCAAACTATGGTGGGTACTTATTCGGTAGATACTGATGGCAGCGGTACGATGGTTTTCGGCACCGGCGCAAGTGCCGTGACGTACGACTTTGCCATCAATGACGTGCGTAAATCCATCGCTACGGGCGTCCAATTCTTGAACGGCAGCTCCAACGTCAGCGTGGTGAGTACGGCCGTCGCGACTCGGCAGTAGCGAAGTATCTAACGCTCGAAAGGGGCAAGAACTCAGCCCGGAGCGCAAGCTGGGCGGTTCCAGCAGGGGCCTTCGATCTTACGCCATCCTTACACGTGGTGAACGAAGACGCTCGTTTCCACGTAGGTTCAGCGTAATCCAGCTTGGGTCAGCATTTCCTGAAATTGGCTGCGGGTACGCATGTCGATAGACTGCGCGACCATCTTGCCTTTGCGGTCATAGACAAAGCTTTTCGGAATGCCTTCGACGATGAAGGCGTCATTCACTTTGCGTGCGGGATCGAGCAGTACCGGGTAGGTGATATTGCGCTCAGCGATGAAGGGCGAAACTTTGCTCGCTTCTTCATCGGAGATCGAGAGCACCAGAAATCCGTGATCTTTGTACTTATCGTAGAGCGCCTGCAGATCGGGCATCTCCTTGCGGCACGGAGGACACCAGGTAGCCCAGAAATTCACCAACACAACTTTGCCTTTCAGATCGCGCAGATGCCACGGTTTGCCTTGCAGGTCGAGGAGAGTGAAATCGGCGGTCTGGCGTTTGGCATCATCCGCCTCAAGTTTGGCCGTAGCCTGCGCGAACTGAGGATTGTCGGACTCTGCTTGCATGTGCTCGTATCGCACCAGCGACGCAAGCTCGACATAAAGATCATTCGGTTGGCCCGGTTTCCCGGCAGGAGGCTGTTCGCGCAAGGCCGTTGCCAGCGTGGTGGTGACTTCCTGGAGAGTGTCGCGTCCGAAATCGCCTTCGGTTGATAAGTTCGCGAGGCCACCGGCGAGCCGCAATTTATTGGGCACAACCGGCAATTCACGAATCTGCAAAGCGAGACTTTTCGTGGTGCGCGCACGGACGGTGTCGTCCAGTTTGCGAAGAGTCTTGATCTGATCGACGATGGGCTGCTCTTGCGTGCTCCAAACAGTTTTTTCCTGAGCAAGCAGGTTCAGGGTGATCAGTGTGAATGCTAGGAGAGATCGACGAAAGATCGAACTAGTCAGAAACATGGCAGGAAAAGATTTCGAGTTTCAAAGTCTTAAGGTCTCAACGCGAGTCCGGCATCAATGTCGCTCGATTCAACCGGATGATCTGGCCATCATACTCTGGTTTCGCAGCGTGACGCACTTTGCCCTGGCTGAAAGCCAAGGCCCTCGGAGGATTCTGCCACAGGGTGAAATAAAAGGACCCTTGTCACCGAGTGTTGGGGTAGATCGTTGGCCATATGGGGTTGCCGCTTGCATCGCTGACTGTCGATAAAAGCGTCAGCGAGCCATCGGAATTGATCCTGAACGTGGCGAGAGCCCCAGCGAGGTTCACGTCTGCCAGCACCAGGGTGTCTCCGGTGCTAGCGAGGCCGCCTACTAAGTCAGTCGTGGTGGCGTTTGCCCTGGTAATGCTGAGCGGATTCTCAGTGAAGTTGGCCGTCACCACGCCGAAATCCATTCCGACAAACAAGAAGCCGCTTCCCGCATAAGCTCGGGCGCTCAAGAATACCGCGTTGCTAAACGCCATGCCCGGCGAGTTTGGGAGATCCCATTCCTGCGGATTCGTCAGAGTGCCGTTCACGTCAAGACTCGCCGTCAACACACTTGGCTGAAAAATGGAAGAGTTGCCGAAAACCACGATTTTGCTGTCTTTGGTGAAATCGAGAGCGGCAGGAAGGCAGCCGCAGGAACCCACATTCGCGAACGAAACGAATCCCACATCGGTCAGGCTTCCATTCGAGCCGATCTTGAATGATTCGGCCGCCTCGAAATCTGGAGCCGAAACCACCAAGACACTGCCGTTCGGGCTTACTGCTAAGTCGGAGTAGGTATCGGCACCAAGCGACGCCACGTAGGCCGCGATAAAGGTCAGCGAGCAGTCGGGATTGACTCGCCAGGCTCCGATATTGAACGTTCCCGTATAAACCCCGTAAAGAAATTTGCCATTCGGACTCACGGCAATTGTGCCGCCCTCTACTTTGAAACTAAGGGCGCTATTGGAGAACTTGCCCACCAGTTTGTAGGAGGGCGAGGCAAAGGCCGCAATGTCGTTTGAGCGCGTGTCGGTGGCGAACAGGCAATGACCATCGCTGGTGATCGCCTGGCCTACTACGAGAATCCCTCCTCCCAGACTCTGCCCGGTGGTTGCGACTTTTCCGTAAAAGCTTAGCGTTCCATTGGTGTTGTCCAGCATGTATGCCGAGACGCTGTTCGCGGTATAAACATTGTTATTCACGATGACGTACGAGGTACCCGCAAAGCTGGAGGCTCCCAATGCCGCGAGGAAAGCGATGGTTGTGAGTGGTGACCGGATCATTTTTGTGCTCCCTTCCAGCGCAGCTATGGAGAGAGCAAAATGCTAGCTCGCGCAGAGTCAGCTGGGCAATACGGAAGAAACACTCCATCCAGTCAAAAGAAGGGTTGGCGATGCCTTATCTTCTGGCCGCAAGACTTTGAAATGTTGCTTTCGCGGCGACTTAGGGTCAGATGAACATCTCGTCCTGTGGGACGGGACGGCGATCTTCACGGCTGCCGCCGCCATTTCTGCGTCCACGACCGGCGAACAGAAATTCCAGGCCGACAGTGATCCCCTGCATCAGGCCAGAAATCTGCCGGACGGGTGACACCACTGTCTTCTGAACAAACTCAGAAGTATGCTCGACGCGATCGAGTGTACGGCCGAGCAGTTCATCGGCACGGATCACTTGCAGACGCGCGCGGTCTACGATGTCGTTGACGGTCACGTCGATCCGTTGCACTTGGGCCTTTACGGTACTGGAAGTGTCGCGCACGTTTTCAGCGATCACTTCGAGCTTGGGACGCATGTCAGCAATGACTTGCTGCGCCTGATCGAGCACAGGCAGGGCCTTCGTCCGCACTTCCGCGGCGAGAGCCTGCAGATCAGAGGTGGTCTTGCGCATAGCAAGGTACATGGCAAGAAGAACGCCTGCCTGCAACAGGACCGCAACCCCAGTGAGTGCGATAAACACCGTCAATTTGTCATCCATAACAATTCCCCCGCAAGTCCCGGTCGTGCTCGCGCGAAGGCGTAACCGGCGCGCTGAAACTCAGAGAGTGACTTCGCCTTAGAGACTTTTTCCCGTACCCGTTTCTGACGTAGCCTCGTGGTACGCCTGACGTCCCGCTTCATAGGCGGCGCGGAACTGCTCTTTCTGCTGAGTGACAACTTCGCGGCCTTTGTCGGCCCATTGCGAGGCTTGCTCTTTGGCTTCGCGAGCACGATTCTTCATGTATTCGCGGCCTTCTTCGGCCCGCGCGCGAATTTGTTCGCGGGTCTCGCTGCCCGAGCGCGGCGCATACAGAACGCCCGCCAGTGCGCCTAATCCCAATCCCGCCAGAAACCACACAAAACTATTTCCGTCACGATCTGACATAAGACCTCCCTCAATAAAAGCGTTCTTCACCGATGGTACAACCTCAGTACGGCAAATACAATTACAGCGGATTCTGTAAGTTTTGGTTGCGGTTGCTTGAGGAGTGCGGTCGCCAGGACGAGTCGATGCGCAAGGAGTTGTTCTTCCCCGCGCCACCCGTCAGAGTGAGAGAGTTACTTTTTCTGCGTGGGCGGGGCTGTGGGAGCGGGCGTCTGGGCCGGCTGAGTCTTTACGGGCTGCGACTTGAGACCTTGCAGAACGGAACCGGGCGCTCCGCTACGTTTCGAGGCATATATCGAGAGCATGATGGAAGTAACCATGAAGGCCACCGCCGACCAGGTTGTGGCCCTGGAGAGCGCGCTTGCGGCCCCGCGCGGCCCGAAGGCGGTTTGGCTGCCTTGGCCGCCGAAAGCGGCGGAGATGTCGCCGCTTGTGCCGCTCTGCAGCAGTACGACCACGATGATAAAGAAACAGACCAGGATGTGAACGGCAGTAACGAGATAAATCATGATTTCAATTTTCCTGAATTCGATCGGCGAACTTCTGAATAATCCTAGACTTTCGCTCGGATTTGCGCTGGTTTATGGTGCGGAAGGGGGGATTTGAACCCCCACGCCTTTCGGCGCCACCCCCTCAAGATGGTGTGTCTGCCAGTTCCACCACTTCCGCACTGACGCTAAAACCCAAAGCCCTCAATTATTTAAACAGCATCGGCGTCGGAAGGCAAATCGCCGCGCTGAACTCAGGGAAACTCGGCAACTTTGGGCGTAACCCGGGGCTTAATCGCGGTTGGGCCACCCATGTCGTCAATCACGTTGGAGATCTCGCCGTTTTCACCCAAAGCGACCGTTATCATGTGATGGAACTTGATTCCCGGTTTCCTGGGCACCTCGATCGCCCGGCTTAGTACCACTTTCGGCTCGATAAAGACGCTATAGATACCCATTCCCCAGGCTTCGTGATGGGTGACGGAGTCCGCGACTTTGTAAGAAGCCCAGCCGTTTGTCCCCGGAGCACTGGAGTAGCTCGCCTGATCAGGGGGATCGTAGGGGATCTCAGACTGGTAGAAGTACATTCGACCGCCATCGCCATTCCAAAGCACCTGAAACTGCTGATGATGTTCGACAAGCAACCCGTATACGGTAACGTTGTTTCCGTTCACCACGAGTCCGTTGGCGCTGGTATTGCTCGTCCAGCCTACGCCGTCGCCGTGGTCCGCACGCCATATCCATGTGTGGTCGACGATCACGTCGTTGCTATTGATGCGCAGGTTCTCTTGCGTGCGGCCCACTCCGGCTCCCCCCACGCGAAAAAACACATCGTGAAGAACGATAGGATTCTGGTGATGACGTGCCGAGCTTCCCTTTGGCCCGATTTCCAGTAAAACAGGGGAGACCTCCGGACCTGCGTCAAAAAGAATGCCGGCAATGTCAATTCCATCCAGGTCGGCCGTCGTCATGGCAGGTGTGCCATGGATCGTACGAAGCGTCGCGAATCCCAGGCCGAGCACCACAGTACCTGCACGGATTACGCGAATGGGTTCCGCCAGATCGTAGATCCCCGGCGTTAATAGCAGATGTTTTCCTGCCGCCAGCTGTGCATTCATGCTCGCAGCGGTATCCGCGCCAGCATGGGCGATATAGAACTTCTCGAGTGGAATCGATTTGCCTGGAGTCGAGCCATCGTGCCAGGTAATTCCGACGCTGTTTTCCTGGAGCGAAGGGACGCGGACACTCCAATTTCCGTGTTGATCCACTTCAAGGAACGGCTTCTCGCGCACGACCGGGACAACATTCACTTTGGTGTACGGTGGATCCGGCCAATCTCCTGGCGGCATTGGCTTAACGCCAACGAAGACCATGTTCCAATTCGAACCTGTCCAACTCTTCCACTCGCAGTTACGCGAAATCCATTGTTGCTGCGAGCCCGAATCGACATTGCCGTCGACCAGCGTGTCCGACATCCAGCCGCCGCTGGCCCATCCGCGATGCTGGTGCAGGACTAAGTCTCCTCGCACGTGCATACGCCTGAAAGGCACGGCTTGCGAGACGGCCCACTGCATAGTTCCACCGGCAGGTGTTACGGAAAAGCCCTCGGCAGCACGCCAGAAAGTCGTCGTGGCATTGTTGTTGTCATGGCTTGCATCGGCGTGGACATTGCCAGTGATGTGGACGGAATCCGGCGTTGGGCCCAGTCCTAGCACTTGCGTATAGAAACCAACCGGCACATCCAGATGATACTCGCCGGGAAGGAAGAGGAAAGCGATATCGTTCCGGCCCGAATTCGTTCCTTCGCTCGATGGCGTAAACCTTATCGATGTGTGCCTGCACCTCTGCCTGCGGCATGGTGGGATCGAAGATCAGCACATTGGGACCAAGATCGGGTTTCGCAGGTTTGGTCTGTGCCTGTGTCGAATTCGTGAACGCTGCTACCAGCGTTAAAGTCAAAATGAGCGCTGTCAGGAAGTTACGACCGAGTTGTTTCCCGAAACCATATGTTGAATGATTCATTGTGGATGTCTGCACTGTAGGAATCCTTATTAGAACAAGGCATCATACTACTCCGCAGATTTGGTCCAAGTTTCCTTACGGCGGATTCGCGCCTGCGAAACGAACTAGTTCTTAAGATCTCAGAAGAAATATGGATCCGATTAAAATTCTGCTTGACCCTGACGCAACGTCAGACCGTAAAAACCTCTATGAGGGACGAGTGAATCCGGACCTATCAGCCTCACGAATTTGCCAAACGCGCTGGAGTCACGATCCGTGCGCTGCACCACTACGACCGTCTTGGACTGTTAAAGCCAAGCGGGCGTACGGCGGCGGGCTATCGCCTGTATACGGATCGCGATCTGGTGCGGCTTGAACAGATAGTGGCGCTGAAGTTCATCGGATTCCCTTTGTCCCAAATCCGGGAGTTGCTCAGTCGGAAGGATCTCAACGTATCCGCGGCACTGCGGCAGCAGCGGCAGATTATCGCGGAGAAGCGGGATCATCTCGACCGGGCGATACGAGCGATTGAGCGCGCCGAGAAACTCGTATCGTCGGGTGAGAACAACGATTGGGAGCCGTTCCGGAAAATCATCGAGGTGATTCAAATGCAGACGAAAAAAGACTGGATGAAGAAGTACTACACCGAAGAGCAGCTGAACGATTTGCGCAAGCGCTGGACGCCGGAGGTGCAGGCCGAATCCGAGCGCGGATGGGCAGAACTGGTCCGCGACGTAGAAGCGGCAATCGCTCGGGGCGTGCGTCCGGAGAGCGAAGCTGGCCTTCGGCTCGCTGAACGCAAGCAGAAGTTGATCGAGCTTTTCACCGGGGGAGATCCGGGGATTGCGGCAAATCTGCAGAAGCTCTCGGAGGACAAGGCGAACTGGCCGCAGAACTTCAAGAAGCCGTTGAGCGATGAGGTCGACAACTTTTTGTGTGAAGCGGCGAAGCGACTCGAGAAGGTCGCTGTTGGATAGCGAAGCTTGAGTTGCATTTTGGCGAGGATGAGCGAAAGGCTCCTCCTCGTTTTTTCGTTTGAATTACTGCTTGACAGCGTTTCCGCTGGATCCTATCGTTGTGAGTCCGGCATTCGTGCCGGAATGAAGCCGTATCTCATGCAGAGTGGCTGAGGGTAACGGGCCCGGAGAAGCCACGACAACCGGATCAGGAAACAGCCTGATCATCTGGTGCCAATTCCCGCCCGGTTCGCGGGGGACATGAGATTCTGGTGAGTATGTGCCTC
This sequence comes from Terriglobia bacterium, assembly GCA_963823085.1. Classification (GTDB taxonomy): domain Bacteria; phylum Acidobacteriota; class Terriglobia; order Terriglobales; family Acidobacteriaceae; genus Sulfotelmatobacter. Next base: position 57,376 of record CAWGKF010000012.1, on the reverse strand, counting down.
ATCCCCAAATCCCGGATGAGGCATTCGTGTTTTTAGGGCGCGCAGGGCCCAGCGCAGCCGATGGAGAAAGTCATGCAATCGCGAATCTATTTTGATCATTCCGCCACCACACCGGTCGATCCACGGGTGCTGGAGGCGATGGGGCCGTTCTTAGGCGGAGCCTTCGGCAACCCGTCAAGCCTGCATTACGAGGGACGCGTTGCGCGGGCAGCGGTTGACCATGCGCGTGCTCAGGTTGCGGAGTTAATCGGCGCAAACCCGGAAGAAATCATCTTCACCGCGAGTGGGACGGAGGCGGACAACCTTGCCCTGATCGGTGCCGTTCGGGCGAGCGGGAAGCCGGGGCATGTCGTTACAAGTGCGATCGAGCATGCCGCGATCCTGGAGACATGCAAGTTTCTTGCGAGTGGCGGAACGAAAGTTACTCATCTTCCTGTGAACGCTGATGGACTCGTTCGAACAGAGGGTCTGCTGCGGGCGCTGCAAAAGAACGTGACTCTCGTCTCCATAATGGCGGCGAACAACGTAGTCGGAACGTTGCAGCCCGTCGAAGAATTGGCTCACCTGACCAAGCTGCATGGCGTCCTGTTTCATACCGACGCCGTGCAGGCGGGCGGAAAGATCCCGCTGGATGTGAAGCGGCTGAACGTAGATCTGCTTTCACTCTCAGCGCACAAGCTCCATGGGCCGAAAGGCATTGGCGCGTTGTACGTGCGCAAAGGAGTAAAGCTATCTCCTATCGTGTTCGGCGGAGCGCAAGAGCGCGGGTTGCGCTCGGCCACTGAGAACGTCGCCGGGATTGTTGGGTTTGGTGCGGCGGCGGAGATCGCGAGCAAGGAATTGGCAGAAGAAGCTTCGCGGCTGGCAGGATTGCGGGAGCACATTGTTGGCGAACTTGAGAGATTGTTCCGCGATATATATTTCTTCGGACATGCCACGCGGCGCTTGCCCGGCCATTTGAGCTTCGGATTGCGCGGACACGAAAGGGAAGTTGGAAAACTCCTGGCCAGTCTCGATGAGGCTGGAGTCGCAGTGTCTGCGGGCAGCGCTTGCAGTGCCAACCATTCTGGAGAGCCTTCGGGAGTGTTGCTGGCGATGGGATACGACGCGGAGCGCTCGCGCGGGTTGATCCGAGTGAGTCTGGGGCGGTTCAATACGCAAGAAGAGGTCGATAGATTTCTGGCAGTGCTGAAGACCGTAGTGATCAGCCTAAACACGGAGCACCGTCAGGTCGCAATGCGAGAAGACGACTTGGTCGCTGTCCCGTCCGCATGACCCGCATTAGAAAAAATCAGGCTGGTCTTTTCAGAACAGCCCGTTGGGCAGCGTCTTCGTCGCGTTTCGGTCTCGATTATCAGTCACCTGACGGTAGCAGCATTTCCTCTGAACCGAAATCGGTGGTGATCGACCGGATCGGCTGTTCTCGATTTTCTCTTTGGAACATCGACTGACGATCGTTGGGTGACCGCTTCACCGAATCTTTTCCATCGAACTGAGCGACTTCCGTGGATTGGGCAAGCGCAATCGTCGAGGCTCGGCCACCGCTGATGACTTGCTGGACCTGGTCGAAGTATCCCGTTCCGACGAAGCGCTGATGCTTGACGGCTTCGTATCCGAACTGCGATTCACGGCTGAACTCTTTCTCCTGCAGTCGCGAATAGGCCGTCATCCCGGTAAGGTTGTAGGCGCGCGCGAGTTCGAACATGCTCAGGTTCAGGGCATGGAATCCGGCGAGGGTAACGAACTGAAATTTGTATCCCATGCGTGCCAGTTCGGGCTGGAAGCGGGCGATCGTCTGCTCATCGAGCTTCTTCCGCCAGTTGAAGCTGGGCGAGCAGTTGTAGGCGAGCATCTTTTCGGGATAGCGCGCATGAATCGCGTCGGCGAATTGCCGGGCTTCGTTCAAGTCGGGATGCGAAGTCTCGCACCAGATGAGATCGGCATAGGGCGCGTACGCAAGGCCGCGCGCAATTGCTGAGTCGATTCCGGAAGGAATACGAAAGAACCCTTCGGGTGTTCGTTCGCCGGTGCAGAATTCGCGATCGCGGGGATCAACGTCGCTGGTCAGCAGTTGAGCGCTGTCGGCGTCGGTGCGAGCCATAATGAGTGTGGGCACTCCCATCACGTCAGCTGCGAGCCTCGCTGCAACCAACTTCTGAATGGCTTCGTTCGTCGGCACAAGGACTTTGCCGCCGAGATGGCCACATTTTTTTGCCGACGAGAGCTGATCTTCGAAGTGAACGCAAGCCGCTCCGGCTTCGATCATTGCTTTCATCAATTCGAACGCATTGAGAGTTCCACCGAAGCCAGCTTCGGCATCGGCGATGAGTGGCGCGAACCAGGTTTGACCGGGCGAGACCTTGCCTTCCGCGTGATGAATCTGATCGGCGCTCTGCAGGGCGTTGTTAATCCGGCGGCAAAGATTGGGAACGCTATCCGCGGGATACAGGCTCTGGTCCGGATACATTGTTCCTGCGTCGTTCGCGTCGGCAGCGACTTGCCATCCGCTGACGTAGATTGCCTTCAGCCCCGCCTGTACCTGCTGCACCGCCTGGTTGCCGGTCATCGCTCCGAGAGCGTTGACGTACGGTTCCGTGTGCAGAAGTTCCCATAACCGTTCGGCACCCATGCGCGCGAGCGTGTGCTCGATATGGATTGACCCGCGGAGTCGCAGCACATCGTCGGGGGAGTAGGGGCGCTCGACGCCCTTCCACCGGGCGTTGTGCTTCCAGTCATAGTTCAGACAGTCTTGCGCAAGCGCGTACTGAGCCATACGCTCGGGCTCGCTCATGTGAGGTTCGAGTCCGTAGCGAGACTGGGGTGGATGGTGTCCGTTTCCATTGATTGACATGGCAATCTCCTAAAGGCATTTCTGACGAGGCGCGTTTCCCTATACTGGGTTGAATTCTCCATTGATGATCATGGCTTCGCTGATTTCTCGGGCGCGGCGGAAGCGGTCGCGTTCCTCGGAATCTTGTGGAAGATCGGCCAACAAGCGATCGAGTTCTTCATCGAAAAGGCGGGTGATGAACTCCGGAGTGTGCTTGACGGATCTGCCTTCATCGTCGCGAATGTCGACGACATCGCGGTGCATGACACGCTGGGCAATCATCAGGCGGTAAATACGATCGGTCGCAAGGTCTTCCATGTAACCGTCGAGCAGGCTTGCTCCCTTGCCGCTGAGGACGCCGTGGCGATAACGAATGACGGTGCGTACCGCGGCGCGGGTGCCGTTGACCGTGCGCTGGCCGACTCCTACGGGAGTCGGTCGCAGGTCGGGATAGCGGCTCGTATTCTTTGGCCGCGCATGTAATTGATTCGGATACGGGAACTGAGCGACGGCGATTGCATTCTGATCGGGGTGGCCGGTCCACGCGCCGTCCATGAGGCAGTCAGCTTCGTTCTTCTTGTCCTTTTCGAGCACGGCCAGAGCGCGCGCGTTGAGTTCGGCATCTTCGCGGCTCGGATACAGTGCCGTCATACCACCGATGGCGAGAATCCCGCGGTGATGACATATTTCGGGCATCAATGTGCGCAAGTTCTGAAAGAACGAAACGTCGCACGGAATCGTGTTCCGATTGGGCAATACCCAGTCGGGATCGTCGAGATTGAAATGAATCAGGCTGGCCATGTAGTCCCAGCGTCCCAGATTGAGTCCGATGATGTGCTCACGCAGGTTGTAGGTGAACTCTTCCATCTGAAAAGCCAGTGGGTGCGATTCCACAAGCGCCATGCACTTGATGGAGTCGTGAGGCAGGCCGCGCGATTTCGCCAGTGCCTGAAACAAGTCGCGCCACCAGAGAGCTTCGTCCGCCGACTCAGACTTTGGAATGTAGATACATAACGGATGCTTCAGCTCCGAAGGTTCGATTCCATAGAAGACACGTGCGACATCGTAAAGCGAGGCCGACACCATTTCGCCCGGAATCAATCCGGCCTGGCTGATGTGAAGTCCGCGAGGCCGGGTGAAGATCACGGTCTTGCTCGGTTGAATTGATACCGTGCGGTCGCGCTTCTTATCGAAGTACGAAAGCTCGCCGCGCAGACAAGCGAGAATGTTCGCGATCCCCGACTCGTGATGCGACCACTCGTTCACGCAGGAATCTTCGAGATCGAGCATGACGCCGGGCGCGCCCGAGTTCAGCATTTTGACGCAGAGTTCACCGTCGTCGGCCGGGCCAGTCATCTGGTTGCGCTGATCCTGGCACCAGTCGGGCAGGGTGATGCGCCATCCGTTGCGCACCGTGTCGGAAGGGAAGTGATGTGACGGTTTTTCACCTTCGAGCGAGCGCTGCAAGCCTACGAGCCTTTCCGTAGCAAGTTGCTGTTGTCGCGGCGTGAATCGCTGATGGAGGGGAAGGAAGAAATCCATGAAGCCGGCGGGAAGTTCGCGACTCGGATCGAACCCTTCCGGCGTGCTGATGACCGGATTGGTCAATGTGCTCGTCGGTGGCATCGAGAGTGTGGCTAGCATCTAAAGTCCCCAGTGTTGACTGTTCAATATGCTGAACAGCCATTCGTAATGCTGAGCGATCCTATGTGAGCGCAATCACACGGTCAAGCTGTATGTTCAATATGATGAACGTACATTCATTTTGTTGGACGAGTACGGTTTTGCTAGGATGACAAAGTAGTTATGAGCTCCAGAGAAGAATCCCCATCGGTAGCGGTTGAGCGCGCGCTGGCCATGCTCGAGGCGGTTTCTCAAGAGCCGGAAGGATTGAGCAATGCCGAGATCAGCCGAAAGCTCGAAATTCCAAAGAGTTCCGCAAGCTACATCCTGCGTACGCTGGAGAAGCAGGGCTACCTGCACCGCGATGCGCAGAGCGGAAAGTACAGGGTTGGACTCAAGATACTAAGCCTGAGCCGCGGCGCACTCAGCGGCATTGACGTACGCGAGGTGGCGTTGCCCATCATGCGGCGTCTCATGGAAAAGACGACTCTGACGTGCCATCTGGCAATCCTCGATGGGCCCGAGGCGGTCTACATCGAGAAGGTCGAGCCACAGGGATTCATCCGCATGGACACTTGGGTTGGCCGGCGCATGCGCGTGCACGCGACCAGCGTGGGCAAGGCCCTGGCGGCTCACATTCCGCAGGCGCAGCTCGAAACAATTATCTCCGAACGTCCAATGGAGCGACGCACACCTAAAACGATCACAACCATGCCGCGCCTGTTGAAGGAACTCGAAAAGGTGCGCGCACTTGGATATTCCGTCGATGACGAGGAGAACAACCTGGGAGCACGCTGCCTGGGCGCTCCGGTATTCAACCAGCGCGGTGAGATCGAAGCTGCAGTCGGATTGAGCGGCCCTATAAGCCAGGTGAATTCAGAAACGATGCCGCGCATCGTAGAAGCGCTGAAAGACGCGGCGCGGCATCTCTCGATGCAGTTGGGCTATCGTCCCCCTGTAAGGCGATCGACGGCAGTCTAAGTCAGATTCTGAAAGCACTCCATGAGCGACAGCGATTCTGTTAGCCGCATTGTGAGCTATTACGGCGAAGGTGACGAGAATTCGCGTCTTCGCACAGGCTGGTTCCAACTGGAGTATGCGCGCACACAGGAACTGATTTTGCGGCATCTGACACTCGAGCGGGCCATGATTATCGATGCTGGAGGCGGGTCTGGAGCGTACGCCTGCTGGTTGGCGGCACAGGGATATCGGGTGCATCTGGTCGATGTTGTGCCCAAGCATGTCGAGCAGGCGCGAACTGCGTCGGGGAAACAACCGGAGCGTCCATTGGCCTCGGCTACGATCGGCGATGCCAGGCATTTATCGCATGCGGATGGATCTGCCGATGCCGTCCTGCTGCTCGGACCACTTTACCATCTTGTCGATAGAGAGGAGCGCCTGGCCTGTTTACGCGAGGCCTATCGCGTGCTGCGGCCGGGAGGACTGGTGTGGGCTGCCGGTATCAGCCATTTTGCCTCCCTGCTCGATTCATTGACTCATGGATTTTTCGACGATCCTACGTTTGCGCCGATTGTGGAGCGTGATCTGGAAGACAGCCAGCATCGCAATCCGACGGACAATGCCCTCTATTTCACAGACGCATACTTCCATCGCCCGGGTGAATTGTCGCGCGAATTACTCGCCAGCGGGTTTCAAGTTGTCGAGATTGTCGCGATCGAAGGCCCAGGCTGGCTGGCGCTCGACTTCGATCGTTTGTGGAATGATCCGGCGCAGCGTGAACGGCTGCTGGCGGCGGTACGCCAAGTCGAGCGCGAGCCCTCGATCTTAGGGGCAACATCGCACATCATGGCGATCGGCCGTAAATCATAGAGCGCGATGGGAAAATAGAGGGCAGCGAGGTTTCGCTGCCCTCTATCTTTTCACGAAGAATTACTTGAAGAGAGCCTGACACTTCGGAGGGATGTATGCGATCCACGTGCCCACGTTGTTGCTGGCATCCTGCCACATTCCCACCATGGCTGATCCGTTTCCCGAAATCGCCATCACGTTGGTGATCGTGACACCCTGGGGAATTACTGCACCCGCCTCCACCAGGATTTTTTGCAATGGTTTCAAGCCAATGTGCTTGGTCCAGATAAAAGGCTTGCTGGTCCAGGAGAATGGATTGATGCTCGAGCCGATGACGATTCCATTGTCGGAGAGTCCAAACGCGACGCTTTGATCAACCTTGTTGCCGCTGAGGACTCCGAGGTCAATGAGGCCATCGGTCTTGCTGTAATAGAATCCGCGGCCGTTTCCGGTGGAATCGGCGGCCTGGCCGACAATCTGCGATCCGTCAGAACTAGCCGCGATGGCCTCTCCCGCAACATTGCCCAGAAAGAGATCCTCCGCACCGCCTGAGACCCAACGGACCGGCTGGCGATTGCCCTGCGTTGCGTCTTCCCAGAAGCCGACGATGGTCGAACCGTTGGCTGAAATGCTGGTGGCGCGACTGCTGGCGCCGGTGGGATGTCCAAGGCCCACGATACCGTTCTGCGGAGTCCATTCAAAACCTTCGGCTCCGGGGCAGTACCATGAGAGACCCACCACGATCGAGCCATCGTGATTCACGCCCCAGGCATCGCCCCAGTTGCCGTCCATGGTGCAACCTTCGGCGGGATGACCCAGATTGACCCAGCCGGTGGCTTGCTGCCACATGGCAGGAGCGGTGTTGCCGTCGGAGCCCATGATGCCGCCGACGATTGTTTTTCCGTCAGCCGAGATTCCGATGGAGGAGTTGAATGGATCTCCGGGGCCGAGGTCGACAAAACCGCCGGACGGGGCCCAGCGAAAAATTTCACCTCCATAATTGGCTGCCATGGCCTTGGCGTTAAAGGAGAACGCATAGTTGACCCAGGAAAGTGCAACGGGATTCTTCAACTCTACAAACTTGACTTGAGCCCAAGCTGGTGCGACCAGGCAAATGAGAGCGCACAACGCGAACCGCCGACACCAATTTTTCATGAGATCTTCCGGGAGAAAACACTTTCGGGGAAATTTAGTTGACTGACCCTCGTAGAACAGCGCAAAAGCCGCGCCGGAAGGCAGGACAGAACACTAGCTCATTATGTATACGACGTCAATGTAAAAACTTCAAAATGTCGGTAGCACATGATATGTCCGGTTGAGATAGCAGGTGATATGTCCGCTTTGCGGGCGGTGAGGGTAGGAGACCATGCGAAGCATGGATTGTTACCCGAAGGCCGCGATGGAGCGGGCGATGAAAGTACAGGATGTGATGTTGCAAGCGATGGCAAAGAAGATCACCTGGTGGCAGGCGGCGGAGATCCTTGGGATCAGCGACCGGCACATGCGGCGTTGGCGGGAGCGCTACGTCGAAGAGGGGTACAACGGGTTGTTCGACCGGCGGCGGGGGAAGCCGTCGAGACGGCGGGTGCCGGTGGCGACGGTGGAGAGGGTGTTCGCTTTGTACCGGGAAAAGTATTTCGATCTGAACGTGCAGCACTTTCACGAGAAGTTGCAGGCCGAGCACGGGATTGAGCTGAGTTACACCTGGGTGAAGCAGGCGCTGCAGGGAGCAGGTCTGGTTGCGCGGGGGCGAAAGCGTGGAGCGCATCGCAAACGGCGCGAGCGTCGGCCCCTGCCGGGGATGCTGTTGCACATCGAGGGGAGCCGGCACCAGTGGTTTCAGGACGAACGCTGGTACGACCTGATCGTGATTCTGGACGATGCCACCAGCGAGATTTACTACGCGCAACTGGTGGAAGAGGAATCGACGGCGACAGTGATGGCGGGGCTGCGGGAAGTGATCGAGCGCAAGGGCGTGTTCTGTGCGCTGTACAGCGATCGCGGCAGCCATTTCTGGCTGACGCCGAAGGTGGGCGGCAAGGTGGATGCGCATCGTCTGACCCAGGTGGGACGGGCGTTGCGCGAGTTGGGGGTGCAGATGATTCCGGCCTACTCGCCGCAAGCGCGGGGACGCAGCGAGCGCAACTTCGGCACTTGGCAGGGGCGCTTGCCGCAGGAACTAAGATTGCACAAGATCGCGAGTCTGGAAGCCGCCAATGAATTTCTGCGGGAGCACTACATCGCCGAGTTTAACCAGCGACTTCAGAGGGCAGCGGCACAGCGGGGAAGCGCATTTTTGCCTTGCCGAAGACGGGATCTGAACTTGATCTTCTCGCTGCAGTTCGAGCGCACGGTGAATCGCGACAACACGGTGAGCTTTCAGAATCTCAGTTTGCAGATTGAGCGGGTACGCTGGAGAGCGTCCTTGGCGGGCTGCCAGGCGGTGGTGTATCAGCATTTAGATGGAACCCTGAGCCTCACGCACGGACCACATTGTCTGGGACGGTACACGGCGCAGGGCACGGCACTGGCGACGACGGAAATGCCGGCGCAACGGGCTGTGGAAAAGACGCGAGGCGGAAAAGTCATAAAGCCGACTTTCCCACCTCGCTTGGAAATCCCGCAAACCCCGCGGGATTCCCACTTTCCCACAGCCCCGACTGCTGCTGGTTAACTTTAGAACCGGACATATCGTGTGCTAAGAAAAGCGGACATTTTAACTTGCTACGGACATGTAAAAACTTCAAAAGATTGCCTCACATCTTTCTGCGGAGCTCTGTCTTCGCGCTGACGTGCGCCGATTATGCGACCGCAAGTTTTTGGTACGTCAGCTGGTGAATCGTCGGATTGACCAGTCGCACCAGATCTTCCCAAGGCATGCGGACGAGTTCGCGATGCGTCCCGGCGCTGAATGTGATTTCGTCGTGCGCAGCGAGGCTCTCGTCGGCGTACACGGACATGTCATACAGGTTGCCGAAGGGAGGCATCGCGCCGGTTTCGCAATCGGGAAATGCGTTCTTGAACTCGCGCTCGGTAGCTAGTTTCACACTTTGAGCGCCGGTGAGCGTTCTGAGCCGATCGAGATCGACATGGTCCGAAGCAGGAATGACGGCCATGGCAAGGATGCCGTCAATTTTGACGATCACGGTTTTCGCCAGTTTCTTGCCGGAAACATGGGCGAGGGCCGCGACGCCCTGCGCCGTATAGGCGAGCGAGTGGGAGATCACCATGTATTTGACGTTGTGAGAATCGAGGAAACTGCGAAGCATGGAGAGCGGCATACGACCTCCTCGTGGGGAGAGAAGTTTGAGGGGCCGGTCACCCGGTCTGGAATACGGCTAGAAGTTTAGGTCAAGCGCAGAGGGACTTCTGTGCGCAGGATCACGAACCGCCAGCATCGGCACGCGCGAATGTTGACCGCTATTCTCGGGTTCATCGAGTGCTAAATCACGACCTTGACACAACAACTATCCGGCTATTCCTTTCAGAGCCAATCGCCACCAATTGACATTCCCGATATAAATAGCACCGCAGATATACAAGCACTTCGGCCATTATTTCAGCACTGATGCTCACGGCGAACCAACGAAATTCTCGCATCCGCCAAATCCACCAGACACGACGATGCAAAGGAGGCGTACATCAACACGTCCAAACACCGTCGGCCCGCTTACCACTGGCTCTCCGATGTGTTACTTCGCTGGGATTGGCGATTGGATCAGCCCAAATGCATGCCAGCAGCAATCGCCGCAGGGAAAAATAAGAGGTGTGTCAATACCAGCCAGTGGTACGGCTTCTCATAAGCTGCCTCCTCGAACGGTCTCTGTCTTATCGCCGCAACAGTCGCCTAGCCAGTGCCAAGACCCAGATCGTCCAGCACCCGCGGGATCGAACACTGCTTGCAATCCGTTCCCTTCCGCAAGGCGCAGGAATGCAGAGAAAAAGCTCAACCGATGCAAGGTTAGCCTTACGCAACTCGCGACATGGGTTACAGTCAACTGATGAAATCTGCGTGTCTGCCCTCATTGACTCATTGGCCCGCCCTACTGGACTATTGGCAGTAAACTTAGGACGTATATATTGGCGTGGATCAGTACTTCACAATTGCCGTGAACGATTTCGGATCAAGCGACGCTCCGCCAACCAGGGCGCCGTCGATTTCTTCTTGCGCCATCAGCGATTTGACGTTGTCAGGCTTCACCGATCCGCCATAGAGGATCCGCAGGTTGTTGGCGAACTCTTCGCCGAAGATTTCGGTAGATTCTTTGCGAATCACAGCGTGCGCCTCGGCGGCGATTTCAGGTGTAGCTGTCTTTCCGGTGCCGATAGCCCAGACAGGCTCGTAGGCTACCACCATTTTCGCTGCCTTCTTCGCCGAGATCGCGTGGAAGGCGCGAACACATTGCCGGCGGAGAACATCGTCGGTCATGCCAGCCTCGCGTTCTTCGAGCACTTCGCCGACACAGCAGATAACATTGAAATCCGGCTTCCAGAGCAGTCTTGAGACGAAGGTTCACGGTGTCATCGGTCTCGCCGAAATATTGCCGACGCTCGGAGTGTCCGATGATCACGTGGTTGATGCCAATCGCAGCGAGCTGGCCGACAGAGGTTTCCCCAGTAAATGCGCCCTCTTCTTTCCAGTGAACGTTCTGAGCACCGATGACGACGTTCGAGCCTTTGGCGGCTTCGAGCGCAGCCGGAAGATTCACGAATGATGGGCAGACGATGATTTCATCGCGGTCGTGACCGGAAACCATTGGCAGAAAGTCGCGGAAGAAGTCGCGCGTCTGGTCAGGGTTTTTGTACATCTTCCAGTTGGCGGCCATTACTTTTTTTCTCATGAGTTCGCCTTTTCGATTTGGAATGAGGGATTTGTCGACTTGGAGTTCTTGTGCGGCCCGCTCAAAGGCGCGAACCGTCGAAATGTCGAATAGAACAAAACGGCATCGCTGAACGTGCTTCGCCGTGGCGAGAGCCTCGGCCGTTGCAGAAAGCGCAATCGGTGCTGCCTCGCTAACAGGATATCCGTAAGCTCCGGTTGAGGTCGCGGGAAAGGCAAGGGAAGTCAGGCCGTGCTCGTCAGCCAATTGGACGGATTCGCGGTGACAACTTGCCAGGGTTTCACTTTCGCGGTGATTGCCATCGCGAAAAATCGGTCCGACCGTATGGATTACATGCTTCGCAGCCAGGTTTCCGCCGGTCGTGACAACGGCGTTTCCCGCTGCCAGCCGCCCGATCCGGTTCACGATCGCGCGGCATTCTGCGAGGATCGCTGGTCCACCCGCGTGGTGGATGGCGCCGTCAACTCCTCCGCCGCCAAGAAGGGAAGAGTTGGCGGCGTTCACGATCGCGTCCGTCGATTCTTCGGTGATGTCGGCTGGTCCAACGATCTCGATGATCTTGCCTTTCTTCAACAGCAGTCGCATAGAGGAGGCTCGCGGACCATACTCAGCGGTGACTGGGTACTCGTTACCAGGTACCGGGTACTAATTTTCTACTTTTTGTCCGTGAGCGCTTCGACGCCGGGCAACGTCCGTCCTTCGAGAAACTCAAGCGACGCGCCGCCGCCAGTGGAGATGTGGGTGATCTTGTCTGCGACATTTGCCGCCTTGACGGCCGCTACCGAGTCGCCGCCACCCACGATCGAGATGGCCGCACCGTTGTCGGCGACTGCATGGGCAATTTTGAATGTGCCCTTGGAGAATCCCGGCACTTCGAAAACGCCCATGGGACCGTTCCACACGATGGTGCGGGCGTCCGAAATCTCTTCGGAGAACAGTTCGATCGACTTGGGGCCGATGTCGAGCGCCATCTTGTCGGCGGGAATCGGCTGGCCCTCGCCAATCTGCTGAACCACCGCGTTCGGCTCGGGTTTCATGGCGACCACGTGATCCACAGGCAAGAGCAATTTCACGTTGCGCTTTTTTGCTTCGGCAAGCAGGCTCTTGGCGAGATCGACCTTATCGGCTTCGAGGAGAGACTTGCCAATTTCATGCCCCTGGGCCTTGAGGAAGGTATAGGCCATGCCGCCGCCGATGATCAGCACATTGACCTTGGTGAGCAGATTCTGGATGACCCCGATCTTGTCGCTGACCTTAGCACCGCCCAGAATGGCGACGAAAGGTGGTTCGGGATGCTCCAGTGCTTTGCCGAGATACTTGAGTTCCTTTTCCATCAGCAGGCCGGCGGCGCACTGCTTCATGAACTTCGTCATGCCTTCCGTCGAAGCATGTGCACGGTGGGCTGAGCCGAATGCGTCATTGACGTAATACTCGGAGAGATTTGCGAGCTGGCGGGCAAACTTCTCGTCATTGGCTTCTTCTTCGGCATGGAAGCGCAAGTTCTCGAGCAGAAGAGTCTGCCCCTTTTCGAGTTGCGTGGCCACTTCCTCGGCTTCGGGGCCAACGCACTCGGGACAGAAGCCGACGTTTTCGCCGCGAGCCAGCTCCTTATCGAGCAGCATGCGAAGACGCTCGGCTACAGGCTTGAGACTCATCTTCGGATTCGGTTTGCCCTTGGGACGGCCAAGGTGCGAGGCGAGAATCAGGCGCGCGCCATGCCGCAGAGCATATTCAATCGTGGGCAGGGTTTCGCGGATGCGGGTATCGTCCATAACGCGGCCGTCATCGAGCGGCACATTGAAGTCGACGCGCATGAAGATACGGTTGCCACTCAGGGGGAGATCACGAATGGAAAGCTTGGACATGGCTGGAGTCCTCTTTCAGGCTTGTGTGGCGCGGGCACTCTGGCCCGCGCAGGTCGAATCGTATACCTGCGGCAGCGCGGGCAGGAGTGCCCGCGCCACACGCTAACGCATTACAGGCCCTTGCCGGCGATGTAGTTGATCAGGTCACGGACACGGTTGGAGTATCCCCACTCGTTGTCGTACCAGGAGATCACCTTCACGCAGTTGCCGCCGACCACCATGGTACAGGGCGAATCGACGATCGAGGAGCGAGGGTCGCCCTTGTAGTCGGACGACACTAATTCGTGCTCTTCATAGCCGAGATAGCCCTTCAGCGGTCCGGATTCGGAAGCCTTCTTCAGCGCGGCATTCACTTCCTCCTTGGTCGTTTTCTTCTCGACCCACACCACAAAGTCGACCACGGAGACGTTCGGCGTCGGGACGCGCATGGAGAATCCATCGACCTTGCCACCGAGTTCCGGAATGACCAGTTTCAATGCTTTGGCTGCGCCGGTTGAAGTCGGGATCATGTTGAGGGCAGCGGCCCGCGCGCGCCGCAGATCCTTGTGCGGGAAGTCGAGAATCACCTGATCGTTGGTGTAGGAGTGGATCGTCGTCATGGTGCCGCAGACGATCTTGAACTCATCGTGCAGAACCTTGGCGACGGGAGCCAGGCAGTTCGTGGTGCAGGACGCGTTCGAAATGATGTGGTGCTTGGCGGCGTCATACTTATCATGATTGACGCCGAGCACGACGGTGACATCCTCATTCTTCGCCGGAGCCGAGATGATGACCTTCTTTACCGTCCCGCGCAGATGCTTCTTGGCGTCGTTGGCATCGGTGAAGCGTCCAGTAGACTCGATCACAACCTGCGCGCCCACGGACTCCCAAGGCAGCGCCGCGGGATCTTTTTCTTTGAATACCTTGATGGTCTTGCCGTCGACGGTAATGCTGTCAGGGCCGGCCGAGACCTGGTTGGGCAGATTACCCAGGACCGAGTCGTATTTCAGTAGGTGAGCCAGAGTCTTGGGGTCGGTCAGGTCGTTAACGGCTACGAACTCGAGGTTGGGATCCTTCAACGAGGCACGCAGTACGTTGCGGCCTATTCGTCCGAATCCATTGATTCCTACTTTAATTGCCATGCTTCCTCCGTAGATTTATGAAGGCGTAAACAGACTTGGTTGACGCTGTTGGGTGAACCAATGATGTTAGCAGGGAAGAGGAACTGACGTAAACGTTGACGCTATTACTTTTGGCGGAACCTAGTTTCACTCACAAAGCAGAGTGCGCGTCGTCACTGACATTGGGTATAGCACCGACGGCGCGAGCCCGCATGCCGTCCTATCGATACCCATGCACGGGTTGACATCTGACACGAACTGAAAAATAATGCTGCCCACCGAGCTGAGGTCTCCGCGAGGTCTGGCGCCCCGTCCGTGGAGAAGCAGTTCTCTTCCTCTTTTGAGATCGAGTCAGGGTACTCTCTTTTGACCGACGCTCGCTCGAAATGCCAATCGACCGCATGACGGTCTTTATGCGTCGGTGGGACGCACGAAAAGGAATTCACATGAAAAGCCTTAGACCGGCAAGAATTACTTGTATCCTCGTGACCTTCTGCTTTGCGACCGCAATTGCCGGACTCGGGCAAACCTTCACCTACGGCCAATTCCATGGAGTGGATGGCGGGAATCCGACGACAGCTCCGGTGCAGGGTCTTAACGGAAATCTCTACGGCACGACCGGTTCGGGTGGAACGAATGGCTGGGGGACGATTTACGAACTGACTCCTGATGGAAAGTACTCCAAGATCTACAACTTCTGCTCGCAGGCGCACTGTACCGACGGGCAGTCCCCGCAAGGGCTGATCGTGGCGGCGAACGGAAATTTCTATGGTCTGACCGCGGGCGGAGGAGCAAACAACTGCTCTTGCGGGACGTTTTTTGAGCTGACCCCCGCCGGCCGATTGATCACGCTCTACAGTTTCTGCTCGCTGACAAATTGCGCCGATGGCTCGGTGCCCTTGGGGTCTCTGGTGCAAGGGATCAACGGCAACTTCTATGGCACCACAATCACCGGGGGTGTCCACTGTTCGACCTGCGGAACCGTGTTTGAAATCACGCCGGCCGGCCGCCTAACTACTCTGCACAGCTTTTGTAACCCTCAAGTTTGTAAGGATGGTTTCCAACCTCAAGCCGGCCTCATTTTGGCCAACGATGGAAACTTTTATGGGACCACATCCGAAGGTGGAGCTAACGGCAACGGTACCGTGTTTAAGATGAGCCCGAGCGGCGTGGGATCCATCCTTCACTCTTTTTGCTCCGAGCCGAATTGTGCTGACGGTTGGAGCCCGGAGGCGGCTCTGATTCAAGGCACCAATGGCAACCTTTACGGAACCGCATCCGGGGGCGGCGCCTATGATGAAGGTGTCGCGTTCCAACTTACCCTCGGCGGAGTATTTACAACCCTCCATGCGTTCTGCCCGAACACTTGTGCGGATGGCCAGACTCCTACATCGCCACTGATACAGGCCAACGACGGGAACTTCTACAGCACCACGTACGCGGGGGGCCTCAATGGCAACATCTTTGAAATGACCTCCGACGGCATCGTCACAACACTCTACGATTTTTGCGTTGCGGGGCCTCCCTGCATCGACGGTTACTCGCCATACTCAGGATTAACTCAGCACACGAATGGTACGTTCTACGGGAGTGCGGATTACGGCGCATACACTGACCGCAGGCTGTGTCACGGACCAGGCTGCGGTACGCTTTTTAGCTTATCCACGGGACTTGGACCCCTGGTCATCGCCAATCCTGGTTTTGCAAAAATCGGTCAGAGAATTAACGTCCTCGGCAACAACCTGACCGGCGCGACGATCGTGACTTTTAACGGCACGCCTGCAACCGAATTCACGGTCACGGATACGTACATTAAGGCGACCGTGCCCAGCGGAGCGACCACGGGATTAGTTCAAATCACCACGCCGGGCGGCACGCTCACGACCGACGTTGCGTTTCAGGTTCTGCCGTAGCGTTCTGATCGACTGAATCGGTACGACCAAGTGATGAGAAGCCGCCTCCTTAACAGGCGGCTTTCTTATTGGGGCAGAACAGCTTAGACGAGGACGAAAAATTACGAGGCCGATCTGTGACTTCCATCACTAACCCCCGCGACGGTTGTCACTGTTCATCCTCTTTCTTCGGCTTCAAATAGCCCCAGCGGCACTCAACTGGCTCGAACGGCCCTTTTCCGTGCCCAATCTCCAAAACCTCGACGGTGACCCATGATTAACGACGACGTCGTGAAATGTCCGCTGTGCGGTGGATTTACCCATATTGAGAATCAGCAACTACTGGATGCTTTGAAGCAGCCCCGCGTCCGCGAGCAGATCGAGAAGTACATCAGCGAGCTTCTGAAATCGCCCGTCGACGAACTAGCGACGGTAGGCACAACGCAATCCGGCCGCGACTTCCAGAAAGACGTGCATAGCTGGAATCCGTGCGTACCGATGTGGCGGCGGAGCCCGAAAGAGTAAGCGCTTTCTGGTCGAAGCAGTCGTACTTGGCTCAGGAGGGCCCATGCAAGCGAAAAAGATCCTGATTCTCGGTGCTGCAGGCAGAGACTTTCATAATTTCAACGTAGTGTTTCGAGGAAATTCTGAGTATTGCGTGGTCGGATTCACAGCGACGCAGATTCCGGGCATTGCTAACCGGCGTTACCCGGCCGAATTAGCTGGAACGTTGTATCCCACCGGGATTCCTATTTTCGAAGAAAACGATCTGGAACGGTTGGTCGATGAGCACGACATCGACGCGGTGGTTTTCTCGTACAGCGATATCTCCCACCAGAATCTCATGCACCTGGCTTCGCGGGTCGTGGCGACAGGGGCAGACTTCTGGCTGCTTAGCTCGCAGCGGACCCAGTTGAAGTCCGCGGTGCCAGTCATCTCGATTTGTGCGGTGCGCACCGGATGCGGCAAGAGTCCGCTGGGGCGCTTCGTGGCTTCCGAATTAAGGCGCGAAGGACGCAAATTGGTTGTCGTGCGCCATCCGATGCCGTACGGCGATCTGGCTGCTCAAGCCGTGCAGCGTTTCGCCACCATTGAGGATCTGGACAAGCATCAGTGCACCATCGAAGAGCGCGAGGAATATGAGCCGCACCTGCGCATGGGAACGATTGTTTATGCAGGTGTGGACTATGAACGGATTTTGCGGCAGGCGGAGAAGGAAGCCGACGTCGTCATCTGGGATGGCGGCAATAATGACACTCCTTTTTATTGTTCGGATCTGGAAATTGTTGTGGTTGACCCGCACCGGCCCGGCCACGAACTGGCCTACTATCCCGGGGAAGTGAACCTACGGCGTGCCCAGGTTGTGGTCATCAATAAGGTAGATACTGCGGCGATCAAGGATATCGAGACCGTCCGGCGCAACATTCGCACGGCGAATCCCAAAGCAACGATTGTGGAGATGACGTGCCGGGTTGGAGTGTCTGCGCCGGAGTTGATCAAAGGGCGGAAGTTACTTGTGGTGGAAGACGGCCCCACGCTGACGCACGGCGAAATGCCATACGGAGCTGGGGTAGTTGCCGCCCGGCAGAGCGGAGCGGCCGAGCTTATCGATCCAAGGCCCTTTGCCGTGGGCTCAATCCGGTGGACGTACGAACATTTTCCGCACCTGACGAGCCTGCTGCCGGCCATGGGTTACAGCGCCATGCAGATGCACGAGTTGGAGGAAACGATCAATCGCGTTCCTTGCGATCTCGTACTGATCGCGACGCCGATCGACCTGGGTCATCTCATCAGGCTGAACAAGCCGACGCTGCGCGTCAGTTATGAAGTGGAAGACCGCGGCCATCCGGGATTAGCCGAGTTGATTGAGCAGTTTGCAAAACACCGCGCGGGCGTGGAGGTCTAGGCACGAACCTACTTTCAGGCTCGCTGAAGCAGTCACTTGTGGGCACTTATAGCAGGGGAGGGAATCATGTTAGTAAGCAAGCAGCAGGCCTTGGATTATCACTACGGGTCGCGTCCAGGAAAAATTGAAGTCACACCGACAAAGCCTTGCCGCACCCAGCGCGACTTGAGCATGGCCTACACGCCCGGAGTGGCTGAACCTTGTCTCGCCATCCAAAAGAATCCACAGGATGCATTCAAGTACACCGGGCGAGGCAATCTCGTCGCCGTGCTGAGCAACGGTACTGCCGTTTTGGGCTTGGGCGATATCGGAGCCCTCGCCGGAAAACCGGTGATGGAAGGGAAGGCCGTTCTGTTCAAGCGATTTGCCGATGTGGACGTTTTTGACATCGAGGTGAATTCGCATGATCCCGAAGAAATCATAAAGCTGTGCCAGTTACTTGAACCCACGTTTGGTGGAATCAACCTGGAGGACATCAAAGCTCCGGATTGTTTCCACATCGAAGAGACGCTGCGCAAGACTATGAAGATTCCCGTATTCCATGATGACCAGCACGGAACGGCGATCATCTCTGGCGCAGCGCTGCTGAATGCTCTGGAGGTCGTAGGTAAAGACATCCGCAAAGTGCGAGTTGTTTTCAATGGCGCGGGAGCTGCGGGAATCGCCTGTGCCGAGCACTACGTGCGCCTCGGCGTGAAACGCGAGAATATCCTTCTCTGCGACACAAAAGGCGTGGTCTACAAGGGACGAAAAGAGGGAATGAATCCCTACAAAGAGCGCTTCGCGCAGGAGACGAAACTACGAACTCTCGCCGAAGCTATGGTGGGCGCCGATGTGTTTGCGGGATTATCGGTGAAAGGTGCGATCAACGGCGATATGGTGCGCTCGATGGCTCCGGATCCGGTTGTATTCGCCATGGCGAATCCCGATCCCGAGATCACATTCGAAGAGGCGAAGGCGAGCCGCTCTGACGTGATCATCGCGACCGGGCGTTCGGACTATCCCAATCAGGTGAACAATGTTCTCGGGTTCCCGTTCATTTTCCGGGGAGCGCTGGATGTTCGTGCGACGGCGATCAATGAGGAAATGAAGTTGGCTGCGACGCACGCGCTGGCCGCCCTGGCGAAAGAAGACGTTCCTGACTCCGTATGCCGGGCGTATGGCGTCCCCCGCATGCAGTTTGGCCGCGAGTACCTGATTCCGAAACCGTTTGACCCGCGGGTGCTGATGTGGGAGGCATCGGCCGTGGCGGAAGCGGCGATGCGCACGGGAGTGGCACAGGAGCCGGTCGATCTGGAGACCTATCGTGCGCAACTCGAGCGCAGGCTCGGGAAGGCGTATGAAGTTTCACGCGCCATGATTCATAAGGCGCAGGCTAATCCCAAACAAGTGGTATTTCCAGAGGGAGAGAACGAGAAGATCCTGCGTGCTTGCCACACACTGGTTGAAGAAAAGATTGGCAAACCGATTCTGCTTGGGGATGCGACGAAGATAAAAACGCGCGCTCGCGAATTCGCTGTAGACCTGGAAGGAATGCAGATCATCGACCCGACGTCATCCGACCACCGCGATGCATATACGCTCGAATTGTTTCGCTTAAGGCAACGTCGGGGTGTCACGCTGCTGGAGGCCGAGAAGTTGATGACTGACCGCAACGTCTTCGGCTCCATGATGGTGCACATGGGTGATGCGGACGCGCTGGTCTCGGGCGTGACGCAGCATTTCCCGGATACGATTCGTCCGGCGCTGCAAATCGTGCGCATCCGCGAAGGGTTGCACCGGGTCTCCGGATGCTACGCCATCATCACGCGAAAGGGTGAAGTTTTCTTCCTGGCGGATACCAGCGTCAACATCGAACCAACGGCGGAAGATCTGGTTGAGATCGCCTTATGCACAGCGCACATGGCACGTCGCTTCGACATCACGCCTCGTGTGGCGCTGCTCTCGTTCTCCAGCTTCGGCAGCGTCGACCACCCGATTTCCAGGAAGGTGCGCAAAGCCGTGGAAATGATCAAATACGCTGATCCGACCTTGATCGTGGACGGTGAGATCATGGCGGATGAGGCCCTGTCTCCCGAATTGATCGATGAGCTGTATCCGTTCAGCTCGCTCAAGGGCGGGGCGAATGTTCTGATCTTCCCTGATCTTGCGTCCGCAAATATTGCCTGTAAACTGGCGGCAAAAGTAGGCGGAGGCGAACTGATTGGGCCCATCCTCATGGGCATGAGCCGGCCCGTTCATGTGCTGCAAAGATCGGCCGCAGTGGAAGAGATTGTCAACGTGGCCGCGATTGCGGTGGTCGATGCGCAGGAAAACGACACGTATGCGCACGCCCATGTGCATGTGTCGGTCGAACCAGAATTGATCGGAGAGGACTAAAAAACGCGGTTCGATGGTTCCAATGAAATCTCGAAAACCTGGCAAACTTTGGAAACGTTGCAACTTTGGAACGGCAGTGATGGGATGATCTGAGCATCTAAGAGGTAGCGCTGTTCAGGAGAGTTCGCATGTCTACGCTCTGGAAGTCTCGGTACGCGCAGCGTACGCTTGGAATCAAGAGTTCCGCCATCCGGGAGTTGCTGAAAGTTACGCAAAATCCCGAGATCATCTCATTTGGCGGCGGGCTTCCTGCTCCCGATGTCTTCCCGACCAAACGATTTGAAGAAGCCTGCCATAAAGTGCTGACCGAACACGGCCCGGAAGCCCTGCAGTATGGCCCAACCGAGGGCTATCAGCCACTCCGGGAGATGATTGCGCGGAACATTGCGCGCTACGGAATCGTCGCGAGCGCGGAAAACGTACTGATCACCTCAGGTTCGCAACAGGCTCTTGATCTGATCGGCAAGCTGCTGATCAATCGAGGAGACCGAATCCTGGTCGAGGCTCCAACTTATCTAGGCGCACTGCAGGCGTTTAACGTCTACGGCGCGCAGTACGTTCCTGTGCCTGTCGACGATGATGGGCTCCTCACGGAACATCTCGATTCGAGCCTCCGCGCTGGGCCAAAATTCATGTACATCCTGCCAAACTTCCAGAATCCGTCAGGTGTGACGTTATCGGAAGGAAGACGGCATCAGTTAATTCTCCTCGCTGACAAGTACGGCATTCCGATCATCGAGGACGATCCTTATGGCCAGCTACGGTATGAGGGCGATCACATCGCTCCGTTGGTCGTGCTCGACCGTGAGAATCTGAGTCGGGACAATGGCTTCACCCTCGGCAATGTGATCTACCTGAGCACGTTTTCTAAGACGTTGGCACCGGGAATCCGACTGGCCTGGATTGTCGCTCCCGAAGACGTCATCAGTAAGCTGGTTCTACTGAAACAGGCCGCAGACCTTCATACGTCGACGTTTAATCAGTATGTGGCTTATGAAGTCGCACGCGACGGATTTCTGGATCAGCATGTGAAGCTGATCCGGCAGGTGTATCGCGAGCGGCGCGATGCCATGCTGCAGGCGCTGCATGAATATTTCCCGCATGAGGTTACCTGGACTCATCCTAAGGGCGGTCTCTTTCTCTGGGTGACCATGCCGGAAGGCACCGACTCGAATACCCTCTTCCAGGCAGCGATTGCCGAACAGGTTGCCTTCGTCCCCGGCGACAGTTTCTACGCCAATAACGGCCATGAGGGGGGACGCCACATGCGCCTGAATTTCTCACACTCCCAGCCTGAACAGATCCGCGAGGGCATCCGCCGGCTATCGGTAGCCGTGAAGATGCAGTTGCGGTCTCCTCACGTGACCCAGTAAGAGCCACCAGCGCCTGAGACCTACGCTGCAGGCGCGCATGGCAGTTGCAGCTCCCGCGCTAGCGGGCGCGAAAGCGTTCCGGGGCAAATCGAATTCCCGCATACGAGGTGCCCCGCGTGCAGCGCACGGTGATTAGCATCACTCGACCAGGTGACGCGAAACACCGCCTTTCCGGACCCGCCGCCACAGACTGAATTTAAGAATGGTCCAGCCATCTTGCTGCATTGGGATGGACGTGGGCCGGGAGGTGACCTGTGACGATTACCACGCTCATTATCCTTGCTGTCCTGCTATTGGCGGTTGGCCTGTTTGTGCTACGAGCGGTCCCCGGTGTGCGCGCGTATTTCGCGTTTCGTGGGAAGCGACTGGTCACCTGTCCGGAGACGCACAAGACCGAGGCGGTGGATGTTTCGGCGAAAGAAGCGGCGTTAGGCGCTTTCCTGAACGAGCCCACTCTTCGATTAAATGAGTGCTCACGATGGCCGGAACGGCAGGACTGCGGACAGGAATGTCTGCAACAGGTCGAAGCCGATCCTGAGAACTGCCTCGTCTGGAATCAGGTGGCGAAGTGGTATGAGGGGAGGAGTTGTGTTTTCTGCCACAAGCCCATCGGACCGCTCCAACATCTTGACCATGCCCCAGCATTGTTGGGCCCGGATTTCAGAACGGCTGAATGGAAGGGAATAAGGCCGGAGCAGCTTCCGGAAGTCTTCTCCACTCACCAGCCGGTGTGCTGGAACTGTCATGTCGCGGAGAGCTTTCGCCGCCTGCATCCGAACCTGGTGGTCGATCGGCCGCTCGAGCCCAAGCGAATGGTGTAGGCCGAAATCCACGCTGGGGACACGTGTCGACTCCGCTGAGGAATCTTCTTCGGAGAGACTTAATAGTCCCCTTTCTATCAATGCGGAGATTCGACGGTCTCGTTTGCCGAATCAGCCTTGTGTTTCCTAAACAACTTTTGGTGAATGTCGGGCCAGAATTCATCGAAGAGGCCGCCGATTGTGCCGTATCCGAGGGCAATGGCGGCTCGACTCAAGGTTAATTCCACACCGCGATCATCTTCGTAAACAGGTGTGGCCGGACTGGTCGGCGTTGCCGGGATTACGCGAATTTGCAACGCCTACAAGAGAGCGAACGAGCCGCCGGATAGCGGTGAGGTTTTGTCTTTGGCGCCTTATTGGAAGACTGGTTGGTTTGTGTTTGATACTGCATTAATGTTGATCGGAGGTATCTATGGCGGCCTTTGATTTGTGCGATATCTTGCGATGAATATCGGGCCAGAATTCCTTGACCACGATAGTGACCGCGTCCAACCCCATTTGCGTCTCCCATGTGCTGATCGTGCTCGAAAGAGTTCGATCGGAGCCAATGAACTTATGTGGGTTGGTGCGGGTGCTGAGGAAGGTGCTCCTGGGATGATAGCTATATGTTGAGATGCCGGCGGCGACGGCAGCGCCGAAGACCTCCGAGAAATTGAACTGGTGGTGACCCGAGTCTCCGCGTGTTATCACGATCCTGCTGACCGCGTATCCTGAGCGCTTGAAAAAGCTGCCCCCTCCCGATTGATAGAAGCGCGGATCCTGGTGCAGGACCGACGGGAAAACTGCGCCGACCATAAAGTTCTCAACCATGCTGTCGCCGGCAGTCGAGCCATAGCGCTTTGCGTATCCTACCCAGCCTTGTCCATAGCCCGGCTCGTTATTCTGTGCCTGGTTGATGGCCGCCAGTATTCCCCACCAGGGATACTCGAAGTAATCGAAGGTGCCGAGCGCCACCACTTTGAATTTGTCTTTCGTGCTGAGAGGCGGCAACTTCTCTCGTCCCTGCAACGTGAGGAAATTCGGCAGCGTATAGAAAAGGCGGTCGTTCGATGTCCCCGCTACCTTTCCCGCACCGACCTCTTCTATGCTCGGTTTTGTCGGTTGGCTGGTGTCCGAGGGCTTTTGCTTCGAGGAATCTTGCTTTGAGTTCGTATCTGCTGGTTGCGCCTGCGCTGGAGAACCAGAATCGCTGGCCGGCGTATTCTGCTGTGCATTCAGTAGCGGCGAGAAGGCGCTGGAGAGCGCGATCCAAACTGCAAGATTTCTGCCTACTCTCATCAATGAACCGCCCCCAGTGACTGATCGAAAAGTAATATCTTTTGACGGGATCCTGTTAATAGTACCAATCCGCTTAGATGCTCGTGACACGAGATCGTTCTTTTACATTGATTTACAAAACTTTGGTAAGCGCTCGGCCTAGTCGCGAAGGCTCACGAGTGACCCGGGAACTAAAAGTGAAACCCCAACTCTGCCGTTAGCGCGCGTGGCGATACGTAGTGCGTTCCACTGAAAGTCGAGAGAAAGTTGTACAGCGCATAGTTGTTTGTCAGATTGATGGCCGTCAGTTGCAGACTGACTTTATATTTGTCGCCCCCGAAGAGATTGTCGTGTCCGATCGATGCGTCAAACAGATGCCGCGGAGCAATCCTCGGCGGATTATGGTCGTCGTTTTCTGTTCCAGGTGCGGGCACCCGAATGAGCGTCGACCCAAATTGGGATACCGGACAGACGAATGGAAGTCCTATCGTCGGAGTCGCTCGCGCGCTGCCACAGTAGAATCCGGCTTCGAACTCTTCGTCGGCAGTCATCGGCGCGCCGTTCGCGATCATCGAAACTGCGGGCTGGCCGTTGAGGGTGGTTGAAGCGGGACAATTGTTGCCCGGGTTCGTGCCATAACAAGGCGCGGCGCCCGCGACTTGTCCGCTGTCGTAGCGCCAACCGAAAGCAAACCACGGTCCCCTCTTCCACGGCTGATATTGCAAGTGCGTTGACTGATTGAATTTCTCGTCGTGATCGATGCGGAAGGGAAGTCCGTTCTGGCCGACGGTGACTCCCAAGCCCCCAGCTTGCGGCGGGAAGAATCGCGCTGCCACACTCGAGAAAACGAACGATGCAGTCAAGCCGTGCAGGTTTGGCATGCGAACGCTGGCGGCGTAGCCCGGAATCTTCGAGTTATGCCACTCGATAGGAAACGTAATCGGCGTATTGCCCAGCACGCTAAAGTCGTAGGCATTGTGCGTGTACTTCCAGATGTATTCCCCGCCGAAAACCAGGTACCGTCCAAACGCCTGCTCCACGCCGGCATGAAACTCATTGCGAAATCCGGGCCGGAGGGGCGCGGGCACGCAGGGGACGAGCGCTGCAATGACCGGGTAGTCGCAGCCATTGTTAGAAAGCACCAGATTCTCGTTGAACGGAGTTTCCAGGGTGCGCGCGTACGAGAGACGGAACACTGTGCTGGTTTTCTTGATGTTATAAGCCAAGCCCAGCCGCGGCTCCGCTTGAGACGCTGTGCTCAATCCATTGTATAAATCTCCGCGCACGCCGAGGCTGAATGACCATGGCCCCGCGCTGATCGTGTCCTGCGCGAACAGGGCAAGTTCCTTCACGTCGGTCTGCCCGTTAAATCCGAACACCCCACCGCCGCGAGTCAAGTCATAAGGCAATAAAGTCGTGCAGGGCGCGGCCAAGGCCGTCTGAGTCGTCGGGTTGAAACAGGGAAGTCCGCTCGGACCGGTCAGTGCAGGAAGAAGTGTCGGGTCGACAATCCCAAGCGTGTCTGCTTCACGCAGGAAGGTCTGCTGGTAAGTAGCGCCGAACTTCATGTTGTTGATGCCGCGCACGTACGCCAGATCGGAATGGACGCCGGCGTTGGTCAGCGTGCGGTGCTGTCCGACGGTCTCGCGCTGCAGATTCAACGGGCCGAGGTCGGCGAACGGATCAGCGCTTGGGTAGTAGTGAAAATCATCCCGCCGCACATAACCGGCCAATGTGTAGACCGCTTTCGGATTGAGTAGCCGCGTCCATGAGGGCGCAACGTTGAACGTCTTGATCTGGGAATGCTGATCCATCGGACCAACCGGGTTTCCGGAGGGACTGATTACGCCGATGTTGAGGTTGTCGTAGGTTTGTGGAGTCTGGAACCAGGATCGCGTCCATGCCAAGTCCAGATGAAGAGTATCGCCGGTCGCAATCTGATAATCGACGCGGTCGAAGAAGTTCTCCACGTTGCCCTTGTCATGCATTACGGAGAACTCGGGTGCATCCAGGAAGCGCCCGCCGTTCGTGCCATCGATGGCGATGAAGTTGCCCCAGTTCTGACCGCCATAGGCGAGGTCAAAGGACGCGTTGCTGGTTCCGAAGGAACCATAGGAAGTTGTCAAAGAGCCGGTGGGTGTACTCACGCCCTGCCCCGACCGCGTGCTGACCTTGACGACCAAACTTGTCTTGCCACCGAATTCGGCCGGGGGCGCTCCGGCGATCACTTCCATGGACTGAATCGAATTCGACGGCACCCCGTTGGAAAACGTCTTGCTGCTCTGGTCGGAATTCGCCTGCTCGTCGACGGAAACTGTGTTCTCGGCATGATCGCCGAGCCCATGCATCTGATTGTTCGAATCGGCCGAGACTCCGGGTGTATTCGCCGTCACCGCAGCGCTCACGCCCGTCGACTCCGTGGGCATGGGTAGCCGGTCCAACTCGGCCTTATCCACATCGCTGTGAAAAGTCGAATCGGTTTCCACCAGGTCGCCCGCGGACTCATGTACCGTGACAGTGGTCGCTTCCACGACCGCTTGCAGAGTAATCGTCAAGGTGACTGGTACGTTGGAGCGGAGCTCCACATCCTGCATGTAAGAAGAAAACCCCTTCGCGGTCACGGTCAGGTGGTAGGGATTAAACGGGACGTTAGTGAAACTGAACTGACCAGTGGTGTCGGTCGTAGTGCTGCGATCCAACCCGCTTACCGGATTGTGGATTTTCACCGTCGCTCCAAGGATGATCGCACCGGTCGCATCCACCACACTCCCGTTCAAGGAAGTGGCATTGCCGACAGACTGGCCCTCGGTGGCGCCCGCCGCTACGCAGCCGCTTAGAAGCACCGCGGCGGCTAGACGTAACGCGTAACTCGTATACATGAATCCTCCACAAGAAAAGGAAACCCTGAAGTAGTTGGCCCGGATTGTGTGCCGAAGAATTCCCTACAGGGTGGGAGGACCGCGATTGGTGAGTTCAGAGAAATAAAGCCGCACGTTCGCCACGACAGTTTCTTCGTGCCACAGACCCACAGTGGTGAACGCGGGAGTAGTATCCGTCGCATTAGGAGCGGGGTTCGCGCTGTGAGCGGCGGCGCACACCAGACAAGAAGCCGACTCAGTCTGATTTGGGTGATGGTGGGTAGACTCCGCCGCAGCTGTCCAGCAGATCAAGGACAGGCAGAGGCAGGCGGACCATCTTATCCAGAAACGCATAATTTTCAGCTTTGGAATTAGACTCTTTAGAGCTTATAACGGTTATCCGGGATACGGCAATGTTCGACACGTTACTATAGACGTGGACGTGATCTGATCTCGAAGCCGTCCCGAACCGCACTCATTTCAAGCGAGGTATACATGGCAGAACCAAGTTACGAAGAACTGAAGGCAAAACTGGCTCAACTGGAAAAGGAAGTCGAAACCAAAAAGCGAAGTGGAGATCTGATTTTCAAAGTCGGAGAAAAAGGTGGGGTAAGTGTGTACGGTCTTGGCCGCTTTCCTGTAACGCTGTATTACGAGCAATGGAATCGTCTGCTCGGAGCCGCCGGCGATATCAAGACCTTCATGGAAGAGAACAAGTCCAAACTCAAACTTAAAGAGCAGGGATAATCAACGCATCGGAGATCCTTGCGGCGCATCGGGATGGGGTTTCAAGATCATGAAGCCTCATCTTCCCGAGTACTTGCCGACAAGCTTGGCACAAGATTCGACGAACTCCTGCTCGCTTTTGCCGAAGGTTCCAGGGAAGTAACTCTCGATATCCAGTTCCCCTGCAAGCTTGCCGGACGCAAAAATCGGAACCACAATTTCACTGACCACCATCGAGGAACCCGGAAGATAGCGTGGATCCTTCCGGACATCATCGACTACCACGGTTTTCCCGCTGCTGGCGGCAGCGGCACAGAGGCCGGTATCAAGCGGGATGCGAGTATTCGGAGCGAAACTGCCAACGTAAGGGCCGACTACCAGTATGTTCGCGTCAGCGCCATCGACCAGATAAAAACCAACCCAGTTGTAACGCGCCATTTTTTCATGCAACTCGCGAGCGATGTGCTCCATCAGAGCGGTCGCCGTGGACGCCGTTTTAGCGAAGTGCTCAAACTCCTGCAGTAGTTTGACGTGCTCCTCGAACATGCCTCGCCTCTCTTGCGTCTGAGTAACATTTTGAACCACGATTGCCTCCCGCGTTCCGAATCCTTGCGATGGGACCCGAATGCGAGAATAACTTCTGTGATACCAGTCACTTTGCTTGTTGACTGTCTAGTTACACAGAGTCCTTGAGATGAGTGTTTGAAGAGAGAATCCTAATCGATCTTGTAGGAATCTAATTCCTCGATGCGTCATCCAAGGCGGTTCGTCGGATTCATTGCTGTTATTCAGTTTGTTCTCTGGCTGACCCACTATTTCATCTACCAGACTTTTATGTACCGGCTCCCCGCGAATGACGCGAGCGAGATAGTCTGGCTGCAGGTCATTCTTGGCGTGCTCTCGATCAGCTTCGTCGCTGCGTCGACTCTGGCGTTCTCGTACACCAGCGCCCCAGTTCGCGTCTTTTACAAGGCATCTGCGGTTTGGATGGGTTTACTGAGTTTTCTATTCATGGCCGCTCTATTCGCATGGGTGGCACTGGGGGTGGCCACTGTGGCCCACGTAGCTCTCAACTTCCACCTTATGGTCGAGGTGCTCTTCGCGGTTGCTATGGCGGTCGGCCTATACGGTGTCTTCAATGCGAGCTGGACACGTATTACTCGGGCTCGCGTGCGCTTAGCCAACTTGCCGGAAGCCTGGCGCGGCCGCAAAGCGGCCCTGGTGAGTGACGTTCACCTGGGACACGTCCGCAACGGCAGCTTCCTGCGGCGGCTGATTCGCCTGATTCTGAGCGAAGAGCCCGACGCGATCTTCATTGCCGGCGATCTCTACGACGGAACTGCGATTGATGCTGCGAAGGCCGCTGAGCCTTTGAGCGGGTTGACGGCTCCGCACGGCGTTTTCTTTGTTGCCGGAAATCATGAGCAGTTCGGAGATGACAGCAAGTATCTGGATGCTGTGGAAGCGGCGGGCGTTCGGGTTCTTAGAAATGAGAAAGTGAATGTGAACGGGTTGCAGGTGGTAGGGGTGCCATACCGCGATGCGGCGACCAATGGAGGCTTGGCGTCCGCCCTGCGGCGTGTCTCGATCGACCGGGATCGAGCCAGCATCCTTCTAACTCATGCGCCTGACGATCCCCACACCGCCGAGTCTCTCGGCTTTTCGCTCCAACTCTCCGGCCACACGCATTTGGGCCAGTTCATCCCCTGGAGTTGGATGG
Organism: Terriglobia bacterium; assembly: GCA_963823085.1. Lineage (GTDB taxonomy): Bacteria > Acidobacteriota > Terriglobia > Terriglobales > Acidobacteriaceae > Sulfotelmatobacter. The sequence goes on along the minus strand of CAWGKF010000012.1, from coordinate 28,376 downwards.
CGCGCCGCATCTACCGCCAGTTTGTCTACGGACTAAGCAGAATCGGCAAAATGCAGGTCTTTACATCCAGTGGCGCCGGCACATGGGGACCGCCGCTGAGGTTGGGCTCGAATCCGGAAATTGTCATGCTGGAGTTCGAGTAGGGCAGATCTGAGCGGTTTGTGGCGAAAAGTAACTAGAATAGAAACATGGCACTGAGAAGCCCGCGGTATTTTCAGATATAATCGAATAACTGTGCCCAAATTTTCCATCGTCGTCCCCCTACATAACGAAGAGGAGAATGTAACCGACCTCTATGATCGCCTCAAGGTGGTCATGGAAACGCACGGCGAGAGCTTCGAAATCGTTTTGGTTGACGATGGTTCGACCGATCACACCTTCGCCATGCTTCGGGAGATTGCGGCCGTAGATAGCCGCGTGACGGTCGTGAAGCTGCGCCGCAATTTTGGGCAAACGGCCGGACTGGCGGCGGGTTTCGATCACGCGCGCGGCGAGTACATTATCGCTATGGATGGTGATCTGCAGCACGATCCCAACGACATCCCGATGTTCCTGGAGAAGATTGCGGCGGGCTATGACATTGTGAGCGGCTGGCGCAGGAACCGGGTGGATAACTTCTGGATGCGCCGCATCCCGAGCCGCATCGCCAACTGGATGATGGCAAAGATCAGTGGCGTCGATATCCACGACTTCGGTACCACATTCAAGGCCTACCGCCGCGACATCCTCGAGCAGGTTCCGTTGTATGGCGAGTTGCACCGCTTCATTCCGGCACTGGCGTCATGGCATGGGGCCACGATCTGCGAAGTACCGATCAAGAATGTCAACCGGGAGCGCGGTGCTTCGCACTACGGCATCTCGCGAACCTTCCGTGTCTTTTTCGATCTGCTTACGATTCGTTTTTTGCTGCGTTATCTCTCACGGCCGCTGCATTTCTTTGGCAGCTTTGGCATGATGAGCATCTTCGCTGGGACTGGAGTCGTTTTCTGGCTGGGAGTCGAAAAATTCCTGCGCCATGTTCCTGTCATGGCGTCGCATGGGCCGCTGATGATGGCTGCTCTCGGCCTTCTACTCGGCGGCTTGAATCTGCTTGCGATCGGATTATTGGGCGAGATGCAGGTTCGCCATTACCACGAGCCCAGCCGTCGCGCGCCGTACTCCGTGGATCGCGTTCTTCGTTCGCAAAACGAAGAACACAGCGTCTCGGAATAAACTTCCTCAAAAACTCAACTCCACTGAGCTGCTGGTTGTCCCTTGTGCAGCCAGAGAATGAAATCCGTGGTCGGTGGTACTTCGCCGAGTTCGCGCAGTCGTGCGGCGTTCTGGCCGCGATGGTAGTGACTGTGCATGGCAGCCTGCGTTAGCGCCTGCCGGACTGTGATCTTCGCCGGCGGCTTGAACCATGGCACCTCGATGACCTCTTCCATTCTCGCGGAGTCGAGTGTCTTCACGAAATCCCTCATCTGCGCCAGACCCTCCTGGCCGTATTTCTTCAGATCCGATATTGCGGGGAAGTCTTCGATCTTCTTCAACTCAAAGCCGGTCGCTCGTGATCCAGTGATCCACAAGAATCCGTGTTGCACGAGGTGAATATGATGCAGTCGTTCGCGGATAGCTTTATCTTCCAGTGCTGGGGCATGGGCTTCAAATGCCCGCCAGTGCTCCGCGTCGGCCCATTCCTGATGTGCATACAGTTCTTCAAGATAAGCGCTCAATTGCACCTCCTTAATCGGAGCCAGCTTAATCGGACCCAAGACTTGTGCTGTTCAAAGTTCACCCTCGGCATCTGCGGACTTGTTCCGTGTAACCCACCATCGCCGAGCTGCAATTGCCGACCATACCGCTTCCACCAAGCCGAATGGCCACGCGCCTTGAAGAAAGCCATAGACGGAGCCTAGTACACACGACGCAGCGAAGCCGAGAATAAACCAGGAACTGCGCCGTTCCAATGCGTAGCAGATAACCATTGCCGTGACGGCGAAGAGGCCGAAGAGGGTCAAACCATTCATCAATAATGCATTCTACTGAAGACAGGCTCAGCTGCTTTCTTATGCGCTTGACGAGTGAAACAAACTCCGCTTTCAGCATCTCAGCGGTTGTGAGCGGTCTGAAAAAGGCCGGCGTATAATGAACCGTTTGCGTTCATGAGGAGTTTTCCCGCCATGGAAAGAGCTACGCAACACGAATTGCAGCTAGCCCAGCGCATGTCCAGACTCGGCACCGAGACGGCATTTGAGGTGCTCAATAAAGCGCGCGCTCTTGAAAAACAGGGGAAAAGCATCATCCATCTGGAGATCGGTGAACCGGATTTCGACACGCCGGCGAACGTCGTAGAGGCCGGAGTGGACGCCTTGAGAAAGGGCTGGACCCATTACGGTCCGTCCGCCGGTCTGCCGGATTTGCGGCAGACGCTCGCCGAATACGTGAGCCGGACCCGAGGCGTGAAAGTAACGAGCGATGAAGTGGTGGTCGTCCCCGGGGGCAAACCCATCATCTTTTTCACAATCCTCTCGCTGATCGACGAGGGCGATGAGGTCATCTATCCCAATCCCGGCTTTCCCATCTACGAGTCCATGATTCACTACGTTGGTGGCCACGCGGTGCCGATTCAACTGCGTGAAGACCGTGATTTCTCCCTCGATGTGAACGAGTTGGCCGGGCTCATCAGTGAGCGCACCAGGTTGATCATCCTCAATTCGCCACAGAATCCTACGGGTGGAGTGCTCGGGCGGCGCGAGATCGAGCAGATTGCCAAAGTAATTGGCGACCGCAACATCATGGTCCTGTCGGACGAAATTTACAGCCGCTTGTTGTTCGACGGTGGCGAGCATTTTTCGATCATGTCGGTACCGGGCATGCAGGAGCGAACGATTCTGCTCGACGGATTCTCAAAAACCTACGCGATGACTGGGTGGCGCATGGGCTATGGCGTCATGCGGCCCGACCTGGCTGCCCACATGACACGCCTGATGACCAACTCGAACTCGTGCACCGCCAGCTTTACCCAGGTGGCGGGCATCGAAGCGATCCGCGGGGATCAGAAGTCGGTCAATCACATGCGCGACGAGTTTCAGCGGCGTCGCGACGTGGTCGTTGGCGGCCTGAACAAGATCAAAGGCTTCTCCTGCCGCATGCCGAAGGGCGCGTTCTACGTATTTCCGAACATCACGAAGACAGGATGGAAGTCGAAGCCGCTGGCAGATGCGCTGCTGGAGCAGGCCGGAGTCGCGGCGCTCTCGGGTACCGCATTCGGTGATTTCGGAGAGGGCTATCTACGCTTCAGCGTGGCGAATTCCATGGAGAATCTGCAGCAGGCGCTCGAACGTATCGATCAGTGGACGAAGAAGAACCTATAGCCCGGCAATCAGCAATTATCAATTAGTATTTAGCCGGCCAACGGTTGCGTACTTAATCAGCACCTTTTTTCTGGGGGATTTCCATGGCAACCAAGAAAGCCAACAAGAAGAGCGTAAGCGGTGCTGAAAACCCGAAGTCGAGCCGTCCGCAGGCTCCCGGTTACGGATTTCCAGAAGGCACCAAGGGATTGCTGTTCTGGTCCTGGGCCGAGCAACGTTTGAAAAGGTCCCACAACTATTGGATCACCACGGTCCGACCCGATGGCTCCCCGCACGTGATGGTGGTCTGGGGGTTGTGGCAGGACGGGCGCTTTTTGTTCAGCACGGGAAGCAAGTCGCGCAAGGCGCAAAACCTCGCTGCGAATTCAAAGTGTGTCGTCTCCACTGAACATGCCCACGAGGCGGTGATCGTCGAAGGCATCGCCGAGATCGCTGATGTTGCCGCGCGTCGCAAACTCATTCCCGCCTATGAGCGCAAGTACGACTGGGACTTGTCGAAAATGAAAGACGACATGCTGTCGATGAAAGAGCCGGTTTTCGCAGTGCGTCCTAAAGTTGTCTTTGCGCTTTGGGAAAAATACTTCCAGACGAAATCCACCCGATGGCGCTTTGAATAGGGCTTCGTAGTACTTGAGCATCCCCCGATGTGATTGTAATCACGGCCTTAGGCCAGCGTCCCCGATAGCCTCTTAAGAGCAGTTTCCTGCTCTTTCTCGTGCGAACTCCATCACGACGCCAAAAGGGGACGCCATGTCAGTCATCGATTCGAATTCAGGAAAAGTGGTCCACGATTATTCCATTGAACAACTCATCGAGGCCGCGAATCTCATGCGCGGATACGACCTGGTGGCGCTACACGCCGCCGGATCGGGTCATGCCGGAGGCACTCTGTCCATCATGGACATCACGGCCGCCCTCTACCTGAAGATTGCGAATCATGATCCGAAGAATCCGAATTGGCCCGACCGTGACCGCATTATCTGGTCGACTGGGCACAAGGCGCCGAGTCTTTATCTTGGCCTGGCTTTCGCTGGGTTTTGCTCGAAGGAAGACGTGGTGACGCTCCGCAAACTGAGTTCGCCATTTCAAGGGCATCCGCATTGGCTGAAGCTGCCAGGGGTGGAAGTTTCGACGGGGTCTCTAGGCCAAGGCCTGAGCATCGCTGTTGGCATGGCGCTGGCCGCGCGTTTGGACGGGAAGAATCACAAGATCTTTTGCATCATGGGAGACGGCGAGCAACAAGAAGGTCAGGTGTGGGAAGCGGCGATGGAAGCCGGCCATTACGCACTAGACAACCTGATTGGCATCATCGATTGCAATCGGCTCCAGATCGACGGTCTTGTCAAGGATGTGATGGAGGTTGAGCCTCTGGCCGACAAGTACCGTAGCTTTGGCTGGGATGTGCTGTGTTTGGATGGCCATGACATGGGCCAGATTGTCGATGCCTTCGAGAAGGCCCGCTCCATGAAAGGGCGTCCCGTCGTGTTGCTGGCCCATACGGTGAAAGGCAAAGGCATCAGTTTCATGGAGGACCAGGCAGGCTGGCACGGAAAGACGCCAAACTACGAAGAGTTGATGAAAGGACTCGAGGAACTGAATCTGAAGGGTCGGATTCCGTTGCACCAACTGCTCGATCGAGCGAAACAGTATCAAGCAGAGGTAGACCGTAAGCTCGAAGCCAAGATGCCAAAGTTCTCACGCAATTACTGGTGGAATTCTGCCGACAGTATGAAGGTGAAGATGGAGCCGACGCGGAAAGGGTTTGGTCAGTCCCTGGCAGCGAATGGCGACGACGAGCGCGTCGTGTGCCTCGGGTTGGATATTTCAGGTTCCATCACAATCAGCGATTTCTATGCGGGCAAGCCGGAGCGGAAGAAGCGCTGGCTCAGCATGGGAATTGCCGAGCAATCCGCGACATCGGCTGCCGCCGGTCTCGCGCGGGAAGGGAAGTTGCCGGTGCTTGGGACCTACGCGACCTTCGCGGCGGCCCGCAATCTGGATCAGATCCGCACCTCGGTCTGTTACGGCAATTTCAACGTGATGATCGCGGGCGCGCACGGAGGAGTCTCGGTGGGTCCGGATGGCGCAACGCATCAGGCGCTCGAAGATGTTTTTGCAATGCAGGGCTTGCCGAATATGTCGGTTGTCGTGCCGTGCGACATCGTAGAGACGCGGAAGGCGACAGATTATCTCTTGCTCCAGCATAAAGGCCCGAAGTATATACGCTTCGCCCGCGAGGCGACACCGATCGTTTCAGACGAGAAGACTCCCTTCGTCTTCGGTAAAGCAAATGTGATTCGGTTGCGGAAAGAAGACCCCAGTTTTCTAGATGCATTTGAGACGGTGCTGGCATCAGGCTACGCCAACGAAGAGGAAGACCTGAGCATCATCGCTTGCGGACCGATGGTTCCCGAAGCCATGCGAGCCGCATACATTCTGAAGAAAGAACTCGGCTACGAGACGCGTGTGCTGAATGTACATACTTTGAAGCCGATTGATCAGGAGGCTGTTGTCAAAGCTGCACTCGAAACGGGGTTTGTGGTTACTGCGGAAGAGCATCAGATCGGAGCCTTGGCGTGGAGAGTCAGCGCGATCTTGACAGAAAGTCCACAGCTGTACGGACTCCCGTTTATCACTGGAGCCATTGGTGTGAAGGACCGTTTCGGAGACTCCGGCGCTCCTTGGGAATTGATCAAGGAATTCGAGGTCAGCGCGGAGCACATTGCGCATAAAGCCATCGAGCTCATGGCCGTAAAGAAGAGACCGCCGGTGAAAAGGGAAGAGCCAGCGTTCGCTGTAACGCGCTGACCAGTCCCATAGTTTCGCTCTTCGGCCTGCGAGATCTCGTTACTTTCGTTACCCTTCCGGAACCCGTCCGGGTATCCGAGGTTGCAGTTTTCACCCCTATAATTTGCTAGCCACACAGGGAGTGTCGTCGCGGCGATCAAGCCGTGCTCACGCGAGGTTGTGGCGATACCGAGCCGCCACGTTATGGGAAAATCGCGCAATTCGAAACAGGACTCTGCGTTGTGGGTCTACAACCCGTGGCTCGATCTGATTGTGGGCTGTGGCGCGTGGTCGCTTCCCTTACTGCTGATCTCGTATGTATCCCTGGCTTCGAGCGCGCGGATGTGGTCGGTTGTCTTTTATGCGCTGGCGCTGCTCTTTAACTATCCGCATTACATGGCGACGATTTACCGCGCCTACCATCGCGCCGAAGATTTCGAGAAATATCGCATCTTCACGGTGCACATCACCGCGCTGCTTCTGCTCACGCTGGTGCTTTCGCACTTCTGGTTGGGTCTGCTGCCCTGGATTTTCACCATTTATCTAACCTGGAGTCCTTGGCACTACAGCGGGCAGAATTACGGCCTGTTTATGATGTTCGCTCGTCGAGCCGGCGCGAATCCGGACAAGCGCACGCGTGGAGCTCTGTACGGAGCGTTCATCGTTTCTTATCTGGTACTCTTCCTCGGATTTCATACCGGGGCATCCAGCGACCCGCTGTTCCTATCCCTCGGAATTCCGTCGATCGTGAGCCGTTGGGAACAGATCATCCTCATCGCGGCCTTTGTCGTGCTTTCAGTTTTCGGGTTTTCCCGTTTGTCCAAAGAGACGGGTTGGCGACCGTTGCTTCCCTCGGTCACCCTGTTTTCCTCGCAGTTCCTGTGGTTCCTGCTTCCGGCTGCGATCTCGCTGCTGCGGCACCTTGATATCCCGCAGAGCCGATATAGCAACGGTGTCCTGGCTGTAATGCACTCGGCACAGTATTTGTGGATTACCAGTTACTACGCACGCCGCGAGGCCACAAGTGAGGGGACGGAGAGACAGGGGAGCGGCTGGCGGCCACTGGCTTACTTCGGCATACTGGTTGTTGGCGGAATCGCTCTGTTCATTCCGGGACCATGGCTGGCCAGTCGCGCCTTCCATCATGATTTCACCGCAAGTTTCCTGATCTTCGGAGCCCTGGTAAACATCCACCACTTCATTCTGGACGGGGCCATCTGGAAGCTGCGCGATGGTCGAATTGCGTCGCTGTTGCTCAATTCCAAAGGCAAGGTTGAGGAAGCGATGGCCAACGCCGGCGGATCGCTCGCGAATAAGATTCGGTGGATTGCGGGAGACACGTCCGGGCGCAAGAAGGCTGCAGATCACTGCGGCGGTTTTGCTGCTCGGCTGGGGCACACTCGACCAGGTACGGCATTATCTGGCATTGCGTAGCGACGATGTGAATTCGTTGCAGCGAGCAGCGGCGCTGGATTCCTTCGACAGTCAATTACAAATGCGGCTGGCACGAAAGGAACTGGATAACGGAAATGCACAGCAAGCGGAATCGGCTTGGCGTCGCGCCATGCAGGCAAATCCTACGGATCCGGGGCCGCAGCAAGCGCTGCTAAAGTTCCTGCTCGATCAGAAGCGATTCGATGAGGCCTTCAGTCTGACCGATACATCACTCAAACACTTCCCCAAAGATCCCAATCTCCTGGTCGACCATGGGATTTTGGCGCTTGCAGTTCGATCATGCCGACGTGGCCCTAAGAGATTGGAATCAGGCTCTGGCCATCGACCCGAATCAGAGCTTGGCGCACCTCTACCTCGCGCATGAGTTGGACCGCGAAGGCAAGGCTCAACCGGCCGCCGAACATTACAGAATCTATCTGCAGAAGATTGGTCAGCCGAGTGCCCAAAAGCGGCCTGCGCCCGATTTCATCATCGGGATCGTTCTTCGGATGGCGGACTGCCAGGCCCGCTCCTCGCAGACCGATCTCGCAATCAAGTCGTATGAAATGGCGCAGAAACTTGCGGCGCAGACGAAACAGCCCAAACTCGAAACCATTGCATACGTGAATGAAGCGGAACTGCAGGCGAAAGCCGGCAAGCTGGATGAAGCGCTCGCGTTATATCAGCAGACGCTACAGCTTGATGCATCGAGCGGGGATGATTCCGCGACCGCAGCCGACTGGTTTGCCTACGGGCGTTTCCTGGATGAATCAGGATTCCCCGAAAAACTGGCTTATGCTTGCCTGTTGAAAGCGGAATCGGCCGCAAAACGGGCCGAGAAATCGCCGCTGCCAGAGTCTGCCCCAGGCACTCTGGCGAAACTCGAGAAGCATCTTGGGCCCGTTGCCGCATCCATTCGCCGCAACCCTGAACCCGCTCTGCAAGAAGCAATACAGCTGCGCCGGTAGACCCGGGCCAGCGTCTCTGCATCCTAACAGTCATTGACAGTGGGTTTTCAGTACTGAACAATGAGCTATCCCTGCAATTTATACTTCTGTACCTCCTGAGGAGGAAAGTGTATGGCCGACGAAGACGAACACGTACTCGATTGAAAACCAGTCCAATGCCGGTAAGTGGATCCTGGTTTTACTGGCGATCGTGGTGATAGCGGCTGCCGGATACGCACAGTACTCGAACCATCTGGCGATTCAGAAATTGAACAGCGATCTGGCTGGCAGTCAGGCAGAGGTTAAGGAACTGCAAAACCGGATGCAGACGTCCGAGGCGCAGGAGGAAACCCTGGCCCGCCAGGCCGGCATGACCAAGAAGGAACTGGCCGAACGGACGAGGGAAATACAGGCGCAGCAGAAGGCCGCGGAAACGCGCTTGGAAGAAGAAGAGAAGGCGCAGAAGGCTCAGATCAGCGCCGTCAGCGGAGATGTCGCCGGCGTGAGGACGGATGTGGGCGGCGTCAAAACCGATGTGGCTTCGACCAAAGCAGATCTTGAGGCTACGAAAGCCAGGCTGCAGAGCACGGTGGGTGATCTGGGAGTGCAGAGCGGACTGATTGCCACCACTCGTTCCGATCTTGAAGTGCTGAAGCATAAGGGCGATCGCAACTACTACGAGTTCACACTGTTAAAGGGCGCAAAACCGCAGCCGGTTGCGACCATCAGCCTGCAATTGAAGAAAGCCGACCCGAAGAAGGGGAAGTTTACCGTGAACGTGACCTCCGACGACAAGACGATCGAAAAGAAAGACCGCAACGTCGCCGAGCCAATCCAGTTCTACTCCGGGCGCGATCATCTTCTGTTCGAACTGGTCGTGTGGACCGTCGACAAGAACAAAGCTACGGGTTATCTCAGCACTCCGAAGAATGCCCCGGTGCCGGTGACGGCGAGCGGGGTGTCGGGTAGCGGCAATTGAACGGAGCGTTCTTCCCGGGCGCGCACGTGCTGTTGCAAATCGTACTGCGCACGGGCGTGATCTACCTGCTCGTGCTGCTCGGGGTCCGTCTCAGCGGCAAGCGTGAGGTCGGGCAAATGACTCCGTTCGACCTCACGTTGCTCCTTCTGCTTTCCAATTCCGTACAAAACGCGATGACCGGGCCCGACACGTCGCTGGCGGGCGGCGCGGTTGCCGCCTGTACGTTGCTGGTCCTGAACTATTTCGTCGCAGAGGCTTCTGGCGTGAACCGGCGCTTCCGCCGCGTCATTCAAGGGCAGCCGTCACTCTTGGTTCACGACGGCAAAGTGATCGAGTCGCACATGGCCAAAGAGCACGTCAGTATGGACGAACTGCATCGTGCGCTGCGCGAGCATGGGATCAACAGCGTCGATCAGGTTGCGCTGTCCGTGCTCGAAGTGGATGGCTCAATCTCGTGTCTGAAGTACGACGAGATCAAGCCGGACGCCAACACGCATCTGGTCCGGCGAAGAGGGATTCAGAAGAAGAATTGACAGCACCGAGGCTCTTCGGATTTCCGCCAGCCCTTACAATCCCCGTCACTACTCGGCCGCTAAAAACTTCAGGCAGACAGGTTGTCCCACTTCGAAGGTCTTGCCCGTCGGCGTGAGCTTGCCTGTCTTCTGATCGATTCGGAACACCACGACGTTGTTCGAACTCATGTTTTCCGCCAACAGCAAAGTGCCGGTCGGATCGAACATGAAATGACGCGGCGCCTTGCCTTGCGTTGGCGTTACTTCGACCGGAGTCAGCGTGCCCTTGGCGGCGTCAATTGCAAAAACGGCGATGCTGTTGCCATCGCCTCGATTCGAGGCGTACAGGAACTTGCCCGAAGGATGAATTTCTACTTCCGCGTCTTCGATCTCACCTTTGAAGCCTTCGGCCTGGGTCGAAACCGTTTGCAGCGTGCTCAACTTCCCCGTGTTCGGATCGTTGGAGAATACGGTGACGGTGCCTTTGATTTCGCTTACCACGTAGGCGAACTTGCCCGATGAGGCGAGCGCGAAGTGCCGTGGGCCAGATCCCGGATCAAGCTTGGCATAAGGCGGATCGTTCGGCGTAAGCGTGCCTTTGCTGGCATCGAACTTGTAGACCAGCAATTCGTCTAGTCCCAAGTCGTCGACATAGGCGAAGCGATTGTCGAGCGAAAGATCGATCGAGTGCGCGTGCGGCGCTTCCTGCCGCTTGGGATCGGCGCCGTGCCCGGTGTGCTGGACGAAGCTGGATGCCTCTCCGAGCTTGCCGTCCGCGAGCACCGGAAACACGGCGTTGCTGCCGCCGTCGTAGTTGGCCACGAGGACCCACTTTCCGGTCCTATCAACCGTTATATAGCAAGGGCCGGCGCCGCGCGATTGCACTTCGTTGAGGAAGGTCAGTTTGCCGGTGGCCTTGTCGATAGAAAAGGCGCTCACGCCTCCGCTGTTTGGGCCTTTGTAGTCCCCAAGTTCATTGACCGCATACAGGAATCGTCCGTTCGGACTCAGCGCCAGAAAGGACGGATTGGTGGTCTCGGCCGCAAGGCCAAGAGATGTGATCTCTTGTGTCGCCGCATCGTAGCGATAGACATAGATTCCCTTGCTGGAGCTTCCATTCTGTGTATACGTGCCGACATAAAAGAAATACTTGCCATCTTTTGGTGCCGGCCCAGCAAGCGCGGTGAGACTGAAAGAGACGATGAGAAGAAGAAAAGTTGCAAAAGAGCGGAATGGGTTCATGCCGTTATAGAAACGCATTTCAGAGTATTTGCGCAAGAGCAGAGAACAATTAATCAGAGCTTTTCTCATTTCGTCAGGATGATGGGCACGGTGTAGTTGTATGGCCAGATGATTACGCTCACGCCTTTGCGCTGATTGAATTCGTTCAGCGTTTTTTGGTAAGCGACGATGACGGTCCGGTTCACGGTTTCTCCCGGTTCCAGCCGGACTTCGGGCGACAAGGCAGGCTGCGAGCCCGTCTTCAGATCAGGGAAGGCCTGGAAATAGCGATCGAAATCAACGGCGGAAACCGCGTCGGCCGTGGCATCTCCGCTGGGAGCTTTGAGAGAGCTTTGAATCTCGCGAATATAAAGAGCCTTATCGCTGCCGTTGTGCAGGGTAAAGGTCAAGGCGACCATGGTGGCGTTCTGCCCGGGGATTTCTACTGCGACTACATTGTCGAGAGAGCCGGAGCCTTGCGGCTTGGCACGCTTGAGGAACGAGGCGATCAGGACCACAACCAGCACGGCGCCGACAGCGATCAGTACGATCTTGGCGGGCGGCAGATTCTTCTTCGCCGTGCCATACTCTTCGCCGATATTGATGGTCGGCCCGGCGGGAGCGGCAGGCGGAGTTGCGGCTGCCGGCGCGGGCGGTGTAGTGGTCGTCGGGGATGCTGGCGGTTGGTCAGGCATAAGTTGTCCTTTGTCGGATTCTACGCCAGCCGCGCGGGAATCTGCGCGGTTCGACCCAATGATCGTTGGTGCAATTTTAACTTCCGCATCTTTTTCGAGGGCGTATTCCTGACCGAAGCCCTTTTTCACGCGGAGGGAAGGATCTCGCGCAAGGGTGATCAGCTTCACGCGAGATCCCTCGACCCGCAATGCGCGGGATCTTCGGATACGCCTTCCAGATATGGATTGTTCTTTGGCTCTGTGCCCTTCATTTTTCACTCTTTCTCGTTCTTCGAAATGGCTGGAGGCGGGATCTCGGCTACGACTTTCAGGTCATGATCGCCGCTGGTCCAGACTTGCTCCCTTACAGTCCGCGGGAGAATGACGCAGCCTTCGGACGCGCAGCCGGGGTGCGCCTTCGAATCGCCGTGCATGAGGAATCCGCTGCGGCTGAAAGTTTCGGTTCCGGCAACCGGATTGAGCCGTAGAACATAAGGTCCGTGTTCGGAGGTATTCGCCGGGGGGCCGGTGACGGTCCAGTCGCCCTGGGGAATCGGGCCGACATTCGGGACAGACTGCTTTTCGGGATTGTTCTTGCCTTCTCCGGCGCCCGAATATCCGGTAGCGACGTGTGTCCCGTCTTGTTCGAGGTCGCCGGTTTTCTGCGAGTAGGTCCAGGCTTGGCCCTGGAGATCGTTTGTCAGAGTTTCCAGTTCGTATTTTGAGTCCATGCGAGTCATTTTTCGATCACTTTCTCCAAAATATTGAATTCATTGGAGTTACGCGCCTGAGGTGTGCATTTAAGTCTGCAAAATCTTGATTCCAGGATGGTTACACGTAAAATCTTACGGAATAAGGAGTTAGTGCCAATTTTCGGCGAGGTCATTACGTAAAATATTGATTCCAAGGTAGTTACACGCAAAATATTCCGGAATAAGGACTTAGCGACTGCGTTCCGAAAATCATTCAGACTGAACCTGGTTCGCACATCCGTGCGCATGAAACCAGCTTGTGCTTTCCATCAGGTGGGTAAAGGTCATTCGTCACAGTCGGGGAAATAAATCTGTGGAAAACGCTCGTGCGGGTGGCGTAGAGGCTTTCTTTCGCCCCTCCGGGGCTTGCCATCCTTATTGATGGATAGCCACGCCTTGCGGCGTCGGCTGCACTCTTTCGCCGCTTCGCGGCTGCCGCCGACGAGACGACAGCTTCTGCGCGCAGAAGCATCCCTCAGCGGCTAAAAAGCCGGATTGATTTGCCACGCTTACGGCGCGGCTTGAAGCCGCGCCCTTTCAAAACGGATCTACAGCCTCCGGAGGTTGCCATCCTTTGGTGGCTACCGAGAGCCTTGGCACGTTGCGGTCGCTTTTGGGCAGAAGCCATCCCTCAGCGGCTTTAAAGCCGCGCTGATTTTGCACCGGTACGGCACCGCTAGCGGTGCCCTGATACGAAGCTTGCGCTGAAGCGGTGCCATTTCAAGACGGATTTACAACCTGCATTTCTCCCGCAACCCGTTGCGGAGTGGGCTACTCTTTTGCCGCTGTCTTACCAGCCGTGCTTCATCGCTTTGGCGAACTTCTCGGCGGGCAGGGTATTGAGCACGTCGTCTTTGGTGAGCCAGGCGCGGCGGGCCTGCAGAACTCCGAAGCGGATTTTCTCCATGTGCGAAGTATGGTGAGCATCGGTATTGATAACGATTTTTACCCCGTGCTGCTTGGCCTGGCGGAGGTGAACATCATTCAGGTCGAGGCGGTCCGGATAAGCGTTGAGTTCCATGGCGACCTTGTTTTTGGCGGCCGCCGTGAGTACGGCGTGCATGTCGAATTGATAGCCCTCGCGCCGAAGTTGGATACGGCCGGTGGGGTGTCCAATGATTGAGGTGTTTGGATTTTCGATGGCTTTTAGCAGTCGCTCCGTCATCTTGGCGGGTTCCTGATTAAAAACTGAGTGCACACTAGCGATAACGACGTCCATTTGCGCCAAGACATCGTCAGAGAGATCGAGATCGCCATCGGCCAAGATATCAACCTCAATACCGGCGAAGATGGTAATACCCTCGATCTTCTTTCCTACCTCGCGAATGCGCTGAATGTGTTCGACAGCGCGCTTATCATCCAAGCCGTTGGCGAAAGCAAGATTCTTCGAGTGATCGGTGATGGCCATGTACTTATAGCCACGTGCCTTAGCCGCTTCGGCCATCTCTTCGATCGTGTTGCGGCCGTCGGTTTCGACGGTGTGCATGTGCACATCGCCCTGCAGATCTTCTTGCATAATCAATTGCGGCAGGGAATGATTCTGCGCCAAGTCGATTTCGCCGAGGTTCTCGCGCATTTCAGGCGGAATGTAGTCGAGCTTGAGCTTGCCGTAGATTTCCTCTTCGGTTCTTCCGGCGACCGGTTGCTCACCTTCCAGAGTGGACAGGCTGTATTCGTTCAGTGTGTATCCCATCTTGAGAGCGCGCTGCCGCAGGGCGACATTGTGAGCCTTGGATCCGGTGAAGTACTGCATAGCCGCGCCGAACGATTCGGGCGGAAGCAGGCGAACATCGACCTGCATGCCCTGGCGCAGGTGGAAGCTGATCTTGTTGTCGCCGCTGGCGATGACATCCATCAGCGGAGGGTATTTTGCGATGTAGGAGATGGCTTCCTGACGCGCTGTTTCGCTGCAGCAAGCCTTCCCAGTGACCAGAATGTCGAGGTCGCCAACGGTTTCGCGGCCGCGACGTAGCGATCCCGCTGGGGTGATCTTGTCGATGCCGTCAAACTTCTCGATATAAGCAGTCAGCTTTTCGCACTCCAGTTCGGCTGCGTCGATGAGGAAACGGCCGCCGATCCGGCGATAGTCTTCGATCGCCTTCAGAAGCTTGGCTTCGTGCTTCTCGCCCATGCGAGGTAACTCGCGGATCTTTCCTTCCCGGGCAAGTTTTTCGACTCCATCGACATCGCTGACCTTGTAGGCACTCCAGATCAGGGCAATTGTTTTTGGCCCCAGGCCCTGGATCTTTAGCAACTGCAGCATCGAAGGATGGTATTTCTCCAGAAGTTCGGCTTGAACAACCAGCTTGCCAGTCTTAAAGAGCTCCTGCAGGTTCGTAAGCATGCCCTTGCCAATGCCCGGAATGGCGAGGACCTGTTTCGGCTCGTCAATGATGTCCTTAATCTGCTGGGAATGGTTCTCGATCGCTTGGGCGGCGTTGCGATAGGAACGGATGCGGAACGAGTCCTGCCCATCGATTTCAAGCAAGTCAGCGGTTTCGAAGAGAATATTGGCGATCGCCTTGTTATCCACGCACCAAAGATAAACAAGAACGCGGCGAAGAGCTAGACCAGTGCGTTAAAACGGGGAGGAAAATGAACGAGCACACAGCCGGTAGGCGGCTGAACTGGCACATCCGCTGGAGCGGAGAATACAGCGAGTCCCTGGCGTTCTACGACGCCTTGGTTACATTGGCAGCCTGAGGGCCTTTCTGGCCTTCGGCGATCTCGAATTCGACCTGATCACCCTCCTGCAGACTTTTGTATCCCTCAGAACTAATCGCGCTGTAGTGAACAAAAACATCCGGCCCATCTGCGCGACCGATAAAGCCGTATCCTTTCGCGTTATTGAACCACTTAACGGTTCCTTTCAAACGTTCCACGAGCCCCTCTTTCTGCACGTCCGCTTCAGGGCGCAGCCGGACATGCCCACAGTGCACTATTGAGATGCATTTTCAGGCTGAGGGTTTTGTAGTGTCAAGAAAATGCAAACGGTAGAAACAGAAAAGATTCCGCGCAACGAAAATAATGTGGCGAGCACCAAAATCGTTTTTGCGGGGTTTCAAGCTATTTTTCCTAGCGTGAAAATAGGTTTATTTCTTCCGACTTCTTCGCATGTGATCCAGCCACAATATGGAGGAAATCGTCTTGGCATCCCGGATTGTTCCTTTCAAGACCATGTTGACCGCTCTCGGCAGAGGCATCATACGGTGATGGATGATCTCGTCAGCTTCCGGTTCCGCTTCTCCTAACTGAAGACCGGTCGCTATGTACACGGCCATCGTCTCGGCGACGAATCCGGGGCTGGCGTAAAACTTCAAAATTCGCCGCCAACGCTTGGCGCGGTATCCGGTTTCTTCAATCAGCTCCCGTTTTGCAGCCTTGAGTTCATTTTCACCGGGATCGATGCGGCCGGCCGGCAATTCCCAAAGAAAGTCATTGGCCGCGTGCCGGTACTGGCGTTCGAGCAGTACGCGAGGTGTAGCGGCAGAATCGTCAACCGCGAGGATGACGACTGATCCGGAGTGATGGATCACGTCTCGACGGACCTTAATTCCTCCTGGTTCGATAACCTGATCGGTGGTGACCTGGAAGACCGGGCCACGATAGACGGTGCGAGACGACACGAGACGAGCCTTCGGCGCACGGTTGGAGCGGGGCTTGGTCGAAGAGGAGGACTTGGCCATGCAGACACTATAAAGCACGCCCCGTCGAGACCGGTTATCGCGCCATTTCCTGCCGCAACGTCTTCGAGAGCTTCTCCATCTTCTTCAGATTATTCGCGAGATCCTTCGATAGGACGCCCTTCTGCAACTGCTGCAGATCGGACTGCACCGAGTTACTGAGAGCGGATAGTTCTTGTGCGTGCTGGTGGATAGACACGAGTCTGACGGCTCTCAGATCAGATTCACGTGGGGGCTCTGGCCTAATCGCAGGGGGGAGGGACCAGTTACGTCCGGGTACTTGCGGGCTCATGCTCGACTGTTGCGTCAGAGCTGGGACGGTAAGGAGACTAACAAGTAGAACCAGACGGGTGGCTGACAAATGCACCTCCACGTGGCTCGAAGCCTTGAGGCCACGGAGTCTACACCGGTTTTTCCAAAACGCAACAGAAAAAGAGTGTTTTGTTAGGAGGAGTCGTCTTCGCAAGCCCGAAGATGGAATGGCATTCTGTTATGCTGCCGGGCATGGCCGCCAAGCCGCGGATTGCCATCGTGGGAGCAGGGAATTTGGGTACGGCCCTTGCCGTCTCACTGAATCGGGCGGGGTATGGCATCGATGCCATTGTCGTTAGGAAAGGAAGTAAATCGCGGGATGGCGGGAAGAAATTGGCCAAGCAGGTCGATGCGCCACTGCTATCTAGCTTGGAGGGCAGTGAGGCAGACATTGTCTGGTTTTGTGTACCGGATGCAGAGGTCGCACGAGCCGCCGGTTCGGTTTCAGCAAAGTTTCGGGGGAAAGGGAAGATTGCGCTGCACTCCAGCGGCGCCCTCACCAGCGATGAACTGAGCTCGCTGCGCGAAAAAGGAGCAGTTGTGGCGTCGGTTCATCCACTGATGACCTTTGTGCGTGGATCGCGGCCGCCGCTGACGGGAGTGTCGTTCGCGATCGAAGGCGATCCAAAAGCTGTCCGGGTCGCGCGCGAGATAGTGAAAGATCTCGGAGGGCACGCTTACGCGATCCGCAAGAAGGACAAGGCTGCGTATCACGCCTGGGGAGCGTTCACCTCTCCTCTGTTCACAGCGTTGCTCGCTACGAGCGAGCAAGTTGCCATGCGGGCGGGCGTAAAGCGAAAAGAAGCCCGGCTACGCTCCATACCGATCTTGCTGCAGACTTTGGCGAACTATGCCTCATTCGGCGCAGCGGGAGCGTTCAGCGGACCATTGATTCGAGGAGACGTCGATACGATTCGGCGACATATGCAGGCACTCCACGACCTGCCGTTCGGACGTGACGTCTACGCTGCGCTTGGTTGAGGCGGCGCTTGAATACCTTCCCAGCAAGAACAAGAGCGCCATTAAGAAGTTGCTTGATTCACGTTGAGGCGCCAAGTCCAGGCGAGGAGCGCGAACACGACGAAGGGTAGCGATGCCGCGGTGCGTATGGGGAGGGAGAAAACCATGTAGGAGTTGAAAGCATGGATCGCAAAGGCATGGAGGCAGAGAAGTATAAATGCCGCTACAAACTGCCACAAAAGGACGAGCATTGCGACTCGCTGTAAGGCGCGGGAAACGCGTCCTGCATCACGGAGTTTATCGCTGTAATGCAGCAATAGAAACACGCCTGGAATCAGAATGAAATGGTCATAGACCGCCTGTCCCGGAAGAAGGGCAACGGATGTGATCGCCAGCAGCAAACTCAGTGTCAGCCAGAAATCTGCGGATTCGACACGGGCGTAGCGGTTTCGCCAGGCCAAGTGCGCACTCACCAGCAAGAAGGCGGCGATGACGATCGGTGCGTATCGCGCACCCAAGCTGGGTCCAAGCAGCACAGCTACGAGCGGCGGCATGGCGTAGCGATGATAGCCCATTACAATTCCGATCCATTCCATAGGCCAATGCGGCCACAGTAAGCAAGAAGCGACGAGCAGACAAGCTGTCATACAACAGAACCCGATCCACAAGCGTGCTCGTCTGCGATCCGACAAACTCCAGAGGATCAGGTACGAGGCTGCAAGTAGCGTTACCTGCGGTTTGATCAGGCAGACGCTCAGCAAAATTCCCGCGAGCAGCAGCCGATTCCGGCGAACTGCCAGAGCGGAACCGGCCAGGCAGAAACCGACAAGAACTCCGGGTTGTTCCGCAAAGAACGCCTCAAGCAACTCATAGCTACAAAGTATGAGCAGGGCGATTGCGGCGAAGCGGAGCGGGGCGATCTTCCACTCCAAAGCGAGCATCCAAAACCTGATGCTGATCACCGTGAGGACCGGAAGCAATATCGCCAGAATCACACGCAGGACTGGAAAATCCACTAACGACGCGGGCCAAAGCAGTAAGTCAGTGAAAGCCGGATAGGCAAATTGGCGATAATCCTCAGGAGGATCTTTCGGGTTGCGAGCATCGAGCGGACGTCCAAAAAGTCCTGTCTGGATTGCGCGGGTCATTTCTGCGCTATAAAGATTGCGCCCCTCGAGCCCAGTCTGCCGGGACGTCAACCAGACTGGATAAAAGTCGTCGCCAAAGGAATAACCATTCCCTCCTCCATTCAGCGATCGGACTGCAAGCATGCGAGGAATGAAAAAACCCAGGTGGTACACAAGCATCGAACTCGCGCCAAGCATCGCTAGAATCAGGCAGAGAGCAGGGGAGAGTCTTGAAGTTCTTTTGGATGTGGACATTGGGCTTGTCGAGCGAGATTACAGCACGCGGGCAAGTTCCACGCAAGGCGCGACTCGGCGAATTCTTGTGCGCTAGCTCGACGTGAACAAGTGTCCGAGCTTCTCTTTTTTCGTCTTTAGATACTCTTCTGCGTGGGGACTGGGCGTTACTTCGCAAGGAACGCGTTCGACTACTCGGACACCGGCGCGCTCCAAGGCGTCCACCTTATCAGGATTATTGGAAAGCAAGCGCACACGCGTGACTCCAAGCGCCTTCAGAATCTCAGCGGGAAGGGTAAAGTCGCGGTGATCGGCCTTGAATCCCAGCCGCTCATTCGCTTCCACCGTATCTAACCCTTGATCCTGCAGTTCGTACGCCTGCAGTTTGGCCATCAACCCGATTCCCGCGGCCCTCCTGCTGCTCGTAGATCAAAATGCCCGAACCTTCTTCTGCAATCATCGACAGCGAAAGCTCCAACTGCTGGCGGCAATCGCAGCGCAGCGAATGAAAGACGTCTCCGGTGAGGCATTGCGAATGCACGCGAACCAGTGGCGCGGCAGACTTTACATCTCCCATGACCAGCGCTACGGCTTCTTCTATGCGATGGTCGCCGTTCGCGACCGTCTCTCCACGAAAGCCGTAAATGCGGAAATCCCCAAAGCGCGTGGGGAAACTGGCGGACGCAATCTGCTGCACCTCTTGTGGGGTCACAGCTTCTATTATAGCGAGGAAATTCCTAAGGCTAAGCGAAGACGCGTGGTTGAAAAATCCTTACGGGGTGCGCGTGATGGAAGTAACTACATCTCAGAGTTAGCCTCTGGCTTTGAACGGAAAGATCGCATCCTGTTTCGACGGGATCGGAGCGCCGTTGCGTGTAGCAGGATGAAAACGCCAATTCTCGAGTGCTGCAAGGCACTTGTCATCGATGTCGGGGCCCAGGCTTTGGAGCACTGTTTTTCTCGTGATCTCCCCACGCTCGTCGATCGTTATCTCGATTACTTCGTTGCCCGGACTCGTGGGTAACTGCCACGGATAGACCACAGGGTCCGAAGTCGAGACCGGCAGAGCAGGGCGCACTTCATCGCCGTACAACTGGCCTTGGGTCAGCGTTCCGTATGTCTGTCCAGCCTGCGCACCGTGCCCCAGAGCAGAGAGAGTTTGCGTATTGGCAGCGTCCTCTGTTTCTGTGCGCACCAGGGGTGTCGAGGGTGTCGGCAGTTTCGCCAACTTGGGTGGCGTTTTCCAAGTCAGTTTCTGTCCAAAACGTTCATGCTTGTATCGTTGGGTTGCCTGATCAGAGGAACTGTGCGTGCTGTCGTCCGGCGATTTGCTCGACCAGTACAAACGACTGACGGAAGTACCGTTCTCGCCGAGAGCGACGGATTGAGGATTCAGGAGCCGCGGCTCAGGAGCATGTAATAACCACACCAGCAGCACGCCATGCATAGCAAGCGACCCGACTCGAATCAGACGTATCCGGCTTCCTGTTGCCGGGCTTGGTTGCGCGAACATCGTGACGACTCCCCAGTTGGCGGGTAACTCTGATATTAGTTAGACGTAGTTCCCCGGAGTTCGTCAAGAAAATTCATCGCGGTCTCGCCCGAAGCCTGAGCCTGCATGAGCCGGAAAAAGGCCTTGAGGGTTGGTGCGGCGGGGGAAGGCTGATAAAATAATCCGGCACACCGAAATAATCGCACGGGGCTATAGCTCAGCTGGGAGAGCGCATCGTTCGCAACGATGAGGTCGTCGGTTCGATCCCGACTAGCTCCACCATATTTTCAATCACTTACAGACGCCATCAAACGGGTTTGTCCCACCGTTGTCCCAATCAGGTTTGCCGGGAGAGTTGCCTCAACAGTTTTTCCGGCTCGTCCCACCATAGTCGCGGACGCGCACCGCGCATCTGCGCCGTGGGACGCAACCTAGCTCACATGGCAAAAGGAGACAGTCTGCAAAGATTGTCTCCTTTTTTCACATCCGCATTTTCGCCCAACCATTCCCGACTCTCAGGCGCCGAGGGTCATCGCTGGAAAAACATACCCGCGCGTGCTGGTGGCCGTTGCGCTGCGATCTCCTGTCGCGATGCCCTCTGTGTCCTGTCCATTTCCGTCCTAGGGAATCAATTCAACGCCGTGCTATCGTTCTTTCGCAGGAGGGATTGCATCCGCTGCGTTCGGATTCATGGCGGTTGTCCAGCATCCTGCCGCGAGGTGGAAGATTTTGTATGTATTTTTTCCCGGAATCGTTTGATCTTGCAAGAAAGTCCTTTGCCATTCGGCAAAGATCCGTCCAAATCATGATTTCGTGGGTGATATTTGTCCGTGAAGCGGGAATGGCGGAAACACCCCACAACGAAAACACCGTGTTATAAACGCCTTGTGCGTGTGTGCTAACCTCGAACTCGGCACTCAGGCGTTTAGTGCCCGCGCGCAACGGGAAACCGGCGTCAGGACGGATTTTTGGATCCCACGGCTTATTCCCACAGACAATCTCGGGCTCGGAAACCACGCGAGGGAGAAGGTGCCACGGTGCCCGCCATTGCCAGCCGATCGTGTTCTTCCCGGAGAATTCCTCGAGGAACACTTCCTGCTCAAAATCCTTTCCGGCAGCTCTCCGGTTCCAGGTGTTATTGACAACCGCGCACTCACCACGATCGAAAGGTATGCTTCCCCAGTCCTGTGAGACAGGTAGGTACGTTTAAGAATGACAGCACCGGGTACTCCCTCCCTGGGTATAGAGCCTCAGCAAATCTCGCTGGCCTGCGGCCCGAAGAGTAACCCTCATGCAATCAGTAAGATGGGAAGGATTTGGGGGCGGGTCGATATCTCTGCAACTTTTCGTGCGGCGACCGGTGGGCTGTGACGCATACACGACCGCAGCAAAAGATTTTCCTCAAGAAAGGTCACATTCTGATGCTACGGCTCAAAAGCCTTTTGCTGCTATTTTTTTAGCTGTCAGTGTGTCAGGAACACGCAGCCTAGTCTGTGCCCCGGTGTCTTCCACGCGAAACGTCTACTAATCTGGGGCTCTCGACCATCACGACTGCGCCCATCCCTCAGGCACGAAATCTCCATTGTTTTCTCCCCGCCAACACCGTTCCTCTCAAGCTGAAACGCCCTGCTCCCAAACTGAAAAGGCAGCGCAATCCTATAAGACGCCCACCTCGGAGTCCACGAAGTCCATCCGACTCGGATATGTAACCCATAGTATTCGCGCAACATTCTTCAACAAGTTGGTCGCTGATCGATGTTTTTCGCGCCCGTGCTAGATGCCGCTGCGCCCGTATTTGGGCGCGGGAATGAGCGTCATTCTGGCTAAGTTGTTGTGCTCGAAGGCGTGCACAGTGGCCAAAATATTGCTTTCTTAGGACGTATGGCCACAAAGGCTTGGTGACGCGGCCGCACTTCAGCTCGTAGGAATACAGGCGCGTTCTAAAAAGGCGCCCCGATACCGAGGAACCAGAAAGAACGATGAACAAAAAATCCAAGGAAGACAAGAAATCAAAATCAACGCTGGACAGCGACACTAAAATCTCCGGCACCAACGGCCAACCGAAGATCGGCAAAAAGGAGTACGAGGCCGAGATCTTCAAGCTACAAGTTGAGCTGGTCAAGCTGCAGGACTGGGTCAAGGCCACCAACGCCCGCATTGTGATCATCTTCGAAGGACGAGACGCTGCAGGAAAAGGCGGGATCATCAAGCGCATCATGGAGCGCGTTAGCCCGCGCATCTTTCGCGTGGTCGCCCTCCCGTCGCCAACAGAGAGGCAGAAGACGCAGCTCCCTGCGCAGCGCTACATTGAAGAACTGCCCGCCGGAGGGGAAGTCGTCATCTTCGACCGGAGCTGGTATAACCGCGCCGGTGTTGAGTACGTAATGGGCTTTTGTACCGAGGAAGAGCACAGGGAATTTCTAAGGGACTGTCCCATCTTCGAGGGCTTTCTCGTCAGCCAGGGCATCATCCTGCTCAAGTATTGGCTCGAAGTATCGAAAAAGGAACAGCACAAGCGCTTCCTCGCGCGAATTAAAGATCCTTCCAAGCGCTGGAAACTTAGTCCGATGGACCTGGAATCGCACAGCCGTTGGTACGACTACTCACGCGCCCGGGATGCCATGCTCGCCGCAACCAATACGCCAGCGTCGCCCTGGTTCATCGTTCCATCAGACCACAAAAAGCGCGCCCGCCTGAATTGCATCGCGCACATACTCAGCAGCATCCCGTACGAGGAAATTCCTTATACGCCTCCGAAGCTTCCCCCAAGGCAAAAGCGGAAAGGGTACGTAGAGCCGAAGCTGACGCATCGAACCGTCCCTCAGGTCTGGTAGGCCTGCAAGCATGTCAAATCATCGGTGGTTCCGTCTCTTACCGGAGTGGCTGGTCTCATGCCATGCGGATGGGCTGCGGCCCGATATCGTCGCGGGTGTGACCACCGGCGCGGTAATCATTCCCATGGCGATGGCATATGCGATGATGGCCGGGCTGCCGGTGCAGGTAGGCCTCTATACCGCCCTGGTGCCCATGGTGATATACGCGGTGCTTGGGACCTCGCGTGTGCTCAGCGTCAGCACGACCACAACATTGGCGATCCTGACCGCCGCTCAGTTGGGGCAGGCCGTCCCCAACGGCAACCCCGCAGCGCTGCTGAGAGCCTCGGCGACGTTGACGCTGCTGGTGGGAGCCGCACTCTTGCTGGCGCGCCTGCTGCGACTGGGAATCGTGGCGAACTTTATCTCCGAGCCTGTGCTCGTCGGTTTCAGAGCCGGCATCGGGCTGGTCATTGTGGTGGACCAGATCCCAAAGATTCTTGGCATCCACTTCACGAGAGAGACGTTCGTTCAGAACGTTCTCTCAATCGTTCACCATCTTCCGAAAACGTCGTTAGCAACGCTGGCCGTTGGGCTGACGATAATCGTGTTTCTTCTGGGAATGGAACGGCTCCTGCCGAAGGTACCAGCACCGCCGCTGGCTGTAGCTGCTGCAATCGCGGGCGTCTACTTGTTGCACTTGCAGCATCGGGGCGTCGAACTGGTGGGTCACATACCGCAAGGACTCCCTTCGCTAATGATGCCAGACTTTTCGTTGATCAGCGTGCTGTGGCCCGGGGCACTTGGGATTGCTTTGATGAGTTTCACGGAAACGGTTGCGGCCGGTCGAGCCTTCGCGCGAAAGGGCGAGCCTGCGCCACGAGCAAACACAGAGCTGATTGCCACAGGACTCGCCAATATCGGAGGCGCGCTTCTCGGTGCAATGCCGGGCGGCGGCGGCACCACGCAAACGGCAGTCAACGTCAGCGCGGGAGCTCGCACGCAATTAGCGGAGTTAGTCACTGCGGCAATGACGCTGGTGACGATATTCTTTCTAGCTCCACTCGTGGCGATGATGCCGCAATCTGCATTGGCGGCGCTGGTGATTGTTTATTCCTTCAGACTTATTAGGACGATTGAGTTTCATGACATTCTTCGCATTCGCCGGACCGAATTTTCCTGGGCGATCGTGGCTTTCGCAGGCGTCGTGGCCGTCGGCACGTTAAAGGGAATCATCGTTGCGATCATCGTTTCCCTCGCCACACTGGCATACCAGGTAGCCGATCCTCCAGTGTATGTCTTGCGCCGCAAGCCAGGAACCAACGTGTTCCGGCCACAATCGCCGGAACACTCCGACGACGAGAGCTTTCCTGGTCTCTTACTGCTCAGGCCCGAAGGTCCAATTTTCTTTGCGAATGCGGCACAGATCGCCCACAAGATTGAGCCGCTGGTCAGGGAAGCACAACCGAAGGTCGTTGCCGTCGAAGCTAGCGGAGTCCTCGACATGGAGTACACCGCGGTGAAAATGTTCGCACAACTCGCGAAGAGGCAAAGCCAGCATGGCGTTCAACTGTGGCTGATTGGCATGACTCCCAGAGTCTTGGCCATCGTACAACGATCACCGCTGGGGCAGTTGCTGGGACGTGAAGGAATGCATTTCAATCTGGAGATTGCCGTTGCACGCTACCTGGATGATGCAGCCGTACTCGACCAGTCCTGAGATATGAAGCTGAGCACGTTCTTCGCTGGCGGTGCTAGAGCAGGACGGAGGACATCCGTACGCTGTTCGGCTACGCCTTCGCTTCGTGTGGAAGCGACGCCTCCACCTAGACTCCATCGAAGCCCCAACCAGATATCCCGGTTCGCCCTCAATTGCGACAACCTGCCGAGAGGTGGGCACTGCCCTTGAAAGGTCACGTGATCGGTACGACCCGTTCCTCAAATCTTTTGTCATCAGCATCGCCAGCTCTCTTCACATTTGCCCTTGGCGTGGCGGGGATAGCAGCGGCACGGAAAGAAGCGGTTCCTTGCTCCGGTGTGGAGAAGGCAGTTGTGTCGGTGCTGTCCACAATGGCCGGAAGAATACTTGCGGGAATCATCCTGTTGGGCACAATTCTTGCCCCGCAAGAAATAGTGAGCGCAGCCGGGCCTATTTCACCGTTCAACATGCAATCGCAAACCGGCTGCGAAGCCGAGATGTTGGGTAACATGGGCGCGCGTGAAGTTTTCTCGGGCAAGGCCTACGGCGTATTGACCGAGATTTCGCGGGCATATGGTCGGGCAATTCCGCACATCTATATCTTTCCCGGAAGTTGGAACATGGCGTACATGGCTGGCAGCACTGCCGTAGCCGGACGAGGGAAGATCCGTGGTCGGGCGGCAGGCGATGTACGAGCGCTTCGATACCATCGCGCTCAAAGGCTTTCTGGGGCACGAGATGGCGCACCTTATTAAGCGACAGCGCGGCGCAAGGATGCAACGACCATATCCTGAGCGGATGTGCTTCAGATGGAAGCCGATGCCGATGCATTAGCGGCGCGAACGATTGGAAGGCCACCCGTCATGGCGTTCTTGCGGCGGGTACTTGTACTCACAGATGGCCAAAACTGGGACGCGAAACACCGGCTCGAAGTGCTGCCGCGATGATTGGTAAAACACCGATGGCGTAATAACGCATTGTGGTTGGCGTCACTCCGGGATGGTTATGGGATTAGTGTTACCCCTTGTTCTGGATACACAGGTATAGCGATGCGAAACATACAGTGTTGCTCAGCCACTGAGAAGGCGAGACTGCATCGAAAGAACGCCCTTTATTATTAAGATCGAGAACGGCTTTCACGTCGGCATCTGTACATTAGCTTTTTGTGGGAACAGAACCATGCAGCGTGTCCGAATAGTAAAGAGGCTCGGAATTATCAGTTTGGTTGCCGCGTCCCTGCTGCTCTCGGCCGCACAGCCTTTTGAGCCGCCGCCAAAACTGTACCGGGCCAAACAGGAGGATGTACCGCGTGGGCGGAGCAGGGGAATTTCGTTTCATCCGGCTGGATGGCGGAAAAATCGAGAGTTGGAAGGCGGAGCGGACATGGTGGGGCAGAAATTCAGCGTCGAAGAAAAGGACGTGCTGGGCCACATCTATGACCGCGACTTCGAGAAGATGCTCGGCCTGCTCAAGCAGGCGGAGTTCAATTGGATCTGGGTCACCTGGAGTAACGGCTGGTCACTTAGGAGGAGGGCGAAAACCGCGAGAACCTGAAAAAGGTAATCGCCCGCTGCCATGAGAACGGCATCCACGTATCGGCTTACCTCTCGGCTTCAAACATGTTCCCGGAGAAGGCCTACCAAGACGACCGGGAAACGAAGGATTACGGCTTGTGGATGTATCGGCGTCCCCATGTTCTATGCCGGCCCGACTATCACCGATTTGCAATCTCCTGGCATCGTCGTCTGGCCGACGCGCGCAATCCGGGTTGGCGTGCTTATCTCTTGAAGAAGGCGGCGTTGGCGATGGATGCGGGAGCGGACGCGATCGTATGGGACAACATGATCGGTTACAAAGATGGCCTGGCCCAGTTGCTCGATGACACCCAACGGATGGCGGAGCGGAAAGCACGGGAGACCGGTCGGCCAAAGTTCATGGTCTATGCCAATATCCATATTCCGCCGGGCCGCTTTGGGATGAACGACATCAACGAAGCATTTGGGAGGAGGACGGCAAGGACACACCAGGGGTGTGGGATGGTAAATGGCAGGTCGATAACGCGCGAAGATCAAATTTCTGAGCGGCGAGAAACAGGTTTGGCAGCCCCTGATGTATGAGAACGACTCTACCACTGCGGCCCGCGCGGCCGCTGCATCCCGAGCCCGGCGGAGCAGAAGCTTTCCATTGCCGAGGCCTATGCGTTCGGCGCGCGACCTCCAAAACATCGAAGGACGATTCCTGTCGGCGCTGATCAACGGCGAGCCAGAGGCGCGAGATGCCTGGACGGCCATAGCTCAATACAATCATTTCCTCGCCGAGCACCGGGGTCTGTATCACCAAATTGTGCCAATGGCGCGAATCGCGCTGCTCTCCGCGGAGCCGCAGAACCTTCTGGCCGACGAATTCCTCAAGCAGAGCGTTTTGTTCGAGACCAAAGTGCTCGCGCACCTAGACAAGGGAGTTCCCCTGGAGCAGTTCAAGGTGCTGGTGATGCCAACTGATTTGCCAAAGTTAAGCGCAGAGCAAAATGCCCTCCTGGATAGGTTCACGGCCGGTGGTGGCGTCATCATCAAGGCTGGAAAGGCGGAGCCGGGTATTGTGGCGCGGGCCGAAGCCGCGTCTGGAGGGCCGCGCCTCAGCCTAGAGCCGCGCAATTACGTGCTCGGCCAATTGACTCGCAAACCCGACGTAGACCCGGTTCTCCACTTGCTCAACTACGATCATCAGGCTCCGGCAGTGAACGTGAAAGTCCGGCTGAACATAAGCGGGCTGGTTCAGGACTTGTGCCTGAGCCGCTGGGAGGTAAAAGTTTTCTCGCCGGACACAACCCAGTCTCGTTGGCTGGCCTAATTCTGATGGGGGCGTCTGCGAGTTCACTCTGGACCGAATCGAGCACTATAGCGTTGTGGTTCTCTCGGTCAGGCCGGAGCCGTAGTTTTCTCGAACCGCTTACAAGCCGCTCTCCAGTGCCTGCCGGCTAGCAACGTGCGCGGAGATCGGTATCGCGGGCTCAATTCAAAGATAGGGAGCGTCACGATAAAACGCATGCAAGACGCCGTCAGCATTCATATCAGACATTCCACCTACTAGTCAGGAACCATTCCTGGCAGACAGTTGTTGAGAGCCCGGCCGCAGATCGACCATTGCAAGCCAGCTCAACGCGTCGACCGGGCGCGATAGCACGAGACACGGGAGTTAGAGCTTCTCGCCACGTGATTTGCCCATTCCCATTCAGCAAGCCAGTTCCTGCGGCATCTACCTTCACATTGGAATTCCGACATCCTTCCCCCGCCTTGTGGACAGACTAAGTTAATGATCGACGAGATGATGCTCGTGTTCAATTAGCCCGGTAGCGTGTCAAAGCTTTTCATAATCGCTCTCCTATCCAGAGATC